>NZ_JBPPHF010000001.1:362680-1612162 GCF_051294775.1 Bacillus pretiosus
GGGGCCGCATCACAAGTCGCTGGTAATGCTATCGGTGGTGATGTTGGTCGTGCTGTTAGTACAATTGGAGGTGCTGCAGCACCGTTAATTCCATACCAAGCTGGTCCGCAATTAGCTCCAATGGGATTATTTGGTAATATTGTAGGGGCCGCATCACAAGTCGCTGGTAATGCTATCGGTGGTGATGTTGGTCGTGCTGTTAGTACAATTGGAGGTGCTGCAGCACCGTTAATTCCATACCAAGCTGGTCCGCAATTAGCTCCAATGGGATTGTTTGGTAATAATATTGTATGTGCCCCTTCACAAGTCGCTGGGTGGTGATGTTGGTACAATTGAAGGTGTTGCAGCACCGTTAATTCCATAACAAGCTGGTTCACAATTAGCTCCAATGGGATTAAGTTATAAGATTCTAACCTAATATATAGTTTTTATTAATCAATCTATGTATCGGAGCGGCTAAATTAAGTTAGCTCCGATACAAAATATGTTTGAACAATATAGTTATTGTGACTGAGGAGGTTTAAAAATATGATACCAGCATCTCCTTCGGATAATGGTACTAAACAGTGGATTATATCCGCACAAGAAAGTAATCCATTTATAGCTAGTCAAATAATCAATGAAGTGATTAACTTTTTACGATTACAATCTGGCGTTGAAATAATACAAATCATCGGTACAGAAACACCAACAAAATTAGTAATCCGTGCAACTAATGTTACCATTGCAACAATTCAATCTATTTTAGGTAATAACATCCTTATTTCACCAGATAAACCACTTCAATTATTCTAGAATCAACTAAATTTTTTTATTTTACAAATGTTATATAG
Organism: Bacillus pretiosus; assembly: GCF_051294775.1. Classification (NCBI taxonomy): domain Bacteria; kingdom Bacillati; phylum Bacillota; class Bacilli; order Caryophanales; family Bacillaceae; genus Bacillus; species Bacillus pretiosus. The sequence continues at coordinate 363,514 of NZ_JBPPHF010000001.1, forward strand.
GAGGCGGAAAATAATGTCTAATAATGAGGAAATAATAAATCCTAACATATTATTAACACCAGAAGTGAATTCGGAACAGACATCTGAACACCCTAAATATATGATTGCACCACGCCACAACTTAAATGTTCAAATGGCAGGATTTCACCCCATGTCCACATCTTCAATGGACCAAACTTTAACCGCTTTAGGTATTGATGTTATCGGTCATATTAAACGTAGTGAAGGAACTATTCAAACATTAGGTGTAGGAGCAAATCAGGCTACTGATATTGTATTAGCAAAAATTGAACCTAATCGCGCTGAACTTCTAAAAAAGACTTTACCAATAAACTTGATGATTGCTAGAGATAAACCACTTCACTATAGAGACAGTATCCAATCAGAAAAAGAATTTCCATCTATTAGGAAGTTCTCTTCAACAGCTGAAACAAAAACAAGAAAGTTCAAATTTCAAATATTGGGAAAAGATGACAAGCCGCTTTCCAAAGTAACAGTTCAATTAACAGGTGATACATTCCCAAATCAAGCAATTACCAATGAACAAGGGGAAGTAGAGATTGAAATAGTAACATTAGGTGATACACCTCCTCGTTTACTATCAGTAATGGTTACAAATAGCTATTGGGATCTCTACCTTCCAAATCCAAAAATTATCGAAAATACAATCAATATTATTAAAATGCGCCCATTTACTGATACAGTTCCTGATTTCCCAAAACAATTTCAATTTGGTTGGGGACAGCGTCTAATGGGACTTGATAAACTTCCAAAAGAAATTAATGGATCTGGTATTAAAATTGCAATTATTGATAGTGGTTGTGATAACACCCATCCACTACTTCAACATATTCAGTATGGAAAAGACTTCACTGAAAACTCTAATGAAAATAATTGGAATCAAGATACAATTGGACATGGAACCCATTGCGCTGGCATCATAGCTGCACATAGTGAAGACAATACAATGATGCGTGGATTTGCACCAAAAGCTGAAATCCACATTCTTAAAGTTTTCCCAGGCGGACAATATAGCAGTCTAATTAAAGCGCTTGACTACTGCATCAATCATCAAATAGACGTAATCAATATGAGTTTAGGAGGAGACTCTGAAATAAATCCAATTGTCGAAGAAACTTTGCAAATAGCTGTACAAAAAGGTATAGCTTGTATTGTTGCTGCTGGTAATTCAGGAGATGCAGTAAAATATCCTGCTGCTTCTTCTCAAACTCTTGCAGTTGCAGCTATAGGTAGTTTAAAAAATCTTCATCCTAACACTTGGGAATCAACAACAGTAAAAGAAGGAATGGTAACAACTGATGAGATGTTTTCACCAACTTTTACTTGTTTCGGACCAGAAATTGCAGTCTGTGCACCAGGAGTAGAAATCATTTCTACTGTACCAGGTGGAGCGTTTGATGCGATGTCAGGAACTTCAATGGCAGCTCCACATATTACAGGTTTAGCAGCTCTTCTGCTTGCCCATCACCCATTATTTCGTACTCAATACCAAACACGTAACTCACAACGGGTAGCAGCTCTGTTTAATATGATCTGTTCGCTTTGTACACCTTATAATTTAGATAGTTCTAGAACGGGTTATGGACTGCCTAAACTTGATCAAATCATTACAGTATTACAAAATATACCCATTCCTACTACAAATTCATTACTACAATCAACAAATACGGGTGTAGTGCCTGTTGCAAATACGGGTGTAGTGCCTGTTGCAAATACGGGTGTAGTGCCTGTTGCAAATATGGGTGTAGTGCCTGTTGCAAATATGGGTGTAGTGCCTGTTGCAAATACGGGTATAGTGCCTGTTGCAAATATGGGTGTAGTGCCTGTTGTAAATACGGGTGTAGTGCCTGTTACAAATATGGGTGTAGTGCCTATTGCAAATACGGGTGTCATACCAAATATGCATACATATCAGAAAGGAATATAACATTTTTTACTTGATTAAATACGATTTTACACGCATGACACAATAAAAACTATAAATGAAATTTAGGTTAAAAAATTTAAGCTATATTAACAAAGAGAACTTGTGAATATATTACAGGTTCTCTTTATTATCTGTCCAAAAATGAATGCAGGTCTTAGTATATTTAATAATCATAGAATAACATCACTGATACTAAAAAAATAACTAAAAATGTTTATTCAAATTAATAGAAATAAAAATCAATAATCACGTCTTATAGATATATTTCATTTTAATCAACAAGTATCTAAAATATATAAATTTACATACATTGTACAAGAAATTAAATATATTAGATAAATGCCTATGTTTTATGATAATGACACTAATAATTATTATGATTTAAATTTTCTTATCTGTGGATGTCTGATTGCGATATGGGCTAATAATACTATTGTAGGATGATATGCTACATATCTAATTGTTCAAAACGACGGAAATATTGTTACCTATGGAGTGAAACCTGCTTGGGAGATAGGAGTAAATAGACGTTTTTTCGGAATGAAATAAAAATATACATTTGATTATACAAAAAACTAGTAATCACTAGGGTTTTTGTATGTAAGAAAATTACCATGTTCATTGTATTTTTAAATCTCAATTGGAAGTTCCTATGTAAACTAAGAATAAAAAATCATACATTTACTTTTTTATGACCTAAGCATAGGCAATTACTTCATTATATACAATCAGCTAAAAAGTAAATATTTAAATATAATATCAAAAAATACATTTAAGATAAGGAGTCGATTGTTCTTGTATCATCCATTTATGTTTCTAGAAAGTATTTTTGCACCAGAACCGTCATAGTAATATTGTCCGCAATTCAAAGTGAAATAGGAAAAAGTGGGGATGACTGATGAGAGTTAACGGACAGAATATTTGAAATTCTAATCTGAATAATAACGATTGAATAAATTTTATAAGCTTAAGTACAATATAGGAGAAAGGAGGTGTTATTCAGATGAAGCATGTAAATGTTTTTGCGATAAAATTTATTTCGAATTTTATCCTTTTTTCCATCATTCTCGGTTTATTTTTTGACATGGCATTTAGAAACATCTTTCTTATAACACTTGTTCTGTGTGTGGTAGCGTATTTAATTGGTGATTTATTGATTTTACCTAGAACAAACAATGCCATAGCAACCATTGTTGATTTTGGTTTGGCATTTGTCGTTATCTGGTTGATGAGTGAGAACTTAACATACGGGGATGTTGAGCTAATAATGCCGCTCACCGCTGCTATTGGTGTTGCATTATTTGAATATATGTTCCATCGTTACTTGTCCAATAACATTCTGCCTGACAGACCAACAAGACAACGGTCAGCAAACATACAAAAATACCAAACAGAAGCATCAAAGGAACTGACACCAGTCTATCCAGACATAGCGACAGAAACAAATATAAACAAAAAAGAATACGAAATAATTAGTGATGAGGACGTTATCAAGCGAGGGTTGTTAGAAGATACTGGTAATGGTCTATCTGAGGCAGACCCTAAAGAACAACCTGAGCAAACCCCCGAATATCATGGAGGGGATGCAAATATAAACAAAAAAGAATATGAAATAATTAGTGATGAGGACGTTATCAAGCGAGGGTTGTTAGAAGATACTGGTAATGGTCTATCTGAGGCAGATCCTAAAGAACAACCTGAGCAAACCCCCGAATATCATGGAGGGGATGCAAATACAAACAAAGAAAAATACGAAATAATTAGTGATGAGGACGTTATCAAGCGAGAGTTGTTAGAAAATACTGGTAATGGTCTATCTGAGGCAGACCCTGAAGAACAACCTGAGCAAACCCCTAAATATCAAGGAGGCAATGAGTAATGGCATGTAGTATTTCAGCGCTCGGCGCGATTTTAGCAGCAGAAATTGGCACAACCGAATCACCAGCTGATTCAAACAAGACAAAATACGGAAAGTGGTACGGGCTTGACGGTAATCCGTGGTGTGATATGTTTCAAGCATGGTGTGCAAATGAAGTGGGGGCTTTGGATATATGCGGTAAGTTTGCTTACACTCCATCACACGCTAGCTTTTTTAAGAACAAAGGCACGTGGCACACAACCCCGCAGAAAGGGGATTATGCATTTTTTCATAACGGCAGGCGCATTTGCCATATCGGATGGGTAGAAAAAGTTATTGATAGTGATACTGTGCAAACTATCGAGGGTAATACAGGAAGTAGTTCGAACGCTGATGGTGGACAAGTACAACGTCGCAAGCGTTCCATTAGCGGAACTAACTCGTGGAAAATTGCTGGTTTTGGACGCCCGACATATACAGGCGGTTGATTCTAGCAGCTCTAGCACAACATTATGAAACAAATGGAATTAAAGAAAAATACATTTTATAAAATCATTAAGGAATATGAAAAGAGTAGGCACTAGCAACAGTGCCTTTTGAATTTTATTTGAAGAATAAGTCTTTGGAAAAATGTACTTAAGCTAACGGTGGGGTTAGTTTTCTTATAAACCACTCACAATTTTTATTTAAACTAGGTAACTACCCAATCAGGATAGGAAAAATATCATACTTTATGGATGTCTGACTATTAGGATATGGAGGTAGTTATTAGATATGTATGGACAGTCTTTACTATATAATTACAATTATTATGGTTGGAAACCACCAGTATTACAACATCATAATTATTTTAGAGAAACTCGAGGGCCAAGAGCTGGTGATTCTAATGACCAAAATGTGGCCGCGGTTTATGGGGTTACTACAGGTGGATCCGCAGTCTTGGGTCACAATTCACGTAATATGAGCCTGATATTAAACCGGCTCACCCTGCAGAATGTCAATGATGCTGGGGGGAGTTGGCAAATTGAAGGCGGTAAAGTGTTTAGGGGAAATAATCATATCGCGAATTATGCCAGTACAAAACGCATTGTGAATCAGGGAACTACGGCGCAGAACACGGCAATGCTGACATTGACACTTTTCTTTATTGGTGCACCTGGGCAGCCTCCCGAAAATATAACTCTTCAAGGAAGTCATGACTTTAGCTCTGGAAATCAAATTGGAAGCGTTAGCGCTGCATCAATCGAATTTGCTTCTTATATTGGTAAGCAGTTCAAGGTGTTTGGAACGACACTCGTTATTCAATAATTATGAACGATAGGCGACGTGAGTTGAACCTTAAAGATACAGTTGGATGGCTTTTAGATTTTAATGAAATGACTTATTAGCTATAATTATGTCACACTATATAAGTGAAAATAGAAGGATAGATAAGAGCAGAAATTTAATAGCTTTATCTATCCTTTTTTGCACTACATATAACCTCATTAACAATAACATTTAGATTTGACTACGGAGTTGGTGTATGGGGAAGGGGAGACGATTAGCGAGTTTATTTGAAGGCAATGTCTATATAGGTGGTACTCTAAATGGGAATAGTAGTACAGGTCGTGGACCTGGAGTCTGGGGTATCAACGATTAAAATGATTCGAACGCTTCGCTTCAGTTGTCCTAGGACCTAGTGACAACGGAATTGGTGTGTGAGGTAGCGGTAAAGTTAACAGAATTTAAGTGCAGACATATTTGTAAACTAGTTTGCAAGAATTAAATTAATATAGCGCATAATATGCATTATGTGTTGAGTTGTTATTGATATTGCCTTTAAACTCGTCGTATAATATGGGAGAAAGTACTTGTTTTTTCTGAATTCGCTTATTCTTAACTCAGCATATAATATAAGAGGTGGGAAGATGCTACATAAATACCGTAATTATTTAATTGATAAAGGGAAGTCTCAGAATACTGTACTATCCTATATCAACGATTTACAAATTTTCTTTCAAGAAATGGGAGTAAATCCAGATAGTTATGTTATAAGTAATGATATTAAAAAGTGGATAAGAGATATGTTAAATCCTAAAGAAGGTAAAGCATTATCGGTAAGTACTATAAATCGTCGATTAAATACTCTCAGGAGTTATTTTAGTTGGGCTGAAAGAGAAAAGTATATTAAAGTAAACCCTATGACCGATATTAAGGGTTTAAAAATGGCAGATGAAGAACATGAAAAGATTATGTGGCTAACAGAGAAAGAGTTTGAGGATTTATTAAAACGAATGAGGAAATATCCTGTAAAGACTAGAGGAGTAAATCCTGAAGAAAAATATCGAAGAGATAGAGCTATTATTTATATTCTCACTTATGCAGGGTTACGTGTGGAAGAATTATCAAATTTGAAGATCACAGATATAGATTTAGATTTAAAAAAGATCCGGGTAATTGGGAAGGGAACTAAGGTAAGAACTATACCAATGTCAAATTTTCTTTATAATGAAGTATTGGAATGGCTTCAATTCAGGAGTAAGATTTCAAAGGAAAAAGAGTTAGTTACCCAATCTCCTTATGCTTTTTACAGTCAAAGATCTGAAAAGTTCTCAATTCGTGGAATTCAGGTCATGATTGAAAATTACAGTACATCGGGTAAAAAATTAACACCACATATGTTTAGGCATACATTTTGTAAATGGATGTTAAAGGCAACCAATAATGATATAGAGAAGGTTCGGCGATTAGCGGGTCATAGCCATATTTCCACAACAACAAGATATTTGAAAAATTCTTATGAGGAATTGACAGATGCTGTAGAAGCAATGCCAATCTTTTAATTTTAATTATTTATATTAATTAGGAGGGATTCATTTTGAAGGCAGTAATTATAGCAGAGAAACCTTCCGTAGCTAAAAACATTGCTGATGCATTAAAAATTAGAAAAAGAAATGATGGGTATTACGAGGGAGATAGTTATATTGTCACTTGGGCATTTGGTCATTTGCTTCAATTATATGATGCGAAAGACTATGATGAAAAAATGGCCAAATGGCAAATGGATAACTTTCCTTTTATTCCAGAGAAGTTTCAATATAAAGTAAAAAGCAGTCCGAAAGATAGAGATAAGGCTGATAGTGGTGCGAAAAAACAGTTAAATATAATCCGCTCTTTACTTTTTAGAGAAGATGTTGATGCCATTATTTCAGCATGTGATTATGATCGTGAAGGGCAAGTAATTGGTGATAGTGTCATTTATAATATAAAAGCACCGAAACAAGTTTATCGTTTATTACTAAATGAGTGGACACCAGATGAGGTAAACGCAGGGTTAAAACAAATTAGACCAAACTCGGATTTACGTCCGTTGCAAGATGCAGGAGTAAGTAGGCAATGGGCAGATTGGGCGATTGGAATAAATTTAACTTCTGTTGCTACGCTTAAGTATCAAAAAGGAAAAGGGCAAGCGTTAAATATTGGGCGCGTTTTACTGCCTACCCTAAAAATTATTTATGATCGAGATAAAGAAATCGAAACGTTTGTACCGGAGAACTATTACAAATTAGTTGCTACATTTAAAACACAAAAGGAAGAAGAATTTGAAGCAACTTATATGGAGGAGCAAGAGGAGAAGTTTAAAAATAAAGCTACCTTAGATGAAATATACAATATATTGCAACGTTCTTCAGGAGAAGTTATAGATAAACAGGTTGAACAGAAAAGAGAATATCCTCCTTTTCTATTTAATTTATCTAATTTACAAGGATATATTACAAGTAAGTATAAAGGATGGACATCAGATAAAGTATTAAAAGTAGCTCAGTCTTTATATGAGAAAAAATATATTACTTATCCCCGTACAGGAAGTACAGCTTTAGAGGAAAGCTTAGTTGGACGAGCAGCCAAAGTTTTAGAAGCAGTAAAAAAAGAATTACCATACGAAGATGAAATCTCTTTTGTTAAAACAAAACGGGTATTCAATAATGCAAAGGTTGAAAGTCATAGTGCTATCATGCCAACGTATGTGCTGCCTAAATCATTAACAAGTGACGAGCAAATTGTATATACAGCAGTCAAGAATCGTTTTATCATGCAATTTATGCCTGTAGCAGAGCATGAAGAAACACGAATTCAGATTAAAATTAGTGATTCCTCAATAAAAGGTGTGTTTATTGCAAAAGGTCGTGTTCAAATTGTTGAAGGGTGGCGTAAAGTAGAGAAAATCGAATCCAAAGACAAGATGTTACCATTTGTGGAATTTAAAGAGAATTTGGAAATTACAAATGCAGATGTTACTTCTCATGTCACAAAACCGCCAAAGCATCATACTGAGAAAACCTTATTACGTGTAATGGAGACTTGTGGGAAAAATTATGATGAAGAAGAAGCTGTGTTAAGTGGTTTTAGTATAGGGACTCCAGCGACTAGAGCGGAAACAATTAAGAAACTGAAGGATATAGGTTATATTTTTTCAAAAGATAAAAGTTTATTATGTAGTGAATTAGGTCATAAAATTGTAGAAACGTTTCCTGTAAAAGAGCTATTTGATTTGGAATTTACGGGTAAATTGGAGAAAGCACTGTCGGATATGGAAAAAAAGAAAGTGAGTAGAAGTGTCTTTCTAAACTTTATCTTTGATTTTACAAGAAAATCAGTCGAAATGATAAAAAATGACCAAGATGTTATCTTGCATTATGTTACGCAAGAAACGAAACAAATGGAAATGTTAGGGAAATGTCCGGTTTGTTCTGGATCCATTGTTGAAGGACAAAAAGGATTTGGATGTTCAGATTGGAAGAATGGGTGTAAGTTTGTTATATGGAAGAATGATAAATTTTTAGCAACAATGAAGAAGAAACCAAATAAAACCATGGTAAAGAAGTTGTTGAAAGATGGAGAGGTTCTAACGAAAGGTTTAACAAGTAAAAAAGGAAACAAGTTTGATGCAATATTAAGATATGAAAAAAATCCTGAGAACGGCTTTTTTAGCTGGAAAATGAGTTTTATGGAAAATACATCTAAAAAATGACGGTAGTTGATAAACTTCAATCATTATACGGAATTTCATAAAAAATATTAGAAAGAAAACCTCACATCACCAAGAATGATGCGAGGTTTTCTTTATGTTTGTAACACTTAACTTGTAAGGATTGTAGTGAGCACAAATGCAATGGTGTAGAAGTAATAATCTATAAATTGCTTATTTACGTTTAAATAGAAGGAATATTGTTGTGGGAAGAATCTTATAAAAGTATATAAATGTATATGACAAAACATGTAGAAACTATTTTTAAAGCGTGAAATGTTGAATTACCAACAAATGCAATGTATTTAGTACCCACTTTCTTGTCTGTGTACTGGGACATGAAAGTGGATACTTCTTAAAATAGAGACACCAAAGTGGGTATCTTATAAATAAAAGTAAAAGATTTATAAAAACGTTTAACGATTAACATTCAGGATGTATATGATATTGTAGGGGAATGTGCTTCGAAAATCACTGTAGGTATTATTGATTATGTGTGTTCCTCCAGTGATGATGAGATGATGAAAAAGAGAAGATGTAATGGTCAAACGGAAGCAAACTTATATAGGTTACTTCTTTTTTCTGATTGAACTTATGAAGCGTTGACCTGTTAGTGCGATGTTACTCTAAAAAGTATTGTATAATAATTGTTATACATAGGGATTGGAGGAATGCTAATTATGGCGAAGGATTTAATCACTGTTCATACAAATTCTGGGGATACTAAATTAATCGATACGGTAATTTCATTGAAAAAGGGTATCTGGTATTGGAAGTATATTTTATTATCTGCAAAAACAAATAAAGAGCGATTACTGGAAGCACTCCCGATTTTTGAATTTAAAAAGCTAAGTGAAGAAAGGGATGTAGAGGAAGCATTTCCTCCATTTCAAATTACTGATAATGAATTAGTACGTGTTGCATCTGAGATGCTAAAACAAATGAGAGGAATTCAAGAACATAATCCTAATACTGGAAATGCAATTGATGACTGCATGATTTCTTTAGATGCTTATATTCGTGAAGCGCATAAAAGGCTACAAGAAACTGTTACAGCCATTATACAATCAATACGTTTGCCGAATCTTACAAAGAGTATCAATCGGTTAAATGACCAAAATGTAAAACTATTCTCTGATATTAACCATATGCTACGTGATATAACACCTATTTTTCAGGGGATTGCATCATCCATGAATGAAATAATGTCAACAATTAAAGCATCTTTTAATAATGTCTATGAAACGATGAGAGATTTAAATGTATCAGAACTGTTATCTCAAGCTGAACAAAAGTGCTTAGAAGCCTTAGAACATTTTGTTCAGCAAGGTTGGTTCATTTTCTTAGATTTTAAAACATTAGACCTTCTAGATTTCTTTTATATAGAAACCGAAACAGGAGGAATTGTGTTAGAAATTAAGCAATTACTTTTATACTATACTCCTGAGTTGTTGGAGCGAAAAATCAATCAATGGGAAATTTATTTAGAGAATCGATATCCAATTGTAAAAGAAGCCGCATTAGCTCATTTATCGGGGAATTATTATGTAAGTGTTCCTTTGTTTACTATTCATTCTGAAGGTATCATCCGTGAAAGTTTCCCGAAAAAGTGGATGAAACAAAGTACAATTCGAGAATCTATGGAAGAAGCAATTCAGCAACGGGTTTCAAATGAAGAACTTATGTCAATTGTCCAAATATATTTGCAAAAAGAAATCTTTCGTAGTATTGGGGAAGACGTTGAAACATTTAGTCGTAATCAAGTTGTACACGGTGTAGATTTAAAATATGCAACAATGGAGCATTCGTTACGTGCTTTTTTATTTTTTGATACACTTGTACGTTGCATATATGAAACCAATCTATTCAATACGTCAGAACCTTTAACTAAATAGTGGAGATTAAAAAAGATAAGAACTCATAGAATTTTGAAGAAAGAGAGGACTTATATTCTAAGCTATATCATTCAGAGATACAATATGAGAACCTTATAAGAAACCATAAATTTTATGTATACATTTAGAAGGAGTGCGTTGTATTGAAAATTTCACAAATACATATAAAAAACTATCGAAATTTAAATGATATTAATATTAAAGTAAATAGATTAGTAATTTTTATTGGTGAGAATAATAGCGGGAAAAGTAATCTCCTTAAAGCTATTACACTACCATTTTTTAATGATGAAATTGGTAGTGTAAACAAAAATTTGGGGTGGCAAGATATTGGTAACTCAGCTAAAGCAAAATATTTTAATTTCATCCAAGAGAACTTAAATAGTATAAAAAATGGAGACATATCTTTAGAAAGTTTCATTGAAGCACTCCCTGTTATAAAAGTAGAAGTTACTTTTGAGCCTGCAGACGCTGATGAATATTATGTACATAAGTGGATAAATTCAATTGATGGTACAAGTCCTCATTACGCTATCAGATACCAATTTTGTGTAGAGAACCCTAAAGATTTATTGACACATGTCTCAAAAATATTAAGTAATATAGACGAAATTGAAAATATAAAAATGAATTTATTACCGATTGAAATGTTTAAATATACTATTGTTATTCCCTCTACACAAGAACAAGTAGCATTTAATGATTTGACTAAATTCAAATACAATGCTTTGGCTGCAGAACGAGATGAATTCTCCAATAAAAATACTCAATTAGGCTCAAAAGCTTTAGTTAACCTTTTGCATAATAAACTATCCGAAGAGCAAAAAGTAAAAGTTGAACAATCATACGAAACTTTTTTTACTAATCTAAAAGAGATAAGTAACTTAGAAAGTGTCTTCAATTGGCAAGAACAATCTGAATTAGAAAATGCAACGGATTTCTTTGAAAAGATTACCTTACTTCCTAATATGCCTAGTATGAATTCTTTGTTAAATAATGTTAGACTCGGATTTGGAGAAGAATATCTTAATACTCAAGGGTTGGGATATCGAAACTTGGTTTATTTATTAGTAATGATGAATTCTTTAAAAAACACCTCAGATATAGCTCTAAACATATTAACGATTGAAGAACCAGAAGCACATTTATGCATTAGCAACGAAAGATTGCTTGCAAGTTTTATTAACTCTATCGTTAATTCAAGTAATCAAACACAACTATTTGTTTCTACACATAGCTCAGAATTTTTGAATAAGTTAGAGTTAAAAAATGTAACAGTTGTATCTGAGGGGGGAGCATTCTCATTAGAATCAGTGCTAAAACCTGAGCAGTTAAACTATCTAGCCAAGAAACCTAATATAGATTTTTTGAAATTTTTATTTTCACGAAGATGTATATTAGTGGAAGGGCCTACTGAAGAAATGTTAATTAAATCATATTTAAGTTCGCAGACCCGTTCTTTAAATGATATTGAAGTGATATCTCTACATAAAGGATTTAAAACAATGCTAGATATTTGGTTAAGGGTTCACCAAGATTCACCTAATCGAATAGGAATTATTAGGGATTTTGATGATGAACCAAAAGCTAAAGAAAATCATGAAGCTTATAATATCCATGATAATATTTACGTTACTACAACTACTGAATATACATTGGAGCCTGAGTTTGTAAAGACTGGTGAAAACTTTGAAAAACTAAAAAATTATTTTATATCAAATCATGGATGGTCAGATATAACTACACCAGAAGCTTTATCTGATAAATGGAGAGGTGCTAAAGCAAATACAATGCTCAAATTTTGTCGAGATTTTGGAACAGGGGATTTAAAATCGATTGAATTACCAAAACATATAAGTAGTGTATTAAATTTTTTACAAAGTGGTGAAAAGCAATGAAGATTGTTGTAGCAGGTGCTGGTGCAGGAAAAACTACTTCAATGGCCCAATTAGTATTGGACAAGCTTGAGGAAGTTACTACTGGAAAATTTATATATGTCATTACGTATACTAATGCCGCTAGAAACCGTATACGAGAAAAAATTATTGAGTTAAATGGTTGTATTCCAAATCAGTTATTTATTGAAACAATACATGTGTTTTTATTAAGAGAGTTTGTTTTCCCATTTCACCATTTGCTATACAATCAACAGTTTATAAAAGCATCTCAAATGAAACTACCGGATAATTTGATTTTTAAGAGTAGGAAAATTAAAGAACTAGCAGATAATAAAATTGTACATGTTGAAAAGGTTACTGAAATAGCTAAATGGATTATATGTAAGAAAACAAAAGATACAATCCAAATTAAAGAAAAACGAAGAAAACTATTAGACATTGTTTCGAGATACCTAGATTCGATTTTTATTGATGAAGCGCAAGATATGGATAAACATTTGTTAGAAGTTGTTCAAATGCTTGATAGAGAAAATATTGACTTATATTTAGTAGGAGATCCAAAACAAGATTTGCGTGGTAGGAATTCATTTAAGACACTAATTGAAAAATATAGACAATCTGTTGAATATCTATCCGAAAATCATAGATGTCCTATTTCACATGTACAACTAGCAAATTCATATATTTCTGCGGACGAGCAGCAATTACCTCAGAAAGCTTTATTTGGTGAGCTTGGCTACGTATTTGAAAGTGATATTGAAATTAATAATTTTGTTAATACTATAAATTGGGATTATGCATTTATTTATAAGAAAAACGACAGATTTATAACTCATATTAACGATAAAAATTGGGCTAAACAAAATTTAGCTTATGAATTAAAGTCTATAATAAATAAATCCAATATTAATGATCAACTAGTAGATAAATTAATTTATGATATACAAAAAATCATTTTGAAAGATCTGTCCCAATTAAATAACTTTAAAGTATTTTCAACGTTAGAAAAATCACTATCCATAAAATTAACGCGACAAGATAAAGGGAAATTAGCTGATGCTATTAATCTAAATCGTGAAGTTCCGACAAATGAGGGAATATTGGTAAATTCCATAGATAGTATTAAAGGATTAGAAGGAAAGAAATGCTTATTTATACTTTCTACCGATTTAGCACCGTATCTATTTGGTGAAAATGGTAATCAAAATAAAATGTTAAATTATTTATATGTTGCCTTGACAAGAGCTAAACAAAAATTAGTTTTTATGATTACTACTGAAGTAGAGGAGAAATACAGTAGAAAATGTATTAATACTTATTTCCAAGAGAACCTATTAATTAAAGAAGAACGAACTAGAGAAGCTACCTTAACTTAAATCATGGAAAAAGGAAAGGAATTAAACTTATTTCCAGAGTCTCGCATTACATTCTAATTTAATCAATGTATTTACGCTCTATCTAGTGATATAACACTTTATAACTTTTTGGTTAACTATTAGGAGGGATTATGTACAATTTTATATCAATAGAAGAAAAGCTGAAAAACAGTAGGAAGTTTGCAATAAAAAAAACGTTAATAAATTACGCGATAAATTTTTTTATACTTCTAACTTGTTTAATAATATGTAAAGAATTTATTGATCCAATTGGAATTTATATTAGCGCTAATTTCAATTTCATATTATCAATGTGTTCATTTGTATTAATTTATCCTGCATATAAATTTTACAGAAGGTTATACAATATACTTACCATAGCTGATATTATAAACGATATAGTACAAACAGAGACCAAACCAAAACTCAGTCTAAAATCATCATTATTATCACTAGAACAACGGTGTGATGTTATTAAAATTAAAATAGATATTTTAAAATCAATCTCTCCTATTCCAATTTTTGTTTTCTTTTTAGGTATGGCATTTGATAAGAGTACATACCAAGAATACATATTAGGAGTTTCATTATTGTTAATGATGCTGTACATATATTGGATAAAATATTGTTATGAATCATATGATACTACAACCTATAACGTATCTCAGTTTAAAATTGCTATATCAGATTTAGAAGAAAAATAAAAAACATAGGGATAAACAATAATCTGCACCCTTTGTAAAGAACATTAAAAAAAGCTAGGCAACATCAAGAAGATGATTTCTGTATTCAACAGGAGTCATCTTTTTAAAATTCCATTGATATCTATAGTAATTAAAGTATGTCATATATTTCTTAATCTCTTGTTTTAATTTAATAAAAGACTCGCAAGGTTTGAAGTGCCCCCAATTGTTAGACACAGTCTAACAATTGGGGACACTTTTTGGGGCTTTAAATATATAAAAAGCTAATTAAATCGTAAAATTATATTGTTTACTAATCAAAGGTAGGCATATTTCAAATCTTTCATGCGATTCATGGAGGTAGTGATTCAAAATTCAACCGCAATATTTATCCGGAAAATAAAATATTTAATAACATATTAAATGATCCGCATGAATTTTAATATTGTTTTAATATCATTTAGAAATACCCTAATTTTTTCATATAATTTAAAACAAATAATTATATATTGTAATATAATGAAATTAAAAATAACGAATAAGAAGGGGAAAATTAATATGAATAATATTAAAGAATATTTACCATTCATAATTCCTATATTAGCAGCTACACTTGGCTATATTTTTGGACAAAGAACGACTAAAATTAATCGATTTTACACTCAAAATGAAAATAATTTAAAAAATGTAATTGAACCTTTATTTTTAAGTTTAAGAAATATTATGAAAGAAGATAGTGCATTTAAAAGAGAGAAGTTACTTGATGACTTGTTTAAAACGTATCTTCTTGAAGAGAAAGGGATATATCAAATAGGTAATAAAGATTTAATAGACCAACTTTTTTATGTTGAGGGACTATATGAGGAATTTAAAAAGGAACAGAAAGATGAGGAGTGGAAGGGATTTTGGATAGAATTAAACTATTTTTATAATGCGATTAAAAATGAATACTGGAATAATTTTTACACCTTATATAAAGAATATAGATGGTATTTACATAGTCTAAATAAAAATATGTTTGTAAGATTATTTTATGAAGTAATCAGACTTTTAAAAGAAACAGTTAACTCCTTGACGTTAATATCATTTGGATTCTTATTATTCTGTATTTATGACAGATTAATAACATGGATATTTGATAAAGGTGTTATGCCTGAAGATTCTATTACTTTTAGTATTATTCTATTGATATTTTGTATTGCAATGTACTTCTTTATTTCAGTATTTGACACACTTAGCCCTGATTCTTCACAGCAAAAAAATTATATAGATAAATTAGTAAGAAAGGGAACGAATAAGAATAAATCATTCGAAAAGAAAATAAATGTTCCTCCAATGTACAAACAATAAATTTATAATAGAGATTGGGTTAGAAATAAATTATAAGAGAAATATACTAAGTAATGTGTGCAGCAGGTACATGAGAGCAACTAAAAAGAAGGAAAAAAATCAATAAAAATTTTTGAACTAGCAGTTTGTTAATCTACACAAACGTAATTAAATTCATTTCATTTCAAAAATACACTAATGACAAAAGTTTTTCATGAAATATCTAATTTATTAAAGTACGCTAAGAAAAAGGGCGAACCTACGATCTATATGATAATATTTTATCTGTGGATGTTTATAAAATGAGGAATATTTCACGTGGATGAAAATTAATTGTAAAGGGGATAAGAAAAATTGAGTGGATGTATGACAAGTTTAGCGACTAGTTTTTCTATTAAAATGATTATTGAAGCAATGGGTAAACAAAAAATAAAATATAATGAGGAAAAGAAAATAAGAGATATACAAGTTTTAATTAGTGATTTTAATAGAAAATTTGATAATACAGTTGTAGACACTTATACTTTTCAAAAATTTATTGAAACAGAAAAATTTCAAATGATATCTTTAAGAGAATTTTTGAAGGAGAAAATTCAGGTTCTACAAGTATTAAAGATTTAAAAATTAAACTAGCAAAAGAAGCAATTCACAGATGAATAGTGATTATGAAAAAATGGGAAGAAGCAAATTAATAATGAAGAGATTTTTTATGAATATTTTAGTGAATTAATTGATAAATTGCTGATTGTTAGAAGCGAAATTTTATCTTGGGAAACAAATGCACAAGTAGCAATCATTAAAGATACAATCCATGAAAGTCGCACTCAAATAATTAGTGAAATCCAAAATCTTAGGAAACATAATATTTTTGCAGATGACAAAATTAATCTTATAAAAGATGAAATTAATCAATATAAATTAGATGTGGCTAAAGAAAAACTAACATCCGTTTTAGAAGAACAGCTCTGTTGCGTTAGTTGAAGACCCAAAATTATATATTTCAAAAATAAGAGATACTAAACTTTTATTCTTATGAAATCGAAAGTAAAAAAAGTAAAAAAGTAAAACTAATTATGTAAATGGTATTCTTAGGAGATTTACTAGAAGCAAGCTATCTTATCGGTTGGAACATCTTGAATCAAAAAATATAAAAAAGTTATCCTGTCTAAATATGTTAGACAGGATAACTTTTTTATGTGCAATGGTATTAAAGTTTTTCTAGGTAAGGAGCGAGTTGGAACCCCTTTTAGTAATCTTTAGATAATTTGAGACGTTTATTGTAAGTAAATATTTAGAGTATGTATTCGAAAATATGTTGGATTTATTACTTAAAGTTATTATTCTCTACGAATTCAGAGAAATTACGAAGAAACCTTAGGATAAATTGCAATTCATTAACGTTTTTTTGATGAAGTAGAGAAGTAATAATACTAAGAGATTCATCTCTTTGAGGATTATCGATTAAATTGATATTACCAAAGTTTAAAACTAGCTCAGGTGAAACCTCTAGACCATCAGCAATTTTTTGTAGGGTAAGCATGGAAATATTCCTTTCTCCACGTTCAACTCCACCAATGTAAGCCTGTTGTAGATTGATTCGTTCAGCTAATTCTTCTTGTGTCAATCCTCTTTTTTTTCGTAAAAAGCGGATGTTTTCCCCAACTAATTTTAAGAAATCGGACAAGTGTATCACCTCTCTATCAGATTAGAGAAGTGTACAAATGAATGTAATAACACTATAGTACTTAAATTGCGCATAAAAGAACTTATAAGTATTTTTTTGTTTGGTCGTTTAGATTAAATGCGGAATGGAAATAAAAAAAATGGTACTATAGCCGATTATGTTTAGTTAGTAGAGAATTTAATTGTATGCAATGAAGAAGTTTTGTGAAAAAATGGTTTATATAATTGTTAAATGCCGTATCAAGCCGTACCATACCAAACATCACTGAACCGAACCCAGCCGGAATGTACTATGCCAAGCCCAACCTTATTAAATGACCTATCTCTTCAGCAATAGGGGGGTCATCTCCTATTGAACAGTTTTAACTGTTTCGACACAATCATGCTTTTTGGATAATGTTCGTGAAATATAAAATTTACAGTGATTTTATTTAAATATTTAATCTATAAACAATATAATATTAATTGATTGTTTATTTTTTAATATTAATTTGTTTATCTACTATGTAAGAATTCTTATTTAAAATTAATTAGAAAAAATGGTTTTAGTTTATATCCGTATCAAATCGTACCATACATCTAATTTGGTTTTATAAAGCATACTATATTTAAATTTGTATACTATTACTATTTCTTTAGGAATTATAAAAGAATTCTGTTCTACTTATTCAATAGTGATTCTTCATCCCAAACATATTGACGCCAATCCGCTGTTATAACTCCATCTTTTAAAGCTTTTGCAATCATACCTCGATGAAAGCAATCTGCACGTAGAACGTGACATTTTCTACAAAGTGTACGTAAATTTTGAAGTCTATTGTCCCCACTTAGCCCACTGACTATATGGTCAATGTGGCATTCATTTAATAAGACTGCTTTTTTACAACGTATACATTGTCTATTATCTCTGTTCCATACAATCGGTCTTATATTTTTTTTCCAAGTTTCAAAGGGTGTTCTCTTTTTAGGCATGTACTGTTTCCTGAATAATATTAAAATCTGTGACATAGAATCGACCAAATCCCACTTTTCTTGCGTCTCCTAATCCAGCATAAGCACCGGCATCTTGGCAAATAGCTTTCATTTGTTCACGATTAATTAAAGTTCCCTCCCATATTATATTAAATTCTGCCTCCCACCCGGGTGAAATAGCTAAGCGATAACGTATATTTTTTACCCCTCTTCTTGAAACCGGTCGAACATCAATATATACATCTTTTTTATCATCTCTTGTTATCTCGTTAATAGGGGGAAGAAACCTGTTAATGAATATTTTATTGTCTAATACTTGAAGGGTTGAAGAAACTTCGGGTTCTAAAGTTCCTCTTCCTTTAGATATAAATTTTCCACCCGCACGTAAACAGGAGAAAATATAAATAGGATCCAAGTATAACTGACCTTGCCGAGTAGCTTGAAAAGTTTTTTTCCATTCCTCGGGATTATTTCCAGGAACCCCCCATTTTTCTTGTTTTGTTATAGGAATTGCATCCTCGGTAAAGCGATTAAATAAAAGGGGCCTAGTTCCTGAAATTTTTACATTAGCACAAATTATTGCCATTTAAGCAACCTCCTTGAATAGAACTTATAAGTATTAATTTCCAAAAAATATTATTTTTAAACGTTCGAATTATATGTAACTAAATTAAATTTGAGTAAATACATTCAATGTTAAGAAATTTTATCTGAAATAATTATTTAGATACTTGATATACCGGTGTTATACAATCAGATTTTAAATGCAGAATATTTTAAAAAATTCATTCAAGAGGTAGGTCATGTCTTTTATCTAATTACTTAGGATTTCTGGTATATCAGATACGAATAACTGATTGTTTAAATGTTCTTAATAATGAAAGGGGATGCTTGCTTTCCGTAAAGTATCATCAATTGTGTTTGTCTAATTTGTATACCAATAAAAATAATAAACAGATAGGCACTATAGATGCCTAAGAAGAGGATATTAATAAATTATGTTTTGCACGAATTCTTGTATTGGCTTAGGGATTATTAGTGATAGGGGGATTTGTATATCTAAGTTGGTAGACTCAAAAAAGATAAAGATATTGAGGAAGAAGGAATAAATATAACACAACAAGTAAAAAAATTGTTAATTCGTTTCAAAAATACTATATAAATCAAAAAGAAAACTCACTACGTTACACACACGAAAGGTTTTTAGCGGAAGATTTTATGTATAAGTTAAACTTCAGGGTGAGATTGTCTTGAAGTTTAAAGAAGGCGATTTGTATGTAAGATATTGTAATTATTAAAAGCCTATGCAGCACTAAAAGTCCATAGAAGAAAGTTCTCTACTTAATTGGAAGATATAGAGTTTCGATAATTATTAGTAAAGAACTTTTTTACTTAGGGACAACTGGATAATGTGAATTTTCAGTTCGTTTTTGAATTTAGGTTAGAAAAAAAGAATATTATACGGTAATTTAATATTTATTCACCTTTTAAAGATATTTGGAAACATCTTTTTAAAATCTAGGCTTACTGCGTTTTCTTTATTATTACTATCGATTGTGAGTATATTATTTTGCAGTTGAGTTTCTTCTCTATTATTTTTATATACACTTCCAGCTATAATGTCTTCGTATTCCTTTAAAATGATGGTTAATTCTTTTATTTTTTGTTTTTGATGTTCGATGTTTTCTTTATATTGTTTATTTTTCTTTTGTGATTGTAATAGATCATCATAAAGTGACTGAATCACTTCATTGACATGTTTTAAAGCGCCTGATAATGCTTTAGTGTCATTTCCATAGCGTTCAATAATAAATTCGATATTAGGTAGTGGAAGAGGTGGAGCGGCATTATTTTCACTTAATAAAGGTACATTTAATCGTTCGATATCTTTACGCTTTCTTCTTGACCATACATGCCTTTTTATACCGGTTGTTTTTTCTAAAGCTAAATAGTTTATTTTTCCAGGGTTTTGTGATGCATAATCTAGTAAAATTCTAGTTAATTCTTCATCGGTATATTTTTGAGGTCTTCCTTTTTCTTTTTTATTCAACTTGATGTTATCTCCTTTTATTAGGTAATTTATTTATAAAATACAATTATTCAATTGTTTTAGGTAACTTGGCGTCTACAATAGCTTTTTGAGTTAATAAGCGATTTAATTCGCTGGCACTTGAAGATAAATTTTCTTGGTCAATTAAAGAGTAATTTGATTCTTCTAGATTGTAATTCATGTTCTTAGAAATAAAAGTTAACATGCTAACTTGTTCGTTAATCTTTCTATTTAACAGTTTTGAATAGTCATTGAGCCAGGTAAGTCCTTCGGTGATCTCATCTGTCTTAGGGGAAAATAGATAGTGACTACAATGGCGACAATCACCAGTACAATTGAAAGGGTATTCAATATCAGTGCAATATCCAAAATCAACTGGTAAAAAGTTATTTGTATCATATATATCTTTATATAATTTATATTTATTAATAGTGTCTCTAGTATGTTGAGTAAATAATGAGTCTGGTAAGGAAGTATTTACATGCATTAATCTTCTATGTTTCTCAGTTAAATTATATACCCATGATTCAGTGAAATATGTTAGGTGATTCCAGTAGCCTTTTTGGGTATCTAAACGTTTATGTCCACCAATAATAGCAATGGTAAGCATATTAAACCCTTGTAACATCATGTTGCAAAATGCTAGGTGGCGAGTATCTCCAGGAGAAATCTTTTCTTTTTTGTCATATTTATACTTCTTTTTCAAAATTTCACGGTAAAATTGATCAATAAGAGAACTAAATTGTCTTACTGCAAGAAATTCACTTTTTCTTGTCCGTTCACTTCCAAAGTGTTCTTTAAACATTTCATAATATTTATAGGTAAATAAATAATCACTTTTATCATCTTTAGGCGAGAAGGATTTAAAAGTTTGAATTAAATCATAGATGTCTTTATTAATTTGAAGTCTATCCGGAATATCGACATCTCTTACTAAAGTACCTTTTTCTTTAATTCTGGGGAGTTTAATTTCATATTTTTTTTTATTTTTTTTTGGTTGATTTGCACAATTCTTTTTAAGTTTTAGGAATTCTGTAGGGCGCATGGGTATAACAGTAGTTATTTTCCACCATAGTACAATGGGAAAATATTTTTGTAATTCAAATTCGGTACCCTCACTCAAAAATTGCTCAATCTTTTCATCAAAATATAGTATATGGCGATAATTGGGTAAGTCTCTACTTTTTTGAATATTATTAATGAAAGGTGAGCAACTATCAATAAATTTATCTGAATTAGTAATTTCAATAAACGAAAAGAAGTCAATGGTATATTTAGCTAGCTCATATCTTTTTCGATAGTTTTGTTTACTTATATATTCTTCCAAGTCAATTAGGTGATTCAAATTAAAAGCTTTTGATATATGAATAGACTCTTTTATAGCGCGAATGACATTGTTTATATGGTTGACGGATAAAAGCTGATCAATTAGGTGAATCGTATAGCACTTTAAAGCGATGTTTAAAGTACCATAAAGTTCTATATCAAATAACATTCCACGACGGTTATAGTCTTTATCTCTTATTGACCACTTTGTATCATGAAAGGATTCATTTTCAATGATATTAGCTGTTTTCCATTTATTGAAATTTTGCAGGTATGTTTCTATTTCATCTTTAGATCCATAAAAACGTGTCGACTTTATGGAAATTAAGTTTATATAGTTATCTTGATCTAGAAATTTAGTTTTGTTTAGCATTAAATCAGTACCTCACTTAGTATGAATGTAATAATTAGGGGAATCAAAGAGAAAATATTTATTTGTTTCGGTAATAATATTTTCAAGGACCTGAAAGTTAATGAAGGTCTCTATATATGATTTTCCTAATTCTGAAATAGCTTGATTAATTATATCTAAGATTAAAACAAACCTAATGGTGTCACGGTATCGTATTGTATCAAAGTTAGTACTTTTTATAGAAGTATGAACATTTTTTAATTCTTCCACAATACCAATAAGTAAATAAATATTGAATACCGCATTAGGACAGTTTAAACAAGAATCGAAGTTTGGATAAGAGCACTGTGGATATATAATGCATTGTACATGTTTAGTTTTAGAAGGTTTTTCTCCTTTTAAAATTTTAATAATAATTTCTATAACTTGATCTTTTGGAAGTTGTATTAATTTATCAACAATTGATTCTCTTTCATTTTGATATTTAAGGAGTAAAAATGATATATCCTCTAATTGAGAAGGAGAATATTCTTTTTTATAAGCTTGTATAATAGATGTACGATTTTCTAATAAATCATTTTCTGTAACTTTGTTCATAGCTAAATCAATGATGAAATTATAAAGCCATCCAAAAGTTCCGCGATTAAATAGGTTAAGGGAGACGGTGTCCAAAGTCCCATCACTATTTGTAGACTGAACATAAGCAGTAATTGAATTCATATTTCTATGATTTCTTAAGTTTTTTGTTAACTCATGAGATATTTCTGAGTGTTTTCCAGAGTTAGTTATAGTATAAAAAAAGTGTGTGAGTAGAGACCGGTTCATAAGTAAGCTATTGAATTTTGGTAATTTCTTATTTTTATTAAAAAAAGTATTAAAACGGTTGTGCGAATTACTATACTGGCCTAATGAGCCGAGTAAACGTTCTTGTTTTTTAGCATTTCTACGATGTAGTTCACAAATTAGCAGCGCTGTTGCAGCGGATATAATCATGTCTTCATTACATAGAAATTGACCTAAAGAACCCGTTTTAGAAATGTAAATATTCTTACATACCACATAATAATAATTAATTATATTTTGCGCTTGATTAATTAGAAGGCCGTTATTTTCAAGGTGTTCTAGAGCGTAAATGTTTAAGCCTTCTATTTCTTCTAAAGGTAAGTTTGGAAGTTCAGTAACTATTGTGGATTTCCTCCAACCATTAATCATGTGCATAATAACAAAAAGCCAAGTTTGAGCGTATTGCTTATGTTGTTTTGCCATTAGAATATGTAGTTCGATGTTATTTACATATGTATAAAAATCAAGAAATGTTTGTTTATTGTATATTTCTTTATCCCTTTTAAGTTTTTCATTATATTCAATCTTGTAGGTATTTTTAAATATACACGGTACTTTACTACAACAATAGTTCAAGAATTGTATAAAGTTTTGTTTATGAGTAAGTGGGAGGTTCTGGGTGTTTAAAACTTCTTCAATTTCTTCATCGTTCAACAAGGTGATGTTTGTTGCTAGATTGAGAATAATACTATTTAGAGTGTTAAATAAAGAGCGTACTTTATCTGTAAAAGCGTCTTCTTGACCTCTAGTTTGAGAAATTTTTAATAATACAAACTCGTTATATAAATTTACAGTGTTTTTGAGGTCTTCTCTGAAATGTAATGTTGCAATTTTTGTGTTATATAATTCAATAGATATAATAGAAAAGTTTTTTTCTTTATTTGCTTTAAGAGAATTTATAGTATCTATAGGTATTAAAGTGTGGATATTACTTGAGATAGCATCAGAAAAGGAAGTAGAATGCAATTTCTCGTTTTGAATTAATTTGAGAATGTCTTTTGTAGGCATTTCGAGCTCTTTAGAAGCTTGTATTAGAGTTAAATGCTCTTTATTTACTTTTTGAATGCTTAAAAGAGTTTGTAGGTCCTTTTCTAGTATCAATGTTTCTCCTTGCAAGTTCTTTTTAGTAAACCTTAAATCCCCATTCTTAATCATCTGTAGTACTTCTTTTTCTGTGCAAGAGAGTTTTTGAGCACACTCGCTAATAGACAAGTAACCTTTTAAAGTTTCTTGTCTATTAATATAATCGGTTATTTCCGTTTCGGGTATTAAATAACGTTTTTGAAATTCATTAAAGTATGCATTAGGAAATTCCCCATTATGAATAAGAGGCAAAATGCTACTATCGTCTTTATCAAGTTGTTTACAAGCATCTAGAACAGTTATAAATCCTTTAGGTATTTTAATCATGGATTCGTAATTAATAATATCTGTTAAAGGTATATAAGCACTTCTTTTTATAATGATTCTGTTTTGGAAAAATGCACCATCGCGAATGTGCTTTTTTACAATCGCAGGATGTTTTGAAATTCTTTTTGCTGTTTCTTCAACACTTATATAATTTTCTGGAACTGTATTTTTAGCTTTAAGGTTTTCAATATCTTCTTTTGGAATCAACCATATGTGATTAGAATTCTGAAAAGCATTTGGGAATGTCCCAGATTTAATATAGCCTTGAATAGTCGATGGTTGAAGACATAATTCTTTACTTGTTTGTTCAATTGTAAGATATAAGTCATTCTTGTTAGAAAGACCAGTATAATCTTCAATATCTTTTTTGAGGATGAACCATGTATTTGTTAAATCTTTTATAGCATTAGGAAATTTATTTGAATCAATATAGTATTGTATAATCTCTGGGTGGGAGCTTAATTTTTCGCTTACTTGCTCAATTGTTAGATATGAATCATTATTATAGAAAAAAGTATGCTGTTCGAATTCTTCTTTTGGGATAAAATACCTCTTATCTGAAGGTATTTTAAAAACATTTGAGAAAGTATTCTTTTTAATAAGCTTTAAGACAGCTGAAGTTGGAATGTTTAGTATTGCACTTATATCTTTTGTGGTATAAGAAGTTTCTTTTTTCTCTAGTAAGTTACTAAAAGAAATTACATCCTTTTTTGAAATATAATAGTTTTGACCTAATTTAATTGAATTTGGAAATGCTCCCAGTTTTAATAACATACGGGTTTTCTGTAAGGACATATTTAATTTTTGGCTGACTTTAGAGCTAGGGTAGTGTGTTGTTAAAATACTATTTTCTTTGAATTTTATAATTTCATCCTCTGTGATTCGCATTTCTTTTTTTGAAATCCATTTTGCATTTAAATTCCCGTTACTAATAAGTTTGTATACAGTTGAACGAGATAAAGATAATTGTTCAGCTGTTTCTTTCACTGTGAAATATTGCATATAAAATCTCCTTAAGTGTTTATGATAATTTAAAACTTAATCTCTTTATAAACATAGAGTTGATTTAGATAATATTCTAAATTAGTTTTCATTCTCTTAGTATTTGCCATATAGTCGAGTGAACTAGATATATTATCATCTCCTCTTAGAAGAGCAACATCTTGGGGGTTTTTGGCGACTTCTGCAAGCATATTTGTGAAAATCCCTCTGCCTATATGTGTAGACCAATCAGTATTACTTAGAGCGATAGATGCAATTTTGTCATTTGGATCTTGAGAACTTTTTAAATAATTTATAAAGGCAAGCTTGGCTTTCTTAAAGTAGTAACGGTAACTAGCTCCAGTCATTGGCATACCTGTTTTATTAATAAAAACAGCATTAATATTGGAGTCTTTTATATATTGTTGGTAGTGCAATATATATAATTGCTTTAACCAATCCCTGAAACCTAGTACCAGTTGATCTCTTGGCTTTTTAACATAACTTGAGCCAGAACCATCTTTAATATCAGTTCGATTCAAATTATTTTGAACATTTAAAAGTAAACCCTCTTGACCATAAGGACCAATGAGTTTAATATCTGAGGTTCTAATATTTACAACTTCTCCACTACGTAAACCACCAAATATTTGCATATAAACTCCCAAGGCAATGGGATTTGCTACCTCAAATACTATTTCTAAAAATCTTAGAATATAAATGTGTGGTATGTCATGTTCAATATTGTTTTTCTCCGATGAAGGGACAATAATACTTTCAAGGTGAGTGTTAATATAATCTGAGATAGAATTTTTAGAACTAATTAAATGCTCATTACTTATTGATAGATTACTGATCAGGTTATTTTTGGAAAGGTAGACGAAAAACTCTTTTATAGTACGCCGATAACTTAGAACGGTTGCTCTAGATTTTCCTTCCAAAGTCAAATTGTTTATGAAACTAATTGCATGCTCGAAATGTAAATGTTCTAGAGAATATAATTTGTAGCTTTTTTGTTTTTTTAAAAGGAAATTTAAGAATACTGCCAAATTTTGTGTGTGTATTTTCATTGTATTATATGACTTATGTTTCCATTTAGAAAATATGAAATCTGTTAGAGGATGCATAACAGGTTGTTTAGTTATGGATGTTTTTATTGCTAATGTAGCATGTTGTTTTTGCATAGGTGTTCCTTGTGAATTTCTCCCAATCCTAATCCAAACAGGATGCATAATAAATTTTATTTTCGCTGTTATATCCTCATTAAAAGGAAGAATATTATTTTCTCTAGCTATAAATTTTTTTATGTAGAGCACCCCCTATAAATTATATTAATAAGTGATGAATTAGTTGTTCATGTTGATTATAAATAATCATTTCTATATTGGGAATAGTTAATTAACTATGTGCATAAATAATTTTCAAAATTCTATTATATCTATGATTAGCTTAATGATTAAAGTACAATATATTTATGCTCATAATTTTTTTTATATGGTACTGAGGCAACGCGTGCAGGTATTATTACTATGCTGAAAGACCGTAAATATATAGATGTGCAGAAGAACCAAGTGTATGCAACCGATAAAGGGAAAGTATTAATTACCGCAATCGGTGATAAAATACTAGCTTCACCAGAAATGACAGCGAAATGGGAGCAACGCCTTGCGGAAATTGGTGAAGGCACAGCATCACCAGCTACATTTATGGAACAAACGAAAAAGCTATCAGCTAAAATTATTGAAGATGCAGTGGAAATGTCAGAGAAATGGGATTTTACTGGATTACATGTTGAATCGATTGAGCGAAAAGGATCGAAATTTACAACAGGTAAAAAGGTTGGTAGCTGTAAAAAATGTGATGGCGATGTGATTGATAAATCAACGTTTTACGGTTGTTCTAATTACAACACGACACAATGTGACTTTACAATCTCAAAGAAAATATTAAGCAAAACAATTTCGCAAAAGAATATGACAAAACTTTTAAAAGGTGAAAAGACCGATTTAATTAAAGGCTTTAAAAAAGGCGAGAAAACATTTGATGCGATGTTAGAGTGGAAAGATAATAAGATTAATTTTGTGTTTGAGAATTAAGTTGTTCAACAAATAAAAAAATATGATAATTAAACTGTATCCTATAGAATAGACACTAAAAAAGTCTATTCTATAGGATATTTTTTTGAATAAGTAGTACTATATATTTTTATTTAAAATAAAATATACAATAAAAAAATCTTTGTAATTGATAAATATTTATTGTAAAACAATAAATAGTGTATTAAAATCAATATCATAATAAATCAGTGAGGTGCTTTTTATAGAAAGTTAACAACGCTGTTTTTTATTAGAGGAGGTAAAACTATGAACAATCACAATTTGATTATTGAAAATATGGATAACCCTCATGAGTTGGAGAGAATGTATAGAAAAGACCCGAAAGCTTTTAAAAAGTCATTCTCACAAGCATGGGATGAAAACCCTGATTCTCAGCTTCTAGCTGCTTGGTATGAAAGGTTGAATTTCAAGGAGACGGCAAATAAAGAAAAAATATCGCTGTTTCAAAAAGGTTTCTTATTCATGGGCATGTTAGCTATTCTAGCTGGGCTAAGCACTAGAATCATTTTCCACTTTGTCGAGCAGGAAGCAATTGCTCCAATTAACTTGGCTTTTGGTGTAATTCCCTTTATTGCTGCTTATTTTATTTACAATAATACTCCGAAAAAAAGTATTATTTACTTACTTGCAGCGTTGTTCCTAATTGCTGGGGTGTATCTTAATATGTTGCCATTAGATTATAAAGACAGCAGTATCCTTGCGTATTTACATCTTCCTATATTGTTATGGGTCTTATTGGGACTTGCGTTTACGGGAAATGAATATTCAAAAGGTAGTACAAGATTAGCGTATATTAAATTTAATTTAGAATATGGTCTTCTCTACGCGAGTATGGCAGTGAGCGGAATGATACTAGCATTATTCACCATGCGATTATTTAGCTTCGTTGACTTGGATATAGGAGAGTTCTATTTTAGTAATGTTGTTTTATTTGGAGCTGCCGCTCTCGCTGTAGTGGCTGCATACTTAGTATCATTGAATCTTAAACTTGCTAAAAATATTACACCATACATATCTAAAATTTTTAGTCCGCTTGTCTTGATCACATTGTTTATCTATCTAATAACGGTAATTTGGGTCGGGAAAAATCCATTCTTGGACCGCAATTTCCTAATGGCCTTCAACGGAATACTCCTTGGTGTATTGGCTGTTACTATATTTTCTATCGTTGAGAGTGATTCAGACGAGAAAAAGAGTATTTCAGATTATATAAATTTTGCCTTAATTGTTCTGGCGCTTATTATTGACACTGTCGCATTGTCAGCCATCGTATTTAGGCTTTCTTCTTACGGGATTACACCTAATAGACTTGCTGTTTTAGGTGTAAACATACTGATCTGGGCAAATCTCATTTGGATTATGTTTTCCTATATGCGTTTCTTGCAAAATAAATCAGGACTGACAGCTATCCAAGATGCTGTTACGAAGTATTTGCCAATCTACGGACTTTGGGCAGCGTTCGTCATATTTACTTTTCCTATAATGTTTAATTAGAAAGGTTTTGTTAATGAAACGACAAGCTAATTGTCTATAACGTATAAAATCCTTAGAGCGGATAAGTATCGTTACTTCTATACTTTCTCGACAATAAAAAACGTCCTAAAGTAGGACGTTTTTTTTTATGTATATTGCTGTTTTTTCTTAATAAGTAACAACACCTGTGAAACACAAGCAAGTACTGGTAGTTCAATCAACGGTCCAATAACGAGTGCCAGTGCGATAAGAGGCTCGTCTGGAAAAGCTGTTACAGCAATAGCAAGTGCAACAGGTGAGTTTCTTGCTAATGTTGTTAAACTTAGACTAACTGTATCTCTATAAGATAAACGCATCATGCGTCCGATAAATTGCCCGAGTGCAAAATTAATGATGAAGAACAATAGAACAGGAATGAGTAGTAATAAAACGACATTCATATTTTGTAGTAAATATTTTCCTTGTGATGCAAACATCGCTACGATAGCTAAACTTAAAAATACAATTTGAGCAGAGCTGAAAAACGGAATGAGTGTATTCTCGAGTGTTTCAGTTTTTTTCATTTTATTCATAATGAATTTTGTAGTGTGTGCAAGTACAAATGGTAAGACGATTACGATAACAATACTTTCTACTAAAACAGAAATCGCTACAGTCTTCATGACACCAGCAAATAAAAATAAATAAATGGGAAGGAGTAGTACTTGCAATATTAAATTTACAGGCAAAATTGCAGTAGAAAGTGCTACATTTCCTTTCGCTATTTCAGTAAAGATTAAGTACCAATCTGTACATGGAGTAACCATTAACATAATAAACCCAACCCAAAGTGCTGGGTGATCTGCAAGAAATAGTGCTCCTAACCCCCAAGCGAGTAAAGGTGTCCATACAAAATTAATAGAAAGGCTCGTTCCAGCAAATTTTAAATTGCGGAACCCGCTTTTTATTTCTTTCAATGGGATGCTGAGGAATAATCCATACAGTATGAAAAATAAAAAGGGGACAATAAAGTGCTCTGAGTACATATGTATCAAATTAAATTGTCCGAGTACGATGCCGCATGTAACAGCAAAAAGAATAATAAAAGTTTGAATCTTTTCTATAGTGCTCATGAGTAAATCCTTTCTGAATATGAATTGCCCTCTCTACATTCATTATACAAATAATAAAGTTACAATGGTTGTATGAATTGAATTGTAGTTATTATTTTTAATTTGAGATATTGTTTTTTTATTTAAAGTTACTTGACTAAAGTAAGTGAGTGTATTACAATCACTTACATAAGGTAATTAAATAATAAAAAGTATTAATTGTTTTACTTAAGGTATCAATTGGAACTTTTTATCCCGCATTAATGGGCAGTAAGACCCCCACCTCAGAATTCAGCGAAAGCAAAGAAGTTAAGCGGAGATCAACTGCCCATAAAAGCCCGATTGGTTCAACTAGTAATCAGTGGGGGATGAAGACCCCCCCATTGATTAAAGTTTCACTTTATTAGAATAAGAATTTTTATGATGATGAATAATGAATATGAAAAGAAAGTTTAGGTGAAGAAAATGGGATTATTTAGCTCATTATTTGGTAAAAAAGAAGAAAATATAAAAGTAGAGGGGAATAAAACAATGTCAAAAGTATTATTTGTAAAAGCAAACGATCGTCCAGCGGAGCAAGCAGTTAGTTCAAGAATGTATGAAACATTTGTAAGTGCTTATAAAGAAGCCAACCCAAATACAGAAATTACAGAGTTAGATTTATTTGCATTAGATCTTCCGTATTACGGAAATATCGCTATTTCAGGTGGATATAAACGTAGTCAAGGAATGGAGTTAACAGCAGAAGAAGAGAAGGCTGTAGCAACAGTAGATCAATATTTAAATCAGTTTTTAGAAGCTGATAAAGTTGTATTTGCGTTCCCACTATGGAACTTCACAGTACCAGCGCCATTAATCACATATATTTCATACTTATCTCAAGCTGGAAAAACATTTAAATATACAGCAAATGGCCCAGTAGGTTTAGCTGGCGATAAGAAAGTCGTTGTATTAGGTGCGCGTGGTTCAGATTACTCTTCAGAACAAATGGCTCCTATGGAAATGGCAGTTAATTATGTAACGAATGTACTTGGGTTCTGGGGAATTACAAATCCAGAGACTGTTGTAATTGAAGGGCACAATCAATATCCAGATCGTTCACAACAAATTGTTGAAGAAGGTTTAGAGAACGTTAAAAAAGTAGCGGCGAAATTTTAATTGATAGTAAATGTAAAAAACCAACATGGATGACCATGTTGGTTTTTTAGTCTATTTCTATGTTAAAAAATGTATATTTATAAAATAAAAGAAAAGTTTGAAAATAGTATTGCAAAATATTATATTTCAAACTATAATGAGGTCAAGAATAGTTGATACTTAAGTTAAATATTCAGAAAATTCAATTAGTTAAAAATGGAAATGAGATAAAAGGATTGGAATGGAGGTTATATTATGACGAACAAAGTACCGTTTTCGTTCATAGTAGTTATTGGATTAATGTTATTCGCACTATTTTTTGGAGCAGGAAATTTAATATTCCCGGCAATGCTTGGTCAATCGGCAGGAGAGAATGTATGGATTGCTAACGCTGGATTTTTAGTAACAGGTGTAGGTTTACCGTTGCTAGGAGTATTAGCATTTGGTGTTTCAGGTAAAGATGATTTACAATCGTTAGCAAGCCGCGTGCATCCAGTATTCGGAATTGTATTTACGACAGTTTTATACTTAGCAATTGGTCCGTTATTCGCTATTCCTAGAACAGGCAGTGTTTCTTATGAAATTGGTATTAAGCCGTTTGTACCAGAAGGTTTCAGTTCTACAGCACTTATTCTTTTTACAATTGTATTCTTTAGCATTACTTGTTTTTTTTCGCTAAATCCCGCGAAAATTGTCGATATTGTAGGAAAAATCTTAACGCCAATTAAATTAACGTTCATTGGAATTTTAGTAGTTTTTGCTTTTATTCATCCAATGGGAGAAATGCAAGCACCTGCAGAGGCATATACATCACATGCGTTCTTTAAAGGATTCCAAGAAGGTTACTTAACAATGGATACGTTAGCATCATTCGTATTTGGTATTATCATCATAAATGCGATTAAAGAAAAGGGCGCAAAAACAAAAAAAGATATTATGATTGTTTGTGCAAAAGCAACGTTGATTGCTGCATCTATTTTAGCAATGATCTACTCAGCACTTTCATTTATGGGAGCTTCAAGTGTTTCAAAACTTGGTCATTTAGATAACGGTGGTGCAGTATTAGCAAAAGTTTCAAATTATTATTTCGGGTCATACGGTGGAATTATATTAGGAATTATGGTTATAGCAGCATGTTTAACTACTAGTGTTGGACTAGTCTCAGCTTGTTCTTCATTCTTCCATAAGCTATTCCCGAACATTTCATATAAAAAGATTGCAATTGTATTATCAGTGTTCAGTGCAGTTGTTGCGAATGTAGGATTAACACAATTAATCGCAATTTCTGTTCCAGTATTAATCGCAATTTATCCATTAGCAATCGTATTAATTTTCCTAACACTCCTTCATCCATTATTTAAAGGACGAGCAGAAGTGTATCAAGGTAGCTTATTAATAACATTTATTGTAAGTATGTTTGATGGATTAAATGCAGCTGGTATGAAATTAGCAGTAGTGAACGATATTCTTACTAAGTTACTTCCAATGCATGAA
This sequence comes from Bacillus pretiosus, assembly GCF_051294775.1. NCBI lineage: Bacteria > Bacillati > Bacillota > Bacilli > Caryophanales > Bacillaceae > Bacillus > Bacillus pretiosus. Next base: position 396,441 of record NZ_JBPPHF010000001.1, read on the forward strand.
GTTGGATTAGGTTGGATTTTACCAGCACTTATTGGCGGACTGATCGGATACGGCATTAGCATTGTGAAAGTAAAAAATGAAGTTCAACCAACAGCTAGTGCGAATAAGAAAATAGGTTAAATAAAAAAGTTATAGAACTTGTTTCTATAACTTTTTTTGTTACTATTAATAATGAAAGAAAATAAAGTAGTAGGGGAAATAAAATGAAAAAAACAATTGATCATATCGGCATCGCAGTTAGAGATATAGAAAGTACGATACGTTTTTATGAAAAGGTGTTGTTAGGAACTTTAATAGATCGTTACGTAAGTGAAGCTCCTGGTGTGGAAAGCGAAGTAGCCATTCTTGAAGTGGATGGAGATAGAATTGAATTACTTGCGCCTACGAATAATACGACTTCACCAATTGCACGATTTATAAAACAAAAAGGTAAAGGTGTTCATCACGTTGCGTATCGTGTCGATGATTTAGATGTAGCTTTAGAAGAGTTAAAAGAACAAGGTATTCGAACGTTAGAGCATACACTTCGAATTAATAAGCACGGTAGAAGATTAATATATCTTAACCCAGCGGATACAGAGGGAACAATCATTGAGTATTGTGATTATCCAGAAGAGAAGTAAAGAAATTTTATGATGGAAGAAGGGTATTGCGTAATAACGTAATACCTTTTTTATTTATGTATTTCACACTTTTTTCACAAATGATTCACGATAACTTTTCTTCTTTAGGAACTTACATAAATATATTTTATGATATAATAACAATCGACTTTAAAAATGTAAGTTGTATCTATGAAGGTAGTTACTATTGTATTGGAAGTTAAGAGGTGAGAGAGAAATAAAAAGTTACACTGTATAGAAATTTATATTTAATCTGGTTAATATTTCGTCGGAGAATGAAACTTGGGAAGTTTAAGGAATGAAAAGATAGTGATGAGGAAGAAAGAAGTGAAATGATTGTGAAAGTAATGAGAAGGTTAGGGGCATGGCTATTAATTGCGTGTGTACTTATCATATTGATACCAAAAAGTGCATCTGCTCATGCGTACGTTGTGAAATCAAACCCTGCTGAAAATGAAACGTTGAAGAAAGCACCATCTGTAGTAAAAATTGAATTTGATGAGGATATACAAGTTTCGCATTTTAATACATTGTTTGTAAGAGATACCTCAGGTACAAGAGTAGATTTAAAAGATGCTCATATCGATAAGAAAAACAAAAAAATATTAGAAGTAGGCTTAAAAGAAAACTTGAAAAACGGACTCTACTCTATTCAGTGGAAAGTGATTTCTGCTGACGGGCATCCTATTCAAGGAGTTATTCCGTTCCGAATTGGGTCAGAGGAAGCGGGAGCAGACGATATACAAGTAGAAGAGATGGGGTATGTCCCGAAAATAGATATGATTATGGAACGTGGAGTTTTATATACAAGTTTCTCACTATTTATAGGAGTGCTATTCTTTAATCTTATTATGTATAAAGGGAATGCAACCTCGGTTCGATCAAGGAGTAAGAACATAATATGGATCTCATTATTGGGTATATTGATTAGCTTATTATTCAATCTACCATTGCAAGCGAAAATAAATGCTGATGTTTCATGGTTAGAAGCATTCGATCCATTACTATTAAAAGAAACATTACAGCTTTCTGTTTTTGGATATGTATGGATTACTCAAATGGTTCTTATTAGTTCGCTTATAATTGTTACTTATTTTGCGATGAAGTGTGAGAAGTTGTCGTCGTTTAAAGTATGGAGCATTCCAATACTATTGTTTATCGGGATACTTGTTATGAAAGCCTTTAATAGTCATGCATTTGGTTTAAAGTTTAAAGAGATTGCGGTCGTTATGGACTTTCTACATTTATTCGCAGCTTCGTTATGGGTTGGAGGTCTATCATCCATTATTCTTCTTTTACGTAAAGAGGAAGACAATTGGAATATGTATTGGGATATGATTAAGCGTTTTTCACCGTGGGCAACAGGTGCTGTCATCGTGATTTTAATAACAGGTCTTTTTAACAGTACATTCTTTATACCAACAATCCACTCATTATTTGATACGAAGTATGGATTAGCTTTATTAGCAAAGATACTTTTATTCATTTTCATGGGGATATTGGGAATTGTTCATTATGTGAAAGGGAAAATGAGAGCGGAGCAAGGATTAGGTACTACGGTGAAAGTAGAGTTTATCATTGGAATTATCATTTTCGTAATCGTAGCTTTTATGACAAACGTACAAACACCGCCGATGCCTCCAACTGGACCTTTTACAGAGAGTAAGCAATTAGATAATGGATATGAACTTACTTTACATGTAAGTCCTAATAAAGTAGGACAAAATACATTCCATATTACTTTAAAGGATGAGAACGGACAACCTGTTACTGATATGGAGCAAATTATTTTAACCACGCAATCATTGGATATGAATATGGGGAAGGGTTCATTTAAAGTTTCGGCCATGTCACCAGGAGAATATGAAGCGGAAGGCATGTATATTAACATGACAGGAAACTGGAATATGCAAGTGCACGGATTAACAAAATCTCTTGATAGTTTTGATACGGATTATAAATTTATTGTAGGCGGCAGATAAAGTGAAACTTTAATCAGCCCTCATCAATCGGGTTATCCGGCGAATAGCCGGGATAAAGAGAAGGTATAGATAAAAAGGAGCTAATAGAAAATGAAACGTATAAAAAAATTTGGCACAACAATGATCGCAACAATAATTGCAATGGGGATTTTTTCGTTACCTGTTAGTGCGCACGTCACTGTGAAACCAGAAGCTTCGGACGTTAATTCTTGGGAGACTTACACGATAAAAGTACCAGTTGAGAAGAATGTAGCAACGACAAAAGTTACATTGAAAATACCGTCTGGAGTAGAGTTCCAACAGTATGAACCAGTGACAGGATGGAAAGTGGAAGAGCAGAAAGATAATGCTGGAAAAGTTAGAACTGTAGTATGGGAAGCAACAGGAGAAGGGATTTCACCCGGTCAGTTCCAGCGATTTACTTTCGTCGCTAAAAATCCGGATAAAGAACAAAAAATAGCTTGGGATGCATATCAACAATATAAAGACGGAGAAATTGTTGAATGGACAGGCGATGAAAAAGCTGAAAAACCACATTCACTTACTACAATTGCAAAAGGTATGTCATTAACAGGGGAACATGGTGAAGTGTCTCATGTAGAAAAAAATGAAGGTACTAGTAATTTGCAATTGATAGCGATTGTTTTATCTATTTTGGCGATTGTATCTTCGGTAGGTACGTGTGTTTTTGTAGTACGTCGTAAAAGATAAGTAAGATTGAAAGGTCTCATCGTAAATAATGAGACCTTTTTTATTACGTCTATGGATTAGTAAGAATGAGGATAGTGGCACCATTATAGTCACTGTATAATGAAATTTATTAATGTATGGAAATTAATTGACGATTATTAAGTCTTCCGGCAAAATATCATGTTCGAGCCAGTTTTCAATTAAAGTATTAAATAGTATGGGATTTGCCAAAGAGATTCCATGACCAATTTTAGGAATGATAATACCAGTACAATTCGTATTACTTTCAAGGATTTCATTCATCGAGTCTTTCATAATTCTTTTTTCTTTGTCTCCAACAGTTACTAATATATTACTACTAGCATCCTTGAAATCTTTTGGTATTGTAAACGACATGTTTTCTTCTAATATCCTTACAAATGTATTTTTACATATTTGACAACTGTCATGATAATAGTTATCAAATTGTGTTTCATCTATGTACATTGATTTTGCTTGTATTTTGGAGAATGAATTACACTTTACTAGGAAGTAGGTTAAGCTAAGGGAGCTTAATAATGTTTTAGCGAAAGGAATTGGCTTAACTAATGCGCTATTTACCATAGCATATTGAATTAAGTTTGGTTTCATGCTGAGCATGGCAATTAATACTTGAGCGCCTAATGAAAAACCAATTACTATAACAGTTTTACCTTTTCCTTTTTCTTCAATTAGTTCTATGATTTTTTCAGCACTAAAGTTTATTGAGAAATGATCTTTACTTCTGTTTTTTCCTTGCTCAGGTAAATCAGGAACAAGGCAGTGAAAGTTAGTAAAATGTTTAATTTGTTTGTCCCACATCCAACCACTGACTCCACCCCCATGAATAAAAACCATAAGTGGAGAGCTTGAATCTCCAAATTCTTTATATTGTAACACCATATAATTCCTCCTTATGATTAGAATTGTTAGTCTATTCGTATATATTAGAAAAAATTCTTACTACTTAAATATCATCATACAATAAAAAAGAGCCTACAAACGTAGACTCTTTCTTATTTTTATTTCACTTCAACCTGCTGCCTTACAGCAAGTGTTTTCGGCTTTATATTTACGAAACAAATACTCACTACAATAAATAATAGTCCGATGAATAAGCTAATAGTAATGGCCTCATGTAAGAAAATTGAACTTACAATAATAGCGATTAGTGGAATGAGGAATGTATAAGCCCCAACTTTACTTGCTTCACCGGCTCCAACAAGAGTGAAGTATGCAAGCCATCCCATTGCAATAACAAAGAATGAAATAAAGAGTAGAACACTAACAAACGGTATACTCCAAGCAATACTAGACCAGCTTTCAAACTCTGATCCGAATCCAATTAAGCAAAGTCCGCCAATAATAAGCTGCAGTGTTACCATCCAAATGGAATTAACGCGGTGACCAGTCTTCTTAATAAATACTGTACCTAGTGCCCAGCCAATCGCGCATCCTATCGCGAGAAGGATTCCGATAATAGAAATATGTCCAGTTAAACTACTAGAGCTAATCACACCTACGCCAATAAATCCAAGAACAAGCCCGAAAATTTTTAAACCGTACATAGATTCTTCAAGCCAAATCCATGAGAAAATGCCGAGTAAAACTGGTTGTAGAAATACGATGGCGGAAAATAGCCCAGCAGGCATATATTGAAGGCCGACAGTTTGTAATCCGTAAAATATAATGATGTTAAGTAAAGAAGAAATAACGTATAAATGCCAAGTTTCTTTTAAGTGTAACTCTTTGTATTTCGGTAATGCGAAAAGAAGTAAAATGAATCCTCCAATTAGAGTTCGAACGCCTGCAAATAAAACGGGTGGTGTATAATGCAGGGCAAACTTAGATAAAGGCCAATTGATTCCCCACATGAAAACGAGAAAGGTAAGGATTATGGCCGTCTTAGTTCGAGAAAGCTGTGTCACGGTAAGACCTCCTTGTTGTTATTCATTTCACTATGATATGATATGGACTGTAATAAATAAAATGAATCTTTTTTATAAGGAGTATAAGTGATTAGTTATGACCATTACACAACTGCAAGTATTAATAAAAACTGTTGAGTTAGGTAGTTTTACGAAGGCTGCTCGGGTGTTAAATATGACGCAGCCAGCTGTAAGTCATGCGATTTCAAGTATTGAGTCAGAGTTAGGAGTTACGATTCTTATACGTGATAAACGAAAAGGGCTAATCGTTACGGATGTAGGAAACAGAATTCTTGTGCATATTAGAGAGATTTTGAACGGTGTAGAGAAGATTGAACAAGAAGTTGCGATGGAGAAAGGACACGAAGTTGGGACGATTCGAATTGGGAGTTTTCCGAGTGCTTCTGCACATTTCTTACCCAAAATGATAAACCTTTTTAAGGAGAAGTATCCGAACTTAGAAGTCGTTCTTTGTGAAGGAACGATTAAAGAAGTTGAAGATTGGTTAGTATCGAGGGTTGTTGATATAGGAATTGTCATTTTGCCTAATAAAGAGATGGAGATTGTCCCATTAACGAAGGGGAAAATGGTTGCTATCTTAAGAGATGATCATCCTCTTTGTAAGAAGGACTCTATTGCAATTAGCGATTTAGAGAATGAACCGATCATATTATGTAAGGGTGGATACGAACCACCCATTATTGATATGTTTAAACAAGCCAACGTACCACTTCGGGCTGAGTATGTAATATCGACCGTTACTACAGCTTTAAATATGATTCAAGAAGGGTTAGGTATTGCAATATTAGCCGAATTATCTTTAACGAATTTACCACAGAATGTGCAAACGAGAGAATTGGAACCACAAGTATGGAGAGAAATTGCTTTAGCTGTTCCTTCATTAAAGGATTCCTCAATCGCTGTGCAGCTATTTATTGAAGAATTTCAAGCGCTATTTGCAGAATAAAAAGAGGTGTCTCATATATCATAATGGGACACTTTTTAATTTGCTTATAAAAAATCTATGAAAAGGATTGACTTATCTTTTTGTTGTAACTATAATGATTACATCGAGGTGGTGATCACGATGAAAATTAGTAGCCGCTTTTCTATAGCTGTTCATATTTTATCTATTTTGAAAAACAATCCATCTTCACTTTGTACTTCAGACTATATAGCTGAAAGTGTAAACACAAATCCAGTAGTCATTCGTAAAATGATGTCGTACTTGAAACAAGCTGGTTTTGTATATGTAAATCGCGGTCCAGGTGGTGCGGGATTATTAAAGGATTTACATGAAATCACATTGTTAGATGTATACCATGCAGTAAATGTAGTCGAAGAAGACAAACTATTTCATATTCACGAGCAACCAAATCCAGATTGTCCAATTGGAGCAAATATTCAAGCGGTGTTAGAAGTTATATTAATACAAGCGCAATCCGCGATGGAAGAAATTTTGAGAAATATTACGATGGGGCATTTGTTTGAAACTTTGCAAGAAAAAATGAATGCTTAAATCATATTTATATTTTTTTATTATTAATGTAACTGATTCGATTACAACTATAAAGGTAAGGTGTAAAAGTATGACTGTAAAAATGAAAGTATACTCAGATTTTATATGTCCATTTTGTTTTTTAGCAAAAGGTCCATTAGATGAAGTAGCGAAAGAGAAAGATGTAGAAATTGAATGGATGCCATTTGAATTACGTCCAAGTCCATATTCAAAAATAGATCCATGGAATGAGCCAGAAAAATTAGGCTCATGGGATGCTTTTATTCTTCCAACTGCGAAGAAGTTAGGAATCGATATGCGTTTGCCGCGTGTTTCACCGCATCCATATACACATTTAGCTTTCGAAGGATGTCAATTTGCGAAAGAACGTGGACTAGGAAATGAGTATCATCACCGCGTATTCACCGCATTTTTCCAAGAAGAGCAAAACATTGAAGATATTAATGTTTTAACAAAATTAGCGGTAGAAGTAGGTCTTCCTGAAGCTGAATTTAAAGATGCTTTAGTAACGCGTAAATATAAAGAAAAGCATCAAGAAGCAATTCAGCATGCATATGATGAAGCAAATATTATGGCTGTTCCAACTGTCATGATTGGAGATGAAGTCATTCAAGGGCTTGCTAGTAAAGAAACGCTACAAAGAGTCATCGATAAAGAAATTGAAAAGGATAAAACAAATTCATTTGAAGGTATGCAATGTAATACAGATGGATATTGCTAATTCGCTTGTTATGAAATAACAAAATAAATTATAAAACAAATATTTGGAGGAATTAAAATGTCAGCAACTACAACAAATTTAAAAGAAGCAATCGTGAACCGTCGTTCTATTCGTAAAGTAACAAAAAACGATGCAATTACGAAAGAAAGAATTGAAGAAGTTTTACAAACAGCTTTACACGCACCAACATCTTTCAATATGCAAAGTGGTCGTATGGTTGTATTAATGGATGGAGAACATGAAAAGTTTTGGGATATTGTTAAAGAAACACTAAGAGCCCGCGTACCAGCAGAAAACTTTGAAGCGACTGTAGAAAGATTAAAAGGTTTCCATACAGGTGTTGGGACTGTGTTATTCTTTGAAGATCAAGCAACAGTAGAAAAAATGCAAGAAAATGCACCATTATATAAAGATCAGTTCCCATTCTGGTCTCATCAAGGAAATGCAATGTTACAGCATACTGTATGGATGTTATTATCGGCTGAAGGAATTGGTGCATCCCTGCAACACTACAATCCAATCGTAGATGCTGAAGTGAAAGAAACTTGGAACATTCCAGCAGAGTGGAGCTTAGTAGGACAAATGCCATTTGGTGAGCCAAATGAACAACCAGGAGAAAGAACTTTCTTACCTACTGAAGATGTAGTGAAATTTTATTAAGAAATTTAATATATAAAAAGTTAAATAAAAGGAGAGTACGTATTAGTCATATATGTACTCTCCTTTCGTATGCAATGTTAAACTCTTACTGCAAGAACGATTTCCTTCATATGAATCGAAGTTTTTCCTTACAATTAAAAATCTGTTATGTTTATTGTTTTGTAATGACAGTAAACATCCCCGTCATGTTTGGTGAGTAATCCTTAAAATCAAATTTTTCATAGAACGATTCTTTACCTTCTGATGCAAATAAACCGACAAACGCCTTATCAGGGGCATTCTCATGTAAGTATGCAACTAAACGATGCATGATTTCTTTCCCGATACCATGTTTCTGATAATCCGGATGAACTACTATATCTTGAATATAGAAATAGATAGATCCGTCACCAACAATTCGCCCCATGCCAATTATTTGTTCATTATCTTTCACTGTGATGCAGTGAATAGAATTCTTCAGTGAAGTATCTGCTACTTCAAAATTCATATAATCAGTCCATCCAACAGAATCACACAAATATTTGTACTCTTCTAATGTTGGAATGTTATGTTCAAACTCATATGTTTTCAAAATGTACCCTCCAAGCCCTTAAATTTAACAAGTATATACATTCGACATTTTTTTATCTTTTCCTCTTATGTAACTGAATTCCCTTTAGCTATTGAATTTCGTCCAGTTTCCGTATTTGTATTTGTGTTAATTAATAAGAGTTTGGGGGAAAAATATAAGAAATAATCGAAAGGGAAGTGGGAAAATGAATGATGAGAAAAAGTATACAGTGGTAGGTACTGATGTTGAAGAAGTAAAACGTTTAAATGAAAATTCGGGATTATCATATAATCAAGTGAAAGAATTATTAGCGAAGCAAATGCAAAAAAAGAAGTAATGAAATCGAAATCCTTTATTTTTTCATTTAGCATTCTAATTAGAGAGAGTTATGAGGATAACTCTCTTTTTCAATACAATGGAGCAACTTTTAGAGCGGAGGAAACAGCATGAAAAAGTGGATAAAGATAACGCTGTCAATTGCTGGGGGTATCGTCCTATTGACATGTGCCGGAGGATATTACGTGTATAAAAATTATTTTCCAAAGGAACCTGAGCGTATCGTATATGATAAAGAGAGAGTGTTAAAACCGATACATAATCAGTTGAAAGGGATTAACATAGATAATGTGAAGATAAAAGAAAAAGAGGTTGTAAATGCAACTGTAAACGAGCTTCAAAAAATGATTGATGATGGAAAATTATCATATGAAGAATTAACGAGTATTTATCTTTTTAGAATACAAGAACATGACCAAAATGGAATATCATTAAATGCTGTTACAGAGATTAATCCAAATGCAATGGAAAAAGCGCGAAAGTTAGATAAAGAAAGGTCTTCAAATAAGAAATCGAATTTATACGGCATGCCGGTTATCGTAAAAGATAATGTACAAACAGAAAAGGTGATGCCGACAAGTGCGGGCACGTATGTGTTAAAAGATTGGATTGCAGATGAAGATGCGACAATCGTGAAGAAGTTGAAAGAAGAAGGTGCTTTTGTTTTAGGAAAAGCGAATATGTCTGAATGGGCAAATTATTTATCCTTTACAATGCCTAGCGGATATAGCGGGAAAAAAGGACAAAATTTGAATCCGTACGGTCCGATTACGTTTGATACATCAGGATCAAGCTCTGGATCTGCTACAGTAGTTGCGGCAGATTTTGCACCGCTTGCAATCGGGACAGAAACGACTGGATCAATTGTAGCACCAGCGACGCAGCAATCAGTAGTTGGATTACGTCCATCACTAGGTATGGTGAGTAGATCAGGCATTATTCCGTTAGCTGAAACGCTTGATACAGCAGGGCCGATGGCAAGAACGGTAAAGGATGCGGCAACGTTATTTAACATAATGGTAAGTTATGATGAAAAAGATACTATGACAGAAAAAATGAAAGAAAAAGAAAGAATTGATTATACGAAGGATTTATCAATAGATGGATTGAAAGGGAAAAAAATAGGGGTTCTTTTTTCAATAGATCAACAAGATGAGAATAGAAAGAAAGTAGCAGAAAAGATTAGAAAAGACCTTCAAGATGCAGGTGCGATATTGACTGATGATATTCAGTTAAACAGCGAGGGTGTAGATAATCTGCAAACATTAGAATATGAATTCAAACATAATGTTAACGATTATTTTTCACAGCAAAAAAATGTACCGGTAAAATCGTTAGAAGAGATTATAGCGTTTAATAAAAAGGATAGTAATAGACGAATAAAATATGGACAAACATTAATTGAGGCGTCTGAAAAATCTGTTATAACGAAAGATGAGTTTGAAAAAGTAGTGCAAACGAGTCAAGAAAATGCAAGAAAAGAGCTAGATAGATATTTAGTAGAAAAAGGTTTGGATGCTTTAGTTATGATTAACAACGATGAAGTTCTTCTATCAGCTGTAGCTGGCTATCCAGAATTAGCGGTGCCAGCAGGATATGATAACAATGGAGAGCCAGTAGGTGCAGTGTTTGTCGGGAAGCAATTCAGTGAGAAGGAACTATTCAATATTGGTTATGCGTATGAACAGCAGTCTAAAAATAGAAAATCACCTAAATTGTAAAAGGGTAAACGAAAAAAAGAGCTCCATTGAAGTAAGTAGGTGGCTAATGTAAATAGAATCTAACAATATAAAAAGAAAAAAAGGATTCTTTCTAATTAGTAAGAAAGATTGTCTATAGAAGTTCATAAAATGTAATATATTCAATTTCCATCCACTGAAGGGGGAGGTTAAATCTTAATGAATGAATTGAAAAATTTCTTTCGAAGTAGAGGGTTTCAACGGTTTCTCGTTTTAATAATAGTAGCGTTAGTATTATATGGATTAAAAAGTATGATCAATTTAATATTAATTACGTTTATACTGACATTTTTAATGGATCGTTTTCAACGTTTTATTTCAAAGAAATTGAAAGTGAACCGGAAAATTGTTATCGCCTGTTTGTATATCATATTAGTTTCCTTTATTGGCACGACATTATATAAATATTTACCTGTGTTAACGATACAAATTTCACAATTGATTTATCAATTTAAATTGTTTTTTCAAAACCCACCTGATAATGAAATCATTAAATATGCACTTTCGACAATTAACGGAATGGAAGTATCAAAATATATAGAACAAGGTGTAGATGTCATATATCAATCGATTGCAAATATAGGAAAAGTCAGTTTGCAAATATTACTCTCACTTATTTTAAGTTTATTTTTCTTATTAGAAAAAGAACGCATCATATCATTTACTTCGAAATTTAAAGATAGTAGTCTGAAAGTTTTTTATGAGGAGATTGCATATTTTGGTGAAAGGTTTGCAAGATCGTTCGGTAAAGTAATTGAAGCGCAGTTTTTAATTGCAGTTGTAAATTGTATTCTTACTGTCATTGCATTAATTGTGTTAGGATTTCCGCAGCTTCTCGTATTAGCTGTCATGATTTTCTTACTTGGATTAATCCCTGTTGCCGGGGTAATCATTTCCTTGTTTCCACTTTGTATTATTGCATATAACGTAGGCGGAGTTATGTACGTTTTATACATACTTGTGTTCATTACAGTAATCCATGCTCTTGAAAGTTATTTTTTAAACCCGAAGTTTATGTCTGCGAAAACGAATTTGCCAATCTTTTATACATTTATGATTCTCATCTTCTCAGAACATTTCCTTGGAATATGGGGGCTTATTATCGGGATACCAATCTTTATCTTTTTATTAGATGTACTTGATGTAAATAATGAGGAATCGATTAAAAAATAGAAAATAAACAAAAAAGCAATCCAAAATAAATTGGATTGCTTTTTTGCATACACGATTAAAGAACTGGAGCCATTGTTTCTTTTAATACTTGAACAGAGTGATCGAATTTTAATTCTTCTTCTTCACTTAATTCCACTTCTAAAATTTCACGAACACCGCCGCGATTTAAAACAGCAGGTACGCCGATATAAACATCTTTTTGACCGTATTGGCCTTCTAAGTAAGCTGATACTGTTAATACGCTATTTTCGTCGTTTAAAATCGCCTTTGTAACACGTAGAAGTGACATACCAATACCATAGTAAGTTGCACCTTTTCGCTCGATAATATGGTAAGCTGCATCACGAACGTTTATGAAGATTTTGTCTAAATCTTCTTGCGTGTATGTGTTGTCTTTATCAAGAAGCGTTTGTAGTTTTTGAATACCGACTGATACGTGACTCCAAACAGGAAGTTCCGTATCACCATGTTCACCGATAATATAAGCATGAATGTTGTGTGGACCAATATCGAAATACTCACCTAACATATAGCGGAAACGAGCAGAATCAAGAGTTGTACCAGAACCGATTACGCGTTCTTTCGGTAAACCAGATTCTTTCCAAGTTACGTAAGTTAAAATATCGACAGGATTAGTTGCGATTAAGAAGATACCATCAAATCCGCTATCCATAATACTACGAACGATTTGTTTAAAGATTTTCGCGTTTTTCTCAACTAAATCTAAACGTGTTTCGCCTGGTTTTTGTGGTAATCCAGCCGTAATGACTACAAGATCAGCATCTTTACAATCTTCGTAGCTACCTTTCCATACTCTAGTTGGAGCTGGAGCGAATGGAACAGCATGACTTAAATCCATTGCTTCTCCTTCAGCTTTTGCCTCGTTTACATCAACTAAAACAAATTCTTCAGCTACAGCTTGGTTAATCATGCAGTAAGCATAACTACATCCAACTGCTCCTGTTCCTACTAATACAACACGGTTAATCCCTTTTTTCATTTCAAAATTCCTCGCAATTTCATTGATTTTATTATGTAAGATAATACGTCTTACTTCTATAGAGTCATATCTAGTTTATTACATTTTATAAAAGATATTCAAGTAATTGAAAATGTATCCGTGCAATTCTTTGCACGAAACATAGGGAGTAAGTGAACCGAATATAATGCAATAAAATCCTTTATCGAAGGGGAAAAGGGCATGATGCAGCCATTAACGATGGAAAGAATGCTCCATATTATTAATGTGGGGCTCGTAAAAACGAAGAATCCAAAGCAAATTATTATTGCTGGTGCAGGAATTTCAGGATTAGTTGCAGCATCGTTATTGAAAGCAGCAGGGCATAGCATAACAATTTTAGAAGCGAATAACCGAATAGGCGGAAGAATATATACGATCCGTGAACCGTTTAGCAGAGGCTTATATTTTAATGCAGGGCCAATGCGAATTCCTGAAACACACGAGTTAACTTTAGCTTACATTCGTAAATTTAAATTACCATTAAATCTTTTTATAAATAAAACCGCTTCAGATATTATTTATACGAATAATATTAAAACGAGATTGAGCGTATTTGAAAAAAATCCAAGTATACTTGGATATCCAATTTTAGAGAATGAAAAAGGGAAAACGGCAGAAGAGTTAATGTTAGTAGTGCTAGAACCAATACTTAATTTTATAAAAAAAGATTCTAATAAAAACTGGATTATCGTTGAAAAAAAGTATAAAACATATTCGCTCGGATCATTTTTAAGTGAGTATTATTCAGATGGAGCAATAGATATGATTGGGGTACTTCTAGATATGGAAGCATATATGGGAATGTCTTTAATTGAAGTATTACGGGAAATGATTTTTTTTACTTCAACGACGAAATATTATGAGATAACGGGTGGAATGGATGTATTACCCAATTCATTTTTGCCACAGCTAAAGGATAATATTTTTATGTCATATAAAGTAGAGAAAATTATACAAGAAGATAATAAAGTAATGTTACAAGGAAATCGTGAGCAAACGTTAGAGCGATTTACTATAACAAGTGATATTGCTATTATCACAATTCCATTTTCAGCGTTACGATTTGTAGAAGTTCGGCCGTATCATTTATTCTCTTATTATAAAAGACGAGCAATTCGTGAATTAAATTATATTGCTGCAACTAAAATTGCGATAGAGTTTAAAAGTAGATTTTGGGAGAAAGCGAGACAGTGTGGAGGTAAATCTATTACAGATTTACCTATACGGTTTACATATTATCCGAGTTATGGCATTCATACACCAGGGGCAGCTACCGTTTTAGCGAGTTATACGTGGGCAGATGAGGCGTTAACATGGGATAGTTTACCGAATAGTGAACGCATTCGTTATGCATTAAGAAATTTAGCGGAAATATACGGTGACATCGTTTATAGTGAGTTTGTTACAGGGGCATCTTTTAGCTGGAGTCAAAATCCGTATTCTTGCGGCGCATTTACAGCTTTCGAACCGGGCCAAGAACTCGAGTTATTTCCGTATATTACACCACCATCTGGGAAAGTGCATTTTGCCGGAGAGCATACGACATTAACACATGGGTGGATGCAAGGAGCAATAGAGTCTGGAATTCGAGTTGCTCATGAAGTAAACGAAAAGTGAAGATATATTTACAAATCACCACTCTTTTAATAAAATAATAAATATAAATCGTAATTATTACGCTTTGAATACGTTTTGAAATAAAGAAATGGATGGTTGATCAAATGAATAAAGTAGAAATTCATATATTAGGTGGCTTTTTAGGTAGTGGAAAATCAACATTATTACAAAATTTATTGTTAGCGGAGAAAAAGAAGGATAGAAAAGTTGCAGTGTTGATGAATGAGATTGGTGAGTACTCAGTAGATACAGATATTATTGGAAAAGAGAATGTTTTAAGAGAGCTTCTGAAAGGTTGTATTTGTTGTACGCTAAAAGAAGAGCTTGAAATACAATTACATTCGTTATATCAACAAGAAAGACCAGATGTCATTTATATAGAAACGACAGGTGTTGCGCATCCAATTGAAGTGTTAGATGCATGTGTATCACCAATTTTAGCACCTTTCCTAGAAGTGAAATCAATAGTAGTCGTTTTAGATGCAGTAAGGTGGTTAAATCGAAGTGTATTAAGTGCAAACGTTCAGCAATTATTACATGAGCAACTGAAGTTTGGTAGCCAAATTTTAATTAATAAATCAGATTTACTAACAGATGCGGATAAGAACAAAGTAATTGAAGATGTGAAAGCAATAAATAGTCATGCGAAATTGTTTGAAACAAAGTATTGTAATATATCTTTAGAGGATATAGAAGAAGTTGAATTTACGAATGATGGGGAACATGAGACACTACATGTAAAACAGCATTTGCATATACAAACGATGACATATCAATTTACGAAATCAATTGATCAAGATAAATTATACGAATGGCTTTCGAATTTACCAGATAGTATTTATCGTGTAAAAGGTTTTGTGAAATTTCATGGGGACAAATATCCTCACTTATTCCAATACTCGTTCGGGGTACCGACTTTATTGGAACAAGACTTCGGTTTCCCAACGAACTTGGTAGTAATAGGAGAAGGGCTAGATAAGAAACAATTGGCTGAAGGGTTAGAGAAAGTGGAACTTAATTCTAATTAAGATTAAAGGAGCTGCCCCGCAAGTCGTTGAAACCGACTTGTGGGGCAGCCTTTTTATTTCTTATGAGTAACCATTTAGCTACTTGTATTCATGTTAAATAGTCACTCTTTTAGTATTTTCGTTTTCCAAGATAAACATTTACTCTAGTACTAGAGTCTCTACTAAATTCAATTTTGCGACCATCTAATTCTATTGTTCGAGAGCTTGCAGTAGGATTTTTAATTAGACTATACAGATAACCTGCTTTAGTTGGTAGTAGTGTATTTAGGATTTTTCTCACCGGCTCGTTTAATACAGGATCATCACTATGAATAGACATTCTATATGCACTGTCATCATAGGGAGAAAAATTAAATTGCATAATGCCATCATATGTTTGACCAGTTTTAGTGAATACATAGTTATAATCGGTTTTTAAAAACCCAGAATCAATCAGTATATTCTCAATTTCTTTATACTTATCCTCATCTTTCGCAGGAATAGAATCAGGAATAAAATAAGGACTTACATTAATTGCGCTATACATAAACTTTGCAAATTGTTCTCTTGTTACATTCAGTTTTCCGCCATATTGATAGTTTCCAATTCCGTTTGTAATACCATTACTATACAATGAACGAACAGAGTTTGTTGCCCAATGATTATTTGGAACATCATAGAAAAGGTCGTTTGTTTTTACAGGTAAATGAAACGCTTTTTGTAAGATAACAGCCATTTCATATCGAGTTAATGTATCATCAGGTCTAAACTTGTCAGTGCTATTGTCCCCTGTCATGATTCCTTTTTGAGCAACTGCTTTAATATTGTTTTCAAACATATGCCCATGAATATCAGAGAAATGTTTACTTGTAGATCCGGTATTTTCTAGTTTTAAGTATCTTGAAATAATCGCAGCTACTTGCCCACGAGTTACATTGTCCCCAAATCCAAATTTTCCGTTACCATAACCATTCATGACATTTTGTTCAGTTAAATGGTCAATCGAATCTTCAGACCAATGCCCTTTTGGTACATCGATGAAACGTTCAGTTTGTGCATGAGCATTCGTTGCACCGAATAATGTGGCGGTAATTAAGCCTGTTGCAAGTACATGTTTAAAATTCATTATGATTCCTCCTAAGTATATAAAACAATATTTTCTCACCCATATCCGTTACTTTTAAGTAATAATCACTTATCTATTATATTAGTATATTTAGTTTTTGTAAAATATGGATTTACTTTCGGAATATTGCTTAAATATATTTGGTGTTATAAGAGGGAAGTATAAAAAGTTAACTGACGGGGCGTTGATTCATTTTGATCATGAAGATGTTCGTATCCCAGCTGGTGGATCGAAGCAGGTTGCGAGCTATGATACTGTTGAGAATCGACAACATTATTATTGATGTAATAGATCCTATTAGTATGAAAGAACGTCTAGACCGGGTTTCAACTCCTAATTTTGACAAGGTGATTCGGGAGGCGTTAAGAAAAAGTGGATTTACTCCTAAAGATATTAAAGTATTGTTACCACTGCATACAAAACGTTCTATGTTAATAGAATTGATACAGGGGCTAGGGCTAGCAGAAGAACAAGTTGTATATTTAGATCATTATGGACATATGTCAGCGCTGGATCCTTGCATTGGTCTTCACTTTGCAAATGAACAGGGAAAATTACAGGCCGGAGATATTGCAGTAGTAGTTAGTGCAGGGACTGGATATACGTGGGCAGCGACTGTAATTAGGTGGTGAAAAATGCTAGATGAATATATGGTAAATGGAGGTATTTGGAAAGAGGCGGCGAATGTAAAGGTACTTCATTAAATTTTTTTAACAGATTTGTTTGTATGATCAAAGAAAAGTCATAATTACGGATGGGCAACTTTGGCGTGTTTGACTCTATCAGAAAGTAAAGTATGGGGAGGATCACAATGTCGATGAAAAAACGTAAATGGCTAAGAACGGTGGCTACTGGTTGTATTTTAAGTTCGTTATTAATAACGGCAGCTTGTTCAGGAAAGAAAACAAGTACAGAGGATGAAAAGACGATTAAGGTAGGGGTTCTTGCTTCATTAACAGGTCCATTAGAATCATATGGAAAACAAACAGTGAACGGATTTGAATTAGGGTTAGACTATGCAACGGGTGGAACTGGGAAAGTGGAAGGGAAGAAGATTAAGTTTGTTGTAGAAGATACGGAAACAAAAGCAGAGGTGGCGGTTAAAAAAGCTACGAAGTTATTAGAAGAAGAGAAAGTCGATTTTTTAATCGGATCATCTAGTTCAAGTGATACATTAGCGGTATTACCACTAGCTGAAGAATATGAAAAAATAATGGTTGTTGAACCGGCAGTTGCTGATAGTATTACCGGAAAGAACTGGAATAAATATATTTTTAGAACAGGAAGAAGTTCTTCGCAAGATGCGATTGCAGGAGCAGTGGCAATTGCAAAAAAAGATGTAAAGATTGCGACGTTTGCTCCGGATAATGCATTTGGCCGTGAAGGGATTGCAGCTTTTAAAGCTGGAGCGAAGAAATTAGGTGCGAATATTGTAAACGAGCAATATGCTGATACGAATTCGACTGACTTCACTGCAAATATTCAAAATATCATTAGCTCAAAACCAGATTATTTATTTATCGTTTGGGCAGGGGCAAACTCACCTTGGAAACAGTTAAAAGATATGAATGTGGAAGCACAAGGTATTAAAATTTCTACCGGTGCACCAGATATACCGGCATTAAAAACGATGGATGCGTTAGTAGGAATGCAAGGTTTTTCTGTTTATTATCATACACTCCCGAAAAATAAGGTGAATGATTGGTTAGTGGAAGAACATAAAAAACGATTTAATGGTGCGGTGCCAGATTTATTTACAGCAGGTGGAATGTCAGCGGCAATTTCTATTGTAGAAGCTTTAAAGAAAACAAAAGGTGATACAGATGTTGATACGTTGATTAAGAAAATGGAAGGAATGGAATTTGATACACCGAAAGGAAAGATGAAGTTTAGAGAAAAGGATCACCAAGCGATGCAAACACTTTATTCTATCACATTGAAAAAGCAAGATGGTGTTGATTATCCGGTGCCAGTATTAGAGCGAGAATTAACGATGAAAGAGACAGAACCACCAGTTCAAAACAAATAAACTGAATTTTCTGTTGTTTTTTGTATAAAGAGGGGGATGCCCTCTTTATACGTATTTCTTTCATACTTAAAGCTTTAAAGGGAGGGATTTCGTGACACATTTGCTAGAAACGAAAAATCTTAGCGTATCTTTTGGCGAGCATCATGTTATTAAGGATGTGAATTTAACGGTACAAAAAGGAAAACTTATTTCCATTATTGGACCAAATGGTGCAGGAAAGACAACGTTATTTAATTTACTAAGTGGACAAATTTCTCCAACAAAGGGTGAAGTATATTTTAAAGGACGAGAGATTACAAAATTATCAATTTCGGATCGAACTCGATTAGGAATCGGCCGTTCTTTTCAGCTTACAAATATATTCCCAGAGTTAACGGTACTTGAAAATGTTCGTTTAAGTGTTCAATCATTTGTTCAAGATTACTATAGTTTTTTTCCGAGTTCGGCAAAATTTAAGCAACAAGTGGGAGAGGCGAGACGTTTCTTAAAAACAGTCTTACTTCACGAGAAAGAACATGTATTAGCGAAAGATTTAGGACATGGGGAAAAACGAAAGTTAGAGCTTGCGATGTTACTAGCTTTAAAAACGGATGTATTACTACTTGATGAGCCGACGGCAGGTATATCAGTTGAGGAAGTACCGGCTATTTTACAAGTGATTGAAAATATTAAAAAACATCCAGAGAGTACAATTGTACTAATTGAACACAAAATGGATATGGTACTAGGTTTATCAGACCATCTTATCGTTTTATTCCATGGAGAGTTATTAGCTGAAGGTTTGCCCGAAGAAATGATGAAAGATGAGCGTGTACAAAGTGCTTATTTAGGGGGATTATATAGTGGCACTATTACAAGTGAATAATATAGAGACGTATTTAGATCAGTTTCATATTTTACAAGGGGTATCTCTTGCTGTTGAGAAAGGAACGATTACTGTACTGTTTGGAAGAAATGGGGCAGGGAAGACGACGACATTACGTTCGGTTATGGGATTTCACCATATCGCACATGGTGAAATTTATTATGATCGTACACAAGTAAATGGATTATCTACACATTTAATTTCAAGGAAAGGAATAGGTTATGTACCAGAAAATCAAGGTATTTTTCACGATCTGACAGTAGAAGAAACATTCGCTCTTGCTAGGGGTAAGGGAGAAGAAGCGGAAGAGAAAATTGAGTGGATGCTTGAACTATTTCCAGATTTAAAGCAGTTTTGGCACAAAAAAAGTGGACTCTTAAGCGGAGGACAAAAACAAATGCTAGCAATTTCAAGAGCATTTATTAATAGTGATGGTTTATTACTTATTGATGAGCCGAGTAAAGGCTTGTCCCCTATTATGATAGAAAAATTAATGATAGCCATTTTGAAAATGAAGGAGAAAACAACAGTTTTACTCGTTGAACAAAACTTTATGATGGCTAGTCAAATTGGTGATTACTTTTATATTATGGATAACGGAAGAATTGTTCATAACGGTTTTATGCATGAATTAAAAGAGGATAAGGAAATGTGTCACAAATATTTAGGAATCTCTTAACATGAATCCGAGGTGAGAAGGATGGATGTGTTAATCAATTTATTTGTAAATGGGATTTCAACAGGGATGCTCATTTTTTTATTAGCATCAGGACTTTCACTTATTTTCGGTTTAATGAGCGTTCTAAACTTCGCACATGGTGGTTTATTTGCCTGGGGAGCGTTTACAGGTGTTTGGTTATTTAATATGACAGGTAGTTATGTATTAGCGTTAATTGGAGCAATTGCTATGGGGATGTTTCTTGGATTCATTTTAGAAAGATTTCTTATTAGACCGGTATATAGAAATCATGTTCGCCAGCTTCTTGTGACGCTTGGAGGAATGCTTGTACTTAGTGAATGTATTAAAGTATTTTGGGGGCCAAATCCAATTGGTGCTAAATTACCGTTATGGTTACAAGGTAGTTATACATTTGAAGGCGTTATATTAATTAAATATCGTCTATTCGTAATTTTAATTGGGATCATCATTTATATTTCCTTACTATTATTGCTCAAAAAAACAAAGATAGGTCTAATGATACGCGCTGGTGTAATAGATAAAGAGATGGTTCAAGCGCTCGGTATTAACGTAAAAGCAATATTTTCTTTCGTCTTTTTATTAGGAGCAGGGATGGCAGCGTTGGGAGGCTTCTTATTAGCACCGTATTCAGGAGTTATTTTCGCCGAGATGGGTATGCAGTATGCGATTTTAGCTTTCATAGTAGTAATCATTGGAGGATTAGGAAGCGTACAAGGTTCAGCAATCGCATCTTTAATTGTCGGATTAGCGGGTGCCTTTACAGCGTACTTTATACCGGATTTATCACTTGCAATCAATATGTTAATGTTACTATTTTTCTTAATAGTGAAGCCAAATGGACTTGTTAGTGAAAAGGGGTGAAATGGTGAACAGCACATCAAATCGAATTAAAGTATACTTCGGAGTATTTATGCTCATTTGTTTAAGTGTATTTCCATTCGTAAATGATTCACGGAGCTTGTTAATTTTGTTCACTCAAATCTTCATCTTTGCTATTTTTGCAATGAGTTTTGATGTATTGCTTGGGTATACAGGAATTGTATCGTTCGGCCATTGTATGTTCTTTGGAATAGGAGCGTATGGGGTAGCGCTTTTATTTGATCGGCAAGGAGTATCCATAACGAACTTTTTAATCGGGATAGTAGCTGCAATTATCATTTCAGTAATTGTTAGTTATATAATCGGTTTGCTTTCATTACGGCTGAAAAGTCATTTTTATGCAATGTTAACACTTGCTATTTCACAGTTGTTTTTCGTACTTGCTGAAAAATGGCGTGGACTTACTCATGGAGGAGACGGTTTTACATTTGGTGTACCAGACTTATTCCGTGATCGTTTTACGTTTTATTATGTAACACTTATATGTTTAATTGTCATTTTTATTCTGTTACGTCTTTTTACAAAATCTTCTATTGGAAAAGTATTAAAGGCAATTTCACAAAATGAGCAACGTGTGGAAGCATTAGGATATAAAGTTCTTCATTATAAAATTATTGCTAGTATTGTTGCAGGAGTAGTTGCGACAATTAGCGGTGGTTTATTTGTTATCACACTACGCTTTGTTAATACGACTGTATTTTCAATTGAAATGACATTAAATGCATTATTGATGACAATGATTGGAGGCGTTGGAACGTTAATTGGAGCAATTGCTGGAGCTGGAATTATTGAATCACTGAAATATTATTTATCAGAACTAGCCACAGCGTATCCGATTTTTGAAAGATGGACAATTATTCTTGGTTTATTGTACATTATCGTCTTGCTAGTTTTTCCGAAAGGATTAGTTGGCACGATTAAGAGACTCAAGAATGTGAAACAGAGTAAGAAGGAGAAAAGTGCAGAAGTGGAGCAAAATGTGTGAAAAATCAATTGTATAGAATATGAAAATCCCTCTTTTAAATTCGTAAAGGAGGGATTTTTATTGGTGTATGTAATTAGTTTATAGCTATTCTATTAATCAAATAGTTCATCAGGGATTTGTTTTAAAGAGTTTTCATTTGTAAAAAAATGAACAGCTAATTTCTCAATTGGAACATTTTCAATTGGTACCAATGTATCATTTCTAATCGGCAAAAAGGCTATTCCTTTTCCGTCCTGAATAAACTCTTCCATAAGCGAATAAGAATCTAATTGTTGAAGTTGACGCTGAGATAAATGATTTTCTTTTAGAAATTGTATCGTCTTATTCCTAAAAGGGCACTTTTTGTCATTACTAACGAAGAAGAGTTCCTGCGAATAGTCAATGGTACGTGTTTCTTTCGTTTTTAATAAGCCTATAGAAATTGAAGTAGTAAATACTTTTTTAAAAGCTGCGTCGGGATCATCCTCATAAGTGATGACCATATCAACTTTTTGTTGTTGCAGTAATTTTTGTAAATGACTACTATTTTCTACATATATTTGATAATTCCTGAAATTTTCTTTAATACGCTTACTTACATAATTAGTCAAAATAGATTGTGACGTCGCAATTATATAAGAAGAACCACTCATTTTAATTTTATCTTTCGCTTCTTCTACTAAAGTTAATATTTGATTCGTGTAGTCTAATAAAATGTCACCAGAAGGTAACAAGGAAACGCCTTTGTTATCTCTATGTAGTAAAGGAGTTTCTAATTCTTGTTCTAATTTTTTGATTCGCTCAGTTACGTTTGGCTGAACATATCCTAACTCTTTAGCAGCTTTACTAATAGAACCTTCACTAGCTACAGTTTTGAATATAATAAGATCATTTATTTCCATTTATCACAGCCCCTTATACGGTATCATTATAAATGATAACAAACATAATTTATACCTATTTTACGTTAGTCAATCACCGGTTTATCATTATGTATATAAGATAGAAAGTGAGTGATAAACATGATTGGAATGCAATATAAGGTTATTTTGCCAAAGGATTATGACATGGAGATTATTAAAAAAAGGGTAAAGGATAATGGATATAAAACTGATGGTTTTCAAGAATTGAATTTCAAAGCATATTTAATTACTGAGGCAGGTAAGGATGGGAATTTCTATAACTGTTATGCACCGTTATATATTTGGAATGGTCATGAAGGAATGAACAAATTTATCTTTGAAGGGTATTACGATAATATTTTACAATCTTTTGGGTGGCAACAAATAAATATAGGTGTTCCATTAGTTGTTAATCTAAGTGATGACTTTAAGAAAAGTAAATATGTTGTTGAACAGGTAGGGAGTATTTCTCAAAGTAATTCACTGAGGGAGACTCAATTAAAAACTATGAATGAAAATATACAAAATATAGAAAAGTGTTTAGGAAATGTAATAGTTTATAATCCAGATAAATGGGGATATAGTCAATTCAGATTTTACAATGAAAAGCCTGATATGGTAACGAATAAAGATGTTACAGTATATGAGATTTTACACATTTCACGATGAAAATTTGTTGAATGTTAAATTAAGGAAAAGGAATGAAAATGTATGCCTTTTGTGAACGTTTATTATCATGAAAATAAATTAAATAAAGAAGAGTTGAAAAAGATAGGTGAATGTATTCATCTTTCATTAATTGAACATTTTAACATCCCTAAAGATGATTATTTTCAACTGTTTTTATCTTACTCGCAAAATCATTTTTTATATAATCCATATTATTTGTTGGAAGGAGGAGAAAAGAGAACAGAGAATATGATTTATGTTTCTATTACATGCGGACCGGAAAGAACGATAAAACAGAAAAGTGATCTGTATCAGTCGATATCCTCGAAGATTTCTGAATGCTCTAGTATAAAAAGTGCAGATATTTTTATTACGCTAAATGAGACATCTGCTGAAAATTGGTCATTTGGTCAAGGATTGGCACAATTGGTAAAAGTGAAGGGAGAGTGAAATGATGAATGAATCAATTAAATATTGTATTCAAGAGAGAATGAAAGAAATGGCACCTGCATTTGCTCATTATAGTGAAGAGATATTGTTTGAGGAAGTGTGGCGGGATGACACTTTAACATTAAGAGAAAGAAGTTTATGTACAGTGTCGGTATTAATCAGTCTTGGTCATACAGAACAATTACCATTTCATTTGCGACTGGCCAGGAGAAAATGAAATGATCGCATTAATAACACATATGGCTTTTTATGTTGGTTGGCCCAAAGCGGTAGCTGCTTTAAATATAGCAATGAATGAAATGGAAGGTTAAGAATAACGATAAGAAAGAATTCATTTAAATATGAATTCTTTCTTATCGTTATTTATGCAATACTCTAATGAGATATTTTTCACTTTTTCTCTTGCTTTTTTATCACTTGCGTAGTAAAGTGATAGTAAGATTCACGATAGGAAGTGATCAAATATGCGTGATAATACGATAGGGTCATTAATATGGTTACGTTTAATACGATTTACGAACCAAAGTAATCAGATGTCAAATGAGTTTTTAAAACGGTTTGATTTAACGACAGCTCAATTTGATGTGCTTTTGCAAATACGTACGTATCAGCCACTCACACAAATGGAGTTAGCTGAAAAGGTAACTGTTACACAAGGCGGTATTTCTCGAATGTTAACTCGTCTTGAAAAAGAAGGATATATTGTACGAAAACAAGATTGGAAAACGAAAACAATTAGTCTTACAGAGCAAGGGGAAGCAGCTTTAGAGCGAGCATTGCCAGAGCAACTTGCATTTCAATCATCGTTTTTTGATGATGTATTAAATGAAGAAGAGCAGAAAATATTATACGAGCTGATGACGAAAGTTCATAAGCATAGTGAAAAAAAAGAATTGCCGCAAGAGTAATTTTTTTTACACTATCAATTGACTAATCAAGTGATGGGTGATTGAAGAAAATGAATACGACTGAATTAAAGGAGAGAGCAACTATGGAAAAATACCGTATGGATACAAGTAAAGGAATAGAGTTTGGATTATATTCAATTGGGGATCATGTTTTAAATCCACATAACGGAGAGAAAATTAGTGCAGAACAAAGAATTCATGAATTAATTGAAACAGCAAAGTTAGCGGATGAATCTGGACTTGATGTATTTGCTGTCGGTGAAAGTCATCAAACGCATTTTACAACGCAAGCTCATACAGTTATTTTAGGAGCTATTGCACAAGCTACGAAAAATATAAAAATTGCAAGTTCAGCAACGATAATAAGTACATCTGATCCGGTACGAGTGTATGAGGATTTTGCTACAATTGACTTAATTTCTAATGGACGTGCAGAAATCGTGGCTGGTCGTGGATCTCGTATTGGGGGATATAGTTTGCTTGGTTATGACGTGAATGATTATGAAGAATTATTCGAAGAGAAGATGGATCTTTTATTAAAAATTAATAAAGAGGAACATGTAACATGGAACGGACAGTTCAGAGCGCCGCTTGCACATGCATCGGTTATTCCGAGAGCGAAAAATAATAACTTACCAATTTGGCGTGCAGTTGGTGGCCCGCCAGCTAGTGCGATTAAAGCAGGACGTGCGGGTGTGCCAATGATGATAACAACACTAGGTGGTCCAGCTATAAACTTTAAAGGATCAGTAGATGCTTACCGTGAGGCTGCTGAGCAAAGTGGATTTAATCCAGCAAATTTACCAGTTGCAACAACGAGTTTATTTTATACAGCAAAAAATTCACAAGATGCACTTAGTGAATACTATCCTCATATTAATGCTGGTATGCTTACACTGCGCGGTGGTGGGTATCCGAAGCAGCAATTTACAAATGCAGTAGATTACCGTGACGCATTAATGGTTGGTAGCCCGCAACAAATTATTGAAAAAATGCTTTACCAATATGAATTGTTTGGACAACAACGTTTTATGGCACAAATTGATTTTGGTGGTGTGCCACTTAATAAAATTGAGAAAAATATCGAATTAATTGCTACTGAAATTTTACCGGCTGTTAGAAAACATACAGCAAAATAATTTGAAAAATACCGAGAGTCTAATCGATTCTCGGTATTTTTTTATGTATTAATTTTGTTTGAAAAAATGACAAGAAAATGAATTTTTAGTCTAGAAAGAGGGCGGGTATTTTCTATTTTTGAATAACATTATTTTGTGTTTGAATTTTAGAGATGCATTTTTCTCTTGACAAAAAAATAACTGATTTCCTCATTGGTAAAGAGGACATTTTTTCATAAAAAAGTCAAGTGTATCTAGAGGGGAATGATTGTTTTATTGATACGAAAGTAAGTCTTATATTTGAAAAATACATTTTAGTAATGAAAAAAATCTAATTCAAAAAAATGACAAAAGACATATTTCAGACAAAATGATGTCAATAATACGTCAAAAATCAGCTGAATTTACTATGCAGGTATATTATACAATTCGATTAACGGATAAAACACTACTGAAATAGTGAAAAGGTAAATTTTATGAGAAAGTTCTTTTGTAATTATCTTGAAAACTGAAAATTTATATTTTCTAAAAGTACATAAACAAATTTATCTTTCTATATTTCTAAGATTTGAGTTGTTTTATTCATACAACTCAATTGAAATTACGATATAAAAAATTATGAAGGAAGTGATTGTAGTATGGAAACGCTCGAATTGGCACGAATACAATTCGCATCAACAACGATTTTCCATTACTTTTTTGTTCCGCTGTCTATTGGTTTAGCTTTTATCATTGCGTTAATGCAAACGTTATACGTGGTAAAGGGACAAGAAATTTATAAGAAGATGACGAAGTTTTGGACACAAATATTCCTAGTTAACTTTGCGGTAGGTGTAGTAACTGGTATTTTACAAGAATTCCAGTTTGGCATGAACTGGTCAACATATTCACGTTTCGTAGGTGATGTGTTTGGTCCATCACTTGCAATTGAAGGCTTATTAGCATTTTTCATAGAGTCTACATTCCTAGGTTTATGGGTATTCGGTGAGGACAAATTACCGAAGCGAATTCACTTGTTATGTATTTGGCTCCTTTCAATTGGAACAATGTTATCAGCATTTTGGATTTTAACTGCAAGTGCATTTATGCAATCGCCAGTAGGATATGAAATGGCAGCAGATGGACGTGCACAGATGAATGATTTCTTAGCGATTATTCAAAACCCACAATTATGGGTACAATTCCCGCATACAATTACAGCTGCGATTGCAACTGGTGCATTCTTTATTGCAGGTGTGAGTGCATGGAAAATAACGAAAGCTCAAGAAACTGAAGTGTTTAAAAAATCGTTCCGCATTTCTATCATTGTTGGAACACTTACAACGGCGTTAGTATTATTCTTTGGTCATGCGCAAGCACAACAATTAATTAAGACGCATCCAATGAAAATGGCAGCAGCTGAAGCGTTATGGAATACGAGTGAGGATCCAGCGCCATTTACAGTATTTGCGAAAATTGATGCAGAGAAGCAAGAAAATTCGTTTGAAATTCAAATCCCTTATATGCTAAGTCTATTATCATTTGATAAATTTAGTGGTCAAGTAGAAGGGATGAATCAAATTCAAAAACAATATGAAGAAAAATATGGGCCTGGAGATTATATACCGCCAGTACACACTATGTTCTGGAGTTTTAGAGCGATGGTAATGAGTGGAACATTTATGCTTCTTCTAGGAGCATACGGATGGTTCTTATCAAGAAAAGATCGTTTAGCTGAAAAAACTTGGTATTTAAAATTAATGGTGTATGCAATTGCACTACCGTTTATCGGTAATACAGTAGGATGGATTATGACTGAAATGGGACGTCAGCCTTGGGTAGTTTTCGGTGTTATGAAAACGGAAGATGCTGTATCTCCAAATGTTACGTTCGGAGAAGTATTATTCTCTTTAGTTTCATTCACATCACTATATTTAATTATAGGTGGAATCACTATTTACTTATTCGTTCGTATTATTAAAGGACATGAGAATAAGAAAGCGAAACAGGATTCTCAAAGCCATGATCCATTTGATAAGGAGGAAGAGTATGTTATCTCTTAATGAGTTGTGGTTTATCATTATTGCAGTTTTATTCGTAGGCTTCTTTGTACTTGAAGGTTTCGATTTCGGTGTAGGTATAGTTTCAAGGTTTTTAGGGGAAAACGATTTAGAGAAAAGAATTTACTTAAATACAATTGGCCCATTTTGGCACGCGAATGAAGTATGGCTTGTTTGTGCTGGTGGAGCTATGTTCGCGGCATTCCCGCACTGGTATGCAACTTTATTTAGCGGGTTTTACATTCCGTTTGTATTTATGCTTCTTGCTTTAATTATAAGAGGGGTTTCCTTTAAATTCCGTGCGAAAATAGACAATCATAAATGGAAAGGTTTTTGGGATTGGGGTATGTTTTTAGGAAGTTTACTACCGCCTGTTCTTTGGGGAGTTGCAATTGCTAACTTTATGGTAGGTATTCCAATTGATGAAACGAAAAATGCTGTAGGTGGATTCTTACCATTACTTCATCCATTTGCATTACTTGGAGGAGTTATGTTCCTTCTGCTATGTATTGTTCACGGATTGCAATTCCTTACTATACGTACAACTGGTAAGTTAAGAGAACGTGCACGTATTGCTGCGTTGAAAATTGCACCGCTTGCAATTATAGCACTTCTTATTTTTGCCGGTGTAGGGTTATGGAAAACAGATATATTCACTGGTCATGGTACAGAGTGGATTATGGTTCCGATCGGAGCTTTTGTAGCATTATGTGCGTCAACATTATTAAATAAAAGAAGAAGAGATGGTTGGGCTTTCGTTATGACGAGTTTAACAATCATTTTACTAAGTGCGAGTGTGTTTGCCGGCATGTTCCCACGTGTCTTAATTAGCTCGTTAGGGTCAATATACGATTTAACAATTTATAATGCAGCATCGGGAGATTATGCACTAAAACTGATGACGTATTTTTCAATTGCTATATTGCCATTTGTTTTGGGAAGTCAAATATGGAGTTTCTATGTGTTTAGACAACCTGTTAAGTCAGATAAAGATTTGGAGTACTAATGAAAAGAAAAAGAGGACTTCCATCGTATCCTGGTAGCCGAGTTTTATATGTAGTGTTAACAATCATTAGCATTTTAGAAGCTATAAGTATTATTGGGCAAACAGTGTTTTTAGCACGGGCTATTACATTTTTATTTCAAGGAGAAACAGTGCAATCTGTGTTAAATGAAACGGTTTATTTTGGAATCACGTTTGCAGTACGTCATATGCTAGTTCGAATTTCGCAAATATTAGTGGAACGTTTCGCTGAAAAAACAGGATCGCTACTGCGAAAACAATTAATAGAGGCGTATTTTACATTAGGTCCACGATATGTTCAAACTGCTGGAACAGGTCATCTGGTTACCTTATCGATTGAAGGTATTGAGAAATTTAAAACATATATTGAATTAACAATTCCTAAAATGATTAGAAGTAGTATCGTACCGGGACTAATTGTACTATATGTTTTTACGTTAGATATTGAGTCTGGAATCATTTTAGTTGTAACGATTCCTATCGTAATTACATTTATGATCCTACTAGGATTAGCAGCGCAGAAAATGGCGGATAGCCAATATGAAACATATCGAGTACTTTCTAATCATTTTGTAGATACGTTAAAAGGATTAGAAACATTAAAGTATTTAGGTAAAAGTAAGCAGCACGAAGGAAAGATTGAAAAAGTAAGTAAAAGATATAGAAAAGCAACGATGCGTACTTTGCGAGTTGCTTTTCTTTCTTCTTTTGCATTAGATTTCTTTACGAGCTTATCCATTGCATTTGTGGCGGTCGGATTAGGGATACGTTTAATAGATGGGACAATTGTACTATTGCCAGCCCTTACGATTTTAATTTTAGCTCCGGAATATTTTCTGCCAATTAAACAAGTTGGAGCGAATTATCATGCTACGTTAGATGGACAACTTGCAATGGAGCAAATAGAAGAGATTTTACAGCAACAAAAAGAAATAGGAACGAAAGAATCTAATGTAGGTTTAATATGGAATGCCTCTAGTAACTTGAAATTACAAGATGTAAAAGTAAAGAATAATGAATCTGAAAAAGCTATATTAGAGGGAATTGATTTTACTTGGAAAGGCACCGGCGCTATAGGTGTAATTGGTGAAAGTGGGGCAGGGAAATCGACGTTAATTGACGTATTAGCAGGATTTTTAACTCCTTCGGGTGGAAAGCTGATAATAAATGGTGTGAAAATTGACGGGTCTACTCGAGAAGATTGGCAAAAGAATATTGCTTATATTCCGCAGCAACCTTATATTTTCCCGCTTTCATTAAAAGATAACATTTGTTTCTATGAAACAAATACAACTGATGCAGAAGTGGAAAGAGTTATTAATGAAGTTGGTCTTCGTTCACTCGTTACATCGCTTCCGAACGGGATGTATGAAAGAATTGGAGAAGGTGGACGTATGCTTAGTGGCGGGCAAGAACAACGTGTCGCTATGGCGCGTGCACTTTTAAGCAAAAAGCCAATTATTTTATTAGACGAGCCTACAGCACATCTTGATATTGAAACTGAATTTGAAATAAAGCAAGCGATGTTACGTCTGTTTGAAGGTAAGCTAGTATTTCTTGCAACACATCGTCTTCACTGGATGAAACAGATGGATCATATTCTTATTTTAAATAAAGGGGAAATGATAAAAAGCGGCACGTATGAAGAACTTTTAAAGAATGAGGCATTACATTTTCAAAGAAAAGAGAGGGGATAGAGATGAGTAACTGGATTAAACCTTATATACAGCAAAATAAAGGTAGAATGACTGTAACTATTTTCCTTGGTCTTCTTGGAGTTAGTTCAGGTGCGATGTTACTTTTCATTTCAGGTTATTTAATCTCTAAATCTGCTCTTAGACCAGAAAATGTAATGGCTGTATATGTTCCTATTGTTGCAACACGTGCGTTTAGTATAGGACAAGCGGTATTTCATTATTTAGAGCGTTTAGTTGGACACGATGTCGTACTACGCATATTAGAAAAGATGAGAACGAAACTATACAGAATAGTAGAACCGCAGGCGTTATTTTTCCGCTCACGATTTCAAACGGGCGATATGTTAGGTATATTATCCGAAGATATAGAGCATTTGCAAAACCTATATTTACGTACAATATTTCCTAGTCTATTAGCGTTAGTTGTATATAGCATATTCGTACTTGTTATCGGAGCATTTGACGTAGTATTTGCACTTATTGCAGCATGTATGTTGGCTATTATCGTTTTTCTTCTTCCGTTTGTATCATTACTTTTAATGAAGCAACATCATGTTACTTTAAAGCAAGGAAGAAGCCGTTTGTATCAACAACTAACAGACGCTGTTTTTGGGTTATCTGATTGGCAAGCAAGTGGTAGAAAAGATGAATTCATTGATAAGTATGTAGAGCAAAATGCTCAGTTGTTAAAAACGGAAAAAAGAATGAAGCGCTGGAATCATATTCGGGACAGTATCATTCAATTAGTAGTGGGAATCGTAGTTATTTCAATGATTATATGGACTGGAAATGAGGCAGCAAGTGAACAGATTGCACCTACCGTTATTGCGGCTTTCGTCTTAATGACGTTATCTGTGACAAATGCGTTAATTCCACTTTCAGATGCTATCGATCGAATTCCATCATATGTAGAATCTGCTCATCGTCTAAATAAAGTAGAAGCTAATGATGTTTTACAGGATGAAAAGGAATTACATGAGGATAAAGATTATGTTGCATCAAAATATATAGACATTGAATTAAATAATGTATCGTATAGTTACCCAGATAGTAATGAATTTGTATTGAAAGAAGTATCACTGCAAATAAAGGCAGGAAAGAAAATCGCCATTTTAGGAAGAAGTGGAACAGGAAAATCTACTTTGTTAAAATTGTTAGCAGGTGCGCTAAGCCCGTTACATGGTGAAGTTTTATTGAATAGTGAACATGCTCATACGAATCTTTTATCAAAATATATTTCTGTATTGAATCAAAAGCCGCATTTATTCGATACGACAATTGGAAATAATGTGCGAATCGGTAAACCAGAGGCTACGGATGAAGAGATATGGACAGCTTTAGAGAAAGCACAATTAGCTTCGCATATAGCTTCTCTTCCAGATGGATTGCAAACAAAAATGCATGAAATGGGGAAAAGGTTTTCTGGTGGAGAAAGACAACGGGTTGCTTTTGCTAGAACGCTAATGCAAGAGGCTCCAATTATTGTACTTGATGAACCTACGATCGGCTTAGATCCAAAGACAGAACTATCTTTAATAGAAACAATGTTTTCTGCAACAGAAGAAAAGACTGTTATTTGGATTACACACCACCTTGTAGGAATTGAACATGTAGATGAAGTTATATTCCTTGATCGTGGTCAAATTGTGATGCAAGGCAGTCATGAACAACTTCTGAAAGAAAACGAGAAGTATCGAAAGCTTTATGAGTTAGATAAAGGAATATAGTTTGAATAAGTAATAATTGTAAAAATAGCTACGCCAAATGGTGGAGCTATTTTTGTTTTGAAATGAATATTCTATTCTTTTTTAATGTTGGATTGCAGATGTATATGATCATTATGAATGAAAAATGAATTTCATATTATACATATAATGGAGGGGATATACATGAAGGAGCAGTATAAAATTATTGTTTTAAGTGATGAAGTATCAGGGGGAAGGATTCAAAATGCATTAGACAAAAATAAATGTAAAATAATAGTTCATGTTGTAGACGTTTCAACTATTGTTCGTATAGAAAATTCTTTTCAATATATAGTCATTTGGAGAGTGGACGCAGAAAAACTTACAAATGAATTGATAAACAAGGGCGTGCAAAGTAAAAAAATTATTAATTTAACAAAATACATGTATGAATGGAGGAATAAATTAATTTCTATATATCAAATAAATCCGGATCTTATGTTTTTATACATGTCTATGAAAAAAGTAAAGAGTGATCCCACATATGAATTGTTTGCTACCGGTTTGTCTTATCCGCATTGTGGCATACGTACGGAGCTCCTCTCAAAAAAGTCAATAAAATTAACACTTCCATCGCAAGATCTATACTATGATTATTTAATAGCGTCACAACTTCTATCAAACGATCATTCATTTCAATATTGTTTGATAGGAATAGCCTATTTCTCTTTTTACTTTGACATGTCGTTATCATCTGAAGCATATAGAATTCACAAAGTATATTATCCATTGTTTCAAGACGGTCATCATACTGTAGTTCATTCTCCTCTACCCACTGATGGATTCTCACATCTAGATAGTCCGAAACCACTTTTTTCTATTTTTACTTTGCATTTTGAATATATTTTATTAGACGAACAAAAAGATGAATCATTGATACTACCTTGGATAAATGCTGAATGGAATACTACTCCCCTTCATATTCCTTTTGAAGAACATGGGAAAATGAGAGCAGCTTCACATGCTAAATTGTCGTATCCTCATACTTTAGTTGAAAATAAAACGATTTTTAAAACATATTTAGAATTACTGTTAAAAAATGATATAAAGCCACTAATTGTTGTCTTCCCTGTTACTTCACATTATTTCAATTGTAGTAGTAAGAAATTAAAAGAAGATTTTTATAAAGTTATAAATGATTTTCAAGCACAATATTCTTTTCAAATCATAGATCTATTTGATTCACCATTATTTTGTGATGAAGATTTTTATGATAGTGATCATATGAATAAAAAAGGTGCAAATAAAATGTCCGCGTTATTAAATATGTTTATTCAGGAACGAAAAGTATGATATTTCGATTCATATTTGCATAAAAGTATATAGGCTCCATACAGTTAAAGTAATGTGATTTTTGCATCGCGTATACAAATAATATGCGAAGAGGTGAGAGAGTAAAATGAGAACTCGTATTGAAAGAACTGTAGAGGTGGTAGATCAACTTCCGTTGGTAAGTGTGTTAATTCCTACGTATAATCGACCTCGCTACTTTGAAAAGGCATTATGTAGTGTGTTAGAACAAACGTATCCTAATATAGAAATTATAGTTGGAGATGATAGTACGAATGACGAAACAGAAAAGGTGTTACAAAAATACTTATGTAATCATTCAAATATTATTTATATAAAAAACAGGTCAACTCTCGGACAATTTGAAAATGCGCTAATGTTATTTAATGAAACGAACGGTGAGTATGTAAACTTTTTAATGGATGATGATATATTTCACGTGAATAAAATTGAAAAAATGATGAAGTATTTTTTGAATGATCTAGATAATGAAATTAAGCTTGTAACATCTCATCGCCAAGTAATTGATGATAAAGGGCAAGAACTACGACATATTTATTCAACTGTCCGTTTATTTGAAAAGGATACGATTATAGAGGGAACAGAATTAGCAAATAGGGTAATTGTGGATCAAAAAAATTATATCGGAGAACCGACAACAGTTTTATTTCGTAAAAATGATTTACAAGAACCGTATGGGATTTTTGATAAGAGGCGGTATCTATGTAACGTAGATATAGCTTCATGGTTATCTTTATTAAGTAAAGGAAAAGCAGTATATATAGCAGAGACACTTAGTTACTTTCGATTACATCCAGATCAACAGTTAAATGAATCTAATAAAATGATGGATGGGTTAGAAGATTTTTCACATAGTATTATAGCAGGAAAAAAATATGGTTTCTTATCCGACGAAAAAGAATTAGACAAAGCGATAACTAATTTTCTAGATTATGCAAGAAGGATAGTTCCATCATCGATATTGTATACATTAGACTATTATCAAAAAATTAGGAGAAAGAAAATAAACATAGAAAAGAAAAAACAACATATAAATAATAATTCTCCTTTACCAAAAGTAAGTATACTTATTCCCGCGTACAATAGACCTTATTACTTAGAATTAGCGCTCAATAGCGCACTGAATCAAACATATGAAAATATTGAAATTATTATTTCTGACGACAGTACAAATAATGAAGTTAATGCTATGATGCAACCGTATTTACGTGAATATGAGTGTATTACATATGCTAAAAATGAAACTCCGTTAGTTGCTGAAAACTTTAATAAGTGTATAGAACTTGCGAACGGGGATTATATAAACTTTTTATTAGATGATGACTTATTTCATCATGAAAAGATCGAGAGAATGATGAAATACTTTTTGACGTTAGAAAATATTTCATTTGTGACGTCATATCGTGAACTGATTGATGAGAATGGAGAGATATTACCACCCTCAACATTGAATATGAAAATTGCGAAAGAAACTACACTTTTTGAAGGGAAAGAATTAGGAAATTACATATTAAAAAATTTAAAAAATATAGTTGGTGAGCCGACAACTGTTCTGTTTAATCGAGATTTGTTTGAAGGGAAGTTTGGGTATTTTAGAGGAAAGGCTTATTCTTCTATTAATGACATTGCAACTTGGCTAGATATGATGAGGAAAGGAAAAGTAGTTTATATACAAGAACCTCTTAGTTATTTTAGACAACATAGTGGACAAAATCAAAAACAAATACATTTTATTTTAATGACAATTGAAGAGTGGATTGAATTAATTATAGATGCATATAATAGTGGATTTTTAAGTTCTGAGAGAGATTATAAAGAGAGTTTATCTTATTGTTTAGAAAATGCGGGATTTATAGTTAAGGATGCGGTAAGAAATGGGGAACTAGATCAAATTTATAATGAAAAGATAAAAAAAGGGTTAAACAAGCTAGTCGCTCATATGTTTGAGAAAGAATCTTGTTATTGTCAATATTGCAATCAGCAATTTGAAAAATTTTCACCTTGGCCAGCACATTATGATTTTCCGAAATATAAATTTGAGATGTGGAATAAAGATACAGGGATATGCCCAGTTTGTAGTTCAATGGATCGTGAAAGGTTGTATCGTGCGTACATTGAAATGGAAACGGACTTGTTAAGTAGAGAATACACTATGCTTCATATTGCACCTGAAGAGAAGTTAAGAGATTGGTTTAACGAGTATAAAAATATTACGTATGTATGTGGGGATATAGAACCAAAGGATCCATTAATGAAGGAAATTGACGTTACAAGCATTACATATGATAGTAATACTTTTGATGTAATTTTATGTAGCCATGTATTAGAACACGTTCTTGACGATGACAAAGCAATGCGAGAGTTATATAGAGTATTAAAGCCAAATGGATGGGGAATTATTCAAGTACCAATCGTAATGAATGTAGATTCTATTATAGAAAATAAATTAATTGTAACACCACAATTGAGAAAATTAGCTTTTGGTCAAGAAGATCATGTGAGAATTTATAATCAATCGGGATTCATTCAACGATTAATGAATGCAGGGTTTAAGGTGGAATTATATAACGTAGCTGAAAGAAAAGGAATGAAAAGTGCTAGGAAATTTGGATTATCTGAAACAGATACGCTCTATATTGTCCGAAAATGATAGGAAGGAATAGATAGATATGGAGAATATTCCTTTTTTGCGTGCTTCAACTGTACCTGTAATTGAGTATTTGGACGAATTGAAGGAAATTGATACATCTCACATATATACGAATTATGGACCTATAAATCAACGTTTTGAAGAAACAATTATGTCGGAATTTTTTCAGAACAGGGGCGCTGTTACAACAGTGGCAAACGCAACGTTAGGGTTAATGGCCGCTATTCAACTTAAGAAAAGAAGAAAAGGAAAATATGCCCTCATGCCTAGTTTTACATTCCCTGCGACTCCATTAGCGGCTATTTGGTGTGGATTGGAGCCTTATTTTATTGATATTTCAATAGATGATTGGTATATGGATAAAACAGTACTTTGGGATAAGATTGAAGAATTAAAAGAAGAGGTTGCGATTGTTGTCCCGTACGCAACTTTTGGATCATGGATGGACTTAGAAGAATATGAAGAATTAGAGAAAAAGGGTATTCCGGTTGTCGTAGATGCGGCACCGGGATTTGGGTTAATGAATGGAAGTATGCATTACGGTCAGGATTTTAGTGGTATGATCGTATATAGCTTTCATGCAACAAAGCCGTTCGGAATTGGTGAAGGAGGGCTCATATATAGTAAAAAGGAAGAAGATATACAACGTATTAAAAGAATGGGTAATTTCGGATTTGATAAAAATCGTGAATGTACGATGATGGGGTTTAATTGTAAAATGTCTGAATATGCGGCAGCTGTTGGGATTGCGACTATGAAAAAATGGAATCAAAAATTAAAAGAACGCACCCGTATTTCTGAATGGTATAAACAATTGTTACAAAGTAATGGATTAATGAAAAAAGGATGGAAACTCCAAAAGACAGAAGCAGTTATTCAACAATTTATGCCTATTCTTTGTCCGGAAGAAGTTCACAACATACAAGTAATAGAAGAACTGAAAAAACAGAAAATAGAAGCAAGATTATACTTTTCACCATCATGCCACCAACAAGTTCTTTTTAGAACTTATAAGTCTACAGATTTAATAGAAACGAATAAAATAGCCAAACGAATAGTAAGTTTACCTTTATGGGAAGGAATGACGAAAGAAATAGTAGAACAAATTGTAATCTGTTTAGGGCAGAAGGTGGTGTCGGCAGATGAATAGTTTTTATAGTCAAGAAGAGCTAAAGAAAATTGGATTTTTATCTGTTGGGAAAAATGTATTGATTAGTAAAAAAGCAAGTATATATAATCCAGGTGTTATATCAGTTGGTAATAATGTAAGAATTGATGATTTTTGTATTTTAAGTGGTAAAATCACAATTGGAAGTTATTCGCATATATCAGCGTATACAGCGTTATATGGAGGGGAAGTTGGGATTGAAATGTATGACTTTGCAAATATCTCAGCTAAAACAATCGTATATGCAGTACTAGATGATTTCAGTGGAAATACATTAATGGGGCCAACTGTCCCGAATCAATATAGGAATGTGAAAACAGGAAAAGTTATTTTAAAAAAGCATACGATTATTGGTGCTGATTCTATTATTTTTCCAAATGTAACTGTAGGAGAAGGCACAGCAGTTGGTGCGATGAGTATGGTAAAGGAGAGTTTAGATGATTGGTATATTTATGCTGGAGTTCCCGTAAAAAAAATAAAACCTCGTCAAAAAAAGATGCTAGAGTCAGAAAATGATTTTTTAAAAAGCATTAATTCTTAACAAAAAAGAATTAATGCTTTTTATTTTTAAGATACAGCAAAGTTGTATCTTAACTTATTATGTTTTAAATTTAGCTGACAAAGGCAATACTGAGCCATAGTGAATGTAAAGTTGGAGGGCGAGCATATATGTTTGATGAGGATGGGATTGTTTTAATTATGGAACCAGCTGATGAAAGTAACTTGAGGAGGTTTATTTTTTCGGTGCCAAAGTCAGTGTATGAAAAGAAGGGGCTTACATTACACTATGGAACAGCTATAGGACAAGGATATATGGATATAATTGAAGATATTATTAGCGTAAATATAGAAATAGATGCTGTAACGATAATAGGGCATGTAAGAGGGTAAATAGCTATTTGAAAAAGGTTATAAGTAATTTAGCTAGAAGTTATGCATAGAGAAAATTGCAGACAATTATAAAGGCGAAGGGAGTCTAAAATGAAAATCAAATCAATTTTATTAGTATGTATAGTTTCAATTGGTTTAATGGGATGTTCACTAGTAGAGCAAGGAAAGAACTCCATAGATTATGCTCAAAAAGCGACAGACTATGTAAATGAAATAAGTGCATTTGCAAATGATGCACCAGCATTAGCTGAAAAGGCTGTTAATGATAGCGAAGCTCGAAAAGAGTTAGAAACGAAGCTTAGTGAAATTAAACAAGATATACCCGCTTTCAATGAATTAACACCACCTGATGTAGCAAAGGATCTTCATCAGCAAATCGTCGGATATAATGAAAAGTTAAATACATTAATTGATACGGCAATGACGAAGATAGAAGAAGGAAAAGTGGATGTAGAGCAATTTAAAAACTCTGAGCTTATGCAGACGATTGATCAAGTTCGTGATTTGAAAGAGAAGGTTCAAAATTTAGGACAATAATAAAAAGCTCCGTTTTGTGATGAACGGAGCTTTTTTATGTTTTCTAATGGAAAAGTTTATAATATTTTCTTCCTATAATATAAGTGTTTTTTTATATCTTCCATTGTTCTAAAATATGTATTGTTTTATTAGTTGCATCCATGTTCACTTGAGCACCTATCGGCATAGTGATCATCGGATGGGTATGACAACAATCAAAGTCAGCTAATAAAGGAATTGTTTGATTTTGCAGTACTTCTAATAATATTTCATAAGGTTTGCGATTTGTACCACAATCATCAAACTGCTCATGTTTTCCAAGAATAATACCTGAAACTTTATCAAATACGCCGTTAACTTTAAGTAATGAAAAGCTTCTTTCAATAGTAGCTGCATCTTTTGAACTATCCTCAATAAATAAAATATCCCCATTTTGAATACATGGCATATAAGGACTACCCAAAATTGCTTCTATTGTATTTAAGTTCCCTCCAATAATACGTCCAGTAGCTTGTCCATTTGTTACGGAAATCCAATTATTTGGTTTAAGTTCTTTTTCTTTCGTTTTCACTTCCCAATTAATAAATTCATCTGACCAAAATAAAGGCTGTTTTATGTTGTAAGGAAGCGATTGATCATGTAGTAATGTTTCTACAAAATATTTGTATGTATAATCTACAAAAGGCTCAAATTCTCCAAAGGAGGGGACGAGTGCCGGACCGTAAAATGTAGGGATTCCTGTTTTGGCATAAATCCCTAGCAATAAAGCTGTTGCATCTGAATAGCCAATCATTATTTTAGGGTTATTTTGAAAAGCATCATAATCAATATAAGGTAATAAGGAATTGGAATTCATACCGCCAATTGTTGACATAATACAAGATACATTAGGATTCCTTATTAAAGCATTCAGTTCCTCGGCACGCTCTTGTATACTGCCGGAGCGATAATAATCATATCGACCTGTTAGTGAACCTTCTAATATGTGAAATCCTTTCTGTTGTAAATAAGATTTCGCTCGTTCAAATCTTTTAGGAGAAGTGCAGGTTGCTGGTGAAGAGGGCGAATAAATACCGATTGTGTCTCCGTATTTTAATGGTTTTGGAAGTAGCATCGTAAGAATCCTTTCTATTGAATTATGAGTTTCTAATATTTATCATTGAATATTCTTATATTTCGGTATTATTAGTGTAACATAAATGTATTAGATGAATAAATATGCTTTTTACCTTGACGATATAAAGTAATTATTGTTATGGTTAAACGTGAGTGTATAAAAGGTTTACTAAAGGAGTTTTGAAATGAAGCGGTTAAAATGGGGAAGGCTGACGATCCTAGTAGTCATTATTTTAGGGATATGTTGGTTCTTATTCCAAGGAACTCAAAAGAGTGCAACAAATATAGAGGGACAACCTTTACAGGTGGCAGAACTACCTAAAACAGGATTAGCTGAAAAAGTAGTGCCACCAAAGTACATACCACCGAAAATTGATGCAAAAGCAGCTATGATTATTGATGCGAGTAATGGAGAAGTTATTTATCAACATAATGAAAAAGAAGCTTTTGCGCCAGCAAGCATGTCTAAGATGATGACAGCGTATCTTCTATTAGAAAATGTACATAATGGGAAAGTTCGCTGGGAAGATCCGGTGAAAATGAGTATGAAAGCGGCACAAACAGAGGGTGCGAGAATCCCAGTCCAAGTGAATGACACATTGACTGTTAAAGATTTGTACCATGCATTAATGATTGAATCGGCAAATAATTCGGCTGTAGCTTTAGCAGAACATATGGCTAAGACGGAGAAAGATTTCGTTCAGCTTATGAATGCAAAAGCGAAGGAGTTAAAAATGTCGGATTATGCTAAATTCGCAAATGCATCAGGACTACAAGAACCTGATGGAAGTGAGACGAAGATGACGGCTGCTGATGTAGCAAACTTGGCGTATCATCTAATAAAAGACTATCCAGAAATATTAGAAGTGACTCACTTACGTCAAAGTCAGTTAGCATTTAATAATATTAATGTTATAAGTACAAATGATATGTTAAACAAAAATAATAAAGCTTTATATATAGAAGGAATAGACGGATTAAAAACAGGATTTACAGATAGCGCGGGGTATTGTTTTACGGGTACAGCAAAACAAGGTGATACTCGTATTATTACTGTTGTAATGGGAACGAAAGGTAAAACGCAGCGTTTTACAGAGACGAACAAGCTAATGTCTTATGCTTTTGGCTTAGTTAATTAAGTGAAATACTGAGTTGGATCATCATATAAGCAAGGCAATTTGTTGTTACTTATTATCGGTAACAATAAATTGCCTTTTTATTGTTAGTATTAGGAAGTAAAAAGGTAAAAAATGTGAGTGTTATTATTTGAGTTTATTATTGTTTGTTGATAGTCTAAAGTTAGAAGCTTATTAATGATAAGTTTTAAGAGGCGGAACATGATGTATACATATGAAAAAGCCTCAAATGAAAATTGGAGGGAATTATGATGGCAAAAGATTTTTACACAGCAATTGAAGACAGAAGATCTATTTACGCGATTAGTAAAGAGCAAGTAGTTTCTGATGAAAAAATTCAAGAAGTGATTTATCATGCTGTAAAACATACACCTTCAGCTTTTAACTCTCAGAGCGCCCGCGTTGTCGTCTTGCTAGGAGAACAACATGATAAGTTATGGGATATTACGAAAGAAACGTTACGAAAAATTGTACCTGAAAATAACTTTGCATCTACTGAAGAAAAAATGAATGCATTTAAAAGTGGTTATGGAACGGTTTTATACTTTGAAGACAGTCAAGTAGTGGAAGAACTGCAAGAAAACTTTGCATTATACAAAGAGAATTTCCCAACGTGGTCACAGCAATCCTCAGGAATGTTACAATTTGCAATTTGGACAGCTTTAGAAATTGAAGGATTTGGTGCTACATTGCAGCATTACAATCCATTAATTGATGAAGAAGTGAGAAAAGAATGGGAAGTTCCAGAAAGCTGGAAACTTACTGCGCAAATGCCGTTTGGTAAACCGGTGGTACCTGCAGGTGAAAAAGAATACCAACCTTTAGAAAATCGTGTGAAAATTTATAAATAATGCGAGATAAAAGGTGAACAGGGATACAACCTGTTCACCTTTTATAAGTAATAAGGATTTTTCTGATAGGAATTTTTCATCTGATCTTTTAATTCGTTTTTACGTGTTTCAATAGTTGATATTTTTTGTAAGGTAATAATTGAAACGAATTGAAAAAAAGCAGAGTACAATTCTATATTTTTATTTATAGGATCATCTATTATGTTTTTCATAAATATACCTCCTTTTTTAATCCCATTATTTGTGGGCAATAAGACTTCCATCTCAAAATTCAATGTACCGCCCTGTAAAAGTTCCATAGGTTTCAGTGTAGGGTAAATAAAATTTGTATTGGTTAAAATACCGCTATATATATGATAATATAAATATCCTATAAATTCCATAGTTAGTGAAAAATAGGCAGTGGTGTGTGTGTTTTCGCCAAATTAGAACAGAATTTTTGAAGTTAAATCTTACAAATCGTCAAATCTTTTATAAGTGATAGCTAGTATCAAAAATAGTTTTCTAAAAATATTATACTATTGATTAAAAAAGCATTTTTTGTCATGATAAGAGTATGCTTTATGTAAGGGACTTTACTAGAAAATACATTCTTTGCATTGGATTCGATGAATAGAGTTTTTCAAAGTGGATAGAAAATGTATATTAAGATAATGAATGAAATGTCGAATTTTCAATGAAATACATAAGAGAATTGAAAAAAGCATTGCAAAAACAATAAGTTTAATGGTAAAGTTCACATGAAGTTCACACGGAATTCACTTCATTCATTTAAAATGAACTCTGTGTGAAAAATAAAACTCTTGTTAAAAAATGGAACTTAATGAATATTTTACTTTGATAATATTGTAATGTATTAAGTTTATAAGTTTTTTTAAGAGGATAGTAGGGAAAGGAAGTAAAGACAACTTATGAAAAAAGTAATTGCAGGTTTAGCAGCAGCTTCTGTAGTGGGTGTTGCAGTTCCAGGTATGGATTCTGCTCAGGCACAAGTTTCAAATGAGGCGCTAAAAGAAATTAATGGACAAACTCAAACTCAAACGACTGTAACTGAAACAAAAAAGGTAGAAACAACTTCTGAATTAAAATACACGGTAACAGCTGATGTATTAAATGTACGTTCAGGTGCTGGTACAGGACATAACGTTATTTCTAAAGTGAAATCAGGTCAAGTACTACAAGTAATTGGACAAGAAAACGGTTGGTTCAAAGTAACTGTAAACGGTCAAACTGGTTATGTAAGTGGTGACTTCGTAACGACTGGTGGTAAAACAGGAACTACTGTTCAACAAGGAACTGGTACTTACACAGTAAACGTTTCTTCACTAAACGTACGTACAGGCCCAAGTACATCTCATACAGTATTAGGCTC
Organism: Bacillus pretiosus; assembly: GCF_051294775.1. Lineage (NCBI taxonomy): Bacteria > Bacillati > Bacillota > Bacilli > Caryophanales > Bacillaceae > Bacillus > Bacillus pretiosus. Next base: position 440,151 of record NZ_JBPPHF010000001.1, read on the forward strand.
TGTAAATAAAGGTAAAACAGTACAAGTTGTTGGAGAAGTACAAGATTGGTTTAAAATCAACTTCAATGGTGGAACTGGATACGTAAGCAAAGACTTCGTAACAAAAGGTGGTTCTGCTGTATCTAACGAAACAAAACAACCAACTACAAACAACAATACTACTACAGTTCAAACTGGTGGTTCTTATGTTGTTAACACTGGTGCTTTAAAAGTACGTACAGGCCCAGCTACATACAACGCTGTAATCGGTGGCGTAACACAAGGTAAAGTATTAAACGTTACTGGCGCTGAAAATGGTTGGTACAAAATTAACCATAACGGCCGTACAGGTTACGTAAGTGCAGACTTCGTTAAGTTTGTAAAAGGCGGAGTAAACAACGTTACAAATAACAATAACGTTACAAATAACGTTCAACAACCAGGTAAAGACGTACAAAAACCAACAACAGGTGGAGATACATCTTCAATCGCTGGATTCGCTAGATCATTAAATGGTTCACCATACAGAACTGCTGGTACAACACCTGCTGGTTTTGACTGCAGTGGATTCATTCACTACGTATTAAATCAAACTGGTCATAAAGGCGCTCGTCAAACAGTTGCTGGATACTGGAGCTCTAAAACAAAAACTAGCAATCCACAACCAGGTGATTTAGTATACTTCCAAAATACTTATAAATCAGGTCCTTCTCACATGGGTGTTTACTTAGGAAACGGTCAGTTCATTAGTGCAGAAACTGATGCAACTGGTGTACGTATTAGTTCTGTAAGTAACTCTTACTGGAGCAAGCACATGTTAGGTTACACAAAAGCATACTAAGAAAAAGTAGTTTATATACTTTTCGTATAGAGAAAAGGCTTTCCAGGGAAACTTGGGAAGCCTTTTTATAGTTGAGTAAATTGGGAATGTAGTAGTTTTTACTGTAACTTCCCATTTAAAAATCGAGCGTATAGGTCATGAAAGTAGTTGGGACGAAATAAGTTTGCTGCATGTCCTGCTAACGGTATTTCTTTATATAAAACGTTAGGAAGAACGGACTTTAAATCAAAAAGACAAGATTTATAGAGATGATCATGTTCACCCATTACCCATAATATAGGGTGGGGAAGTGATTTTAATTTAGATTTTAAATCGAATTCTAAACGATGCCGTAATGATTGGGAAATAATTGATGAATGTAATTGCAATCCGAAACGGTAATAAATATTTCTTGAAATGACTGCGAACGGATTTGCCTTTAGTATGCCACTTGGAAAAATGGTATTTGCATATTGAGAGAGCCATTTAGAGTATTCGTCTCCGCGCTTCTCCCAAAATTTTTGAAATACGTTATATAAAAGGGATGGATTATTATAATGTCCACCAATATGACAAATGCTTAATACTTTTTCTGGGTGCATTTGTGCAAAAATTGTAGAGATATAACAGCCATAACTTAGAGCGCAAATATGGGCTTTTGTAATACCTTCTTTTTCATATAATTTCAATAGTTGATCTACGAGGCGCTGTAATGAAAATTCGATAGCTTCTCCTTTATCGTCGCCGTGACCTAATAAGTCATAAGTAATAATGTTGTAAGAGGCGGAAAATCGCTTATGCTCTTTTTTGAAGGCACGACGATTGCCGACTAATCCATGAATAAAAATGATTGTTTCCTTTTCGGAATGTATATTTGTTTGCAAAAAGGATACTCCTTTCAATAACGGGAGATTTATACAGTATTGTAAATTAGTTATCTATAATTCACATAGAATAATATTAAGTACCAGGTAATAATATCAGATGTTTATATCTGTTGTAAAGATGCGTTTGTATGTATATTTTGTAAAAACAGAAAAAGTGTGTTTACATTCAGTTTACATTTGTATTGTATTCTACTTTTAGAAAGAACAGTTTGGTTGAACACGAGGAGATGAACAAAAATGGAAGTTAGAAATGAGATGGAGAAAAAAGGGAGCTGGAGGCAGTTTTTACGCCTTATTCAAGATACAAATCCTCCAAAGGGGATTCTTGCTTTTGCGTTATTAATGAGTTTACTTTCTACTGGAGCAAGTTTATTTATACCGATGTTAACGAAGGGCTTAGTAGATAATTTTTCACTTTCGTCAATTAGTACAGGACAAATTGTTGGGCTAATTGCATTCTTTATTATGCAAACTATAGCCGCGGGATTGTCTATATATTTACTAAATTATATAGGACAGAACATTGTAGCTGGACTGAGAGAACGTTTGTGGAAAAAGGTGCTTATTTTACCGGTAACTTATTATGATCAAAATAGAACAGGCGATACAATTAGCCGTATGACAAATGATACAGGAGTTGTGAAAACGTTAATTTCTGAGCATTTGTCAAATTTATTAACAGGCGGTATTTCAATTGTTGGATCATTAATTGTACTATTTGTTTTAGATTGGAAAATGACACTTTTACTTTTAACGGTTATTCCGTTATCAGTACTCATCTTAGTTCCACTTGGACGAAAAATGTATAAGATTTCAAAAGCACTTCAAGATGAAACGGCTTCTTTTACTAGTGTATTAACACAAGTATTATCAGAAATTCGTTTAGTGAAATCTTCGAACACAGAAAAAAAGGAATATGAAACTGGAAATAAAGGTATTGAAAAGCTATTACAATTTGGCTTGAAAGAGGGAAAAGTGCAAGCGTTAATTTCACCAGTTATGTCGTTTGTTTTAATGGCATTACTTGTTATTATCGTAGGGTATGGTGGAATGCGAGTTTCTAGCGGTGCATTAACAACAGGAGAACTAGTAGCATTTATTTTATATTTAGTTCAAATTATAATGCCGATGAGTCAATTATCTATGTTCTTTACACAATTCCAAAAGGCAATTGGTGCAACGGAAAGAATTAATACAATTTTAGAATATGAAGTAGAAGATCATGAAACTGGTGTGAAAGTCACAAATGCTAAGCAGCCAATCGTTCTTGAAAATGTACATTTTGAGTATAACGAAGAAGAGAAAGTTTTAAAGAATATTGATTTTACAATTGAATCAGGAAAAGTAACAGCGATTGTAGGACCAAGTGGTAGCGGGAAAACGACGTTATTCTCACTATTAGAACGTTTTTACGAGCCAACTAGCGGTGCCATTAATTTAGGAAAAGACTCAATTACGAGTTATTCATTGCAATCATGGCGACGTCAAATTGGTTACGTTTCACAAGATAGTCCGTTAATTGATGGGACAATTCGTGATAATATTTGCTACGGTGTTGAGGGTGAAGTGACTGATGCAGAAATTGAAAAAGTAGCAGCGATGGCATATGTTGATGCATTTATTCATGATTTGCCAAACGGATATGCAACAGAAGTTGGAGAGCGTGGTGTGAAGCTTTCTGGAGGGCAAAGACAGCGAATTGCAATTGCTCGAGCGTTACTTCGAAATCCACAAATTCTTATGTTAGATGAAGCAACTTCCAGTCTAGATAGTAAATCAGAGTCTGTCGTTCAGAAAGCGTTAAATAACTTAATGAAAGGCAGAACAACATTAGTTATTGCACATAGACTTTCTACTGTTGTGGATGCAGATAAAATTATCTTTATAGAAAAAGGGAATCTTACAGGAAGCGGTACACATGATGAATTATTACAGACACATGATATGTATCGTGAATTTGCAACGCAACAATTGAAAATTAAAGAGGGCGTATTATAAAATGAATCATTAGTGGGGTTTTTACTCCACTAATGATTCATTTTTAAAAGTTTTATAAAGGATGCGAATTAGAAAGGAAATGGTTTCTTTGATACCTAACATTTTAATAGTGGACGATGATCCGCACATTAGGGAACTTGTTTCTGTATTTTTAGAACGAGAAGGTTTTCAAACATATGAGGCAATTGATGGACTAGATGCACTTCAGAAAATAGACGAAGTAAAAGTTGATATGGTTGTTCTTGATATCATGATGCCAAATATGGATGGATTTGATGTATGTTTTGAATTAAGGAAGTACTATGATATTCCGATTTTGATGCTAACTGCTAAAGGGGAAACGTCTCAAAAAGTAAAAGGATTTCACCTTGGCACGGATGATTATCTTGTAAAACCATTTGATCCTATAGAACTAGTAGTGAGAGTTAAGGCGTTATTGAAACGTTACCAAATTACAGTGTCGCAATCGATTCAAATTGGGAATGTACTGTTAAATCGTAAAACATTTGAAGTTACAGCCGGAGAACAAACAGTCACATTACCGCTAAAAGAATTCGAATTGCTCTTTACTTTAGGTTCTAAAGCAGGAAGAACTTGTGCGAGAGAGCAGTTAATTGAAGATGTATGGGGATATGATTTTGAAGGGAATGAACGTACACTAGACGTTCATATTAATCGACTACGTGAGAAGTTTCAAGAAGAGAAGTCGAAGTTTAGTATTAAAACGATAAGAGGATTAGGGTATCGCTTAGAGGTAAGTAAATGAGGAAAAGAAAACGAATGAGTAAGTTGAAGATGTTGAAAGTAACGGGAGCGGTATTAGCGCTTTTTTCTTTTCTCACTATAATTTGGTCTATCGCATTTTATGTAGCAACTAGTATATTGAATGCTTTTGAAGTAAACGTATCGTCGTTTGTGGCCTTTCTAATTAGTGATATGGTCGGTTTTGTATTTATTGTTCTTATCTGGACATTGATTGGGATATTAATGAGACCAAAACGAGAGGCAATGATTTGGACTATTATTGAACCGATACAAAAAATTGCAAAAGGAGACTTCTCCGTAAAAATACGAAATGAAGAAAAGTATGATGGAGAAATTGGTGTACTCGTAAAAAGTATAAATGATATGACAGATGAACTGAATGCGATGGAGAAAATGCGCCAGGAATTTGTATCGAATGTTTCTCATGAAATACAGTCACCATTAACATCTATAAAAGGATTTGCTAGAGCGCTACAAGATAACAATCTTTCCGAGGAAAAACGAAAGCATTATCTTACCATTATTGAAACGGAAACGACGAGATTATCTAAACTAAGCCAAAATTTACTGAAACTAACTCTTTTAGAGTCGGAAGAGTATACACCAGAAAGAGTGACTTATCGATTAGATCAACAGTTAAAGCAAACTGTGTTAAATAGTGAACCGCTCTGGGCTGAAAAAGAAATTGAATTAGATCTTGATTTAGAAAAAGTGTATATAATTGCGGATCAAGAAAGTATGAGTCAAGTGTGGATTAATTTAATTCATAATAGTATTAAATTTACGCCAAGTCGTGGCACAATTACAATTCAGTTAAAAGAATATGAGAAATACGTAGAAATACGTATCCATGATTCGGGAATTGGTATATCTGAAAAACAAAAACAACATATTTTTGAACGGTTTTATAAAGCGGATTCTTCACGAAATCGTGCTTATGGAGGAAGTGGCTTAGGCTTGGCCATTGTAAAAAAGGTACTTGACCTTCATCAAGGAGAAATAAAAGTCGAGAGTGAGGAAGGGAATGGAACAGAATTTATTGTGTGTATTCCGAATTATGAAGAGAAATAGTGTTAGGAGGATAGCTTCTAACACTATTTTTCTTTAAAAATACATTCCCCGTTACTGCAACTATATTGATAAGCTGTTCCTTGGCCATTCATACGGTATGAATAATCTGATTTTTTATCTTTCTTAAAGTCAACATATGCTTCTGCACCGTTTGTATCATCATCGATATCAATGAATTGAACATAGCGTATAGAATAATCTTTCTTTTCGCTTAAACCTCTTTCTTGCAAGTTAGTATGGATACCGTCTACTAACTCGTCAAACAATGACCAGTTTAAATTAAGATTTTTAAATGACTCAGTATGTCTTCCTAAAATGCCGTTGTCTTGTATTATTTTCTTATTATTATCGTATGTATAAGAGTATGTAAAATAAGGTTCGTCTTTATATACTACCTCTGCATAATAGCCGATATTATAAATGGGAGTATATTTTCCGGTTATGCTTTGTATTTCTTTTTGCTTATAGCCTTGTATAGTATAGAGATAGTCGCTAGTATCTTTTTCTATTACTTTATAATGTAGTGGATTACCAAATATAAAGTACATAGCCAAAAATATGATACATAGTCCGACTGCAGTTAGTGACAAGAACCATTTTTTTCTTTTCATACACATACACTCTCCTATGCTGGATTTATTTTTATTTTACATGAATTATGGCAAAAACATGAGACTTATCAATAAAAACTTTCCATAGTTACCTATAAGTAACCTACGCACATGAAAGTGCATCATTGCCTTTTTACATAAACACAGATACAATTTTAATATAATACATAACTGAGATGATTAAGGAGTGTTATACTTGGCAGAATTATTACAAGGTAAAAATGCTTTAATTACAGGAGCAGGTAGAGGAATTGGTCGCGCTGTAGCAATCGCATTAGCGAAAGAGGGCGTAAATGTAGGTCTTTTAGCTCGTTCAGAAGAAAACTTGAAAGCTGTAGCGAAAGAAGTAGAAACAGAAGGCGTAAAAGCTGTTATTGCGACTGCTGATGTATCTTCATATGAAGAGGTAACGACTTCAATTGAAACGTTAAAAAATGGTTTAGGGTCTATCGATATTTTAATTAATAACGCTGGTATTTCTAAGTTCGGTAAGTTTTTAGAATTAGACGTTGCTGATTGGGAAAAAATCATTCAAGTAAACTTAATGGGTGTATACTATGCAACTCGTGCAGCTTTACCAAGTATGATTGAACAACAATCTGGTGATATTATTAACATTTCATCTACAGCAGGACAAAAAGGTGCACCTGTAACAAGTGCATACAGTGCTTCTAAATTTGGTGTTCTTGGCTTAACAGAATCGTTAGCGATGGAAGTTCGCAAACATAATATTCGTGTAACAGCTTTAACTCCAAGTACAGTAGCAACTGATATGGCTGTAGATTTAGGGTTAACTGATGGAAACCCAGATAAAGTAATGCAAGCAGAAGATATTGCAGAGTTTATCGTAGCGCAGCTGAAATTAAATAAACGTACATTTATTAAATCAGCAGGACTTTGGTCTACTAATCCGTAAGGGATAATTTCATAAACAAAAGAAGGGATATTTATTCTGTAATGGAGTAGATGTCCCTTCTTTATTTTTGTTTATAAGGGAGAATTTTCTGTATAATAATATGTGAATAGTAGAAAAATATTGAAAGGGATGGTGTTTACATGAGTACGATTGAGAAATGGACGGCTGTTGATCAATATGTGAGTGATGTATTAATACCGAAAGATTCTACATTAGAAGAAGTACTTCAAGCAAACGCTGCAGCTAATTTACCAGCACATGATGTATCGCCAACGCAAGGGAAGTTTTTGCAACTATTAGTACAAATTCAAGGAGCTCGAAACATTTTGGAAATTGGTACTCTAGGCGGATATAGCACGATATGGCTTGCAAGGGGATTGCCATCTGGAGGCAGAGTTGTTACATTGGAGGCAAGTGAAAAGCATGCTGAAATTGCACGTAGCAATATTGAGCGTGCCAATTTGAATGATAGAATTGAAGTGCGAACAGGATTAGCTTTAGATTCTTTACAGCAAATCGAAAATGAGAAGTATGAACCATTTGATTTTATTTTTATAGACGCTGATAAACAAAATAACCCTACCTATTTTGAATGGGCACTGAAACTGTCACGCCCTGGTACTATAATTATTGGTGATAACGTAGTACGTGAAGGAGAAGTTATTGACAATACGAGTAACGATCCTCGCGTACAAGGGATACGTCGCTTCTATGAATTAATAGCTGCAGAGCCACGTGTAAGTGCTACTGCGCTTCAAACTGTCGGAAGTAAAGGATACGATGGGTTTGGAATGGCAGTCGTAAAAGAATGACGGAAGGTGGTAAAAAGATGAAAAAGATGTTTCAAAAATTATAACATGTATCGTGTACAACACAGCTAGCTCGTGGACCTCCAACATACTTGGAAATATAAGTTTATATAAAAATTGGAGGTTAGGAATAGATGAGAACTGAAAAAGAAATGTTAGACTTAATTATTAGTACAGCAAAAGAGGATGGAAGAATTCGAGCTGTCATCATGAATGGGTCACGTGTAAATCAACATGTGAAAAAAGATTGTTTTCAAGACTATGATATTATGTATGTTGTAAATGATATACAATCTTTTACGTCTAATCATAATTGGATTCATAGATTTGGTGAAATAATGATTGTACAAATGCCGGAAGAAATGTCATTAGTTCCACCAGATGAAGACGGGAAATTTCCGTATTTAATGCAGTTTATGGATGGAAACCGAATTGATTTAACGCTCGTTCCCTTTGATTTGATAAATAAGTTCATTGGACAAGATAGTTTAAGTGAACTGCTTCTGGATAAAGATAATTGTATTGACGAATTTCCACCAGCAAGCGATAGGGATTACTTAATAAAAAAGCCTACAGAAAAAGAGTTTTTAGATTGCTGTAATGAATTTTGGTGGTGTAGTACGAATGTGGCAAAAGGACTATGGAGGGAAGAACTTTCTTATGCGAAAGGAATGCTTGATGGTCCAGTACGAGATATGTTCATCGTAATGTTAGAATGGCATATTGGTATGAAAACAGACTTTACAGTTAATGCAGGAAAGTTTGGAAAGCTTCTCGAGCAATACATTGAAAAAGATATGTGGGAGCAATTTAAAAGGACCTATTCGAATGCTGAATATGAAGACATTTGGGAGTCGTTTTTTGTAATGGGCGATTTATTTAGAAAAGTTGCGAACGAAATTGGTAACACATTTGGGTATCAATACCCGCAAGGTGATGATGACAGAGTGACAAGCTATTTAAAACATGTAAAAGCTTTGCCGAAAGATAGTGCATCGATTTATTAATTGTATATAGCAGTAAGACTGTCCTAATTATGGACAGTCTTATTTTTGTTCATGAATAATAATTTCTCTAACAAAGTGCAGATGAATCACATATGAAATTTTAGGGAGGTTTTTATCATGTATTATTTTTATTCGTCAGAAATGTTTGCCCCATATGAATGGGGACTAGAACGAGATGTTTCGTACGCCTATATGCCATATCACTCATTTTATTATGGAGACTATATGAGTTCATTGCCATACACATATATCCCTCAAAAATATACAGTACAAATGAAAGCATATGAGCGTGGATCGTGGACGCCATTTTCGTGGGTCGAAAAATATGCGTACGCATTTTCAGGGCCGTACAATAAAGCGGAAGTCGCTCTTACATTTGATGATGGACCAGATTTAGAATTTACGCCGAAAATTTTAGATAAGTTAAAACAACATAATGCGAAGGCGACTTTCTTCTTGCTTGGTGAAAATGCAGAAAAGTTTCCGAATGTAGTAAAACGTATTGCGAATGAAGGGCATGTAATTGGCAATCATACGTATAGCCATCCAAATTTAGCGAAAGTAAATGATGCTGAGTACCGTAATCAAATTATGAAAACCGAAGAAATATTAAATCGTTTAGCTGGTTATGCACCGAAATTTATTCGTCCGCCATACGGTGAAATACTTGAAAATCAATTGAAGTGGGCAACAGAGCAAAATTTTATGATTGTACAATGGAGTGTTGATACGGTTGATTGGAAAGGAGTAAGCGCTGATACGATTACAAATAATGTGTTAGGGAATTCATTTCCTGGCAGTGTTATACTTCAGCATTCAACACCAGGTGGGCATTTGCAAGGATCTGTAGAGGCACTAGACAAAATTATTCCGCAGTTAAAAACGAAAGGGGCACGCTTTGTAACGCTGCCAAGTATGTTCCAAACATCGAAAGAGAGAAAATAAACTGGAATTTAAATCAGTCGGGTATTGTCAATCATCCACTATAAAGAATAGGACTCCCAAGTACTTTAAAATGGGAGTCCTATTTTATTTATAAACTATTATTTTCTAGTAAGTTTTTTCCTTTTTCTATAACAAATTCATAGTATGCAAGATCATATGGATAAATATCTTCAAATGTTATTGTTATCGGTGTATTGCTTAAAACAGAAATAGCCGTAAAAGATGAAATCTCTCTTTTTAATAGTTGTAGAAAAGAAGTTGCATGTATTTTCATCACATCGTCTACTTCTTCACCTGGTGCAAATGAAAGTGTATTGATGACATTGTGAAAATACATATGACAAAATTCACGATCAGTAAGATTTGAACTTTCATAATCTATTTTAAAGATACCTTTGTATGCTAAATCAGTAGTTTGAAAGGAAAGTCCTAGTTCTTCTTCAATTTCACGAAGACCACCAATTTGTACATCTTCATCATGCATAATATGTCCAGCTGAAGTAATATCCCATATACTCGGCGCTTCTTTTTTATTTTTAGAGCGTAATTGAAAATATAAAAACATATCTTCAGCATCTTTTTCTACAAACCAACAATGAAATGTTTCATGCCAATCACCGTCACGATGCACTTCATCACGTAATTTCTTCCCAAGTATATTTCTTTCAGTATCAAATATTGTTAACCACTCTGTCATTTAAATTCCCCTTTCTGCAAATTTTATTATACAATATTTGTATTGAATCTTGGGAAAATAAAGAAAAAGGGGTGAGTATAAGTGGGGATAGAGAATAAGGAAATAAAATCGATTATTTCAACAGAGGAAGAGTTACGAAAAATATTGGGGCGACCAAGTGAGCGAGCTTTGAAAAAAGTTATTTCATCATTAGACCATCATTGCATAGATTTTCTGTCTAAATCTCCTTTTCTAGTATTATGTACTGCAAATAAATTAGGAGAGTGTGATGCTTCGCCGAGAGGAGACGCACCTGGATTTGTATACGTATTAAATAATAATAAAATTATTATTCCAGAAAGACCAGGCAACCGTCGTATAGACTCCATTTTGAATATTATTTCAAATCCGCACGTAGGGTTACTCTTTTTGATCCCTGGTCTTGGGGAGACACTCCGAATAAACGGCCAAGCATTCATTACAAACGATGAAGAAATTTTGCAAGAAGTGCAGGCAAATGGACGCAATCCGTTACTTGGAATTGTTGTTGAAATAGAGGAATGCTATATTCATTGCGCAAAAGCTTTTATTCGTTCTAAGATGTGGGATTCAGAATTTTGGTTAAATAAAAAAGAATTACCTTCAGCAGCAAAAATGTTGCTGGAGCATGCGAAAGTGAATGCTTCAGAAGAAGATGTTGCACGTTCTTTAGAAGAAAGTTATACGAAAAGATTGTATTAAAAAACTTTATTAATATATCTTTGTAAGGTGAATATGTACACATTTTAGAATGGGATATTTATATATGAACTGTTGATTTACAAAATGGAGAAATAGCAAAATAGGTAAATCGAGCGGCAATTGTAAAATGTTATTGTGAAATATAATAAAAAAAGATTTTGAAAATAGTTAGTAAAAATAGGCTTGCTTTTTAAAAAGTTGATAACTATAATAAGTTAACAAATAGACATGAACGAAAAGTAATGATAAGGACATGAAATCATTTTTACGGTTTACAGAGAGGGAAGCCAAGGGTGTGAGCTTCCTAACATGAGAAATGTTTTTACCCCCTTTGAACTTCAATAGTGAACGAGTAATCTAGTAATTATTGACGGAATCAGCCGTTATCTGAACTTGAGCAATCTAGAAGGAGTTAAGTCTGGATTGGAACAAGGGTGGAACCACGAAAACACATTCGTCCCTTTCCTAGGGATGAGTGTGTTTTTTTTATTGAATTAGGGATTGAAAATTAAAAATAATTAAAAAATAGTATTGATTTTGTTGTTTATACGAGTATAATGAGTTAACAAATAAACATGAACGAAAAAGTAACGATAAGGACACGGAATCATTTTTACGGTTTACAGAGAGGGAAGCCAAGGGTGTGAGCTTCCTAACACGAGAAATGATTTTACCACCTTTGAACTTCAATAGTGAACGAGTAATCTAGTAATTATTGACGGAATCAGCCGTTATCTGAACTTGAGCAATCTAGAAGGAGTTAAGTCTGGATTGGAACAAGGGTGGAACCACGAAAACACATTCGTCCCTTTCCTAGGGATGAGTGTGTTTTTTTACTTTGAAAGGAGGTGCAGTAAAATGAAACGATTTGTACGTACGGAAATAACCACCACCTGCATGATTAAAAAGCAGAGCAAGGTGATTGATAGAGATAAAAAATAAAATTGTAGGAGGAGATTAGAAAATGAATAACGTTATTAATGTTGGGGTGTTAGGCTTAGGTACGGTCGGAAGTGGTGTTGTCCATATTTTGAAAGAACATTATAAAAAAATTACACTTGATACAGGGTATGAAGTGAAAGTAAAGACAGTCGTTGTACGTGACTTAGAAAAAGAACGTGATGTTTGCATTGATGGAATCGTAGTAACAAGTCATGTCGATGAAGTTCTAAATGATCCAAATATTGATATTGTAGTAGAGGTAATGGGCGGAATTGAAGAAGCAAAGCAACATATTGTTAAGGCTTTACGAAATAAAAAACATGTCGTAACAGCAAATAAAGATTTAATGGCTGTATACGGTGCAGAGCTTCTCCAAGTGGCGAACGATAATGATTGTGATTTATGTTATGAAGCAAGTGTAGCGGGCGGTATTCCGGTGTTAAGAGGATTAACAGACGGATTAGCTTCAGATCAAATTGAAAAAATAATGGGAATTGTAAATGGAACAACAAATTACATGTTAACAAAGATGAGTCAAAATGGATGGTCGTATGAAGAGGCTTTACAGGAAGCACAAAAATTAGGTTTCGCAGAATCGGATCCAACAGCGGATGTAGATGGGTTAGATGCGGCGAGAAAGGTAGCCATTCTTGCAAACTTAGGTTTTTCGATGAATGTTTCTTTAGATGATGTGCAAGTAAGAGGGATTCGAAAGGTCGAAAAAGAAGATTTACAAATGGCTGAAAAGTTAGGATTTACTATGAAATTAATTGGTAAAGCAGAGAAACAAGGGTCAGCCATTCATTTAAGTGTAGAACCGACTCTTTTACCAAGTCATCATCCATTATCGAATGTAAATAATGAATTTAATGCAGTATATGTTCATGGTCAAGCAGTAGGAGAAGTAATGTTTTACGGACCTGGAGCTGGGAAGTTACCAACTGGTTCTGCTGTAGTAAGTGATATTATTTCAATCGTTAAAAATATGAATCAAGTTCAGAAAAATAAAAGCGCATTAAAAGAACCAGAACCGTATGAATTACAGGGGGATGAAGAAGTCGTTTCGAAATATTTCTTACGTATTTCATTACGAGATGAACCTGGGATGTTGCAAAAAATAACAGAATGTTTCGTTAATTATTCTGTAAGTTTAAAAGAAGTTATTCAATTACCTTTAAATCGTGAACTTGCAGAAGTCGTTGTTGTGACACATCAAACTTCAAAGTATCAATTTGAACGAGTTCTAGGAGCGATAGAAAGTGTCGCAAGTGAAATAAACAGTTATTACATTATTGAGGAGGAAAAACAATATGTATAAAGGATTATTAAAACAGTATGCTTCTTATTTACCGGTGAATGAAAATACACCTGATGTTAGCTTAATGGAAGGAAATACACCTCTTATTCCGCTATTAAATATATCAAAACAATTAGGGATTCAGTTATACGGTAAGTACGAAGGTGCGAATCCGACAGGTTCTTTTAAAGATCGTGGTATGGTAATGGCTGTTGCGAAGGCGAAAGAAGAAGGTTCGGAGGCAATTATTTGTGCATCAACAGGTAATACTTCGGCATCGGCCGCAGCATACGCGGCACGCCTTGGAATGAAATGTATAATCGTAATCCCGGAAGGAAAGATTGCACATGGAAAATTAGCGCAAGCAGTCGCTTACGGAGCTGAAATCATTTCAATAGAAGGAAATTTTGATGATGCACTTAAGGCTGTAAGAAATATTGCTGCGGAAGAGCCGATTACATTAGTAAACTCAGTGAATCCTTATCGAATTGAAGGGCAAAAGACAGCAGCATTTGAAATTTGTGACCAGTTGCAAAGTGCACCAGATGTTTTAGCGATTCCTGTTGGGAATGCCGGAAATATTACAGCATACTGGAAAGGTTTCTGTGAATATGAGAAAGAAAAAGGCTATAAGAAGCCAAGAATTCACGGATTTGAAGCGGAAGGAGCAGCTGCTATTGTAAAAGGACATGTCATTGAAGAACCTGAAACAATTGCAACAGCGATTCGTATCGGTAACCCCGCAAGTTGGTCATATGCAGTAGAGGCTGCTGAACAGTCTCACGGTGAAATAGATATGGTATCAGATGAAGAAATTTTACATGCGTATAGATTATTAGCAAAAACGGAAGGGGTTTTCGCTGAGCCAGGATCAAATGCTTCATTAGCAGGTGTAATTAAACATGTTCAATCTGGAAAAATCAAAAAAGGAGAGACAGTTGTTGCAGTTTTAACTGGAAACGGTTTGAAAGATCCTGATATCGCAATTTCTTCTAATACATTAGATATTGCAAGTGTTTCAAATAATATAGAACAAATTAAAGAACATATTAAAGGGGTGATTATGTCGTGATACCATTAAGTATTCGTGTTCCTGCTAGTACAGCGAATGTTGGACCTGGATTTGATTCAGTAGGAATAGCTTTGTCATTATATTTAGATGTGGTGGTAAAAGAAAAAGCTGATAGATGGCAAGTAATCCATTCCTTTGAAGAATTAATTCCGACAGATGATAAAAATTTAATCGTTAGCACGGCATGTAAAGTATGTCCTTCTTTATCACCTCACATAATAGAAGTTACTAGTAATATCCCGCTTACAAGAGGACTAGGAAGTAGTGCATCAGCAATTGTAGCAGGGATAGAGCTTGCGAATCAACTTGGCAATTTAAACTTAACGACTGATCAAAAAGTTCAAATTGCAACAAATTTTGAAGGGCATCCAGATAATGTTGCGGCTTCTATATTAGGAGGAACTGTAATTGGAGCACTTGATGGAAAGAATGTTTCGGTTGTAAGAATTGAAAGTAAGGAATTAGGTGTAATTTCTCTTATTCCAAATGAAGAGTTAAATACAGAGGAAAGCCGATCTGTATTACCAGATGTGTTTCCGTTTCATGAAGCAGTTAAGGCTAGTGCAATCAGCAACGTATTAGTAGCTGCGTTTTGTCAAAAGAAGTGGGAAGTTGTAGGTGAAATGATGGAAAGAGATCATTTTCACGAGCCGTATCGTTTAGAACTCGTACCGCTATTACCCTCAATTCGTAAATGTGCAAAAGAGTTTGGAGCATACGGCACAGCGCTTAGTGGTGCAGGTCCATCCATTTTTATATTAACGCCATATGATAAGCGTCAAGAAATTGCTGAGCAATTAGCGAGAGTATTTACGTCTATGAAAGTGTGTGTGCTAGAAATCGATCATAGAGGAATTACTGTAAATAAAGAAGAACATATAGAACTATAAAAAAGCTAGCATTGCTAGCTTTTTTTGTTGTAAATATCTTTTCAGTTGGCATATAAAAGAAAAGTAATAATGTATAATTTAGTAAAGCGTGTATTAATTTGGAGGTGATCGTATGAAAAAAGAGTCACCAGAAGAAAACAGAGAACGTATAAGGCAAAGTGAATTGAAAAATAATCCTACCGGTTCTTTAAATGATGGATTCAACAGAGCTGAATCAGGTAGTCCAGTTGATATGACGGGTGGTATGAATTGGAAAGGTACAGCGCTAGTAATTTTAGTGCTAGTTTTAGGGTATATTATATACACTTATTTTTTTAGTTGAAAAATAAGTGTTAAGGCTTCGAATTATTTGCTTTTATATTTAGTGGGGATGAAAAAACACGGTTATTGTACTACATATACTTTAAGCAGATTATAGTTGTTCATACACACTTATTTATAATACTCAAAATAGAGCTAGCGTTATGCTAGTTCTATTTTTTTGCCACATTCCTGTAACAAAGCCCCTGTATATTCAGTGGTGGAGGTGCAGAAGATGAAAAAAATGATAGCAATATGTCTTCTTACAACGATGTCATTTTCGACTTTAGTCGGGTGTGATGTAAAAGGTAACAAGGCTGTACAAGATTCTAAAGTAAAGAAAGCGACGTATAAAGAGTTTACTTACGATGTAAATCCAGAGACTTTCATGTTAACTGTAGAACATGATGGTGTAAAGGAACAGGCGTCACAGCCGTTACCGAAAATGAAGGTGTCGAATGTAAAAAAAGACAAGGATCGAACATCTTGGGAATATCCAGATCAAAAAGTAAAAGTGAATCTAGAAAAGAAAAAAGATCACTTAAATATTGAAGTGGAATCGACTGGTGCAGAAAGCTTTACGTGGCCGAAAGTACAAGCTGAAAATTATACACTTCCGTTATGGGAAGGTAAGCAAATTCCGAGTAATGATGAAAATTGGAAGAAGTTTTTAAAGGATGATGCATATTCATTTGCTGAATCATTTTCTATGAAGTTTTTTGCGTTAAATGGTTCGAAATATTCAATTGTATTTATTGCGAACAATATGTTTAATAATGAATTGAAATTTCATTCGGATCCGAAAATAGGATTTGATTTTATACATGAATTCCCGAGTATAAATAAAAATAAAGCATATGGATTTCAATTATATGTGACAAATAATGATGCAGTCAGTATTGCTAAACTGTATAAGGATAATATTGCTCAAAAAGGTGAATTTAAAACATTACAAGAAAAGGCTAGAAAAAATAAAGAGATTGAAAAACTTTATGGTGCTGCTCATTTTTATTTTTGGAATCAAAATGGTTTGTCTGACAGTAACGTAAATTGGCCTAAAATAAGAGAGCAAATAAATAGTCCTGTATTTAGTCATATAAAAGGGCTTATTCAAAAGAATAGTTCGGAGCCTGGAGAACTGAGTGTGTTTGAGCAAGTAAGTAAACAAGATTTCATTGATAAGTACCAAAAAAATGTTATTTTGCGTTATGTAAATGAAGTATTATCAATGAAGGAATTGTATAAAGATGATATTTTTCAAAAGGTTGATCAGAACGCTAGTGAGTTATTAAACAAAGGGATAGACCATTTATCGAAGATGGAGTTATATAACTTAAATAAGCATGTATTAAAGTCAGCGCTCGGTGATGCGGTTGAAGAAGTAAGTAAATGGGGTAAGGCAGATGGAACGGATATTATAAAGGAAATGAAAGAATCAGGAATAGACAATGCATGGATTGGGCTACCGAACTGGGAACAAGGGTATATGCAGCCTGATTTCGTGACAGAAGCTAAGAAAATGGGATATTTAGTTGGTCCGTATGATTCTTATCATTCTATTCACGAAAAAGCTGATAAAAATTGGAATACAGCTTCTTTTCAGGATCCATCGTTATATGAAGAGGGAACTGTGACGAAGAAAAATGGAGAAAAAGTGCAAGGGTTTTTAGGTAGAGGGCGAAAGTTAAATCCAACTTTATCTCTTCCTAGTGTAAAAGAGCGAATGAACGATATTTTACAAAATGGACCTAAATATAATTCATGGTTTATTGATTGTGATGCAACAGGTGAAATTTATGATGACTATTCAGCCAAACATATAACGACACAAGAACAAGATTTAAAAGCAAGATTGCAACGAATGGATTATATTGCGCAAGAAAAAGGTATGGTAGTTGGCTCAGAAGGCGGAAATGACTTTGCAAGTAGCACGATTGCATTTGCTCACGGTATTGAAACACCGGTTATTAAATGGGACGATGAAGATATGAGGAAAAATAAAACAAGTCCGTATTATGTGGGCGGATATTGGTCACCGAATCAAAATGTTCCAGAAAAATATGCAAAACAAGTACCGTTAAAAGAAGAATATAAACAAGTGTATTTAAACCCTGTATATTCAGTACCATTATATAAATTAGTATACAATGATTCTGTAATTACAACGCACCACTGGGAATGGGGAAGTTTGAAAGTAAAAGATGAGGTAGGGAACCGTATGCTATACGAATTATTGTATAATGTTCCTCCGTTGTACCATTTAGATGAAGTAGAGTGGAATAAGCATAAACAAGAAATTACGCAGCACCTGAAAGTTTGGAATGACGTTCATGAAAAGGCAGTAAAAGAAGAAATGACGAACTTTGTATATTTGTCAGAAGATAAATTAGTTCAATCTGCTTCTTATGGAAAAGGTATTAAAATTATTGTGAATTTCTCGAATGAAGATATAGAAATAGAAAAGACGAAACTAAAAGCAAAATCCGCTTTCATTAATAATCATGGGAAGAAAACAATGTATACACCGCTTGAGAGATAATATGAAATGTATTGTTGCATTACTAATTTTTTAGGTGAAAATTGAAGGATTCGAAACGAATAAATCTATAATTTCGAATGTTGCGAAGTGCTAAATATTTGAAGTTGGAAAATAGTGACTTGCCAAAAATAAGCACGAGAGTATAATGTGAAATGGAATACATATTGGATTCATCATGTAACCTTACAAAAATGTAAGGTGTTTGAAAGGAAATTCAATATGAAGAATACTAGACATACATTATACTAGGGAAAGAGAAAGAGAGGCGAATGAAGATGAGCTCTGAATTAGAACAAAATACGAGAAGCAATAAAAAACGTTCTAAAAGAAGGTCAATAAAATGGTTCATTTTAATTCCATTTTTCCTACTTATTTTTGGAGGAGTAGGATATGGATCATTAATATATAATAAAGCAAAAGCTGTTGTAAGTGATGCGTATGCACAAATTGATAAATCATCAAAACGTGATAAAGAAGTTGAGCCTTTAAAGGATAACATCTCTATTTTAATTATGGGTGTAGATGGTAGTGAAATGCGAAAAAGTCAATATGGTGAAGCTGTTCGCACAGATGCACTTTTATTAGCAACAATTAATAAAGATGATAAATCGGTTAAATTAGTAAGTATTCCGCGTGATTCACGTGTATATATTCCATCTAGAAAGAAATTAGATAAAATTACACACGCACACGTATTTGGTGGTGTTGAAAGTACACGAGATACGGTGGAAAGATTTTTAAATGTTCCTGTTGATTATTATGTGAAGTTTAACTTTGAATCATTCGTACAAATTGTCGATTCACTTGGTGGTATTGATATTGATGTACCTGTTACTTTCACAGAGCAAGATAGTAAAGACCAAGCGGGTATGATTCATTTAGAAAAAGGCTTCCAACATTTAAATGGAGAACAAGCACTTGCACTTGCAAGAACGCGTAAAATTGATAGTGACGCAATGCGTGGACAAAGACAACAACTTGTAATAGAAGCAATTGCAAAAAAAGCGATGTCTGTGCAATCAATTAGCAAAATGGGCTCTTTACTTGATGCGGTTGATAAAAATATGAAAACGAACTTAACTTTCGATGATATGCTTGCGATTACAAAAAATATGGCAGGATCTAATTTAGAAATGGAAAAAATGCAAATAGAAGGTACGGATAAACGTATCGGAGGTATTTATTATTACATTCCAAACGAAAAAAATGTAAAAGATATTTCGAAAAAATTAAATGAGCATTTAGGTGTAACACCAAAACCAGTTCGAAATGAATAATAAAAAAAGATTGGCCTTTGCCAATCTTTTTTTATCGAGATAGATTTGTAACTTTTCTGTAACGATTTTTTATTTTAGAAAACTTATACTTAAATCATTTCAATTTATATAAACAAAAGGTGCAATTATACGATATACTAGAGGAGACGATTTGGCAATTAACTCCTAATGCTGAAGAGAAGCAAATGCAATTCATCAAAACTATAGAACGAATTGAATTGATAGGAGATCGAAATAGGCTAAAGCAAGTTTTCTTGAATATTGTTCAAAATGCCATTAAATATTCACATAAAAATGGTAAAGTATATATTGAAGCGACTAAAAAAGAAGGACAAGCAGTGATAAAGGTGAAAGACGAAGGGATTGGAATTGCTACAGAGCATTTACCATATATAGAACAGTCATTTTACTAGATTAATAACCGTGCTACAGGTGTTTTAGCTATCGTTAAAAAATGGTGGAGCTTCATGGAGGTACACTTAGTTATTATAAGTAAAGAAGGAAAAGGAACAACCATTTTGATAAAACTCCCATTATAATACATATAAAGTCTGTTTATATAGTGTAATAAAATAAATAGATGTATAATTATATTGGGTGATTTATATATAAGATTAATAGGGAGAGGAATTCGATAGAATGGAAAAAGCTTTTAAAGTTAAACGAGTAGTATTCGGCTTAATAGCGATTGCAGCAGTAGCTATTGGGTATTTCATGTTTCAATCCATTACTTCACCAGCAAAGGCTGTTGCAAAACAAGAAAATGTAGTACAGCTTGCAAGTGAACAACCGAAAGTAGAAATGAATAAAACGGCACCAAGTCGTTTTAATGGAAAAGAAAGAAAAGTTGCTTACCTTACATTTGATGATGGCCCAGGGAAATATACGGCTGAATTGTTAAATACGTTAAAACAGCATGATGCGAAGGCGACGTTCTTTTTAATTGGAGCGAATGTAAAAGGATTTCCGGATTTAGTGAAACGTGAAAATGCAGAGGGTCATTATGTAGGTATGCATAGTATGACACATAATTTTGCAAAGTTATATAAAAATGGCGAGTATGTAAATGAAATGAAAGAAGATCAAAGCTTAATCGCAAATATTATTGGAAAATCACCTAAATTAACACGTCCACCATACGGTTCGATGCCTGGATTAAATGAAGGTCTTCGAAATAAAGTAGTAGAGGGCGGTTTTAAAGTATGGGATTGGACAATTGATTCATTAGATTGGAAATATAACAAAATGCAAGTTGATGCAGCGGCAGCACAAATTGCTCAAAATGTAATAACAAATGCAACAAAACCACAGGAAGTTATTTTAATGCATGACATTCACCCACAATCAGTTGCTGCTGTGCCAGCAATTTTAAAAGGGTTAAAAGAAAAGGGTTATGAGTTTGAAGCTTATCATGAAGAGAGTCACTTCCCAGTGAATTTCTGGCATGATAACCGTATGTAATGGAGGAATGAACGTTGAAGTATGGAAAAGTAGCAGTAGTTGGAGCACTATCAGTAGGACTATTAACAGGTTGTTTCGGTGAAAAACCAGAAGAAAATCTATATACAGCTTTTGAAACAGCAGCGACACAAGAAAAATTATTAGTTGATGAAGCGAAGAAGTTAGAGAAATTAGAGAATGAAGGTCAAGAACTATATTCTCAAATTTTACAAGAAGGTAAAGATCATAATGATGCTGTTATGAAGAAGATAGAGCAAGCTACTGCAAATGTAGATGACCGTGAAAAAGTATTAAAAACTGAGAAAGAAATGCTAGAAAAAGCTCAGAAAGAAACAAAATCTGTTCAAGGAAATATAGAGAAGCTTGAAGATAAGAAGTTACAAAAACAAGCGAAAGCAGTAGAAGAGTCGTATAAAAACCGTTATGATGCATTCCAAAAGATGAATGAAAATTATACGAAGGCGTTAGCGACTGAAAAAGAACTGTATGAAAAATTAAAAGTAAAAGAAACGAAATTAAAAGAGATTGGTGAAAAAGTTAAGGCTGTTAATGAATTAACTGTGGAAGCACAAAAATCAAAAGAGCAATTTAACAATTTTACAAAAGAGTATAATGACAGTAAATTAGCATTCTACAAAGATGCAGAGATTAAGATTAAAGATCAGAAATAAAGAAGAATCTTAAGCATAATAAAAAGCCGGAGAAACATCGTTACAAATGTTTTTTCGGCTTTTTACGTTAAATGAATAGAAAAGACTGGAATTGATATCATAAAAGAGTTATAGTGAATTATTCCAAGGGAAACATTGTAAAGTAAGGAGAATGGAAATATGTCATATGAATTTTTACTCAAATTAGGTTTAGCACTCTTTTTAGGATTATTCATCGGGATAGATAGGCAGCTAAAGAATAAACCGCTTGGTGTGAAAACAAGTATGGTTATTTCTGTAGCAAGTTGTTTAATTACGATGGTTTCAATTGAAGCCGTACATGTATATTCTGTTCCAGGGCATACAAATATGGATCCAATGCGTCTAGCTGCTCAAATTGTGAGTGGGATTGGTTTTCTTGGGGCAGGTGTTATTTTACGAAGAAGTAATGATGTTATTTCTGGATTAACGACAGCTTCTATGGTGTGGGCTGCTTCAGCTTTAGGTATAGCAATTGGGGCGGGCTTTTATTTACAAGCGACGGTTGCTATGATTTTAATTATTTTAGCAATTAATGTACTTCCACAACTTGTGAAAATTGCAGGTCCGTATTCATTAAGACAAAAGGATTTATCTATAAAAATTACTGTAAAAGAGCATCATGAGTTAGATGGTATATTTAAGCAAATTAAAAATTTAGGTATGCATGTGAAACGAGTGAAAATTAAAGATATAGATAGTGGAGCATTTCAGCAACTGGAAATGGTTATTTTAGCTCCAGAAGATTTATATACAACAGAGTTATATAGTTCCCTGAAAGAGATTGATCGTGTTGTTTCAGTTGAAGTGGAAAGTAGATAATTGTGATAAAAAAGAGTGAAGTGCATTCGCTCTTTTTTTATTTGAATTTTTAAGGAAATAAATTGATATAATGATGAATAACAAGGGGGAGAAATGATGGAAATACATATTAGAAGAGCGATAAAAGATGATATACGAGGTATAGCCAAGGTGCATGTTGATAGCTGGAAAACAACATATAAAGGGATATTTGCTGACGAATTTTTAGAAAATATAACATATGAGCAACGAGAAAAACAATGGGAAAATATTTTTCAACAAGAAGATACATACCAATATAGATTTGTAGCAGAGACGTCAGATGAAACAATAATCGGATTCATTGACGGGGGAGTGGAAAGAAGTGGTACATATAATTGTGATGGGGAATTATATGCAATCTACCTTTTACAAGAGTATCAAGGAATGAAAATAGGACAAAAGTTATTTCAAGCTTTATTATCGGAATGTATAAACAATGATATGCAATCACTTTTAGTATGGGTTGTTACGAATAACCCTTCTAAAAATTTTTATGAAAAATTTAATCCAGAAAAAATTGATACGAAATTTTTAGAGGGAGTACAGGTAGAAGAGACAGCCTATTGTTGGAGGGATATAAATAATATTATTATGTAAACTTTATGTTTGAAAGAGGTATACGAATTAATGTATACCTCTTTTGTTTAACTATTTTGAAGGGGATTACTAATGAAATAAATAAGTATGTAGTTTGAAAGTGAGAATTTTTCTTGTGTATTTTTAATTAGATTAAAGAAAGGCTGAAAAAAAGAAATATTTATTCGGATTTAAAAATTCTGAAATAAACTATTGAATTGATAATGATAATCAATTAAAATTTTATTTGATAACGATATTCAATTATCGATTGTAATATGAAATTCCGATAGTGTTCATATAAAGAGGAGGACAAGTATGCAGCGTGCGAAACAAATCGCGGAACATGCAACAATGCAAAGTTTTTTAAATTGTTATTTAAGAGAAACAGGAAGTGGAGAATGGATTACAGCGGATAAAAGGATAGAGGATACTTTCTACAATTCATTTCAAAGAGATACTGGCTCTACTTATTTATGCTGTCGGTTATCGGCACAAAACATTACTTTGTATGGAGAAGTTATATATAAATCAGCAACAGATCGCCATTTGTTTGGAGAACAATTTTATTATCAAATGGGAGAAAATAAGAATGTTATAAAAGCAGATTACGTTACTGTTATTACATTCTTAATAAAAGAGATGTCTATCAACTACGGAGAAGGGACGAATCCTGCTGAACTTATGCTTCGAGTTATTTGTAGTTGTCAAAATATTGAAGAATTTACAAAGGAGAGAATAGAAGATACATCTGCATTATACGGTTTCCATACATCCTTTATAGAAGCGGAGCAATCTTTATTATTTGGACATTTAACGCATCCAACCCCAAAGAGTAGACAAGGTATTTTGGAATGGAAAAGCGCAATGTATTCTCCAGAATTAAAAGGAGAATGTCAGCTTCATTATTTTAGGGCACATAAAAATATAGTAAATGAAAAATCATTATTGTTAGATTCTACAACAGTAATTCTAAAAGAAGAGTTACGTAATGATGAGATGGTTTGTAAAGAATTTATATCGAAGTATTGTAATGAAGATGAATATTCATTACTTCCAATTCATCCGCTTCAGGCAGAATGGCTATTACACCAATCATACGTACAGGATTGGATAGATCAAGGAGTACTTGAATATATCGGTCCTGTCGGTAAGTATTATATGGCAACATCATCACTTAGGACGTTATATCATCCCCAATCAAAATATATGCTTAAGTTTTCATTCCCAGTAAAAGTAACAAATTCAATGCGTATTAATAAATTGAAGGAACTAGAGAGTGGTCTTGAAGGAAAGGAAATGCTAAATGCAGCAATTGGTGAAGTGTTAGATAAGTTTCCAGGTTTTGATTTTATTTGTGATCCAGCATTTATTACATTAAATTACGGGGCAAAAGAATCTGGATTTGAAGTAATTATACGAGAGAACCCTTTTTATGGTGAACATGCAAATGACGCTACTTTAATTGCTGGATTAGTTCAAGATGCTATACCTGGGGAACGTACTCGTTTATCGAATATCATTCATCGACTAGCAGATGTAGAAAGTAGAAGCTGTGAAGAAGTAAGTTTAGATTGGTTTAGACGATATATGAATATTTCTTTAAAGCCGATGGTATGGATGTACTTACGTTATGGTGTTGCATTAGAAGCGCATCAGCAAAATAGTGTTGTTCAGCTAAAGGATGGTTATCCGGTCAAATATTATTTCCGTGATAATCAAGGGTTTTATTTCTGTAATTCAATGAAAGAGATGCTTAATAATGAGTTGGCTGGCATTGGAGAACGTACTGGAAATCTATATGACGATTATATTGTAGATGAGAGATTTCGTTACTACTTAATTTTCAATCATATGTTTGGTCTCATTAACGGTTTTGGCACAGCAGGATTAATTAAGGAGGAAATTCTTCTCTCTGAATTAAGATCTGTACTTGAATCGTTCCTTCCGTATAACCGTGAACCTTCTACCTTTTTAAGAGAATTGTTAGAAGAGGATAAGTTGGCATGTAAAGCAAATTTATTAACGAGATTTTTCGATGTCGATGAGTTAAGTAATCCTTTAGAACAAGCAATTTACGTACAGGTACAGAATCCGCTCGTTAGAGAAGTGGCTGTCCGTTCATAAATAACGTTAAAATTTCACGTAATACAAATAATGGTATTTTCCATAAGGTGGAGGAGTTATGAGAGTGGACATGTATCATACGAGAATATTGAAAGCGCTTGAATCAAAAGATTACATTTCGGTACGAAGAAGAGTGTTACGTCAATTAGTAGAGTCGTTAATTTATGAGGGGATTATTACGCCAATTCGCATAGAAAACGAAGAACAAATTCTTTTTCTTATACAAGGACTTGATGAGGACAACAAAAGTGTCACGTATGAATGTTACGGGAGAGAACGAATGACATTTGGACGTATCTCTATAGATTCATTAGTAATAAGAGTTCAAGAGGAAAAACAAGAAATACAATCAGTTTCGCAATTTTTGGAAGAAGTTTTTCGAATTGTTAACGTAGAACAAACGAAATTAGATTCTTTTATTCATGAATTAGAACAAACGATATTTAAAGACACGATTGCAAAATATGAAAGACATAATAAGGTGAAATATACCCGAAAATCGTACGATGAATTTGAAAGCCATTTAATAGACGGTCATCCATATCATCCTAGCTATAAAGCACGCATTGGGTTTCAATATCGTGACAATTTTCAATATGGATATGAATTTATGAGACCTATAAAAATTATATGGATTGCAGCTCATAAGAAGTATGCGACTGTAGGTTATGAAAATGAAATGATCTATGACAATATTTTAAAGGGTGAGATAGGCGCGCATACATTAGAAACGTATATGGAACGAATTCACAGTGCGGGATGTAATCCAAAACAGTACGTGTTTATACCTGTTCATCCTTGGCAGTGGGAGAATTTCATCATTCCAAATTACGCTGATCATATACAGGATAAAAATATAATTTATTTAGGACAATCAGCGGATGATTATTGCGCGCAACAATCGATGAGGACGTTAAGAAATGTTACGAATCCAAAGAGACCATATGTAAAGTTATCGCTGAACATACTTAACACTTCAACACTCCGTACGCTGAAACCATATTCAGTTGTGAGTGCACCAGCTATATCGAATTGGTTAAGTGATGTCGTAAGTCAGGATTCTTATTTAAGGGATGAATCGCGCATTATTTTGTTAAAGGAATTTTCGAGTGTAACGTATGATACGAATAAGAAAGCCACATATGGTTCATTAGGGTGCATTTGGCGTGAAAGCGTTCATAAATATTTAGATGAGCAAGAGGATGCGGTTCCCTTTAACGGCTTATATGCAAAGGAGAAAGACGGGACACCAGTTATTGATGCATGGTTAAACAAATATGGGATAGAAAATTGGCTACGATTACTGATTCAAAAAGCGATCATACCAGTTATACATCTTGTTGTAGAGTATGGAATCGCATTAGAATCACACGGACAAAATATGATTTTAGTTCATAAAGAAGGGCTACCTGTCCGTATTGCATTAAAGGATTTCCATGAAGGACTTGAGTTTTATCGTCCATTCTTAAAAGAAATGAATAAATGTCCAGACTTTACTAAAATGCATAAAACGTATGCGAATGGGAAAATGAATGATTTCTTTGAAATGGATCGTATTGAATGTTTACAAGAGATGGTATTAGATGCACTGTTCTTATTTAATGTAGGAGAATTAGCTTTCGTACTTGCAGACGAATATGATTGGAAAGAAGAAATTTTTTGGATGATAGTTGTCGAAGAAATTGAAAATCATTTTAGAAAATATCCACACTTGAAAGATAGATTTGAAAGTATTCAGCTATACACTCCTACATTCTATGCTGAGCAATTAACGAAGCGACGATTATATATGGATGTGGACTCGCTTGTTCATGAAGTTCCAAATCCATTGTATAGAGCAAGACAACTTATCAAACAAAAATCAGTTGTTACAGGGGGAAATTATGCTAATCGTTAATAAACAAGAGTATAGCAAAAGTGATTTTGATTTGAGATTACAAGTTTATGAGGAAATGGAACAATTTCAAAAAGCAGCAGGAAATAGATTCGCGCTTTGTCTGAAAGATCCATTCGATATTATTACGCTTGTGTTTTTCTTAAAAGAAAAGAAATCATCAGTATTGCTTATACATGAAGATACGCCAAAAGAAACGGCTATTGAAATGGCAAAGCGTGCAAATTGTATCGGGATATTATATGGAGAATATCCCGATTTTACGAAATTAGAAGTAGTGAACGCTTTACTAGAAGAGCCTTCTTTATTGCAATATAGTTCTGGAACAACAGGAGAACCAAAACTGATTCGTAGAGCATGGGCGGAAGTGGATACAGAAATTACTGCTTATAATGAAGCTTTAAACTGTGAAGTAGATGAAGTGCCGATCGTTATGGCTCCTGTTTCACATTCATACGGACTAATATGTGGTACGTTATCTGCAATTACGCGAGGAAGCAAACCTATCATCATTACGAATAAAAACCCTAAATTCGCATTAAATATAGTTCGCAATACAGAAAAACATATCATTTATGCAGTACCGCTTATGTTACATATTATGGGGAGTTTCCCGCAAGGAACGTTTCAGTTTCATAAAATTATGACATCCGGAGCCCCTTTACCAGAAGCATTATTTTATAAACTAAAAGAAATGACAACATATATGATGCAGCAATACGGTTGTTCTGAAGCAGGTTGTATTAGTATATGTCATGATATGAAAAGCCATTTAGATTTAGGTAATCCACTACCTCATGCGAGTATAAGTATAGGTTCAGATGAAAATATGCCCGAAGAAATCGTAGTGAAAATGAAAGATAAGGAAATTTTCACGAAAGATTTGGGGTATAAATCTGAGCATGGTCTTCATTTTATGGGGCGCATGGATGATGTGATTAACGTTTCAGGATTAAAAGTCTTTCCGATAGAGGTAGAAGAAACAATGCTTCGACTAAAAGGCGTTCAAGAGGCAATTGTATATCGGGGAAAACATCCTGTGATGGGCGAAGTTGTTAAAGCGAAAGTAATCTCTCATGTTGATCCAGTGCGAATAAGAGAATGGTGTATGCAGCATTTACCATCTTATAAAGTTCCGCATGAGATTGAAAGTGTAACTGAAATTCCCAAAAATAAAACTGGAAAAGTAAGTAGAAAATTACTAGAGATGGGAGAGGTTACAACATGAGACGTGAAACATTAAAAAATGAAGTGTTGAAAATTATGACAGAAAAAATGGAGCTAAAAAATGTAACGCATTTAGAAGAAACGATGCGTTTAAACCAAGATTTATATATAGATTCGGTAATGATGTTACAACTCATAGTCTACATAGAAATGGATGTAAAGCTATGCGTTCCAGAGGATGAGGTAGACCCAAAAGCATTTCTTACTGTAGGATCTTTGCTTGATTTTATGGAGGAGTTACAGCCGGTATAAGAAGTAAATGTGAATAATTAACCTTTAGGAAAGTGGATGAGAATATGACTTCAATTAAAGTTCACTGTTTAGTGAGTTGTTTTTGTGAAATTATAAAAAGGCGTAGCGATATAGATTTCCGTCCATTTTATTTTGGATTATGGGACGGAGATTTTGATATAACAGAAGGCGGCATTATCTCGTATCACTCCGAAAATATTAACCATGATAATTATTTATTATGGTATGAAAAATTGTACGGTATGAAAGTGAACGAATGGTATGATCATGCAAAAGGTAAAGATAGCAATGTAGAAACGTTTTTACAATTAGTAGAAAACAAGCCAGAAAATCGCTATGTCATTGTAATGGTTGATATGTCTCTATTGCCAGAGAGGGAAAATAAATTTCATCAAAAACCGTTTCCGCATTATTTAATGATATCGAAGACAGAGAAAGAAGAAGAATGGTTCATGCTAGATCCTGATTTTCGCTGGGAAGGGAATATGGAAAGAGAAAAAGTGCTTCACTCTGTTCAAGATAACCCATTTGGTGGAGGGTATTTCATTGATGTAGAAGAAATTCAGGAGCCAACAGAAGAAATGGTAGCGAGTTATTTCATAGAAACTTTCAAAAGAAATGACAATGAACTGACTATGGAATTGAAAAATTTAATTATAAAAATGGCAAATGAAGAAGAAGGTTATTCGCTTTCTGGTCTTGTAGCGGCAGTGAAGCAAATACCAGTACTTGCAATTCGTAAATATAGTTATGAACATGCCTTTGCATACTTCCGTGAAACGTTGCAATATTCGGAGCAAGAGTTTGATTATTGGTGTGATCGGGTAGAGGATATTGTACAAGGATTTACAAATGTACAGTATCGAGCAATTAAAATGGCGATGACGAATAATAAAGGCATGTTATTATCAATTGTTGAAAAGTTGGATGAAATGAATGCAATTGAACTGCGAATTAAGGCTGAATTAGAGAGACAGTTTTTATCGTGGAAAGAAATGGAAACAAACGAGTCTGTCTTAGTATTTTAAAAACCTAACTGAATTTAAGATAAGGGAGTTCAAACCTATGAAATATTCATTATGTACTATTTCCTTTCGTCATCAATTAATTTCATTTACTGATATTGTTCAATTTGCATATGAAAACGGTTTTAAAGGAATTGAATTGTGGGGGACTCATGCACGAAATTTGTATATGCAAGAGCATGAAACGACAGAACGAGAATTGAATTGTTTAAAGGATAAAAACTTGGAAATTACGATGATAAGTGATTACTTAGACATATCATTATCGGCAGATTTTGAAAAAACGATAGAGAAATGTGAACAACTTGCAATATTAGCTAATTGGTTTAAAACAAACAAAATTCGTACGTTTGCTGGACAAAAAGGTAGCGAAGGTTTCTCGGAACAGGAGAGAAAAGAGTATGTGAATCGTATTCGCATGATTTGTGAAGTATTTGCTCAGCATAATATGTATGTACTTTTAGAAACACATCCAAATACGTTAACGGATACGCTGCCTTCTACTTTGGAATTATTAGGAGAAGTAGATCATCCGAATTTGAAAATAAACCTTGATTTTCTTCATATATGGGAGTCTGGTGCAGATCCAATAGACAGCTTCCATCGACTAAAGCCGTGGATACAACATTACCATTTTAAGAATATATCGTCAGCAGATTATTTGCATGTGTTTGAACCAAATAATGTATATGCAGCAGCGGGAAGTCGAATTGGTATGGTTCCATTATTTGAAGGTGTGGTAAATTATGATGAGATTATTCAGGAAGTGAGAGATACTGACCATTTTGCTTCACTCGAATGGTTTGGACATAATGCGAAAGATATATTAAAAGAAGAAATGAAAGTATTAACAAATAGAAATTTAGAAGTAGTAACTTCTTAATATAAAATGATGTAAGAGTCTCTCATTGTAGAGACTCTTTTTTTAAAAATATAAATAACTAAAAATTACCATGTATTTAAATTGAAATTTAACACAATTTATATATAAATAAGGAGGTGATTGGTAATGGCTAGAAATCGTAACTCTAATCAATTAGCATCACATGGAGCACAAGCAGCTTTAGATCAAATGAAATATGAAATTGCACAAGAATTTGGTGTACAACTTGGCGCTGATACTTCTTCACGTGCAAACGGTTCTGTAGGCGGTGAAATTACAAAACGTCTAGTAGCGATGGCAGAACAACAACTTGGTGGCGGATATACTCGCTAATTGTAGAAGGTTATAGGAGAAAGGAAGGATTCTTCCTTTCTTTTTTTTTCAATTAATTGGTATGAATATATTGCGAACTGGATTCAAAGAATAGGAATAATACTATATTTTCCCCAATTTCTTTTGTTGTAAATGGGAAGTAGTAAAGATGTAATAGCCCTGGTGGAATGAAAAATTACGTTCCAGCAGGGCTATTATATGGTCAGAAATATACGATGAAAGGGTTCCGAAGCCAACATGTTAAAAAAAGAAAACTGTTGTTTAATTGCGCTTGCATCAGTTCCACTTGTTATGACATTAGGGAATTCAATGCTCATTCCAATTCTACCGACAATCGAAAAGAAATTACATATTTCATCGTTTCAAGTATCCATGATTATTACAATTTACTCTATCGTAGCCATTCTTCTTATACCGATTGCTGGTTATTTATCAGATAGATGGGGACGAAAGATGATAATGGTTCCGAGTTTGCTGATTGCGGCTATAGGAGGAGCGATAACTGGTTGGGTATCATGGAAAGTTGATAATCCCTACACTTGGATATTGGTCGGTAGAGCGATTCAAGGTATTGGTGCTGCTGGTGCAATGCCAGTTGTTATACCATGTGTTGGTGATTTATACAAGGATGAAAAACAAGTTAGTACAGGTTTAGGAATCATTGAAACATCCAATACATTTGGAAAAGTGCTGAGCCCTATTGTAGGATCTGCTCTTGCTGCCATTGTATGGTTCTTACCATTTTGGGCAATTCCAGTTTTATGCATAGTATCAATTGTTTTATTACTTATTCTAGTAAAGGCAAAGAAACAAGAAGGAGAAGTGCCACCACTTAAAGAGTTTATAAAATCGATTATCTCTACATTTCGAGAAAAGGGAAGATGGTTAATTGCCATTTTTGTATTAGGTGCAATTATTATGCTTATTTTATTCGGAATTCTCTTTTATTTGTCGACAATACTGGAATCAAAGTATGACATACATGGTATATGGAAAGGTTGTGTACTTGCTATCCCGTTACTTGTACTGTCACTTAGTTCATATATGGCGGGTAAAAAAATTGGAGATAATCAAAATGTAATGAAGAAGTGTATTTATATTGGTTTTTTAATGGCAGCTGCATCAGTCATCATTCCTTTATTTATAAAAGGGATTTATTTACTACTTCTTTGTCTCGTTATCATGGGGATAGGAATTGGTATGGCACTCCCATGTTTAGACTCCCTAATTACACAAGGAATTGAAAAGGAGCAAAGGGGAACGGTTACATCTTTTTATAGTTCCATGCGATTTATCGGTGTAGCAGCCGGCCCACCTCTATACTCTTTTTTCATGAAAGGTGCTGACCATGAAGTGTTTTATGTAACAAGTATTTTCGCTGGTATCGGTGCTGTTATAGCGATGATTTGGATTAAACCAGCAAAAGATGCAAAGAACGTAAAACAGAAACGGGAACCTACTTCATAATTTGTAAGAGAATTGCATGGTGTTTTAAGGAACATGCAATTCTCTTTCGTTCATTAAGAATACATAACTTGTTTTAACATATAAAGCGCGACACCCCAAATGATGAGACCCGAAAACTTATTTAATAATACGATTGTCTTTCCGGTTGAGTCTATTCTTTTTAGAAGTTTCCCCGCTAAAGCTAAGCTTATAAACCAAATCCACGAAACGATAATAGTTGCAAGTGTGAAAGCCCATTTTTCACTTCCTATGTATTGAATAGAATTTGTTCCGATTACACCGATTGTATCTAAAATAGCATGTGGATTTAATAACGAAACCGATGCAGCGAAAAGGATTTGCTTTTTTAATGGCATACTGTTTTCTTTTTTTATATCGTTGGAAGGGTTACTTCTCCAAATAACAAAGCCCATATATAGGAGAAAGAAAAATCCAATTATATATAACGTGTTAGTTAGCCAAGAAAAAGTAAGGAGTACAAGGGAGACACCCTGCACTGCAATCAATATGAGTAACGTATCACATATAGAGGCAGTTAATACTACAGGGGCTGCCCTCCAAATGTTTAGTTGGCTCGCACCTTGGTTAAAGACGAAAACATTTTGGACACCTAATGGAATGATAAGACCAAATGCAAGAATGATACCATGAATAATTGCTTCACTCATCATATTACCTCCTATTTTAATTCAGTATGATAGTGTATATTGTATAGAAGAAATGAAAATTTGTATCCATCCATATGGTTGGAGAGGTTACCAACCAAAAAGAATATAAGGTGATATGATGGAAAGATTAGTTTGGAAACCGAATATGTCTCTAGCGACTCCCCTGTATAAACAAATAGAAACGTATATAAAAGAAAGAATCGTTAATGGAGAATGGACTGTTGGAACGAAATTACCTTCACAAAGAGATTTGGCACATACATTCGGTGTGAACCGGAGTACAATTGTAATGGCTTTCGATGAGCTAGTGGCAAAGGGATACATTGAAGGAAATGGCAGGAAAGGAACAATTGTTGTAAATAATAATGAGAATGCTTCAACGTACGCACCCCCGCCTAATTGGCAGTCTTATGTAGAAACAGGACTTCATTACCCGAATCTGCCTGCTATTCAAGAGATTAATCAAGCTGAATTTTATCCGCATGTAATTCGTTTAGGAACAGGTGAGCTCGCGCCGAGTCTTTTACCTGAAAAAAAGATGAAAGATATTATGAATAAGCTTTTAAAGTCGAGCATGATACTTGGGTATGAAGAACCAAAAGGGAATTTCTATTTAAGGAAGAAAATTGCGGACTATTTAAAAGGACATGGTATAGATGTAACTCCTGATTCTATATTAATTGTTTCAGGAGCAATTCAAGCGTTGCAACTTATTTCTATGGGACTTCTTCCAAAAGGGGCATCTATCTTATTAGAAAAACCATCTTATTTATATTCTCTTAATGTTTTTCAATCAGCAGGAATGCGTTTAATTGGTATACCAATGGATGAGAACGGTTTACATGCATCATATATTACGAAATATAAGAAGCAATTTAATGCATCTATTTTATATACAATTCCGTCTTTTCATAATCCGACGAACTTTAGTATGAATGTGAAGAAACGAATAGAAGTGATGGAAATATGTAACGAAATTGGTTTGCCTATTATAGAAGACGCGGTGTACCAAGACTTATGGTTTGATGAGCCTGTTTCAAAGCCTTTAAAAGCATATGATAAAAACGGAATTGTACTACATATCGGGAGTATGTCTAAAGTCATTAGTCCAGGATTAAGAATTGGATGGATTGTTGGATCTGAGCCAGTCATTCAAAGATTGGCAGACATAAAAATGCAAACAGATTATGGTTCAAGTTCTATATCCCAGCAAATTGCAGCGGAATGGTTTGCAGATGGATTGTATGATGAACATTTACAGTTTGTAAGAACTAAGTTGAAAAAACGTAGAGATTTTATGTTGCAAATGTTAGAGAAATATTGTCGTGATATAGCAACATGGTATGAACCTACAGGTGGTTTTTATATTTGGTTACATATGAATGTACCCGTTTCGAACCGTAGCTTATTCGACAAAGCTTTGAAAGAAAAGATTTTATTAAATCCAGGTACTTTGTATGATAGAAGTGCAAACCAATTTTTGCGTCTATCCTATTCATACGCAACGTTAGAAGAAATTGAAATAGGTATAAAAAAGCTTGCACAACTAATGAAAAAGTAAAAGGAGAAAGTAATGAAACAATACGTAATTTGCCAAATTATTAATGGAGAAAAATATTTAGCTGCTTATGCGGAGACGAAGCAGGATGCAATTGAAAAAGCAGAATTGTTAGGGTTACGAACGGGAAATCGATATACCGTTATTACTGCGGAAGAAGCTAAAGGGTTAACGTATCCTTAAGAGACGTATAATAATTTATGCAGGGAGTAAATAAGCCTCGTAATCTATGATATTACTAGGCTTATTTTTTTTGAAAGCGTTACGTGTTCTCGTATGAAAAATAATAGTATTATGAGTCAAGTTGACGGAAATAGCGATTTGTTTTTCGGTCCTGGTTTCCGTTTCTATAGTCATCAATATATTGTCTGAAGTTCCAAGATTGTAAAAACTTATTTGCGGCGTTATAACCAGAATTGTAAAGCCACTCTTTTTCTTCCTTTGTTAACTCAAAGTTTGTACTTGTAATGGATCCTGTTGGAATTGTAATCGTTCTTGCTTTTGATTCCTTATCTAAATGACGTAAATCATGGGCTTGCATCATCGTTTTAAAAAGTCCTTTGAACATGGAGATAGGCTCGTTATAATGGGCAGGATCAGCTTGAATCTCATCTTTTACGAAATGAAATCCAAATGTTGGCCAGCGAGGAGAGGAAGGTGAGTCGAAAATCCAAATTGGGTAATTGCTTAAAATCCCTCCATCAACCATATAACAAGGTTGCTTCCATTTAGGGGTTCTCCATTTTACCGGTTCAAAGAAGAAAGGGATTGTACTACTCATTCTTACAGCTTTAGCAATAGAGAAGCGATAATTTAAAAATCCGTAGTTCGGTAAGTCATCGGGAAAGATAACCATTTTGCCATTACTTATATCAGAAGCGATAATTTTAAGCTTATTTAAATCAGGTAAATCTGTAAATAAGTGAACTCCTTTTTTGCGAAGTAATTCTTCAATCCATTCTTCTATAAAAATATTAGAGTAAATACCAAGAGTAGTCCATGCGCTTAATCCTTTTCCGATAAACGGGATTCTGTCAATAAAGGTTCTCTTCGTAAATTTATTATAATTGATATCAGTTATAATCGTTTTTAACTCTGAACAAGAATATCCTGCTGCTAGGAGCGCAGCGATAATGGAACCAGCTGATGTTCCAGCTACACGCTCCCATTCATAGCCTTTTTCAGCTAACGCGCAAATTGCTCCTACATGCGCAATTCCGCGTACACCGCCTCCTTCAAAAACACCATCAATCTTCATCAATCATACTTCCTTTCGAATAAAAGATTTGAAAATGGCAAAAAAGCACGTATTGTACGTGCTTTTTTGCAATAGTTTTTAAATTTACTAGCAGCCTACAAAGCCGCCCCAACAGCTAGCTCCGATGATGATTAGAAGGATAAATAAAACGATTAATAAAGCGAAACCTCCATAACCACATCCACCACAACTACCGCCGTAACCGTAACCGCCGCAACTATATCCGTAACCCATGTGGAATTCCTCCTTAAATTAAAAATAAAAATGAACGAGGGGAAAATGTACTGGAAGAAATAATGAACTATCGTGTTTGTAGGAACAATGTATACTATGCTTTTTTAAACTTGTTCGCGTATGGAGGAAGAGCCCGTTTTTTTGGAGGCTTGTTGTTTTTACAAAGAATGGAGTATAATTTTTGTGCGATGATACAAATAAGTATGTAAATATAAGGAGAATTTATGAATAAACAAATTGAAGTATTAATTGATAAATATGGGCTGACACATTTAAAAGAGGAACTTATTCACACTGTATTTCCTTGTGTAAAAGTTGTGCCAAAGCAGGAGGAAACAGTTGCGGTAGGTAGTTCGAAAATGGGAGGAGTTCCTGACTTGCCAGCTACATTGGAATACCCAATGCACAAAGGAAATCCATTACAATTTATCGCTCAATTTAATTTAAATGATTTACAAAATGTTGGTATGGGTCACAATCTTCCTAAGACAGGGATGTTATATTTCTTTAGCATTGAAAATTACTTTGAAGAAGATGTGAATCCAACTGAAGCGGGGCGTGTACTTTATTATGATGTTCCTGTAGAGCAATTACGAAGAGCAGATGAATTGCAAACAAATTATAACCAGTGTGCAACTACTTTTGAACTGACATATAAATTGCCAGAGCTTTTCATTGAAGATGAGGCTGATTCAGATCGTTTCTTACAATTGCTTGAAGAACTAATCCCAGACAACTATGATAACCATCAAATGTTTGGTGAACCATTCTCTGTACAAGAGGAAGTATTATATGAGACAGGAGAATATATGGGGATAGACCCGCAGCAAATGACGCTTTTATTCCAAATCGATTCAGATACTAAAAATTGTAATATGATGTGGGGAGATTTAGGAATGCTTTATTTCTGTATTGGAAATGAAGACTTAAAAAATCGACGTTTTGAAAATGCGTGTTGTGTATTACAAACTTGTTAATGAAAAAGGTTGTTCTTGTAAAAAGAACAACCTTTTTACAATGTTAAATATGCATAATCTCATATGACCTATACGGAAAAGTATTGTATACTCTGAAACTATACGATACTTTTTCGTATAGTTATAGAATGTAAGGAGTGACGAGATGAGAAAGACAAGTAAGTATGTGACAGCTACCCTGCTTTGTTCAACTATAGTAATGGGAGGCTTACACGCGTCAACGGTATCTTATGCAGCTACGAATCCGTCTGTAGCGACAACACAATCAGATGCAAAGCTATTAGATGATTTCCGAAAAGAATTAAAAAAACAGGTTGATAATCGAGAAGAAAATATTACAATCACATATAAAAAGAAAGATAGAAATGCTAGAAATGTTATGGACCAATTGTATGGCGAGTTTAATAAAATTGTAGATGCAGATGAGTATGTAAAATATAATGTAGCGTCTACTAAATATTCTATTAAAGGGTTACCAGGAAACTATACGTTTACATTGCAAGTGAAATACCGTGAATCAAAAGAGCAAACACAATATGTAAAATCTCAGGCAAAACCAATTATCGGTTCAATTGTAAAAACAGGGATGGATGAGCATGAGAAAGTAAAAGCTATTCACGATTATGTTGTAAAACATGTATCTTATGATACGTCTTATAAAGCGTATACAGCATATGAAGCATTAGCAAATCGTTCTGCCGTTTGCCAAGGATATACGTTATTAACATATGAATTGCTAAAAGAAGCAGGTATTCAAAACCATATTGTAACAGGTACAGGAAATGGACAAGCTCACGCATGGAATTTAGTGAACATTGAAAACAAATGGTATCATCTTGATACTACATTCGATGATCCAGTACCCGATAAAGCTGGACGCGTAACATATTCATATTTTAATATGTCTGATGAGCAATTAAGTAAAGATCACGACTGGGATCGCAGTAAATATCCAGCGGCAACTACAAGTTACTTTAATGAATTAACAAACAAAATAAAAGCGGGTAGTTCAAAAACTGCTGCGTATGAACAAATGTTAAAAGAAACAAATTTAAAATATTTGTCTGCACAATACGGGGCAGATAATTATAGTGAATTTAAGAAAAAATTACAGCAACAATTCGCTTCTAAGCCAGAAAAGGTAGAAGTACGATATAAGCAATCGATGGATGGAACAATGCAAGATATAAAGAAAGTGTTAAATGAAATAAATTGGCCAAAAGGTGCAAAACGTGTATCTTATGAAGTAGCACCATATAGTGCGATGGCAGATTATTCATTAGCGACAATTACATTTACTTATTAATTAAAAAGAGCATCTGTAAAAGGTGCTCTTTTTATTATGTATCACTTTAAAAAACAGAATTGTGTGATAAAATATAAAAAGGAAAGATGTGGGATTTGAATGAATTTGTTCGAAAGTAATATTTTTACATTGATATATACTTGTTTAGTAATCGGACTTATCGTTTTGTTTTTCCTATCATTTACTTTGTTCCTTAGAAAATTATTGCAAAACAGCGCTGCAAAAAAACAACATGTAATTAATATGAATAATAAGCTAGATCGAATGATTGAATTGCTTGAAAAAGATAAGAAATAATGATAGAAGATGTATGAAAAGGGGAAGAGGATGGCTAATTATATAAAAGAATTACGTGAAAAAGTAGGTCACGACTGTGTTCTCATAAACTTTGCGGGTGGTTGTGTGTTGAATGAGCATGGAGAAGTATTACTGCAAAAAAGAGGTGATTTTAACGCTTGGGGATTTCCTGGCGGTGCAATGGAAATTGGAGAATCTGCCGCAGAAACCGCGATTCGAGAAATAAAAGAAGAAACAGGTTATGACGTGGAAATAAATGAACTTATCGGGGTGTATACAAAATATTTTCAAGCATATCCAAATGGAGATAATGCCCAGTCAATTTTAATATTCTTTTCATGCTCAATTGCCGGTGGAGAGCAAAAAGTAGACGGTGATGAAACGTTGGAATTGAAGTTTTTCCCGCTAAACAAAATGCCACCATTGTTTAATCAACAACATGAGGATTGTTTACAGGACTTACTAGAGAAAAGAGTAGGGGTGTATCGTTAACATAAAAAAGAAGCTAATGAGATTAGCTTCTTTTTTATGTTTTATTTATTTCCACCAATCATCAAACATTGATGCTGGAACTTGTCTTTTATGTTCGCTCACTGTGTAACGTTTTTCAATTTTTTCTGCAACGTCAGTTGGAACTGCTTTACCTTCTAAATAATCATCTAGTTGATCATACGAAATACCTAACTCCGTTTCATCAGCTTGACCTGGTTTTTCATCCAATAAATCAGCAGTTGGCATTTTTAAGTAAAGTCGCTCATCCGCACCTAATTCTTGTAAAAGAGCACGTCCTTGACGTTTCGTTAAACCCGTTAATGGTAATAGGTCTGCACCACCATCTCCGAATTTTGTAAAGAATCCTGTAACAGCTTCTGCCGCGTGATCAGTTCCGATAACAAGTAGACCTTTTTGTCCTCCAATTGCATATTGTGTAACCATACGGATACGTGCTTTCACGTTACCTTTATTGAAATCTGTTAATGATTCACCTAATAAGTTTTCGTATTGGTTTGAGAAAGAGTCAACTGTTGAAGCGATATCAAATGCAACAGATTGATCAGCTTGAATAAATTGTAATGCTAATTGTGCATCATCTTCGTCTTTTTGCACTTTATAAGGAAGACGCACGGCGATAAACGTTGCGTTACCACCTTCATTACGAATTTCCTCCACTGCAAGCTGAGCTAAACGTCCAGCTAATGTAGAGTCTTGTCCGCCACTAATGCCAAGTACAAATCCTTTTGCACCTGTTTTTTTCACATAATCTTTTAAGAAATCAACACGTTTACGGATTTCTGCTTTCGGATCAATTACAGGCTGAACATGTAATGCTTTCATAATCTGTTCTTGTAATGTCATTATGTTTCCTCCTATTCATATTAAAGCGGTAAATAAGTTTATATGTATATTGGTACATACTTCTATCCTTTATTATTTCGCAAAACTAACGAATATACAATAGGATGCGTGTATGAATATGAATGTAGTCATTATAATGAAACTCTTTCGTTTAAGCAATTTTTTTTAAACCTTTCAATAATGTAAGGTTTTTGTCATTTGAATCGATGGAAGGTATTTCCGGACTTTACTAATATAAGAACATAGTTAGTAGAAGGGCGGAGAAGGAATATGAACATTAGAGAACTCGCATATCGAAATGTAACACGAAATAGACGAACATACTCAGCATATTTTTTAAGTAGTGCATTTGCCATTATGGCCTTTTTTGTTTATTCATTTTTTGCGTTTCATCCCGCATTAAGTGCTGGAGAATTGGGACGATACGTATTCGTAAGTATGTCTTTTGCACAGTCCATTATTTACTTATTTACGTTTTTCTTTATTTTATATTCGATGGGAATGTTTTTAAAAACGAGAAAGCGTGAATTAGGAATTTTAATGATGTTAGGTATGACGAAATATCAATTAAAGCGTCTTATCTTCTTTGAAAATATTATGATTGGGATAGGGGCTATTATTTTTGGAATACTTGCAGGAATGCTATTTTCCGGAATGTTAATATTTGTAGCTCCGATGATATTAAAATTAGATATTTCCTTAGCTTATTACATACCAATGAAAGCCATTGTTGTAACGAGCATTATGTTTTTCGTATTATTTATGATCATTTCATTGTTTAGTGCAGGAATGATTCGGAAAAATAAAATTATGAAATTGTTTAGAGGATCAGCAGAAGCGAAGCCGGAACCGAAAGCTTCCATTATTTCTTCTATATTAGCGGTCATATTGCTTAGTGCGGGATATGCGGGAGCGCTTATGTCACACGGTGCAATGGTATTTGTCATGATGATTCCTGTTACAACGGTAGTCATTATTGGTACATATTTGCTGTACAAGCAGTTGAGTGTCTTTATTATTAGACTATGTAAAAAAAGTAAACGTTTCTATTGGACACAGACAAATATTGTTACGTTATCAGATTTAGCTTACCGTATGAGAGACAACGCCAGAATGTTCTTTATTGTAACTATTATTTCAACTGTAGCATTTTCAGCAATAGGTACATTAGTAGGTTTCACGTCCATGACGAAAGGGATTATGGAGAGACCAATTGCGTTTCAGTATCATTCTAAGCAAGGAAATAGTAATGAATCACAGCATTTGAAGATGATTGATGAAGGATTAAAGAAACATAGTATAACAGCTTCTAAAGCTACTATTTCAACGAAAAGGGCGGAGGAGCAGTCGTTAAGAAGTGCTATTTTCATAAAAGAATCAGATTATAAGGAATATGCGAAGTTAACAGGAGAACCATTTCAAACTGTAGCAAATAAAGAAGCTTTATTTTTATCAGTCGATATACCAGGCCCACCGATGAAAGAAAGAAAAGAAATTACTTTACCACATTTGAATGAATCTTTAAAAGTGAAAAAAGTTAATACTTCTTCATTAAGTAAAATACTAAGAGGTAACGTTTATGTAATCTCTAAAAATCAATATGATGCATTACAAGATGGATTTAAAGAGGAAAAAGATTATGTGTACAAAACAGAAGGAACGAAAGATGAAATAGAGGTTGGTAAAGAGCTTACTCATCAAATGAAGACTTATGAAGAACATGCAACGTTTAGTGCGGAAGAGTACGAACAAAACCAAAGTTTACAAATAGCAGGACCAATTTTATTTGTAGGTTTCTTTATTGGTATAGTATTTTTCGTATGTGCAGGAAGCTTCCTTTACTTCCGTTTGTTTTCTGATTTAGAGGATGATACTCGTTTGTTTGAAATGATTAGAAAAGTAGGTTTAACGAGCGGAGAATTATCGAAAGTAGTTACAATTCGATTAGCACTATTATTCTTCGTTCCAATAGGTGTTGCAACATTACACGGGGCAGTAGCGTTAACTGCATTGGGACAGATGTTTGAGTACTCATTATTTAAAGAAAATGCGATTGTATTAAGTGTTTTCGTAGGAATTCAAGTTGTATATTTCTTATTGATACGATCTCGTTATTTAAAACAATTGAAAGAGAGATTACGTATTAGTTAAATGTGTATTTTTAACTTGAGTACAAAATTTTCTAAAAAGATACAAGTATTACCAAAAAGTGATAAAATGGAAAGAGCGAGATGGAAAAATTAATAGAAAGTAAGGGGGGAGTAATATGAAA
This sequence comes from Bacillus pretiosus, assembly GCF_051294775.1. Lineage (NCBI taxonomy): Bacteria > Bacillati > Bacillota > Bacilli > Caryophanales > Bacillaceae > Bacillus > Bacillus pretiosus. The sequence continues at coordinate 482,396 of NZ_JBPPHF010000001.1, forward strand.
GCAACAGGAATTATTCGAAAAGTAGACGAATTAGGACGAATTGTTATTCCTAAAGAGTTACGAGAAGTATTAGGAATACAAATCAAATCACCACTTGAAATTTTCGTAGAAGAAGATAAAGTCATTTTACAAAAATATCAACCTTACAATGCTTGTCAAATAACAGGTGATGTTTCAAATCAAAACATATCATTAGCAAATGGAAACATTACTGTTAGTATAGATGGAGCGAAACATTTAATAAAAGAAATAGAGAAGTTTTTAAATAAGAGTGAGGCTTAGTCTTAATTTATTTTATTTTTAAAATTTCATATCATTCTTTAAAAACTATGAAAGGACCATTAAATTGGTCCTTTTATTTTGGTTATTGGTTGTACCAATCGAATTTTTGGTGAATAAAAATTACGAGATAAATAAAAAGAGTAGTATAGAATTAGTAAGCTATATTGAGAAATATTTTTAAGGAAGGAAAACGAAACGAATAAAACGAATGTTACATTTAAACCTTTTCAAAAGTGGTCTGAAATGAAAATAATATATTTTCAGGAGGGATTACGATGAATAGTAGTACAGCGAATAAACAAAAAGGTATACAATTGATTCCTTTTACAGTAGATAAGGTGGTTGAACAAGTAAATGAAATTCCACCAGGTGTACAACTCATTCATGCTCCACAAGTATGGGAGAAGAGTGCGAAAGGAAATGATATTGTTGTTGCCGTATTAGATACAGGTTGTGATGTGAATCATATAGATTTAAAGGATCGCATTATCGGTGGAAGAAATTTCACGAAAGATTACGAAGGGGATCCAAATATTTATCTTGATAATAACGGACACGGTACTCATGTAGCGGGGACAATTGCAGCGACTGAAAATGGTGTCGGTGTTTTAGGAGTTGCACCACTTGCTAAAATGTTAGTGTTAAAGGTTTTAGCGGGAGATGGTTCTGGAAGTTATGAGCAAATTATTGAGGCGATTCATTATGCTGTAAATTGGAGAGGGCCTAATAAAGAAAGAGTTAGAGTTATTTCAATGTCACTTGGTGGCCCGCAGGACGTTCCAGAATTACATGAAGCGATTCAAAATGCAGTAAAGCAAGATGTTCTCGTCGTATGTGCTGCTGGGAATAATGGAGATTGTAATGATAATACAGAGGAACTAGATTTCCCAGGTGCTTATTCCGAAGTAATTGAAGTCGGCGCTGTCAATTTAGAACGGAAAATCGCATGTTTTAGTAATTCGAATCAAGAAATTGATTTAGTGGCGCCAGGTGATGAAATATTATCTACGTATCCTGAAGGGAAATATGCGGTATTAAGTGGAACTTCTATGGCGACACCGCATGTCGCTGGAGCGCTGGCATTGCTCATTAAGCAGTGTGAGAGAGAATATGGTAGAAGGTTATCAGAGCCAGAAATATATGCACAACTTATTAAAAGAACTGTACCTTTAGGGTATGAACGTACATCTGAAGGGAATGGATTAATAGATTTATTAAAAGAATAGCAAATACAAAAAACATCTCATAATTTTATGAGATGTTTTTTGTATGGCTTTGTCGAATATATCGTGGAATCTAGTATTTATTTCTTTTTCATGAAATGTTTATTAGGGTGGTGGTTATCCCATAGATCTGTTCATAAAATGATAAAAGGTACATAGAACTGGCATCGTAACAACGAAAACCGCTATAAGGTTAGAGGAGGTATATACTGATGATATATCAAGCTATCCAGCAGTTAATTGATCGTGCTATTGAAGTTCAATTAACTGAAAAAGAAGATGAAATATATACAAGGAATCAAATCCTTTCCTTACTTCGTTTAGATGACTTTGTAGTGGAAGCGTCAGCGCCCGCACCCGCAAAGAGAGCAATTTCGGAGTTATTGAAAGAGTTAATTGAATATGCTTGTATGCATAAAGTCATTGAGGCAGTAATGGACGAGAAGGAGATTTTAGCAAGTGCAATTATGGATGTTTTTATGTCCAAACCGTCCGTTATCAATTCTCTATTTTATGAAAAATACGAACAAAATCCGAAGGCTGCGACAAATTACTTCTATGAGTTAAGTAAAAACAGCAACTATATCCAAATGAAGCAAATTGCCAAAAATATAAATTATAAAGTAAATACGGAATATGGACCCATTGATATAACGATTAACTTATCAAAACCGGAAAAAGACCCGAAACAAATTGCTAGAGAGAGAGTATTGGAAAGTACAAATTATCCAAAATGTTTACTCTGTATTGAGAATGAAGGATATAGAGGCAGAATTGGACATCCAGCACGCTCGAATCATCGTATGATTCGTATGAATCTTACAGATGAAAGCTGGTTTCTACAGTATTCTCCGTATATATATTTCAATGAACACTGTATTGTATTGTCTTCAGAACACCGTGATATGAAAATTGACCGTCAAACATTTTTACGTTTGTTAAAATTTGTAGAAAAATTCCCGCATTATTTCCTTGGTTCTAATGCTGATTTGCCTATTGTAGGAGGATCTATTCTAACACATGACCATTATCAAGGTGGAAACTATGAATTTGCTATGGCAAATGCATCAAACGACCTAATTTTTGAACTAACTAACTTTCCAGAAATGCAATGTTCTATTATTAAATGGCCTATGTCAGTTATTCGCTTAAGAAGTAAAGACATAGAACAAACAGTAAATGCAGGGGAGTACATATTAGAGAGGTGGAAGGGATATAGTGATCCATCTGTTAATATATTTGCATTTACGAATGATATTCCACATAATACGATAACTCCGATTGCTCGTTACCGGAATAGTATGTACGAATTGGATCTTGTTTTGCGGAACAATCGTACAAGTGAAGAACATTCGTTAGGTATTTTCCACCCTCATGCGGAAATACAGCATATTAAAAAGGAAAATATCGGTCTAATTGAAGTAATGGGGTTAGCAGTACTTCCGGCGCGTTTAAAAACAGAACTTCAGGAAGTGGAAAAATTCTTACTTAACATTCCAAGTGATATTCCAACGCTTCATATACGATGGGCTGAACAATTAAAAATCAAATATTACCATCGGATACATGAACAAAATGTACAGGAGATAGTAAGAGCAGAATTAGGACAGAAATTTATACAGGCGCTTGAAGATGCTGGCGTTTTTAAACGAGATGACGAAGGGATATCGGCATTTAAACGTTTTATTCAGAGGTTAAATAAGGAATGAACTTAGTAGTGATGGTGATTACAAAATGACCTAATTATATGATAAGGGAGGTAATAATATGGAGGAGTGTGAGCATAAGCAACTACAGGAATTGAAACAGATAGGCGGCCCTATATTAATGATGTGTATAAAATGTAATCAAATAATTAAAGTGTCCAAAGGATCCAGTACAAAAATAAAGTGGAAAAGAATGAAGCGTATATATTTCTAGTGTGTGATGAACAAAGTTCCTTCTGATTAAAGTTGCATTTTATTAAAAGAATAGAACCATACTAAAAAACATCTCATATGAATATGAGATGTTTTTAGTATGGTTCTGTCGCATGTAATACGACGTCTAATAAACCAGGGAATCTAGCATGTAAGTCATCTTCACGAATTGAAATGAAACGTTGTGTTCCTTCAATGCGTGTATACATAACACCGGATTCACGTAAAACCTTGAAATGGTGAGATAAAGTTGATTTCGCAATTGGAATGTTTAACGCACCACAAGATTGTTCATTTTTCTCTAATAGCATTGTTACAATTTGTAAACGAATTTGATCGCTAAGTGCGTATAAGACTGAAGAGAATTGAATTTCTTCTTGGTTTGGATGATAAAGAGTACGCATTTTTTTCACCTACTTGTATCAGTTAATATAGTTTGCACTATAACATATAAAGTGGTATATTTCTATTGTTCGAATATGTTCGAACAATAGAAATATAGGGGGAGAAAAAATGAAATATACCAAATTGCAAAAGGCAGGACTACATATTTCGAAGTTAGGGCTAGGAACAAATGCTGTAGGGGGGCATAATTTATATGCTAATGTGAACGAAGAAGAAGGAAAACGATTAATAGAAGAAGCTATCCAGCGAGGGGTTACATTTTTTGATACAGCGGATTCATACGGTCTCGGTAGATCAGAGGAATTGGTAGGAGAAGTATTGAAAGGAAAACGTCAAGAAGTTGTACTTGCTACAAAAGGTGGAATACAGCCGTTATTAAATGGAGAAGTTTATATTAATAATGAACGAAGCTATTTAAGAAATGCTGTGGAAAATAGCTTAAGAAGATTACAAACTGATTATATTGATTTATATTATTTACATTTTACAAATCCAGAAACAAGTTACATAGATTCAATTGGAGAGCTTGCTCGTCTAAAAGAAGAAGGTAAAATTCGTGCAATTGGAATATCTAACGTAAACGTAGAGCAATTAAAAGCAGCGAATCAGCACGAACAAATAGATGTTGTACAATCACCGTATAATATGTTGGATCGTACTGCTGGAGAAGAACTTTTGCCGTATTGTATAGAATCAGGTATTTCATTTATACCATACGGGCCTCTTGCTTTTGGGATACTAGGTGGAAAATATACAGAAGATTTTAAATTAAACGAAGGCGATTGGCGTCAAAGTGTAAATCTATTTGAAGAAAATACATATAAGAGTAACTTTAAAAAAGTTGAGAAGTTAAAAGGTTTAGCTAAAGAAATGAATCTTGAAGTATCACATTTAGCTTTAGCATGGCTATTAAATAAAAAAGGCATTGATACTGTTATTCCTGGTGGGAAACGAGCGGAGCAAATAAGAGAAAGTGTAAGAGCGGTGGAAGTTTCATTGAATGAAAAGGTTATGGAAGAAATTAAATCTATTTTAGAAGATTAGTTGAGAAGAGGGGGACTTCCCTCTTTTATATAAAAGGAGAAGAAATACATAAAGGAGTTTTTGAGTGCAGAGATTAAAGAAAATAGACAAATAGTATAAAGGTATCGTAATAAAGTTATGAGGAATCCAAAAATAAAAAATCCCTATAAAAATAGGGATTTATATATCGGCATATAGTTCCTTGGAAAAGGATATACTTAGTTTAGCATATAGGACTACTTATATTTGTGAAAAAGATGTGAAATAGATGTGAAAAAATCCCGTAATAAAAAGCACTGTTTTAGCTAATGTAACTAAAACAGTGCTTTTCTCTTTGATTGAACTGTTGCTGCATTTTCATCATGTATGCCTGCATCTTTAATAATTCGTTGTTTTGCTTTATTTAATAGATGGTCTACTGCTTCACCAAAATAATTAGCTTCGCTTTTTGTGCGGGCTTCTCGTAAACATTTATAGTTTTCTAGCAGTTCCTCTTTTTCAGTGTTTGTTAAGAAATCTTCTATTTTCTTTTTTGTCATACGAAACACCCTTTCTTCTGACAAACGACGCAATAGAAAATATTTATTGTTTATTATAGCAATAATTTTTAAAGAAAGTATAGACTAACGTCGTAATAATTTGTCAATTTCTTGAATCTTCTCATCAGCTTTCCCAATTTGTTTATTTTTAGCCTGCTCACCACCAAGCGCTTGGTGCAGTAAGAAAGTCTGACCGGAAATAGCAGTCACAATGGATACTTTAATAATTTCTTTTATTAAGGTAACATCGAATAAAACGAGTCCAAGAAGTGCAGCTAGACTACCAGTGAAAATATCAGTCAAAAACCCAAAGTGAAAAAAAGTTTTCAAACGGCGTGGAAGCAATAACTTACCTTGGTTATTGATTAGATGGGAAACGAAACCGGTAATGCCACCAACGAGTATAGCGGTTAGCCATTGATACATTTCCATCGAATCCACTCCTTTTAGTGAATAAGATTCGATTCTTTTATATTGATTCCTTTTAATATTTCATAGAAGCATATTGAGAAAGTTTGTTTGGGTTTATTACGTATTCAATTTAATTATAACAGAAAAATCTGACATATTTCAGTCTATTATATGAAGCGGTTATTCCTTAATATGAATGTAGAAAGGGGTGCGTGAGATGAATATAGATTATCGAATAAGAAGTATGGATGGTTATACAAAAAATATAGGGGAATTAGTAAGCATGCTGGAGCATACGAGGGCTGTAACATTACAGGAAATAAACGATCTATCAGTTGAGCAAGTAGATTTCATTATGACGAGTGGAGGGAATTCCATCGGAGCGTTACTAAAGCATATAGCAGCTATAGAAAAAGCCCATCAACTTATTTCATTTCAAGAGCGCGACTTTACAAAAGAAGAATTAGAAATATGGGAAGACGCACTGTATTTAGGGAAAGCGGGGAGAACAATCCGTGGTAATGAAATACAGTATTATATACAAATTCTACAAAGTGTTCGAGAAGAATCTCTGAAGTATTTGAATGAACAAGATGATGAATGGCTTATGTCAGAAAGAAAGTGGCCTAACGGTGTAGCGTATAACCAGCACTATCTGTGGTTTCATGTGCTAGAAGATGAGATTAGTCATCGTGGACAAATTAGAATGATGAAAAATAAAATGTTTGAAAATTGCGTTAAATAAGGTAGCTTTTTAAATAAATATTCCATATAATGAGAGTAATTAAAATGAGAACGGGGTGATGTATTATGGTGAAAATAACGTATATGAATCATAAACCAAATACAAAGGTGGATGGAAAGGGCGAGACTGTATAAGTGAGCGCACGATCCTTCCGCTTAGCTTAAACTAGGGAGGATATCAATTTGAATCAAAATATTTTAGAATCATTCGGCTGGGATTCTTTTTTTGAAGAACAAGCTGTAGAGAACTTTGAAGTAGGGCGTATTTTACTAGAGCATAAACATATATATCGAATTATTTGTAATGATGGTGAATATATGGCAGAGCTGTCTGGAAAGTTTCGGCATGAAGCAGTAACGAAGGGAGATTATCCAGCGGTTGGTGATTGGGTGTATATAAAGAAAATAGAGAATGAAAAGAAAGCAATTATTCATCGTATTTTTCAAAGAAGAAGCTCTTTTTCTAGACAAGAGGCTGGTAATCGAACGGAAGAACAAGTAATAGCAGCAAATGTAGATTATCTATTTTTAGTAAATGCACTTAACCATGATTTTAACGTAAGAAGAATAGAACGTTATTTACTATTAGCGTATGAAAGTGGTGCAATGCCTGTTATTGTTTTAACAAAGAGTAGCTTATGTGAAGACGTGGAACAGAAAATTGTTGAAACGGAAGCTGTGGCAATTGGTGTTCCGATCTTCGTCGTTGATAGTTTAAAGCATACTGGTATTGAATCGCTGCAGCAATTTGTTTCTTCAGGAAAAACAATTGCTTTAGTCGGGTCATCGGGGGTTGGAAAATCCACTTTGTTAAATGCACTCATAGGACTTGAAGTAGCAAAAACGGGAGATATTCGTGAGGAAGATAGTAAAGGAAGGCATACGACAACTCATCGTGAATTGTTCCGATTACCGAGTGGTGGTTTAGTTATTGATACTCCGGGTATGAGGGAGCTACAGCTTTGGGAAGGAAGCGATGCAATTCAAACAACATTTTCTGATATTGAAGAATTAGCAAAAACGTGCCGTTTTAGGGATTGTAAACATGAAAATGAGCCAGGGTGCGCAGTGCATAGTGCAATTGATAACGGAATTATTACGATAAATCGTTTGCAAAGCTATAAAAAATTACAAAGAGAACTGGCGTATTTTATGAGAAAACAAGATGCTATTCTTGCGAGAGCAGAGCGTGATAAGTGGAAAAAGATTTCTAAACAGCATAAAAAAATATGAAAAGCCAAAGGGTGGTTCCCTTTGGCTTTTTTTGTATTTGTAAATTTTATAATAATATTATTCAAATATATAGACAAAGGGAATTTAATTGTTTAAACTTTACAAAGTATTCATCGTAATAGATTATGAAAATAATAATTTAGGGATGGGAAATGTTTACAACTCGCTAGATTTAACTATTGAAATTGAAAAGCAGGAGGTTTGTAATGGGTAGACTATTAAATTGGTTTCGTGATATGAAAGTAGCAAAAAAACTACTAATTTCGTTTTTTGTCATTTTAATTGCGGCTGTCTCTATTATTGGAGGCATGTCTTATCAAACGGCTAAAAAGAATTTTGAATCACAAATTACGAGCAGTGCTCACGACAATATAAAAATATTAGATAATTTAATCAATCAAATGATTGAGGCGAAATTTAATGATGTAAATAATTTTGCACGGGTGATTCAAGGTAATATGTATCAAGGGGATAATCAAGATGAATTAAGAAAAATGTTATCTCAATATATTAATTTGAATAAAGATGTTGAACAAGTATACGTTGGTGGGAATGATAAGAAATTTGTGCAAGAACCAAATATACAAATGGCAGCAGACTATGATCCAACAGAACGTTCTTGGTATAAAGATGCAGTGGCAAAACAAGGTGGTATTGTCGTTACTGAGCCGTATAAGGCGCAAGGAAATGGACATATTGTCGTAACGATTGCAAAACAAGCAGAAGATAAAAACGGTGTTGTAGCAATAGATTTAAGTTTAGATAATTTATTAAAAACAACAAAGTTAATCAATATCGGTAAAAAGGGATATGCTTTCATTTTAGATGGAAAACAAAAAATAATTGCACATCCTCAAGAAAAATCAGGAGAAAAAGCAGCTGATTCTTGGGCGAAGAAAATTTATGAAGATAACCATGGTGCTTTTTCATATATGTATGATGGCAGCGAAAAACAAATGGTATTTGCTACAAATGTAAAAACAGGTTGGAAAATCGGTGGAACGATGTACTCAAATGAAATAATTGAAGCTGCGCAGCCTGTATTTTATAATATGTTAATTGTTATGTTCATTTCATTAGTTATAGGCGGAGCACTTATTTATTTTGTGACACTTTCTATAACGAAACCATTAAAAAGATTAGTTGCCACTTCTAAAGAAATAAGTGAGGGAGATTTAACGCAAACAATCGAGATTCATTCTAATGATGAAATTGGCCAACTTGCAAAAGGATTCAATGAGATGACAGATGCATTGCGAACGTTAATTGGAAGAATTAATACTTCGGCTGGACATGTTGCAGCAGCATCAGAAGAGCTAACGGCAAGTGTAAGACAAGCGAGTGAAGCAACTGAGCAAATTACAATGGCAATGGATGAAATATCGAGCGGGGCAACAACGCAAACAACGAGCGTAGAAAATGGTGCAATGTTATTATTTGATGTAACAGAAGGAATTCAGCATGTAGCAAAAAGTTCATCATCAATTAATACAGCTTCTGCTCATACTCGTGAAAAGGCAGAAGATGGCGGGAAACTAGTAGGAAAAACAGTAAATCAAATGCAGTCTATTGCAGAATCTGTTTCACAATCAGATGAAGTTATACAGTTGCTAAATAATAAATCAAAACAAATTGGTGACATACTAGAAGTCATTCAAAATATTGCAGATCAAACGAATCTTCTAGCTTTGAATGCGGCAATTGAAGCTGCAAGAGCAGGAGAGCACGGAAGAGGATTTGCGATTGTTGCAGATGAAGTACGTAAATTGGCGGAGAAGTCTAGTGTATCTTCTAGTGAAATTAGTAAATTAATATGTGAAATACAAGATGACATGAGTAAGACGGTAAAATCTATGGGGCATGTAAATGAAGAAGTTCAATCTGGACTTGTTATTGCGAATGAAACGAAGCAAAACTTTACTGAGATTTTACTATCTACAAATGAAATTGCAGATCAAATTAAAACGATGGTTGAAACGGCTAACGGGATGTCAAAAGGTGCAAATGAAGTGTCTATTTCAGTAGGTCAAATTGCAATGACAGCACAGAACAATGCGACGAGTACTCAAAACGTTGCAGCATCAGCAGAAGAACAACTAGCGTCCATTGAGGAGATTAGTTCGGCGGCTGGTACATTATCTCAAATGGCTGAAGAGTTACAAGGGTTAATTGAAAGATTTAAAGTTTAACAGAGGACAGACTATCTCCAAAATAGCAGTATGCTATTGGAGTAGTCTGTTTTTATTATGTAAAATGAAATGAGATTGAGAGTATCTTTATAATATTTAAAGGTATATTTTGTATGATATTTGTCGAAAAATAGAGGTATTTGTTTGCTTTGTGTATAATTATAATCGTATAAAATGCAAATAAAGGAGATTACTATGGGAGTTTATTGGGGTACCAAAAGAAATTCTTGGCTTAGTTATGTCTCATTTTGGTTAAGTATTTCATTTTTTATTGTCTTTCTAATTGAAGTGTTTATTTTAAAAACACTTTCGAATAGTTCGGTGCAAATTGTTAAATATTTTTATTTTATACTTGTACCAGTAAACATCTTTCTTAGTTTAAAGTTACTCTTTAAGAAGAATGAAAAGAAAGCATTACCTATTTTTAGTTTCATCGTATCATTATTATTTACAATTTTAATACTAGTATTAGCGTTAGTAGCTACGGGGAAATTCTTTTAAGGGGAGTGATAAAAGTCACTCTTCTTTTTTGTGATTGTAAGGAAATACTAAGCGGAGGATGGACAAAGAGTGTATTTACTTATGTTTGATATGATTGGAAAGCGTTAGAAGCATATTAAGAAATATAATGAGAGACAATTCATATAATAATGAAGAAAATCAGGTGTTTTACATGCAATTATGAAGCAAATGAATACGGTAAAAACGACGATATATGGTACAATACATATGGATAGTGATAGAGATAAAGGGTATATAAAATACTCATCGTTTTTTAGTAAGAGAGGGGTTATCTTATGCTATACGAGGATTTGATGACATTATTTCAAGCAGCTCCGAAAGAAGAAGGTAGAGGCGGCTGGAAATATATAATCCAGGAACGAAATGATAAATATGAAATTGTTGATGAACTGTTGAAAAATCAAATGAGTGTTGAATTGTATTTTAATGAATATGATGAGGTGAAAATCACTTTATATAAAGATGGAATGCCTATTTCTACTATGCAAAGAATTGCGATTTCAAAAGTTGAATTAGACGAAGAGGAAGAAGGAATTCAATTCGTTTTAGAACGTATGCCTAGTCGGATGATTCGGTTGCAATTAAAGCCATATTTAGCACTCGAAATGGGGCCGTACTGGGAAGTATGCGATGATTGTGAATGAACATAAAAGAAGCATCCAATAACATGGATGCTTCTTTTATGTTTTTTGAAGTTGTTTAAAAGCAATAATTGGCAGTAAAATGATGCTGACCCATCCAATTATAGGATATAGAATGTGGAGTAATTCACTGTAACCAATGTAACTAAAGCAATAACTAATTAGTAAAATGAAGAAAATAATATTGTTACTTTTCCATCTGGTGATGGATTGAATTTGTTTTGTCATTCCGAACACATTACCAACTAAAGTTGTGAACACTTCACCGAAAATGATAAGAACAAAGAAAAAGTGAAAAGTTGCATTGAATTTTCTTATGACTTCAGCCATTGGGATATTATATTGATAAAATTGATCGACTGATAAAATAGCTAAATGGCTACATAATAAAATTAAAGAAAGTCCTGCACCGCCTAAAATACCGCCCCATAAAATGGCCTTTCGATCTTTTACTTCACTGGCTAACGGGACGAGAACGCTTTGGGCGAGAGAAAGATTTAAGGCGACATATGTAATAGGACTAGTAATCCACTTCATATTCCAGCTTTCTGCAGGAATAGTGTCACTAATAGGAGTTGTACCGTGAAAAAAAGTTGTAATAGCAAGTCCGATAATAAAAATCATCATAATAGGTACGACAAGTGTATTAACTTCAAAAACCCCTTGTAATCCGCGACTACCTATAATGAGACAGGCGATCAATATAATGAAAATACCAAGTTGTCTTGGTAAACGAAGTTGCTCTTCAAATACCGCCCCAGCTCCTGATAACATAACGCTCGTTACACCAAATAATACGAGTAATAATAGTGTGTTTACAACATTGCCAACTACATCCCCAAATAAATATTTGTTAAATTCTTGCGCTGAAAATGCACCGATTTGTGATGAAAGTAACATCATCTTTGTGCCAAGCCAAATAAAAAAAAATCCACTTACACATATGCCAATTGTTCCATATAATCCGTTCACTGTAAAAAATTCAACGATTTCTCGTCCAGTAGCAAATCCAGCTCCAACGACTGTTCCAATATAAGTAGCAGCGACCTTCTTTGCTACTTGCCATTGTTGATTGTCCATGTTATCCCTCTTTCTACTACGATGAGCTTGATTTACTATTATGCATATGTATGAGCTTGGACAATTAGACGTATGAAGTGTTTGAAAACATACATGAATTAAAAGATATTAGGGAAGTATTAAAGGTGTTAAAACTTTGTTACATATGAGCCAATCGTTCGAAAGGATAGGAAATGTATGGTAAAATGTAACTAGGTTATTAAAAGATAAACATTATGAAATGATAAGAGGAGTGGATTGTATGAGTACGAAAACAAATGTTGTTGAAGTATTAAACAAGCAGGTAGCAAACTGGAATGTGTTATATGTGAAACTACATAATTATCACTGGTATGTGACAGGACCACACTTCTTTACGTTACATGAGAAATTTGAAGAGTTTTACAATGAAGCTGGAACAAATATTGATGAATTAGCAGAACGTATTTTAGCGTTGGAAGGTAAACCGCTAGCGACAATGAAAGAATATCTTGCAACATCTAGTGTGAGTGAAGGGACAAGCAAGGAATCTGCAGAAGAAATGGTGCAAACATTAGTGAATGATTACTCTGCACTTATTCAAGAATTAAAAGAAGGTATGGAAGTTGCTGGCGAAGCTGGCGATGAAACATCAGCAGACATGTTGTTAGCGATTCATACAACATTAGAACAACATGTATGGATGCTAAGTGCGTTCTTAAAATAAATATAAGTATATAAAGAAAAAAGTCATTGAAAAATTCTTTCAATGGCTTTTTTTGTCATTTTTCAGTTTTCTTTTATGCTATAATATAGTAAAAAGGAGGCGATGCAATGTTTCGCTTTTTCAGAACTGGAAAAGAAGAGCGTGAAATTACGAAAGATGAATTAGAACAAGCGATGGCTAAGTTTCTAGAAACGAATGCTAATATTGTTTATACAGTATTAGTAAATGATGATTATACAGTAAATTATGATTTGTTAAAGCCGTATTTACTTGCATTTCCAACAAATAGTTTTCTTATTACGAAGGAAACGCTTGAGGTATTTGAACATACAGAAGAAAATCTAAACCTAGTTAAAGAAATTGATATCGTACAAAAAGCAGTAGATCAATACGTAACAGAAAAAGAAATGTTTCCAATTGTTGAAGGTAGTGAAGATCGCCTTATATGCGGGATGAAATTAGGGCCGTATTTAAATCGTATATTAAAAAGAGACTTATATATTTCAGAAAAACACTATTTAGTTTCAAGTAAACCAGACAGAAAAAAACAAAAGAGTGGGTAGATGTATTGAAAACAACAATAAATATATTGTTGTCTTTTTTTGTTTAGTAAAATATTGATTTTTCAGTTTATTAAATTTTATACTAAACTTATTGGACGAAGAGAAGTAATGATTAAGTATTGTTAGCGTGAGTTATATACAGTGATTACAGAATGGTATAAAGGTTTGAGAAATAAATATTATAAAAGATTACGGGGGAATGGATGTATGAAAAATAGTATGACTTACATTCAATTATTAAATGAAACGTTACATTGTTACGCAAATAAAGGGAGTTTGGAAGCGTACACTTATATAATGGAGCATGCTAAAGGTGTAGTGGGGAATAAAGCGCAAATATATAATTTTAAATATGCGCTAGCGAGTGCAGCGGGGCTTGAAGAAGAAGCGTTACAGATAATGAAGGAAGCTATTATAGACAATGGATTTTGGTACGGAAATGAGTATTTAATTTCGGACGATGATTTAACGCCACTACATAAATTTGAAGAGTTTCATAAAATGGTTCAATTATGTAAAGAAAGAGAAGAATTAGCAAAGAAAACAGAACGAGCAGACGTGAAATATTTAGACAGCAATAAAGAAGGAAAACTATTTATTGCAATGCACGGGGATCAAGAAAATATAGAAATAATAGAACCATATTGGAAATCTGTTTTGACACAAGATTATACGTTAGCTTTACCACAATCTTCGCAAATTCAGTTTTCAGATGGATTTGTTTGGGATGATAAACATAGAGGGAAAGAGGAATTAAAAGAGCATTACGTTACGTTTATAGAAAATCATACAGTAGAAAGTGTAATAATTGGTGGTTTTTCTGCTGGCGCAAGAGTAGCTTTGTATACAATTTTACAAAAAGATATAGATGTAGATGGTTTTATTTTTGTGGCGCCGTGGCTTCCAGAGATTGAAGAATGGAATGAGTTGGTGGGAGTGTTACAGAATAAAAATATAAAGGGATATATAGTGTGTGGGGATCAAGATGAAGATTGTTTCGAATGTACACAGCAATTTGTACAATTATTAAGAGATAAGAATATAGAACATGAGTTTAAAGTTATACCCAATTTAAATCATGATTATCCTAAGGATTTTGATGAACTATTAAAAGAAGCTATTGAATATATAGACGACAAAAATAATAAGTAGTAAAAAAGGGAGATGCATCATAATTGATGTATCTCCCTTTTGTCATTATAAATGAAAAGCATTTGCTAGTAAGCGATAAGAATTCAATTTATCTTCAAATCGATGAGTAATTGTGACAATCATAAATTCATCAGTATTGTACGCTTTGCTTAAGTTTACGATTTGTTCTTTCACAGAAGATGGATCACCGACGATCATACGTTGACGATTTTCTTTTATACGGAATAAATCATAAGCGCTGTATGGATAATTTTGTGCAGTTTCGATAGAAGGAGTACCAGTTGTACGCTTTCCTTGTTCTAGTAATAAGATTGATAAATCTAAACTAGAAGCAATTTTTTCCGCCTCTTCATTCGTTTCTCCGCAAATAACAAAAATAGAGACGATTGATTTTGGTTTATCTCCTAAATAAGAAGGTTGGAACTGTTCTTGATAAGCATTCATTACTTCAGGGCCACCGTATCCGTTAATGAACTGTGCGAATGCAAAAGAAGCACCTTGTTTTGCGGCAATCATTGCACTCTCTCCGCTAGAACCAAGCATCCACATCTCGGGAGATGTTGGAATGACAGGAGTAGCCTTTAAATTTGCATAATGATGGTTTTCTGGTACTTGATCATGTAAGTACATTGCAACATCTGCAATTTGTTCTGGGTATTGATCAAGTGAGACCATTTTGCCTTCTTGAAGTGCGCGAGTTGCAATTGGCATACCACCAGGTGCTCTGCCGACACCAAGATCAATACGATTTGGATAAAGCGCTTCTAAAACACGGAAATTCTCAGCAACTTTATATGGGCTATAGTGTGGCAACATAACACCACCTGAACCCACTCTCATACGATCTGTTTTTGCTGCAATATGTGAAATAAGTATTTCAGGACTTGAACCAGCAAGGCTGACAGAGTTGTGATGCTCCGATACCCAAAAGCGTGTATATCCGAGTTTTTCAACTTCTTGCGCAAGTGTAACTGTATGTGAAAAAGCTTGGGCTGCTGTACTACCATCTGAAATAGGTGATTGGTCTAATACGCTTAATTTGATCATAGAATATACCTCTCAATCTTAATGTACATCCTATTATATATTTACTTACGAAAAATGCGTAATAAAATGCTCAAAATAAAAAATGGATAAATTCTATATTTACTTTTAACGAGAAAATCCTCGTTCATAATGATTCATTTCGGCTAAATTTAATATATATTCGTAGTTATCAATCTCAAGTTTTAGTTGTTCACGCTCTTTTTTAGATAGATGCTTACAACTAAGTTTGTTGCATAGTTGTTGTTTCTTTTCTTCTAAATACTTCTTTGTAGCGTGGTAGTCGTAAGTTTGTTTCATTTTTAACCACTCCTTCTTTGCTGTTGCTATATTATACGAAGCGTGAAGAGGTGTGAAAGCTAACTCTTATGTACTTTTAGTGAATATTCCTCTTTCTATGTTGTTATGTTTATAGGAATTTATGAATAAAATGCACTAAACCACTAATGCCCATTTTATCCCGCATTAACGGGCAGTAAAACTCCCACCTCAAAATTCGGCTGGAGCAAAGAAGTTAGGTGGGAGATTAACTGCCCATAAAAGCCCGATTGGTTCAACTAATAATCAGTAGGGGAAGACCCCCCACTGATTATAGTTTCACTTTATGAAGTAAGGGGTGGAATTGTGCAGAAAGATATAATGTATAACACTGAGATGGATGAAACGTTAAAAGTTATAAATAAAGGCTTAAAGAAGACGACTCGTCCGAAGCGAATTATAGTAGTAGGGGCCGGTATGGCTGGGTTGGTTTCGGCATCTTTATTAAAAGCTGCAGGACATGATGTAAAGATTTTTGAAGCAAACAACCGGGTAGGTGGCCGCATAGAGACGGTTAGAATGGAAGATACCGGATTATATTTAGATGTTGGGGCAATGAGAATTCCGTATTCGCACACATTAACGATGGCATATATAAGAAAATTCGGGCTACAGGTAAGCCCTTTTATTAATAGGAATGAGACAGATATCGTTTACGTAAATGGCCGAAAAACGACATTAAAACAATACGAAAAAGATCCAAGTATATTAAAGTATCCTGTGGAAATGAATGAAGTTGGGAAAACGTCTGAGGAGCTATTAATGTTAGCGGTGCAGCCCATTATAAATTTTATAAAAAAGAACCCAGAGAAAAATTGGGATATTGTAGTAAAGGATTTTGGGAGATACTCTACAGGACAATTTTTAAAGTATTACCCTTATCAATATAATACTTACTTTTCACCAGTAACAATAGAGATGATTGGTGTTTTATTAGATTTAGAAGGTTTTTTGGAAAGGTCATTTGTTGAGACGTTACGCTTTTTATATATTATGCAAGTGGAGAGTGGATTTTGTGAAATAGTAGGCGGGAATGATAGATTACCAAAGTCCTTTTTACCACAATTAGAAGAAAATATTATATATAATCAAAAATTAATGAAGCTACAACAACATGATAATGGTGTGACAGCTTTCTATCGAAACGAGGAAACTTTTGAATATAGTAGTATTAATGGGGATTTAGTTATTATTACAATCCCATTCTCGACAATGCGTTTTGTGGAAGTAGATCCATTTAATTCTATATCTCATGAAAAATGGAAAGCAATTCGCGAATTGCATTATATGCCAGCGACGAAAATAGGAATTCAATTTAAAAGTCGATTTTGGGAAGAACAAGGACAATTAGGTGGCAGGATTATAACGGATTTGCCAATTCGTTACGCCTATTATCCAAGTCACGGAATTGGAGAAAAAGGACCTGCTATGATGTTAGGAAGCTATACATGGTCTTATGATGCGTTGTTATGGGATGGGTTATCAAAAGGTGATCGTATTTATTACACACTACAAAATTTAGCGACAATATTAGGCGATCAAGTATATGATGAGTTCATGTCTGGCATATCCAAAAGTTGGACATTGGATCCATATGCACTGGGAGGGTTTGCACTATTTCAGGCAGGGCAAGAATCTGAGCTACAACCAGCGATTATAAAACCAGAGGGGAGATTATACTTTGCAGGTGATCATACAACGTTATATCACGGATGGATACAAGGTGCAATTGAATCTGGAGTTCGTGTAGCGGTAGAGGTAAATGATTAAAATGTGTAAAATTCAGAAATTTCTTTACTGTATAGTTTGAGATGGATATTATTATATATAAAAGAATTAAAAGGAGTGTTGAAAGTGAATCCGTTATTATTTGATTTTCCTTCTGAATTTTATACTGATAGGCTATTTATTCGAATGCCGAAACCAGGTGACGGTAAAGCTGTATACGATGCAATTCAAGCTTCTATGAAAGAATTAAAACCATGGATGGTTTTTGCACAAAAAGAGCAAACAGAGGAAGAAGTAGAGGTGAGCATTAGAAAATCACATATTCAATTTTTGCAGCGTGAGGATTTAAGATTACTAGTTTTTTCGAAAGAAACAGGTGAATTTATTGCATCAGCTGGATTGCATCGTATTAATTGGGATATACCTCAATTTGAAATTGGGTATTGGATTGATTCAAGGTTTAGTGGAAAGGGTTATATGGTAGAGGCTGCAAAGGGTATAACGGATTATGCTTTTTCTGAGCTGAAAGCAAACCGCGTAGAAATTCGATGTGATTCTTTAAATAAGAAGAGTAGAGCGATACCTGAGAAATTAGGATTTAAGTTAGAAGGTACATTGGAAAGTGCGAGTGTAGCGGTAGATGGAAATGGATTAAGGGATATGTGTGTATTTGCCATGACTAGAAATACATATGAAAAAGAAGAGCTGTAAAGAAACAGCTCTTCTTTTTGTGTATTATGGTACAGGATGTCCATTAGAGCTTTCGAAAATTGTAAACCATTGTTGACGATCTAAATTAACTTTTGTAGCAAGGGCGGCTGTTTTAACACGATCTAATTTACCAGATCCAACGATTGGCATCATGTTAGCTGGATGAGCAAGCAGCCATGCATACATAACTGTATCGATGCTAGTAACATCTAGTTCAGTAGCAACCTTCTGTAAAGTTTCACGTAAACGTACAGCACGTTCTGATTGACCAGTAAAGATTTCTCCGCCAGCAAGAGGCGACCAAATCATAGGATTGATTCGCTTTTCTTGGCATAAATCAATTGTCCCTTTTTCGAAATGTTCAAGCTGCATCGCAGATACTTCAATTTGATTTGTAATGAGCGGGAAATTTAAATAAGAACTTAACATATTAAACTGTGAAGGTAAAAAGTTAGATACACCGAAGTGACGGACTTTTCCTTCTTGCTTTAAGCGTGAGAACGCTTCTGCTACTTCATTTGGATCCATAAATGGATCAGGGCGATGAATGAGCAGTACATCAATATAATCTGTATGTAAGTTTTGTAATGAGTCTTCCGCGCTTTTTATTATATGTTCAGCACTCGTATTGTAGTGCGCAACATATCTCTCTGGAAATTTTGGTGATGGGGGAGCGATTCCACATTTTGTGATAATTTGCATGTCTTCGCGTAAGGAAGGCTTGAGTTGTAACGCTTCTCCAAATAATCCTTCACACGTATATCCGCCATAAATATCAGCATGATCGAAAGTAGTAATTCCCATATCCATACAAGCTTCCATAAAAGAAAGTAACTCTTGCTTTGGCATATTCCATTCTGCTAAACGCCAAAAACCTTGAATAATACGAGAAAATTCTAGTGTTTCGGCCATTTGAACTCTTTCCATTATAAGTACCTCCTTGATGAATGAATCATTTTTTGAAAAGGCTTTCTTGCTACATATTATTATATAGTTACAGTGTCGTACATACAATAAATATGTTTTGCTACAAAAACGATTTTCTCTATATGCTATAATGTAAAAACATATAGCTATAAGGAGATGTACGAAATGATTCCAGTAACAATATTAACTGGTTTTCTTGGATCAGGGAAAACGACATTATTAAATCGCATTTTATCAGAAAATCACGGTTATAAATTAGCAGTGATTGTAAATGAAATAGGACAAATTGGTATTGATAATCAGCTGATTATGAATGTCGAAGAAGAGATTATGGAGATGACGAATGGATGTTTATGTTGTACTGTACGTGAAGATTTACTAGTCGCTTTAAAACAATTACTGGACGTAAAAGCAGAAGGTAAAATGGAATTTGATGGATTAGTAATTGAAACGACTGGTCTTGCAAATCCAGGTCCGATTATTCAAACATTCTTTTTAGATCCTGTGATTCAATCTGCATACCAAATTAACGGCGTTGTAACAGTAGTAGATAGTTATCATATACATAAACATTTTGAAAAAGGACTAGAAGCAAAGGAACAAATTGCATTTGCTGATGTCGTTTTAGTAAATAAATTAGATTTAGTGGATGAAAGTGAAAAGGAAAATCTATTGCAGGAACTGCAAGGTATTAACCCAACTACAAAGTTAATCGAGGCGACTAACTGTGATGTAGATATTCCATCGTTACTACAAATTCAAACGTTTAAAACGAAAGATACGTTACAAATTTATCCTCATAAAGAGCATAATCATCTAGAAGGGGTAAAGTCGTTTGTACTACGCGAAGAGCGACCGTTAGATTTACAAAAACTAAATGAGTGGATGTCAGCTGTCGTTCAAGAGCTAGGGGAGTATTTATATCGCTACAAAGGAATTTTATCGATTGATGGAGTAGATAAACGTATCGTTTTCCAAGGTGTGCATACACTGTTTGCTGCATCATATGATAGAGAGTGGCAAGAGGGCGAAGAACGAGTAAGTGAAGTTGTGTTTATCGGAAAAGATATTAATAAAGAATGGTTCCAAGAACATTTCGGGGAGTGTGTGAAATAAGTCTGCATATATTGCAGGCTTATTTTTTTTACTTAACTAAGTATTTTGTAGAAAAATGCTAGATTGCAAAAAACGAAGGGTAATAAAAAGCCTGTTTTCACAGGCTTGTATGTTCATCTAATAGTAACTCCATTACAACACCTACAACTGGACCTTCGTCATCAATATCACCATTTAAACGGAAACCAAATGACTCGTATAATCCCATTGCGAGTTTGTTGTCTGGATGTAAACTTAAATAAATTATTTTACATTCAAATTTATCTTGTAAGAATTGAATGAGTATGCGAAGGAAACGTTTTGCGTATCCTTTTCCTTGATATTGCTCGTCAATCATAAAGCGATCTAACCACACACTTTTACGTTTTTCCCAATACCATCCATACATTGCGTATCCTACAAGTGTTTCTCCATCATATAAACCTACTGACGTTCCGTTTCCCTCATATAATGATTCTGCTAGAGAAAACGCATTGCTTTCAATAAATTGCTGCTGGTCTTTTGCGACGTTTAAAGCAGCTACCGAACGCCAATTTTTTGCTGTAACTTCACAAATGTGAAGAGTCATAATTCCAACTCACCTTCTAAATTAATATAGCTTAAAAGCTAATATGGATAATTTTACTTGTTATTTTGGTCAAGTCAAGTAAGAACAAATAAAAAAGAAGCTGAATGACATATTCAGCTTCTTTTAAAAATTTGATTAGTTAGTAGCTTCTTTTAATGTATTTACGTTTTCTTCCATTAAAGTGAAGTAATCTTTATTGCTCTTCGCATCATCTTCAGAAATAGTAGCAAGATGATTTAAGCGTAAAATTTTTGTGCCCGTTTCTTTTTGAATGACAGATGCTACTTTTGGAGTAGAGAATGTTTCAAATAAAATATATTTTAGATTATGTTCTTTTACTGTTTTTGTAATGTCAGCAAGCTGTTTTTGAGATGGTTCATCAGAAGCTGAAATACCAGCGATAGCAATTTGTTTCAGGCCATAGCGTTGTTCCCAGTATCCATAAGCCGCATGAGAAACTAAAATATCTTTCGTTTTTGCATTCGCAATAGCTGCTTTAAATTGATCATCTAAATCAGTAAATTTTGTTTGAAGTGCTGCAAAGTTTTTTTCGAACTCTTGTTTATGGTCAGGTTGTAATTCTACAAGTGCATTTTTAATTTTTTCAGCCTGTTTCATTGCTAGAGTAGGGTCTAACCAAATGTGTGGGTCTTTATCGTGATGATGTTCCTCTTCTTTATGGTCGTCTCCGTGATCATGATGCTCTTCTTCAGTAGAAGTACGCAGTTCAATACCTTTTGAAGCATTTACAATTTTAACATTTTCTTTTTGTAATGCTTTTTCCATTTTTTCAGCAAATGGTTCTAATTCAGCCCCGTTATAAACGAATAAATCGGCTTTTGCAACTTTTACTGTTTGTTTTTGACTTGGTTCAAATGTATGAGAATCTGCACCAGGTGGATAAATTGCTTCAACCGTTACATAGTCGCCACCAATTTTTTTTGCGAAATCTGCAAGAGGAAAAATAGTTGTATAAACAGTTAGCTTTCCATCTTTCTTGGCATTACCTTCTTTTTTATTTGAGCAGCCAGTAAAAATTAAAGTGAAAATAAGTAAGAATGAAAATATAGTCAATCTTTTAGGCATGAAGTTCTCCTCATTTCTTTTTTTACGGATATATTTTCCCCAATTATAGAAGAAAAATATCATTTTAATACAAAACGGAATAATTACGTTTTAGTTTGCGAACTTAGTATAATACATCTTTTATAAAGTTGCAATAAATAATAATCATTCCGATTTGTTTTTGTTATAAAGTTGTCAAATTTGGATGTATTATTTTTAGGAATGCATGCATATGTGACAACGCTACGTTCATATATTTGAAAGGAGGGTGTAGAGGGGGATGAGTGTTTGGGTTACTTAATGGAAGCTATTTTATTGATATTAGCGGTAGTATTACCATTAGCATTAGTCTTAATTTTTTTAAGAAGATTAATAAGTAATTTAGGAGATGCATCAACAGTAACAAAATTGCGAGAGAAAGATGAGAAAAAAGAGTGAGTAAAGCACTATGCGTACGCATAGTGCTTTACTTGTGGTAAAATGAGAGCAGGAAACTCCTAAAAGTTGTATTTTACTGAAGGAGAGAAAAGTAAAATAAGAGGTATATGCATATATGAATAAGCGAACAGCGTTAGTACTTGGTGCAAGTGGTTTAGTTGGACAAGAGATAACGCGTCTATTACTTGAATCAGATTACTACGATTCGGTTACTATTTTTGTAAGGGAACCAATGCAATGGCAACATGAAAAGTTACAGCAAAAGCAAATAGATTTTTCGATGTTAGAGGAATATAAAGAGTTTTTTGCTGTAGATGACGTATTTAGTTGTCTAGGAACAACAATCAAAAAAGCAAAAACAAAGGCAAATTTCAAAAAGGTAGATTATGAATATACGTTACGAGCTGCTTGTTTAGCTGAAAAACAAGGGGTACAAAATTTCCTTGTTGTGTCTTCAATGGGAGCAAAACCTAAATCGTTTTTCTTTTATTCGCAAGTTAAAGGGAGAATGGAAGAGGAATTACAAAAGTTAGTCATTGGTGGTATTCACATTTTTAGGCCATCTTTATTAGTAGGAAATCGACAAGAATTTCGTTTCGGTGAACGAATGGCTGAAAAGTTATCTCGTATCATTCCTTTTATATTTAAAGGGGCTTTCAAAAAGTATAAACCAATTTCAGCGAAAGATGTGGCGAAAGGGATGTATATAACTGCATTGCGAGAAGAAACGGGTATTTATATTTATAACTCAAATGAAATTACAACGATAGAATAAAAAACGAAAAGAATGACATGTATTTAAAAAAAGTTTGATTCTTGAATGAATAGTAAATACATGTAGTTTAGCAATTATAAGAAAGTAAAAAAGGAGTGGGGAGCCCACTCTTTTTTTACGATAATTTATTATGCAAATCGCATTTTTATCCCGCTATTTGTGGACAGCAAAACCCCCGCGGATTAAAGTTTCACTTTATACATCTCCAACACTCTTGATCTTGTACGACAAGTGATCTCGTTTATTGCAATGCTATTTTTAGAGTCGTATTATACTAACTGATGATTTCGTGTTATAAGAATGTTTCACCTCATTTGAAAATATACTACTATCATATATCCATTGCTTGTAATGCCAATAAATCAAATAGAATATACTTTCTATTTGGAAATAATCTGTTTTTATATCTGTTTGAGTAAAATCTGAAGGGAATTGGGTTCCGAAGATATAAAAGTCCCATATGTACTACTCCGTATTTTTTGGAGATTTGCAAAAGGAGGATATAAGAATGAGTAAAAAAGAAATGTTGCAAAATGGAATTAAGCAAGTGTTTTACGAAGAAGAATGGTATCCACCTTTATCAGACGCGTTAAAGGACCTTACTGCTGCACAAGCATGTTGGCAACCAGAAGGAGAGGCTAGTAATACGATTTGGGAAAATGTAAACCATTTACTTATCTTTAAAGAACGCTTACTTGCCCGCTTGCATCAAGATGAAACATTTGTGGCGCCACAAAATAATGATGAAACGTTTGTCCAAGGTGGACGTAATGATGAGGATGCTTGGCAACAAACAGTGTTGCGAACAATTCAAGTGCATGATGCCTTACAATCTGCATTAATATCCCTTCAAGAAGCAGAACTAAATCAATTAACTTCTTCTCTACCAATTTGGCAACAATATATGAACATCCTTTTGCACGATGCTTATCATACCGGGCAAATTGTGCAACTTCGCAAGCTTCAAGGTTCATGGCCAGCGCATCGTTCTTATTGGTAAATGATACTTAAAATTGTTGGAGTTATAAACGAAACAAACGAATTAATATGTAGAATACTACTATATGAAAAAACAATTTCTCACTTAATCTGAGGAATTGTTTTTTTTCGTAATCATGATTGTGGAATTCGATTTTTAACCCTGTCACATATTCAGAAAGGGAGATAAATACATAAAAAAATAGGTGTATCAAGCAAAATGTTGATCCACCTTAAAACGATATTATGAAATAACATACGTTATCTTATAGTATACTTTTTATTCCTCTAGATTCAGTAGTACATATTATTCTCGGTTTTATTTATTTGTATGGAGTTTCCCCGGTGCTCGTTTGTATTGATACGGTTCTTCTAACTCAAAACTAAGTTCATTGGCGGCTATTCTTGGAAAGTAAGGATTGCGAAGTAACTCACGTCCGATAAAAATTAAATCTGCTTCGTTATTATTTAAAATTTGTTCTGCCTGTACTCCATTCGTAATCAAACCAACAGCCCCAGTTGCAATGTTAGCATGTTCTTTAATATGTTTAGCATATTGCACTTGATACCCGGGATATACATCGATGTGTGCCGGAACAACAGCTCCAGAACTACAATCAATTAAATCTACTCCTTGTTCTTTCATCCAGTTTGTATATGGAACGTAATCTTGAACCGTTAAACCGTCAGGATGATAATCGTTTGCTGAAATACGAACAAATAACGGTCCGTTCCAAACTTCATTTATTGAGTCAATGATTTCACGTAAGAAACGATAGCGATTTTCAGGTGAACCTCCATATTCATCGGTCCGTTTATTAGAAAGTGGAGAAAGAAATTCATTAATAAGATAACCGTGAGCGCCGTGTATTTCAATAACGTCAAATCCAGCTTGTTTGGATCGTATTGCAGCCTCTTGAAAAGCTAATATGGTCTTTTTTATTTGCTGTATACTCATTTCTACTGGGATTTTCATAGTTTCATTAAACGGAATTGCGGATGGAGCGAGAGCATCCGTTTCTAATTCAGCTTTTCTTCCGGCGTGAGCAAGTTGAATGGCGGCTTTTGCGCCGTTATCATGTATAAAAGTTGTCGTTTTATGTAAGCCTTCAATTAGGCTATCATCCCATATACCTAGGTCTTTATTAGAAATTCTTCCTTCAGGTAACACGGCTGTTGCTTCGATCATAACTAAACCAACTTGACCAGCAGCTCTTGTTCCGTAATGAACGTGATGGAAATTAGTTACTTGGCCATCCTCGTTTTCTGATGAATACATGCACATAGGTGACATAACGATACGGTTTTTTAATGTAACGTCCTTAATTGTATAAGGTGAAAAAAGTTCAGAATTCATCCAATAGCCTCCTAGATTGAATTTTCTTACATTGTATCATTCTTGTTTTTGTTTCCCTAATAAAACGCTTATACGAAAAATTTTGTCTATTCGTGTTACAATAATTAATATGAATTGAATTGGAGGATGACATATGTACCAGGCTTATTATGAAAGTGAATTAGGCTTGCTGGAAATTACAGCGAACGATAAAGGAATTACGTCTGTTATATTTGTTGATGAGAGACAAGAAGAACATAAAAATGAAATAATAGATCAATGTATAAATGAGCTAGATGAATATTTTAAGGGGAAAAGAAAAGAGTTCACAGTCCCGCTATCTGCTGAGGGAACAGTATTTCAAAAAAATGTATGGGATGCGCTTTATACTATCCCTTATGGCGTAAGTGCTTCATATTTAGATATTGCAGAGAAGGTTGGAAATACGAAAGCTGTACGGGCGATAGGAGGGGCAAATAGTCGGAATCCAATTTCAATAATCGTTCCATGTCACCGTGTAATAGGAAAGAGTGGAAAGCTTGTTGGATATGCTGGTGGTTTATGGAGGAAAGAGTGGTTATTAAAACACGAAGGTATTATGAAATGACGTATGGATGGGAAGAGGGATTGTTTTGAAATGTATAAATTGTGGGCAACCTTGCGAGGAGGAACAGTTAAATTGTGCAAGTTGTCAGCGAAAGTTGGATAATGAACAAGGTGAAAGTAGCTCGTTAATAGATAAAGAACTAGAAGTATATGTAGGGAGACAATATCCGTATTACAAAAGGAAATGGGAGCTTGAGAATAAGCGGATTGCTAGGTGGAGCTGGAATGGTTGGGCAACTATTTTCAATATAGGTTGGCTTGGATATCGTAAGTACTATTTACCGGCAGCATTATTTGTATTGTTATTAGTAGCGTGTGATGCGTTTTCTTATTATATGGGTTTCAATGTAGCACTGCCAATCATTAATATGGGGCCTCTTACGTTTTTATTACTCATTTTTATTCT
Organism: Bacillus pretiosus; assembly: GCF_051294775.1. Lineage (NCBI taxonomy): Bacteria > Bacillati > Bacillota > Bacilli > Caryophanales > Bacillaceae > Bacillus > Bacillus pretiosus. The sequence goes on from NZ_JBPPHF010000001.1 coordinate 509,023, forward strand.
GTTTGGAATGGGGATTTTTGCAAATGGATTATACTATCAATTTGCGGAAAGACGTATATACCGAATAAAAGCAAGAGAAATAAAAGATAAATCAGTTGAAAACTATCTTATCCATGATAGCGGCGGAACGAGCAAAATGGGAGCGACAATTGTTACTATTTTAGCAGTTGCTAGCATATTTTTTAGTCATTTCTTTTTTCCGACTGATCGAGACGTTATACAAAAGGTTCGTACAAGCTCGCTTTATGAATATCCTTTCTTTTCAATAGGTGAATCTTTCGAAAATTATTTTCAAAATTCAGATTGGATATATTATCGTGGAACGGAAGGGTTAGAATTAGTAGAATTCCAAGGATATAACGCGGGAGCACCAAAACAAAAGGTGACGATTCAATTTGTTGTCGATTATAAATTGGGTGAAGTGGAACCGTACTCGCTTACGGTTAATGGTGAATCTAAAAATGAAGAAGAGTTTTTGAAGATGATGGACGAAATATTTAAGGTTCAAAATCCATTTGATATAGAGGATGGATTACAAGTAAATGCGATTCAAAAAAGCGGCTGGAAAGAAACTTCCGACCGCTTTTTTCTATGTTTGTTAAAATAAATATTTAAAATAATCAGAATCTTTTGTATAATGAAATATATTATACGAGATTTAACTTATACATATAGATTGGGGGAAGGAAGAATGAAGAGAAAGACAACAACAATTGCTGCACTTGCGTTAACGACGAGTGTATTGGTTGCAGGATGTGGGAATGGTGAGAAGGCTTCGACAACGAAGAAAGAATCGAATAAGGAAATGGCAGATAAACAAGTTTTAAATTTGCTAGAAACAGCTGAAATTCCTTCAATGGATACATCTAAATCAACGGATTCTGTATCTTTCCGTGTATTTGTAAATGCAATGGAAGGTTTATATCGTCTAGATAAAGATAATAAACCAACACCAGGCATGGCAAAAGATGTGAAGATTAGTGAAGATAAAAAGACATATACATTTGAATTACGTGATGCGAAATGGTCAAATGGTGATCCAGTTCGAGCACAAGATTTTGTATATGCATGGCAACGTACATTAGATAAAGCAATAGCGGCAGAATATGCATTCATTTTATTTGATGTGAAAAATGCACAGAAAGTAAATAAAGGAGAATTACCATCAGATCAATTGGGTGTTAAAGCGAAGGATGATAAAACGTTGGTAGTAGAATTAGAGCAACCAGCACCTTATTTTCTTGAGCTTACGTCGTTCCCTACATTTTTCCCATTAAATGAAAAATATGTGAAAGAGCAAGGAGATAAATACGGATTAGAAGCAGATAAATTATTATATAATGGACCATTTACAATGAGTCAATGGAAACATGAACAAAATTATCAGTTAAAGAAAAATCCTAATTATTGGGATAAAGATACTGTAAAGTTAGACGAAATTAATGTAAGTATTGTGAAGGAAACAAGCACTGGAGTAAATTTATATGATAGTGATCAAGCAGATCGAGTTATTTTAACTTCTGAATTTGTTGATAAATATAAAAAGAATAAGCCAGATGAATTTAAAACGAAGTTAGATCCACGTATGTATTTCTTGCGTTTTAACCAAAAAAATGCAACATTTAAAAACCAAAAAGTACGTGAAGCGATTGATTTAGCATACGATAAAAAAGGAATTGCTGATGTCATTTTAAATGACGGTTCTTTGCCAGCATATTTCTTAGTACCTGAAAAATTCACGACAGGTCCGGATGGAAAAGACTTCCGCTCTGTAAATAAAAACTTCCGTGATAGTAAAGATAACGCAGCGAAAGCAAAAAAATTATGGGAAGAAGCGAAGAAAGAGCTTGGTCAAGATACAATTACGGTTGAATTACTAAATGATGATAATGGTAGCCGTAAAAAAGTAGGCGACTTTATTAAAGAAGAATTAGAGAAAAACTTACCTGGTATTAAAGTGAATTTGAAACAGCAACCATACAAGCAGAAGCTAGATTTAGAAAAGAAATTCGAATATGAATTCTCATTATCTGCATGGAGCCCTGACTATCCAGATCCAATGACTTATATTGATATGTTTGTTACTGGAAGCTCATTTAATGAAATGGATTATTCTAATCCGAAGTATGATGATTTAGTAGCGAAATCAAAAGGAGAGCTATTAAAAGATGATAAAGCACGCTGGAATGCACTTGCGGAAGCTGAAAAAATCTTAATTGGTCAAGATGCAGCAATTTCTCCTACGTATCAACAAAGCACAGCTTATTTAGAGAAGCCGTTTGTAAAAGGTATTGCTAATCATACGTTTGGCGGGGACTTCAGTTATAAATGGGCATATATTACAAAAAAATAGTACAATAAAAGGTGAGTGAATTTTCGCTCATCTTTTTTGTATAAGGAGGAATTATAGTTGTTAAGGGGAATCAATCATCTTTGTTTTTCAGTGTCTAATTTAGAAAACTCTATTATGTTTTATGAAAAAGTATTAGGGGGAGAATTATTAGTTAAAGGGAGAAAATTGGCGTATTTTAACATATGTGGAGTATGGATAGCACTTAATGAAGAGAAACATATTCCGAGAAATGAGATTCATCAATCTTATACGCACATTGCATTTTCTGTTGAACAAGAAGACTTTGAACGTCTAATACAGCGATTAGAAGAAAATGATGTTCATATTTTACAAGGAAGAGAACGGGATGTAAGAGATTGTGAGTCTATATATTTTGTTGATCCTGATGGACATAAGTTTGAGTTTCATTCAGGGACATTGCAAGACCGAATTAATTATTATAGGGAAGATAAACCTCATATGACATTTTACTAAGGGGGGAAGAAGTTGCATGCGTTAGTAATTGGTGGAACGGGAATGCTAAAGAGGGTGTCTATGTGGCTTTGTGAGCAAGGGTTTCATGTTTCTATTATTGGAAGAGATGAAGTGAAATTAGAAAATGTTAAACGGGAGAGCACCACACTTGAAAGTATCACATGCCTTCCGTTAGATTATCATCATGATGACGATGTAAAGTTAGCTATTAAAAACACAATTGAGAGGAATGGCCCAATAACATTGGTTGTCGCATGGATACACGCAAGTGCAAAGGATGCATTATCACTCATTTGTAGAGAATTAGACTTGTCGTCTGAAACATACAACGTTTTTCATATTTTAGGCAGTAAAGCGTCGAGAATAGCCTCACAAAAAATAGGCGGTACGCGATATAGCTATCATAGAATAATATTAGGTTTTATATTAGAAGATACATACGGAAGATGGCTTACTCATGAAGAAATATCGGATGGAGTAATAAAAGGAATTGAAAGTAAATGTGATGAATGGATTGTAGGACGAGTAGAACCGTGGGAATTGCGGCTGACATGGTAAGGGGGAATTGAAGTGAAGACAACAGTATATGTAACAAGGCATGGTGAAACGGAATGGAATGTAGAGAAACGAATGCAAGGCAGGAAAAATTCTGCTTTAACTGAAAATGGTATGTTACAAGCTAAGCAATTAGGAGATCGAATGAAAGATTTATCTATCGATGCGATCTATAGTAGTCCGAGTGAAAGAACCCTTCATACTGCAGAGTTAATAAAGGGCGAACGTGATATACCGATAATCGCGGATGAGCATTTCTATGAAATTAACATGGGTATATGGGAAGGACAGACAGTCGATGATATAGAAAGGCAGTACCCAGACGAAATACAGTTGTTTTGGTATGAGCCACATCTTTTCCAGTCAACATCGGGAGAAAATTTTGCGGCTGTTCATAAAAGGGTAATGGATGGGATACAGCTTCTTTTAGAAAAGCATAAAGGAGAAAGTATATTAATTGTTTCCCATGCGGCAGCGGCAAAACTACTTGTAGGACATTTTGCGGGTATTGAAATAGAAAATGTATGGGATGATCCATTTATGCATAGTGCTAGTCTAAGTATAATAGAATTTGAAGAAGGGAAAGGTGAAGTGAAGCAATTTGCAGATATAAGTCACTTTCAATAAACGTAAAAAAGGCCGCAAAACGGCCTTTTTTTGTAGGCATAAAAACTAGCAATTACGTTTTTTATACCAGAAGTGATCGAATTTCTTGTTTTTGCAAGATGGGAATTTATGTCCGCTATCTTTGCAATCGTTCCATTTCTTTCCGTCATCACACGAATCGTCGCAAGAGTGACCGTGTCTGTTAGGGAAGAATTCGCATTTTTTACAGAAACTTCGTTTTGTCCAGAAAAATTTCTTTTCAAAGCGTATACATTTTGTAACAAAAGTACAATGTTTTCTGCGAGTACGTTTTGTAACTAAAACGCATTCTTTTCTACGCGTTACTTTCGTAACAAATGTCCATTTTTGAACACGTACACGAGTACATTTCGTAACAAATGTCCATTTTTTTACATGCGTACATTTTGTAACGAAAGTACAATGTTTCACGCGAGTACATCTTGTTCTTGGACATTTACCCCCAGTTGTACATTTACATCCAGTTGTACAATTATGATGAGTGAATTTATCATCATCGCATTCAAAAGTACTTGGATCTTGGTGTAAGAAATCCTCCATCCCAGCACTTTTGATTTCTTCAACCGCTTTTCTAATATCACGTTTCATAGAAATCCTCCTTATCATGTATTAAGTTGAAAAGGTATTCTTTTTCCTTAACATGATATGAGATATGACGTCTTTCTGAACAGGACAAGAGTGTAATTTTATATAAATAGATGATAGCGGATGTATGGACAAGGCAAGGTGCATACATTGAATGAAGAGAACTGAGAAGGGATGGGGAAATATGCTACCTTCATATGATTTTTTTATTCATCCAATGAACTTAGTGGAATTGAAAAAAGACATTTGGTCAGATAGTCCAGTGCCAGCAAAATTAACTTATGGAAAAAAGAAGTATGACATTGATATCGTATACCGAGGCGCTCATATTCGTGAATTTGAGAAAAAGTCTTATCATGTTATGTTTTATAAACCGAAAAAATTTCAAGGTGCGAAAGAGATTCATTTAAATTCTGAGTTTATGGATCCGTCTCTCATACGAAATAAATTATCTTTAGACTTTTTTCATGATATTGGTGTACTTTCACCAAAATCACAACATGTATTTATAAAAATTAATGGTCAAATTCAAGGTGTATATTTACAGTTAGAATCAGTTGATGAAAACTTTTTGAAAAATAGAGGATTACCGAGTGGTTCTATTTATTATGCGATAGATGATGATGCGAATTTTTCTTTAATGAGTGAGAGAGATAAAGATGTTAAGACTGAGCTCTTTGCGGGTTATGAATTTAAATATTCGAATAAAAATAGTGAAGAACAGCTGAGTGAATTTGTATTTCAAGCGAATGCTTTGTCGAGGGAAGCTTATGAAAAAGAAATTGGAAAGTTTTTGCATGTTGATAAATATTTACGATGGTTAGCTGGCGTTATTTTTACACAAAACTTTGATGGTTTCGTTCATAACTATGCACTATATCATAACGATGAAACAAATTTATTTGAAGTGATACCGTGGGATTATGATGCGACTTGGGGGAGAGATGTACAAGGGAGACCACTTAATCATGAGTATATTCGTATCCAAGGTTATAACACGTTAAGTGCAAGATTGTTAGATATACCTGTATTTAGAAAACAATACCGAAGCATTTTGGAAGAAATATTAGAAGAACAATTTACCGTTTCATTTATGATGCCGAAAGTAGAAGGTTTGTGTGAATCGATTCGCCCATATTTACTACAAGATCCATATATGAAAGAAAAATTAGAAACATTTGATCAAGAAGCTGATATGATTGATGAATATATAAATAAAAGAAGAAAGTATATACAAGACCACTTACATGAATTGGATTAATTTTGAAAGAGATTGGAACATTATCAATCTCTTTTTTTGTATAATAAAGATGTATCAATTGAATTGAAGTAATATTTACTTAATAAAGAATGGAGATGTGGAAACATGACAGTTAAGTGGGTTGATTGGGTAAAACAAATACAATCTATAGCTCAAGCGGGTTTAACGTATTCTAAAGATGTGTATGATATAGAGCGTTTCCAACAATTACGGGATATTTCCATTTCAATGATGTCACATTATACAAAGACAGATTGGGAAATAGTAGAGAAGTTATTTGCAAGTGAGACAGGCTATCAAACACCTAAAGTTGATATAAGAGCAGTCATTTTTCAAAATGAAAAACTATTATTTGTGAAAGAAAAAAGTGATGGGAAATGGGCATTGCCAGGTGGATGGGCTGATATCGGTTATACGCCGACAGAAGTAGCAGCAAAAGAAGTTTTAGAGGAGACGGGTTATGAAGTAGATGATTTTAAGCTACTCGCTATATTTGATAAAGAAAAACATCAACCATCGCCTTCAGCAACACATGTATATAAAATTTTTATTGGCTGTAAGATTGTTGGTGGTGAAAAGAAAATTAGTATTGAAACAGAAGATGTGGAGTTTTTTGGTGAGAATGAATTGCCTAATTTATCGATTGCTAGAAATACAGAAGAGCAAATTAAAGAAATGTTTGCCTACATGAAAGAACCTCAAAAAGAAACATTAATAGATTAATAATGCTTATGCCGATGATATTGTTGAAATGAAGATATTGGCAGAATGCAACCTTTATGTAATAATGGGATGGTATGTGAAGAAAAAAGGAGATAGAAAATAAAATGTTAGCAAGCATAATAGATCAGTTATTGCAATTTTTTGCAAGCTTAGGTTACTTTGGAGTAGCACTAGCTTTAATGATTGAAATTATCCCGAGTGAAATTGTACTTTCGTATGCTGGATTTTTAGTAGCGGATGGTAAAATTAGTTTTGTCGGTGCAGTTATCGCCGGAACTATTGGTGGTACTTTAGCCCAAATCTTTTTATACTGGCTTGGATATTACGGAGGGCGTCCGGTTGTAGAGAAATATGGGAAATATCTACTTATAAATAAACACCATTTAGACATAGCGGAAGGTTGGTTTAAGCGTTACGGAGCAGGAGTAATCTTTTCTGCACGCTTTATCCCAGTCGTACGTCATGCAATCTCTATTCCAGCAGGATTAGCTAAAATGCCGTTAAAACTATTTACACTATATACAGTAGTTGCGATTATTCCATGGTCAATACTATTTATATACTTAGGTGAAAAGCTTGGTGGAAATTGGCGACACATTAAAGAGTATGCATCTGATTACACACATTACATAATTATAGGAGCTGTTCTCTTTGTTGCTCTATACTTCGGTTTAAAGTATTTAAAAAAGAAAAAAGTAGCGCGTTAAAGTCAATGATTTTTCATTGGCTTTTTTATTTGTTTCGGTTCTAAACAAAAGGAGTTGTCCATAATGTGTAATAATAAAGCGTAGCGGAGGAATGTGATGAAAGGGTCACCGTTTATACGTGGAACGATATTTTTAACGATGGCAACGATGATATCTAAAATGTTAGGATTTATATATGTTATACCGTTTACAGCAATGGTCGGTACGAGTGGGTACGTTTTATACACGTATGCTTATCGCCCATATACAATTATGCTCAGCATTGCAACGATGGGACTACCACTTGCCGTTTCAAAAATGGTATCAAAATATGATCAACTGAATGATTATCATACGGTTAAGAGAGTGCTAAAGAGCGGTATCTTTTTTATGTTAATAATGGGGGTAATCTCATGTTTTACGCTATATATATTAGCTCCACATTTAGCTAAACTTGTAATCGATGGAAATGATCAAACAGGGAATAGTGTAGCAGCGGTCACTACTAATATCCAAATTGTAAGTTTTGCGTTAATACTTGTACCGGTAATGAGTTTATTAAGGGGATTCTTTCAAGGGTTTCAATCGATGGGGCCTTCTGCTTTAAGTGTAGTTGTTGAGCAGTTTTTTCGGGTCTTAACCATTTTAATAGGAAGCTTTGTCGTTTTATATATTTTAAAAGCTTCTGTCTCGCTAGCTGTTGGTATTTCAACGTTCGGTGCTTTTATGGGAGCGATAGGTGGACTGACTGTTTTAAGTGCGTATTACATAAGGAGGAGAAAGCACTTAAAGAAAAAAGAGATGGCAAGTATACCGCAAACAACGAAATCTTTCTTCTCACTGTATAAGGAGCTCTTTACATATTCAATACCGTTTGTTGTGGTTGGTTTAGCAATTCCGTTGTATCAGACGATTGATACATTTACAATTAATAAACTACTTATACAAATAGGGTATATGCAAGGAGAAGCGGAGAAGATAAATGCAATAATTGGTCTTGTTCAGATGGTTGTACTCATCCCAGTTTCCGTTGCGACTGCTTTTAGTATGTCTCTCGTACCTGAGATGACAAAAGCCTATACAGCAGGGAATGTGAAGTTACTGTACAAACATTTTACGAGAACGAATGTATTAGTAGTAGGTATTACGGTACCAGCGGCGATTGGAATGATGTTGTTAGCAAAACCAGTATATACTCTTTTATTTGGTGCCGGAAATGATCCGGAGATGGGGAGAGTTATTTTACAGTATTATGCTCCTGCCTGTATACTATTTTCGCTTTTTACAGTAACAGCTGCGATGTTACAAGGAATTAACCAACAACAGAAAACAGTGCTAGGATTAGTAATTGGTATTATTGTAAAGATAGTTTTAAATATCGTATTGCTTCCGTATTTCGATTATGTAAGTTTTATTATTTCAACATACGCTGGTTATACGATTTCAGTTGGCTTTAACTTGTGGATGCTTTCTAAATATGTTATAAAGGCAACATAAGCTTTTTAAGGCAGAGAGCACTCTGTCTTTTTCTTTGTTTAGAATATTTTTCTTATAAAAACGTTTTCAAAATAATTTTTCTATTGAAATTTAAACGTATGTTTCATATGCTGAGAATGGCGGTTCAAAAACTGTTATGTAAGAGAGGTAGATTCCTACATGTAAAAAGAATCGGGGTGATAGTATGTTAAATATTTATTTAACAGACCGAAACGGAAAACTACAAGAGGTTGAGGAAATGCAAAAGGGTTGCTGGATTAATGTACTTCATCCAACGGAAGAAGAAATTCAATATCTAGTACAAACTTTAAATGTAGACTTAGATTTCATTAAAGACCCTTTAGATGATGAAGAACGCTCTCGTATTGAAAAGGAAGACAATAATACCTTAATAATCGTGGATATTCCAACAGTTAGACATGATGAAGAAGGAAATTCGATTTATGACACGATTCCAATAGGTATGATTGTAATGCCAGATTGCTTTGTGACAATTTGTTTAGAAGAAAACCCAATTTTCGAACGCTTTATTAACCAACGTATTAAAGAATTTTATACGTTTAAAAAGACACGCTTTGCACTTCAGCTCTTATATACGATTTCTACTTATTATTTAAGATACTTAAAGCAAATTAACAGAAAAACAATCGATTTAGAGCATCAATTAAATAAGTCGATGAAAAATAAAGAGATTTTCACATTGCTAGGCCTTGAAAAAAGTTTAGTTTACTTTACAACATCATTAAAGGCGAATAAAATTGTAATTCAAAAATTAATGCGTAACAGTACATTTTTAAAAATGTATGAAGACGATCAAGATTTATTAGAAGATGTATTAATTGAAAATAAACAGGCTATTGAAATGGCGGAAATATATAGTCACATTTTAAGTGGAATGATGAATACTTTTAGCTCCGTTATATCAAATAATTTAAATAGTGTTATGAAACTGTTAACGTCTATTACAATCATTTTATCGTTACCAACGATGGTTTCTAGTTTCTTTGGAATGAACGTAAAGGTTCCGTTTGAAGGGGAAGCACATGGTTTTGTAATTGTACTCATAATATGTGTAACACTATCTTTCACATTAGCGTTTGTTTTTTGGAAGAAACGTTACTTTTAACGAGAAGAAAGCTGCTCTAGCATAGTTATATAACTGCGCTAGAGCAGCTTTTTTGCTATGAAATCGAAAGTTTTGAATAGAATATAACTTATAAAATGTAATGTATATGAAGGAAGTGAATTCCGTATAAGCCTTGTCCAATTCATAAAATGGAGTTAAAATTACATATTGTTAATGAAAAGTTGGAGGAAATACATCATGGAATTGTTTCAATTACCGAAAGCATTCCTGCAAATGAATACAATCTTTATTTCCATATTGATCGAAGCACTTCCTTTTGTGCTCATTGGTGTATTTATTTCAGGATTCATTCAAATGTTTGTGACAGAGGATATGGTAGCAAAATGGATGCCGAAAAACCGTTTTCTGTCTGTTTTAATGGCTACTTTTTTAGGTATGATGTTTCCAGGTTGTGAATGTGGAATCGTTCCGATTGTAAGACGGTTAATCGGAAAAGGGGTTCCACCATATGCCGGGATTGCATTTATGTTAACTGGGCCAATTATTAATCCGGTCGTATTATTTGCAACATACGTTGCCTTTGGAAGTAGTATGCACATGGTATGGTATCGTTCTATCGTAGCGATTATCGTAGCAATTATCGTTGGAATTATATTATCATTTATGTTTAAAGAACATCAATTACGAGATGATCACTTTCCAGAAGTGAATCATAAGCCTCCATTACGTAAGAAAATGTGGGATGTTTGTACACATGCTGTTGAGGAATTTTTCTCGATGGGAAAATACTTAGTATTAGGTGCGTTAATTGCAGCGGCAGTTCAAACGTTCGTACAAACTTCAACACTTCTTGCTATAGGACAAGGACCGTTCTCTTCACCAGCTGTTATGATGGGACTAGCTTACATTTTATCACTTTGTTCAGAAGCGGATGCGTTTATTGCTTCGTCATTCCAAAGTACATTTTCAACAGCGTCACTTGTCGCGTTCCTCGTATATGGACCGATGGTGGATATTAAAAATATGTTTATGATGCTTGCGACATTTAAAACGAAATTTGTAATTGTCGTTACAGTTACAGTTACACTTGTTGTTTATGCAAGCTCACTACTCATTTATGCGATGGGGTGGTAGGTTATGTTTCGAGCATATATATTATTAGGTTTTACAATCTTAATCGCGCAGCTTCATATTTCCGGTAATATTACGAAGTATATCAATATGAAGTATGCTTATTTATCAACAACAGCGGCTATTATTTTAGGGTTTTTAACGGTCGTTCAAATTATTATCGTATTCCAAAAAGAACATCAGAAAGAACAAGAAAAACAAGATTGTAGTTGTGATCATAGCCATTGCGGGCATGATCATTCAAAAGATGAGAATACAAGGTGGAAAAAAGCATTTTCGTACTCATTGTTTTGTTTTCCGATTGTCTCAGGGCTGTTTTTCCCGATTGCAACGTTAGATTCAGATATCGTTAAGGCGAAAGGATTTCATTTTCCTGTTGCACAAGCAGAAAGTACAGATCCATTTATGACAAGGCAATTTCTAAGACCTGATACGAGCATTTATTACGGGAAAGAAGGATACCGTGGTGTAATGGAAAAGGGGAAAAAAGAGTTTGTTACGAAAGATAGTATTACTTTAAAAGATGAAGATTTTCTAAAAGGGATGGAAACAATTTATAATTATCCTGGTGAGTTTACTGGGAAAAAATTATCTTTTAAAGGGTTTGTTTTCAAAGATGACTCTTCTCAAAAAGAACAATATTTCTTATTCCGTTTCGGGATTATACATTGTGTAGCGGATTCTGGTGTATATGGTATGTTAGTGAAAAAACCAGAAGGTGTAGAATGGAAAAATGATGATTGGATTCAAGTTGAAGGAGAAATATCAACGGAATTTTATCAGCCATTCCATGCGAATATCCCTGTATTAGAAGTAACGAAATGGAATAAGGTTGAACCGCCAAAAGAACAATATGTATTTAGAGGAGCCGATTGATAACATCGGTTCTTTTTTGTGGACTAAGAGTTCTGAATGTTGTTAATATTAAACGTGTAGTGATAGTAAGCTCATACCGTTCTAGTGTTAATGGGAAATGGAACTCTTACCGAACTTCTTTGCTCCAGCCGAATTTTGTGGTGGGAGTCTTAATGTCTGCAAATAGCGGGTTAAATAATCAAAGAGGTGATAACAATGACTGAAGTAAAAGGGAAAACAGCTAATGAGTCTAGAGTGTTTAAAACGAGCCGAGTATTTCCAACAGATTTAAACGATCATAATACGCTATTTGGTGGGAAGATATTAGCCGAGATGGATATGGTTGCTTCTATTTCAGCAACGAGGCATGCAAGAAAAGAATGTGTCACAGCATCTATGGATTGGGTAGATTTCTTACATCCTGTTCGCTCTTCAGATTGTGTTAGTTATGAATCTTTTGTAATTTGGACGGGTAGAACTTCTATGGAAGTATTTGTGAAGGTAGTAGCAGAAGATTTAATTTCGGGTGAGAAACGTATAGCAGCAACGTCATTTGTTACTTTTGTTGCGCTTAGTAAGGAAAATAATCCGGTTCCTGTGCCGCGAGTTATCCCTGAAACAGAAGAAGAGAAAGAATTACATCGCATTGCAGTGTTACGCGCAGAACAACGCCATATACGTAAGGCGGAGAGTAAGAAAGTAGCTACATTATTAACTTTTTGAGTTGAATATGTAGTCGTTAAAGGTACAATAACAAACGGAAATGTTTTTCATATGAAAAGCGGACACCTAAAAATAGGTGTCCGCTTTTATAGTTTTTTCATCCACATATCATATGACGATAACTACTTAGCAGAAGCAAGCAGCACCGACGATGATTAAGAGGATAAATAATACGACTAATAGCGCGAATCCATTACCATGTGCAAAGCCCATTGTTATTTCCTCCTTTTATTTTAAGATACAACATACAATATGCAAATGAGCTATCGTTTGATATGGACATATATCATGTAATGACATATTTTCTTGAATGATATTGTATTAAAAAAGGGAAGATATAGAAATAACGGTAAGTGGAGGAAGGAAAATATCCATGAAACACTTTTTCGTTGTAATCCTTTGTTTAATAGGTATATTCATTTGGATGAACATCGATGTGGAAATGGGGAAAAAAATGGCTAGTGAATATGAATTAGGGCAAGTTCGATTAGGTGAATTTCAACTATATACGAACGGTGAAGAGTTATATACGAAATTATTTGAGGATATACGTAATGCAGAAAAGTACATATATATCCATTTTTATATTGTAGGTAAAGATGAAATAAGCAAAGAGTTTTTGCAGTTACTCGAGAAAAAGGCATCGAGTGGAGTAGAAGTAAAATTGTCAGTTGATCGAATAGGTGGATATAAGCTGAAGAAAAAGATAATTCGTCAACTAAAAAGCAAAGGTGTCCAGTTTACGTTTAGTAAAAAACCTAAATTGAAACATTTATTCTATTCGTTGCATCAACGAAACCATAGACGCATTGTTACGATTGACGGAAAAGTATCATATATCGGCGGCTTTAACATTGGAAAGGAGTACCTTGGACAAGATCCGAAATTTGGCCCGTGGCGTGATTATCATGTACGAGTTAAGGGGAATGGTGCCACGGATATGGAAAGAAAGTTTGCTGCTGACTGGAAAGAAGATACGGGAGAAAAAATGCCTATACATAAAAGTCTACCTGCAATTGGGCATGTAAAATATCAATATTTATTTTCAGATGGAAAAGGGTTATGGGAAAAATATGGAGCGCTTTTAAAGCAGGCTAAAAAGTCTTTAATTATTGCTACGCCATATTTTGTATCAAGTAAAGAAATGATGAAAGAGTTAAAAGGTGCATTAAACCGAGGTGTCAATGTGAAAATTCTCGTACCATTTAAAAGCGACGCAGTATTGTTAAAACAAGCTGCCTATCCGTATTTGAGAGAGATGAACCATGCTGGAGCGGAGATCTATCAATATCGGAATGGTTTTTTTCACGGGAAAGTAACAATCATTGATGGAGAAATTGTTGATATAGGTACAGCGAATTTTGATAATAGAAGTTTTTATTTAAATTGTGAATCTAACTGTATCATATATGATACAACAGTTGTTGCTGACGTATGGAACCGATTAAAAGAAGACTTTCATAAATCAAAAAGATTTTCAGAAGAAGACTTTGAGAAAATTAGTAAGTGGGATTGGTTTTTAGCAAGAATAGCAAATGTTATAGCATCATATTTATAACATATAGACAAAAGAGAAGGGAGGTATTTTCATGGATTGTATGAAAGAATTAATGAGGTATAGTTATATGCTTATTTATAAGGTTGGGGAGTATACAGGAGAGGTAAGAGACGAAGAATTAAAAGAGCTATTACAGCATCATTTACCATATATGTTGCAAGCGTATAATGAACAAGTGAATTTTCAAGAAGGAGAGAATGTACAGCATATAACTTGTGAACCAATTTCATCTTATTTTCATGAAATGGAAAAGGAAACTGATAGTAAATATACAGGGGATATCCATATTGCAACTTGTTATATTTCGCATTTAAAACGGTTAGCACTAAAGTTCGCTCAAGTGGCAGTTGAAGTTGCGAATCCAGAATTCCGCTCGTTCTTAGAAAATTGCTTCCTAAAAATGAATCGTTATGCCTATAGTGTATGGCAATATGTTGTGAAGAAAGAGTATAAGATTAAACATGTATATGAAAATGAGAAGTTTGCATAAGAAACTAAGGCGGAAAGATAGGCGCCTTAGTTTTTTACTTTTCATGGAGAAAAAAGACTAGGTGTACATATCTATTATTAGAAAATTTACAAATATTTACCGTTTATTTACTATTTTTCAATCTTTCCTTTAAAAATAGAGAGTAATATGGGGGTTGTACATATTCTATCTAAAGGAGGAAACGCAAATGAACAAATGGGTTAAATCATTAACTGCTATGGCACTTGCAAGTTCTTTATTAATGGTAGGTTGTAGTAAAGGTGAGGACAAGAAGAAAGAAGACGATACAACAACACAACAAGAGGACAAAAAGGATAAAGAAACAAGTGGAACTGAGAAGTCTACAGATTCTAAAGAAAAGAAATAAAGTGAAACTTTAATCAGTGGGGCATCCCCACTGATTATTAGTTGAACCAATCGGGATTTTACGGGCAGTTGATCCCCATCTAACTTCTTTGTTTTTACTGAATTTTGAGGTGGGGTCTTACTGCCCGTTAAAGCGGGGTAAAATAATAATAGAGCTTCCTCTTATATATGAGGAAGCTTTTTTGTTGTAAATTGATTGAGATTATTGAAAAATAGAGGGAGAATGAAATAGGGGGAAAACAAATGAAAGTATGTATATTAGGAGCAACAGGTCGAGTAGGTTCAAATATAATAAAATTAGCATTAAAGGATGCAGCTGAAGTAACTGCATTAGCACGTGATTTAAATAGAATAGAAATACAACATGAAAGGTTACGAGTAATAGAAGGTAATGTACTAAATGAAAATGATATAAAGAAAGCGATAGAAGGAAGCGATATAGTAATAAGTGCACTTGGTACGGATCGAAATGGAACGTTAGCGAAGAGTATGCCACAAATTATAAAGCAAATGGAAGAAGAAGGGGTACATAAAATTATTACAATAGGAACAGCAGGTATTTTACAAGCAAGAACAAATCTAAATTTATATCGTTTTCAATCAGCTGAATCAAAAAGGAAAATGACAACAGCAGCAGAAGATCATTTAGCTGCATATAAGATACTTAGTAGTAGTAATTTATGTTGGACGGTCGTTTGTCCGACGCATTTAATAGACGGTGATGTGACAGGAGTGTATCGAACTGAAAAAGATGTATTACCAGAAGGGGGAGCGAAAATAACAGTTGGTGATACAGCGCAATTTACGTGGAATCTGTGTAGTGAAAACAAATATGAGAATAGTCGAGTAGGTATTTCATATTAAAAAAACCATCCCGAAATTGGGATGGTTAAAAGATGATATAACATACAAATATAAGAATCATAATGATTTGGAGAATAGCTTTCGCTACTGTGCTGCTTAAAAAACCAACTACAGTAGCAACTCCTACTAGAAAGGCGTCTTTTGGCGCTTTTTTATGCATGAGTTCCGTAATAAATACCGATAAGAACGGTATGATAATTAAACCGAATGGTGGGAAGAAGAAAGATCCGACAATGATAGAAATCATACCGACACGTTCTCCCCATTTAGAACTTCCGTATTTCTTTAAGAAATATCCATTTGCAATAAAATCAGCCACGAAAATAAATAGTGTGAAAATGACTTGAATAATCCAAAAGGAAGTTGTTAGTTCTCCGCCATTTATACCAAAATGGTAAATGAAATATCCAGCCCAAACAGCAAGGATGCCTGGAATGATAGGATAAATAAAGGCGAGAAATGAAACAATGAAACAGGCAATGATACAGATTGTTAATAATACTGTCACTTTATAACTCCTTCTTCGTGTCTAATTTATGTACCGCAATTTTTTTCACTTGATGTCCATCAAGTTCTAGTGCTTTAAATTGAAAACCGGCAAATTCAATGGAATAACCAGCTTCAATATTTAAATCAACTGCTTGAGAGAGGAGCCAGCCTCCAATTGTATCTAAATCGCTATCATCAATATGTAGGCCAAACATATCATTTACTTCAGAAATGAGCACCTTCCCATCTAAAACAGTAAGCTTCGGCGTACGTTTTTCAATCATAGGTGATTCATCCGCATCAAACTCATCTTGAATTTCTCCAATGATTTCTTCAAGAATATCTTCCATTGTTAAAAGTCCAGCAGTACCACCATATTCATCCATAATGATTGCCATCTGAACGCGATTCTTTTGTAGATGTACTAATGTTTTGCGAATTGGAACAGTTTCAAATACAGTTAGTACTGGATGTATGTAAGATTCAAGTGGTTTATGAATGCCTTTCGTTTGATCGTGAAATACTTCTTTCGTATTGATCATACCGATAATATCATCTTTATCTTTTTCGATGATAGGATAGCGTGTATACTTTTCAGTTGCGACGATATCCATATTCTCTTCTAACGTATTTTCAGTAGATAAGCAAATCATTTCTGTACGAGGGACCATAATTTCTTTCGCGACCCGGTCGTCAAATTCAAAAATATTATTTACATATTTATATTCGGTTTGGTTTATTTCGCCGCTTTTGAAACTTTCACCTAAAATGAGTCGTAGTTCCTCTTCAGAATGGGCAAGTTCATTTTCTTTCGCAGGCTCTAAACCGAGTAGTTTTGTGAAAAAGATTGCCGTACTATTAAGTAGCCAAATGAATGGATACATAATTTTATCAAATAAAATAAGTGGTCGTGCAAACTTAAGTGTGATTGCTTCAGCTTTTTGAATGGCGAAAGACTTTGGAACTAATTCACCTAATACAACATGGAAAAATGTAATAACACTAAAAGCAATAATAAAGGATAAAGTATTCGCCATTGTTCCAGTAATATTAATCTTTTCAAAGAGCGGTCGTAGTAAATGTTCCACAGTCGGTTCACCAAGCCAACCAAGCCCTAAAGAAGTAATCGTAATCCCGAGCTGACAAGCTGATAAATAAACATCTAAATTAGATAGGACACTTCTTGCAGCTAAAGCTTGTTTATTGCCTTCATTTGCAAGTTGGTCAATGCGACTTTTTCGTACTTTTACAACAGCGAATTCTGATGCAACGAAAAAGCCGGAAATAAGGATGAGCACAAAGATGAGAAAAATATTTAATATGTCCAAGTGTGTTCTCTATTCCGTAGTTTGGAATAAAGATGTCACCTCCTGCGATTATGTTATGCTTTTATAATAAATCCAAACGAAAAGAATAGTCAAAGAAAAAGGGTAAATATTGGCATGTTTCTGCAATAGTTTTTGAATTTGCTGTTATTTTGTCCGCTATACAAAAGGAATAACCCCCTACTTTCAGATTATAGAGGGTTATTTCAAATTAAGGTTTTGGAATACTTCTCGTTAAAGCGTATGATTGTTGTTTAACGTGATTTGTCGTCCATAGTGTTTGAAGGAAAGAGAGTATGCAATACGGGATATACAAAAGTAATAAGCTAATTGTAACAATAACAGGTGCATTTCCACCGAATTGAACGACAAATTGCAATAGTCCGCTTGCATGAAAAACGCATTCCATAATAACGAATGAAAGAATAATGGAACCTAGAATAGATTTATGATTCGAAGTAAGCGCTAAAAACAATGTATCTACAAGGAAAGAAGATTGTTTTATTTCATATTCATTGGTGTTACTTAAGAAAGGAACCCACTTTTTTATTGCTTGCATAACGATAATCATGGAAGTACTACAAACGATGATAAAAGATGAGTAGTAAGAAAGCTTTATCAATTTTGCGATGTATAGGAGTAGTAATAAGACCGAACATTGTAATAATACAGTACAAAAAGAGTACGGTATCCATTTTAATAAATAAGTGAACTTCTTAACCGATTGAGGTGCTTTAAAAAATAAATGGCCGATCCCTAAGCTGATAAAGAATCCAATCGCAAGAGTAAAGGTAAAACGAACAATCGATAAAAAATATATTTCCCATATGTAAGGGAATAACGGTGTTGAATGATTAGAAGTATGAACCATTTGATTTGCTGAGAAAAAGATAGATTCGTGCATCCAATCAATCTTTGGAATTGTCATAGAAGAAAGTTGTGCGAAGTTATGAAAAATGCTTATAAAGCCAGTTATGTATGAGTATTTATGTGTAATGAATAATGCAGGAATAGGACTAATGATAAATATAATGAGAACACCAACGATAAATTTACATATATGTGAGCGCAATAAAGACATGTAACCACCTACTATTAGAGTATTCAGAAAATTCTTATTCTTATTTTAGCTTTTTTCGGCGTAAGTTACAATATATTTTTCTTAAAGAAATTTAGTATTGTAGGGGATATAAGTGAATGAAACGTGAATAAATTATGACAAGAAAATGAATAATTTTCAGAAAAGTAAAATAAATTATTTATTTTTTTCTGAAAATATAATATAGTTATGGCACAGAAAGTATTTTAACATAAGGAGGCTGTTTATGAGGATTAAAGGGAATTATGTGCCGAAAAGGGAAGTTTTATTTTGCTCAAGTTCAATTACGATAGGGGAAGCACTGGAGCATTTAAATAAAACTGGGTATCGTTGTGTACCGGTTTTAGATGAAAAAAAAGAGAAATATTTAGGGAATGTATACAAAGTAGATATTTTAGAATATAAAGGTTCGCTGGAAGAGAGTGTAGTACAATTATTAAATGATAAAGAAGGTTATGTTAGAGAAGATTCTTCGTTCTTTAAAGTGTTTTTTACAATAAAAAAATTACCTTATTTATCAGTAGTTGATGAAAATGGAGTCTTTCTTGGAATTTTAACGCATAAAAAGGTTTTCGAGTTATTAGAAGATGCTTGGGGCGTTCATTCTAGTAAATATTCTGTCATGATTGGGACACAAGATTATAATGGGGCCATTCAAAAATTATCGACAGTATTAAAGAAATATACAGGTATCCAAAGTTTAATGACTTTTGATAATGACGCCTTATTAGTTCGGAGAATTATGTTTACATTAGGAGAAGAGTTTAACGACGGTGAATTAGAGACGTTACTGAAAGATTTAGAAGATCACGGATTTAGAGTTGTGTATGTGGAAGAGATGAAAAATCCACGCGAAGTTGAAACGATAGAGTAACATGCAAAAGCCATCTAATTATGTTGGATGGTTTTTGTTATGTTACTTGAATAAAGTTATTTAAAAATAATGATAGGATAAAAGTCGAGATTGTAACAATATTTGTGTAAAAGAATAAAAAATGTAGATAATTTTGATTTTCAAAAAGATCAATTTGAAAATATGTTTTTATTTTTCAACTAAATATGTTACTATATGTGTGATAAAAACAAAGAGGTCTGACAACTATACTCCACGCAATACCACTCTAATGAGTTAAATATTCAAAAAAATCAAAAATTAATAATTAGAGTAAAAATAAGGGGAATGGAGAAATTATGGAGAAAGACACTGCTTTGTAAGGGGCATATTTTATCAGCTTGAGCAGAGAGGAGGATGCATAGCATATTGTGAAAATAGAGATAAACAATGAAAAAGTGCTATGCAAATGAAAAGTATGAAGGGACGTTTAAGGCCAGGTGATACGGTAGCAATCGGTTTAATGTTATTTGCACTATTTTTAGGAGCAGGAAATTTAATTTTCCCACCAGTTTTAGGGCAACAAGCTGGAGAGAATGTTTGGATTGCTACAATTGGATTCCTTGTGACGGGAGTCGGATTACCCCTATTAGCTGTAACAGCTGTCGCGTTTGTAGAGGGGGACTTGAAAGCGCTATCTTCTAGAGTTCACCCAATATTCGCGTTTATTTTCCCATTGATTAGTTATTTAGCAATTGGACCATTTTTCGCGATTCCGCGTACTGGAGCCGTTTCATTTGAAATGGGTATGAAGCCATTTTTATCAGAGGCATTGGTTTCCGAATGGTACATGCTATTTCTTTTCACGATAGTTTTCTTCGGAATAACTTGGTATTTATCATTAAATCCATCTAAATTAGTGGATTGGTTCGGAAAATTTCTTACACCATTGTTAGTATTGATTGTTGCTGTTATTGTTGGAAAGGCAATTATTGATCCAATTGGAGAACCAGCTGCGCCACTAGCAGCATACAAAGAAAATGCTTTCTTTGGTGGATTTATACAAGGATATTTAACGATGGATGCAATTAGTGCGCTTGTATTTGGAATTGTCGTTGTACAAGTTATCCGTTCTAAAGGAATAAAAGAAAGTAGTCAAGTTGCAAAAATAACAGTAGTATCAGGTATTATTGCAGTACTTGGTTTAACGTTAATTTATTTATCACTTGCTTATCTTGGTTCAACAAGTACATCACTTGGTGTATCAGAGAATGGTGGACTTATTTTAACGAATGTTGTAAATGAGTTATATGGAACAAGTGGTAAAATTTTATTAGGGCTCGTTATTATACTTGCTTGTTTAACAACTTCTGTTGGATTAACATCAGCTTGTGCTGGCTTCTTTACAAACTTATTCCCTAAACTTTCGCATAAAGCGATTGTAACGATGGTATGTGTGTTTAGTTTAATTGTATCTAACCTAGGTTTAACACAATTAATCACAGTTACTTTACCAGTGTTAATGATCATTTATCCAGTTGCAATCGTATTAATCGTACTTTCTTACTTCCATAAATGGATTGGGAAGCGTAATACCATTTATATTGGAGCCATTTTAGGCGCATTGTTAATTAGTTTCTTTAACGGTTTAGAAAGTGCGAACATTAAAATTGACGCGATTTCTAACGTACTACAAATGTTACCATTATATAATGAAGGAATAGGATGGTTAATCCCATCATGTATTGGCGGGATTCTTGGTTTCTTCTTCTATAAATCAAATGAATCAAGTGAACTACAAAAGAAAGGTGCTTAGGCGCCTTTCTTTTTTTAAAGGGGATTTTATTGTTTTGTCTAAGTAATAAATGGGAGGAATGATAAAATGGCTAATTTTGAAGATTTTTTAGCTTTGGAATTACGAATTGGAACTGTAACACATGCAGAGGAATTTAAAGAAGCAAGAGTTCCAGCGATTAAACTAGAAATTGATTTTGGAGAGCCTGGAATTAAGCAGTCAAGTGCTCAAATTACGAAGAGATATACCCCAGAAGATTTAATCGGTCAGCAAATCGTTGCTGTTGTAAATTTTCCGCCAAAATGTGTAGCTGGATTTAAATCAGAAGTGCTTGTTTTAGGGGGAGTACCTGAAGCCGGTGATGTCGTATTACTTCAGCCCAATATGGAATTACCAAATGGAACGAAAATTAGTTAGTGTAAAGGCGGGGGAACATGGATATTGGACGAGAATATTTACAATGTGCCATTTCGAATTTTGAAGCAACAAAGAAACAAGGGGAACGGGTGCTTTCTCAATTATCATATGAACAGATTGAATGGTCTTCTCATGAAGCAACAAATAGTATAGCAGTTATTATAAAGCATCTGCAAGGTAATATGCGTTCTAGATGGACGGATTTTTTAACAGCTGATGGTGAAAAAATAGATCGTAACCGAGACGCCGAATTTGAAGATGGTTATCATTCTAAGGAAGAGGTTCTCGCAGCATGGAATGAAGGATGGGAATATGTTTTGAAAACGATGCATGTGCTAACGCCAGAAGATTTATTACAGACGGTATATATTCGCGGTGAAGCACATACTGTCATGCAAGCAATTGAAAGACAAATTTCTCATTATGCTTTGCATATTGGACAGATTATTTACATTGGGAAGATGTTAAAAGAAAATGAGTGGGAATGTCTAAGTATTCCTAGAGGACAGTCTGCACGTTATGTAGAGAAAAAACGTTCAATATAATAATAGGAAAGAAACCGATATAAAATGGGAAATAAGAAAATCACCCAAATAATAGATGGTTCTGTAATCATAAGCATGCTGCCAAAAATAAGTCCGTATATAATAAGAAAGAAATTAAAAAGCGTATTTACAGGGATAAATCGTGAGATGAACACTTGCTGTCGTTTAAAGCAATCACTGTGAAATAAATAAAAGCGGAAGTACGATGTGGCAATAATAAGATCTTTCTTTCGCACAATTCTTTTTTTGCATGTATGACAGATGAATGGTGGTTGCATTTTATTACGCTCCATTTTTTATTTTCGTAATAACGTAAGACAAGATTAAGTGCAAGGTGTATATCCCTATATATGCTCCTGATATAAGAAAAAATGGATTTAGTAAAATTCCATGAATGCTTGTCATGAAAACTAAATCTTGTATTAAAACATCATATATATTAATAGAAATAATTGTACCGAGTACATAAAGTGCTAAGTACGCTGAAATATGTAAAGCAACACGGATTGTAGGATGCTTAGCAAGCCAATAAAAAATAAATGATAGTACAATGGGTAATGTTCCTATTAGTAGCTTCAATTCATTTCACCTCATTAACAATATAGCCGGAATTTAGACGGTCTATTCTCTAGAGCTTGTACATAACTTGAAATAGAGAGGGTGATAGTATGAATCGAGGCTTTTTTTATGTGAAGTTCACAAGTGTACGTAAGTTAGTTTTATTTATTATTACTACAGTACTAGCGACTTTTTTTCTTATTAGTATGATGGTAACCTCTATGAAAGAGACAAAGTCAACGTATTTATATAATTGGTTAAATGAGTTATCGATGAATGGTTACATGTACGTTCTTGGGAAAGAGAATCATTATTTTACACAGGAGTATCGAAATTTAAATCAAGAATTTTCAATTTCTTCGTTTCTCTTTTCTATGGCTACGAATATTCGTTTTAATGATGTACGCAGTTTTGTCGGAAAAGAGCTACCTGGTTTTGGAAAGTACGATACAGAAATTGTTATTGCGGGTGAAGGGACAAATTACTCTAACTTACCGATAGAGTCGAGCGTTCCGCTTGAAGAAGTGGTAAAAGAACGAACTGGTGAAGGTGGGCAGGCTCAAAAGCCGAATACGAACAAAGAGAAAAAGCAACCGGCTCAAACAACAGGAAAAAGACAAGTTGCGCTTATTTATCATTCGCATAGTTGGGAATCTTATTTGCCGTTACTAAATTTAGCAAACGATCCAAATCCGAATAAAGCAACAAGTTCCGTCACTAATATTTCAATAGTGGGCGATCGATTTCGTGAACAATTAGAAAGTGAAGGGATAGGAGCTACTAACGACAAGACTGATGTCGGCCAAAAGTTGATTAGTAAAGGGTTAAATAGTAATAGTTCTTACAAAGTGTCACGGGAAATTGTACAAGAAGCAATGACAGGTAATAAAGAACTGCAGTACTTCTTTGACTTGCATCGTGATAGTGCTCGGAAAAATGTCACGACAAAAGCAATTGGAGATAAATCATATGCAAAGCTTGCTTTCGTAATAGGGAAAGGCAATAAAAATTATGAAAAGAACTTACAATTAGCAACAGCTCTTCATGAGGAAATTAATAAGAAATATCCAGGAGTCAGTCGTGGTGTCATTCAAAAAGGATTCCAAACAGGAAATGGTGTCTACAATCAAGACTTATCAGGACAAGCGATATTAATTGAAGTTGGTGGCGTAGATAATACGGAGGAAGAACTAAATCGATCAATTGATGTACTTGCAAAAGCGTTTGGTGAATATTTCTGGCAGGCGGAAAAGGTGAATGGATAAAATGAAACATAAATTAGTGGGAGAGTCTGAAAAAACGTGAGTGTAAAGCTTGCGTTTTTTCTTTGTAATGATGAGGTGTCACAGAATAGACATAATTTGCCGTTGTTATGATAATATCGAAATTTGTCAAATTATACTGGGAGATTTACAAAGGGATTTTCGGAAAAGTAGAGAAAATCTTTTTACAAGGAAAACTTTTTATTATAAAACTGGTAGGGTGATAAAAGTGATTAGGGAGATCAAAATAGAAGATGCAGCACCATTTTTGCAATTAAGTAAGCAACTAGATGAAGAAACGAAATTTATGCTATATGAACCAGGAGAAAGAAAATTTACAGCCGAGCAACAAGAACAAATGATTCATCGCTTTATAGAAAATGAATATGCAACAATATTCGTAGCAGTTGAAGAAGAAAGTATAGTAGGGTTTATTTTAGTGAATGGAAATAATATTCAAAGAAAGAGACATGTAGCAAGTATTGTAATTGGTATTTTGCAAGAGTATAGCGGGCGAGGTATTGGGACGAGATTGTTTAAAGAGGCTGAGAAGTGGGCAAGATTACATGATGTATGGCGTTTAGAATTAACGGTAATGGCCCACAATACAAGAGCTCAGGCACTATATAAAAAAGTTGGATTTGAGAAAGAAGGTGTCAAAAGAGCAGCTCTTATTATCGGTGGAGAGAACATCGATGAGTATGAAATGGCCAAATTATTAAAATAAGAGGTCGTTATATGAAAAAAAGATGGATACTACTTGGTATCGTAGCGATGATACTCATTGTTGGAGTAGCAGGAATCAATTATAAAATGTATAAGGATAAGCAGGCGCGCGAGGTAAATGTGAATAACATATTTCCGAAAGCGAAAGAAACGATTGCCAATATGGATGGTGATATTGCGGTAATTAGTAATCCGAATTCGATGCTTGTGCTTGTGAATAAAAGTAGACGTTTACCAGATGGATACAGACCGCCAGATTTAGTTATTCCGAAAGTGCGCTACTCAAGTGAAGGTGATCAAGAAAAGAAAAAAATGAGGAAAGAAGCAGCAGGGGCGCTAGAGGAAATGTTTCAGCAAGCTGATAAGGAGCATATTTTCTTATTTGCAGTATCGGGATTTAGATCTTTCGATCGACAAAAAGCATTAAATACGATGTATAAAAAGCAAGATGGAGAAGTAAAAACAGCGATGTCGAGTGCGGTTCCTGGTACGAGTGAACATCAAACAGGGCTTGCTATGGATATTACATCTCAAGCTGCTAAGTTTCAGCTAGAGACAATTTTTGGTGAAACGAAAGAAGGGCAGTGGCTGTCTGAAAATGCCCATAAATTTGGGTTTGTAATTCGATATACAAAAGAGAAAGAATCGCTTACGGGCTATCGATATGAACCATGGCACGTAAGGTATGTGGGTAACCCACAAGCTACATATTTATATGAAAATCAGCTGACGCTTGAAGAAGTAACGCAGTGAGTAATTGAGGGGAGAGAAGGATTATGACGGTGTTATATAAGAAAAAAGTACACGCATATGTGACAAGAGAAAAAGAAGGAGTTATGCAACTGCTTGTTTTTAAACATCGTGATATACCTGAAGCTGGTATACAAGTACCAGGGGGAACAGTTGACGAAGGGGAAACGTTAGAAGCAGCAATTTTACGTGAAGTACAGGAAGAGTCTGGATTACGTCATTTATGCATAGAAAGATTCCTAGCCGATTACATCATACTTGTGAAAGAGAAAAAGGAATATCAAAAGCGGCATTTTTTCCACGTAACTTTACTAACAGATGTAAAAGATGATTGGGAACATATTGTAAGTGCTGGTGAGGAAGATCAAGGATTAGTATTTTGCTACGAATGGATGGATATTGCAAAATGCCCTGCATTAGCTGGGAAACAAGGTGAGTTTTTACATTTGTTAGATGAGGTATATGTAAAGTAATAAAAGAGTCTGGAGCGGAAATTTAATCGTTTCAGACTTTTTTTATTTTTCAGGAAATAAAAGGTTTTTACATTGGTAAGTTGAATTCTTTGAAAGGGATTGTAGTTGTATATGCGAGGAGCGGAGAAAATGAAAAAGTAATAGATACACGTTATCAATAAAAGCTTTTAAAGAAGGAGAATGAAGATGGAGATTCAGTTCAATGCTGGATTACAAAAAGAATTAACAATTCATGATATACAAGTAGCGATGGAAGCTGGGCAATTAACTTCAAAAGAATTAGTTATGCATTATCTTCATAGAATCGCGAAATATGATCAAGAAGGACCAAAAATCAATTCTATTTTAGAAATCAATCCAGACGCTATTTTTATTGCAGAAGCGTTAGATTATGAAAGAAAGACAAAAGGTGGACGGGGACCATTACATGGTATACCTGTTTTACTTAAGGACAATATTGAAACGAATGACTCTATGCATACAAGTGCAGGTACGATTGCCTTGGAACAAAATATAAGTAGTGAAGATGCATTTCTCGTTACGAAACTTCGAGAAGCAGGAGCAGTAATAATAGGAAAAACAAATATGACAGAATTAGCAAATGCAATGTCTTTTGACATGTGGGCTGGATATAGTGCAAGAGGTGGACAAACAATCAATCCATATGGGACGGGCGAGGATGATATGTTTGTTGGTGGCTCTAGTACGGGGTCTGCGATTGCAGTTGCTGCTAACTTTACAGTAGTATCTGTTGGAACGGAAACGGATGCTTCTATTTTAAGCCCGGCTGTTCAAAATTCTGTAGTCGGTATTAAACCGACTGTTGGTCTAATTAGTCGTAGAGGCATTATTCCGTTCACGTATTCGCAAGATACAGCTGGTCCATTTGCTAGAACGGTTACAGACGCTGCTATTTTGCTAGGGAGTTTAACTGGGGTAGACGAGAAGGATGTAGCTACTCATAAAAGTGAAGGTATAGCAGAACATGATTATACAAAATATCTTGATGTTAACGGTTTACATGGAGCAAAGATTGGTGTATATAGCAATGCACCAAAAGATTATTATGAAACTGGTGAATATGATGAAAAATTGTTTAAGGAAACGATTGAAGTATTGCGTAGTGAGGGAGCAACAGTAGTAGAAAATATTGATATTCCGTCTTTTCATAGAGAATGGAGCTGGGGAGTATCGCTCTATGAATTAAAGCATAGTTTAGATAACTATCTTTCTAAATTACCTTCTACTATGCCAGTACATTCTATTTCAAAGTTAATGGCGTTTAATGAAAACATAGCTGAAAGAGCTTTAAAATATGGACAAAATAAGTTAGAAAGAAGAAAAGATTTTCCTAATACGTTAAGAAATCCAGAATATTTAAATGCAAGATTAGCAGATATATATTTTTCACAAGAACAAGGTATTGATTTTGCACTGAAAAAATATAATCTCGATGCGATTCTATTCCCTTCCTATATCGGCTCGACTATATGTGCGAAAGCAGGTTATCCGTCTATAGCGATACCTGCGGGATATATGGATAACGGAAGACCGTTTGGAATTACTCTTGCAAGCACTGCTTTTTATGAGGGGACCTTGATTAAACTAGCATACGCTTTTGAACAAGCGACAAAGCATCGGAAAATCCCTAACTTATCATGAATAAAATAAATAGGACAGGAATTCCTGTCCTATTTATTTTGTTCATTAAAGTGAAATGTTTTTTTGCTTTGTCTTATCATATTTTAATAAGTTAAATGATAAACAAGCAGAGCACAATATAAGGATTGAAGCGAGAATATAAATAGTACGAACACCGAACAGATCGGTAATAATGCCAACACTAAGCATAGAAAGACCAGAAGCTGTTGAAAGAAGTGCGCCGTGTGCTGTATAAATTTTGGATAATAAAGAAGGAGCGACGCTGGATTGTAAAACCGTCGTTTGAGAAATATCTCTAATTTGATAACATGGCCCCATTAGAACGCATAGAAAAAGCGCAATAAACCCGCTACTTGTCATACCATATAAAAATGTAAGAATACTAAACATAAGAGAGCCTATCGCCATGGAGCGTATTAAATTGTTTTGAATGTATGTACTCATTTTCCACGCTAATATCCCGCCAATTAACGTCCCCACATAATAACTTGTGTTAATATATCCCCACCATTCTTCTCCTTTATGAAGGACAGTTGTTACATAAGCCATCGTAATAGCGCCGATCCATATCGTCCCTGCGAAAGTCTCAATTAAGTCCATACATGTAACGGTACGGAGAGAGGGGTTCTGAAATAAGAGTTTCCAACCTTCCAGTAAAGCAGCGCCTTTTGAAGAAGAAGGTTCAATTACTCGTTCAGTATGTATGGAACGTAATGAAACGTGTAGTGCAACACACCCAAAAATCATCAAAATGTTATTCATCATGAGTGTAGAAGTAGCACCGATAAGAAGAACTATAACACTTGTAAATGAATAAGCAGCGGCTTGCGCAATTTGTGTGGAAAAGGAAAAAATACTATTTACTTTTACTAATTGTTCTTTTCGTGTAAGGCGAGGAAGGATACCGTATAATAACGGTGCGCTCCAGCCGCTACATAAAGAAATGAAAAAAATGAAAATGAATAGTGTTACAACGTTTGAGGAAAGGGCTGGGAATAATATCATTAATAAAAATAATAGAACAGTTTTTGTCCATTGTAGTGTGAAAAGTAAGGAATAAGATGAAAAACGATTCATGATAAGTGGTGCAGATGTATTTGCTATAAGATTAGTTATGACTTGTACTAATGGAAAAAGCGCGGTTAATGTAGCTGATTTCGTTGTGATATACATATGAGTTGTAATAATCATGATGTATACGATGTCAGCGAGAGTAATGCATATTTTAGAGCCTAAATAGTAAATTAGTGAACGATTTTGCAATAAGTACACAACCTTCCTGAGGAAAAACATTCCAATAGTTAGAATAATTATAATTTGAAAGTTGGAATTGTGAAAGAATTTAATTTTTTGTCATTTTTTGAAAGGAAATGTCATGTATAATGAAGAATATATTAATATAGTATTTTATTGATGCTTTTTATAACAGTGAATATGTACAATAGCTTGTAGTAAATGCCCCGGTATAAGAAAGGGCGGATAAACCATTCTTTTCTTCATATACATATAGAAAATGAGAAAGAAAGCGAGGGTTGCATATGGCTGCTTGGGTAATTTGGTTTATAATAGCTGGTATTTTATTTATTGCGGAACTGTTGTCGATTACGTTTTATATGCTTTGGCTTGGAATTGGAGCTGTTGTCGGAGGTCTAATTGCTTTGTTTGCCCCTGAAGCACTACTGTTACAAGTTGTTGCTGGTGCGATTGTAAGTTTAACATTGACTTTCTTTACGAAAAGAATTTCAAAAAACTTTCGAGAAGCAAAAGGTTTTACTGATACAGTAGATTTGCTTGTCGGTAAAAAAGGCATTGTTATGCAAGCGATTACAAATGAAGCGAATGGTATTGTGAAGGTGGATGGAGATACTTGGACAGCTATTGCAGATGATCCAATTGATGTTGGAGAAAAAGTTATTGTTATAAAGAGGAATAGTACTATATTACAAGTTAAAAAGGAGAGTGAATAAATATGGCAGTAGCATTAACATTAACGATTATTTTAGCACTAATTGTTGTTACATTTATCGCGTTAACAATTAAAATTATTCCACAGCAAAAAGTTGGAGTTGTTGAAAGATTTGGTAAGTTTCAACGTGTTATGCAGCCAGGATTAAATTTATTAATCCCGATTGTAGATCGAGTTCGTGTATATCATGACTTACGTATTCAACAAACGAATGTACCACCCCAAAAGGTAATTACGAAAGATAATGTACAAGTAGAGATTGATACAATTATTTTCTATCAAATTGTGGAACCGGAACTTGCGACATATGGTATTTCAAACTATGAATATGGTGTTCGTAACATTACTTCTGCAACGATGCGTCAAATCATTGGTAATATGGAACTGGATGAAACGTTATCAGGTCGTGAAAAAATTTCAACAGAAATTCGCTTAGCACTTGATGAAGCAACAGAAAAATGGGGCGTTCGTATTGAACGTGTTGAAGTTGTTGATATTAATCCGCCGAAAGATGTGCAAGCATCAATGGAAAAACAAATGAAAGCAGAGCGTAATAAACGTGCAATCATATTAGAAGCGGAAGCCGCAAAACAAGATAAAGTCCTTCGTGCTGAAGGGGAAAAGCAAAGTAAAATCTTAATGGCTGAAGGGGATAAAGAAGCACGTATTCGAGAAGCTGAAGGTATAAAGGAAGCAAAAGAACTAGAAGCGCAAGGGGAAGCAAGAGCGATTGAGGAAATTGCAAAAGCAGAACAAAATCGAATTGAATTACTTCGTGCAGCAGATTTAGATGAACGCGTACTTGCTTATAAATCATTTGAATCATTGATTGAGGTTGCAAAAGGGCCAGCAAATAAAGTCTTTATTCCGTCTAATGCAATTGAGACGCTTGGTACTCTCGGGGCCATTGGAGAAATCTTTAAAGAAAAACAAGCGAAGAAATTGCCTTCTTCAGATACACAAAAAGAACAATAAGAGTGAAAAAGAGAAATGGGATGCCATTTCTCTTTTTATTTTTGAGTAGGATAAAAAATATTAGTCCTTTGCCATTATGGATAGGGCTTTTTTGTTTGTCACTTTTCAAAGAATTATAAGTTTAGAGTGTTTGGAAATGTTAAGTGGAATAACACGTTTACTAGACGGTTAAAAAACTGTCAAAGTAATATATTTTTGTTAAATAAAATTTAAAATATGATATAATGGAATTTTGTGGATATTAAACAAGGGAGTGGGAAACAAGTGCAAATATTATTAATACGCCACGGAGAATCAGAAGCTGATATCTTAAACGTACATGAAGGGCGAGCTGACTTTGAATTAACAGAAAAAGGAAGACAGCAAGTGCAAAGGCTTGTACAGAAAGTGAAAGCAGATTTTCCACCAGATTTCATTTGGGCAAGTACATTAAAGCGTGCTCGTGAAACTGGTGAAACGTTAGCTGAAGGAATTGGATGCCCAATTCAACTAGAAGAGGAATTAATGGAGTTTAATAACGGAGTGCAAGCAGGCTTATCTTTTGAAGAAGCAAAGAAATATCCAGAGCCAAAGTTTCTTCATGACCGTTTTGAAAATGGGGAATCATTTATTGAATTTAGAATGAGAATAGAAGGAATCTTTTCTAAAATCGTGACAGAGAATACGTATGAACGGATAGCAATCGTTGCACACGGTGGTGTAATAAATAGTCTATTACGTGCGTTTTTCAAAATGCCCATTTCAATGGACTATTATTTTAAAATGGGAGATACGGGAATAAGCTTAATTGAAATTGATGGCGAACAAAAAACGGTACATTTCATTAATGATACGAATCATTTGGACGGGATGTAAAGACCCGTGTACAAAGTAGTGTTTTTTGATGTTGACGGTACGCTTTTAAGTGAGATTGATAGAAGTATGCACGAAAGTACAAAAGAAGCGATACAAAGATTAATAGATAAAGGAATTCACGTAGTTGTTACAACAGTGAGACCATATAGCTTATGTTCGCAATTTAAAGAGCTGGGCATACATACAATTATTTCTGCAAATGGTGCACATATTAAGTGTGGGGAAACAGTTCTACATAAATCGGTACTTTCAAGTGAAATCGTTCATGATATCTCAGAGTTTGCAGAATTACATGGTCACGGCGTTTCTTATTTTACTGAGGGTTTTACAATGAACGGAATAGCCTCAGATAATGAGCGTGTAATGCAAGCGCTTAGCGAGACGTTAAATTTAGGGGAGTACCCTGAAAAAAGCAAGGATTTGTCTGAAGAGATCTATTGTTTATGTTTGTATGCGGATGAAATAGAATCTCAAAAATTTATTGAAAAATACCCAATGCTTACATTCGACCGTTTTCATGGTTATGTCATAAATGTATTGGAAGATAATAAAGTATCGAAGCTCACCGCAATTCAAAAAGTATTGGATCACTTAAACATTTGTAAATCAGAAGCAATTGCTTTTGGTGACGGTGGAAACGATATTGAGATGTTGCAATATGTAGGATTAGGAATTGCGATGGGGAATGGCGGAGAAGTACTAAAAACAAAAGCTGATTTCGTTACAAAGAAGGCGAGTGAAGGTGGTATTTTATTTGCTTTAGAGAATTTTCATGTCGTCTAACATACCTTTATTGGAATAAAGGTATGTTAGGATCTTTAATGTGCTCGCACAATAAAATATGAATTTGCCCACGATGATGATAAAAGTGGGCAACAATTTCAAGTAACCATTCAAAGCGGGAATAAGAAATACCCCAATAAGCAGTCTTAATTTCCGCTAATTCTTCATTGGAATAGGATAAAAAAGTTTTAGAAAGTAAATCGTAGCCCTGTAGCATCGTTTTTTGCATTTGCGTAATTGTTTTGGGCGTTTGTTCTTTATAGAAAGTGTGTAGTTGTTTTTCTGTAATACCATTTAAAATGAGTAAATCTGCATGGCAAATAAGAGAAAGATGTGCCCACATTTCAAATAATGACCGCTTTGAGTGAATGGGGTGTATTTTTAATTCGTCTTCTTTATATTGCATAAGCATTTGAATAGAAGTATCAACAGCAACTTTAAGTTGATGTAAGGCAGATTGAACAACCATTGTAATTCTCCTCTTCTCCGTATATAATAGTTTCTTGAGGGTATTATACCATACTAAAAATTCTGAAAATTCTAGTAGTTTGACTAGCATATTGAAAAGTATTATATTGTAAAAGGTCATATGAAACGTGAAATAGAATGGAATGCAATTATTGAGTTAGGAGTTAGACCAATGAGTTTGAAATATGGAAGAGATACAATTATTGAAGTTGACTTAAATGCAGTAAAACATAATGTAAAAGAATTTAAAAAGCGTGTGAATGATGAAAATATTGCAATGATGGCTGCTGTAAAAGCAAATGGGTATGGTCACGGGGCGGTTGAAGTTGCGAAAGCTGCTATTGAAGTAGGAATAGATCAGCTTGCAGTTGCATTTGTAGATGAAGCGATAGAGTTAAGAGAAGCAGGAATTAACGTGCCGATTTTAATTTTAGGTTATACATCAGTAGCAGCTGCGGAAGAGGCAATTCAATATGACGTTATGATGACTGTTTATAGAAGTGAAGATTTACAAGGTATAAATGAAATCGCAAACCGTCTTCAAAAGAAAGCGCAAATTCAAGTGAAAATTGATACAGGAATGAGTCGTATCGGTTTACAAGAAGAAGAGGTTAAACCATTTTTAGAAGAATTAAACCGTATGGAGTATGTAGAGGTAGTAGGAATGTTTACACATTACTCTACGGCAGATGAAATTGATAAATCATATACGAATATGCAAACAAGTTTATTTGAGAAAGCTGTCAATGCAGCAAAAGAATTAGGAATTCATATTCCATATATTCATAGTTCAAATAGTGCAGGTTCAATGGAGCTTAGCAATACATTTCAAAATATGGTTCGTGTAGGTATTGGAATATATGGAATGTATCCTTCAAAAGAGGTAGATCATGCAGTCGTTTCTTTACAGCCTGCGTTGTCATTAAAATCAAAAGTAGCTCATATTAAACATGCGAAGAAGAATCGCGGTGTAAGTTATGGGAATACGTATGTAACGACTGGTGAAGAATGGATTGCAACTGTACCGATTGGCTATGCTGATGGATATAATCGTCAGTTATCTAATAAAGGGCATGCATTAATAAATGGAGTTCGAGTACCTGTTATTGGCCGTGTTTGTATGGATCAACTTATGTTAGACGTTTCAAAAGCAATGCCAGTACAAGTTGGGGATGAAGTAGTATTCTACGGTAAACAAGGTGAAGAAGAAATTGCGGTAGAAGAAGTAGCGGATATGTTAGGTACAATTAACTATGAAGTTACTTGTATGTTAGACAGAAGAATCCCGCGAGTGTATAAAGAAAATAATGAAACGGCTGCTGTCGTAAATATACTAAGAAAAAACTGAATCGATATGATTCAGTTTTTTTATTTTTGACAAATGAAAAATGCTCTATTCGTACCGTGTAGTTGAATATTCTTAAAACCTACGGATTCCAAAGAAGAAATTATTTCTTCTTTATAATAACAAGCTTCTTCAAAAGAAAAGTCACTTCTTGTCCAAGAATTATCTATGTCATGCTGAAATAGTATAAAGTTCATTTCTGCTTTTTTATTTTCTATATCATATGTAGAATCAATTGTACATACATATTCTTCCGCTGAAATATGAAATGAAGCAATCCAATTTTCAAGAAAACCTTTCTCCATATTCATATCAAATACGAATGTACCTTCGCTATGTAATACGGAGTAAACATTATGAAAAACATTTTTTAATTCATCTAATTTTAAAATATGGTTTAAGCTATCGCCAGTAGAGATAACATAGTGAAATTGCTCATTTATATTGAAATAACGAGCATCATCGACGATAAAGGTTGCGTCTGGCGCGTTTTGACGTGCGTATTCAATCATTTGAGCAGAACCATCTATACCAGTTACTAAAAAAGTATTATCAATTAATTTCTTAGTAAGGTGACCAGTCCCGCAGCAAAGATCTAAAATATGAGAATGTGGTGGTGCATACTGTAAAACGAGTTTTTCCAAAAGTAGATAGGAGTGTTCAGCATAATGCCCCCAATGTTTATTATAAAGGGATGCGAAAATATCATAATCAGAATAAATTAGTTTTTTACACATATGTATTCACCTCAAGATTCATTACATTATAATAGTCATGCTTCTTTTTCATTTCAAAACCACATTGTGTATATAGTTTTAAAGCGTGGTTATTTTTCGTTTCGACGTCTAATTCAATTGTTGAAATTCCTTTTGTAATAAGGGTATGTACCATATAACTAAGAATATCTTTTCCGTATCCTTTACCTTGATAAGAAGGATGAACGGCGAATCCTGATAGTGTAGTAGATTGATCTTGCTCAGAAACTGTAATCGTTCCTATCACTTTTTCGTCGATAAGAGCACAGTAAACTTGATGGGAAGGGGAATTCATCATTTTTTGTAACCATGTAGCGGTATTTTTTGCTGAATCTCCAAAAGCTTTACTAGAAATTTCAATAAGATCAAGAAGTGATTCTGAAGAGGCAAGAGGGAACTGTATAGTATTCTTTGGTGTTTTTTGTACTTCTTTTGCTTTGAACTCCATACTATATTCACTATATAAATAAGGTAACTTCATATGTTTTGCAAATTCTTTCCCAGAAGCAGAATCCCCATTCATAATAATAAGAGCTTCATCTGCCGCTCTTATTCGTATTTCTTTCATTGCGGTTTGTAAAAGAGTAGTGCCTATATGTTGTTTCCTATAGTTCGGATGAACAAACCCTATTAACTCCAGTTTTGTCGGTCTTTCAAAATCATACATACTTAATGCACCGATTAATTGAGTATTATCATAAAATAGGAAATCATATACCTCTTCATTATTGCGAGCAGTTAAAAAGTTTATATGTAAATCTGATGAGTAATCAATTTGATCGTGTTGCCCACAAATATGAGCTAAATCTTTCATTTGCTGAATTTCGTTTGCTATTAAAGATTTCTTTTGTTCAATATTCATTTCATAACCCCTCTCATTCGTATTTAAAAATAGGATGGATGACTAAGCCACTTTTTTAACTCCACACTGCCCTGAACAGATAATAACCGGTACAAATATCGATAGGGAGGTCTACATTCTGCAAGATGAGGAAGGGGCATAATGGTTTCGTAACCTTGTTTAAAAGCATGTGCCTCTTTTTCTGTAAACACATATTCTAAGCCGATAAAATCAAACTCCCGGGGAGCAACGGCATAGGCTTCTGTATCTACTAATCCCGTAATAGTTGTACCATCTGATAAAAACTGAGTAGGGTCCATATCAATTAAAACGAGCGTTGATTCCTTTGGTGCTGGTAAGGAAGAAAGTTGTGATTCAAAAGTAGGAAATGCATTTTGTATGCTTTCATTATCGGAATAAAACATATTCACAAGCTCTTTATTCACATTTAAAATGTGTGATTGGAATTCATCTAGTGTAATTTGGAAGGAACCTGACACATTTCCTATGTAATCGGCTTTAAATGTATGTATTTCTGCAAGCCCTTTTCCTAGACTGAATAAAATAGAATCTGGTTGCCCGATAAAAGATTGAACTGTGTTACCTACTAACTTTTCGGCTACAACGAATTCACGGCCATTTAAAATATGTTTTTCTAATATTGTTGGGATAGGAAGATTAGTATGTTCTTGCAGCAATGTATGTACAGCTTTTAAATGATGTACGTTCCTTGGATCAATTCCAAATAGGTTTTTACATCCCCACCAATAATCATTATTTGGCTCTTCATTCATTTTAGAAGAACGAACGATGACTTCTGCATCTTCTGTTCGGACGAGAAACACATCGCTTGCATGGTCTTCATAACCTGGGTGTAAAGCTTGAATAGATAAAATAGGTGAAGTGAATAGTTGTTGTAGCATGAAGTCGCCTCTTTTTCTGTAAATTCTATAAATTCATTATATAACAGAATATGTTCCAAGTGGATAATGATGAGGACAACTTAGAACTTAAATAAATTTATAGTGAGAAATCAGTGTGAAAATTATATTTTTCTACTTTTGTATGAATTATCAAAATAATGTTTCTGATGATAAATCTGTAAAAATGCCTGAATTTAAATCTCTTATTTTCAGTAAATGAAGAGTTAAGCGCTCTTTTATAAGAATTATAATGTTGGTTATGAAAAATATTTCTCAATAATAAAATGAAGAGAAAAATATAAAGAACTAGAATAGATTCCTTTATAATAGTTTTAAATTAATTAATATAATTAATTATTAATAATGTTAGATAGGAGAGAATATGATGGCAAATGTACTTGTAATAAATTTTCCAGGAGAAGGTCATATAAATCCGACTTTAGCTATTGTAAGTGAGTTAATTCGGCGAGGGGAGACAGTTGTTTCGTATTGTATTGAAGATTATAGAAAGAAGATTGAAGCAACAGGTGCAGAATTCCGAGTGTTTGAGAATTTCCTCTCTCAAATTAATATTATGGAACGAGTAAATGAAGGTGGGAGTCCTTTGACGATGCTATCTCATATGATTGAAGCATCAGAGTGTATTGTGACTCAAATTGTAGAAGAAACAAAAGGGGAAAAGTACGATTACTTGCTATACGATAATCATTTTCCCGTAGGACGTATTATAGCCAATGTTTTAAAATTACCTAGCGTTTCTTCTTGTACAACATTTGCTTTTAATCAGTACATTAATTTTAATGATGAACAAGAATCAAGACAAGTAGATGAAACGAATCCGTTATATCAATCTTGTTTAGCGGGAATGGAAAAATGGAATAGGCAGTATGGAATGAAATGTAATAGTATGTATGATATTATGAATCATCCTGGTGATATTACTATTGTATATACTTCAAAAGAATACCAGCCGCGTTCAGATGTATTCGATGAATCGTATAAGTTTGTCGGCCCATCAATTGCTACTCGAAAAGAAGTAGACAGCTTTTCTATGGAAGATTTAAAAGATGAAAAACTGATTTTCATTTCTATGGGAACAGTTTTTAATGAACAACCTGAACTATATGAAAAATGTTTTGAAGCGTTTAAAGATGTAGAAGCGACAGTCGTATTAGTTGTTGGTAAGAAGATAAATATAAATCAATTTGAAAACATTCCGAATAACTTTAAGTTGTATAATTACGTACCGCAATTAGAAATATTACAGCATGCTGATGTATTCGTGACACACGGTGGTATGAATAGTTCGAGTGAAGCACTATATTACGGTGTCCCGTTAGTTGTAATTCCGGTAACAGGAGATCAGCCTTTAGTTGCGCAACGAGTGAGTGAAGTAGGAGCTGGAATAAGGATTAATCGTAAAGAATTAAGTTCTGAATTGTTACGTGAGACTGTAGAAAAAGTAATGGATGATGTGAAGTTTAAAGAAAATAGTCGTAAAGTTGGTGAGTCCCTTAGAAATGCTGGTGGCTATAATAGGGCAGTTGATGAAATATTAAAAATGAAAATGAATTCATACTTAAAACTTAAATAAATGTTTGGAGCACACTTACTGTAATACGTAAGTGTGTTTCTGTAAATAAATTACATAAAAAATCACTGTAAAGGTGAAACTTTTGTGTATATAAACTCATATCTTTGAATTAGTAGTAAAATTACGTTAAAATAATACTAAGAAAATATATAAGTTTTGGGGGTAATGAATGAAAAGAGTATTTGAATACGTATTATTAACAATTGGATCGATTATTGTAGCGGGTTCATTAGAGCTTATTTTAGCACCTAATGGCTTAGTAGATGGTGGGGTAACGGCCATTGCTATTATGGCAAATAAAGTTGCTGGATTACCGCTTTACGGAGTGTTTTTAGGACTTAATATTCCTATCCTGTTATTTACTGCAAAAGTAATGGGGAAGAAGTTCTTCATCCGTACATCTTATGCAAATGTAGTTACAACACTCGGATTAATCTATTTAAAACCATTTCCGGCGATTACAACTTCTGAATTATTAATTGTACTTTATGGTGGCGTACTGTTTGGAATAGGCGTTGGGATTGTTGTTAAAATGGGTGGCGCAATAGATGGATCAGAAATGTTAGCGGTTTGGATGAACAAACACTTTAAAGTACCGATTAGTACATTTTTACTTGCTGTAAATGCAGTTATTTTCACATTTGTAGCGATTTTATTTTCAATCGAACAAGCGATGTTCTCATTAGCAATTTTCTATATTGTTACGAAGATGATTGATTTCATATTAGATGGTATTAACCAAGGAAAGAGCGTCATGATTATTTCTGGTAAAAATAAAGAAATAGGCGATCTGCTTATGAAAGAATTGCAATTATCCGTTACGTATCTACATGGAGAAGGTGGTTTTTTAGGAGAACATAAGAGAATCATTTATTGTATTACAAACCGTTTCATTTATCCAAAAATGAAAGATCTCGTTCTCTCTGTAGATCCAACTGCTATCATTGAAGCTTCCTATTCAACAGAAACAACTGGTGTCAAACGTCCGGGAAGGGCAGCGAGATCAGAAAAATAGTGAATGAAAATAGCTCCACGCAAGTATAACTTGCGTGGAGCTATTCTTATTTAAGGAACCAGGCTTTCTTCAGTAATTGAACTACAGTTTCGATACAATCCTCTGGAATACTGCCAAAACCGAGCAATACATACGATTCATCCATTACATTATGAACAGAATCGTATGTGGAGAGAGGGTATAACTTAATACGTTCTTTTGCGGCTGCATGAATAAGTTCTTGTTCATTCATCCCGTTATGAACGTGAAGTACAATATGAAGTCCGGATTGTTCACCGAGTATATGAACGTTATTTCCCATCTCGTTTGTAATAGATTTAATTAAAGAAATATGTTTTCTTTTATATAACGTCCGACTTCGGTTAATATGACGTTCCCAATCACCATTTTGAATAAAGGTGGCAAAGGTAAGTTGCTGCAGCGTAGAAACAGTTTGTTTAAACATACCACCAAGCTCTTCATAGGCTCTTAACAGATGAGGTGGTAAAACAATATATCCCATTCGTAAAGAAGGTAAAAAAGATTTCGAGAAAGTTCCCATATAAATAACACGTTCATTTGCATCTAGTCCTTGTAAAGAAGGAATAGGTTTTCCTATATAACGGAATTCCCCGTCGTAATCATCTTCAATAATATAGCCCTTACAATCATTCGCCCATTTTAATAACTCGAGTCTTCTAGATAATGGCATAATGATTCCAAGTGGAAATTGGTGAGATGGAGTGACATAAGCTACATTGCAACCCGATTCACGTAAAGCGGAAATATGAATTCCTTTATCATCTAAAGGGATGGGGTGAACGGTAAGACCAGAACTTTGAATCATAGCAGGAATACGGTGAAATCCAGGGTTTTCGATTCCGAATTCCTTTTTTGAACCAAGTAGTTGAAGTAGTAGCCAAAGAAGAGGCTGCGTACCTGCTCCAATAATAATTTGGTCAGGTGAAGAATGTACCCCGCGAGCATGATATAAATACTTTGAAATATGTTCTCGTAGAACGAGCTCACCTTGTGGATCTTCCTTAGCAAATAATTCATTTTCATACTGAAATAAAGTTTCGTGTAATGCTCTTTTCCAGTTTGTTATCGGAAAAGCTTTTTGATCAATAAGCCCTTGACTACAATCATAATCATATTGTTCGTTTTCTTTATTATTTGCACTGTTTGACGCAATTTGCTGTTTCTTCTGAATGACATCCATATCAACTTCTGCAACAAAAATCCCACGTTTCGGTTTGCTTTCTACATACCCTTCAGCTAGTAATTGTTGATAAGCGGATTCCACTGTAATACGGCTCACATTAAGTTGCATAGCTAAATTTCTGTGAGAAGGAAGGCGTGTACCGGCACGTAGTGATCCATGAGAGATTTCTCGTTTCATATATTCATAAATTTGTAAGTAAAGGGGTGTTTTACTTTGTAATACTAATGGGATAGTCAGATCCATTCGTAGACGCTCCTTTTCATACTGGCCTTATAAAAAAGAATAAAACTGTCACTTAAGCTAAGGACAGTGGCTTTCTATAATGATGATATAACATTTAGAAAATTTTATAAATAGTAAGGGGAGAATCATAATGAATATTAGAGAAGTAGTAACAGAAGCGGATTTACATGATGTATTTCCCGTATTACAGCAATTGCGAACTAAACTTTCAAGAGAAGAAGCAAGTTCTTTGTTTCAAAAAATGAAAGAAGAGAATTATAAACTATTTTCGCTACGTAATGAAGAGGATGAAGCAGTTAGTCTAGCTGGTGTAGCGATTTGTACGAATTTTTATAATGAGAAACATGTTTTCGTATATGATCTTGTAACAGCAGAAGCACATCGTTCAAAAGGGTATGGGAATGTATTACTCTCCTATATAGAGAACTGGGGAAAGGAAAACGAATGTGAGTCCATCGTTCTTACATCAGCGTTTCCTAGATTAGACGCTCACCGCTTTTATGAAAGAGAAGGTTATGATAAGGTAAGTTTTTCTTTTTATAAAGAATTATAAAGAAGGATAGGTTCTATATGACATAATATATAGAACCTATTTCATTTAGAAAGGTTTATAATTTATGTTGTTGAATTGTTTTTTTGTAAATAATACAGAGAATGATTGGAGCGCTTACACTTGGAAAAAATAAAGAAACTATCAATCCCTAATGATGTTAGAGTAATCGTAATATCTGATATTCATGGAGAATTACTTCTTTTAAAAGAATTACTACAGAAAGTTAACTTTAAAGATGAAGATTATTTAATTATTAATGGTGATCTTTGTGAGAAAGGAAGAGACAGCATCGGCGTCGTAAACTACGTTATGAATCTTGTAAAGAACAATTCAAATGTTCACGTTGTTGAAGGGAATTGTGAAGTTTTAGTTGATGCGCTTTTAAATGAAAATCCTGGTCTTATCAATTATTTATGTACGAGAAAGCATTCGATTTTTAATGAATGGTTAGAGTGTGTGCATTTCTCTATTCATGAAGGTACGCCTATTCAAAAAGTAAGGGAAGTATTAATGAGCCATTTTTCAAAAGAAATAAAGTGGCTGACAGAATTGCCAACAGCGCTTGAAACAGAAGATTATATCTTTGTACATGCTGGCCTTGAAGATAGAGAAGATTGGAAAGAGACAGAACGAAAAAATGCGATAGCAATGCCGGAGTTTTTCAATAAATCACATAGAGCACATAAATATGTAGTTGTCGGTCATTGGCCTGTTGTAAACTATTCAGACAAAGCACCGTCTAATAATCCAGTTATTGATAAGGAGAAAAAGATTATTGCGATGGATGGGGGAAATGCGATTAAAGAGGCAGGGCAATTAAACGCATTTATCATTCAAAGGAAACCAGCAGGTGATATGTTTTCTTATACATATGTAGACTATTTTCTAGAGTTTGAAGTGATAGCAGATTTTAATGCGAATTCAGAAATGCAGGGCGGGGTAACATATCCATATTATTACATAGAGCCGATGGAGAAGGTGCAAGAATACACAATATGCAAGCAAAAGGAAACGAATACATTACTTTATGTGAAAAATGAATATATTAGGCAGCTTGAGTCAGGTGATTACACAGTGAAAACCGATATTTCTTGTGCACAAATATGTGTAAGGAAAGGGGACATTGTTTCTCTCATTGATGGAAGCTGTTCAGGATATGATTTAGTGAAAAGAGATGGAATAGAAGGCTGGATAGAGAAAGGGATTTTAGTTGAGATAGAAAAAATGAAAAAGAAAACGTTTAGCTGAAATAGGAGGTATAGAACCTCCTATTTTTTTATTACCTTTTTAAATGAGTAGATTGCTTGCTGTCTTTCATAAGTAAGTAAATCGTACTCGGTAAAATGGCAAGCGTCATTCCTAAAATAATTGCGATTATAGCATAACCTCTATACGGAACAGGAACGATAAATGGAAGCCCGGCTAGGAAAATACCTGCTATTA
Organism: Bacillus pretiosus; assembly: GCF_051294775.1. Classification (NCBI taxonomy): domain Bacteria; kingdom Bacillati; phylum Bacillota; class Bacilli; order Caryophanales; family Bacillaceae; genus Bacillus; species Bacillus pretiosus. The sequence continues at coordinate 551,772 of NZ_JBPPHF010000001.1, forward strand.
TCATTGAAATACTACAAATATTTGAAGCTCTTTTTTCAAGATGTTTATCATTCCATTCCAATGAAACCGTTGATTTACTCGTATCGATTTTGGAACTGAAATAGCCTATTAATATAAATAAAAGCCCTAATGCTAAAAATATTAAATGATCAAGAGGAAGAGTGAAGCCAAGAGCGATGAGAGCAATGACAATATCGACAAAAAATAAAAATAGTAAAATTGTGTTGCCAATCCAAAGGAGAAATTTCTGGTTACTCGCTGCTTTAGATAAAGCTAAAAATAAAAAGAATAAGAAGGTACATATAATTATATTTACGATAACAAAAGTGCTTTTATCCATTGTTGATGTAGGCGTTCCATTGAAGTCCCATTTCGTAACAATACGTAATGGTAAGAAGAAATAGAGAATAATATTTGTTGTAATAATAGTGAGAAATAAAGTAATACTAAATCGATTATTCATTGAATCACCAGCTTTCCACATGAATAATTGGTATCTTATAACAAAATTATACAATATAATAAACGATATTTGTTTTGATTTTTCTGAAAAAACATTATAATTATATATGAAATAAAGAGGAGTGTAGGAGGAAATTATGCAAAACGTAAGAGTAAAAGGGGATAAAGTTACAATTCGTGCAATTGAAGAATCAGATATAAAAACATTATGGGATCTCGTATTTAAAGAAGAAAATCCAGAATGGAAAAAATGGGATGCACCGTATTTTCCGTTTTCAATGCAAGAATACTCGTCTTATAAAGAGAAGATGAAAACTCGTTTAAAAGAGGAACCTCTATCCAATTTAATTATAGAAAGTAACGGTCAAATTATAGGGACAATCGGGTTTTATTGGGAATATAAACCGACGCGTTGGTTAGAGATAGGGCTTGTTATTTATAATCCAAATTACTGGAATGGTGGTTATGGTACAGAGGCGTTAACGTTATATCGAGATTTACTATTTGAAAAGATGGAGGTTGGCAGAGTAGGAATCACGACTTGGTCTGGCAATGAACGAATGATGAAAGTAGCGGAGAAAATAGGAATGAGCTTAGAAGGTAGGATGCGAAAATGTCGTTATTATAACGGGACGTACTATGATTCTATTCGAATGGGAATGATTCGTGAAGAATGGGAAGCGTTATATGTAACGAAGGGGTGAGAAAGTATGTACGCTATTATTGCTACATTTGATCGTGTGTTTACTAATAAAATTATAGAATTACAAAATGAAATAACAAATATCATTGGCACAAATCAATTAGCCGGAGTAGAACCTCATATTACATTAGCTGATTACAATGAGGTAGATGTTAACTTATATACTAAGAAATTAGAGGAGTTTGTAGCTGTTCAAGAAAATATGGCTGCAATAAATTTTCCTTCTGTTGGAGTTTTTCCTACTAATGGAACGATCTTTTTAGCACCGACCATTACAGATGAATTGTTAAAACTTCATCATTCTTATCATGATAATTTTAAAACTTTTCATGATAATTTAAATTCATATTATGTACCAGGAAAATGGGTTCCGCATTGCACGATTGCAAATAAGTTACATGCAAATCAGTTTTTAAGTGTAATGGAATATATATATGAAAAATTTGATTATGCAACAGCTTCAATTGAGAAATTAAAATTAATTAAAGTGATTTATGAAAATGGTTCTGCCATTTCTTCTAGTATATTAGCAGAATATAAGTTAAAGAGAATGGAGACAACGAGATGACATATGTAATTAGAGAAATGAAGCAAGAAGATATTCACGCTGTACAATCCGTAGCGAAAATAGCTTGGCATGATACATACGAAAGCATTATTCCGAGAGAGATTCAAGACAGATTTTTAGACGAGGCCTATTCTGATGAAAAAATGAAATATCGTCTTGAAAATACACATTTATTCGTTGCGGAAGAAGAGGGAGAAGTAATTGGCTTTGCGAATTTTTCACCTGTTAGATTGCAAAACGAAGCAGAATTAGGAGCGATTTATTTGTTACCAGATCAGCAAGGGAAAGGGGTAGGAAGTGCTTTATTACAAAAAGGGTTAACGGAATTAAAAGGAATTCGGAAACTATACATTCATGTAGAAGCAGCGAATGAAAAAGGAAAACGTTTTTATGAAGCGAAAGGTTTTGCACAATTAGAGGAATTTGAAGAAGATTTTGAAGGACATATGATGCAGACAGTAAGGATGGTTTTATACGTATAGGGAGGATTAGTAATGAAAATTTTTGATTTTAGTGAAAAAGTGGGAAAGAAAATCTCAACATTTCAATCTAATTTCATAATGTCAAAAATATTAAACCATAAAGGAAATGTACATATTGGTGCTATGCATTTACGAGAGAATGGAATAATTGGATATCATGAAGCAGTTGTATCACAGCTGCTTCTTATTGTGGATGGAGAAGGATATGTATGCGGAGCAGATAAAGAAAATGTGAAGGTGGAAGCGGGACAGGCTGTGTTTTGGGAGAAGGGCGAATTTCATGAAACGAGTACGGAAAAGGGATTGATGGCAATTGTGATTGAGTCGGAGGAACTAGAGAAAGGAGTATTAATAAAAGAAGTGGGAAAATTTGATGATAAAGGTGTATAAGGAGGGGATTACTATGCGCAAAGTTACACAAATAGTAATCTGTGCAGCAGCAGTACTATTTATCACACTAGCTATGATAAATGGAGAAACGTGGAAAGATAAAATTGTTGTTTCGCTAGCTGTTCTTATATTTACTGGATTTTCTCTAGTATGGAACACATTTGTTATAAATCTTATGGAGAAATTCAATAGAAAAAGGAGTAAATAAATGCGACCTTTCAAGCGAATGAGAACTATATATTTAATAACAGTACCTATTATTGCATTACTCTCATTATTTTTTCCACAGTCAGTAGGAGATCGTATACTTACTTTCTTTTTTGTACTTGTTTTTGGCGGATTAGCAATTGGATTTACATATTTGATGAACTTTATTGGAAAAAAATGATAGAAGAGAATGACAATGAAGCTTTTTCAAGTGGAAACAGTAGTAAAGCCCAAAGGTGTAGATTTGTAAAATTCGAGAAGATGGGTAAGGAGTAGTTAGGTGATGAAGATTCCAAAAATTGTAATGGTTATAGGAGTTGTAATTGCAATCATTGTTGGATTAATGGGTCCATATTCAATTAAGGAAAAGGTAATATATACATTTAGTATGGTTTTTTTGGGGGCAACGGGGTTAGGTGGAATTACTTTATTGGATTATATCATTAAAAAGCAAAGAAGAAAGTTATAAATAAAAATTTTACCAATCGGAAAAGTAGCTGGGACTATTAGATCAACTATCACGAATGCAACTGCAACACAGGAGCGACTAAAACGAGATATTGATATGATTTCTAGTAATTGGTTGGGCTCAACCTATATGAAATTTAATACGGATTTCCGTGATTCATCATTTAAAATGGCTCAATTTATAACCATATTAGAGCCGCTTGAGAAGTTTCTACTTGATTCTGCTAATAAATTCGAACAGTTAGATAATATGGATGTTGCCATTGCGATGGCTTCTGGTATTCTTAATAAAAATAATGATAAAGTCGAATATCTTACAGGTAAGGCAGAAGGTGCTGAAGGAGATCGACTTGGAGGGAAATTAGAAGGTACAGTAGTAAATGGTGAGTTTGAATTAAGTAAGGATAGTAAAATAAATACAAAGTTCGGTACTGGTTCTGCAGAGCTAAATATTCCGTATAGTAAAGAAACACTCCGCGAAGATGCTTCTAGTGGTAACTTGATTGGTGGAAAAGTGGAGGCACGCGCTCAAGAAACATCTTATGTAAGAACGGATATTCCTTATATGGAAGATATAACTGTAACTCAAAAAATGCACGATTTTAGTAGTATTGTAGGTTATGATGAGTATACAGCGAAGGTAGGTGCGGAATATAGTTCGCGCAAGTATGAATTGCTTTTAGAGAAAATTGATGTTCCGGATATTATTCCGTATTTCAGTGATCACGATATAACAATCCGCTTAGAATTGGGAGTAGGGACTTATGGGTATAAGCTTCACATGGGTCAAGAGAAAGGTTTTTATGCATCATACGAAGGTTTTGGAGGAGGTTTTTTCTTGAAACCTGAAAAAAAGGAGTAATCACACATGTTTAAACAAGGACGTATTTTGATGTATATTTTTACCGCGGTTTTATTTTTTTCTTCATTCTTTTTTCCGCAACCAATGGAAAAAAGGTTTTTAACAGCTATTGCAGCATTGATTATTGGTGGAATAGGTATTGGAATTTCCTATCTATTAGAAATTTTGAGTAACAAGTCGAAGAATATATCTAAAAAGAACGGAGAATGACGATGGAGCTTTTCCCGATTGGTTCAGTTGTAAAGCTAAAAGATCTAAAACAACCTGTTATGATTATTGGAAGAATGGTCATTTCAGCAGATAAACGTGATTTTGATTATGTAGGGGTTCTTTATCCGGTTGGTTATTTAGGTGATGAAAAAGTGTTATGCTTTAATCATGATAAGATTGTAGAGGAAATACATAGAGGATATTTGAATGAGAGTGAATTAGTTTTACGTGAGAGGTTAGTGGAATTGTAAAAAATCGGAAAATGCGTATAGATTTTAAAAACACGATAGGGGAAACAAAATGGGAAAGATAATGAGAACTCTTGTAATCATAGGTATATTTATCCCTCCGGTACTACTGTGGAGTGCACCTGATATTCCTCTAAATGATAAACTGCTGTTTACAGGTTTACAACTAACTGTAGGATTCACCACAGTAGTAGTGTTAGAGGTTATATTTAGAAATCGAAAAAAGAAGAGGGCAAAATAGATATAAATTGTATAGAATGGCAGATAAGAATATTGGTGATTAATCTTCTCAATAAAAGAAACTAACAGAAGCAGGGAGAAATCCTTGCTTTATTTTTTGTATAGAATTACTAAGTAGAGCATCATTAAATTAGGATATCTGAGGGGGGATTACTGTAGGTGAAAATGGGGATCTGTGCTAAATAAACAGTAGTCCCAAGAGTTATCTCACTGGTTTCAAAGAGTGTACAAACTATAATTTCAATTACTGTAAGGGTAAAACTGAGGAGGCAAACAAAAGAGCCGACTCAGGGAGCCAGCTCGGGGTGTTACTTATTTGAACCTACGAGGAGTACCACTTGTGAGAATATTGATTCCGTCATAGATAACCATTCAGTTTAACCTTGTGAGGTTTGTCCTACCTCGGGTGAATTAACTCGCCTGTCCTACCATAGCGGATAATGAATTTTCAGCAGATGTAGAGGCAGATGCAATAATAGCGCCGTCTTTTTCAATGTAGTATGTACGTCCTGTGTTTGTTTCGAGAGCTTGTCTTAATATTTTCTCTGATTCATTAGCAGTCGGAAATTCAACGATGTTACTTCGTAATTGCATACTTCGCTCTACATCATCTAGTGTGGCAAGTTTAATTGTTTCTTGGGCAGGCGTACTAGGTAAGTTGTCAGCATCTAGACATTCACAAAAATACATTTCATTTTTAGTACCTAGTTGTATACTTGAAACGGTTTCAAATCGTTCAACAATATTTGACTTGCCAGAGAGTTTAAGCGGCTTATAGGCGGAAATAAGTGCCTCATAATCAATGGTAACAAATTCTTCTTTACTATAGGGTATAAATGCATCATAGAAGCGGAGTAAAATCGATTTTAATGTTCCATTCTCTTTAAATACGCCCCATAATTCTTGAAAGTCTGTTTCATAACCGAAAGCTTCTAAATCCCCAATAATAAACAAGTTAAGGGCTGCTTCTTCTTTTAGATAATCGAATACTTGTTCATGATCTTTCTTTGTTAACTTTCGAATCATAACGAATCAACCTCTTTTTTATTTTTCTAAATATTACAACTTAAGTTTTTTGCAATCAATATAAAATTTTATGTTTAGTTCACAAACTTTCGGAAAAACTAGGAAAGATATGACAAAGGAGGTTATGAACGGTGGATCATCCAATTCAAGGATTAATGAAAGCGGCAATGGAAAATTTAAAAGAAATGGTCGATGTAAATACGATTGTTGGAGAGCCTGTTCAAACGGCTGACGGTGGTGTGGTGTTAACGGTTTCTAAAGTAGCGTTCGGTTTTGGAGCAGGAGGTTCTGATTTCCAAACGAATGATGGCCAAAGAGCGAACGGTAACCCTGCATTTGGTGGCGGTAGCGCGGGTGGTGTTTCTATTACACCAGTAGCATTTCTTGTAGTGAATAAAGATGGAGTAAATATTCTGCATCTACAAAATGCGACACATTTAGCAGAAAAAATGATTGAATTAGCTCCACAAACAATTGATAAAATTCAATCGATGTTCCAAAAAGATGAAAAGAAAGAGGGAAATCATCATCCTCAAAACCCAGATGAAATCCTTTAAAAACACCTGCTCACGAGCAGGTGTTTTTTCTTGTAATCACTATGTAATAAAACACATGAAATTGTAAATAGTTTTTGAATTTTTTTCTATGTTTCTAAAATTTTTCATGTTAAAATATGCTATAGAATTGAAACATATAAAACGAAGGTGGCTAGGTGCTTTGTCTGGAGGATCTGACCAAGTAAAAAATATGATATATATTAATGGTAATCGTCGGGGTCATTGTTTTATTACATCAGGAATTACGTTTAAAGAGTTTGCAAGTAACATCCCTTCACCGCTTCATCAAGTGTTGCTTTTGAAGCATAACTTTGAATGGACAGATTTTCATTATCATACTTTATTTGAATATGTTGAGGAAGAAAATATACATAAGCTAATTCAAGCAGAGATTGATGAATTTGATGAATTTTGTTGGGTAGATTTTGATGATGCAAGCGATTTAGATGAATTAGAGCCAAAAGAAATTGCAGAGCTTTTATATTTGGCTCACAAAAAAGAACCACTTGCAAGAACATTCTTTCCGCTATTGAAAAATAGATTTGTTTATTTTTCACATGATGACGGATGGTACAACAAAGTGTATTATCGTAGAATTGCTGACTTTGTAGGGATGTTAAGTAAAGTCATTCCTTATAAACTCGGTGCTTTTGGTAAGAAACGTTTTTCTTTGTTCCAAAAATCAAAAATTTTCCCAGCAATTTCGAAAGAAGTGATCATGGGGCTTCTTCCATTAATGGAGGATGGTCTTTATATTGATCTAGCAGGGAAAATTGAGTCAAGAAGAGGTCTTGAAATTCCGGTATATGTAGTTGGTTCGTATGAAAGTACGGATGAGGTGCTAGATAATATCGATGAATTGAAAGAAGAAGCAACAGAGACAGGCTGGCTTATTTTTGATAAGAAAGAACAAGAATGGCAATGGGTTGTGGACTAAGAAAACTTGGCGCATGAAGTCAAGTTTTCTTGTCATTTGAAAGGAGTACAAATGAAGAAATATTATACAATTGTGGGTATTGTAAGTATTATTCTCGTAGCGATTTTACTTATTACTTGTCCGAAAGAATCGGATTTTAAAGTATATGTAGAGGATAAGTATGCATTGAAATGTGATGAGAGTAGTTTTGAATGCACACAAAATGTAGATGGTAAAAAAGAAAAATTACAATTTGAAAGTACAGATGCACGAAATGGCGTATTCTTTATGACTGCAAAGCAAACATTTAAAACAGAAGCTGGTGTTACGAAAGAATATAGCGGAGTAGGAATGTTTGGTACATTTCTTTTTGTTTCAGAGAAGACTTTCTAGTAATAGAAGGTCTTTTTCTTATGCTTATGTTCATATAGATGAAGTAAGACAAGCATAGGAGGGATAGTAATGAAGAATACATGTATCGTTTGCGGTGGTGAGGAGTTTTTTTCCTCAACTTTGTATGCACGTACGAAACAAAATTGGGCATATGCGCCAAACAGGTACCGTTTTGAAAAGGTGTTTATTGAACATAGGGATGAAGAAAATTATCCAGTGTTTCAAGAAATTACAGCGAAACATTGCTGTGGATGCGGTCATATTATGTTGTATCACGAATGAACACACCAAGTATAACTTGGTGTGTTTTTTTTAAAACGCTGACAAAGAAAGCGGATAGAGTAAAGTAAATAAAACAGAAAAACTACCAAAACCAATTGCTGTATATCCAAGTGTTCTTGCTCCGAAATTGACAGCTAATAAGCCGACTAAAATCGCAAGAGAGCCGAGTGTAACTGGATAAAATGCAATTGAGAAAAGCGAAAGAAATAAAGCGACATAGCCTACCATTGCACCGGTGTTTGTACCTTCTATTTCATTTGCAATTTCTTTACGCTTATGTCTAATTGGTATGCCAGCTGGTGATATTTCAGCTGCATACTCTTCGTGTTTTTCACCACTTTTAAAATGATGATTTCTCTTTCTTCGCATGTACATCCCTCTCTTTCAATTGGGTGTACCTATAGTATCTTACACAAAGAGAAGAACATGAGTATGAGTTAAACCCAAGTAAAGCAAAAATTGGAGAATAAAGATTCCGTTATTAGCTTGTACATCTCCTAATGAAGATAAACAGGAATTTTGGAAAATGATGTAGAATGAAATGAATGATAAAACGTGAAGGCAGGGGAATGTATGACGAAATTTAATTGGCATGAATCAGCAGAGAAAAAATGGGATAGTAGTGCAGAATTTTGGAATCAAAATAGTCAAGAGATGTGGGACAGCGGGAGTAGGAGTACAATTATTCCGTTTTTTGAACAGTATGTGAAGAAAGAAGCTCAGGTGCTCGATGTTGGTTGTGGGGATGGATATGGTACATATAAATTAAGTCGCGCGGGCTATAAAGCAGTTGGAGTAGATTTATCAGAAGTGATGATTCAAAAAGGGAAGGAGCGTGGAGAAGGACCGAATTTATCTTTTATAAAAGGGGATCTTTCTTCCTTACCATTTGAAAATGAGCAATTTGAATCAATTATGGCAATAAATTCTTTAGAATGGACCGAGGAGCCATTACGAGCATTAAATGAGATAAAGCGCGTTTTAAAAAGAGATGGGTATGCATGTATTGCAATTTTAGGACCGACAGCAAAGCCTCGAGAGAACAGTTATCCTCGTTTATATGGCAAAGACGTTGTTTGTAATACGATGATGCCTTGGGAGTTTGAACAGTTAGCGAAAGAACATGGTTTTGAAGTTGTAGATGGCATCGGTGTATATAAGCGCGGAGTAAATGAAAAGATGCTAGGTCAACTACCTATCGAGTTACAACAATCGTTAACATTCTTATGGGTATTTATGTTAAAAAACGCATAAAGAAATGAAAGAATTTTTAGGGGGTAAATAAGTGCAGAAAATACAAAAAACTGATACAATATCATCAGAACCAATTAAAGGGGGACTAGGGTATATGACAACTACTACAACAGTTAAATCCGATATTGAAATCGCGCAAGAAGCGAGTATGAAGAAGATTCAAGAAATTGCAGCTGAATTAAATATCTTAGAAGATGAATTAGAGCCATACGGGCATTATAAAGGTAAGTTATCTCTTGATATTTTTAAGCGCTTACAGGATGAGAAAGACGGTAAAGTTGTTTTAGTAACAGCGATTAACCCAACTCCAGCTGGAGAAGGTAAATCAACAGTAACAGTTGGTTTAGGTCAAGCTTTTAATAAAATTGGTAAGAAAACAGTAATTGCACTTCGCGAACCATCTCTTGGACCAACGATGGGACTAAAAGGCGGGGCAGCAGGTGGCGGTTTTTCACAGGTTGTACCTATGGAAGACATTAACCTTCACTTTACTGGAGATATTCATGCGATCACAACTGCTAATAACGCGTTAGCGGCGTTTATTGATAATCATATCCAACAAGGAAACACACTTGGAATTGATACGCGTAAAATCGTTTGGAAACGCTGTGTTGACTTAAATGATCGTGCCCTACGTAACGTAGTAATTGGTCTTGGTGGACCAGTTCAAGGTGTACCACGTGAAGACGGTTTTGATATTACAGTAGCATCTGAAATTATGGCCGTATTCTGCCTTGCAACAGATATTCAAGATTTAAAAGCTCGTCTATCTCGCATCGTAGTTGCTTATAACTTTGCAAATCAACCTGTAACGGTTAAAGATTTAGGTGTAGAAGGTGCGTTAACATTATTATTAAAAGACGCATTAAAACCAAACTTAGTGCAAACGTTAGAAAATACACCAGCTATCATTCACGGTGGACCATTTGCAAATATCGCTCACGGTTGTAACAGTGTTATCGCTACAACAATGGCCGCAAAATTAGGTGATTATGTTATTACAGAAGCTGGATTTGGTGCTGATTTAGGTGCAGAGAAGTTTTTAGATATTAAAGCTCGTGCAGCTGGCATTAAACCAGAAGCAGTTGTTATTGTTGCGACTATTCGTGCGCTTAAAATGCATGGCGGCGTAGCAAAAGATCAATTAAAAGAAGAAAATGTAGATGCATTAGCAAAAGGTATGGAAAACTTACAGAAGCATGTTGAAACAATTCAAAGCTTCGGTGTGCCTTTCGTAATTGCAATTAATAAATTTATTACAGATACAGATGCAGAAGTTGCATACTTACAAGATTGGTGCAATGAGCGTGGCTATGCAGTATCCTTAACGGAAGTTTGGGAGAAGGGTGGCCAAGGCGGAGTTGACCTTGCTGAAAAAGTATTAAAAGAAATTGAAAAAGGTGAGAACAACTACGCACCACTTTATGAATTAGAATTACCATTAGAAGAAAAAATCCGTACAATTGCTCAAAAAGTGTATGGTGCAAAAGATATTGAATTTGCTCCGAAAGCACGTAAGCAATTAGCTCAATATGAAGGAGAAGGTTGGAGTAACCTACCAATTTGTATGGCGAAAACACAATATTCTCTTTCTGACGATGCAACAAAATTAGGTCGTCCATCTGACTTTATCGTTACAATTCGTGAGCTAAAACCATCTATCGGTGCAGGGTTTATCGTTGCATTAACAGGAACAATGTTAACAATGCCAGGCCTACCAAAACAGCCAGCAGCACTACAAATGGATGTAAATGAAGATGGAAAAGCAGTAGGTTTATTCTAAAAGGTTGTAATTCATCTCGTTTATCTGTAAACTATATATACATCAAGTGGCGCCTTTCCATCGAAAGGCGCCTGTTTTTTGGAGGAAATTATGTTTGATCCAACTGCTTTTGATAATTTAAAAGTAATCGTAGAAGGTGCTGTTTATGATTTTGATTTACATGGAGATATTCTTGTAACAGATCGAAAAGATATGATGGACCTTGCCTCATTAAGTCGTATATACCATATTTCATTTCAATTAACAGAACCGTTCGAACCGGTAGTAAAAGCAACATTTTCACTATCTGTAGATGCAAAGAACTTGTCTGGTGAAATATTGGAAGTACCACAATTTACACCAGGTTGTGAAATGAAGTTAGCATTTTCATTCCCGATAGAAAAGCCAGAGGTAGTGTGTGAAGAAATTGAAAATTTCATGCATTCTATATGGGGAAAAGAAAGAATGATTACGCAGAAAATTTCATACGAATATAATAAGCAAGCGATTTCATATCATAATAAGGTAGAGGTTATATTTCAAAAAGCGATTACAGAAGACCATGTTGATGATTTAATAGCTGTTATTTCACACATGATAGAAACGGTGCGAACAATACAACATTTTCTTCAAAAATAGAGATAAAGGAGAAAAACAAATGATAAAAGATATGCAACCATTTTTACAACAAGCTTGGGAGAAGGCTGGTTTTAAAGAATTAACTGAAATTCAAAAACAAGCGATTCCAACTATTTTAGAAGGACAAGACGTTATAGCTGAATCTCCAACTGGAACAGGAAAAACATTAGCGTACTTATTACCCCTTTTACATAAAATTAATCCTGAAGTAAAACAACCACAAGTTGTTGTTTTAGCGCCAACACGTGAGCTTGTAATGCAAATTCACGAAGAGGTTCAAAAGTTTACAGCAGGGACTGAAATTTCAGGGGCATCTTTAATTGGTGGTGCAGATATTAAGCGCCAAGTTGAAAAATTAAAGAAACACCCGAGAGTAATTGTCGGTTCACCAGGACGTATTTTAGAATTAATTCGAATGAAAAAGCTAAAGATGCATGAAGTAAAAACGATTGTATTTGATGAGTTTGATCAAATTGTAAAACAAAAGATGATGGGTGCAGTACAAGATGTAATTAAATCTACAATGCGAGATCGTCAATTAGTATTCTTCTCGGCGACAATTACAAAAGCGGCAGAAGATGCTGCACGTGATTTAGCAGTTGAACCACAATTAGTACGTATAACACGTGCAGAGTCAAAAAGCTTAGTTGAGCATACGTATATCATTTGTGAGCGACGCGAAAAAAATGATTACGTAAGAAGAATTATGCATATGGGCGATGTAAAAGCAGTTGCTTTCTTAAATGACCCATTCCGTTTAGATGAAATTACTCAGAAATTGCAATTCCGTAAAATGAAAGCAGCAGCTCTTCATGCAGAGGCAAGTAAGCAAGAGCGTGAAGCAACGATGCGTGCTTTCCGCGGTGGGAGATTAGAAATTCTACTTGCTACTGATATTGCAGCACGCGGTATTGATATCGATGATTTAACACATGTAATCCACTTGGAGTTACCAGACACAGTAGACCAATATATTCACCGCTCAGGACGTACAGGACGTATGGGTAAAGAAGGAACAGTCGTTTCTCTTGTAACACAACAAGAAGAGCGTAAATTACTTCAATTTGCAAAAAAACTAGGCATCGTATTTACGAAGCAAGAAATGTTCAACGGATCATTTGTAGAAACGAAACCGAAAGCACCAAAGAAAAAGAAACCAGCATTTACTGGGAAGAAAAAGCCTAGATAAATAAAGAGCAAGACGTAACTATTTGTAGTTACGTCTTTTTTGTTTGTAATTGAATGAAAGAGGAATAATAATAGTACCTGTAGAAACCTACATAGAATATAAAAACCATTAGGGGGAAATGAAATGATCCATAAAGTTGGACAAATTATGCTGTATGTAAATAATCAAGATGAGGCAGTACATTTTTGGACGGAAAAGGTAGGGTTTCATGTAGTTGCAGAGGAAGATAATAAGCAAGGAATGAGATGGATTGAGATTGCTCCGACTAGCGGTGCAGAAACGAGCATTATATTACATAATAAAGAAGTGATTTCTAAGATGAGCCCAGAATTAAATCTTGGTACACCATCTTTAATGTTCTTCTCAGAAAATCTTGATCAATTATATACAGATTTAAAAAATAAAAATGTTACTGTTGGTGAAATGGTAACAATGCCTTCTGGTAAAGTATTTAACTTTGCTGATAGTGAAGAGAATTATTTTGCGGTTATGGAAAAGAACAAATAATAATATTGCTATGTGAAAATCCCCCTCAAATATATTGAGGGGGATTACATGTTTGAAGGGGATTTTTCATTAGAGAGTTGATTAATAAAAAATGCCCCTTTTTCAATAGCTGTTTCAATATAACCAACGATTTGATCGAACGTAAATACTTGTAAGTTTTCATGTAAATGTTGCTCTGGATACAACATATCTTCAAAAAGATACTTTCGAAAAGCTAAAACGTTTTCTTTAGAAACCTCTTCAATATCTATAATGTGAGCCTCTTGATTGAGAAGAGAGAAGAGCCGTTGTTCTTTATCGTAATGATAAAGTAATTTTGCGTTCAATAATTTAAAGTCGTTGTAGTACATAGGCGCGATAGTTTCGTCATTTTCGATTCTGTTTTTAAGCCAAGGTAGAAAAAAGCCGCTTAGCCAATTATCATCGGCAATGAGGTGGGTGCAATAGCCTAGGAGAAAAGGGGACTCCATATAATCTTTATATTTATGAATAAATGATCCATAATCAATTCGTCTCGTATAGTCTTTTGTTGAGCCGGCGTAAAAATGTGAGGTGACTTTTTCTATCTTTGAATGCACAGCATCAGGGGCCACACCTCCAAGTATAAAAGAAGTTTTATCTTGAATCGATAATTTCTCGGCAATCCTGTTAGCGATAATAGCATGCATAATTCGTGATCCCATGAATGACACCTCGGTTTCAAGTATTCATTTCAGGAAGAGGACTGAACAGTTAGTATTACTTTCCCTGTACTTTTTCTACTTTCGACCCATTCATGTGCTTTCCCTGCATCTTGAAGTGGAAAAGATTTCGTAGCCTTAATTTGCAAACTTCCGTAACGTAAATAACGGAAAACTTCATTTGCAGTTTCTTGGAGTAGTTCAGGACGTTTTTTTCGTGTAGTACCAAAGCTAAAACCGAGTATAGAGCGGCAACTTGCGTGTAAATCTTTCGTTTGAAAGTTACCAATTTCACCGCTTGCATTTCCGAAATGAACGAGGCGACCGTAATAAGCAAGACATTTTAAACTTCTTTCCGAAACCGTTCCAGAAATAGAATCTAAAATTACATCGACCCCTTCGCCATTTGTCAGCTCATTGACTTTCTCTACAAAATCCTCATCCTGATGACAAATAACATAATCAGCTCCAGCATCTAAAGCTATTTTTCTTTTTACTTCACTCCCAACAGTACCAATAACAGTTCCAGCCCCTAATAGTTTAGCGATTTGAATTGCTGTTGTACCAATCCCACCAGCCGCTGCATGAATGAGTACAGACTCATCTTGTTGAAGCCTTGCAACATTTGCGAGTAAATTATAGCCTGTAAAAGATACAATCGGACAAGCAGCTGCAGTTTGAAAATCGACTTTATCAGGTAAAATGAAAGTAAGGTTTTCGTTTGCGACAACGTATTCTGTGTAAGATCCATTTTGAGGAAAAGCAATGACACGTTGTCCAGGATAAATATTTTTCACATGAGAACCGACACGTTCTACAATACCAGCGGCATCTATCCCTGGTATAAAAGGTAGTGCTTTATTTCCTTTTTTACCATAACGGGATTTAATATCGGCGAAATTTACACTAGTAGCAACAACGCGAATCAAAACTTGATCTTCTGAAATAGCCGGCATATCCACATCTGTATATTTCATTACTTCAGGACCACCGAACGACGTTACAATGATAGCTTTCATTATATATCCTCCTAAATTTGACTATATAAATCATTTTAAATGTTCATTAGAAATTGGAAAATTATATAATAGTTATGTGTGATTATAAGTGAAGCTTATGAACATATTGAATCATTATATTAATCTATATAAAAAAACTTTTGAAAAAATCGAACGAAATGTCAATTACTTGCCAATATATAGTGTAAGACAAAGGAGGGATGGTATATGAAGGTTGAAACAGTGTATACAGATTTGATCCAATTAACTTTATCAGGCAATAAAGAAGCATATAGCAAGTTGTATGATAAAACGATTCAAGAAGTATATAAAACAGCACATTTTTTAGTTGAAGATAAAACGGATGTAGATGATGTCGTTCAAGAAATATACATACAGTTATATGAATCGCTTCGTAAGTATGATAGCAAGAAACCATTTCGCCCTTGGCTAATTGGACTTGCGATTAAACAAATTCACTCTTATAGAAGAAAGAGGTGGATGCGATTACGAATTATAAAAAAAGCAGAAGAGCAAAGAAAACCGGAACAAATTGATTTTTCTAACGATGTTGTAAGTAAAATATCAAACAAAAAACTAATCGAACTCATTCATAAATTACCGTATAAATTGAAACAAGTTATTATCTTAAGATACTTACACGATTATTCACAAGAAGAAGTAGCACAAATATTACATATTCCAATTGGTACTGTGAAATCTAGAATTCACGCAGCATTAAAAAAACTACGTCAAATAGAGCAAGTAGAAGAAATCTTTTTAGGAGAGGTAGGGAATGTGAAATGAGTTTAGATTGCAGAATTAGAGAATCTATACAAGAGGAAGCGAATGGGATTGTTGCCCCGCCGGAGTTAAAAGAAAAGGTAATCGTTCAAATAAAAATGAATCACGGCGGGAGTAAGATGAAGAGACGCCTTATTGCAGGAGTGCTTGCAGCAGCATTTTTAATCCCAACGACTGGTTTTGCTTACCAATCTATTATGGCGGATGGTATATACGGGTCGTTTGAGAACTTAAAAAAACATGCCGGAGTGATGACATTAGAAGCGTATATGCGTTTTAATGCAAAGTTATCAGAAGCGAAAGACGAAATGGGTGCGAAGGAATATGAAGAGTTTACAAAAGAACTAAAGAAATTAACAAATGCAAAGCTTGCGTACGGGGATTCGAACGGTAATATTAATTATGATCAATTATCACCAGGAAAAAGAGAAGAAATGAAAAATTTAAGTATGAGCCTTCAACCATACTTTGATAGATTAAATGGTCATAAATCTAGTAAAGAAGTATTAACACAAGAAGAGTTTGACCGTTATGTGGAAGCTTTAATGACATATGAAATCGTACAAGTAAAGACAAAATCAACTGGTGGGATGAAAGTAGAAGAAGTACCTGAGGCGTATAAAGAAAGATTTATTAATGCGGAGCAGTTTATGGAGTATGTAGATGAAAAGGTGAGATAAGTAAAAAGCTCAAAGCCTAAGCTGTGAGCTTTTTTATTGAAACGTAAAATTATTAACCACCTATTCCTTTTGCTAGCGATAAGAAATATACAAATACTAGTATTACTGCATTTAATGCTGTACCAACTATTCCGAATAACCAATTCTTTGATGCGATTGCAAAAATAATACCGAGTAATGAAAGTATAGCTAGAATCACAATAATTAAAGTTAAATTTGCATTAGGTCCTCTTAAAATAAAGAAAGAACATATACTTGCAAGAAACGTTAGAAACGAGAAAGCACCTAATTTATACATAATAAGTCTCCTCTGGATAAAATGCATTGTGATCTAAATACAACCAATTTAATTTTAACATAATTCCCCTTTTTGTTTATATCGGCTTTTACAAGTAATATTAGATTTATAAACAAACTGACTTAATTAGCAACACTTAAAAAATGGTTATCAATTATATTTTTTCATATTTGCAGTATCTTTTTGTATAAAACAATCTAAAAGAGAATAGCCAGCTATTAAACTTATTATCGTAACAAAAGTAGTATTTATAAGAATAATATTAGTTAAATAAGGCAGGTATGCACCAACTGGTGAAAAGAGTAGAGCTGGAGAAAAGGAAATGAATAGCGTAGGCACAGTAATAGCGATAAATTTATCCGGTTGAAAGCGCCAGTTTTGTTTACTTGTTTCGCGATTAATGGATTGAAGGAATCGTAATAAAATGCCAACTATAAGAGGGAAGAGTGTAAAGTAGAATAATCTTGGATAAACGTTAAAGTTTGCCTGCGCATCTGTATCTAAATAAAATTGAATTTTCACTCCGACAAATAATAATAAGACGATAAATAAGGTAAAGCAGAGGTATAGCATTACTTTTTGCATTGTATTCCACCATCCTTTACTCAAAATATATTCAAAAAAAGAAGAGATATACAATAACTACTGTTGTATATCTCTTCTTTTACGGTTATTTAATAGTGGAGTTTGCTTTTTCTTGCTTCGTGAAATAATCTATAATGCCCATCGCACTAATTTCTATATCTAGATGTAAAATGTTATAAACAGAATGATCTGATGGAACGTTTAACTTTGTAAGATGAGAAGAGATCTTATCCATTAATACAGTGTGTAAAGCTTTAGTCGCTTCATCGAAATCATTATACTGTTCAAAGACTTCTTTACCAGTATGAACAAAAATAGGTAGCCAATGTTCCAGTTGGTTATATACTTCTGTAACATTGGAGGATGCACCGTAATGACCGAAATAAATAGTATCTACATTCATACTTTGAATGTGATTTTTAGAAGCAATCATCGCATCTGGTTGGAATTGTGAAGGGGACGTTGATGGTAAATATAGTTCGACACCAACGTCTGCGAGTTCTCTATAATAAATTCCAATTGTATCGCCAGTAAAAATACCGTTTGTTAATGAATCGTGAATGCTAATATGGTGTTTAGCATGTCCCGGTGTATCGTAAAATGTAAGTGTACGGTCTTCGGCAATTTTTAACGTATCACCATTTTGTACAATACGAACACGTTCTTCTTCTATAGGAAGAATTGGATCAAATAGTTTATCGAAATCTTCTTTGTATACAGCTTTTGCGCCTAAAATGAGTTTTGTTGGATCAATCATATGACGAGCACCGCGAGAATGCACATATAAAGTAGCGTTTGGGCATTTTTCCATCATTAAACCAGCAGCACCGGCGTGATCTAAATGAACATGTGTAACGATAATGTTTTTAACTTCGTTTAAATCAATATGTAATTGTTGTAAGCCGTCTAAAATATACGGAATAGAAGGGGCTGCACAAGTTTCAATTAAAGTAATATCGTCACCTACTAAAACGTACGTACCTGTTCGTTCATTATGTTGTAAATCAAAATCATCAATAAGATATAGGTGAGAAGATAATTGCTCTACTTTTTTCATCATTACCACTCCTTATTTACTGTATGTTTCTATTATACGCTAAAATAGAAAAAAGGCAGAAAACGAAAGCTCGTCTTCTGCCTTTTTAAAGTGTTATTATTTCGTTTGTTCTTTATTGATAGACATAACGAACAGTCCAACTATGCCACCAACGATTGGAAGCATAATTTCTCCTGCTAAATTAAAGTAGGAGCTTAAAAATAAACCATTTACATCGATTACCCAGCCAATCACATACAATAACATCATATATAGTACGAAATAAAACTCGCGATTTGAAATCGTTTCATGTTGTGCAGTTTTCATAATGAACACCATCCTTTTCTTTTATAATGGAATATAAACTGTCACATTTTGTTCACAATTTAATTGTAAAACTTTCCATCATAAAAGTCTAGTAGTTTGTGTCGAATTTTCGAACAGAAATAAAGCGCTATCATATCGGGGGGTAAGTACGTAATAAGAGCTGTATATTCATGAATGTAGTATAGTATAAACATAGAATGATAGTGAAGAGAGGGGTAAGGAAAATGACAGTTTATGATTTTTCAGCTAAAACGATAACAGGAGAAGATAAATCGTTAAAAGATTACGAAGGAAAAGCACTTCTTATTGTAAATGTAGCTAGCAAGTGTGGTTTTACACCGCAATATAAAGGTTTACAAGAAATATATGATAAATATAAAGACCAAGGACTAGAAATACTCGGTTTCCCTTGTAACCAATTCGGAGGACAAGAACCAGGTACAGAAGCAGATATTACTAGTTTTTGTGAATTAAACTATGGTGTGAATTTCCCGATGTTTGCAAAGGTTGATGTGAAAGGTGATAAGGCACATCCTCTGTATACATACATGACAGAACAAGCTCCAGGTTTACTCGGTATGAAAGCAGTGAAATGGAATTTTACTAAGTTTTTAATTGGAAAAGACGGGAAAGTAGTAGGGCGTTTTGCGCCGCAGACGAAGCCGGTGGATTTAGAGGTTGAGATTGAGAAGGTACTTGGAGAATAACTAGAAGTTTCACTTTATTAAAAAAGCCTTAAAGAACAATGTAGTTCTTTAAGGCTTTTTCCATCAACTCACATTATCAAGATTAAATCGCTGAATGGAAGTCATTTGATTTAGGCGGAGAGGCTGCTTTTTTCATAAGAATTTCCCATAAGTATACGGATTTCTTCCATTCTGCTACGGCCTGTCCCTTTTGATACATAGCGTTCTCATAACTGAAAGTAAGTTGTTGCATATCGGCCGAGTTGTAAAGTGTATCGATGTGGAGAGCATATTCTCGGAATGTTTGACTTTCCCCACGTGGTATACCAATTCTGCCAAATTGTTTTAAAAGTGCACCGTAAGCTTTGCTATAAACAGCATCATCTTTTCGGTATTTGTAAAAAAGAATAATAAAAAATGTAATCCATTTCATTCTATTAGCGAAGAGAATGTATCCGATGATACTAATTAGTATCGTAGAGAGGAATACGTACCACCAAGAAAGTCCATTTTTAGAATTTGTAAGCTTTTTAGTAGGAGCGTCTTCTGTATCTTCAATTAAACTTTTGAGCTTTGCTTCATTGTTTCTTTCGTGCATTTGCGCATTTTGAGACTTAGTTTCTTCGCTATTTTGTAAAGTAGGAGCAGGAGTATTGTCTGTGAAATTATAGGGATTGGTAAATCCTTTTGTTGGTTCGAATGGAATCCATCCGTATCCTGGGAAATATACTTCGACCCAAGAGTGTGCGTTATCGTTCGCGATTTTATATACATCCTCACCTTCTGCACCAACTAGTGTGTTATCAAGAGTTCCTTCTGTATAACCTTTTACCCATCGAGCAGGGATCCCAGCAGAACGAAGTAACACAATCATAGATGTCGAAAAATTATTACAGTAGCCGCTTTTTGTATCAAAAAGGAATTGATCAACATAATCTTGATTTTTGGCAGGGAACAACACATTCATTGTTTCATATACGAAAGAATGGTCGGTGAAGTAATTTTCAATAGCTAATACTTTATCATATCGGTTGTCTTTATCATTTGTTAGATTAACAGCTAAGTCTCTTACTCGCTGCGGTAATGATTCGGGAAGTTGCGTGTACTTTGTCATGAAATAAGGATTTGTTTCTTGGCCTTCATTCGTGTTTACAGCTTTCAATTTTTCTATGGAAAACTCCGGGATCTCATACGTTACTTTATATGAATTTAAAGTAGTAGAGGAGTCTCCGTGCATCGTATAGATTTTTTCTGAAAAGGGGTCAACGCTGTATGATACATCTGAAGAAGCCTCAACTGATACTAATCCTGCTGGATAGGTAAGGTGTGGATAACTTTTTTTCATGGTGATTGTTGCCTCAGTGGCCTCCGTTTTTGTATTTTGTTCGTACCAACTCACGACGTCGTTTTTATTTTTAAAAGAAACCTTTTTTTGATTTTCAGAAACTTCCCAGCCTTTTCCTGTATAAAAATCTTTCGTTTCGACTCTCCAATATTGTTTGTTTTGCGTTTGTGCTGTGAAAACAATTGTAGGATCCGCCTTAAAAGGACCGCCTAATCGCGAATCATCTAAACCATACCCAATTTTAGAAACTTCTTGTTTTTTACTTGCTTCGGATGTGTTGAATTTTAAAAAATCCATTGGGTTTGGCCATTGAGGGCCAAATTTTGGAACAAAGTATGCGATAGTTGCTGACAATACAATAAATATTGTAAGAGGTTTAAGTAATTTTGAGATTTCTCTAGCATAATTTTGTAAGTGTTCCATCTCTTTTATTCGTTCTATGCGGAGAAGACTAAGCATAAAAAAGCCGATGACAACAGTACGAATAATAGCGTAGTTTGCATGATATAAATGTAAGTTATGAAAAACGGTGATATAAATAATAGTCAATATAAGAAATAACAGCCCACGTTTTTTATGAATCATCCAAAAAGAGATGAAAGCACTCAAAAACCAAAAGGATAAAAAAAATAAAAGTGTTGGAAAAACTGGAGAAACCTCTAGCAAATTCCCCTGAAATAACAAGGAGGAATTTTGAGAAATATCAGTAAAAAAATTCATTAGCCAAGATGGATTTATAAAAGCGTTTTTATAATACAGGAAATGAATGATGAATAAAATTGTGAAGATTTTTATTGGAATCTGCCATCTTGTTTGAAAAAATGAGAGAGTGAAGCAAATCCCTATAAATATTACAAAAATATCTAATCTACCTACGTTTGTAATACCTATAAGGGGCCGTAGCCATTCTAGTAAAAGTAGAAATGCGCATGCATACATGAAAAATCTAGTCATATTTAATTGTTTTTTTGTCTGTAATGTTATCATTTGCTCACCTCAAAAAATACGTTTGTATACTGGTTTCCATAAACCACATTTAAAAATATTTTTCGTTTTTGTAGAGTTTCTAGAATACTAAGTTCTCGATGTGAGAGTTGATTCGCTTTTTCTTTTACGACAAACACCATTAATTTTCTATTTTTAATCGCAGCAAAGTCAGCTGTTTTTTGAATATCGGGAGAAAGATCGCTTGACACGAGTATAATCGTTACAGGCTCATAAATTTTTCTTAATTCCATTTCAACACTTCGGGAGAGCGGCAATGCACTATCTGCTTGTACTTTCGCTAAATGACAAAAGATTTGATGTAACTGACTATCTCCATTGTCTAAAGGGAAAAAAGTTCGCTCTTTTCCGAAAGACACGAATGACGCTGGTGAATTTTGCTTCAAGACAGCCCTGACAATAGAAGCAGTAAATGTGACGACTGATTCGAATAGAGGGGATGAGGTTCTGTCCATGAATATCATAATATTATGGCTGCGCTGTTGTTCAAATTCTTTCGTCATAATATTGTTTGTTCGTGCAGTTGCTTTCCAATCAATCCATGAAAAGCGGTCACCGGGTTTATAGTCTCTCACACCGACAGAAATGGTAGAGTCTTTTACTAAGTTGATATTTGCTGAAAGTGCTCCTTGTTCGAAATGATTTTCCGGTTGTCGATATGTTATATCTACATACTGAGGGTAGACTAAAAATGTATCTGGAACTGAAAAAGTTATTTCCTTCTCTATCATACCGAATAAATCGCCAGTTTGGACACGTACGCTCGAAAAAGAGTGCTCTCCTCTAGGAATTGTGTCAATTGCATATTGAAATGAAATATTTCGTTTCCATCCTGGAAAGAGTATTACTTTATTCATTTTCGTTTGTTTACAATTTGTAAATTGTGATGGCAGTTCATCTTCTATAATTAAATAAAGTAAGGGGAAAGGAAATTTTCTTTTTATTGTAATGGTGCTTACAAATGGTTCTCCTGCAGCATATTCGTCTTGATTTGTTATACGTTTTACTTCAGCGTTCCGTAAAGCATAGAAGGGGAGTAATAGTGAATAAAGGCCAATAGGAATCAGACTGTAAAACAAAAACCAACTTACAAATCCTCCTTGAAGCATAGCGTATACAAATGTTAAGACTAGGCATAAAGGAATGAGTGATAACTTAGTAAAATGATAGATTGATTGTAGTATTCGTTTCATCAAAGGTTCATCTTCCTTTGAGTCGGTACGGTAGTTCGTGCAACGATTTTTGCGATAACTTGTTCTCCTGTAATTCCTTCAAATTTTGCTTCCATTTTTAGAATAAGTCTGTGAGCCAATACGTAAGGAGCTAAAAATTTAACATCGTCTGGAATAACATAATTTCTTCCATGGATAAAAGCATAAGCTTGTGAAGCTTTCATTAAAGCAATCGAGCCACGTGGACTTGCACCAAGTTGTATAGAACTATAAGAACGAGTCTGACTAACAAGTTTTACAATATAATGCTTGATTGACTTGTCCATACTTACTTCCCGTACACTTTGTTGTAAATAAAGTAATTCTTTTATTGTAGTAATAGCTTGTAAATGGGAGAGAGGATTCGTTTTTTCCATTCGGTTTAAAATTTCAAATTCTTCTTCTTGTGTAGGATATCCCATTTTTAATTTCAACAAGAAACGATCGAGCTGGGCTTCTGGTAAAGGATATGTTCCCTCATATTCGACCGGATTTTGTGTAGCCATTACAAAGAATGGTTTTGGTAACGGTCTTGTCCTGCCATCTATTGTAATATTGCCTTCTTCCATACTTTCAAGTAAGGCAGATTGTGTTTTGGGAGATGTACGATTAATTTCATCAGCAAGTATAAAATTCCCCATGATTGGTCCAGGCTTGAACTCAAATTGGAGCTCTTTCGGGTTGTAAATAGAAACACCTGTAACATCTGACGGCAGTAAATCAGGTGTGAATTGAATGCGCTTGTAATCAGCATCAATAGATTTAGAAAGCGCACGTACTAACATTGTTTTCCCAACGCCAGGCACATCTTCTAATAGTACATGACCTTCAGCTAAGAGAGCTGTCAAAGCTAAGATCGTTTCTTTTCGCTTTCCGACCATTAACTTTTCAATATTGGTAATTATTTTTTCTATAATGGGATGTAATGAATCAAGCTGGTGCATCGTAATCCTCCTAATGGGTTATTATCGTTTTCTAATCTATTTAGTGGAAAATAGAATTTATCTTTCTATTTGCGAGTAGTGAAACTCTTATCTTTAATTCTAAGAATATTCAGATTATTTATCTAATTACATCTAGTATAATTGTTTCCGTAACTTAGGGCAATATGGTAAATAATGATTTCTAGTTTTATGTGAAATATGTCTGGATATAAAATAATATCGTGAAGAAAAAATTCAAAACTCTGTTTCATATATTTATAAAGAAAAACGTAGGGGTTTCTCCTACGTTTTTTCTTTTGCAAAATAGTCGATACCTCAAAATACTATTCTCCTAATAATTTAGATAAACCATAAACTTTTACAACGGAACAAAAGATTTTCTCACAAACTTATTTTCTACTGAATTTTTGACAATCTCTTGAACTGTGCGAAATGTCACATCTGTATTTTACAACCTCTCTTATAGTAAGGGTATGGAAGAGAGACGTATTTAAGGAGTGAACAGTATGAAGAAGAAACCTTCAGCACTAATGAGACGTTTAAAATATTTTTCACCAATAGATCGTTATAACGATAATCATACACAAGAAACATATGAAGATCGTGAATGGGAGAATGTGTACAGAAAGCGTTGGCAGCATGATAAAGTAATTCGTTCTACACACGGCGTGAACTGTACTGGCTCATGTAGTTGGAATATTTATGTGAAAGATGGAATTGTAACTTGGGAAGGGCAGGAGCTTAACTATCCGACTACAGGTCCTGATATGCCTGATTTTGAACCGCGAGGATGTCCGCGTGGAGCAAGTTTTTCTTGGTATATTTACAGTCCACTTCGTGTGAAATATCCGTATGTACGTGGTGTTCTTTGGAATATGTGGCAAGAAGAATTACAAAATAACGAGTCACCACTAGACGCTTGGAAAAGCATTGTGGAAAACCCTGAGAAGGCACGTACGTATAAGCAGGCGCGTGGTAAAGGGGGATTCATTCGTGCGAATTGGGATGAAGTGTTACAACTCGTTTCTGCTTCATTACTATACACAGTAATGAAATACGGTCCAGACCGAAATGTTGGTTTTTCACCAATTCCAGCTATGTCGATGTTAAGTCATGCAGCTGGTAGTCGCTTTATGCAACTTATGGGTGGACCGATGCTTAGCTTCTATGATTGGTATGCAGATTTACCACCAGCTTCTCCTCAAATTTGGGGCGATCAAACAGATGTACCAGAAAGTAGTGACTGGTATAACTCTGGTTACATTATGACATGGGGTTCAAATGTACCGATGACGAGAACACCAGATGCACACTTTTTAGCAGAGGTTCGATATAAAGGAACGAAAGTCGTTTCTGTCAGTCCTGACTTCGCTGAATCTACAAAGTTTGCGGATGATTGGATTAGTGTGAAACAAGGTACAGATGGTGCGCTTGCGATGGCAATGGGGCACGTAATCTTACAAGAATTTTACGTAGATAATCAAGTGGAATACTTCACAAAGTATGCGAAACAATATACTGATTTTCCTTTCTTCGTCACATTGAAACAAAAAGGGGATCAATTCGTTGCTGATCGTTTCTTAAATGCTTCTGATATTGGACGCGAAACGAAGTTAGGGGAATGGAAACCTGTACTTTGGAACGAGAATACGAATGATTTTGCAACACCTCACGGCACAATGGGGTCACGTTGGGATAATGAAAAGAAATGGAACTTACGTTTAGAAGATGAAGAAACAGGTGAAAAGATTGATCCACGTCTTTCTTTACTTGGAATGGAGGATAGTGTTCAAACTGTACAAATTCCGTACTTCTCTGATGATGGAAACAAAGTATTAGAACGAACAATTCCAGTGAAAAAGGTTATGACAGAAGAAGGTGAAGTGTTCGTTACAACTGTATACGACTTAACGTTAGCAAATTACGGTGTGAACCGAGGACTTGGCGGACAAGAGCCGAAAGACTTCAATGATGACGTACCGTTTACACCTGCATGGCAAGAGAAAATGACAGGAGTAAAACGTGAGCTTATTATTCAAATCGCTCGTGAGTTCGCACAAAATGCTGTTGATACGAACGGTCGCTCAATGATTATTGTCGGAGCTGGTATTAACCATTGGTTTAACTCTGATACGATTTATCGCGCAGTTTTAAATCTTGTACTTCTCGTCGGAGCGCAAGGTGTAAACGGCGGTGGTTGGGCGCATTACGTTGGTCAAGAAAAATTACGACCAGCGGAAGGATGGCAAACAATCGCGATGGCAAAAGATTGGCAAGGGCCACCAAAATTACAAAACGGTACATCTTTCTTCTATTTCGTAACAGATCAATGGCGCTATGAAGATACACCAGTGGGACATTTAGCATCACCAGTGGAAGGCAACTCTCGTTATCAACATCACGGTGATTACAACGTATTAGCGGCACGACTTGGCTGGTTGCCTTCGTATCCGACATTCGAGAAAAATGGGATTGAATTATATAAAGAAGCTGTTGCTGCTGGTGCAACAACGCAAGAAGAAATCGGGAAATACGTTGCACAAAAATTAAAAGAAAAAGAACTGAAATTTGCGATTGAAGATCCAGATAATAAAAATAACTACCCGCGCAACTTATTCGTATGGCGTGCAAACTTAATTTCAAGTTCTGGTAAAGGACATGAATATTTCTTAAAACATTTGTTAGGTACGACAAACGGATTAATGAATGACGAAAGTGATTCGTTACGACCAGAAGAAATTAAGTGGCATGAAGAAGCACCAGAAGGGAAGTTAGATTTACTCATTAATTTAGATTTCCGTATGGCTGGAACAGCACTTTATTCTGATATCGTCTTACCTGCTTCAACTTGGTATGAAAAGCATGATTTAAGTAGTACAGATATGCATCCATTTGTACATCCATTTAATCCAGCAATCGGTTCGCCGTGGGAAGCGCGCTCTGACTGGGACATTTTCACTTCTCTTTCTAAAGCTGTGTCTGATTTAGCGAAGAAAATCGATCTTGAACCAATGAAAGAAGTTGTTGCAACACCACTTCTTCACGATACACCACAAGAATTAGCGCAACCACTTGGCAAGATTAGAGATTGGAGCAAAGGTGAGTGTGAACCGATCCCAGGTAAAACGATGCCACAAATTCATGTTGTCGAAAGGGATTATAAAACGATTTATGACAAAATGACTGCGCTAGGACCAAATACCGGAAAACAGCCAATTGGCACGAAAGGGATTTCTTGGTCTGCCGAAAAAGAATATGAGCAATTAAAGAGCCGATTAGGAGTCGTTCGAACGGATTCTATTGCGAAAGGTTGCCCAGACATAAAAGAAGCAATTAATGCTGCTGAAGCGGTATTAACACTTTCTTCTACAACAAACGGTCATATGGCTGTAAAAGCATGGGAAGCACTTGAAAAACAAACGGATTTAAAACTACGTGATTTAGCAGAAGAACGTGAAGAAGAATGCTTCACATTCGAACAAATTACAGCGCAGCCGAAAACAGTAATTACTTCTCCAGCATTTACAGGTTCAGAAAAAGGTGGACGCCGTTATTCACCATTTACTACAAATGTAGAACGTCTCATTCCTTGGAGAACAATCACTGGTCGACAATCTTTCTATTTAGATCATGACATGATGAAAGAATTTGGTGAAACGATGGCAACATTTAAACCAATTCTGCAACATAAGCCGTTCTGTAAATCACGGCCTGAAGTAGAAGGGAAAGAAATTACTTTAAACTATTTAACACCACATAATAAGTGGTCAATTCATAGTATGTATTTCGATTCATTACCGATGTTAACGCTATTTAGAGGTGGTCCAACTGTTTGGATGAATAAAGAGGACGCTGCAGAAGCTGGCGTTGCAGATAATGATTGGATTGAGTGCTTTAACCGTAACGGAGTTGTTGTAGCGCGTGCTGTTGTAACGCACCGTATACCGAGAGGAATGGCATTTATGCATCATGCGCAAGATCGTCACATTAACGTGCCTGGTACGAAATTAACAAGCACCCGCGGGGGAACGCATAATAGTCCAACCCGTATTCATGTGAAACCGACACATATGATTGGCGGATATGGTCAATTAAGCTATGGATTTAACTACTATGGTCCGACTGGTAACCAGCGTGACTTAAACGTAGTAATTCGTAAACTGAAGGAGGTAGATTGGCTTGAAGATTAAAGCACAAGTCGGAATGGTAATGAATCTAGATAAATGCATCGGCTGCCATACTTGTAGTGTAACGTGCAAAAACACCTGGACAAATCGTCCAGGTGCTGAATATATGTATTTCAATAACGTAGAAACGAAACCTGGTATTGGTTATCCAAAGCAATGGGAAGATCAGGATAAATATAAAGGTGGCTGGGAATTGAAAAATGGTGAAATTCAGCTGAAATCCGGTTCAAAAATGAAGCGCCTTATGAATATTTTCCACAATCCAGATCAACCAACAATTGATGATTACTTTGAACCTTGGAACTATGATTATGAAACGTTAACAAATAGTCCGCAGCGTAAGCATCAACCAGTTGCTCGTCCGAAATCAGCAATTACGGGTGAATTTATTGACAAAATTGAATGGGGTCCAAACTGGGAAGATGATTTAGCAGGCGGACATATAACAGGATTGCAAGACCCGAACGTAAAGAAAATGGAAGAAGAAATTAAAACGGATTTTGAAAATGTCTTTATGATGTATTTACCGCGCATATGCGAACACTGTATGAATCCATCTTGTGTATCTTCGTGTCCATCGGGTGCGATGTATAAACGTGAAGAAGATGGGATTGTCCTTGTAGATCAAAATGCATGTCGTGCTTGGAGATTCTGCGTATCTTCTTGTCCGTATAAAAAAGTGTATTTTAACTGGCAAACGAATAAAGCTGAAAAATGCACAATGTGCTTTCCGCGTATTGAAGCGGGTATGCCAACGATTTGTTCGGAAACATGTGTAGGACGTATTCGATATATTGGGGTAATGCTATATGACGCTGACAAAGTAAAAGAAGCGGCGTCTGTTGAAGATGAAAAAGATTTATATGAATCTCAGCTTACTGTTTTCCTAGATCCAAATGATCCAGAAGTAGCAGCTGAAGCGAAAAAACAAGGGATTCCTGAAGAATGGATTAAAGCGGCACAACAGTCGCCAATCTATAAAATGATTATCGATTGGAAAATCGCTCTACCTCTTCATCCAGAGTATCGTACAATGCCAATGGTTTGGTATATCCCACCGCTTAGCCCAATTATGAACATGGTGGAGGGGAAAGGTAGTAACTGGCAAGCAGAAGAGATTTTCCCTGCTATTGATAATATGCGTATTCCAATTCAATATTTAGCGAATTTACTCACTGCAGGAGATGAATCACATATTCGTCTTACGTTGAAAAAAATGGCTGTTATGCGAACGCATATGAGAGCATTGCAAATTAATAAAGAACCAAATGAATCGGTATTAAAAGAACTCGGCTTAACGAAACAGGATGTAGAAGATATGTATCGTCTTCTTGCTATCGCGAAATATAAAGATCGCTTCGTCATTCCTACATCTCACCGCGAACAAGTTGCAGATTTATATAACGAACAAGGGAGCTGTGGTTTATCTTTCGCAGGTGGCCCAGGCTCTTGCACGACAATTTCTTAAATAATGGGGGCGGAAAAATATGAAACAAAGTTTACAAACTGCTTTTTCATGTTCTTCATTCCTTCTTTCCTATCCGGAACTCGGGTGGAGAGAAGCTTTAACTGAATTGCAAGAAGAGATTGAAGCGATTGAACAGGAAGACGTTAAAGCATCACTTACAGCATTTATAAAGCAAGCGCTGAATAAAATGGATGATCAATTAATTGACTGTTACGTATATACATTTGATTTTGGTAAAAAGACAAATATGTATTTAACTTATATGAACACAGGCGAACAAAGAGAAAGAGGTATTGAATTACTAGAGTTAAAGCAGCATTATAAAAAATCTGGTTTTGAAGTAACAGATAAAGAACTACCTGATTATTTACCGTTATTACTCGAGTTTTTTGCCAATGCAAATGAGCAAGACAGTGAAGAAATTATGAGTAAATACAAGGAAAACATACAAGCATTACACGTTCAGTTAAAAGAAGCAGATAGTATGTATGAACCAATTCTTGCGGCTGTTCTACTCGCTATCGATACATGGGGTGTACAGACAAATTAGAAAGGAGAGTTGTCAAAATGATGGATCAATTTCTATGGGTATTGTTTCCCTATATCATTTTTGCAATCTTTATCGGTGGGCATATTTTCAGATACAACTATGATCAATTTGGATGGACATCAAAATCTAGTGAACTATTAGAAAAGAAAATGCTCCGAATCGGAAGTCTATTATTCCACTTTGGGATCATGTTCGTAATTGGCGGTCATGTTATGGGGATTTTAATTCCAGAGGCTGTATACCGTTCAATAGGTATTTCGGAGCATATGTATCATGTAGTAGCAATTAGTTTCGGACTTCCGGCAGGTGTTGCTTCTATCATCGGTTTAATTATATTAACGTACCGCCGCGTAACAGTAAAACGTATCATTGCAACGAGCACAAAGGGAGATTATATTGCGCTTATTTTATTACTTATCGTAATGCTAGCAGGGCTTTCCTCAACATTTTTAAACATCGACTCAAAAGGGTTTGATTATCGTGCAACGATCGGTCCTTGGTTCCGAAGCCTTTTCATTTTCCAACCGAAAGTTGAATATATGATGGAAGTACCTGTATGGTTTAAAATTCATATTCTTGCAGGAATGGGGCTTTTCGCAGTATGGCCATTTACAAGACTAGTACATGTATTTAGTGCCCCAATTAAATATATAAGCCGTAGTTATGTAATTTACAGAAGACGTATTCCAAATGAATTGAAAAAATAATGTTGTTTTATATGTTTAGTAACTTATAAAGAAAGCCGAGATCTAATTGGAGACCTCGGCTTTCTTTATAGGTATAAGTATCTAAATAAGACGCTAATCAATACTACAAACAGAGGCAGAGCAATCTTCACATGCAATTTCACATTTTAAAAATTGTAAATCGTGGATTGTAATCTTTCCTTTATGAATAGAAATTGTACCTTGCTTTTTTAATTCATTTAACATCCGATTTACACTTTCGCGTGAAGTTGCACAGAAATTAGCGAGTTCTTGATTCGTTAACGGTAAATCGATGAGAATACCATTTTCTTTTAATACACCGTAACTATTTGTCATTCGAATGAGGGTAGAATAAAGGGCACCTTTTTTGCCGTGTAATACTAAATCTCGGAACTTCGTTTGCATTCTTCTTAAATGTTCACTAATCCATTTCATAAATTCAAATACAAGTGCGGGCTTTTGGAGTAATTCTCTTTCTAACGCTTCACGCTTTATAACGCCTACTTCAACATCTTCAAGGCATTTTGAATTTAATAAATACTTCGCATCGTCCGTGAACAATGTTAATTCTCCAATAATGTCATATGCCGAACAAATTCGAAGTGTTAATTCTTGTCCGTCAGCACTAAGTTTACTAATTTGTACTTTTCCTGAGTGGATAATATAGAGTTCGGTTGCCTCCATACCTTCTTGAAAAATAAAACTACCTTTTTTTATCTGCATTTTATATTCAACAGATGCAAGTAATTCCTTTAAATCTTGAGATAATTTCATACTGTTTGTCACAGCAATCACCTTTCTTCTTATAAGCAATCCATTTCCTATTTTGAGTGTAAGTATGCTGAAAATGCAAGAGCTATTTCAAAATTGATGTAAAATTTCAATGACCGCAAGGAGTAGGCACTGAAGATGTGAACAAAATTTGAACGGATTTGTGAAGAATTTTTGAATGGGGAAAGTGATGTGAGAAAAGTCACATTGAATATGTATCTTATTTTTTATAATAAAGGCAAATGAAAAATTGAAAACTTACTAAGGATTGCAGCAGAAAAGAAGGGATATAGATGCACGAGAAAATGAAAGATTCTTTAGAACGTCCACTTCAAGATTTACGTATTTCAGTTATTGATCGTTGTAATTTTAGGTGCACATACTGTATGCCTGCTGAAGTGTTCGGATCTGATTACGCTTTTTTACAGGAAGAGTTTTTATTAACTTTTGATGAAATAGAAAGACTAGCTAGATTATTTATAAGTATGGGAGTTGAAAAAATTAGACTTACTGGCGGTGAACCGTTATTGCGTAAAGACTTACCGAAGTTAATCGCTAGACTTACAAAGCTAGAAGGTTTAAAAGACATTGGGCTCACAACAAACGGAATTCATTTAGCAAAACAAGCTCAGGCGTTAAAAGACGCGGGATTAAAACGTGTAAATATTAGTTTAGATGCGATAGAGGATCACGTCTTCCAAAAAATTAATGGAAGAAATGTAAGTACAAAACCGGTATTAAAAGGAATTGAAGCAGCAAAGGCTGCAGGATTAGAAGTAAAGGTAAATATGGTCGTAAAAAAAGGAATGAATGATAGCCAAATTCTTCATATGGCTCGTTATTTTAAAGAACAAGAAATTCAGCTTCGTTTTATTGAGTTTATGGATGTGGGCAGTACGAACGGATGGAACTTTGAACAAGTTATTACGAAGGAACAATTAATAGAGAAGATCAATCGCGTATATCCGATTGAGCCTGTTCAACCTCGTTATTTTGGAGAAGTTGCGAAATTGTATCGATATGTAGGGAGCGATGCCGAAGTTGGATTTATTCCTTCAGTATCTGAGTCATTTTGTTCTTCTTGTACGAGAGCTCGTATTTCGGCAGACGGCAAATTTTATACGTGCTTATTTGGAGAAAAAGGAACGGATTTGCGAACGCTTCTTCGAGAAAATATTTCGGATGCCTCACTATTAAAAATTTTACAACATACATGGCGATATAGAACAGATCGATATTCAGATGAAAGAACGGTGGAAAGTACAAATAAACGTCCAAAAGTTGAAATGTCATACATTGGCGGATAGCGAAAGGAGGATTCTCTATGCAAGAGCGATATTCAAGGCAAGTATTGTTTTCTGGAATTGGTGAAATGGGACAAAGCAAAATAAGAGAAAAGCAAGTGCTACTAATCGGTGCGGGTGCACTAGGAGCTGCAAATGCGGAAGCGCTCGTTAGGATGGGAATTGGGAAATTGACAATTGCCGATCGTGACTACGTCGAATGGAGTAATTTACAGCGGCAACAGTTATATACAGAAGAAGATGCAAAGCATTGTAAACCGAAAGCAATTGCAGCGGCAGAACATTTAAGAAAGATTAATTCTGAAGTGGAAATTGTACCAGTTGTAACAGATGTCACAATGCAAGAAATAGAAGAGTTAACAAAAGATGTGGACCTTATCATAGATGCGACTGACAATTTCGATACGCGTTTACTTATAAATGACATTTCACAAAAAGAGAATATACCCTGGATATACGGCGGATGCATCGGGAGTTACGGTGTAACGTATACAATTCTTCCTGGAAAAACACCATGTTTTCGCTGCCTAATGGACCATCCTATGAGCGGTGCAACATGCGATACAGCCGGAATCATTCAGCCAGCTGTACAAATGGTTGTTGCTCACCAAGTAACAGAGGCGATGAAAATATTGGTGGATGATTATGAGTCGTTAAGAGGGACGATGTTATCATTTGATATTTGGAACAATCAATATCTCTCATTAAAAGTAAATAGACAGAAAAAAAGTACATGTCCATCTTGCGGAAAATCACGAACGTATCCAAGTTTAACATTTGAAACGCAAATGAAAACGGAAGTGTTATGCGGACGGAATACAGTTCAAATCCGTTCAGGAATAAAGAAAAATCTTAATTTAAACGAAATTCAAAAACGATTACAAAAGAGTGTACATGTCAAAAAAACGCCATACTTACTATCATTTCTAATTGATGAATATCGTTTCGTTTTATTTACAGACGGTAGGGCATTTATTCATGGGACAAGTGATGTGAAAATAGCAAAACGATTACACGCAAAATATATAGGATGAACAGAAAGAGCGTTGCCCCTTATTAAAACGAGGTGAAAAAGAATGTTAGAAAAACGTATACCAATTCCGGTGGCAGAAGCAGTGGCACGTGTAATGAAATACGCTCATCAAGGTGAAATAGAAGAGGTTTCTCTTATAGAAAGTTACGGAAGAATTCTTGGAGAAGATGTTATTGCAGATCATGATGTCCCTCATTTTGATCGCTCTCCATACGACGGGTTTGCGATTCGAGCAGAAGATACAAAAGAAGCAAGTAGCAGTAATTCCATTCTGTTTGAAGTGATTGGTGAAATTGGAGCCGGTTTTGTTTTTACAGAAGAAGTGAAAGCATTTCAAGCTGTCCGTATTATGACAGGAGCCGCAATTCCGAAAGGGTGTAATGCGGTTGTTATGTTAGAGCTAACGGAAGGATTTGAAGAAAAAGAAAAGACGTATATGAAATTAAAACGCTCCTTCGCCGCTGGTGATAACATTTCTTTTAAAGGTGAAGATGTAAAACAAAATACCATCCTTGTGAAAAAAGGGACTGTTATTAACCCTGGAGTAGTGGCGCATCTTTCAACGTTTGGTTATAGTACCGTTCACGTTGTAAAACAGCCGGTTATTGGAATTGTAACGACAGGAAGTGAACTGCTTGAAGTACATGAACAATTAAAGACAGGGAAGATTCGAAATAGTAACTCCTATATGATAGCTGCTCAAGTTGAACGAGCGGGCGGAGTTGTACAGTATTATGGACAATTCGCTGACGATTTTGAGACATGTTATAACACTGTGAAAAAAGCGATAAAAGAAGTCAATATTTTAATTACAACTGGTGGTGTTTCGGTAGGAGACTATGACTATTTACCTGCTATTTATGAGAGATTACGAGCTAATGAACTTTTTAACAAAATAGCGATGCGACCAGGAAGTGTGACAACTGTAGCTGAGCTAGAGGGGAAACTATTATTTGGTCTATCTGGTAATCCTTCTGCTTGTTATGTCGGTTGTGAATTATATGTTCGGCCAGTCATTGGAACATATTTGCATAGAAAAGATTCGCACATATATCGTGCAGAGGCAATATTACAGAAAGACTTTCTGAAAGCAAACCCATTTACTCGTTTTGTAAGAGGGAGAGTAGAGATTGTAGATGGTCAATTACAAGTTACACCAGTTGGTTTAGATAAATCTAGCGCAATTTCTTCACTTGCAGAGGCCAACGCATTTATCGTCCTGCCTGGAGGAACGAGAGGATTTGAAGCAGGAATAACTGTTTCGGTACTGTTATTAGAATCAAGCGCCGGAAGTGAGTGGCCGTGGGAAGAACCGCTTCGATCATACAAATAATAGAAAAATAGATTGCTAACTTATACAAAGATAAGAGGTGCAAGATGACACATACGTATTATGAAGTAATTGATACACCTATTTCAATTGAAGAAGTTACAAACAAAGTAATTCGTCATGAATGTGGCGCAGTTGCAACTTTCATTGGTACTGTTAGAGAATTTACGAAAGGCCGTCGTACGCTATATTTAGAGTATGTAGCATATAAGTCAATGGCGGAGAAACAGCTTAAGAAAATTGGCACCGAAGTAGGAGAGAAGTGGCCTGGGACAAATGTCGCCATTACACATCGCATTGGTACATTACAAATTTCTGATCTTGCTGTTGTCGTTGCTGTTTCTACACCACACCGGAAAGCTGCCTATGAGGCGAACGAATATATTATGGAGCGTATAAAACAAATTGTTCCCATTTGGAAGAAAGAGTTTTGGGAAGATGGTGAGTCATGGATCGGTGATCAGTTAGAGAAGGTAGCGTATGCAAATGGTGAGCCTGGAAAGGAGATGAGAATATGATTGAAGTACTATTATTTGCACATTTACAAGAAGAAGTAAGTAAGTCAGCATTACACATAGATTGTGAAAATATTACGGTTGCTGAACTAAAGGAAGTCCTTATCACGAAATACAACGTAGCAATTTCAAGTGAGATAATGGTCGCTATAAATGAAGAGTATGCAAATGAGGATGACATCATTCAAATTGGCGATGTCATAGCAATGATTCCGCCAGTAAGTGGTGGTTGATTCTTTTCAGCCTAATCATGTTAGGACGTGATTAGGCTGGAGGGAATGAATATAACTATGCATACATAGGAGGGAACAGGATGAAAAGTCCTAATTTTCAATTAAGTTTACAAACTTCTAATCTAGTTATCGGTTTTATGGTATGGGTCATTTTATCATCATTAATGCCTTATATTAAAGTGGATATTCCATTAACTGCGGGACAAATTTCTATGGTAACGGCAGTACCGGTTATTTTAGGTTCTGTTCTTCGCATTCCGATTGGTTATTGGACAAATCGTTTCGGCGCAAGAAAATTATTCTTTATTAGTTTTATTCTATTATTATTTCCTGTCTTTTATATTAGTGTTGCCAATTCAATGATGGATTTAATTATTGGTGGATTATTTGTAGGGATCGGTGGAGCTGTATTCTCCGTAGGCGTAACTTCTTTACCGAAATACTTTCCGAAAGAGAGTCACGGTTTTGTAAATGGTATTTACGGTGTCGGTAACGCCGGAACAGCAATTACTTCGTTTTTAGCACCTGTCATTGCAACTTCAGTTGGCTGGAGAACGACAGTACAGTGTTATTTAGTTTTACTTGCAGCGTTTGCACTTATGAACTTTTTATTAGGCGATCGTAAGGAGAAAAAGGTGAATACGCCACTAATGGAACAAATAAAAGGTGTATATAAAAATGAAAAACTTTGGTTTCTATGTATCTTTTACTTTTTAACATTCGGATCGTTTGTCGCATTTACAGTATACTTACCAAACTTTTTAGTATCTCACTTCGGATTAGAAAAAGTAGATGCAGGTATGCGGACAGCCGGATTCATCGTATTAGCAACAATGATGCGTCCGATTGGTGGTTGGCTTGGTGATAAGTTTAACCCGTTTAAAATATTAATCTTCGTATTTATCGGTTTAACACTTTCAGGTATTATTTTATCATTTATGCCTAGTATGAACGTGTATACATTTGGTTGCCTACTAGTCGCATTTTGTGCAGGGATTGGTAATGGTACAATCTTCAAACTTGTTCCCATGTACTTCTCAGAACAAGCGGGTATTGTAAATGGACTCGTTTCAGCTTTAGGCGGACTAGGAGGATTCTTCCCGCCATTAATTTTAACTTTACTATTCCAACTAACAGGCCATTATGCAATTGGATTTATGGCATTATCAGAAGTCGCACTTGCTTGTTTAATCATTACAGTGTGGATGTATAGTCAAGAAAAGCTGTTAGTGATGTTAAAGAATCATTAATAAAGAAAAAGAACCCTCCTAAAGTAATCTAGGAGGGTTCTTTTAGTAATAGGCTTCGATATGTTTTTTATTGCTAGCTTAACAAACACTTGTATTCTATAATAATGTGGTTTAAAAATGAAAAACAGAAGTTTTATGGAATTTTATGTTAAAATATAGATATCAGATGTTATTCAATTAAAGGGCAAGTTAGTTAAAGGGATGTTAAATCTATTCCAAAGATTGAGCTAATTTTTAGAATACAAATATTTAATCGGATCGGGGTGTTTAGATGCAAAAATTATATAAGTCTACTCAAGATAAACAAGTTTCAGGTGTACTAGGTGGCTTAAGTGATAAGTATGGAATTGATGTAAGTATCCTTCGCATAGTAATTGCATTATCCGCCTTTTTTACTAGCGGATTTACAGTGTTACTTTATATAATAGCTGCAATTGTTTTGCCTACAGATAAAGATATTAAGAGATAAATGTATGAACTTAAATCTAATTCTACAATCGAGAACGCTGTTTTTTGTCTATTGAAAGTTTCCAAAGTAAAAGCTACAGTACGATTGTTATAAGACTGAAATGAACAAACGAAAAATCCTCATAAAATATTCGGAATATACCGAAAATTTAAAAATATATGACGGTATTTATAACAAGAAAAAACTTCATATTTTTTAGGGCCAGGTTTTTTGTAAGGCTAATGGATATTGTGAAAAAGTACACTTAAAATAAAGTTTAGGTCGATAAGATAAAATTATGAATTTGTATAAATAATCCATAATTTTCTTTATGAGTCATATTTGATATGTTAAAGAAAAGAGAGGGGAGGGAAATGAAATGAGAATTTTTGATGCACATTTTCATATTATTGATTTTAATTTTCCGATTATTGAGAACCAAGGGTATTTTCCACCCAACTTTGTTGTAGAAGATTATCAGAATGAATCTCCTAATTTGAATGTAATTGGTGGAGCGATCGTATCTGGTTCTTTCCAAGGGTTTGATCAAGAATATTTATTAAAGGCACTAAAACAGTTGGGTTCAACATTTTGTGGCGTAACACAATTACCTTTTACAGTGACGGATGAAGAAATACTAAATTTAAATGAAAATGGGGTAAAAGCATTACGCTTTAATATTAAAAGAGGTGGTTCAGAAGATTTATCGAAGCTGGATTACTTTGCTAGAAGAGTTCATGATTTAGTAGGATGGCATAGTGAGCTTTATATGGATGCAAAAGAGTTGCCCGAAATTGCATCCACTATAGAAAAATTACCAGCTATATCAATTGACCATTTAGGGTTATCAGAAGAAGGTTTACCACATTTATTAAAACTAGTTGATAAAGGGGTACATGTGAAAGCTACTGGTTTTGGTCGTGTCGAATTAGATGTTGAGAATGCCTTAAAGTCGATTTATGAAGTTAACCCATATGCACTTATGTTTGGAACAGATTTACCATCTACAAGAGCAAAAAGACCTTTTGAGTATGGAGATATCAAATTGATTCAACAGTTATTTGATGAACAAGCTACCGATAACATCCTGTATACGAATGCTTTTAAATGGTATTTTGGGTAGCGTCATAGTTTACATTTGAATTAAATGTGTCCAAATTTAGTAAAGCGTTTAATCAAACTAAAATATATGTAGAATGAGGTTTTAAATGTTTGTTTTTATTATATTAGACGTAATATTACCAATATTAATATTGATGCTAATTGGTGCAATCTTACAAAGGAAGTTCCAATTTAACTTAAAGCAGCTATCAACACTTATTAATTATTGCTTGATGCCAGCGGCTGTATTTGTGAATATATATGATATTAGTATAGAAACAGGTTTGTTGCTCCAGATAATATACTATTTAATGCTTTACAGTCTGAGTGTGATGATAGTAAGTCATTTCATTTCAAAAACATTAAAGTTAGAAAAAGGAGAAAGTGCAGCTCTAAAAAATAGCATTTCGTTAATGAATTCCGGTAATTATGGATTACCAGTAAGTCAATTGATTTTCAGTCACAATCCAGTGGGGGTTTCCATTCAGATTTTCATTGTTATTTTTCAGAATATTTTAACTTATTCATATGGGATATATAACTTACTATCAGCAACAAAAACAATCGGAAGTATTATTCAATCATTTCTAAGATTGCCTGTATTTCATGCACTCATATTAGGGGTTCTCTTTCAATCTTTTACAATTCAAATACCTAATTCTATCTTTCTACCTCTTAATCAGCTTGCGAATAGTTTTGTTGCAATAGCACTCATATTGCTAGGAGCGCAATTATCCAACATTAAGCTTAATTTTTTCCATCGAGTCATAACATGGGCTTTAATTGGAAGATTATTGATGGGACCATTATTAGCACTTGCCATGATCTACCTACTAAACATTGATGGTATTGTTGCACAATCATTATTTATTGCAAGTTCTTTTCCTACTTCAAGAAATACATCAACGATTGCTATGGAGTATCAAATAGAGCCTGAATTACATGCACAAATCGTTCTATTTTCAACACTTTTCAGCATTATTACAGTAACTGTCGTTATTTATTTGTCATATATTTTGTTTTGAATATACATGCAAAAACGATTAGATTTGAGGCGGTAAATGATGGACAGAAATCCCATCAATATGAGAAGAAAACAGTCTTTGATATATTAGGTGTCGTTTACAATTGTACCATGCCTAATAATCAAGCGGCTTAATTCAAAAAAGGAACCAAAACAAAAAGAACAAACGCTTCTAAAAAACGTTTGTCCAAAGGTAATTACTATTTTAGCTAAGAAATAGATTATTATTTGTGAGTACGAGAAAGCTTTTTTATAAGTTTAGGAAATATAGATGTTAGTGCCTGCTTCAAACGCTTTGTATATGATGGATTTTTACCTGAAGTTGAAATAGTGACAACATATTCATCATGTCGGATGACACCAGGTGTGTGAAACGATGATTTTGTACCATCACTTACAACATTAACCCACTGGAAATCATGGGCGGCCTGTTTGACCATCATATTTACAGC
Organism: Bacillus pretiosus; assembly: GCF_051294775.1. Taxonomy (NCBI): domain Bacteria; kingdom Bacillati; phylum Bacillota; class Bacilli; order Caryophanales; family Bacillaceae; genus Bacillus; species Bacillus pretiosus. The sequence continues at coordinate 592,109 of NZ_JBPPHF010000001.1, forward strand.
ATGTTGATTTGTAGCTGCATAAATAAGATGAGCATCTTTAATATCATCATTACTAAAAGTTTTTTGCTTCCAAGTAATATAAGGTAGTTCCTTCATTTCCTTGCAAATTTCTGGGCTGATAATGGTGACAAAAGCGCCTGTATCTTTTAATCCAGACGCTTTTCGATATGCAATTTTACCTCCACCAACTATAACAACTACTTTTTTATTTAGATTAAGCATAAGAGGGTACATGTTATACATACACACATTCCTCCATTCGTTCTAATAATGTCAATTTCATATATGTATCAAACTGAAGACAGTTACAAGTCGTGATGTGAGCATGTTTTTTTGTATGCAACTTAATTTTTTGAAGCAACAGTCCGGTAAAGAGAAGATAGGGCATGACATATACATGGGAGGCAGTCGATGTTATAGCCTTGAGCTCAGCAGTAAAAGAGGGTGCTCCTTTCGTTAAAAAGGAGCACGATACTGGCATACCGAGTTTTCGTTCGACAGCTGCTCCGATTTGTTGTAACTCATGTATCGGCTGTGGATCACTGCTACCTCTTCCTACGAGTAAAATACTACTATCTTGCATTGGCATAGTTTCACGTATTCTTTTCACTACAAGTTCCACCATATGTGGATGCGTACTAAAGGGTGGTACAACTGAAAATGTTATTTGTGGATATTTCTTTTGTAGTTGCTCTATTTCAAAAGGAATATCAAGTTTATAGTGAGTTGCTGCAAATAATAAAACAGGTACAATCATTATTTCAGTTGCGCCCTCTAGTATCGTTTCTGTAACTGCATCCGAAATGGTAGGTGTTGTTAGTTCTAGAAAAGCCATTTTTTGAATTCTTTCGTTACGTTCTTTCATAACAGATTGAATAAAGTGAATGAATTGCTCATTACCTTCTTGCAGGCGACTCCCGTGTCCAACATATACAATTCCTTTCATCGTACCACCAAATCTTTCTTCATAACCATGTCTTGTAATTGCTCATCTACATGATGAAGTCCGACTTTATTCGCATAGTGTAAAGTTGGAACGTCGGTATATGAGAAGGGAAGAGTAAGAATATCGCTAAAGCCAAGGCGTTTTATTTCTGATAGAAATGTATCAATTGAGGCACGCCCTTCAAATACAATACTATCCCATGAGAATTCAGAAAGCATACGAGAATGGACTTCATCGAAGCGATGATCAATTGTATATTCATGAGTCATCATGTATGACCCGGCACCAATTTTCTCTTGAATAAAAGCAATTCGGTTAATATTTCTGCCCAAATAAACAGTAGTATCGGAAGAGAACTCTGCTTGTTTACTTAGTAGCCCATATTGCATCAGTTTTTCTTGAGTGGCAACGTTCATATATTGCAGTTTCGCCTGTAAGGAACGAATATCTTTCTGATGTTTACTACATGATCGCATCAATATTTCTACACTTTCAGCTGAACAAAATACAAGGCGATCAACGTTAAAAATTTCATTGATTTGTTCAAGTGTTAATATGTATTCTGCTTTTTTGAAAGTAGGAATTTGATATATTTCTGCACCGGCTTCTTGTAACTTTTGCTTCATTGAACTTGTTTTATTCGTTGCGGATGCAAATAAAACTTTTTTACCATGTAATGGTTTACGTTCTTTCCAAGCGATTTGATTACGTAAGGAAACGACATCACCAACAATTGTCATGGATGGATTTGAAATATTCTCGTTTTTGACGATAGGAACAATGGTTGAAAGTGTTCCTGTGACAACGCGTTGCTTTCCGGTTGTACCCCATTCAATGACGGCTACTGGCGTATCTTTTTTCTTTTCTGCTTGTAGTAAGTTTTCACAAATTGTAGGTAAGTTTTTTATACCCATGTAGTAGGCAATTGTGTCGCTATTGTGGGATGAATTATATTTTCCATGATCGGTTAAAGGCCCTTTTGCATGCCCAGTTAATAAAGTGACGCTATTACTGTAGTTACGGTGGGTGAGGGGGATACCTGCATAGCTACTAGCGGCGATGCTAGATGTAATACCTGGTATGATTTCATATGGAACGTTCGCTGCTGCTAAAGTTTCTGCTTCTTCACCAACACGGCCGAAAATAGATGGATCTCCGCCCTTTAATCGGACAACGATTTTTCCTTCTTGTGCGAATTGAAGGAGGTGGGCGTTAATCATTTCTTGTCGCATAATATGATTCTTTGGCATTTTGCCGCAATAAATAAGTTCACATGTTTCTTTTGTATAACTAAGAAAGAAAGGGTTTAATAAACGGTCATATAAAACGATATCTGCACGCTTTAAACAATCTATCGCTTTCTTTGTAATAAGCCCTTCATCACCTGGTCCTGCACCAACTAAATATACATATCCGTTCATCATCGCACCTCTTCTATTTTTATTTAAAAGGAAGCCAGAGGAGGCTTCCTTTCGAAAATTACATGTATAAATAAATGTCACCATCAATAACTTCTACTTCGTATGTTTGAATACAGCCGTCATCAGGTTTTTGAACTTCACCTGTTAGTAATGAAATTTTCCAATCATGCAGTGGACAAAAAACGAATTCACCAGATACAATTCCTTCGGCTAATGGTCCGTTTTTATGAGGACAACGATTTTCTACAGCTCGAATATCTCCATTTGAAAGGCGGAATAGGGCGATAGACATACCTTTCATTTGCACTTCTTTACCGATTTGAATAGGAAGGTCTTCCGCACGCATAACTTTTATTTTTTCTTTCGTTTGTATCATATAGATCACAGCTCCTTATTTCACAGTTTCTACTTCATACATCGCTTTTAATGACTTCGTTTCTAGTGCTTGTCCCCACGCTTCCGTATATGTGCTACGAGCTGTTTGGAAGCGTTCATTTAGCGTAGTCACCATACTTGCATCTTGTAGTATTTCTTTTATGTGATCGAAACCTAAACGTTCTGTCCAGTAGGCAGTACGCTCTCCGTAAATACCAGTTTCACGATAATATTGCATGTAAGCTGTAGCGATGCGAAGGACATCATCTTCAGTAGGGACAATCATTACAAAATCAGCTTCGCGTACTTCTGTACCACCATTTCCACCAATATAAAGTTGGTATCCATTTTCGACACAAACAACGCCAAAATCTTTCGTCAGTACTTCCGCACAGTTACGCGGACAACCCGTTACACCCATCTTCATTTTATGGGGTGTATCTACCATTTCTAATGATTGTTCAAGGAGCATACCAAGTCCTAATGAATCTTTCGTACCGAAACGGCAGAAGAGAGAACCAACACATGATTTTACATTACGAAGCGATTTTGAATACGCATACCCCGAAGTCATATGTAAGTCAGCCCATACGTTAGGTAAATCTTGTTTTTTCACACCATATAAGCCGATTCGACTCGCACCTGTAATTTTCACAAGAGGGACGTCATATTTTTTCGCAACTTCAGCAATTTTCATTAAATCATCAGCTGTTGTAACGCCTCCGTACATACGTGGAATAACAGAAAATGTACCATCGTGCTGAATGTTACCATTCATTCTTTCATTAACGAAACGAGATGATTTATCATCTTCATATTCTTCTGGAATCGCCATCCGTAAGTAGTAATTTAAAGCAGGGCGACATTTTGAACAGCCGTCTTCATGTGCAAAACCAAGAACATTGCGTACTTCTTTTGGAGATTTTAAGCCTTTCTCGTGAATGGCGGCTACGACTTCATCACGTGATAAAGTTGTACATCCGCACATACCAGCAGACTGCGCAGAAGCATCAAAAGCATCTCCGAGTGTATGAGATAAAACTTGTTCCACAAGCGGACGACATTTACCACAAGATCCTGCGGCTTTCGTGCAGCCTTTTACTTCTTCAAAAGTAGTTAACTCTTGCTCTAAAATGGCATGAACGATTGTACCTTTCGTAACACCATTACATCCACAAATCGTGTCATCTGCACTCATTGTAGCAACGTCAAGTTCACTTTCTTCACCAGCTTTGTGAAGAAGGGAAGCGGCTGTATATTCTTGTATATCCTCTTCTTTCTTTAACATGCTAAAGAGGCGTGTGCCATCAGCTGTGTCACCATATAAAACGATACCGACAACTTTATTATCACGAATTAATACTTTTTTATAGGAACGTTTACATTCATCAAATATTGAAATTGCTTTCGTCTGATCATCTTCATAAATTTGGCCAGCAGAGAATAAATCACAACCAGCAACTTTTAATTGCGTACCGACGATACTGCCCGTATATCCATCAGTTTGTAAATTCGTTATATGTTTCGCTAATATTGCGCCTTGTTGATAAAGAGGGGCAACAAGTCCATATGCAATACCATCATGTTCTGCACATTCGCCAACTGCATAAATGGATTCATCATTTGTAAGCATATAGTCATTGACTACAATGCCTCGATTGACAATGAGACCAGCATCTCTTGCTATTTTCGTATTTGGTCGTATTCCGACAGCCATTACGATTAAATCACAATCTACAACTTCACCATCTTCAAATTGAATGCCCTCAACATAGTCTGTACCAAGAATTTTTACAGTTTTCTTTTCCATTAAAAACTTCATGCCTTGTGCTTCTAAATCTTCACGCAATAGAGAAGCTGCTTTCGTATCTAGTTGTTGCTCCATTAAGCTAGGCATTAAATGAACAACATGTACGTCCATTCCTAAGTCAATTAGACCTCTTGCGGCTTCTAAACCGAGTAACCCGCCACCAATGACAACGGCCTTTTTCTTTTCTTTAGCGGTATCTATCATAAATTGTGTATCTTCAATAGTTCGAAATCCTGTTACACCGGGAAGTGTGGAACCTTCAACAGGTAAAATAAAAGCACTAGAACCTGTTGCAATAATGAGCTTGTCATATGTAAGAGTACGATTCTTTTCTGTAATAATAATTTTTTCTTCTCGGTTAATACTTTGAACTCTTTCGTTTGTATACAAAGTTATTTCGTTTTCATCGTACCAACTATATTCATTTATAATGATATCTTGCATATTTGTTTTGCCTTGTAAAACATGAGAGAGCATAATACGGTTGTAGTTTGGATGCGGTTCATCTCCAAAAATAGTAATCTCATAGGAATCACTATCATGTTTTAATATTTCTTCCATACAGCGTATGCCAGCCATACCATTTCCGATCATAACTAAACGTTTTTTCATTTTTGTTTCCCCTTTTTATGTGAAATGTTGAACAAATGATTATATTTTTATTATAGAAAATCAAAAAAGGGGGAGATGTGATATTTATCACACTTATATAATGATTCACAAATTGTTAAAATTCGGATTTGTGTGAGGGGGGCGTGGATATTTTTCGCAAAATGAAAAAGCAGGACATAAGTATTTACACTCATGTCCTGCACTTGATTTATGCTCTCGTAGTGGCACGCGGAAATAAAATATTATTTTCTAAATGAATATGCTCAAATAAATCAGACTCTAGCGCTTCGAGGCGTTGATAAACAAGTCGATAAGTGCCGCAAGCTCCTTCTGGAGGAGTAAAGTCATTTGTCACTTTACGAAGTTCTTTTATAATATTTCCGGCGTGGCTATGTTCATTTTCCAACTCATCTACTACCTTGCTTAACTTTTCATAGTTTTCATCAGTTGGATTTTGTTCAAATTCTAAAATTAATGGAAAATCTTCCGTTTCTTCTTTAATTAAATGCTGTTCTAATTCCATTTTAAGTTCATGAAATAGCTTATGAATTTGAGCTAAATGAGGCTGATTTACTCCATGAACACGTAATACTTTCGTCACATATGGACTTAACTGCGGTAACTCTTCATTTAAATAACGATGATGCTTATGAATTACATAATCAATCAATTCACGATAAGAAGCATTTTTCCAATCAATTTCAGATTCATTTAATCGTTTCGTATTATGATAAAGTGTATTTAACTTTGTAATTACTTCAGAAGCTGGTAAATTTCTTTCATGAATTGCATCAATAAGCGGCTTATTACCACCACAACAAAAATCTATTCTATAAGATTTAAAAAGATCACTAGCTTTCGGAAATTGTGTAACAATCTCACCAACAATTGAAGTTTCAGTAAATGTATGTTCCATATGAATGCCTCCATAAAGTTTAAATGTAATATCTAAATTAAGAATAGCGATAAATGAAAAACAATGTGGTGATTGAAATCACTTATTATGTGTCTGATTTGAGAATAATAAAATGAGTTTTATAAAAGGAAGAGGGAGGGGAGGTAAATAGTTGCAATACTATGTAATAAAAAAGAAGCTTACTAGAAGCTTCTTTTTTTATTACTATTTTTCACATGCGACTCCATCATCATCACGATCAAGTTTAGAACTATAACCTGGTTGGTCTCTATATAAAGGAGCTTTCCCAGCACTTCTAACTGCGGCACAATTTGCGTAAGTTACATTACTATTGTTACTTACAGCAGGTTGTGTTTGAGCTTGCTGTGCTTTTTTCTGTTCCTCTTGTTGTTTACGAGCTTGCTCATCAGCCTGGCGTTTTTGTTCCTCTTGTTGTTTACGAGCTTGCTCATCAGCCTGACGTTTTTGCTCTTCTTGTTGTTTACGAGCTTGTTCATCAGCTAGACGTTTTTGCTCTTCTTGTTGTTTGCGAGTTTGCTCTTCGGCTTGGCGTTTTTGCTCTTCTTGTTGTTTGCGAGCTTGTTCATCGGCTAGACGTTTTTCATCCTCTTGCTTACGAGCTTGTTCATCGGCTAGACGCTTCTCATCTTCTTGCTTTTGAGTTTTCTCGTCCGCTTCTTTCTTTTTATCATCTTTTTTCTCTGCATTATTAGAAGCGACTTGTTTATTTGTTGCTGTCGTCTTTTCAGAAGAAGGAGCTGAAATACTTGATAATGCAACAAAAATGACAAATAAAATAGCAGTGATAATAAATTGTTTTTTTGCTACACCTGTCTTTTTAATTACGGATAAGATTGCTAGAACAAGGAAAAAAATAAATAAAATTAAACTTAAAGTAGCAAAAAAATCGATGACTGGGTGTTCAGATTTTGTAGTGCCCATTCCTGTTAAGAGAATTGAAATCATAAAAAGAATAACAGTAGGACGACCATATTGTTTTGCTTTTCCATTTTTCTTAAAGAATGAAATGATACATAGTATTAAAAGAATAAAAGCAATAAAAAATAAAGCTGCACCAATATTACTCAAAGTTGCCATTTTTATACCTCCATTTGTAAGATTTTCACTATTGATTATATAGGAACTTATTGGATATTACACGATTTATATAAATTTAGAAAATTAGTATTTTTAATAGATTTATAAACATTTATTTCATATATAAGGAAAAATGGATATATTCCCTGTTACATTTTTGAGGAAAATTCATAAAGTGTAATATAACGATTGAAAGGAGGGGGTTTAAATGGAATTTCAATTATTGGTAACTTGTATATTACAAGAAGGTAATGCTTTCTTTTTAGTAACGAAAGTAGACGATGTTATTACGTTAAAAGTACCGATTACTGCGGGAGTAGCAGGTTTATTCTTAGCTTTAGGTGTACCAAGATGTTCTTAATTTAAGTTTCTAGAGTAGAAGGGAAGGGATATACCTTTCTCTTCTACTCTTACATAATATGATTATGTAAACTGAAATATTGTTTTGTAATAGCACGTTTAAAATGGACATGCATATACTATAATGTTTCATTGGATGTTAGTGATGAAAAGTAGTTTTCACACGTGCATGTAGTGATGTTCATTAAGTTATGAAATTAAAGAGGTGCTATTATATATGAAAAGAAGAACATTGGATATTCCAGTTACATTGCGAAGAGAGTGGTTTTTAATAGAATTAGCCCATTTAACGAAAAAATATGGAATTGAAATTGCAACTAGCAAAATGGAAGCTGCACCGTTTTTAAGAGATCAAGTTACGGAATCAAAAATAGGATCAGGCCTCCAATATGATAAATATGATGATGAGTATATCATTGAAAATTAAAGGATACCAGCAAAAAAATTCTTTATAACAAAATATAAAATAAAGCAGATTCTAAATATGGAATCTGCTTTATTATGAAATACTTCTAGTCAACTATCCTCTTTCTAGTGTTTTTCCTACATATTTTTCTTGTGTTATTCCAAAAGATTCACGAAGAATGCGAGCATAATCTTTTGATTCTATTGGTCGTTTATTTTTTGTGCCTTTAAAGGTTTCTGTATAATTTTTATTTGTTAATGATACGTGACCATAATCAGTTAATTTACAAGTAATAGCCCCTTTATTAAAAGGCGATTCTTTATGCTCTACAATCACTTTTTGAATGTTATTCACTTTTTTCTCATTTATTGGATGTAAAGTGAAAGCATAGCCTATTTTCCATTCGTGTGAAGGTTCAGATTGCAAGAAATTTGTAGATTCCCCGTTAGCTCCTTTTCTCATTTCTAAAATGTGTGTACCTTTTCGGGTAGTTTGTTTGCGAATTCGATATTCTCCCGTTTGAGAAGAAATCACTTCTCCGTTAAAAGGGACGGGATATAGAGGTAGATGAGATGCAAAACCTGCGTCTATAACATAATCTTTATAATTATGATTTAATATGATAATGACATGACCATCATCGGGTTTCCATTTATTATCGTAAAGATCATAAACAGTACCAGCTACTTTATATACTTGAAACCCACAATCCATTAAAAAGTAATACAATAAGGAGTTTAATTCATAACAAAGACCGCCTCGTTTTTGAATTAGTAACTTTTCTACTAAGTTATTTTTTGAGATGTTTTTAATAGTACCAGCCATAATATCGAGATTTTCATAGGGGAGAATCAAGCCCATTTTCAAGAGAATTTCATCTAAATCATTAAATGTTATTTCTTTTGCAGGAATTTTTAGTCGTTTAAAAAACTCCTTTTGTAAATTGGTCATCATAAAGCATTCTCCTTTCTTTTTACAGAATTTTCTTCTGCTCACCGATAGGTTAGTACTTATAAAAGTTTAATTCAAGTCTGCGAAAATTATCATAATATATGTTTCTCGAAATATTATTTTCTATTCGGAAATTTCAGTTTAAAATTTAATGGTAGGAAAGTCTTACAGTATAAGCCTCTATTCGTTTGTTTTGTATAAAATTAAATAAAAGTACATATCTTCATTAATCTTTTTTATAACTAGGTGGTAATAAAGTGTTTTTTTCCTAAAGTTTTTTCAAGATTTGTATACTTTATATAGACAATAATGATTTAGAGATATTTGGATTTAGTACGGTTAACAATTATTGAGAAACTTTTTTATAGTGTTCTCTCAAAAGGAAGAGATAGAAACAAAGAGAATAACGTGAGTTAAGAAAGAAGGTGTACTAGTAATCTCTTGCAAATAGGGACAAGATTTTGTTTAAGTAAAAAGATTATCTAGTATTAAGAGAGAAGATAAAAAAATATTACAAAGAGCACCTTCTTTCAAAAAAAGTGGGGGGAGTAACATGCGATTGATGAGAAGATGTGTTGCCTTACTGATTGTATTTTTAATTATGGCTCCAATGATTAGCACGAATGTACGGGCAGAAGTTGTAAAAGAGCTTGGAAAGGGATTTCCTGATACAGAAGTATTTACACCTGGAGAATGGTTTTTTGGTCAAAAACCTGCTAATTATGATGAGAATAAGCCTCCAATTCTTTTTGTACAAGGAAGGAATGGGAATGCTGATAGTTGGTATAGAAAAACAGTGTATCACGATATAAATGATATGTATGACTATGCTTTGAAAGCGGGCTATCAAACAGTATTTATACAATTATATGATGCTGCTGGGAAAGGGTCAGCTAGTCAGTGGGACAACGGAAAATTGTTAGCACAAAAGTTAGAAGAAATATATAATCATTTCGGTAAAAAAGTTAATATTGTAGCACATAGTAAAGGCGGTATCGATACACAGGCTGCATTAGTAGGATATGGTGCAAATCGATTTGTAGGAAATGTTATTACGCTTGCGACGCCACATCATGGCTCAAATTTAGCGGACTTATCATATAGTTGGTGGGCAGGATGGCTTGCTTCTATTTTAGGTCAAAAAGATGATGGTACGTACTCATTACAAATGGGCGAAATGGCAAAATTTCGTTCAACGATTGATAATAATCCAGCAGCTAAATTAAACCGTTACTATACGGCTACTGGGACTAGCTGGGGACCAGTATTTTCTGCGCTATCTATGGGCGGGTTCTATTTGTCATCATACGGTTCAAATGATGGACTAGTAAATGAGTGGAGTGCTAAGTTACCGTATGGAACGCATTTATTTACAGATTCCAGATTTGATCATGATAATATACGAAAAGGATCTGCTGTTTTCTCTCGAATTGAACCATATTTACGTACATCAAATGTAGCTGTACCAGCTTTAGTAGCATCCAGCACTAGTTCAAATGAAAATATAGAACAACTAAATATAACTTCAAATCAAAACATTTTAGGAGGAGAATTGCCACAAAATCAATGGATAGAGCAAACTGTTACGGTTGATAAAAAAGCTGAAGGAATAGTTTCTATCTTAACAGCGTCTTCTGATGTAGAAGTACAAATGATGTCTCCAAAAGGAAAAATGTATACAAATAAGGATAGCGTTATTACTACTGGTGAAGGTGAATCTTTCTTTGGTGGTGCGACAATTAGAACATTTAAATTTGATAAAATGGATGTAGGAGAATGGAAAGTTAAAATGATGGCGAAGCAGTCGAAAGATGCATTTTTAATTGTAAGCGATTACAATAGTGGTGCACCATTTGTTCTCCAAATGCCTACAAAAGTTAAAGTGAATAAATCTGAGTATAAACTGAAAAAATCACCTGTGGCACCTGAAATGAAAGGGGATCTTTCTATAACAGTAAGAGTAGTTAATAAAGAAGGGAAACTAGTCTCTGAATACAATGAATTACAAAAGGGTAATAACAATACGTTTACTGGTGCTTTGAAGGACATAAAGCAACCAGGAGTATATAACGTTACGATGGATATAAAAGGGACGAATAAAGAAGGACAACCGTATAATCGTACAATTGTTAAGTCGGTTTATGTGGAGAAGTAAGAAAGAATGAGAAGTTTTTAATATAAAAAGTACCGAACTTTTGTAGTAGAAGAATTCGGTACTTTTTTCATGTTTATTAGATTAACAGAAACGTACAATGGAATTTATGTTTGATTATAGGAATCAAAAGAGCATTATTCAATAAAAAAAGATGCTGAAATAGCATCTGAATGTGAAGAGGATTATTAACTTAGTTTTATAACTGTTAATTCAACTGAATTAATACCATTATCACAAGTTGCAATACTTTGACGATTAAAACCACTATTATTTTTCAGTTGAAGAGTGGAATTAGCTGTCACTGTAACAATCGTTTCGCCAGCTAGTTGAAGACATTCGTTATTTGATGAAGTATTCATTTGGAAAGCGAAATCACCTTGACTATTAGCAAGTGGATTATTATTTAAAAATATAGTCATGACTGGAATATGTGGAAATACAGGATTTGAAGTAGTGTTAATCGTTGAAATGAAAGAAACTCTATAATCACCAGCTTGACTAAATTGTATAGTAGTAGGATTTAGTAAGGAAACTCCTCCTGCTATAGGGCCAACGTGATTAAATGGAAAAAGATCTCCGAAAGGAACAGTTATAAACTCAGTTTGCCAAAAAGTGCCGTATGCTGGACAGCTTTTTTTATGTGAATGGTCACATGAACATTTTTTATAGGAACTAGAAGAGGAGTTGCATGAACATTTTTTATAGGAACTAGAAGAGGAGTTGCATGAACATTTTTTATAGGAACTGGAAGAAGAGTTACATGAACATTTTTTATTTGAATTTGAAGAATGATAGTATGAACCCAATATATTACCTCCTATTATGAATGAAGTGTATACTCATAGTATTTTATGCTTGTCTTATATAAAAGGTGATAGATTTGGAGTATAAAGTGCTAATACGATGAAATATAGTAATAGAATAGTAGCTGTAACGATTTTGAAGAAGAAAAGGTTGATGTTTTGGTGGAAATATCAGTGGAATATCTTGAAAGATTGAAGTAAAGCGGGCACTCATATTTTACATGTGAAAGTAAAACCATTATCCTCAGTTGCAATGATGTGATCGTTTAAGTGAATGTCTATTTTGAGGTGTTTGCATATTAGAGTTTATGGTTATTATCTTTTATTTACGTAGTGGGGCAGGAAGAAGACGAAAAGTATCGAATGAATGTACATATGTAGCATTGTTTGCTTTTGGTGTGAATAGTAATAAAAGATACGTTGAAATATTTTAAACCGTAACAAAAGAGCGATTAAATAATAGAGGGAGCAACTTACATGGAAAATATATTAAAGGTATCTTCAAAATCAAAACCAAATTCAGTAGCAGGTGCAATAGCTGGTGTACTAAGAACAAGTGGCAATGTGGAAATTCAAGCGATTGGGGCAGGTTCTATAAATCAAGCGATAAAAGCAATTGCAATCGCAAGAGGATTTGTTGCTCCAAGTGGTATTGATTTGGCCTTTGTTCCAGCATTTCAAGAGGTTACTATTAATGATCAAGAAAGAACGGCGATTAAATTAATTGTAGGTCCTAGAAGGAAAAGGTAACTGCAGTAATTCAGTATTGAAATGAAATTTAACATAACAAACAAAAAGTGTCAAAAATGCTTGTATAACAGGCATTTTTGACACTTTTTTGTTTTGTGAAAATAAACATCCCTAAAACTGCTCATTCTTCTCCCAAGATTCAACGATATAGTATGAAAAACCTTATTATATCAAGGTTTATAAGTGTTGGTTTCCCTTGATGCTCACATTTTGCTCACATTAAATCTTTTCATTTTTTATCAGGTGTTTTCATTAGATTTTATTATGCTCTCGAAGTTTTCTGCTGCTTGTTGCTGCATATTCTGTGTGATGTGACTATACTTGTCTAAAGTCATTTGAATAGATGAATGCCCTAAGCGATCTTGTACGATTTTAGGATGTTCCCCAGCCTGAAGCATGAGTGTAGCGTGAGTATGTCGTAAGTCGTGTATACGAATCCGAGGAACACCAGCTTTTTTATAGTGATCATTCAAAAAGCGATGAGGAGCATCTATATGTAAGGGCGAATGTATTGTATTGCCGGTGAAAATAAATGCCTCTGCACTCAAGTGTATACCCCAGCGGAAAAATTCTTTCTTTTTATAGGAGTAGTAGGATTGTAACTTCTCTATAACAAAAGAAGAGATACTAATGCTTCTATTTGAAGACTTAGTTTTTGTAGTAGCTTTAAATAGTCCTTTTTCTGTTTTTACAAGTGATTTATTAACCAGGATACGTTTATTATCAAAGTCAATATCTTTCCACGTTAGTGCAAGTAATTCTCCGCGTCTCATACCTGTATAGATTGCGAGTAAGAAGAACATATGGTACTTAATATTTTTTTCTTTTAGATACTGGAGGAATCGATTACATTCTTCGCTAGACCATGTTTTCATCTCGCCTTGCTCTTCACGTGGTTTTTTAACCTTATTCATTATATTATCATGTATGATTTCCCATTCTACTGCATGTTTGAATATGCATCTGAAGCAGCGATGGATATTGCTGATTGTACCATTTGACAGGCCTTTTTCTTTAAGTTCAGCATAGTAGCTTTGAATCATTACGGACTTAATACTTTTAATTTTTTTATAACTAAATGGGGGAAGGATATAGAGCTTAACTAAGCTCATGTCTTTTTCATAAGATGTAATTTTTAATTCAGCTTTACGAAGAGGCTTTAACTTTTCCCATACATCTAAAACAGTTAATTGTTTGTCATCAAAATATATTCCTTTCTCTATCTCTGTAATCATCGTTGCAGCAGCATTTTGGGCTTCTTTTTTTGTTCTAAATCCACTTTTACTTTTTTGCTGGCGTTTTCCTGTTGCTGGATCTATACCGATATCTATTGTAAAAGACCACGTATTTCCACGTTTACGAAAACTTCCTTTCATATTCAATACCTCCTGAATCGTTATTTTTGAAAATTACAGTATTGTGATATTTGATTCTGTAATTTACTTGCTAATAATTGATTTTCATAATGTAAAAGTCTTTTTTTAGCAAATTGTGTTGTTACATTGAATTTTTCTGAGATTATATATGCGTTTAACTGTAGGGGAGGAAGCTTTCGTAACATAAAAGTAGGTACACAAAATTGTTGCGCGAAGTTTTTAGCCTTTGCTTCTTGATAATCCAGAAACATTTGGTGCATTAATAATTGATTACCAGAATGAAATAGGATGTGACAGGTCTCATGACCAAAATCCTCCCATTGTTCTTTCTGAGAGATACGATTATCAATAACTAAGTTAGTTATTTGATTTCTTTCCATTGCATGACTTCCAAACGGAGCAAAGTACAGCCAAATGTTTAGCTTTTTCGCAATCTCCATCATATCAATTTGCTCGGGAACAATAATAGATAAGGATTGGTACAAGTGCTGGATATAGTCTTCAAGTTGTGTTGTGTAGTAGGGTTGCGATTGAAACATATTTTCACTCCATTCATAAAATAAGAACTCACGTTCTTATTTTATAGTATAAATGAAAAAAATAGAAGAGTATTGGGGCTCCAAAAACAGTATTTCCTATAATTTTAAAGTATATTGTAGATTTATTAATGGGATTAAAAGCCTATATTAGTGTTATAGATAATGGGAAATTGGAACGATTTATGAATTCTAAAGGATGGAAAGCTTTTAACTTAATTAAAGAAGGAGCCACACTGGCACAAATAGAAAAGGGTTTTCTTCACATTTATATCTTATTTGATAAGGAAAGCTCTAATAAGAACGTTGGTGTTTCTCTTGAAATGTTCACTTCAATAATGATGGAGTTAGTAGAGGTAGAAGAGTACCTAAATGGCTTTAAATTAATGATCAAAAAATATAGTAATAAAAATAATTGTCTTCTGTTTTTATGAGAACGAATATGAGATTTAGAGATAATTTAGATGAATCTATTGAGTAGACATAAAGAAGTAGCATCAAATGTACCTTCGAAAATTAGGAGACTGGTATCAATATTGACATTTTGGAGATTTATCTGAAAAGAAAAGTGTATAAATATATAAACAATAATGGGGTGTAACTAAAAAAGCTGTCCTAAGAACAGCTTTTTTGCTTATCCTTTATTAAATTTACTTTTGAGCTCTATATTTATTATATCCCTAGTTAATTTAGATAGTATAACATTATTCATTTGATCCTCACTAGGCATGAGAAGTTGACTTAAATCATCGTCACCTTGAAATAATTTACTATATGAATTTTTCAGTTGGGTATTATATACATCGTTATAGATTCTAGATTTAACAATTAGATCTTTAACATAAGATTTATGGTATTGATAAATTTCCTCAATATGGAACAATTCAGCGTGTTTTTTATATGGATTAACCATTTCTTTTGGAATATTATTGAAATCCAATGTTATTTTGAAATCATCGGATTCGCCAGTAATAGCACTAAAATAATCAATTTCAGCTCTTTTATCTTTTTTTCCTGTAGTAAATTCACGTTTAAATGGAACTTTTCCTTCAAATTCATCTAAATATGGATTTATAAAATTTTTCAAGTCAACTTTAGTTGATCCTTTAAGGTCTGAATTACACACCTTGCAGCAAGGAATTAAGTTATAAATTGATATTGCTAAGAAAGGGTATTCGGATTTACAAAAAAAATGATCTAATACAGGTCTTGTCCGGCCAGTATCGTTTAAATATGTAAAAATATATTGACTATTACAATATGGACAAACTGATATGTTTACATTTCGAACAAAGGCATATGCCCACCACAAAGTAGAGTCTTTAACATTTCTATCTGTAAAACGATCATATTCTTTTACAAAAATTTTTTCTAAGGCTGTATTAATTGCCCGTTTTCTTTTAGCTTGCAATTTTGAGCACTCTTCTTTAAGAGTAGTAGTAGTTATTTTTGCAGTGATTTTTTTTCTGATTTTGTCTAGCTGTAGTGGTTTACCAATTACAAGGGTCTCGAAATTTTTTAAAAGAAATACAAATATTTCTTTTAAATCCGCATCATTACAATGTTCAATTGCATTATTTAGTATTGAATACAATGGAATTCTACTTTTACTTGCTCCAGATTCGGTCCCCTTACAATACGCTAAATGTTTTTGAAGAATAGAAGCATTTAATTCAATTTTTATCATCTTTTAACATCCTTAATTCATCAATTTGCTGTTGTAATTTTTCTATTTTTTCATTAATACTTAAAACATCTAACTTTATTTTATCTCCAAAAAGGTCTAAAAGTTTTCTTTTTACAATAGGTTCGCCAATAATATCAATTTGGTTTCTAATACGAGAACTGTTTTTTCTTATTTGTTCCGGGGAAGAATCTAATATTTCATCCACTAAATTGTTAATTTTATTCTGAGCGAATTTACCAACTAGTCCATCGTGCATAAAGAAAGAATTAGTTAGTAAATCATGAATATTAGCAGCAAAAGTTAATTGATTACCCTCTAAGTTTTTTACAGTACATACATTATTACCATTATCTTTTTTTAAGAAAATGACATTGTTACTAGGTAAATCAGATAAGATAAAGGGTGAATGCGTTGTTAATATTATTTGAATGTTCTTATCCTTATACATATAAGAAATAATGTCCATAAAAGTATAAAGCCAATCTTTTTGCCATTGGGGATGAAAGTATAAATCTCCTTCATCAATAAGAATTAAAGAATTACTTTTTAATTGCTCTTCTATAGAGTTGAATCTACTAAATAAGCTTAAAAATGCATATTCACCGCTACTCAATTGAGACCAATGCATTTCTATTTTAGGAAGTGAGAAGTTACAAGTCTTATATAAATCGAATAGTTGAGGGATATTAGGATCGTTTGTTTTTATATAAAATTCATTGTTATCGCGTTTGATTATTTCCCAGGAGGACAAGATAGCTATGAATTCCTGAATTGCTTCATAATTATTGTCTAAATCCTTAAGAAAACTATGAATGATTTGAGAATCTAGTTTTTTCTTTTTTAAAGCACTTTGTATGGATTTTTTAAATGAAAGATAAAATTCTTTAAAAATACCAACATTTGTATCTAGAGTTTTTAGTCCTGTTAATACATCCTTTCTTATATCCATAATTATATTCTTTTGCAATTTATAAGGGGCTTTTCCAAGCTGAGTAAATATATTTTCATAGAAAGGAGTGTAGGTATTTTCGTATACAATAGATAAAAAATCATTAGGATTCTTATAAAGACTTGTTCCATCACTGAACGTTAAAAGAGTTTTATTAAAAACGCTACTATAAAAATAGTGATGGTTCATGTGGAGTTGTATTTCTTTAGGGATATTTATTTTTTCATTCATTTTTAAATCATGTTCAAATTTTTTTGTAAACATAATTTGATTATAAATTTCTGTTTTTAGATAAAATTCATCCTGAGCTAAATTATTTGTCGATATATCAAAAGTACGTATGGATTTTTTCTTGTTATTTAAATCAGCCTTCATATCGTATACATTTGAGAAAAAAATAGCTTGAAGTGAAGATTCTGTAATATTGAGATAGTTAAAACATGTATCTTTAAATATAATAGTTGATTGTTTATGTATAATATTTTTTTCGTATATTAGTTCATCCTGTATATAAAAATCGAAATAATAATTATTTTGTTTTTTATATATGATAAAAAAATCAAAATCAATAGCATTTCTTTCTTCAATTAAGTTCATTATTGATTCTAATATTGTTGATTTACCTGTCCCATTTTCACCAACAATGCCAGTTACAGAATTAACTTTACAGCTTGTATTTAAAAAGTTTTTAGTATAAAAAAAATCTTTTATAAAGGAAAAATTTTTTTCTATTGTTAAATTTTTATCCTTTATGTCAAATAAAAATTCTCCTCCAAAATTTAAGGAAAGATTCTCTAAATATTTTTTTTGATTCATCCATAAGTATAGTATTTGCATAGCGATCTCCATTCTTTCATATTTTAATAATTTTATTATAGATATGTTATTGGAATATCTTTGTTGGATAACTGGTTAATTATGAATTCTAGTATGAATCGGTAAAGGTATATATAGTGATAAAATGAATGGGTAATAAAACAAATACACGCATATAAGCGTGTTATTGTTAATGAAAAATATTAATTTTTATTATATTTCTCATTCTGCATTATGAATGTCCAAAAACGTTTTAATTCCTCACGTTTTTCTGGAGAAGCATCTTTAATATCTTTAAACCATATATTTAGGTCAGAATCTTCAAATATAATTTCTTCTGCACGTTCTTCATAGCTAATTTTTCTTCCAAGGAGGAAATCAGTTGTTACTTCAAAATAGTTAGCAATATTATTCAGAGTGTCATAATCAGGTTGTCGCTCATTTCTTTCATACATGCCAATAGTACTTTCACTAAGTTTTAATGTTAGAGCCAACTCTTTTTGAGTTATTTTTTTTTCTTTTCTTAGTTCACGAAGTATGGTACCAAATGTTTTCATATTATCACCTGCCCATATAATAACACACTGTGTGTTATCTAATTAAGTTTTTAACAAGAAATCACACGAAAAGTGTTGACAACACGTATTGTGCGGTTTATATTGGGAGTAAATCGCACAATGCGTGTTATTGAGGAGGGAAGGTATGGAAAAGAGAAAGGTAGCAGAAAATCTAGTTAGCTTACGAAATGGAAAATCTAGAGAAAAAATTGCAGAGGAAATAGGGATTAGCGTAAGTACATTACAGATGTATGAAAATGCAAAAAGAATTCCAAAAGACAGCATCAAAGTAAAATTGGCTAATTTTTATGGTGTAACAGTTCAATCTATTTTTTTTGATTACTAACAACACGAAATGTGTGGTTTTATAGAATTTACTAAGGAGGATAATTATGATTAACTTCGACATCGAATCTTTTCGCGAAATCATCCGTGAAGAAGTAAAAAAAGCAACGGAACATCTTCAGCCAATGAAAGAATTACCACCATTTTTAACTATTACAGAATTAATGGAACTATTACATATTAAACGTACCAAAGCATCTGAATTATTAAACCGTTCTGATTTTCCAGTATGTCGTGAAGCCGGGGTTCTTATTCCTACACACCTTCTTTTTAAGTGGATGGAGAATCACACTGAATGGGTAGAAAACAATACTGAGTATTACAATCCATTTAAAGAATCCGTCTAATAACAAATTACCATAGTAAGTTGTCACAAATAAATAATGCTTTAGGTACGAATGGGGGAAGTAAATGATGTCCATAGGAAAAGAAGTTGCTATGGCACGCAAACGAAAGGGAATCACCCAAGAACAACTCTCCTTAGAAATCCCAGTGAGTCGTGAGTCACTAGCAAAATATGAAACTGAACAACGACGGTTACCAGAAGATTTACGAAAATGTATTACTGAAGGAATTGATGATCCACAGTTGTTTTTTAAAATGTGGAGTGAAGCAACAGGGCATGCAAGTATCCCGTTCTTCAATGGAGAGGATATAGACCTTCATCCTACAAGTATGAGATACATGGTTTATCAAGAGACAAATGAAGCTTTGGAACAACTCGATACAGTATGTTGGTTTAAGCCGTCACAAACTTGGTCCGAAAGTGAGAAAGAAGATTTGAAAAAGGTAATGCATGAAATCTTGGATGCTACAGGTTCAATGATGAGCCTCGTAGCGGTCCTATGTGATCAATATGGTTTTTCAATGAAAGAAATCTTTAAGTACTGGAAAGTATCATTACGAGCTAGGAAGTATATAAAAGCTTAATTTAATTATTTTATTGGGGAGGTTTAAGTTATGACGATTGATTATGCAAGTCCAACTTTAAATCAATATAAAGCTCTAATTCGTAAGGAAGCAAATTTATATGGTGATATTCGAATTGCATCAGTTTGTGGAGACTATAGGAAAGCAAAAAACTTAAAGCAAGAGAAGAAGTTGATGGAGATAAGAATTCGAATTATAGAAGCAGCGTTCGTTTTGAAAAACAAAAATAAAAAAGAAAAGACTACCGCATAGCCCGCGATAGCCAAGAAAATTAACATATGAATTATAGCATACTTCAATTTAATGCGACAAGCAATTGTGCTTGTCGTTATGATCAGAAAGATTAGTTAACTCTAACCCCTTAATATACTTTCTGGTCATAACGATGCGTACAGTATCAAATTATTAAAAATGGGGAGCAAATTATGAAAGTAGAATGTAATCGTCTGTTCGACTTAGTTCTACCAGGTGATTTTGCTTTTGCAAATGAATTACATAACTGCATGGTGACATGTATTCATAACATGTTCAATGCTGGTTCATTAGATGAAGCAGATCATTGGGAGAAGGAATTAAATAGATGCGCAAAAGAATTCAAGAGCCTTCGTAATGAAAAAGAGGATCACGATGTATCAAAGAGTTATTGTGTGGTTGTTAAAAGCCTTCAAGGGCAGGGGATCAATGCATCAGTAGTTAGTCGAAGAAAATAAAAAATCTATCACTTGGCAGAGTGATAGATTTTAGACTCTTATAGAGAGTCTTTCTAAAAATAGAATTGAATTAAGTATATCAAAGCAAATCAAGTAAAACAATGGAGGATGAATAATATGGCAGTTTATAGACCTGTTCAAGTTTCATATTGGCAAGATGCTTTCGTTTTAGATCTTACACCAGAGGAGAAATACTTCTACTTATACTTAATGACTAATAGCAAAACTTCTCAGAGTGGTATCTATGAGCTTCCACTACGAGTGATAGAAATGGATACAGGGTATAACCGTGAAACGGTTGAGAAGCTGCTAGAGCGGTTTGCTGATTACGGAAAAATTCATTACAACAAAAAGACGAAAGAAATTATGTTGATTAATTGGCTTAAATTCAATGCTATTACAAATATGAATATTGAAAAGTGTGTGTTAAAAGAAATCCAGAATATTAAGTGTGAAGATTTTTTAATTGATTTTTATGAGACATGTTTAGATTTAGAACAGCAGCAAGATTTTAAAATTCCTCGTATTAAGGAATACTTCCAAGCTCGTTTTGAGTGGCTTATAAGGGGCTTCGAAGACCCTATGAAGGAAAAAGAAGAAACAAAAACAGAAACAGAAACAAAAGAAAAAGAAGAAACAAAAACAAAAGAAGAAGCAGCAAGCTGCTCAAGAGATAAAAAAGTTGCAGAAGAAAATCCAATAGCATTTTATGAGCAAAACTTTGGAGTTCTTAAACCATTTGTGGCTGAAGGGATCAATGCGTGGATTGAAGATTTGAATGCACAGCTTGTTATCAAAGCAATGAAAATAGCTTTAGAAAAGAATGCACCTAATATGTCTTATGTACAAGGTATTTTAAGAGATTGGCATGCTAAGGGGTATAAGAGTATTACTGATGTTGAAGCTGCACAAACTCAATTCCGTAAGAAATACCAGTCTCGTGGTGGGAGAAGTAATGCTCGAAAAGAAATTGTTCCTGATTGGTTACATACACAAGATACAGAAGTGCAATCTCAGCCTGTAAAGCACGATGAAACGGATTTAGAGGGTGAACGTAAACGTTTAGAACAAGTATTAGCTAAATATAAAAAAGAGGCTTAGGAGGATTGTAATGCCAAAGCAGTTAACAATATTTGATGTTGAGCCTGTAGTAGCATTCGATACGGAGAAAGCACACATTCATCGATTAAATTCTAAAGTTCGTTTTACGGATGTAGTTGTTCAAGTGCCAAAACAAGTAAGAGCTACTGATGAATTAAAACCAACAACAGCGCCAGATGATCAGTATGAATTATTTGAGGAATATACAATTGGAATTTGGAGATTTAAGCGAGTGGAAGATAAGCAATTCGATTGGGAAGAAGCGGAGGAGCTTTGCAAGTCTGCGAGAGATAATAAAGAACCAATTTCAATACGACTTTATTTATCATTAGAACAATCATTTATTCCCGATAATGTTGTGGAATATCTATAGACAAATAAAAAAAGCTGAGATCACTCTCAACTTACTTCGACAAAGTAATTATAACATACGGGAGTGGTCTTAATGGGAATTATTAAAGAAAATCTTGTAGAAATGACAGCTGAAATAGATTTGGAAATAAACGGAATATATGTTGTTAAAAATGGTCAGGTCCAACTAATAGAACCACCCCAAGGTGGATTTGGTGAACAATCATTTGTATATCAAAGTGGAAAAGTAATTCGTATGGAAGAACGAAAAACACAGTTACTATAATCAAATTTGAATTTTATTAGAAATGGGGAATTAGAGATGCAATATACGATTGTTAAATATGATATGGAACTATGGTTCGATAAGAATAAAACAGCGGAAGTTATAAGAGTTGTAGATTGTGATTTAGCGATAAGCACTAACATTATGATAGATGGTAAAGTTTATCATGTTTGTGCGAAATATCCGCAAAACAATCTGATAGGTGTTAGAGAAATACAATTACAGTCTACGCCAGAAGAAATTGAATACGAAGAACATTTAATATGTCCCTATTGTGGAGGAAAGGATATAGATGCCTGGGAGCGTTCGCAAGACAGTGACACAATTAATTGTGGTAAATGCGGTTTTGAAATTGAGTATTCAAGAGAAGTTGAGATTACATATTCGACTAAGCCTATTAAAAGAAACAAACCTATAAAACTTTAATAAAAGCGTTATTTGAATAGAAAAGGGGCAAGCAAAGATAAAATAAGACCGCTCCTTTATAGGAACGGCCGTACAAATATCATGTGCTGGAGGTTGCTCCAAATGGCATAAGATGTTTTCTCTAAAAAGTATGGACAAGAAGTTTTACGATTATACGTAAAAACGGCAGGCAACTAATTAAGTTACCCGCCTGTCCTCAAGTGGTACGGAGGAGAGAGCTCCGTTTGGAAAGAGTACAGCCGTGGGAAATCGGCTTGCAGATAGTATGTACGATATAAAAAATATTATTCGTAAAGTGAAATATGAATGATTTTTTAATGAAAGTATTATTTTGTAGGATATTAATTAAATTGGAATTTTGTTAAGAGATGAAATGTTGAACAAATGTGAATGATTAGATGATACTAAGGTAAAAGAAAAAGAACCCTTTATAAGGATTCTTTTGGGGAGTCAATCTAACATTCACATTCGTAATCACGGTAATATTCATCGCACGAATCATTCCTATCATTGCAGCAGATACAAAATGTCTTTTTGATCAATACTTCAATGAAATTAAGGAATTCGGTATTATTTGTGAGAGTAAGGCTTTGAAAATCTTCTACTTGAAATACTCTTGTTTCATTTGTAGCAAGAGTCGCGATAATTGGTGTGGGAAATTTTCTTGTTTGAATAGTTACTTCGATGGGAAAGACATCTTCGGGAACAGATATTTGAAGTAATGTTTTATTGTGATTATTAGTGAAATCTTCAAAAACTCTTCTTGAAGTGTCAGGGGGTACGATAATAGTTAAAGGTGCATTTTCGGTTGGGTTAGTTTCTGAACCAGCTACGGTATGAGTTTCGATGAAACAGTTATCTTTTTGATAGTGAGAATTTGATTGCTCTTTATAATACTTGTTACGAGAATCATTTTGATTATTGCAGCAGATACAAAATGTTTTTTGAATGAATATACCAATGCTGCTATTGATATTAGTATTATTTGTGAGAGTAAGGCTTTGGAAGTCTTCTACTTGAAATCCCCTTGTTTCACCTGCAACTATTGTAACGGTAATTGGTATACGAGATTTTCTTGTTCGGATAGTTACTTCCATTGGTTGAGAAGTACTGAGATTACGGAATTCAAGTAATGTTTTATTATGGTTATTTGTAAAATCTTCAAAAATAGTTCTTGAAGTGTTAGCTGGTACGGTAAAAGTTAAAGGTGTATTAGAACCAGTTAATGTATGGGTTTCGATAAAACAGTTGTCTTTTTGATGGTGAGAATACGATTGTTTTTTACCATCTTTATAAAAATAATCAGCCATACTTATGTCGCTCTCCTTTCTTTGAGATATCTATATATTTTATTGAAAAAAGAATAGAGTGATTGTAAAAAATAATAAAATCCGCTCTCGTAATTAATTAAAAACGTTATTTGATATGTAAATGTAAGAGCACTTCGGGAAGTGCTCTGTAAAGACTATTCATTCTAAAAAGAAAAGAATATAAAATAATTTATGAATTTATTTTTGATTTTTTGTGTATTCTTTGTATAAAAAAATCATTGAAAACTGAAAACTAGATGCCATAATAGCACCTAGTTTTAAAGGAGTACTGGTACTAGTTTAATTTGATAATGTTTAATTCCAAAGCATTTATTCCGTTATCGCATGTACGAATATCTGTGTCGCCTACAAAGCTATTATTAATAAGTTGAAGTGTTGAGTTGGCTGGGACTGATAAAATAGTGTCCCCAATGAGTTGAGCGCAATCTACATCCTCTGGATCTAGTATTGAAAGACCGAAAGTAGCTTTGAAATTTGGAATCAGACTGTTATTTAATAGTATAGAAATGGTAGGCGAATAAGGGAATGAAAGGGCTACAGTCAAGTTAATCGAGGAAATGAAAGAAATCCGATAATCCCCAGCTTGTGTGATATTAATTGTGGTTGGATTTAACAGAGAAATTCCCCCTACCATAGGGTCAGCCTGATTAAAAGAAAAAGGGGATTCGAAAGGGACTGTAATGATTTCCGTTTGCCAAAAAGTTCCGTAAGCTACTGATAGTGATCCAGTCGGCCCAGTCGGCCCAGTAGATCCAGTAGATCCAGTGGGTCCAGTCGGCCCAGTCGGTCCAGTCGGTCCAGTAGATCCAGTAGATCCAGTGGGTCCAGTAGGTATTGTGAATGGTGGAACAGGTGGTAAAGTAGGTCCAACTAAATTAGGATTTATTGCAGCAGAAGATAAAAACTCGTCCATTATATTTTCACCTCTGAATAGTTAGTATTACTAATAGTAAATGCAAGGATAGAGAAAAGCGAAATGGACAAGTGAGAAATTAGACAATGGAATTTTCATAAAGCGTTATTTGAATAGAAAAGGGGCAAGCAAAGATAAAATAAGACCGCTCCTTTTATAGGAATGGCCGTACAAATATCATGTGCTGGAGGTCGCTCCAAATGGCATAAGATGTTTTCTCTAAAAAGTATGGACAAGAAATTTTACGATTATACGTAAAAACGGCAGGCAACTAATTAAGTTACCCGCCTGTTCTCAAGTGGTACGGAGGAGAGAGCTCCGTTTTGAAAGAGTACAGCCGTGGGAAGTCGACTTGCAGATAGTATGTACGATATAAAAAAGATTATTCGTAAAGTGAAATATGAATGATTTTTTAATGAAAGTATTATTTTGTAAATTAAGAAATAGGAGTGCTTGACCAAAGCCCCCCCATGACGCTAACAACAACACCCTATAAAAATATATGCTCGTTTTGCCTAAAAA
Organism: Bacillus pretiosus; assembly: GCF_051294775.1. Classification (NCBI taxonomy): domain Bacteria; kingdom Bacillati; phylum Bacillota; class Bacilli; order Caryophanales; family Bacillaceae; genus Bacillus; species Bacillus pretiosus. Next base: position 617,548 of record NZ_JBPPHF010000001.1, read on the forward strand.
TGCTTTTTATAATGAAAATTTAAACAAAATAGTTATTGTATAACGACAAAAATTAAAGAACCTGTTAGTAATAACAGGTTCTGTGTACAAGGAGTTCAAGGAATACAAGGAAACTGGTCTAGAGAAACCTGTGTATTTCTTGGCTTAATAGTAATGTATTCAAAATAAGCAAAAAAATGAATGAAAGTTAAACAAAAGTTTTTTTATGACCAAAAATAAAATAACCCACTATTTAAAGTAGGTTATTTCGATGAGGTGTGCAAGGAATTCAAGGAAACTGGACCAGAGAAACCTGTGAAATTCCTTGTGATAATAATGTATGCAAAGGAATCAATAAGGTTGATGAATTTTAAACAAAATTCTTATTTAATAAAAAAATCGTGTACAAAAAATGTACACGATTATATAGAAACTATGTCTTGCGTGCTCATTGCATTCTATGTTTATTGTATGTAAAACGTGATACATTGCAATACATTAAAAGAGCACTCTTAAAAGTGCTCTCTAACCAAAACTAATATTGAAAAAGGATACCCAAGATATTATATGTATGTTTTTTAGATATGTGTAATTTTAAAACAAAATCTTTCGTTTACACAACAAAGCAGCTAGTTAACAAAACTAACTGCTTGTTGTACAAAAGAAACGCTGCGCTTACAGAAATAGTTTGTAACTTTAAGTTACAAAAATAGTATGAACAGGGTTAAAAATGTTATGCGGAAATGAAAGAAAATAAAATAAAAAAGAGCACCATGCATAAGTGCTCTTTAAGATAGGAGGTAACACTTTGAGCTGGATGGTTAGGTTAAAAGTATATGATGTAGAAAAGGAATAAGACCTAAAACTTATTTTTAACTCAATACAAAAGAACAGTTAACAAACGTTAACTGCTCAGCCCCTTGAAGGGCGCTCCAAGGGGCTAAGATTCGAGAACTTTTAAACTCTTGTTTAATTACATGAAAACTCCCTAAAGAGTATCTATGGAATTTTAACATTTAACTGATTATTTTTACAGGTATATATTGAAACTCGAATGTTAATAAAAGAAACCCCGTTTATTCACGGGGCTTCTAAGGGGAATTGTCAAGTAATGAAGTACTCGACTAATTAACGATATCATGAATTTTTTTGGTAAAAATACTGGTAAATATGTCCAAATGGATGAGAGCATTATTTTGAACAAAAACACTATTTGAGTAGAAAACATTAAAAAGGACCCGATTAGGGGTGCGGGTCTTTTTAATGGAACAATAGAACTTTATGGGATTACCAATACGTTACCATAAAAGGGAATTTATTTCCAGTGCATGGGTGTTGAGAAAACTTTATATAAAAACTTCATTTGAAAGGAAAGTGATCAGGATGGAAGTTCAATATGATACACAGGGCAGAATGAAGTACCATCCCGATTACCATCCGAATCACAGGAAGCCATACGCAACGAAAGAATTAGCCTACATATGTAAGTATTATGGATTCGGAAAGGTAAAAGGGATTGCTTTATCGTTAGGGAGAACAGAAACCACGATTAGGCAGATTGTAAATGTTCTGAGGAAGAATGGGATGTTTGAAAAATACAAAGCTATGGGTGAGTAATTACAATAAAAATTTCATTTTGTATGTATTTGAAACAAGAAAAGAGCACTTAATAAAGTGCTCTCGTGACGAGACTCATTTTGTAACGACTTTTTTATAGAGAAAGGAACACAGAATATTATATGAGTGCCCAGTTAATTGAGTGCCTGTTACAAATAAAAGAGCAGCTAGCAAAAGCTAACTGCTCCGTGAATAAGAAGAACACAATGGTCATTCGTATTCAACCTTGGTGTATCTATAGTATTAACATGTTTTAGAATTTTTAATAAAAAATGGGAAAATGAGGGGAGTGAAAGGAAAAAAACTTTTATATAAAGGGTTTTTTTTTTGCGATTTAATCTATTAATTGCACTCGTGGTAATATTCATCACATGAATCGTTATTATCGTTACAGCAGATACAAAATGTTTTTTGAATAAATAAACTAACTAGACTAGTAGGACCTTCCTGCTTTGTAAGAGTAAGACTTTGAAAATCTTCAACTTGAAATATTTTTGTTTGAACGGGTTGTAATGTAGTAGTAATTGGTATGCTAGATCTTCTTGTTAGAATATTTACTTGAACGGGTGCACTCATACCGACAACGAATAACTGAATTAATGTTTTATTGTGATTGTTGGTGAAATCTTCAAATACTATTTGTGGAGTGGTATCTAGGAGGTCAATAGATGTAGGTATATTTCCATTTAAATTTTCTCCTGAACCACCAATTGTATGAGTCTCAACAAAACAGTTATTTTTTTGATGGTCCGAATGTGATTGGTTTTTATAATACTTTTTACCATCTTTATAAAAGTAATCAGCCATATGAATTTAAAGCTCCCTTCTTTTAGATGTTTATATAGTTTATTTAATAAAGCGAAATAGTGCTTGTACAATATATTAAAATCCGCTCTCGTAATTACTTGGAAATGTTATTTGAAAATTAAAGAGCGCCATCCAGGGCGCTCTCTGACCAAAACTAATATTGAAAAAGAATACCACATGATATTTTATGTATGTTCTTAATAAATGTGCAGTTTTAAAAAAAGTATTTCTTTTGTACAACAAAGCAGCTAGTTAATAAAACTAACTGCTCGTTGTACAAAAGAAACGCTGCGCTTACAGAAATAGTTCGTAACTTAAAGGTACAAGAATAGTATGAACAGGGTTGAAAATATTATTCGGAAATGAAAGAAAACTAAACAAAAACTTCATTTTGTAGAAATAAGGAAACTAAAAAAGAGCACCATGCATAAGTGCTCTTTAAGATAGGAGGTAACACTTTGAGCTGGGTCTAGGTTAGAAGTATATGGTGTAAAAAAAGAAATAAGACCTAAATTTTATTATTAACTCAATATAAAAGAGCAGCTAGCAAAAGCTAACTGCTCAGCCCTCAGAGAAAGGGAGAAAGAAAATTACAGAGGTCACTGTGAATTCAAGCTGTATCAGCCCATTTATAGTATTGGACAGAATTTAGAATTTTATTCGGACAAACTAAAAAAGAGCAGTTATCATAGCTAACTGCTCTCACAAACCCTGCTACAATGGACTACTTTGGGGAAAAAGCAGCTTGTACTTAGTATTAACGAAATATTGGATTTTATTCGAGGGAATGAAAATTTGAATTACTTATAAACTCCTAATAACTAAAAGAGCAGCTAGCAAAAGCTAACTGCTCAGTCTTAAATAAAATCTAACTGGTTACAGCACATTAAAGATGGGTTATCTATAGTATGGACGGAATATTGGGTTTTATTCAGTGGGTAGATGCATTTAATGAAAGAATGTAGCCCACCATATTCCGAATAATGCAATCCAACCAATGTTAAGTAATATGTATTTTAAAATTTTCATAATTACTCCTTTTTATAGAATTGGTATGTAACTTAAAGTCACAGTTAGAGTATAAACGGAATCGGAAGAGTTATATGGGAATATAAGTTAATAAAAATTTTATTTTAAAAGAAAGTGGTGATACAAATGTATATCTGTCCAAAATGTTTAGAATGTTTTACTGATCAATATGAGCTTTTTGAACATTTTACATTATGTGGAGCGGATAATGAATCTTGAGTATTTTAATAAGTTCAAAGATGTAGTCGGTTTATAAAGTTGGTTCAGTAATATGTATAAAAGCAATATAGAATTACGTTTAACAAATGCGTATAATTCCTAAAAAAATACTTTTATAAGACATTATTATAAAAAAGGAGATGGCAAAGAGACATTTAAAATTATTAACAGTGAGATGAGTAATTGAATAGGATTATATTAATTACTTAATGCTGGGATATGTTTTAAATGGAGAACCAATTTAAAGAGATATTTGGTGCATGGGTTGCAGCAATAGGAACAATTACTTCCGCTATTGGAAGTACGCCTTTTGATTTTATAAGCAGTAGTGTAAGAAAGGATTTAAATGTTTATGGAAACGTATTACAGGCTGTTGGAAATGCTTTAGAGGCTGATGGTCAAGGAGAAGTGTCTCTTGAAAAAATCGGTAATGAAATCCAATCAATTGGTAATGTCGCTGTAATATCTGGATTGATTATTGATTTTAAAGAAGAAACACAAATTAAATTAGTGATTGCCGGGAATTGGACACAGGCTTTGGGTGGACTTACAGCATTAGCAGATGAATTTGAGGATGCATCCGATAAAGATGAATCCTTAAATATTATAGGAAACTTATTACAATCAATTGGGAATTCATTACAGGCAATAGGAGGTATTGACGAATTAAAAAGTATCAGAAATGAGAACCAGTCTAATAAAGAAGGTAATGTAAATGATGTGGAGAAAAATACAGACACTCAGGTAAAAAACGAAACTAATGAAAATGAAGAAGGAAAGTTAATAGATATTATAGGAAGTTGGGTTCAAGCAGTTGGTTCTGTAATTTCATTAATTGGACAAATACGTGAAGAGAGTGAGGAATTGGAAGGGAACGATGAATAGAGTAATTTAATAGAACAGTTAAAACAATAATTCTTTTAAAGTGAAAGCAAACAAAATATAGTCCGGCTAGAAAACTAGAGGACACCGATTCATTAAAGCGGCAATGAAAGCTGTTTTAGGGATAGGTGTCCTTTTTATTTTGAAAAGGGAGATGGGGAAATGAAGGTGCTAAGAGATCAATTGCGCGAATGGAAAAAGCAATCAAAACAAGCTAAGAAGAAAAACAAGAAAAAACGAAAAGAAAAACTAAGCACTCGTGACATGGAAGATTTAATGGGAATTCATGGTCCACGTTATGAACGTAGACGTGGAGCTTTAAGACAAAAGTAATTTAAAAATAAAAAGGAGTAGTCTTACATGACTAAACAATTATCTTTCTTACCAAAAATTGATAGAACAGCAACACAAGAGGAATTAGAAGGTGTGTTGGAAAGCGTACGTATACATAGACAGTTTGGGATGATGCGTAAAGAAATGAAAGTCACTCCTTCTTATGAAATACGTGAGCATGGTCCTACACATGCAGTCGGAAAACCGTTAGAAGATGTTGCTATAGCGAATATTCAACAAAGTAAACGAGAAGAGTGGCTTGAGAGAATGTCATTACGTATTGATCAGTTTCTAACTCGATTAGGAAATGGACGTGCAGGAAGTATTCAAAGGGATATTATTTTTAAACGTTATTTAGAAGAAGAGGATATGTGTGATTACATGGTTTATAACGAAATCGGCATGTCTGAACGTACTTATCGACGTTGGAAGTCTAAAGCGTTTTATAAACTTGCTTTTGCACTTGGATTAGAAGTTTACGAGACAGAAGAGACTGGAGGTAATGAATAATGAATTTTGTTCAGCCGATACGTAATCCAGAAGAAATACAACAAATTAAAGAATATCTAAAAGAAAAGAATGAACGCAATTATATTTTGTTTGTAATGGGAATTAATACAGGTCTGCGTATTAGTGATATTTTAAAACTGAAGGTTGGGGATTTAAATGGCAGCCATATATCAATGCGTGAAATGAAGACAGGTAAACAGAAACGTATTCAGATTACTGCAGCATTAAGAAGAGAGTTAAAGTGGTACATTGAAGATATGGAAGACTATGAGTATTTAATTAAGAGCAGACAAGGAAAGAATCGACCAATCGGAAGAAGCATGGCATATAAAATACTTAGTACCACAGCAGCAAATTTTGGTTTAGAAGAGATTGGGACACATATATTACGTAAGACATTTGGATATCATATGTACATGCAGACAAAGAACATAGCTTTGCTGATGGAGATATTCAATCATTCAAGTGAACGAGTAACGTTAAGATATATAGGAGTAAACCAAGATGCAATGGATAAAGCAATGACTAGGTTTAAAATCTAATCATTGCTTTTTTGTTCGAGAATAGCAACACATGCTTATCGACTTAAGAACAGAAACTTACGCTTGAACATAAAATCAAATTTAGATAAGCAAAGCTATTTCAAGTGAATAGAATCCACTCTTTAAGAATACATAAAAAATATATACAAGCGTAGTCTAATCACTACATCATTGGTGAAAGTAGAATTCTATAAATTTTGGAGGAAGAGATATGCAAAAAAAGGTTCTCCTGTTTACAGATTTAGGGATTGATGATGCGTTTGCTATACTGTACACCTTTTTTCGTAAAGACATTCAACTTGTAGGAATTGTGGCCGATTATGGAAATGTATCAAGAGAAAATGTAATAAGAAATATTAACTATTTAAAGTACATTGCGGGAAGAGAAGAAATACCTGTATTCCTTGGTGCTTCTGTACCGTTGACAGGTATATTGATTCAGTATTTCCCTGAGGTACATGGAAAAGTTGGATTAGGACCTATTATTCCACCTGAAATTTCATATCCAGTTTATCCTTTAAATGATATTTATCAAATTATAGAATCAAATTTAGAAGATCTTACAATTATCAATTTAGGAAGACTTTCTTCACTAGCTACGACTTTTGTATTAAATTTAGAAATAATGCGAAATGTAAGAGAATGCATTTGCATGGGGGGAGCTTTTTTCTATCCGGGTAACGTAACTGCTGTGGCCGAAGCTAATTTTTACGCAGACCCTTATGCAGCAAACTTAATTCTGCAGCATGCAAAGAACTTGACGATTATTCCTTTAAATGTGACTCAACATGCGATTGTTACACCGGAAATGGTCCAGCAAATCGATGCATTTCATCGGAATACACAGGATCTTGCAGGACTCATCATCAAACCTATGTTAGATTATTATTATAATTTCTACTTCAAGTCTAATCCTGGTATAAGTGGAAGTCCTATGCATGATTTTGTAACGGTGTGGTATTTGCTGAATCAAGAGGCTGTTAGTCTTTCAAGGGTACCCATTAAAGTAATTCCTGATCAAGGGGAAGGATTTGGTCAAAGCATTGCAGACTTTCGTTTCGCTACTAATCCAGGCTATAAAACGCATAATGTAGCTTTTCAGTTTGATTATGAATGGTTCAAGAAGGATATTATGGAAACGTTCCTAAAGAAGAGAGTGTAACAGACTTTATTAACTTCAGATAATACGGATTATATGAATGAAATATCACTGCACTTCACGTACAAGAATTCGACTTTTATAGGTTAAAATTCGTCTAGCATACAACGCTTCCGAAATGTTGGCTGTATCCTATCACTATCCAGCTAACAGAATAAAATATTCCTAATTTCTGGTACATTAAAACTTTAACTTGATGACCATGTGGTGCTACCCTATTCTATACGGTTACTCATTTTTATTGTGTTGTGTAACTCAAAAGAGAAAGTGCTATGAAGCTATTAATATCAAGGGCTGTAGCGTTTGGATTAGTTACACAAAATATAAGATATGGGTAAGTGAAGAAACGGCATAAAAAGGAAGCGTAGTTCGTCAAATGGACGTAACGCTCCATTACCATCAAGTTAAGAAATTCATTGTTTTCGATTAATAGTATCCGTTTTTATGTGATTGTTATTGATTTTGAAAAAATAAAAAATCGCCTTATTAAAGGCGATTCATATTTTATTCATTTTGTATTCTTTTAATAAATAAGTATCTTTTAAATACAATGTTCTATATTAACGTCTTTCTGGTTCTTTTTCTTTTCTTTTAAGACCAAATAAACCTGTTAGTCCTAATAAACCAAGCCACGCCCAATTATTATTTTTATCACGATTATTATTCAAATCATTTGTTGTATTCACATTTCGAGTTCTAGTATCATTATTAACTCTATTCATGTTATTGTCATTAACTCGAGTTGTAATATCACTATTATTAACTCTATTCATATTATTTCCATCGTATTCAGCATGAACATTGGTACCGAAAACCATAATAGTTAGTAATAGAGCACTTAAAATAGATGAGAATTTTTTCTTCATAGTTTTCCCCTCCTTTCATATTCAGTAATGTCTCCAGTTTCTTTAGGCAATATTCGCTTAAAAATATATAAAACCATTTGAATTGAAATTATGATAAACATCTTTAATTTTTATTATTAATAGTACTGATAATAATGGATTAAGTTAATTGAAATGTATTTATTATTTATAAGAATAAATTTTTGGTAACGGTACATTCTATGAGGGAAAATTACTATATTTGGGTAAGGTGTTCCGTATGAGTTCTAAGAACTTATTTTCTTTAATCCAGAACATGGTTAGGAAAATTTTTTCTATAGTAAGTATTGTTGCTAAAAGTCTAATTTCTTTAAGGAGGAATATTTTTATGGGTATTTTAAGTGGAAATCCACAAAATGAACCAATGCACTATGGAGAGGTCTTTGGGATTTGGAGTTACCTTGCAGCGGCACAAGGTGCAATTGCTGGATATTAAGTTCTTATTAACCACACAGGAGACGAGGATTTAAAGAAATTTTTAGAAAACCTTGTAGAGAATGATATCCAATCAGAGGTTGAAGAATTAAAAAATTTATTAAAATTAAATGGAGTTGCATTACCGCCAGCACCTCAAGAAAGACCGGTTGCATCTATTGAAACGATTCCTCCTGGTGCTCGTATTAATGATGCGGAAATTGCAGCTAAAGTTTCTATGGATCTTGCTGCTGGGCTAGTAGCATGTAGCCAAGCTATGGGACAATCCCTTCGAGAAGATGTAGGAATGATGTTTGGTCAATTTCATATAAAAAAAGCACAAGCTGGAGCTATATTACTTCGTCTGAATAAGAAAAAAGGTTGGATTATTCCGCCTCCATTACATGTTCTACAATCAGATCAAGCATAATACCTAAATAAAATTCAATCTATTCTTTATGATTGTTGCAGTGAGGTTGTCTAGGAAAATAAAGGTTATTAGTGAATTAAAATAAGTGGCAGAGTCGTGACCGCTTTTTGGCAGTAAATGTGCCGGCTGTTTTGGAATTAACGTGATATATTTGTATTGTGAGTAGTGGCGGAAAACATTGCTTATAAAATTTCTGATAACTGAAAATGGATCGTCATAACCGGTGGCGATGATTGCAGATTGGATGAACAGTTGTTTCTTAATTTTACATTCAATTGCAATTCACGTTGTATAAACGGAGAAGGGCTTTAGCTCTTCTTCCAGTTACTTAATAATGCATAAAAAGATTAGTGCAGTAACATTAGGTGATTGGAAGAAGGGTAAAACTTCATTTACCGTAATTAAAATACAAATAAATAATTGATATCAGAGCATCCATTCAGGTTCTTTTTATTTTGGAGGAGATTGTACTTTGAAAATACCATTAAAAAAATGGTGCTGGAATAAAAGTTGTGGATTTGAAGAGGCTTCTCATACGATACGTGATAGTTGTAAATGACCTAAATGTAATGGGGCAATGATGAATCAAATTGGTGCAAATGAAAGATAAGAAAAAAAGAAAAAGAGGGCTGAATCCCTCTTTTTCTTTTGATATGCTAATTAATCACAAATCGGTATTCCAAGCACTCTTAGAGCTAATGCTACTTGAAGAGAAATCTCTAATCTAGCAATCTCGATACCAGCTACTGTAAGAACTAAAAAAGGTTGGCCATTTACAAACACAACGCAACCTTCCATGGTTACGCCTCCTTTCTAGTAAACTACTACAGTATATGAATTGAATATGAATATGTAATAGTTAAATTGGTGGATTTAATAGAATTGATAGATTTACCTTGTTCTAACAAAACAAACTCAACACAAACCAAATATTGTAAAAAAGATTCAAAAAACATATAATGTAACAAATCATATATTTTGTTACATTATATTTTTGAAGAGAAACGCTGTTATAACAACGTTTATTTCTATTTTAAAAAATAACTACCATATTTTATGTAACATATTGTATAATAAAGATACATATAATGTAACATAACGTATGGAGGGGTAAGGAATGAAGTTTGTGCAACCAATTCGAGATAAGAAAAAATTAGAAGAAGTGAAAGAGGTTTTACGTCGCCAATCTTATCGTGATTTATTTTTATTTGAAATGGGAATCAATACAGGTCTAAGAATTAGTGACTTATTAAAGTTACATGTAAATGATGTGAAAGAAAGAACTCACATTGTAATTAAAGAACAGAAGACCGGAAAAGAGAAACGTTTCATTATCAATACAGCGTTAAGAGAAAAAATAAATGAGTATGTAAGTGGAATGAATGAAACAGATTGCTTATTTGCTTCTAAAAAGACAGGAAAACCGATCACGAGAATTCAAGCTTATCGAATTATGAATGCTGCGGCTGAAAAAGTAGGACTTGATGAAATTGGAACGCATACTCTTAGAAAAACTTTTGGCTATCATTATTATCAGAAGACAAAAGATGTAGTAATGCTACAAACAATCTTTAATCATTCTGCTCCATCGATTACATTACGTTATATAGGAATCCAACAAGATGAGATAGATAAATCATTAGAAGATTTCAGTTTATAAATTAGAAACCACAAAAGTAGCGATTACGCTGCTTTTTTATTTTGTAAAGCAATTAGCGTGAGGTGGTGTAAATGGAAGAAGAAACTATAAACGTTCCTACATGCTCTGTTTGTAATGAACCCTGCATGTGGACATTAAAAATGCCATTAACTATTACTCATTTTGATAAAACATATATCCGTGAAGCAAATACGGATAATGCTCATATATGCATTGAGTGTTTAGAGAAGGAAGTGCAAACAATTGGATAAGGGGGCAGGTGTTATGTAATTATGGCAAGACAACGAAGTCCAGACCGTAACAAAGCGTATGAAATATTTAAAGAACATAATGGTGATATTACGAATCGTAAAATTGCTGAATTGTTGTCTACATCCGAAAAAACTGTAAGTGAAAAAACGGTTGGCGGATGGAAATCGAAAGATGGATGGATAGACAAATTTATATCGATGGATATAATGTAAACCTTAGAAGTGGGCCATCAACAAATTACGGTATTATCCGTCAATTAAGTAAAGATGAATCCTATCAAGTATGGGGAAAACAAGGTGATTGGTTAAATCTTGGTGGTAATCAATGGATTTTTAACAATCCATCCTACATTAAATATCAAGTGGAACAAACTTCTGCTGCAAGTTCTGTAGTAGGCAAACGCGTTGTTTCTAAAGTGGACAACCTTCGCTTCTATGACGCTGCTTCTTGGTCTGATAAAGATGTAGCAGGAACAGTAGATGAAGGGCTTGGATTTACTATTGATGCTAAAGTATCCGTTAATGGTTCACCACAATACAAAGTACACAACAGTAAAGGCACAACATACTATGTTACTGCAAATGAAGCCTATGTGTATGTGAAGTAAGGAAAAGGATATGCCCAAGTTAGGGAATACCCTTTTTTTTGTTAATTCTTCGTAAAATAATGGGTATTTTTCTATAATTTAGCCTATTTTTGTCTGACGTGAGTCAAATGTATAATAAGAGTATAAAGAAAAGGAGGTGAACAAAGTGGATTGGATGAGAATCTTAGGAATGCTAACAGCGTTCATAACAATTTACGCTCAACTTTCTTCCGGTGTAAAAAAACACTTGATATTTACTACAAAATCAAGGAAGAAAAAGAAAAGAGTCGCTCCCGCCAAGAAAACGACTCTGAGTAAGACACCGCGAGAGAGGGAAACCTCTCTTGTACCTAAGATTATATCACATGACACTATATTTTATGAAAAAAGTCATTTTTAGTAACATACCAATTATTGTTATTCTAGGGTACATTTTGTATCAAATTGATTACACTAATTTACAAACATTAGATTACATCTACATCGTACTGTGTATATTTGCATTTGTAATGATGGTGTTTAATTTAGTAACTACCTATATCAAAGATAAGCAGGAGAAAAAGAATGTATAAATTTGAAACCAAAGACGACTTAATTCGTTTTATTCAAGATGAAATCGTAAATACTTCGGAAGCATTAGACATTTTAGGTTGTTCACGCCAAAACCTAAATTACATGGTTCAAACAGAAAAAGTGAAACCAATTAAAGAAATGTCACGAGATCGATTGTATTTAAAAGAGGATATATTAAAAAGCAAAGAACAAATGAGAAAGTAACCCTAGATCGAAGGGTTATTTTTTTATATATTTTTGTTAGGACGGACTAACAAAAATCAAGATATGAAATATGGGGTACCGTCAGAAAAATGCGGATTTACAACGATAAGTATTTTGATACGAATCTTATAGGACATTGCTGCTCCTGTCTGTAGAGTGACAAGCTGTCGACGTATTTCTGGCGGATCACATAAGCCAGCTTCGTTTCTCGGACGCCGGACGATTACTGGCGACGAGATTTACCGTATATACTATCTCGATTTTGTGATCCTCGGTAGTGTTATATCGAACAGGGAATGTATGGAACCCAGTGATTTCGTCAAATCGCACCTGGAAGTTGTACGGGCCAAAATATAGCAAATCTTCACCGGTCCCGAGGACAACATGGCGTTGTTTCAGGTCTGCGTGAAAGACCAACATTTGATTAAGCCCTTGGATCTCCTGCGGACCGAAGTGATGAACAGTAAGTCGCTTATAGACGCCAACAGTCACACTCTGACCTGGCTGAAGGCTTACTCCTCCATTAAATAGGATCTCTCCCTGAAATATCTGCTCATCGTCTACAGCGCGGACTATCCTGCCCAAAATAAAGCCCTTTGGCGAGACGTGCTTAGATCCATAGTTTCTTATAGTCGCGACTGCGACGTCAATAACCTTGGTTGCCATAGGCGGACTCCCCCCTAAATGTTGTGATCAAACTACACGCATTTGAATACGTTTCATTAGTATGATTTAGGGTCTTTGTCTTATTCCATAACTGAATATGAATGATGGCCAAGATTATATTCCTGAAGTTTTTTTAGGGTTGATGATGGGAAATCTGGTTTAAGACTAAAAAGGAGAGGGGTGTCAGTAAGACGTGCTTAGCGTTGTAAATCCTCATTTTTCTGATGGTACCCCATGCCCATCAAGCTAAAGAATCAAAATTCCCCAAAACGAAAATTCTATCCGTTATTGTCTATTGATAATGATGCATTATGTTAACTTTACATGTATAGAACATACATTTTTTTAATAAATAAAGACACTGGTACAAGAGACAGATTCTTTCTTACATTTAATATACTAAATGCAAAAAAGGAGCTTGATTATTTATGCCATCAAAAAATAGAAATTGTTTTAATCCTTGTGAATTTCCTTATTCATTATTTCCTTGTGCATTTCCTTGTGAATTTCCTTGTGCAGTTCCAGAGCCTATAAAACCAATAGACCCTACTAAATTTGATTATATCGTGATTGGTGCCGGAACTGCTGGAGGGGTAATTGCCAAAGAATTAACGGATGACAATAGTACTTCTGTACTAGTGCTAGAAGCAGGAACAAATATGACGAATGAGCTAAGTAACCCTAGCGTTCTTGCCGCCATTAATACAACTCGAGGTAACAGGTTTAGCTTTAATGTTACTTCTGAATTAGAATCAACTATTGCACGTACACTTATTGCAACAAATGGTCGCGCCATAGGGGGAAGTTCAGAAATTAGTGACATGTACGCCGTACGTGGGAGTAAAGAGTTGTATAACCAGTGGGCAAGTCTTGTTGGTAATCAATGGAGTTACGACAAGATTAGCTCCTTATTTGTAAAAAATGAAACCTATACAGGATCGACACAAGACCCTGATGAACGAGGATCACAAGGGCCAATCTTTATTAGGCAACAGAGTATTCCCCCTAATGGACTGATCAATACGTTAGTTCAAGCAACAAACACTGTATTGGGAACGCCGATTGCTGTGGACTATAATACCGGCATAAGGGATTGTACATTTTATAAATCGCAAATTATTCAAAAAGAAGTTAGCCCCGGTCAATTTGTCCGATCCTCAACGGCAACAGGTTATTTAAATGACCATATTGTCAGTCAAGGAAACCAGTTCCATCCAGATGAATTTGGAGTTGGTGGAAGAAATTTAGTTATTTTAGCTAAAACAACCGTTAACAAAATTTTATTTAAGAAAAAAAATGGACTGAACATTGCGGTTGGTGTTGAATTTGTCAAGGATGGTGTTTCACATAGAAAGTTTGCAAGAAAAGGCATTATCGTCTCTGCAGGATTTTTTTCCTCAGTCATTCTACAACGTTCAGGAATCGGTAAATCGGATGATTTGGCTAAAGCAGGTATACCAACATTTATAGAGAGTCCAAATGTGGGTCACAATCTTCAAATTCATGGTTATGTTGGATTAGGAGTTGAAATAGATACCTCCCAAATTCTTCCGATATTTTTTGCTGATCCCAATTTTCCACTTATCTTAGGTGCTTTCCAAGCAGAGAATCCAATGAATCTACTAGAAAGTCGTCGTCTCCAACTGATAGGGGCTCCTATCCCATTTTTTATCCCTGCTCCAGATGTGATCAGCAATGGTTGGAGTTTAGATTTAACTTTCCAAACTACTCCAAGTATCATGAGTTTTGGTATTGTAGACGTGAATACAAAAAGCAGGGGTACAGTGCTAGTGGAACATAGCGATCCAGAGGCTTATCCATCTCTTAACTTCAATCCGTTGGAAGATCCCAATGACCTAACGTATATGGTCGATCAATATAAGAGAATTTATAATATTATTGTAGAGGCTAGGGATCCACTGAAATACCCAAATAACGGAATTGGGAAAGTTGTATATCCTCCCGAAAGTATATTCCAGCTACCTGACAATGATCCCAACAAACAACAGCAGCTTGAGAATTATGTCAAAGCCTCTTACACGAACTTCTCTTTAGGCGGTCAGTGTCGGATGGGACAGACGATTCAAGAAGGGGTTGTCGATGGGTTCCTCAATGTGTTTGGTACCAAAAATCTTAAGGTTGCCGATTTGTCCATTTCGCCTATTATTCCAGATGGTCAGCCGTCCGCTGCTGCTCAGATGATCGGACTAAATGCGGTACGGTTTATAGAAGAGGATCCCTCTCCATATGTAATGACAGATAAGGAACTTGAAGATTACGAAAATGAGATTAAAATAATATAAATTAAATATTTATTCATTGGTTTTATTCTTATTTTTCGATCTAAAGATTGCGTTTTGGCTAGAATGCGGCTTGCTTTGTGGGGACGAACCCCATCGCTATCAAACTAATAAAAAGAAATATCCTCAAAATGAAAAAAATACGTTATTCTTTCTATAGAATTATAGGAAAGGATGGCGTTTTTTGTATGTCTATTTCTGTAGCTAACGAACTACAACTATTTTCACAGGAGATTCAGAGTCTTTTATCCCCAAATACCTTACAGAATCTAGCTAGAGATGTTGGGTTTGTACAGCGAACAAGTAAGTATCAAGCACAAGATTTAGTAGCTTTATGCGTATGGGTAAGCCAAAGTGTAGCAAAAACTTCCTTAACCCAGTTATGTAGTTATTTAGAAGCATCAACAGAAGTGCTTATAAGTCCTGAAGGACTAAATCAAAGATTTAACGCCGCAGCCGCGCAGTTTCTACAACAAGTATTGGCTAAACTTCTGAATCGAAAATTACCTTCATCTAGGTTGTTTTCTTCTCCCTATACTTCTATTTTTAAGAGTATTCGCATCTTAGATTCAACTGCATTTCAACTCCCGGATATATTTTCATCAATTTATCCTGGTGCGGGAGGATGCAGCCATACAGCGGGAGTAAAGATACAACTTGAGTATGATTTATTAAGTGGACAATTTCTTCATATTCATACAGGTCCAGGTAAACAACATGATAGAACCTACGGTTCTCTGTGTGCCCCAACTGTAACAGCGAATGATTTATGTATCCGAGATTTAGGTTATTTTCATTTGAAAGATCTTCAACATATACAAGATAAAAAGGCTTATTATATCTCACGTATCAAATCAAATACACGTATTTATCAAAAAAATCCAAACCCTGATTATTTTCAAGATGGCAGAATTAAGAAGAGTACAGAGTATATCCAAATAGATATGGAGGTTTTAATGAACTCTCTTCAGCCAGGACAAACATATGAAATATCCGACGCTTATGTAGGAATGACTGATAAAGTACCAACTCGTGTGATTGTTCATCGACTAACAAAAGAACAACAAAAACGATTACACGATCAAACGGTAAGAGAAAAAAAGAAAGGAATGAAGTATTCTGCTCGTAGTAAACGACTTAGCGGTATCAATGTATATATGACAGTATCTATAGGGGTATTCTTTACGTTGGCAAATCGAGATTTTATTTAAAACATGGAAATCATTCTTTCATATTCATCATTGTAAAAAGATAAAACGAGAACGATTGGAATGCCATTTGTATGGGCAACTGATTGCCATTCTACTTTGTTCTTCTACAATGTTTCAAATGCGGCAATTACTTCTTATGAAAAAGAAACGAGAACTGAGTGAATATAAGGCCATATATATGATTAAAGATTACTTTTTTCTTCTTTTCCAATCGATACAAAAAGACACCCAAGAGCTATCAAAGGTGTTACTTCGCCTGTTCAACCTCCTACAGCAAAACGGGAGAAAATCTCATCGATATGAGAAGAAAACAGTCTTTGATATATTAGGTGTCGTTTACAATTGTACCATGTCTGATAATCAAGCAGCTTAATTCAAAAAATGAAACCCGTTAGGGTTTATTTCGTATGCAAATCTTTCAATCACCTATACTTGCCCTATAAAAAAAGAAATAACCTCTACTATAATTGACGTTGTATAAGCTTAGCTTGATAGCGATGTGATGGTACCCCAATATGGGCAGTAAGACTTGTACGCTGAAGTTTGGGTGCAAACTTATACGTTACCGACCCCAATACACCCTGTATTTCAAGGGTTCTTGATACCCTAACAAATTTCAGCTGTGTAAAACTATCCGAAATTAACACTTTTTAACATGAATATTCAAAAATAAGTTTATCAAGTTGGAATATTTAAAAAATCATTTATATAAACAAGTATATCGTGGTAACATTTAACAAAAGGGGGTAGCAGTAGATGAGTGTTGACATTATTTCTAAAGAAGAAATTGCAAAATTATTAAACGACTGGTATCAAGCTATGATTTCATAACGTGTATTGCAGTCTCAGAAAATAAAAGAAGATATTGCAAATAAAATCAATAATATTAAGGAAGACCAAACAATATTAGGCTACTATGCTTTATTGAATGCACGGTATAACCTGCTAATTCGTAATATGGATAGTTCAAAAGATATTTTGGACAAAATCGAGCCATTACAAGAGCCTACAGAAACATATTTAGAGTACTATCATCATTTATTTAACGCAATTTATGCTATTAATACAGCAAACCATAGTGAAGCAAGAATTCAATTTGAAGAAGCTGAAAAGTTTTTAGAGTATATGCATGATGAAATTGAAAAAGCTGAATTTAATTATTGGCTTGCAGTTCATTACTATCACATATTGAAACCAATCTTAGCAGTTCAATTTGCTACGAAGGCGAATGAAGTATTTTCAATTAGTCCAGGGTATGAATTAAAAACTGCAGCATGTTTGAATACTTTAGGGATGGCACACATTCGCCTAAATGATTTCGAAAGTGCAGAGGAATATTTACTTTCAGCACTGGATACTTTCCAAAAATCTAATGATGAAAGTCTTATTAAACGCGTAAAGCACAATTTAGGACTTTTATATGCAAGTCAAAACATGTCAGAGTTAGCAATTAAGCATTTAGAGGATTCATTAGAAAATAACGCTAAAACTATGTTTCTTTTAGCAAGGGAACATTTTAAGTTAGGTTACAATCATATTGCTAACGAATATATTGAAAATGGCTATAAGATTAGTGACTTATGTTATCGTCATCATTTCCGAATTTTAAGAGCAGTACATAACTATGCACCGCAAGAAGAATTAGAAAATGTGGTCATGGAAGGTATTTCGTATTTTGAAAAAGAAGAATTATATGATTGGGTAAAAGAATATGCTTCTCTTTTAGGTGAAAGATTCTATGGTTCAGAAAATCACGAAAAAGCTAGCAAGTATTTGCACATCGCTTTAGATGCAGACAAAAAGAGCATAGAAAGAAGGGCGCTAAAATGAAAAAAGCAATCTTATTAATGATGATGTTATCCGCTGTTTTTACTTTTGGTCTTACTAATGTAAAAGACATACCACAAAACGAAGCAATTGAAGTGTTTATGGATCATGGAGAACATATTTAAAACCTAAGGAAGAGGGCGCTTATAGTGTCCTCTTTTTAATATCTATTATTTATATGATGAGGTTGCAGGTACGTCTTTCGGTTATTGTTTGATAAACGTAAGATGTTTCTAAAAATGTGTATACAAAGGTGTGATTTTGTACTGTATATGTTCACATATTTGCGCACATTTTGTTCACGTACTATATAAAAAAGTATGAAAATCTATAAAAATAATTATTTCAATAAAATTTGTTCTAGATATTAAAAAGTGCCAAAACCCTTGTGGTATAGGGGTTTGGCACTTTTTTATTTTTTATATTTTATCAAATAAACAACCCTAAAACTGCTCATTCTTCTCCCAAGATTCCACAATATAATGTGCAATCGTCGGGTTGAACCCTTTCCCAACTAAAAACATAATCGCAGCAACTTCTGTTAAAGCGTGTTTGTGTGATGTATGTTTTGCTTCATTTAAACCGTAATCTACCCAAGGTTTTACGAAATCTAGTACAGGTTTCTTTAAAGGTAAAAACTGTGTACCGACAACTTGTTGAATTTGTTGTTGTGTTGGTTCTGTAATTGGTCCTGGTGGTAAGATTTGCGGTTGTGTAATATCGAGTGTTGGTCCTGGTGGTAAAATTTGTGGTTGTGTTGGATCAATTGTTGGTGGTTTAGGCGGTGAGACACGCGCGTTGTAGTTTGGTTGGTACATTTGTTGTTGGTATTGTGGTTGTTGCGGCTGAGTTGCGTATGGATTTGGTTGAAATTGTTGCTCTTGATTTTGTGGTGCTACATATGGATTTTGAGGATATTCATAATTTGGACGTGAGTCGTATGGATTTTGTTGATATTCAGTTTCTTGATTTTGCGTTGTTGCATATGGATTTTGCTGATATTGTTGTTCTTGATTTTGCGGTGCTGCATATGGGTTTTGAGGATATTCATAATTAGGACGTGTGTCGTATGAGTTTTGTTGATAATTAGCTTCTTGGTTTTGCGGTGTTTCGTATGGATTTTGTTCATATTGTTGCTCTTGTTCTTCATAACGTTGTTCCTGTTGCTGAGGGTAAAATGGTTGTTGTGGATAAGGCGGTTGATTATTATAGAACATATTTATTCCTCCTCCATGATGATGCTTACCACTCAGTGTATGGGCGGACAAGAAAATATGTGATGAAAAAATGCGGGCGTGTTACAATAAGTAACTGGGTGAAGATAAAATGACAAAACAAGAAAAGATTCAAAAAACAATTACTTTTGTAAAACATATTTTAGAAAAAGATGCGAGTGGGCATGATTGGTATCATATTGAACGCGTACATAAACTGGCGATTTCTTTATCCGAGCAAGAAGGGGGAAATCGTTTTATAATTGAAATGGCAGCATTACTTCACGATGTGGCAGATGAGAAGTTAAATGAAAGTGAAGAAGCAGGAATGAAAAAAGTTTCTGATTGGTTAGAAGAGTTACATGTTGAAGAAGAGGAAAGTAAACATGTTCTTCATATCATCGCCAATATGTCTTATAAAGGTGGTCATGGCGGTAAAGTGGATTCACTTGAAGGGAAGCTTGTTCAAGATGCGGATCGCTTAGACGCTCTTGGAGCAATTGGAATAGCTCGCACATTTGCGTATGGTGGAGCGAAAGGGAGATTAATGTATGATCCAACTATTCCTCCGCGTGAAGTGATGACGAAAGATGAATATAGAAAAAATAACGATCCATCTTTAAATCATTTCTATGAAAAACTTTTAAAACTAAAAGACTTAATGAACACGAACGCAGCAAAACAAGAGGCTGAAGTTCGTCATCGTTATATGGAACAGTTTATTGAACAATTTATGAAAGAGTGGAATGCACAAATATGAAAATGTTAACTGTGGAAAACTTATCGAAATCATACGGAGAAAAACCGTTATTTGATGGATTATCATGTAGTATTACAGAAGGACAACGTGTCGGAATCATTGGTGTAAACGGTACTGGTAAATCGACATTATTAAAAATTATTGCAGGGTTAGAAACTCCTGATACAGGTGATATGACGCATTCACGTGGTTATACAATTAGTTATTTATCACAGCAACCAGAGTTTGATGAAAAACTAACAGTATTAGAACAAGTGTTCCATGGTGATACACCTTTAATTCGTCTTCTTCGTGATTATGAACAATCGTTATTAAATATCGAAAAAGATCCAAGTAATGAAAAAGTACAGGAACAATTATTTGCAGTGCAGCAACGTATGGATGCGATGAGTGCATGGGAAGCAAATGCGAATGCAAAATCGTTATTAACGAAATTAGGAATTACTGATTTTACAGCAACTGTTGGAAACCTATCTGGTGGACAAAAAAAGCGTATTGCAATGGCGCAATGTTTTATTGAAACACCTGATTTATTAATTTTGGATGAGCCTACGAACCATCTTGACCATGAGACAGTTGAATGGTTGGAAGAATATTTAGCAAGATATACTGGTGCGGTATTACTTGTAACCCATGATCGTTATTTCTTAGATCGTGTGACAAACCGCATTTTTGAATTAGACAATGGTAAACTATATAGTTACGAAGGAAACTATAGTACATTTTTAGAAGCGAAAGCACTTCGTGAAGAACAAGAAATTGCGCAAGAATCAAAACGTCAAAACTTATATCGCCGCGAACTAGCATGGATCCGCCGCGGTGCAAAAGCTCGTTCGACAAAGCAAAAAGCACGTATTCAACGATTTGATGAGTTAAAAGGTCAAGAAGGACCAGCTGCAAAACAGTCAGTTGATATTGCGCTTAGCGGGAGTCGCCTTGGCAAAAAAGTACTTGAGTTAAAAGATGTAACGAAAAAATTCGGTGATAAAACGGTATTACACAACTTTAATCATATTGTGAAACCAGGAGATCGTATCGGAATCATTGGAGCGAATGGAAGCGGAAAATCTTCTCTATTAAATATGCTTGCAGGCAAGTTAGCTCCTGATAGTGGTGAAGTTGAAGTAGGACAAACTGTAAAAGTTGCTTATTATACGCAAGAAAATGAAGAGATGAATTTAAATCAGCGTATGATTGAATACATTAAAGAGATTGCAGAAGTTATTCATACGACAGACGGAAAAGTAATTGGTGCATCTCAAATGCTAGAACGTTTCTTATTCCCGACGCACTCACATGGTACACCGCTTGGTAAACTATCTGGTGGTGAAAGAAGACGTTTATATTTATTACGTATTTTAATGGGAGAACCAAACGTACTATTACTTGATGAACCTACGAATGATCTAGATACACAAACATTAACAGTACTGGAAGATTATTTAGAAGATTTCCCAGGTGTCGTTTTAACTGTATCGCATGACCGTTACTTCTTAGATAAAGTAGTAGATGAATTGTTCATCTTTAGTGGCGGAGGCGAAGTGCGTGAATTCCTAGGTAGTTATACGGACTTTTTAGAAATGGAAAAGACGAAAGAACTTATTGAGAAGGCGGAAGTTCAAAAAGAGAAAAAAGTAGTAGAAGAAGCTCCGAAACAACAACGTAAACGTAAACTTTCATACAAAGAGCAGCGTGAATGGGAAACAATTGAAGATACAATTGCCGAACTAGAAGAGAAAATTGAGTCAATTGGAGAAGAACTTGCGAAAGTTGGATCTGACTTCACAAAGGCACAAGAATTATCTGAAGCACAGCAGAAAACAGAAGAAGAGCTAGAAAAAACGATGGAAAGATGGAGTGAACTATCAGACATCGTTGAAGGATTAAAATAAAAACAAGCTGCATATATTGAAAAGTAAAGAGAAAAACTTTACACTATTGGTAGAACCTATTTTAGGAGGGAAAAAATGAGAACATCTAATCCAATGTTGAAAAAAGAGGCATTCCGTAAAGAGGGAGCAAGCGCTTCTGCGATGACGATTGGCGGAACAGTAGGCAAAACGTTTATTATGCTTATCTTGCTACTTGCAACGTCTGTCTATTCATACATACAGATGATGCAGGGGACGATGAAGATGCCGGTATTAATTGGTGCTTTAATCGTTGCGGCAATCATCGCATTTGCGTCTATGTTCTTTCCGCGTATTTCACCTTTTGGTGCACCAATCTATGCGGCGGTAGAAGGGGTTGTATTAGGTAGTATTTCAGCGGTTTATACAATGAAATTTGGCGATTCTATCGTTTTAAATGCTGTATTACTAACAATCTCAATTCTATTTGCAATGTTAGTGTTATATGCAACGCGTGCAGTAAAGGTAACGGATAAATTCCGTACAGGCGTGATGGCAGCAACACTTGGAATTATGGTTATGTATTTAGTCGTATTTCTACTAAACATGTTTGGTGTAACTGTTCCGTACATTCACCAAGGCGGTACGATTGGTATTATTATTAGTGCAGTTGTTATCGTAGTTGCTGCATTAAACTTATTACTAGATTTCGATTTAATCGAAAATGGTGTACGTAGTCAAGCTCCGAAATATATGGAGTGGTACACTGCGATGGGACTAATGCTTACATTAGTTTGGTTATACTTAGAAATTCTTCGTTTCGTTTCTTACTTTACGAAAAATGACTAATAAAAAAATCCTGCATGAAAAATGCAGGATTTTTTTATTTTCAAAGATAGAGTGAAATTTTAATCAGTGAGGCTTATACTGCCTGTTAATGCAGGTTAATTTCGGTAATGGTATAATATGGTTGTTGGTAACTCAAATTGAAGGGGGATGGAATATGATGAAAGAGAAGAAAGGGATTATGAAAAAACTATTTTCTAAAAGTTTTTTCATAGAACTAGAAGATGCTTTAACGTATCCATCATCAGAAGTTATTATTTCCGCTATTGAAAGGTATGCGGTTGAATGTCAGGAACAATTGAATTTTGAGAGTAAAGTTAAACCGATTACTTTTTACTTAGAAAATGTAATGTATCGTGTTGAGATAAAGATGGCTCGCGGTGGATATTACATTTCCTGTAGTGAAGTATAAATTTTGAAACCTTACATGTTTAATATATGTAAGGTTTCTTTTTTTCTTTTACAGCATATAAAATAATATTTTTTACTTTAAAATATATTATTTTACGCTTTTTACCCTTCATACATTTTTCTTTACAATGAAGAAAAATATGTGAGGTGGTATAACATATGATGAATCGAGTTGTATTAATCGGTAGATTGACAAAGGAGCCAGAATTATACTACACAAAGCAAGGTGTCGCTTATGCACGAGTATGTGTTGCGGTGAATAGAGGTTTTCGAAATAGTTTAGGTGAGCAACAAGTAGATTTTATTAATTGTGTCGTTTGGAGAAAATCGGCTGAGAATGTAACTGAATATTGTAAGAAGGGGTCACTTGTTGGAATTACCGGACGTATTCATACGAGGAATTACGAAGATGATCAAGGAAAGAGAATATATATAACGGAAGTTCTGATTGAGAGCATTACATTTTTGGAGAAAAGGCGGGAGGGGGCATCACAATAAGAGGGCTTAGTAGTATAGCCCTCTATCACTTTTGATTGATACCCTCCCAAACAACATCTAATTGTTGATTGAGTATATTTTTCACGTTTATTTCATTAGCATGTAATAGTGAATGGGACATTAATGTATAAAAATAAGTACTCATAATTGTAGAGGTGATAATATGTATATCCCATTTACTGTTTAATTTTCCTGTCGCTTTTGCTTCTGCAATAATTGAAGACAAACCTTCTTGTAGTTGTTGTATGCTTTTTCCTTCATTTTCTACTAAGTAGTTAGACTTAATAATCTCAAAGACGGCATGCTGCATTAAATCACCATGTCCAGTAAAACGGTCTAGTAAGTCTCCTAGAACAAGTTTGATTCTTTCTTTTGGATGTTCCACATTTTCATATGCTTTTAAACTTTCATTCCATAGCTCAATTTGAGAATCACCTAAAAATAATAATATGTTTTCTTTTTTCGGAAAGTAGTTGAAGAAAGTTCCTTTTGCAATCCCGCATGCAGTAGTAATATCTTGAACCGTTACATTTTCGTACCCGCGTTCTTGGAAGAGTTGTACTGCTTTTAGGAATATAAGTTCTTTTAATTCTTTTTTTCTCGTTTCTCTAAGCATTTTATCTACTCCTAACACAAACAATTATATCTGTTTAATAGATAATCTTAAATAAAATCTTACTTCATGATTAAGTTTAATGTAATTGAAAGAAGGGTAGAGAATGCTGTTTCTCATTTTTGTTATAAATGAAAGTTGTATAGTTCATGTGCTTGCCTTTCAGAAATCCATTTCGGAATACGTTTCATTACTTCGTTTCTCACTATAGTTAAAGGTGTACTTTCTATTTGCGCCATTTTTCCAACTTTCCAAGCAGTATTTGAGATTTTTTCAATTCTATCTCGTCTTTTTTGTTCGTATTCTATGAATGCTTGACGATAATGGGCATTATTCTTAATACATTCAGCCAAAATAATCGCATCTTCAATTGCCTGACAAGCTCCTTGACCTAAATTAGGAGTAAGTGCATGAGCTGCATCCCCAATAAATACGATGCGCTTTTCAAAAAACTGTTTCATTGGTGTAATGTCTACAATGTCACGATGAATCATAGTAACGTCCGATGCATTATTTAAAATAGATGGGGTGGGATTGTGGTAAGTTTTGAAATGATTATATAAATCTGCTGTTGTGTAAGCTTTGTATTTTGGATCTCTAGCTTTAGCGTTTATGAGCGCATACCAGTATACTTCGTTATTGGGAAGAGGGACGATACCAAATCTACCGTTTGTTCCCCAAGTTTCAATAAAATCGTTTGTTAAAGAAAGGTTATTAGTAGGAGTTACGCCGCGCCAACACGTATATCCTGCATAACGATAATTATCGCTTTGTGTTACTTGTTTTCGAACGACAGAATGAATACCATCAGCAGCAATGAGTATATTACCAAGTGCTTCACTACCATCTTGGAATAATATTTTTAAGGCGTTTTCTTCATTTTGTTCTATTTTTGCGCATTCTTTTCCCCATTCGACAGTATCTTCTTTTAGTTCAGAAAGTAGTAATTGATGTAAATTTTTTCTATGAATGGAGTACATTTTTGGATAACATGCTGGAATGGTCAATTTATTAAAAATAGTTCCTTTTTCGGATACAAGGTTAAAGCCGTCACTTTCGTTGCCAATTTTTTTTATTCTCTCAGAAATTCCGTATGGTTCAAGTGCTTGCATCGCATTTGGGGCGATGATAATACCTGCACCAGCAACAGTAGGTTCAGTATTTTGGTCATATACTTTTACATCTAATCCTATTTTTTGTAAGGAAATTGCTGCGCAAAGTCCAGCAATACCGCCACCAATAATTATGACATTATTCATTTGATATCCCTCCAACTTAGAGTGACTTTGATCATAAAATGACCATAGTCATTTTATGAGTTAAGGTTAATCCCTTTTTCTGGTATTGTCAATTATACTTTTAACTTTAGTTTTCGAACGATTAGATGAAAATAGAATGAATGAAACTTCTAAGAAATGTAGAAAAGGAATTAGCAAAATTAAGCATCCGAGTAGGAGTATAGAGTGATAACATGTTACAATACAGCTAAGAACACGCAATAAAGGAGAGTTTTTTACGTGAAGATTAAAGCAATTGAACCGACGCCAAGTCCAAATACAATGAAAGTTATTTTGAATGAAGTATTACCATCAGGAGCGCGTAATAATTATACAAATGAAAATAAAGAACAAGCACCAATGCAAGTGCAAGAAATTTTGAAAATTGAAGGCATTAAAGGTGTATATCATGTAGCCGACTTTTTAGCAGTGGAGCGAAATGCGAAGTTTGACTGGAAAGTTTTATTACAACAAGTTCGTGCTGTTTTCGGCGAACAGGTAGTAGAAGAAAGTGAAGAACAACAACTTGCTCATTTTGGGGAAGTGAAAGTGTTTGTTCAAATGTTCTTTACAATTCCAATGCAAGTAAAGTTAACAGATGGAACATCGGAAGAACGTGTTGGTTTACCAGATCGTTTTAAAGAATCAATTATGAAAGTTCAAATGTCTGCACCAAACGTTGTGAAAGAGCGCAAATGGGTAGAACAAGGTACACGTTACGGTAATTTTGAAGAAATCGGGAAAGAAGTAGTAGAAGAGATTGTTGCTGCTTATTCAGAAGAACGTGTAAATGAAACAGTTAAAGAATTATTAAACCAGGCAGGTGCTGTTGAAGTAACGATTCAAAAGCGTGAGCCATATAAAGTAACAGTAGAGATGATGAAAGATGCTGACTGGAAAAATCGTTTTGCAGCATTAGAGCAAATGGATCCTACTGAAGAAGATATGCCAGTGTTGAAGATGGCGTTAGATGATGAAAAAGTTTCAATCCGCCGTTTAGCAACAGCGTATTTAGGTATGGTAAAAGGTGATGGGGTATTGCCGTTATTATATAAAGCGTTATTAGATCGTTCAGTAAGTGTTCGCCGTACAGCGGGCGATTGCTTATCAGACGTAGGTGATCCAGCAGCGATGTTCGTTATGATTAAATCTCTGAAAGATTCAAGTAAATTAGTACGCTGGCGTGCAGCTATGTTCTTATTTGAACTTGGAGATGAAAGTGCGATTCCTGCATTAAAAGCAGCGCAAGATGATCCGGAGTTTGAAGTAGCGATGCAAGCGCGTCTAGCATTAGAGCGTATTGAAGGTGGAGAAGAAGCAAAAGGTTCTGTATGGAAACAAATGACGGAGTCTCGTAAAGGGGAGTAATGTATGATTGTTTTCTATGATAGTTGGTGTCCGATGTGTACGGCGGTTGCAGAACGTACGAAAAAACTAGATAAAAAGGGTAAGATGCAATTTGTTTCATTTCGAGATGAAGGTGTAGTTGAGAAGTATGAACTTTCTCAAAAACTACAAAGTAAGATGGAACAAAGATTGTATATTTTAAAAAATAATAAGTGGTATGCCGGAATTCATAGCATACATGTATTAGCAAAGGCCGTTCCATCTTATTGGTTTGCCGTTCCTTTTATAAAACTATCTATCGTACTCGGATTTGGAAGTAAAGTATACGATTATATCGCTAACAATAGAAAACTTGTCCCAGCTGGACATTGCCGCGGTGGGGTTTGTGAAATCCCTACAAAAAAATGAAATCATCGTTATCTTTCTTTTGCACCTAGTAATAGAGCGTGATATGATGAATTTGGAATGAAAGTTGAAGGAGAGATTACACGATGTCAAATGCTTATGAAGAATACATGCGCCAAATGGTAATCCCAATGCGTCAAGAATTAGTGCGTTCTGGGTTTGAAGAGTTAACTACAGAAGAAGCTGTAACAGAATTTATGGAAAACACGGCAGGTACAACTTTAGTAGTTGTAAACTCAGTTTGTGGTTGTGCAGCTGGTTTAGCACGTCCATCAGCAGGTCAAGCAGTTGTTCGTGCTGAAAAACAACCAGATCATCTTGTAACTGTATTCGCAGGTCAAGATAAAGATGCTACTGCAAAAATGCGTGAATACTTCGGAGAAATTCCTCCATCTTCACCATCTATGGCATTATTAAAAGGAAAAGAAGTTGTTCACTTCATTCACCGTCATGAAATTGAAGGTGCAACTATGGACGAAATTATTACGAACTTAGAACAAGCTTTCGAAAAGAATTGCTAAAGAAGGGGGAGAGTAAATCTCCCTCTTTTCTTTATATAGAGGTGAAACAATGATCGTAACAACAGCAGGAAGAAAAAACAAAGAAATGACAGATTATGCAAACAAGGTAGCAGCAGAATTAAATCGTTCTTTCGTTAAACGTAATGACGTACCAGTACATAAACTGCATGAGCAGTATGAACAAGATGTACTTGTTGTAGGGAAAAACCGATTAGCTATTTATCCGAGAGGAACGGAAGAGTCATTTTTCTTTCATCCAAACTCAGCGATGTTTCGTGTGAAAAGGTTAATGCGCGGAGAACACGATCCGTTTGTACAAGCCGCGCAATTAGAGAGCGGAATGACAGTATTAGATTGTACGCTCGGTATGGCATCAGATAGTATTGTAGCTAGTTATATTGTTGGTGAAAGCGGAAAAGTAACGGGACTTGAAGGCAATGAGTATATGGCTTATATTATGGAAAATGGTTTAAAAACATGGTCTTCAACTGTTTCTGAAATTGATGAGGCAATGCAACGAATCGATGTGAAGCAAACGGAGCATTACGCATTTTTAACACAATGTGAAGACAATAGTTATGATGTTGTGTACCTTGATCCGATGTTTGAAGAAACTGTTATAGAATCAGATGGAATAAAAGGATTAAAACACTTCGCTTTGTATCATGATATTACTAACGAAACAATTGCAGAAGCGAAGCGTGTGGCGAGAAAGCGTGTCGTTCTGAAAGATCATTTCCGTAGTTCTAGATTTGAAAAACATAATTTTCATGTATACAAAAGAAGAAGTGCTAAGTTTCACTTTGGTGTAATTGACCCTTGCTAATTGTTTGAAAAGATGTATAATAAGCAATAATTAATTAAATATACTGTCGGTGATGAAGAGAGTAGTCTTTTTTAGAAGGAAAGCGAGCTAGGGATGGTGTGAGCCTAGTGCGGAAGGAAAAGATGAAGCGCACTTCGGAGATGCTTCTTGAACGAATAGTAGAGTAAGCCGAGGCCCCCTGTCCTCGTTATAAACGGGAAAGTGGTTCGTAATGAACAACAAGGGTGGTACCACGGGTTTAAACTCGTCTCTTTTTAGAGACGAGTTTTTTGTGTTTAAAAAAATAAGGAGGTTATATAGTATGGATTATAAAACGCAGTTTGCGGAAAGTTTATCCGATATTTTTACGAATGAATTAACGCAAAATCAAATTTTAGATTTAATCGAAACGCCGAAACAAGATGAATTCGGAGATGCGGCATTTCCATGTTTTTCACTTGCGAAGCAATATAAAAAATCACCAGCTATTATCGCAAAGGAAGTTGCAGGAAAATTAAGTGATCCATTTTTTACGAAAGTAGAGGCTGTTGGTCCTTATGTAAATGTCTTTTTTAATCGTGAGACGGTAAGTGATGATGTATTAAAAACGGTTTTAGCGGAGAAAGAAGAGTACGGTCAAAATCACTTTGGTTGTGAAAAAACGGTAGTTATCGATTATTCCTCTCCTAATATCGCGAAACCTTTTTCAATGGGGCATTTACGTTCTACAATGATTGGAAATTCACTGAAACATATTGCTGAAAAATGTGGTTATGAAGTTGTAGGAATTAATTATATTGGAGACTGGGGCACACAGTTTGGAAAGTTAATTACCGCTTATAAAAAATGGGGAAATGAAGCAGTAGTTAAAGAGGATCCAATACGTGAACTATTTAAGTTATATGTTCAATTTCATGAAGAGGTAAAAGACGATGAAGAATTAGAAGAAGATGGACGCGCTTGGTTTAAGAAATTAGAAGAAGGTAATGAAGAAGCTGTTGAGCTTTGGAATTGGTTCCGTCACGAATCCTTAAAAGAATTTTCTCGTATTTATGAACTTCTCGGTGTTGAGTTTACTAATTTTCAAGGAGAAGCCTTTTATAATAACTTAATGGAAGATTTTATTGGGATTTTAGAAGAACATGATTTGCTTGAAGAGTCAGAAGGAGCGTTAGTCGTTAATTTAGAAGAAGAGGGAATGCCGCCTTGCTTAATTAGAAAATCCGATGGTGCAACGATTTACGCAACACGTGACTTAACAGCAGCGTTATACCGTCAAAACATATATGCATTTGATAAAGCGTTATATGTAGTTGGCCCAGAACAAAGTTTACATTTTAATCAATTTTTCACTGTATTAAAAAAGCTTGGTTACAATTGGGTTGACGGCATGGAACATGTACCGTTTGGGTTCATTTTAAAAGATGGTAAGAAAATGTCGACACGTAAAGGAAGAGTTATTTTACTTGAAGAAGTACTTGAAGAAGCAATTGACCTTGCAAAACAAAATATTGAAGAGAAAAATCCAAACTTAAAACGGAAAGAAGAAGTAGCGAAGCAAGTCGGTGTTGGCGCAGTTATCTTTCACGATTTAAAAAACGAGCGTATGCATAATATCGAATTCTCATTAGAAAACATGCTGAAATTTGAAGGTGAAACAGGACCGTATGTACAGTACACACATGCACGTGCGTGCTCTATTTTAAGAAAAGAAAGTGTAGAATTTGAAACGTGTACGTTTGCATTAAAAGATGATCATAGCTGGAGCGTTGTAAAATTACTGAATAAATTCCCTCAAATAATTGAAGCAGCTTTCAACAAAAATGAGCCATCAATCATTTCAAAATATGTATTGGATGTAGCACAATCGTTTAATAAATATTACGGTAATGTTCGTATATTAGAAGAGAGCGAAGAGAAAGACAGCAGACTCGCATTAGTGTATGCTGTGACGGTTGTATTAAAAGAGGGATTACGTTTACTTGGGGTGGAGGCACCTGAGGAGATGTGAAACAAATAGGTATACGTATCATAGTAGATATGTATGCCTATTTATTTTTATAGAAAATGTGAAAGCAGAAGTTTTATTTTATTAAATCTAAATTTTTCTAGAATTGTTTCAAGTGTAGGAATGTCCTTATTAAATGGAGAATTGTAATGTCATATATAAAAAGGAGGCGTTAAACTTGGAAACATACGATTGGAACAGTAAACTAGCATATTTAAAAAACACAAGAGATTTATATTACAACGACGATTATGTAAGCTTTTTAGTAAATATGGTTTGGAAGATTACTAAGCCAGTACATATTGTTGATTATGGTTGTGGATATGGTTATTTAGGCTTAGTATTAATGCCTTTACTTTCAGAAGGATCAAAGTATACAGGCATTGATAGTGGAGAAACATTATTATCTGAAGCGAGAGAGTTGTTTCGTTTACTTCCGTATGAGACAGAATTTCTTGAGGGAGATGCTACAGAAATTGAATTGAAAGATACATACGATATAGCAATTTGTCATGCTTTCTTATTACATATGAGTTCGCCAAAAATGATGCTAAAAAAATGATACATTCAATTAAAAAGGGCGGAAAAATAATCTGTTTTGAACCACATTGGATATCAAATATGTCTTCATACTCTTTAGATGGAGAGAATCAATCGGAAATTATTAGGCTAGGTGCTTTGCAGAAGTTATTTGAAAATGACATGCAGAGAAGCGGAAAAGATGGAAATATTGGTATGAAAATACCGATGTGTTTAAGTAAACTAGGCGTAAAAAATATTGAATGTAGAGTAAGTGATAAAGTGAACTTTTTAGATTTTAATATGCACTATAATGATAAACAAAGGTTGTATCATTCATTAAAAGAAGAGGGGATTGCAGGGGATCCGGGTGATAAACAGCATTTTATAGAACGTTTAATGGCTAGAGGATTAACATATGATGATGCGCTAGCTCAATATGAAGCTGAACTCCGATTTTTTAAGGCATTTCATCTACATTCTTCTTTAGTATATGCTCCGAATATGAAAATTACATTTGGTGAAATAGTATGTTGAAAGATAGCGATTTATTGAGGATTGTCATTTTTTGTCGGTAAGTCGATATCCACCGTATAATCGCTGATATATTTTGAAAATCGTCGATATATTTAAATTATCGCCGATATAATTTCATGTACGGATTTCAGCTTCCAAAAGATAAAATCCTCATGTTACGTTATTCCATTTAATTAAACAAAATATGGAGAAAAACAATCATTTTTACTATATTTTGTTATAAATTTGAATAATATTAATTAATACCATCCATTATAAGAGATTTTAGTTGAATACCTACAATATGATGTGTAAAATCTAAGCAAGTAGCAGTACAAATAAATATTCGAGGTGAATACATGCTAGATTTTAAGCAGTTAGATGCTTGTTTGAAAGACAAGAGATTTATAGATCGATTACAGGAAATAAATAATGAAATTTCATATATAAAAGAAAAGAATACTTTATCTTATTTGAAGAGTTGGCTTGCTAGTGTTCCTTCACATAAGGAGTTTGACATATTAATACGTCTTACTGATGAAGGGCTTATGCACCAATACAGTTCATTCCTCATTCGCTACGCCTACAAAAAATTCCCAAATATGAGAACGCTCTCTTTATATTGTGATGAGTTAATTGATGAGCGGAAAATACTTGAAGTAGAACAGTTGTTAAAAGACTCATTAGAAGAGGTAAGTAAAGAAGAAATAGAAGCTGATCTTTTAGCGAAAACATATTTTACGTTAGTACGATGTTTGTTGGAAATGAAACGAAATGAAGAAGCCCTAATCTATATGCAAAAGGCAGAGGAGTACAGTTCACGTGCCGTATTTGATAAATGGGGCTACGTCTATATGCATACAGGTGAATGGGAGAAAGCAGAAGAACAATTTATAGCCGGCATGCAGCATAAAGATTGTGAAGAGCTATCTACCTATTTATTATCACAATTATATGCGAATCAAGGAGAACAAAAACGTGCATTACAGCTAATTGATGATGCGATTGTAAAGTTCCCGCAAGTACCATATTTTCATTTTGAAAAGGTAAAATATTTATTAGATTTAAGGAAGTATGAAGAAATGTTAGCGGTAATAGATAACATAAATAATCAGCTTCCTTATCATGTGTATAAAGCTTACTTTGTACATTTACGTGCAGAAGCGCTTTACAAAATGAATAAACTTGTAGATTTACAACAGTTATTAAAAGAAGAAAAAAGTTTAAAAGAGTCTTTATATCATAATTTAGAAAAAAATCCAGATGGAAAAAAGGTGCATTTACCGATAGTTCCTATTGTACAAAAGGATAATTATTGTGTTCCGACAAGTTTAGAAATGATGTTGCAGTTATGGGGAGAAAAACGTACACAAGATGAAATAGCAGAGTTTATTTTTGATATGACAGGCTCAAAGTTTTCAGATACTGTTTCTTATTTAGAAGAATTAGGTTATGAATATCGTTATTTTAAAGGGAATGAGGAAAATTATAAGAGACTGCTGGATGAAGGGATTCCTGTTTTATTAAGTATAGATATTGAGCATGCTTCACATGTACAAGTGCTATCTGGATATGATGATACGTTACAAGCTTTTTATGTTCAAGATCCGAACTTTATAGAACCAGTTATTGTGGAATATAGTAAGTTACAAGAAAAATATCGTTACACAGGTTGTTTAGCGATTACGTTTGTTCCGAAAGAAAAGAAGGAGCAATTAGCATTTTTAAATGAAGAAGAAAATCATTATTTTAAATCTATTTTTTCTCTTACGGATCATCTAGATGAACATGATAAAGAGGGGATTCATAACTTAGTACAATTTTTAAAAGAGACGAGTGATAATCCGAATACGTGGTTATATACAGTTAAGCATTTAGATGTTGAAGTAGATAATGAGTTTATTATATGTTGTATTGAAAAGTTAATGGAGAAGTTTCCGAACTCAGATTTTGTTAAATTGCATGGTGCGCAGTGCTTTATTCGCCTTCAAGAATTAGAAAAAGCCGGGCAAATGCTGACAAGTGTTGAGAAGAAAAATAATCGTGCTTTATATCATTTAATAAACGGAAGATATGCTTTTGAACAGGAAAGTTATATAGAAGCGATTTCAAGTTTTCGTTCCTCATTACAATTAGACGCAGATCAGCCGATTGCTTGGAGTTTTCTCGCTCTATCATACATGTATATCGATCAATCTGAAAAGGCGTTGCAGTTTTCTCAAGTTGCTTTAGAACGTAGTCCAGAAAGATTCACTTTAACGAATCACGGATTAATATTAATAGATTTAGAAAGATATGAAGAAGCGTATGAAATTTTTAATGACCTATTAAGAGAGAATAAAAATGAGGCACATATATGGTATGAGCGCGCGAGATGTGCGCATCATTTAGGGAAATTACATTTAGCGATAAAAGGGCTTAAAGTAGCGATTTATTTGGATAGTAATGCACCTTACATCTATACGAAACTTTCGGAAATATACGAGTCTGATTTGAAGGATGAGGAAAGTACGAAAGAAATTTTATTAAGAGGTATTGAGAATTGTGACGATAAGGCACCTCTATACGTAAAACTCGGTGACTATCATTTTCAAAATGATAGTCTGGAAGAAGCAGAAACATTGTATAATCGTGCTTTAGAAGAAAATCATGATGATGTTTATTCTCACTTTGGACTTACGCAAGTTTATATGGCGAAAGAACAATACAAGGAAGCGAAACAATATATTCTCGGTATTGAAAAACAAATTGAAAAGAGCCAAGATTTTCTTATGAATGCGGGAATGGTTCTATGGGATGCTGAGGTTGAACTTGGTGGAAATGAAGAAGGGTTTAAAGTAGCTTTGTCTAAGTTAGAGAGTGGTATAAAGCAGAGTGAATATAATGTGGCAAGTGCGTTAGATGAATATGTGAATCGAATTAAAGGAACGGTATTTGTACAAAGAGGTATAGCATTCTTAAGAACGTTACACAAAGAAAGAAAAGAAATAAGCGAATACGGTTGTTATACAGGTATTTTATATGAATCTATTGGGCAGTACGGCCAAGCGATGAAAAGGTATAATAAGGCGATAGAACAAAAGGAAACGGCATTACCGTATTACCGAATTGGTGAAATACTTATGGCATTAGGGCAATTGACGGAAGCAAAACAAGCGTATGAAACATGTTTAGAGCTTGATGAGAATTTCGTAGGTGTGCATTTACAGCTTGCAGAAATATATGAAAAAGAAGAAAATCGTTCTAAAGAACAAAGTCATATGGTTCAGGCTATGAAAGAAGAGCCGATGCATATTAATATGGAATATTTGGCACAGCTTTCAGTAGAAATGAGTCTTCAGGAAGAGTTACTGACAGCACTAGAACAATTAGCGGACGAAGCACCTGAAATATGGCGATTAGATGCGATTGCATATGTGTATGGAGCGATGGATGAAATAGATAAAGAACAAGCACAGATTGAAGAGGCACTTCAATTAGATAGTGAGCATATAGAAGTTCTATATCATTATGCCAAAGTGTTAGTGAAAAAAAGAAATGCAAAAGCAATTGAAATTGCAATGAAAGTTATACAAAAAGATGCAAATAATGAACGAATATTTGATGTGTATGTAAAAGCGATAGAACAACATAAGAAATTGTCTAACATACGAGATTTTCTTCATACATTAAAGGTGAAGAAGGCAGAAAGAAGTATGGCATTTATGTATGCTGCATCTGCGGTGACGGAAAGATGGATTGAACGTCAACAAAATGAACAGCCGAAAAAATCCATAATTACGAGAGCTTTTTATCGTATGAAAAACCGTGCGAAAGAAATTTCGATTATTACTACAATCATTGATTTGTATGAAATTTCGTTAAAGTTAAATCAAAAAAATAGTATGGCAGCGCAGCGATTTTCACTATTTTACGAGAATGTGGCGATGTATAAAGAGGCGACAGATGTATTGCAAACATCGTTAGAAAATAAATGGGATTACGATATAGCGAAGCAACTTGTAAATCTTTTCATGGCGTGTGAGGATGAAGATATGTTACGGGATGCTTCAGAATTAACGAAGCAAATGGTTCGAGAGTTACCAGATGATTATGATACGCTTCTTTTACAAGCACAAGTATTCTTTAAAATAGGAGAAGAAAGAAAAGCAGAAAAGATTACCTTACAATTAACGGAGCAAACACCGTTTGTAAGTAGAGCGTTTCTTGCTTTAGGAGAAATGTATCAAAGTCAAGAAAGGTTTGAAGAGGCAATTCATGTATTAGAAAATGCTTCTATACATCATCCAAATGAAGCAGCAATTCTTCTTTCTTTAGCATCTTCGTATCATGGTACCGGACAAACACTAAAGGCAGAAAAAATAACAAATGATGTATTAACAATAGATGCGAGTGATTTGTTAGCAAGATACGATCGCGCTTGTTATTTAGCACAGTTAAATAGAATTGAAGAGGCGAAGCAAGAGCTTGAAATTGTTCTTCGTGAGGATGAATCAGGATTCTTTGCTGAGCTTATTGAAGAAGATGAAGATTTAGCTGGAATACAAGAATTTAAGAAATAATTGTATAGGAATTGTGAAAAAGGGTATAATTAAATATATATTTCGAATTAGTTGACAATTTATTGCCCAATGGCATAAAATAGCTTTTAATAAAGTATACAAATCTGAAGACGAGAACGAGTAAAATAATGAATTGTTCCCCAGAGAGTCGGTGTATAGCTGAAAGCCGGTGTGCAGACGTTATTTGAAAATCATCTCCGAGGAGCCGAGGCTGAAATAAGTAAGCCCGGACGGATGTCTACCGTTACAAAGAACACGTATGATAGTACGTTGCTAAGTGCTATTAGCGAAGAGCTAATAGAATTAGGGTGGTAACGCGGTTAAACCCGTCCCTACTTCATGGGGACGGGTTTTTTGTGTGCTTTAAAATATTCAAAAGGAGTGATTGTAGATGAAGAAAGTAGATGTAAAAGAGTCAGCTGTAGGGAGGGAAACACGTATTCGTAAGCAGTGGAACGAGCAAAGTATTTTCGAGCAATCAATTCAGAATCGAGAAGGCGCACAGTCTTTCGTATTTTATGAAGGACCACCAACGGCGAACGGTTTACCACACGTCGGACATGCACTTGGACGGACAATTAAAGATGTAGTAGCGAGATATAAAACGATGGCTGGTTATAAAGTGCTACGAAAAGCGGGATGGGATACACACGGTTTACCTGTAGAATTAGGTGTTGAGAAGCAACTCGGTATTTCTGGTAAACATGAAATTGAAGAGTATGGAATTGAGCCATTTATTCAGAAGTGTAAAGAGAGTGTATTCACATATGAGAAGCAGTGGCGTGAATTCACTGAAAGCATCGGTTATTGGGTAGATATGGATGATCCATACGTTACGCTAGAGAATCCATATATCGAAAGTGTATGGCATATTTTAGGGACGATTCATGAAAAAGGATTATTGTACAAAGGGCATAGAGTCTCACCATACTGCCCAAGTTGTCAAACTTCACTAAGTTCACATGAGGTTGCACAAGGGTATAAAACAGTAAAAGACTTAAGTGCAACAGTTAAGTTTCAAGTGAAAGATAGTGAAAATGAATATTTCCTAGGGTGGACAACAACACCTTGGACACTTCCAGCAAATGTTGCGCTCGCTGTACATCCAAATATGGAATACGTGAAAGCGAAACAAGAAGGTCATGTATACATTGTTGCGAAAGAACGTGTACAAGATGTATTAAAAGAAGACTATGAAGTATTATCTGTTCATAAAGGTGAAGAATTAGTAAACACATCTTATATGCCGCCATTTCCAATGAAAGAAGTTACAAATGGCTATCACGTTATCGCAGCAGATTTTGTCACGGCAGATAGTGGTACAGGACTCGTTCATATCGCTCCAGCATATGGGGAGGACGATTATAGAGTCGTTCAAAGTGAAGGATTGTCATTCTTGCATGTTGTAGATGAGAAAGGTGAGTATACAGAAGCAGTACCATTTTTGAAAGGGAAATTTGTAAAAGATTGTGACGTGGATATTGTTCGTCATTTAGCGAAGGAAGGCTTACTATATCATAAAGAAAAGTATGAACATAGCTACCCACATTGCTGGCGTTGTGATTCACCACTTCTTTATTATGCAGGAGAGAGTTGGTTAATCCGAACAACTGCAATTAAAGATACATTTTTGCAAAATAACGATTCTGTTACTTGGTATCCAGACCATATGAAACATGGACGCTTTGGTAAGTTTTTAGAAAATATGGTGGACTGGAATATTAGCCGAAATAGATATTGGGGAACACCATTAAACGTATGGGAATGTGAAAGTTGCGATCATCAATTCGCACCGAAAAGCATTGCTGATTTAAGAAAGCATAGTACAAAAGAAACACCGGAAGATTTGGAATTGCATAAGCCATATGTAGATGAAGTGCAAGTTTGCTGTGAAAAATGCGGAAGTACAATGAATCG
This sequence comes from Bacillus pretiosus, assembly GCF_051294775.1. Lineage (NCBI taxonomy): Bacteria > Bacillati > Bacillota > Bacilli > Caryophanales > Bacillaceae > Bacillus > Bacillus pretiosus. The sequence continues at coordinate 655,701 of NZ_JBPPHF010000001.1, forward strand.
TACACCAGAAGTAATTGATGTTTGGTTTGATAGTGGTTCCATGCCATTTGCGCAATATCATTATCCATTTGAAAATAAAGAGTTATTTGAAGAACAGTTTCCAGCGGATGTTATTGCAGAAGGCATTGATCAAACACGTGGATGGTTTTATAGTTTATTAGCAGTATCAGCACTATATACAGGAAAAGTGCCTTATAAACGAGTGTTATCACTAGGGCATGTATTAGACGAAGAAGGACAGAAAATGTCTAAAAGTAAAGGGAATGCACTAGATCCAGTTGATTTAGTAAATCAGTTTGGTGCAGATGCATTAAGATGGGCGCTACTCGTTGACAGTGCTCCTTGGAATGCGAAACGTTTCTCGGAAAGAACAGTACTGGAAGCAAAGTCTAAATTTGTAGATACATTAGTCAATGTGTATAGCTTCTACGTTTTATATGCAAATTTAGATGAGTATAATCCGAAAGAAACGTATGACGCAAAGCGGACGAAATTGGATGAATGGGTATTATCAAGATTGCATAGCACAACGAAAAAAGTGAGAACAGCACTTGATGATTATCAATTTACGAATGCAGCTCGTGAAATCGCGGCGCTTGTAGATGAAGTAAGTAACTGGTATGTAAGACGATCACGTAATCGTTTCTGGGAATCTGGTATGAATGCTGAAAAAGCAGCTGCGTATGAGACACTTCATGAAGTGCTTGTGACAATTAGTAAATTAATTGCACCATTTACACCGTTTGTCGCTGAAGATATTCATTTAAATTTAACTGGAAGTAGCGTTCATTTAGAGGATTATCCAGTTGTAAATGAATCACTACTTCAGCCGAAACTAGAAGCGGAAATGGATGCTGTTTTACAAGTTGTTGAACTAGGAAGAAGTAACCGTAATCAACATTCTTTAAAAGTAAAACAGCCGTTAGCGGAACTTGTATTACTAGCGCATAATGAAAATGATATGGATTGGGAATCTTATCGTGATATCGTCATGGATGAGCTAAATGTCAAAGCGTTTCATGTTGAACTCGATGAAACGAAATACACGTCCTATCAATTAAAGTTGAACTTTAAAACAGCTGGGCCGAAGTTTGGTAAAAATGTGAATGCAATAAATGGATGGTTAAAACAATTATCAAAAGAAGAAGTACAACACTTTGTATCTACAGAAAGAGCAGTTTACGAAACTGCACCAGGAGAAGAAGTAGTTGTAACGGCTGAAGATGTAGTAGTAGAGAAAGTTGCGAAATCAGGGTTCTCTAATACGACTAACGGACAATATACAGTTATGTTAGATACGAATGTAACAGAAGAGTTGTTACAAGAAGGAGTGGCGCGTGAATTTATTCGAGCGGTTCAAGAATATCGTAAGCAGTTAAATTTACCGGTTAATTTACGAGTAGATGTTATTCTTGATACAGAGGAAGAGCTACAACGAACATTAACGAACCATAAAGATTTATTGGAAGAAAATTTACTCGTTAAGCAATTTACATTTGATCACTTAACGAATGAAGACGATGAACTATCTTTAGGTGAAGCGAAAGTTCGAATTAAATTAAGCACGGCTCATTAAAGAAAAAAGGAAGTTGGAATCATTCCAACTTCCTTTTTGTATGATGGAAATTTATCCGGCTAACTTCCTCATAATCCGTTCGATAGGTCCTCTAGTAAATGTCTTTCTTCATAGCACACTAAATAAAATACTGTAGAAATATATTTCTACAGTATTTTTCTCATTTTATACATAAATATTGAGAAAATTTCACTCAACCTAAATGGAAAGGTAATAGAATTGTTTATAGAGAATTACTCGTAGATTCAATTTTTATCCCCCCATTTTGTGGGGAATGATTGCCTAGTGGTAATGGGATAAGGTTGAGCTACTTTATTAGGGGGAGTGGTTCTATGTTTAATAAAAAAATGGTGGCAATGGCAATGACTGTGCCGTTAGTAATGGGGACGATTTCTACGGTTTCGGCATTGGAAAAACAGCAGCAAGTAAAGCTAGAAGCTTATTCGCCACAGAAAAAAGCAACTGAATATTTAAAAGAAAATGCTGCGCAGTATGGATTAAAAACAGACCTTTCAGACTTGCAATATATTTCTACAACAGAAACGTCAGTAGCTTCATATGTTAGGTTCCAGCAAGTTGTTAATGGTGCACCTGTATTTTCAAAACAAATTACAGTTACTCTTAACGGAGAGGGAAAGGGCGTACTTGCTGTTTCTGATTATCAATCCGTCAAAGGTGTGAAGGAAGTAACGACAAAAATTAGTGAAAAAGATGCAATACAAAAATCAATGGCGTATGTTGGAGAAGCAAGTGAGCAAAACTTATGGGCTCCTACAGAGAAAGAATTTGGATATATTGTTGAAGAGGGAATTGCTCGTCCAGTATATAAAGTGGTAGTCCATTCTAATAATCCATTTGGTGCATGGGAAACATTTATTGATGCGGAAAATGGGAAGTTAATTAAAAAGGTTGATATAAACCGAAAAGCTGAAGGGACAGGAAAAGTATTTTTACCTAACCCAGTTGTATCTAGCGGTAGTAAAGTAGGCTTAAAAGATAATAACGATGCAGATTCAACAGCGTTAACGAATCAATTGAAGACTGTTACGTTAAAAGGTTTAGATGGGACAGGATTTTTAATTGGAGAGTATGTAACGATTTCTTCAAAAGCAAAAACAAAATCTACAAATTTACAATTTAACTATACACGTGCAAATGATAGCTTTGAAGATGTTATGTCGTATTATCATATCGATACATTACAGCGTTACATTCAAGGGTTAGGATTTAAAAATATTAATAATCGCTCTATTAAAGTGAATGTGAATGGAACGACGGCTGATAACTCATTTTATTCTCCGACAACGAAAGCTTTAACTTTTGGTACTGGCGGAGTAGATGATGCAGAAGATGCTGGTATTATCGCACATGAATACGGGCATTCAATTCAAGATAACCAAGTGCCTGGCTTTGGTAGTTCTGCAGAAGGCGGAGCGATGGGAGAAGGATTTGGTGACTTCTTAGGTGCTACGTATGAAGATGCAGTATCGACAACAGGCTACGGAAAAGCATGTGTTGGAGAATGGGATGCGACAGCTTATTCTAGTTCAGATCCGACGTGCTTGCGCCGATTAGATACGAATAAAGTGTATCCGAAAGATGTTACAAATGAGGTACATGATGATGGAGAAATTTGGGCACAAGGTCAATATGAGATGGCACAAGCTTTTGGACGTGATGTAGCAACGAAAATTATTTTACAATCACACTGGTCATTAACACCAAACTCTAAATTCAGTGATGGAGCAAAAGCGATTAAGCAAGCGGATGCTCTTTTATATGGCGGACAACATGCTGCTGATATCGATCGTATTTGGGCAGCAAGAGGAATTAGTACGAATTAATATAAAAAGTCGTGGCGTTTATAAGCCACGACTTTTTAATTTGCTTAAGAACCGGTACTAGTAAAGTAAGCTATATGAATGCTAATGTAAATTCATCCGCATTCTAGTTGTTTTTTTCGTCTTTAAAAACAAAATGCTCTTTAAATTTTCTAGACTCAACTTTTTGACCGTTTCTCATGGAGCGGAAAGGGTGTTCTTGCCAAGTAATGATTACATCAACTTCATCAGCTTTTGTAGCAACTGGAAAATTAGCATGTTCAAATCCAGTTTTTCCACTTGCTAAGCGACTTTCCTTTCGTGAGAAAAGTTCATATTTCGTTTTCGTTTTTGGCTCGTTGCGGAATACTTCGACTTGTACGTTATATACTTCACTGTTACCAACATTTTTTACTGAAAATTGATATGTTTGAAATTCATCTTCTTTAGCTTGAAGCATATTGTTACCTATGTTCTTCGGTTCATCAATATTCACTTTCCATTGATTAGAGTTTTGGGAGATTGGTAAAGATTTTGGTGAATAGGCGTATGTTTCATTCACTGCAATTAGGCATAACAAAAGAAGAAAGAAACTAATCGCTTTTTTCATATAAACACCTCGCTATAAAATTTTTATCCCGCTATTTGCCGGGCAGTAAGACCCTCCACCTCAAAATTCAGGGAAAGCAAAGAAGTTAGGTGGGGGGGCGGGCTTACCGTAAAAGCCCGATTGGTGAGGGCTGATAATCAGTGGGGAGGAACAAAATCCCCACTGATTAAAGTTTCACTTTATCAATATGCGTAAATAAAACGGAAATTATGTAATAAAATGGAAAGGGTGATACTTTGATTCAAATGAATTTGAAAAAACTTGAAGAGGTAGTAGGCGGTGAAGGGTTACAAGAATCGTTTCATCACATAGAGATACATGGTGTCTGCATAGATTCCAAAAGCATTAAAGAAGGAAATGTATTTGTTCCAATCATTAGGGTGAAAGATGGACATGATTATGTGAAAGAGGCATTCGATAATGGAGCTGTCGCTTCCTTATGGAAAAAGTCTTACAGCACTCCGCCAAAAGGGATGCCAATTATATTTGTAGATGACACTTTGTTTGCTTTGCAACAATTGGCACAATTTTATCGGAAAGAGCTAAATGTAAAAGTAATTGGAATTACAGGTAGTAATGGCAAGACAACGGTAAAAGATATAATAAGCACGATTGTAAGTACAACTCATCGTGTGCATAAAACAAAGGGAAACTTTAATAGTCAAATCGGTTTACCATTAACTATTTTAGAAATGAAACGAGATACAGAGTTTTTAATTCTTGAAATGGGGATGAGTGAAAAAGGACAAATTCGAAACTTATCAAAAATAGCACAGCCAGATGTAGTGATCATTACAATGATTGGTCATTCTCACTTAGAGACGCTTGGATCAAAAGAAGAAATTGCGAAGGCTAAATTAGAAATTATTGATGGATTAAAAGATGAAGGATTATGTTTGTATAATGGTGATGAGCCATTGCTTTTGAAAAATAAGAATTTATCGAGTATAACTTGTAAGGCGTTTGGTGAAAAGTATACAAATGATTTGTTTCCAACAAACGTGCAATTAGATGAATATGGTGTTCATTTTAAATTAAATGATTCAAAAATACAGTACGATGTTCCCTTGCATGGAAAACATAATATTTTAAATGCGATTGTCGGAATCGCCGTAGGTCAATTTTATAATGTCCCCACAGAAAAAATACAGAAAGCATTGCGACAAGTAAATATTACTCATATGCGCTTTCAATTTTTAACTGCTAAAACAGGTTTTACAATTATTAACGATGCATGGAATGCCAGTCCCTCTTCAATGAAGGCCGCAATTGAAACGTTCCAGACATTAAATGCCTATAAGAAAAAAATGATAGTAATTGGGGATATGTTGGAGTTAGGGAAGAATGCTGAAACATATCATAGAGAAATTGGTAAAATGTTAAATCAAGAGAGCATTCAATATGTATTCACTTATGGAGAGTTAGCTGAAATTGTAGCGGAAGAAGCGAGAAAGAAATATGATATAGGAAAAGTACAGTCATTTAATAGTAAAGCCAAGATAGCAGAGGAAGTATTAAAAGTTATAACGAAAAAGGATATCATATTATTGAAAGGCTCACGTGGAATGGCTTTAGAGGAGATTGTACAAAATTGGATATGAAAGATCAAAATATATTTAAAAAGGCTTGCATTTTATAAAACAAAGAGATAGAATACTCTGTAAATATAAAAAGTGAGGATCAGGAAAAGTACATAATGCAAAGGTCTACAGAGAGCAATCGGATGCTGAGAAGATTGCGATACCGCATGATGGAAAGACACCTGTGAGTGTTGCTTTGAACGTGATAATTAGTAAAAGCAAACGGTACCTACCGTTATCAGGGCTAAGATGGTCATTATGACAATTTGGGTGGTACCGCGGAAAAATCCGTCCCTATTTATAGGGGCGGATTTTTGTATTCTTTGAAAGGAGGTGAGTGACCGTGGATGATGACGATGACAACAACAATAACGTAAATAAATATAAAATTACTGGAGGGAAATGTAATGAAGCGTTCACTCACAAAAGAATGTACGGAGCAAGGCGGCAAGGTTGTATTACTTCAAGGGTGGGTAAAAAAAATTCGTCATCTAGGTAATATTAGTTTTTTATTAATAAGAGATCGATCAGGAGTTATGCAATGTGTACTAGAAAATGAGTTAGCTGGATATAAGGTAGATGTGGAAAGTGTCGTTCAAGTAGTAGGCCAGATAGTAGAGACTTCGAAAACAGAATTAGGAGTTGAAGTGCTCGCTCACGACGTGAAAATATTAAATCGCGCAGAACCACTTCCGTTTGAAATAAATAAAAAGAAATTGCAAGTTGGCTTAGATCAACTTCTAAATGAGAGAGTATTATCATTAAGACATGAGCGAACCGCCGCGATATTTAAAGTAAAATCTACGCTCGTTCAGAGCTTTAGTGAATTTCTTATAGAGAACGATTTCACACGTGTATTTACTCCGAAAATTGTTTCACAAGGGGCAGAAGGAGGAGCAAATGTTTTTAAGCTTCCATACTTTCAAAAAGAAGCTTATTTAGCACAATCACCTCAGTTTTATAAACAAATGATGGTAGCTGGAGGATTAGAACGTGTTTTTGAAGTTGCACCTGTTTACAGAGCGGAGCATCATAATTCTTCCCGTCATTTGAATGAATATATATCGTTAGACGTAGAACTTGGATTTATTCATGATTTTTATGAAGTGATGCAACTAGAAACGGATGTTTTACGATATATGTTTCAACAAGTAGCAAAAAACTGTGAAAAAGAACTAAAACTATTACAAATAGAAGTACCTGTTATTACAGAAATACCGAAAATTACATTGTTACAAGCGCAAGAAATTTTGAAAAGTAAGTACCAGAAAGAATCGCCAATTGGGGATTTAGATACAGAAGGTGAGAAGCTATTAGGGAAATATGTGAAGGAAACATATAAGAGTGAGTTTGTTTTCATTACACATTATCCGAAAGAAGCTAGGCCGATGTATACGATGCCAAATAAAGAGAATCCATCTATTACTGATTCGTTCGACTTACTATATAAAGGACTAGAAATAACTTCAGGGGCGCAGCGAATTCATGATTACGAAATGTTACTCACTTCTTTTAAAGAAAAAGGATTACATCCAGATACGTTTCAATCTTATTTAAATACATTCCGATATGGTTGTCCCTCGCACGGTGGCTTTGGAATTGGATTAGAGAGAGTTGTATACAAACTATTGGAATTAACAAATGTACGAGAGGCGAGTGCTTTTCCGAGAGATTGTACGCGTCTTATACCGTAAGAATAACCCCCTTCTATAGTGTAGAAGGGGGTTATTCCTTTCAACACATGTTAAAAGGAATAATTTTTTGTGTGAAAATATGTAAATTATATTAAGAACATTTTATAATGAATTGAGAAAAAGAAAATTCATAAGTTATAATGAAATATGAATATAAAAAAAGTTCATATAATAATGTATGGAAGGGTATGAAACATGTTATATCAAACTCAAGCAACACAACAAACACCAGCTTATATAATTTATCTTCTTGATGTAAGCGCATCAATGAACCAAATGATGGATGCAGGCGGAGAAGAAAAAAGAAGAATTGATATTGTAACGGATGCTCTTTCTTTAGCGATTCGCCAAATGGTATTTCGTTCAACAAAAGGTAGTCGCTTGCTTCCAAGGTATAAGTTATCTATTTTAGCCTATAGCGATCATGTTTTTGATTTATTGGGTGGTGTGAAAACAATAGACGAGGTAGCAAGACTGCGTCCATTAGAAAAAATTCAAACGCATCGTTTAACTGATACAGCAAAAGCTTTCTCTGTAGTGGAGAAGTTATTGCAAAAGGAATTACCAAATTTACAAGATGGACCAGCTCCTGTTGTTTGTCATATGACAGATGGGGCATCAACTGGTGAAGATCCAGAATTAATTGTACGAAGAATTATGAATATGTCTGTACCTGATGGAAACGTACTAATTGAAAATATTTTTATTTCAGATGAAATTATGCAAGAACAAATTTCTAATATAAAGAAGTGGGAAGGGATTATGCCAAATACAGAGATTACAGATGAATATGGTGCAAAGTTGCAAAGACTTTCATCGCCTATACCTCAAAGCTATCGTGAGATGATGACGGAACATGGGTTTCATATTGCAGATGGTGCTGTGATGATGTTTCCTGGGACAAATGCGGACTTAGTATCACTTGGATTTCAAATGTCTGCTGCAACGCCGGTTCGATAGGAGGGGGGAGTAAGGTGAAATATACCCTATCGCAAAAGGAAGAAACGGTATTGCAAGAAAAGGAAACGAAACATTTTACTTATAGATATAGTTATGTAAGAGCAAAAGAAACGCAGGATTTAAACGAGAGTGGACAAGACTTTCTAGTATTTCTAGATAATGGAACTAGTTTCGTATTTGCCTTATGTGATGGTGTAGGGCTATCTTTTCATGGTGAAATTGCTGCGGAATTTCTTGGTATGAAGTTAGTAAACTTGTTTGATACATGTCAAGAAAGTGGACTGGATATTGCTACATTATTAAATGAACAGTTAAATAATTGGACAGAAGAAGCTTCAGAGGAAGTGAGTGCATTTCGATTGCCAGAAGAAACACCGTGGTTACTACGCGATGTTTTGGAAGAAAAGCGAAAAAAAGGTAGTGAAGCGATGTTTACTGGCGGGAAAATAGAACTCATTCCAAATCAAGATAAAGTACAAATAACGATAGTTACACATGGCGATTCATTTGTACAATTGTTTCAAGATAAGGAGAATTGTTCGAATGTAATGAAGTTTAAGAGAAATATAAAGAAAAGATGGTCTACACAGCGAGGCATTATTGGTGGGGAATTGGCGGTTTTTTCAAAGGCATTATCTAGACAAGAAGCTAATCGGATAGTTATTCACTCAGACGGACTTTTGCCACTTAAGCAGTATAACTTTGAGGAAGTGTTAAAAGAAATTGAGAGGGCACAGAACTCTCCGACAAGCGATGATATTTCATTTTTAGATGTTTCTTGGTAACAAACATGATGGAAAAAAGGTGAATAAACGTGGAAGAGATTATTGTGACATACATAAAACAGTCAAATGAAGAAATTGATATTGCAATTCCAAATGACGTAAAAGTGGTGCAAATTATTGAAGCGATTTTACATCATGAAAAAATAGATGAAGCATTAAGCGGAATCTATGAAATTAGAGTAGCAAAAGATAAAGAAGAGTGGCATTCTATTCGAAATGATGAAACGTTGCGCGATAATGATGTGTGGGATGGACAATATGTAATGCTACATAAAAAAGGAGCAATTATCCCTTCTTTTGAAATGATGCCAGCAGAAGAAGTTTATAATGAACCTGTTAAACAAGATATGTCTTCTAGTGAAGAAGATTATGTATGGAAAATCATTGAGTAATAGTTTTGGGATGGGGAAGGAGAAATGTTTTGTGCAAAAATCACCGTATTTTCAACGCTCTCCGCGTGTGAAAGTAGATATACCAACAGGGGATGTTATTATTCATGATCCACCGAACATACCGGAGGAGCCGAAGTTTTCAATTGAAACAATGTTACTGCCTGCAATGATGACAGTTTTAACATTGGTATTATATTTTGTAATGATGAAATTTATGAAGATGAATGCAAGTTATATGCCATTAATGATGGTTTCAAGTATTCCGATGTTGGGATCATATATAATTACAACGATGGGGCATTTCCGTAAAAAGAAAGAACATCGTCAAATGGTTGAACAATTACAAACAAGATATTTAGAGCAAATTCAAAAGCATCGAGTGGAATTAGATACATTAAAGGTTGAACAAGCAAAATATTTAATTACACAAAATCCAAGCCCATTAAAAAGTGTACAAAGAATTGAAAATCGGGAAAGTAATTTATGGGAGAGAACACCTGAAAGTCCAGACTTTTTAGATATTCGTATTGGTACAGGAGAAAGACCATTTCTTGTAGAATTGAAGGTGCCTGAACAGAAAGGTTATGAAGAAAATCCATTAGTTACAGAAGCGCAAAATGTGAAAAGGGATTTCAATACGATACCAAATGGACACATTTCCATTTCTTTGAAAAAAAACGATGTAATTGGTGTAGTTGGAAATAAAGAAGATAGACTAAACTTTATTCGAATTGTAACGACGCAAATTATGACGCATCATGCACCAAATGAAGTGAAAATAGCTGCATTTTATCATGAGAAAGAGAAAAAGCAGTGGGATTGGATGAGGTGGCTTCCTCACGTATGGGATGAACAGAGAAGTATGCGCTTTTTATCTGAAAATCAACAAGATGCACAGAAACTAGCTGAAGTACTATTTACCCCACTTAACATGCGTAGAATCTATAATTCTTCTGCGCAAGCGGATGCAAAAGTTCCTTTAATTCCGATGTATGTTTTTTTCTTATCAGCGAGAGAATTTTTAGAAGATGATCCTTTAACTCCAATGTTACTTAGAGAAGGTGAAAGCGTAGGAGCTTCTACATTTATTTTTGCGGAACAAAAGGAACGGTTACCGATGGAATGTGATCTTGTAATAAGTTTAAATGGAGAAGATGGTGAGTTAGTAGAAACGTTTTCAAGTTCAGCTGAAAATAGTGGGACAACGCGTGCTAGTTTTAAAGTAGATCGACTTTCATTCGAACGATGTGAACTAGGAGCGCGAAGCATTGCTCCAATTCGAATGAAAAGTTCTACAGCAGCCAACATTCCGAAAGTATTAACATTTTTAGACTTGTTTCAAGCTAAAAACATGGAAGAATTACAAGTGCTAGAGAGATGGAAAGAAAATCGATATCCGACTTCATTACCGGTTCCAATTGGTGTAAGAGAAGGAAGTAAACCTGTTTTTCTAAATATTCACGATAAAATAGAGAAAAAAGGGCACGGTCCGCACGGTCTAATGGCTGGTACAACTGGATCCGGAAAAAGTGAAGTGATTCAGTCTATAATAGCGGCGTTAGCGGCAACCTATCATCCTCATGAGATGGCATTTATGCTTATCGACTATAAAGGTGGTGGAATGTCAAATACATTTGCGGGATTACCGCACATTATTGCATCTATTACGAACTTAGAAGATCCAAATTTAATTGAGCGTGCCAGAATTTCATTAAAAGCAGAATTAGAGCGTCGACAAAAATTATTCATTCAGGCTGGAAATGTTCAGCATTTAGATGAATATTATGAAACAAGCTGGCGTGAAAAAGAACCTTTACCACATTTATTTATTGTTATTGATGAGTTTGCTCAAATGAAAAAGGAACAACCAGAATTTATGGACGAGCTAATTAGTGTCGCTGCAATAGGAAGGACATTAGGAGTTCATTTATTATTAGCAACTCAAAAACCTTCGGGGGTTGTAAATGACAAGATTTGGAGTAACTCGCGTTTTCGAATTTGTTTACGTGTCCAAGATGATGCGGATAGTCGTGAAATGTTAAAGATTCCAGATGCCTCTAAAATCAATGTACCAGGACGAGGGTATCTCCAAGTTGGTAGCAATGAAGTATTGGAATTATTCCAATCAGCATGGAGCGGAGCACCTTATAATCCAGATGAAGAGAAAGTTCTTGATATTGTTGATTTTACAGAAGTTAAGCTCTCGGGTGAAAGAATAAAAGTGAAAAAGCGTCCAAAACCAATGACAAATAGTCCAAAACAACTACAAGCTTTTATTCAATATGTACAGAGCGTATCAGAAAAAGAAAATATTAAAGCATTACCAGGACCTTGGCTGGATCCATTACCGGAAAAATTATTGTTAAAAGAATTTTATGCTATGGAAGATTGGACAATTGCTGAGTGGAATAAATCAAAAGAATATTTACAAGTAACAGTAGGATTAATTGATGATGTTGCAAATCAAGCGCAATTTCCGCTGAAGTTAGATTTACAAGAAGGACATTTAAATATTTATGGTATGCCAGGAACAGGAAAAACAACGATGTTACAAACAATTATTATGTCCCTAGCAGTATCTCATACACCAGAAGAAGTGAATTTTTATATTATTGATTTTGGTCGTATGTTCTTAGATTTTAGAGATTTACCTCATGTAGGCGGGGTTGTACAAGAGGACGAAAATGAAAAAATGAAACGTCTATTCGGATTTTTAAAGAAGGAAATCACGCATAGAAAAGAGAGTTTTTCTAATATCGGTGCAAAGTCATTCTCTATGTATAATCGAATGGTTGGAAAGAAAATTCCTGCTATCGTTGTAATGGTAGATGGTTATATAAGATTTAAAAATGAATTCGAAAAAGAGAATGAAGTATTAGAAATATTATTACGCGAATCAAGCACATATGGCGTGTACTTCTATTTCTCACTTAATCAAACAATTGATATGTTTGATCGTGTTCGTAATAATATACCGATGGCAATTACATTTGAATTGCAAGATAGAGCTGAATATCCTAGTTTAGTTGGTAGACCGAATTTCCCGTTAATTGAAGTTCCTACTGGCCGTGGGTTAATGAAAGGTCAACCACCGGAATTGTTCCAAGCAGCACTACCGTTTATAGGTGAAAGTGAATTAGAATACTCACAGCAATTAAAAACGATTATTCAAAAAATGGGCAGTGAATGGAATGCTGAAAAAGCAAAAGAGATTCCAATGGTTCCTAAAGAAATATTTGTAGAAGATTTAGTTGAGCAATTAGAACCAACTCAAATTTCTGCAGGAGTTGAAACAGACGATATCCGTTTGCAAAATTTTTCATTGGACGAAATGAATCATATATTTATCGGTGGAAGAATAGAAGGTGGAAAAACATCATTATTACAAACACTTCTTTTCACTACTACATACCAATACTCTCCAGAAAAGGTTGAGCTATACTTAGTAGACCTTGGTGAAAGACCTACTGGCATATTAGCTCTCGGAGATTTACCTCATGTGAAGAAGAAAGTTACAGATGATATGCAATTAAAAGAAATGTTAGATGAACTGTTAGAGCTAATAAATAATAGAGAAACAGTAGTACCTTCTATAGATCCAAACGTAACAGTGGAGTTTCCATATAAGAAAATAATCATTGCAATTGATGATATTGATCAAATGTTAACTGTATTATCTATTGATTATGAGGCGAAAAATAAAATGGAACTAATAGTTCAAAATTGTAAAAATAAAGGGATTCATTTTTTAACGGCGGCTACAACATCTAGTGTAAATAACTTTTCACATGAAAAATGGTTTGCGGAAATTAGAAAGAGAAGTATTGGTTATTTATTAGGAACGACTCACAATAACGATGTATATTTCTTTAATATGAAACTTCCACATGCTGAAATCGATCAAGAATTATTAAGTGGGGATGGATATTGCATACGTAGAAAGCCAATAAAAATAAAAGGTGCATATACACCGTTACATTTACTGCGCACGATGACAGACAAAATTAGTGTGAAATGGTCTGAATTAAAAGTGAAATAATATTAAAATAGGGTTAAATTACTATAAAATAGAATTTTTTTGCAATTTAACTCTTTTAAAATTGTATGAATATAGTTTATAATCTAATTGTTGTATCATTTATGATTTGAAAGGGGAAATTAATAAAATGACAGAAATTAAAATTAGACCAGAAGACCTTGAAAGAATTTCTAATAACTTTAATAACGCAGCTGCGGAAGCGCAAAGTCAAGTTAATAGACTTGAAGGCGATATTAAAAGTTTAGATGGTCAATGGGCTGGGTCAACACAAGCGAAATTCAGAGGGGAATTTGAAAATTCTAAACAAAAAATGCAACAATACATTCCTATTTTAGAAGGAATTTCGAGAGATCTAAAACGTATTGCTGAGAAATTCCGTAGTACAGATAACACATACTAAGAATAGAACAATTGCAAAAGATCAGGAGCTATTGTTCCTGGTCTTTTTTTTGAAAAATTGTTATACGAGAGTAAGGGGATAAAATGGGATTCCGACCAGAAGTAGGAGAAAAAATTAATCTTAATAAAGATGTTTATCGTTTTGAGAAACACCCAGCTGTAATTGGTATTGAGATGCCCTATGGTCAAGAGGGAAGACAAGGAACAGTTTATCAATTACAACAGGAAAATGGTGTAGAACGAATTGCATTAAAAGTTTTTAAGGAACGCTATCGTGAGGAAAAACATCAACTAGCATTTTTGAAACCACTTTCTTCCTTAGTGGGTCTGAAAGTATGTTCGCGCTATATCGTTACTAAAGAAGAACATACATCTGCTATCGAAAAATCAGAAGATCTTGCTAATAGTATTGTAATGCCTTGGATTGAAGGTCCAACTTGGGCTGATATTTTACAAGAACAACGAGTGTTATCAAAAGAACAATGTTTCTTTATTGCAGAAGCATTTCTTACAACACTTAAAATGATGGAGGAAAATGAAGTTGCTCATAATGATTTATCGTCTAGCAACGTACTCGTACCTTTCTTAAGTGAAAATGCAATTGAAGGTCAACACTATATCGAACTTGTTGATGTTGAGCAAATGTATGGCCCAAAAACGAAAAGACCTTCGTTATTGCCAGCAGGTTCAGCGGGTTACGCACCAATGTATTTAAAAAGTGGAGTATGGCAAAAAGAAGCCGATCGATTTGCAGGCGCTATTTTATTAGGAGAAATATTAAGTTGGTGTAGTGAAGAAGTTCGAAATAAAAAATGGACGGATGCAAGCTACTTTAAAACGGAAGAAATGCAGACAGAATGTGGAAGGTATACGTTACTTCAGCAAGTATTACATAATCAATGGAACGGGGAAATTGCAAAATTATTTAAGCAGGCATGGAGTAGTAATTCTTTCGCAGAATGCCCAAGCTTTGCACAGTGGTACGATGTATTTAATAGCGCGAGAGAAAGAATAAAAATTGATGCGGAAAGGCAGTCAGCAGAAGAACACTCTCTTTTTGTATCAAAATGTTTGGAAATTGCAAGATTATTAGAAGAGAGAGGATTTAAACAAGCGGCATTATATGAATATAAAATAATTTTCAATTCACTCAATCCATCAACAGCTCTGCAAAAAGAACTCGCATATATCATTCAAACTATGGAGAGTCAAGAGCCTGAAATAAATAATAAAATGGTCCTACAACATTATTTGGAATTAGCTACTGAATTGGAACGAGAAAACAATGCAGCATTTGCTTGTTTCGTCTATTCACGAATCGTACAATTTCCAAACATTGATCAGGCGTTAAAACAGGAAATTGAAAGCATTATTAAAGAGATAGAAGAAGAGCAAGGAACACAGTCGCAGCAAGAAGTAGCAGCTACAATTACAGTGCCAAATAGCATTCTACAGAGCCGAAAACAAACGAAAAAACAAGTGGAATATGATATAGATGATGAGATTTTAAATGCAAAAGCATCCAATCAACCACTTACAGTAGCGCATGAACAAAGTGAACCGTCACCTTTTTCTAAATGGTGGAAAAAGAATAAAAAACGGATTTTGATTATTGGCTCAACTGCAGTTGTTGTAATAGGTGGTTCGACGTTGTTTTATTTCTACACAACAAATGCTAAATATCAAAAGTTTATGGAACAAGCACGACAAGCTTATGATGATAAAAAATATACAAAAGCAGAAGAAGCTGTTGGACAGGCAATTGCTGTGAAGGGGAAAGACGAGGCATATCTCCAATTAGCAACGATTTACGTTGCTGAAGGAAAAAATAAAATTGCAATCGATTATATTACAAAACTAATAAAAGATAGAGAAATCGATAAAGAAAATAATGAAGCTGCTTATCTATTAGCTTCAGCGAATTTCCGCATTGGAAAATATCAAGAAGCAGTGCAAAATTTTGAACAAGCGCTAGCGAATAATGCAAAAGGAATTGAAGCATACAAAAAAGATGCGATGCGAGATTTAGCTGTAAGTCATATGAAAATGAAAGAATTTGAAAAAGCGGAAGATGTTATTGTCAAAATGAGTACGAAGACAAATGAAGATAAAGCAATTGTTTCGTATTTAAAAGGTCAATTATCAACCGCAACGGTACAGTTAGATAAAGCAGAATCTTTCTTTAAAGAAGCTATTATGCAAGATTCAAAGAATGCCATATATACAATTGAACTTTCAAATTTATATGTGCTTTGGAATAAAACAAATCTAATTGATAGTGCGAAGAAAGAAATGAATTATCAACAAGCATCTCACATTTTACAAGTAGCGATTCAAAAAGATATGAAAAATATTGAGTTGTTAAATCAACTAGGAATTGTGTATTACGAAGCGGGTCAATTTTATGAAACGCGAGATGGTGCAAAGAGTACTGCTGCATATCAGCAAGCGTTAGAAGCTTACAATAGAGTTGTCAGCAGTGGAACACGCGACATAAATACGCTTGTAAATATAGGGATTTTATACGATAAAGTGGGACAAGGGAATGAAGCAGAGAAGCTTTTCACAGAAGCATACGCACAAAACGATGAAAATCCACATGTGAATTTTGCATTCGGGATGTTTAAAATTAAACAGAAAAAATACGAGGAAGCAAGTCGTTTCTTAAGAAAAACAGTGCAAGCAAATGAAAATGAATCCGAAGTAAGAGCTGCGCAAGAAAAACTAACAGAAATGAAAACAAACGGTTGGATTCAATAAAGATAGGAAAAGGGGAAAAGGACATGGAGGAAAACAATAATAACTTAGGGAAAAAAGTCGCTATATCCGTAATGTCGGTAGCATTACTAGGAACATCAGGATATCTTGTGTATGACAAAGGCTTTAAGACAGCAGGAAAAGAACAAGTAAAACTAGCAAGTAATACAGAAGAGAAAAAAGATGATCGTATTACAGGGGGCGATTTACAGTCTATGTTCCCAAATTTAGTCGCTGATCCTGCAAAAAAAGATGAAAAACCCGGCGAAAAACCAACTATTAATTTAGCAGACTTAATTGGGAATAATAAATCACCAATTACGCCAGTAACATATAAACCAGATGAAGTATCGGTGGAAAAGAAAGATCCACAAATCAAATTATCGGATGCACCAACTCCACAAAAACTAGATTTACCAACTAATATGGTTGGACCTGTGGTAGAGCCAAGTAAAAATAATGATAATGCTCAATTACCTACCTCTACTGTAGAACCGCCAAAAACTAATACCGGAACAGGAGGAACCGGAACAGGAGGAACTGGAACAGGAGGAACTGAAACAGGAGGAACTGAAACAGGAGGAACTGGAACAGGAGGAACTGAAACAGGAGGAACTGGAACAGGAGGAACTGAAACAGGAGGAACTGAAACAGGAGGAACTGGAACAGGAGGAACTGGAACAGGAGGAACTGAAACAGGAGGAACTGAAACAGGAGGAACTGGAACAGGAGGAACTGAAACAGGAGGAACTGGAACAGGAGGAACTGAAACAGGAGGAACTGAAACAGAAAAACCAAAACCAAAACCAAAACCAGAACCAGAACCAGAACCAACATACCCAACAATTACAATATCACCAAAAACGGGCGATATTTTAGTTGAGTGGTACGCTGGAAATGGACAATACTACTCATCTGTCTTCTTTAATGATTTTTATACGAATCAAAAAGAACCGAAGCAAAATGCATTAAATAATTTAACGAATTATGACAGCAAAAAGGAAGACTGGACGCTTGTTAGCCAATTAAATACACCATCAAAATCGAAATCGATAGCTGAACACAAGCTAGCATTAGATAATTTAGAACAAATTCGCTCAAGTGGTGAATATTCAAATGAGAGAGTATTATTCTATTTACGTAATCAAATGAATGTGCTAAATGAATCGGTTACTACACAAGAAGAGTTACAAAATTATTTAAGTGAAAATAAGAAAGATTACATTAAATCTGTAACAGAAAAAGTTTATCAAACAGCAATAGAAGAAAAAAGAGAGTGGTCAAATACAGGGGATGTAGCATCTTTAGAACAAGCATTAAGTAAATTTTATTTAGTTACATCAGTATTTGAAAGTGTAGATCCTACATTAGTAGAAAAAGCGAATCAAGATGTAGAAGATATTTTCAACGAGCTACTACAAGAAGAATTAAAGAACCTTAATATCCAAACATCAGTAGTGATGTCTACAGCTGAAACAAAAGAAAAAGCAAGCCAAGTAAAAGAAGATACTAGCAGTAATGAAGGAAAAGCAGTAAAAGAAGATACTAGCAGTAATGAAGGAAAAGCAGTAAAAGAAGATACTAGCAGTAATGAAGGAAAAGCAGTGAAAGAAGTTACTAGCAGTAATGAAGGAAAAGTAGTTAAAGAAGAAAATGTAAGTGAAAATGAGGCAACAGCTACATCAAGTGAGAAAAATCTAAAAGATTCAATAACTGAAGGTGCCACAGATAACGATAAAACAAATAATGTAGATTCAAGTAATCAAAAAGAAAAAGTGAAATCTGACCCAGTGAAAGAAGCAATTGCTCAAATTGATGTATATTTAAATCCAGCGAATCCACATTATGAAAATGCTTTACTATTAACAAATCAGTATATTGACGGGGCAACAGGCGAACAAAAAGAAAAGTTAGAAAAGCAATTTGTTGGGGCTGTAGAGGGGCTTCGTGGACAAATAAAAGATCCTAATTTTACAGTGGAAGATGCTATAAAGAAAGCAAATTTATTAGCAAATACGGCAAGGGTAGAAAAATCTGTTCAAGACGAATCTCATCAGTTATTAATGCCGCTAATGTTTGAAAGAAAAGCAAACGAAGCTGCAAATAATGGAGAATACTATACAGCGGTATTAAATATTGCAAATGCAATTCGTACAAAACACCCATTGGAACGTTCAAGAGAAGAAATGGTTAACTATGCGAACAAATTATGGGCAGATACAGAAAATGAATGGGATAAAATGAATGGAACGACAGGATGGCAAAGTGAAGTAGGAAAAACAGTATTACCATCATACACATTACTTGCACAGTTAAAAGATATTGATAAAACGATTGGTCAAATTAGCGGTATGAATATGATTGATAATGCATCAAGAAAAATGGAGGGAATTCAACTTGTACAATTAGCAAGTGATGAAGCAAATAAAAAAGAGCAAACGAGCCTTTATAATGCTTTACATTATTATGGTCAAGCAGCTTCCCGTGGTGTGGTTGACAAAGCAGGATTTTCTAATGTTGCTAGTCTTGTAATTAAAGAAGCAAAACAGTTAGAAAAAACGCAATATAAATCAGCGTTAAACAACTATCAAATTTTATATAAAACACCAGGTATTGAAGAATTAGGAATTAAAGAGGGGGTAAAAGCGGCAATTGAGTATTTGAGTACATTTGAAGCTGCAAAGGCAAGCGGGAATAAAGATACGATTGAAGATTTAGCTTCAGCAATTGAATTAACTTATCGTTCTATGGAATTAGGATATCCAGAAGCAGATGCAAAAGAATGGATGAATACGGTAGCTCTAAAAATGTTTAATAAAGGTGCAGGATATATGTCCGCAACTGACACGAATAATGCATATAAATGTTTTGAATTTTTAAGTCGTGATAAATATGCAAATGCTATTAATGGAGAAATAACGAAACAAGCAAAAGTGGAGGTAGATAAAATTAAATCTATGAACGTTAAAAAATAATTAGATTTAACATTCGCCATCTTACCTTGAGTAAGATGGCGAAATTATTTCGTATAAGGAGTAAATATTAATGAGTTTAGTAGAATTTTAAATTTTACTAAACTCATTAATTATTCATTAAAGCCACACTATGCATAATAAAGAATTTGAAAGGTGGAAAAAAGATGATTAGCAATTTAAAAAGGGAAGCATTAGCCTCATTGAAAGGCCGATGGGGATTAGGGGTAGGTTCAACGTTTCTTAATTATCTCATTCCCGTAGCAAGTATGTATATCATTGGTATAGTAGTATTTCTAATTTTTGGTTTGTTTATAGATGTTATAGGACCTGAGAACTTTGTATATTATTCATATGGCGAACCTCAAATTAATTTTGGATTAATTTTATCTCAAATTATTGTATGGGTTATTATTTCTATTCTTTATATTGTTGTACAGAGTGTTATGAGTTACGGCTATTATACAATCACATTAGGTTTAGCGAAAAATGAATCTACCACAATAGGTGATCTGTTTGCGGGTTTCAATTCAAAGAATATATTTAGAGCTATGAAACTAGGTATCTTACAAACAATATTTATTAGCTTATGGAGTCTTTTGTTCATAGTTCCAGGTATTATTAAATTTTTCTCTTATTCTATGGCTTACTACATTATGTTAGAGGATCCAGAATGTACAGCAAGTGAGGCAATTAAAAAAAGTAAAATGATGATGAAAGGACATAAGTTAGATTTATTTATCACTTGGCTAAGTTTCATTGGATGGTTTATTTTAGGTTCATTGGTGGGAATATTTACCCTAAATCTCCCATATCTTTGGATTTCGCCATATTATACTACTACAGTATCGCATTTCTACCTAAATCTAGTAAATAGAACTAATAATACAAATGAAGTACCAGTAATCAATATTCAAAAATAACGGATTTAACATTCGCCATCTTACTTTAAGTAAGGTGGCGAAATTATTTCACATAAAGAGTGAAGTTCAATGAGTTTACTAGAAATTTGTCCATTAGATGAGGTGTTAGTGGAAGCTTTACAGAATGAAGAAAAAAGATTTCGTTTTTATGAAATATTACAGAAATCAAATTTGCACGTTGTTGCAGATGACTGGAGACTTTTAGGAAGAATACTCAAGATTTAAGGATTGAGTTTAAAATATATGAATCTTAGGTAGTTTGAATTGGAGATGTAATATGAAAGCGAATAAAGCATTTGAGCGCGTATGTAATCTAATATCTGAAAAGTATTTAGATAATGGTTGGAAATATTCTAAGTCGGGTCATTGAATGAGTAAAAAAGATAAAAATTTCATTTATAAGGTATTCTTTTATACAAGTTGGAATAATATATCTGATAAAAATGTAGTATTTTATGGTGAATGCGCAATTCTTCCTTTAAAATCTAAAGATAAAATATTTCATATTAATACACGTCAGTACAATCTACCAAGCAATCAGTTATATTGGAACATAGCAAATGAGGAAGAGTGGGAGCGGACAGTTAACGAATTCATCAATTGGTTAAATAGTGTATTTATGCCAATTGTAGAAAGGTGCACGAATGATTTGAACAACTTTGTAAAAGAGGTTGTTGAAAGGGGTTTTTATCCTCAAAAGGGTTATATGGTAGATATTAATTTTATATTAAAGCACGGGTCACGTGAATTGGCAGAGGAAGCTATCAAAAGATACTATGACAGTTTGGAAGAGTCAATAAAAAAAGAATTTAAAGATAACTATGAAAGTATGGTGTATGGTAATGAAGCAGTTAGTGCATATGGTAATAACATGATGAGGAATTACACCAATTTTAGAACTATCATAGATAATAAAATACTTGTTACTTTATAGTACATCAAATGGTTTGACTTAGTAAGCGATAATTGGTAACCCAATTATCGCTTTTGGTTTTAAATAAGGGTACGGGAAAAGTGTATCCAACGAGACAAATAGATTCAGTAACAGAAGCACATATAATTGATAGAGTGAAAGAAATAAGAGGGAATTTAACAAGTAGGTATAAGAAATCTGGTAATTTTGCTGTTGCAGAAGTGGATGTCAGTGGGATAAGTAAATCTGAATTTTATGCTCAAAGTAGCATAAATGAACTTAAAGGAAATCTTGAGCATAAGGTGCCTGATATTTCTTTACAACCTGAAAATCCAATGTTTAAAGCTACAGAAGCAGTTGGTAAAGAGGGAGAGAGTTATTTAAGGAATACAGATACGGAGTATAAAATACTAAATGATATTGCTTCTAGGCTTGGAGAGAATACACAAGCTACTGGAAAAATTAAGTTATTTACAGAATTGGATATTTGCGACAGTTGCAGTAAAGTCATAGCAGAGTTTGCTACTAAATATAAAAATATTGAATTAGAAGTCATACACAACAATGGTAATAGAATTATTCCTTAAATTTAATTTTTTTGGAGGGGAAGACTGATGAAAGACTGGGAGTATAATGAATTATTTGATGCGATTCAGGAGACATATGAAGAGTTGTTAGATGAAGACAGGGGATATAGGTATGCTATAGCAAAACTAGCGGGTGAATTTGATAACTTAGGTAAGATAGAAGATGTTATTGTTGATACTGCTATTGGAGAAATTGCAATCGGCCATGAGAAAGTTTTTGTTGGGCGCATTGAAGGTATAACAAAGAGATTAAGCATGTTTAATCCACAAGAAGCAGGAGATGAATTAACTTTAGAAGAAATAAAAGACTTATCGAGAAGAATAAATAAAGTAATAGAAGGACTAAAAAATGTAGAGGTTGATTATAATCCTTCAGCAGAATAAAGGTTAGTGTTTTAGAAAAAGAAATAATTGTTTGAAAGTAAGTACTTCATGATGGCTGTACCATCATAGAGTATTATGTGCAATGATAGAATAGGAAAAGAAGTACTAGCTTAGGCGAGATGACATTTTACTGGGCGATGAATATAAACACATGGAATGTATATGAAATTAATGAACTCGTATAAACTCGTAAGTATTAACGTAGTAGTTGTTATGACTTATAAAAGGTGTCATGCTGTTATTATAAAACTTACAAATTTAATGCTACTTAAAAACATATGAACTTAAAGCACTTGATTGTCAACTAAAGGCAACGAGTGCTTTTTTGTTTTAGCGTAGAAATAAGTTGGTACACGTATAATTAAATGTATTAAGTGTTAATTTAATAGACTGAAATGGCTTTTTACAGTGTATGACGATAGTAGAGGGAAACATAAAGGGGTGTATTATGTTTTGAAGTCATCGTAAAGTACGTTTTAACGGTTGATGTAAGAGTACATCCAATAACAGGTGGATTCGTCTACTACAGCGGTAAATAACGCTATTCAACAAAAAGAGTCTTCACAACAACAAGATGACAATAATCAAGAAGAAGGTACTAATGATCACGGTGATGATAATGATGATGGATAACGAAAATAAAAAAGGTTTCTCAACAAATTTTAATATATCCCTTGACAGTTACAAATATAACCGATATACTTCATATTAATTTCAAAAGAAAATATATTCTAAATATTAAAATGTGTTGAATAGGAGTAGTAAGGTCGTGTATTTGTACAGAGAGCTATGGGTTGGTGTGACATAGTCAAATGACATCCTGAACTCGCCTAGGAGCAGTAAGGTGGAACGGAATCACATTCTTAGTAAATCTTAACGGTTAACCTTCGATATTAGGTTTGTAATCAAACGATTACTACTAAGGTGGATTCATAATGGAATCAATAAGGGTGGTACCGCGTTAAGTAAATGGCTTAGCGTCTCTTTATATAGAGACGTTGAGCCATTTTTTTATTTTATGGAAATAGAAATGGAGGGTTTATTCGGATTGGTTTACAAAATTTAATTATTTATATAAAGTAATTTAACTAGGAGGAAAATAAGATGAAACAGACGGAGCAATGGACTTCGAAATTAGGTTTTATAATGGCTGCAGCAGGATCAGCAATTGGACTTGGCGCAATATGGAAGTTTCCTTATATCGCTGGGAAGAGTGGGGGAGGGGCATTCTTTTTAATCTTTATATTATTTACTGTATTAATTGGATTACCACTACTTATAGCTGAATTTATGATTGGGCGCAGTACACAGAAACAAGCAGTTGGAGCATTTAAAAGCATCGCACCTAATACAGGATGGCACTGGATTGGACGCCTTGGCGTTGGAACATGTTTTATACTACTTTCGTTTTATAGTGTTGTAGGTGGATGGGTATTAATTTATTTATTCAGAGGAATAACGGGACAACTTATTACTCCGGGACAAAATTATGGAGCGTTATTTACTGAAACAATTGGAAATCCCGCTTGGGCGATTATGGGACATTTCGCTTTTATGTTCATTACGATTTGGGTTGTATCAAAGGGTGTACAAAATGGAATTGAAAAAGCAAGTAAATATATGTTGCCAGCATTGTTTGTTTTATTTGTTGCTCTTATTATTCGTTCATTAACACTTGATAATGCAATACAAGGTGTGAAGTTTTTCTTACAACCAGATTTTTCAAAGATTACTTCAGAAAGTATTTTATTCGCGATGGGACAATCATTTTTTGCGATTAGTATCGGGATTTCGATTATGGTTACCTATAGCTCGTATTTAAATAAAAAAGAAAGTTTACCAAAATCAGCAGTTACAATTGTTGGATTGAATTTATTTGTTTCATTATTTGCAGGTCTTGCTATCTTTCCGGCCGTATTTTCATTAGGAATGGAGCCGACAGAAGGACCTGGATTACTATTTATCGTATTACCATCTGTATTTAGTCAAATTCCATTCGGTGGGTTGTTCTTAACAGTATTTCTTGCACTATTTACATTTGCAACATTAACATCGGCATTTTCTCTACTAGAGACAGTTGTTTCAGCATTAGCAAATGGTGAACAAGAAAAAAGAACGAAATTATCATGGATAATCGGTTTCGGCATTTTCTTAGTAGGTATACCATCCGCGTTATCATTTGGAGTATGGAGTGATATTACGATTTTCGGAAAGAGTATTTTTGATGCAGTAGACTTCTTATCTAGTAATATACTAATGCCACTTGGTGCACTATTTATTAGTATTTTCGTTTCATTCAAAATGGAAAAGAAGGTACTAGAAGCAGAGTTTTTTGTAGGTGGAAATTATGGAAAGAAAGTATTTATTTGTTGGGCGTTTTTACTTCGATTTATAGCACCACTTGCAATAATCATCGTCTTTTTAAATGTAATAGGGATTATTTAAAATTAAATGTTATAATATTCAGTAAAAAAAGAAGGTGATGGTCATAAAAGCGAATTTGATAGAAGTAGGAAAATATATGAATATTAGAGGGGAAAAACTATACGTTGAAACGCATGGAAATCCTAAAAATAAACCAGTCCTATACTTGCATGGTGGACCAGGAGAAAGTTGTTATGATTTTTCATTTCATCAAGCGGAACGTTTAAAAGATTCTTTATATGTAATAATGATAGATCAAAGAGGTGTTTGTCGCTCAGAAGAAATTACTGAGGACGAAGCTTTTGGATTAAATGATTTGATTGAAGACTGTGAGGAACTAAAAAAAGTATTACAAATTGAGAAATGGTCTGTCATTGGACATTCTTTCGGTGGATATTTAGCATTGTTATATGCGTCGATATATCCAAGTTCAATAGAGAAAATCATATTTGAAGCGCCAACTTTCGATTTTGCATTAACAAGTAGAGCTTTGTTACAAAAGACAGGGCATTTATTAAAAAAGTATGGAAAAGAAGAAGTAGCAGAAGAGTCTATCGCTTATTCATCTAGCAATGCTAATTCAGAAGAGTTGCTAGAAGCTTATATAAGAATAAGCAATGAATTAGAAGAAAATAGAATGGAGATTTACAATTATAAGGAAGATGTGACAGACGAGAGTTTGTATAGTGATGAAGAGTGGGAAGTATTTTCAAATCGCTCCAAAATTCATTTTGATAGATTAAAAATAGAAGGAGCAGTTCATACTTCATTATTACAAAAAATAAAAGATATACAAAATCCAATGTTATTAATTGTAGGAAAACATGATGCAGTAACGTGTGAAAAACAAATTGAAATATTTAATAAAGATGCTCAAAATGGGGATTGTATTGTATTCGAAGAGAGTGGTCATACACCGCATTATGAAGAAGCAGATCGATTTGCGGAAATAGTCATTCAGTTTTTGAAATAAAATAGAAAGGGAGCTTCGTATAATGAGAAGCTCCCTTTTTTAGATTTTAGGATAAGTGATTGCAATGTTAGGCCATATGTTTTGCCATTTCTTTTTATTAACTCTAGTGTTGTACATATGTAATCGCTCTTTTGTTTCAAGAAAATGAGCTGTTGGCCTCACTTGTAAGGAAAGTACATCTTCAATACCGCATGGGGCCGTTAATATGACGTTGTTTAATTCATCAAGTGTAACTCCTAAAGCAGTTGCTGTTTCAGGAAATTTAGAAATAGCATCAACAGAAGAAGAATACGGTGGCATATTATTCACTACATGCATACGAGCTTGATTTTTTACCGACCAAGGTATAGAAGCATCCATATTTACCAGTGCTTTCTCTAGTGATTGCTCATATACCTCATCTGTATGTAATTGATCAAAATAAATGACATCAATATCTGGTGTAGCCGTTCGTATTTCGTAGTCATGTAAACTATCCCAAATTTTAGAGCGAACAAATCCGGCGCAAATCCACCAATCTGGTAGCTCTAGTGATTTTGCCATTTGTAATATATCCATCATCCATTCGTCGTTTTCTATTAAGCGAATTATATCTTGCTCTGTTTTTATATTCATTGATAAATCTACCTTTCTAGTAAATTAATGCATCAGTTCAATAATCCATAAAATCCAGTAAGCACCTGGTACAAATAGTAGCTGTGCTAATAATGTACCGAGAAGTCTAGATATCATTAGCCAACCATACATTTTACTCATAGATTCAACGCCATTTTCTGATTGTAAAGCACGTTCTGTTAAAAGTGCAATACGTGGATCAAGTAACACTGTTAATAAAATAGTAGCGAAACCATTCACAAGTCCAGAAGCTGTACTTGCATTTGTTGCATAATCTGGATTTAAAAAAGAAGCGTAAAGGGCTGAAAGAACACCAGCTGTATAAATTGCAGTAGCAAACATGTTAATAAGCATAATACGTTTTGGAATACCACCAATACGTAGTCTATGAATCATTTCTAATTTTGGAAATCGTACATATTTTTTTGTATACTTTAATTTTTGAATGTTATTTGTTTTCATCATTCGAATGAAAGAACCGTCTGTTTCAAAGTTTCGAATGACATATCCAAATAGTTTTGTCAAAGTTGGATACAGAATAATCGCAAGCAGTGTACCGACAGAGGCAGATAATAGAACGAGCCGTATAATATGCTCTAAATCAATAGAAGAATCTAGTTTTGCTTCATCGACAATCCCGCCAATTAAAAAGGCTTGTAGTAAGTTAGATGTTCTTGAAATAAGCAGTACCATCCCTACGACGGATAAGGCAACGACAATCTTTTTTAAACGAACACCGGCTAATCGAATACTATAAGAACTTGTTTCGACTGCGTGGATAATAATTGTGAAAGCCAGAATAAATATTAAGGTAATTGACATTTAGTTCACCAGTTTCTATTTAGTTAATTGTAACTTTTTTACTTTATCATATCTATTACATTTTGTAACTGAACGTATGTGACATAGAAGAAGAAATTTCCGAAAAGATAAATAATGGTAGTATAGTAAAAGGTAGGCATGAAAAAGCCTTCTATATAATATGTAAAGTAAATAGGAGCGGGGATTAAATTTGTACATAACATTTCTATTTGACCTAGATGGAACATTGACGGATCCGAAAGAAGGAATTATAAATTCAGTATTATATGCATTAAAAAAGGTTGGAATTGAAGAATTACATGTAAGCGAGTTAGATTCATTTATTGGTCCACCCATCCAGCAATCATTCATAGAGAGATACAATATGAATGAAGGAGAAGTAGAACGCGCTGTTTTTTATTTCAGAGAATATTTAAAGCAGCGTGGATTGTTAGAAAATAAGGTATACGATGGTATTCCAAATCTTTTAAAACAATTAAAAGATACCAGAAATCGTTTATTTATAGCAAATTCAAAACCTACTGTATTTGCAAAACAAGTACTAGATCATTTCCAACTAACGAATTATTTCGAAGGTATAATTGGAAGTAATTTAGATGGTACGAGAATAAAAAAAGAAGAAATCATTGCTCATATTTTACAAACAAATGAGGGCCTAAATAAAGAAGAAATTGTTATGATTGGAGATAGAAAGCACGATATAATCGGTGCGAATAATAATGAAATTGCTTCAATCGGCGTTTTATACGGTTATGGTAGTAAAACAGAATTGATTGAAGTTGGTGCAACTCATATAGTAAATGATGTAAAAGAACTACATCATTTTTGTGTAGACAATAGTTTGATAAAGCAGTAAATATAGAGACTAGCAATCCCTTTATAACGTATGACGATGAATTCGTTTATCCCGCGTTAACGGACAGTAAAACTCCCACCTCAAAATTCAGTTGGAGCAAAGAAGTTAGGTGGGGATCAACTGTCCGTAAACGTCCGATTGGTTCAACTAATAATCAGTGGGGGATGAACAAAACCCCCACTGATTAAAGTTTCACTTTATGTTTAAAGGGATTTTTCATATGTAATCGAATACTTATAATTAGACATTTTTAGCATGAAAAATTTGTATGAATAAGAGGAGGGATGTCAGAAATAAAAGATTAGTAGAAGTTTATCAATAAAAGTTTGAATTTTCAGTTTAAAGGAGGGGTATGATTGGAGCTAGTTATTATATTATTAGCACTTAGTTTACTTATGTTTGTAGCATATAGAGGGTTTTCTGTTATTTTATTTGCACCGATATTTGCATTATTTGCCGTATTTTTGACAGAGCCTAGTTTTGTATTACCTTTCTTTTCGAATATCTTTATGGAGAAAATGGTAGGGTTTATTAAACTATATTTCCCTGTATTTTTACTTGGGGCAATATTTGGGAAAGTAGTAGAAATGTCAGGAATTGCAGACTCGATTGCAAAGACAATTATAGAGTTAGTTGGTGAAAAACGTACAATTTTAGCGATTGTATTAATGGGTGCTATTTTAACGTATAGTGGCGTTAGTGTGTACGTAGTAGTGTTTGCTGTATATCCGTTCGCAGCTAAGCTGTTTCAACAAGCGAATATTCCGAAGCGTTTAATCCCTGGAACGATTGTACTTGGAGCGGTCACGTTTACGATGGATGCGCTACCTGGATCACCACAAATTCAAAACGTAATACCTACAACATTTTTTAAAACGGACATTTATGCTGCACCGATACTGGGTATTGTAGGGGCAATTTTTGTACTGACGTTAGGATTACTATATTTAGAGAGTAGACGTAAGAAGGCGAAGGCGGCAGGAGAAGGGTATTTTGGTTTTAACGATGGGGATACTGAAATGGCAGCTTCTTTGCAAGTAGAACAAAAAGATATGCCGGTGCTTAAAAGCATTGAAATTACAAGAGTTCAGCAAGTGATTGCTTTTATACCACTTATTTTAGTAGGTGTAATGAATAAAGTTTTTACTATTATGATACCGAAGTGGTATCCAGATGGTTTTGATTTTTCTGAAATTGGTATGAAAGCATTTGGAAAAGTAGAATTAAGTGCAGTAGTTGGAATCTGGTCAGTAGAATTAGCACTTATTATAGGCATTGTAACAACGTTATTATTATATTGGAAACGAGTAGTAACAGGATTTCAAGCTGGATTGAATACAAGTATTGGTGGAGCGTTACTTGCAACGATGAATACAGGTGCTGAGTTTGGATTCGGTGGTGTCATCGCAGCACTTCCAGGTTTCGCGATTATGAGAGACGGCATTTCTGCCACATTCACAAATCCTCTAGTGAATGGAGCTGTAACGACGAATATTTTAGCTGGAATTACAGGCTCTGCATCAGGAGGAATGGGAATTGTTTTAAGTGCGATGGGAGATAAGTTTATTGCAGCGGCCAATCAATTTGATATTCCATTAGAAGTAATGCACCGTATCGTGTCAATGGCATCGGGAGGAATGGATACATTACCACATAACGGAGCTATTATTACTATTCTTACAGTAACAGGTTTAACACATAAACAGTCATATAAAGATATTTTTGCCATTACAGTTTTGAAAACGGTTGCCGTATTTTTAGTAATTGCATTCTATACTGCAACAGGAATTTATTAAGTCGATATTTTATAAACTAAAACATTAATTAGGGTAAGAAGGGGTGGAGTACTTGCAAGAAGTTGCTGAGTTTCGTATGCCGAAGTCCGTATTATATGGAAGAAATTCGCTTGAAAAGCTGGGGGAACAATCTAAGAAGTTGGGGAAAAGAGCGTTTATAGTCACGGATACAATTATGGAGAATTTAGGATATGTTGAGAGGTGTATACAACAATTAAATACGAAAGGTATTACTGTTAGTACATATAATAAAGTAAATGCTGAGCCTACAAATATACACGTGTTAGAAGCGTTAACACTTTGTAAAGAAGGAAAGTGTGATTTTATTATTGGTATTGGTGGTGGAAGTTGTATTGATGTAGCGAAAGCAGTTGCGGTGTTATATACAAATGGTGGAGAAGTGGAAGATTATGTCCAAAAAGATATGGAAATAGACAACGATCCGCTACCACTAATTGCAATCCCAACAACTTCTGGTACTGGATCGGAAGTAACAAGTGTAGCAGTAATTACGAATAAACGAACAGATGTAAAAATGATGATGAAGCATCCAAATTTCACACCGCAAGTAGCGATTATTGACCCAATATTAACGCGTTCGGTACCATCTCATATTACAGCAGCAACAGGGATAGATGCATTATGTCATGCAGTCGAAGCATATATTTCTAAAGTTTCACAATCACTTACCGATGTACTTGCACTTTCCGCTATTGAAAGTATTATGAAATATTTACGTATTGCATATGAGGATGGAGAGAATATGGAGGCAAGAGAAGCGATGATGATTGCTTCCTTACAAGCTGGAATCGCATTTTCCAATGCATCTGTTACGCTAGTTCATGGAATGTCAAGGCCGGTAGGAGCGTTATTTCATGTACCACATGGTATATCGAATGCAATACTATTACCTACAGTTTTACAATATACAAAAATTAGTGCAGTAAAAAGACTAGCGGATATTGGACGTTGTTTAAATAAAGATTTGTATTCCTATTGTGATGAAGAAGTAGCCGACTACACGCTGAGGGAAATAAAAAAACTTTGTTTTGATCTTCGTATTCCAAATTTAAAAGAATACGGAATTGGTGAAGTTGAATTTGAAACAGCTATTTCTAAAATGGCATCAGATGCAATTGAAAGTGGAAGTCCAGCAAATAATCCACGTGTGCCATCATATGATGAAATTAAACAGTTGTATCGAGAATGTTTTCATTATCAATATGAAGATTTTATAAAAACATCAGAAAAATAATTTCAGAATATTCTTATAAAATTTCCTTGGAAATAGTTAAAACAAGACTTTATATTATAAACGTAAAGTCTTGTTTTATTGTGTATAATATACATAATAAACTATTGTGATTAGTTTTAAAAAACAGTATAAGGTGGGTTGTGTGTAATGAAAACAATAGGTTTAATTGGTGGTATGAGTTGGGAATCAACTTCTGAATATTATCGAATCATAAATGAAGAAATAAAAGAGAGATTGGGAGGATTACATTCAGCAAAATGTATGATTAATAGTGTGGACTTTGAAGAGATTGAACGATTCCAGTCTAACGGAGATTGGAATGGAGCAGGAGAAATATTAGGAAATGCGGCATATTCGTTACAGAGGGGAGGAGCAGATTTTATAATTATTTGCACAAATACAATGCATAAAGTAGTTGAGAAAATAAAGGAGAATATTCATATTCCAGTCTTACATATCGCTGATGCAACTGCGAAAGAAATTAAAAGGAAAGATATTCAAAAGGTTGGTTTACTTGGAACTAAATATACAATGGAGCAAGACTTTTATAAATTACGCATAGAAGAGAATCTTATAAAAGTAATGGTTCCATCAGAAAAGGATAGAGAAAAGATAAACGAAGTAATATATACAGAATTATGTTTAGGAAAGATAACATCTCAATCTAGAGAGTATTATAAAAGAGTTATAGAAGAGCTAGTACAAGAAGGGGCCCAAGGAATTATATTAGGTTGTACAGAAATAGGATTATTAATAAAGCAGGAAGACGTATCAGTTCCGATATTCGACACAACTTATATACATGCAGTTGAAGCAGTTAATTTCGCTTTACGAAATAGAGCATAATTATATTATGTAACCTAGTTCGCGTTTGTGGAAAACATTCTGAAAATACTTTATAATGTAAGTGGTTACATTTAAGGGGGAATGCGTATGTTTTCAGTTCAACCAATCGCATTTGTACATAATGAAAGAAAGGAAATAAAAGATGATGAGTGGGGAGAAGTAAGATCCTATATTACTTTAACTGAAATATATACTGAGGAAAGTATACAAGGGATTGAAGATTTTTCTCATATTGAAGTTGTTTTTTATTTTCATAAAGTAACTGATGAACAAATTCAATATTTTGCTAGACATCCTAGAAATAATAATGATTATCCTAAAGTAGGCATTTTTGCACAGCGCGGGAAAAATCGTCCGAATCGCATAGGAGCAACAATTGTAAAGGTGATCAAAAGAGAAGGTAAATCAATTATTGTTGAGGGGTTAGATGCTATTGATGGCACACCTATATTGGATATAAAGCCGATAATGAAAGAGTTTATGCCGAAAGAAGAAATTGTACAGCCTAAATGGGCAACGGATATAATGAGACAGTATTGGAAGGGGAATGGAGTAAAATGAGAATATATGAGGCAACAATTGCAGATTTAGATGGACTAGCATCAGTTTTTAATAACTATCGTATGTTTTATAGACAAGATTCCGATTTAGAAGGAGCAAAAGTATTTTTGCGAAGTCGAATCGAGAGAAAAGAATCCGTTATTTTTGTGGCAGTTGAAGACGGCGAATATATTGGCTTCACACAATTATATCCATCATTTTCTTCCATTTCGATGAAAGAATTATGGATTTTAAATGATTTATTTGTACAAGCAACTAAGCGCGGAGCGGGAACAGGTAAAAAATTATTAGAAGCTGCTAAAGAATTTGCATTAGAAAATGGTGCAAAAGGTGTAAAATTACAAACGGAGATTGATAATTTATCAGCACAGCGATTATATGCTGAAAATGGTTATTTGAGAGATAATCGTTATTTCCATTATGAATTAACGTTTTAAAAAAATATAAGATTAAAAGAGACGTTTTCATTGTGAAAACGTCTCTTTTAATTTGTATTATTGTTGATTTAAAATCCAATTTGTAGCATCTTCAAAGTTTTCTGCAATGTAGTTTGGTTCAATATGTGCCCATTTGTCTCGGTACGTATGTAAAGCATCATATCCAGCGCCTGTTCGAACTAATATCGTTGTCGCATGTACTGTTGCGCCTGCAACGATATCAGTCCAGCGATCACCAATTACAGCGCATTTTTTTAAATCAAGCCCATGTTTTTCAGCTGCTTGCAGCAGCATACCTGTACCTGGTTTACGGCATTCACAACCATCACCGTGTTTATGAGGACATACGTATATATCATCAAAACCGAAGTCTTCTAATTCTTGTGCAAAATCAGCTACAGTTGCTATTCCATCTGCGATACCTGGTTGATTTGTGAAAGAGAAAATTTTTATATTTTGAGCTTTTAGTTTTTGCAGAGCTGCTTTTGTGAAAGGAAATAATGTAAAAGAGCCTGGATAATGTATTGTAGTGTCACCACCAATTGTACCGTCACGATCAATAAAAATAGCTTCGATGTTTGTCATAGTTATAGTCCTTTCCATTTATAAGTAGTTTAAAAATGTTTCACAAATCGATATCCATTCACTTCATATCCTAATTTTTTGTAAAAAGGATGTGCTTCTAATCTTTTTATTCCACTGACTAGCCATGTGCCTATACAATTATGTGTCTTTGCTAATTGCTCAGCATAATCCATTAATACTTGCCCAATGCCTTTTCGTCGTATTTTAGAATCAACGCTAATAATTGAAATTTCCCCATAACGAGTTACATCTTCTAAATTTTCACGAATACGAAACCCAAGTAATCCACATATGGTTTCTTCTTCCTCATAAACATATAAAAAATCAAAGGGACTCATTTGTACGAATTGCAATCGGTTGTTCATATCTTCATACGAAATAGAGGAACCTTTTAATTCTGTTGTTAAAGAACAAAGTGCATCTATATCGTCTATCGTAGCTTCACGAATTTGAAAAGACATATTATCCACTCCAATTAAATGTAATCAAACATTAAATATTCTGTTAAAAAGTATGTATTCCTGCTATGAAAATAAATATTTTATAATGATATATAGATGGTTATATGTTATTCTTTTCCTTGATTGTATTGGAAATGGAAAGAAGGGGAATGTATGTTAGAAGTGAATATTCGCTCTGCCGGATATGATATAGGGGAAAAGACAATTCATGATATTGCCTTTTCAATTGAAAAAGGTGAATTAGTTGCACTTATTGGTGCGAATGGTGCCGGGAAGAGTACGACGATTAAAACGATGCTCGGTTTACTTGTAAATATGAATGGTGAAATATCATTTGGTGAAAAGAAAAATCCTTATGCATACGTGCCGGAACACCCGACATATTATGATTATTTGACGCTTTGGGAACATATCGAACTATTAATGGCTGCTCGCGAGAACGAAGTAGGAAGCTGGGAAAGAAAAGCAGAAGAGTTATTACATATGTTTCGAATGGATAAACATAAACATGAGTATTTATCAAAGTTTTCAAAAGGTATGAAACAAAAATCGATGCTCATTTTGGCATTTTTAACTGAACCAGATTTTTATATCATTGATGAACCTTTTATCGGTTTAGATCCAGTAGCTACGAAAGAGTTTTTAAGTTATTTATATAAAGAAAAAGAACGTGGCGCAGGTATATTACTTTGTACTCACGTATTAGACACAGCTGAAAGAATTTGTGAGAGATTTTTACTCATTTCACAAGGTACATTAGTCGCAGATGGAAATCTAGAATCTATCCAAGCGTTAGCAGAAATGCCAGGGAGTTCATTATTAGACTGCTTTGATGTAATCGTAAGGCGTGAACAGCATGATTAAACAACAATTTTATAAAAGATTGCGTCATGAACTGAGGCGTAAATGGAAGTCCATACGTTCTATAACTGATTGGACAGTTGCGCTATATATTATTATTCCAGCACTTATATTTATGGGGATTTATTATCGTTCACTATGGATAGAAGAATTATCGATGGGAGAGACAGTTTATTTCGGATTAGGTCTATTCGCATTTTATGTGATTACATATTCAAGAGGAGTTCGTTCATTTTTTGAACAAGCAGATAGTTTATTTTTAATTTCGTATCCCGCTCACATGCAAAAGTTAATCCAGTATGGTATGACATATACGTTTATTCGAATAGCTATAACGAATGTAATAGTAGTAGTTACTATGTTACCAGTGTTGATGAAAAGTATCGGAGTGACGAAAATACAAGTCGTATTATTTTGGCTATTTTTTACTGTATTTCGATTTCTGTTGTCGTTATTAACGAGATTTATTCATGTACGTGTGGGGAAACGATGGCTACTATGGATTATAAAAAATGTAATTTTTTCTATAAGTTTAACCTTTTTTGGATTGAGTCTGTTTCTTATTTATACAAATCCAGTTTATTCTATACTAAGTATCGGTCTAGCAGTTTTTCTAATTATCGGGTTGATAAAAGAAAAATTGAATTATAAAAATTGCTTTTTTAAAGAAGTTGAGAAAGAGAAAGAAGAAAGTATGCGCTGGACGAGTGGGATTATGCAAGTTGGTGGTCATACAGCTAAACCGAGTAGTTCGAATAAAAAACCGTGGATGTTTCCGCGTTCTAAAAAGTTTTTAGGGAAGAAAAAGGAATCTCGTATTGTTGAATCCTTTTTAAAAGAATTTTTCCGTACAAGTAGTGCACGAATATTTTATATTCAAATTGTATGTATAAGCACCGTCAGTATTATTATGAGTCCGAGGTGGATTGCAGCTATTATTCTTGCATTTGCTTTAGTTGGAATTTCTCGTTATGCGCGCGATTATTGGAATGAATTTACGAAAAAAATGTTTCTCCATCTATATTGTGATGAAGGAAAATTATTATTGTTAAGATGGAAGGCCGATCGCTATTTATTACTTCCAGTACTGCTTTTGTATGGAATAGTTATACTTTCTCATTTTTATTTATTACTAGCTGTAATTGCCGGGATTATTTTTATAGTATGGATTGGTTGGATTGTATTTTTACCGTAGAAAAAGAGCCGAAAAATGGCTCTTTTTTTAATCTGTTACACATTGATAAAGAAAATATACCAAAACGAGTATGCTTGCGGCGGAATACATGACATCTAAAGTCATCGGATTGCCTCCTCATTGTTGTTGTATTTATATTGTATGAAATCTTACAATTTCATATTCAAGTGAAAAATATGTGAACGTTAACAAAATTGTAAAGTGCAAAAATTACAATCATTTTGTATAATAGAAGGAACAACCGTTATATAAAATATAATGAGTGAAAGGGGAGGGAACATACATGCCAAATTGGTTTAGAAAAACCTTAGTCGCATTAATTACCGTATTTACATTTGGTTTAGTGACGCCTCCTTCCATATTGCTTGATAATGCCAAAGCTGCGGACAAGCCTACGAGCACAGCTGGGCAACAAAATTTGGAGAGTACGTCCTATACATATGAAGAAACGAATGACAGGTTAACCACTGATACTTTTATTACGTACGCAATGCAAGAAGCAGAGAAGCAGTCGATGCAAAAGTTTGGCACTAAAATTGGTCCAGTAATTGAAGATGAGTTTAAAGATGTAATATTACCGAAAATTGAAGAGGCAATTGCTGAGCTTGCAAGTGATGTGCCAGAGGAGTCATTGCAATCATTAGCGATTTCTCAAAGACCAGCTGGCGGAAATAATGAAAAGATTTTTCATGTGTATGACACGAAATCAGGAAATGACTTATTGCGATTTCATGTAAGAAGAGATCATCCACCGCAAGATGGTTATTATTTTAATTTCCACTATCACCGTTTTGATGATGGGTACTCAGGACACCATGAATTAGGGAATATTTATTGGAATACGAATATACCGCCAAAGTGGCTTTCTTAAAAAGAACAAGAGAAAATCTTGTTCTTTTTTATGTATATAGAAGGTTTAGACAACTACGGTGTTGAATAAGATAGGTTTAGAAAAAGAAGCAAAGGGAGTATGGGGATGCAAAAATATATTGTTTTTGACTTTGATGGCACATTAGTAGATTCACAAAATATATTTGTACCAATTTATAATCAAATTGCTGAAAAGCACGGATATAAAACGGTAAGGGAAGATGAAATTGAGTATTTACGTAAATTAACGATGCCAGAGAGATGTAAACAACTTGATGTACCATTGTATAAACTACCGATATTAGCGCTGGAGTTTTATAAATTGTATCAACCCGCTATAAAAGATCTTATTTTGTTTCATGGGATGAAGGATGTATTAGATGAACTGCATAAAAAAGGATACGGAATTGCCGTTATATCTTCTAACTCAGAAGAGCATATTCGGGCATTTTTACACAATAATGATATAGAAAATATACAAGAGGTATATTGTTCTAAAAATTTGTTCGGTAAAGATAAAATGATAAAAAGATTTTTAAAATCGAAAAAAATAACAGAGAAAGATATGTTATACGTCGGTGACGAACAGCGAGACGTAGCAGCGTGTAAAAAGGCTGGGGTGAATGTAATATGGGTATCTTGGGGATATGATGTTATTGAAACAGTGAAAAAAGATGCACCAGATTACATGGTCAATACACCAATGGAAATTGTGCAAATAGTACAAGGGGTATATTCTTAATATGAATACACTTCAATCAGCTATTCATCATATTGAATTTTGGGTATCGGATTTAGAGGAGTCCATTTCTTTTTAAGATCCGAATGGGTTTATTGTAGAAGTAGCGTATACACCAAATGTAGAAATGTAAGGGGAATAAAAATGAAAACAATTACAGCATGGCAAAACAATATACAGATAGTAAAAGATGCAGTTAACATTGAAGAAATTTCTAAAGGTTTCTCACCTGATAAGAAATATATCATTACGAAAGCGAATAATGAAAAATATTTATTACGGACAGGCGATATAAAAGAGTATGAAAGAAAGAAAATAGAGTTTCAAATTTTAAATGAAATGCAAAAACGTAGTGTGCAAGCTCAAAAACCAATTGAAATGGGTTTATTGGCAGAGGAAGACTTATGCTATGGTATTTTTTCATATTTAGAAGGGGAAGATGCGAAGAAACTATTGCCTACATATACACCAAAAGAACAATATGATATTGGTATAGAAGCAGGAAAAGATTTAGCAAAAATGCATACATATGAAGCTCCTAAGGATATCCTTCCATGGTATGAAAGAGCAATGGAAAAACATCGAAAATATGTAGAGGCATATAAAACATGTGGAATAAAAATAAAAAATGATGATAAAATCATAAAGTTTATAGACGAAAATGGAATATATTTAAAGAACCGCCCAAATCGATTTCAACACGATGATTTTCATTTAGAAAATATAATTGTACGTGATGCGAAATATGTAGGTGTTGTTGATTTTAATGGTTATGATTGGGGTGACCCACTTCATGATTTCGTAAAAATTGCACTATTTGCAAGAGACATTAGTATTCCGTATTCAATCGGACAAATAGAAGGCTACTTCAATGGGGGAATACCAGAGGAGTTCTGGAACTTATATGCGTTGTACGTTGGCATGACAGTTTTCTCATCAGTTGTGTGGTCCTTACGAGCAGCACCACATATGTTAGAGGATACGTTAGAGCGTCTTACTATCGTTTTAGAAGATCATAAAGACTTTGAGTCATTAAAGCCAATTTGGTTTCAACCAGAGAAGATTAAGATGAAATAGAAAAGGTAGGTGTGATTCACATCTACCTTTATTTTTTACCATTCTTCGTTTTGAAGCAGTTGTAATGCTAATTTTAAATCAACATCTTCTTGTATATGTTCCGGAGTCCACGGGATATGTATATGCGGCTGTATACCAATTCCGGATATTCCTTCGCCTTTATCTATAATAGAGAGCCGTGAAGTAGGGTAGTAAAGTGCGAATGTATCAGCCCATTCCATTACCGCTAAATTAGAATAATCATTTAAACCAGCAGTAGGACGACCTATTACTTTTACTTTCAATGATTTTTTTGCAACTTCTACAAAAGAATCACCAGAACTTCCACATGTAACATCTGTTAATATAACTACTCTATTAGGTGATTTTCTCCCGTGTATTTTTAATGATTGAAGTTCTTTTGGTAACTCAGAAGTATCAAATGTAACGAATCCTTTTTTATAATTCTTTTTTAAATCTTGAATAAATATATCAGTGAATAATTTGGAAAGTTCGTCTAAAGAATCGTAATCTTCCATTTTGATGTCTTTCATACGTAAATGAAAGTTTCGTTCTGTATGATTTAATTGCATTGTATCTGAAGAATCTAAAAGGGAGATCTCTTTGTCTTCGAATAAGTAAGGAAGTAATTTAAAAAATGCATCATCACTTCCACCACGATTCAAACGCACATCAATAATTAAGTTCGGAAAAGAATTAAGCTCATTTTTGTGTGAGTCTAATAATTTATTAATCGCTTCAGTATTTGCGAAATCAGTCAAAGTAATTAAGAGTGTGTCTTTATTATGCTGTTTAAATGAATAAATAGGCGTGTATTCATTTTGTTTATACTTTTGTAAAGTAATGGTTTTGATTACGCCATCTTCATTTATAAGTGTACCAGTTGATGATTGTAATAAAACATAATCCCATTTTTCACGTTCATATGTATTCGCATTTAAATATTTCCTATATTTTATTATTAACTCAGGGATTTTCATATTATCTAATGCTAGAATAGACTGCCCTTTTTTCACTCTTATTTCTTGTGAAGTGGATGTAATATATAGGCGGTCTTCGTATCTTTTCACTTGGAAGCCAGCACTGTTAAGTGGTTGATTGTTAGAGTTCATTTTGAAAAACATATGATTATCTTTAAAGTCTAGTAAGTAATCACGTACAATTTCAGTAAATTGTATTGGTGTTAGTGCTCCTTGTTTCTCTAGTTTCTCGACTGTCTCGACTGTCTGTAAATATGTAGTAGGATCGTCCCATCCTTTCTTATCTATACAACCTGAATAATCGTGATGAGTGATCGAAACAATTTCTTTGAAAATTTCTGTATACACAGCTTTTCCTCCTGATAATTTAATTAGTTGAATAATAGAATTCTGTATCCTTTACGTAGTATCCTTTTTTTGCATAGAGAAAAGGGGAATAGAGGGAAGTGTTATCTTCCCTCTATTAAAATATTTATTTAATTTTCTTAAATACAAGCGGCTGCGTACTTAACATAGCTGGTACATGTAACTGAAGGGATGGGAATTCACCACTTACATTCATTTCATAAGCAAATAATAAACTCATTTTCATTTGGAATAAATCAACTTTTGCAGAGAAGATGTCGTAATGATGATGAGCTAATTGAATATCCATCTCCATAAATTGTACATATAACGAATCATCTCGTTTGTATACTTGTAATGTTCCATATGCAGGATGCTCGAAAGTACCGGTATAATCCTCTAACTTGTGAGAAGGTGTAGTCCCTTTAATTTGTTCAGGAATGGATTCAGTTGCTTCTTTCATCATTTCCTTCATTTTTTCAGTATCTTCTACAGCACGTTTATGCCAATCAATGGATTCTAATTCAAGTAGTTCGTCATAAATTTGATTAGCGAGATAAGTAGGTAGTAATGTGCCTCCAGCATTCGTTAAAATAACAAGGCCTATGTTTTCTGTTGGTATGAATGAAACAAGTGCTGAAAACCCATCAATATTACCGCCATGATGAATTACCTTATTACCACGGTAAGCGCTAATAAACCAACCAAGACCGTAACTATTTAATGGAGATTCCGGAAGTGATAAAACTGGTTGATCTGGAATGGAATTATGTGGTGTATACATTTGTTGTAATAATTCAGAGGAGATTAATTCATGATCTCCAAATTTCCCTTCGTTTAAGTGAAGAAGGACCCAATTTGCCATATCTTCAATTGTAGAATTAATACACCCAGCTGCGCCGACTGTATCGATGTTATGGAATGGAACTTCTTTTAGTTTACCGTCATTTTCAACGTAAGGTAATGCATAATCATCTGTATTTTGTGAGTTTGTAACAGAGAAGTTTGTTTGATCCATATTTAAAGGCTCTAAAATATGTTCTGCAACATATTGTTCCCATGTTTGATTCGTAATGTTTTCTACAATATAACTAATTGTCGCATACATTAAGTTGTTATAAAGAAATGCTGTACGAAACGGAGCATCAAGTGGTAAATATTTTATTTTTTCAACGAGATCTTTTCGAGATAAGGAAGAGCTATACCAAAGAGCCTCATGACGGCTTACACCAGTTCGATGAGAAGCTAAATCTCGTCCGGTAACTTGTGAGCTAGCAAGTAGTTCAGATAAAGAGAAGTTAGGTATATAAGTCTGGACAGGTGTATCCCAATTAAACTTATTTTGTTGTGCTAACAAGCTTAATGAAAGTGTACCAAAAGCTTTCGTTGAGGAACCGATTGCGAACCGAGTATTCGGTGTAACAGCCTCTTTTGTCTCTATATTACGATAGCCAAATCCTTCTGAAATAATGACTTCACCATCTTTTATAACAGCTATAGCAGTGCCAGGAACATTTAAATCCTTCATCATTTTTTCAACCGTTGTTTGTAAAGAAGTCATAACAGGAGTTTCAATTTTAGACATACTTCTAACCTCCAAATATAAATTTTATCCTACCGCACTATACTTTCGGTAATAGAAAATGAAAACCTTTATAAATTTGGAAAGTTAATAATTTTGTAAGAATGAATAAAGTTATTATTTATTTAGAATTTTAATTTTATTATAATTAATTTAAATTAAGATACAGAAAAGATGGTGAAGAAGTGTGCTAACAATAAAGAGAGTGCTTTGCGACAATAAAAAAAATCCGATAGGTATAGATTCAAAAGTTGTTAAAATGAGTTGGCTGCTTGAGTCGAGTAACCGAAATGTAAAACAACTTGCTTATCAATTGCAGGTTGCGAAAGATAGAGATTTTGAAATTATAATGTTTGATTCGCGAAAAGTAGAAACAGATCAAAGTTTACATATACCAGTCAATTCATTTTCATACAGAGCGGAAACGCGTTATTTTTATCGGGTAAAGGTATGGGATAATTACGGAGAAGAATCATCGTGGTCAGAAGTAGCATTTTGGGAGACTGGATTACAAGGGCAAGATAACTGGAGCGGGAACTGGATTGCCGCGAAAAAAGAACGAGCGCAAGTTATGTCCTTTAATAAAAATTTTACTATTAAAAAAGTAGTTAAAAAAGCGCGTTTATATATCACAAGTTTAGAATTATACGAGGCTTCTATAAATGGAGAGCGCATTGGAGATTGTTATTTTACCCCTGGATGGACAAGTTATGATAAGAGAGTACTGTATCAAACGTATGATATAACGCATTTATTAAAGGGTGAGCACAATACTATTTCGGTTCTGCTAGGTAATGGATGGTATAAGGGACCACTTACCATGCATCATGTACGTAATTATTACGGTAGAAGACGTGTGATAATTGCTCAAGTACATATAACGTATGAAGATGGAACGAAAGAAAAAATTGTAACAGACGAAACATGGAAGGTAACTCCAAGCCCAATTTTGTATTCAGAAATTTATGAAGGGGAGGTTTACGACGCTAGGATAGAAGAAAGTAGGCAAGGGCTAGAAGATGTTGAAGTAATTGAGCATTCCAAACAAATAATTGTTGCGCAAGAAAACGAAGCAATTCGTAAAATGAAAATTATTAAACCGATTTCTATTTCAAAACTATCGAATCACGAATGGCTCATTGATATGGGGCAAAATATGGTAGGTTGGGTTCAATTTACAGTCCGTCATGTTTATATTGGCCAAAAGATAGAATTGCATCATGCTGAAATATTGAATAAAGACGGTAGTTTTTACACCGGAAATCTCCGAAAGGCAAAACAAAAAATAGTGTATATAGCAAAAGGAGAAGAAGAGGAAAGGTTTGAACCTCATTTTACATATCAAGGCTTTAGGTATGTGAAAATAAGTGGATTAACCCAGCCGCCTCAAATAGCAGATTTTGAAGGGGTTGTATTACATACGGATATGGAAAAAGCGACTGAATTTAAAACGTCTAATCCATTAATCAATCAACTTCATCATAATGTGGAATGGTCTCAAAGAGGGAACTTTTTTGATGTGCCAACAGATTGTCCGCAGCGAGATGATCGACTTGGATGGACCGGGGATGCACAAATGTTCATTGGGATAGCTACGCAAATTATGAATGTACAATTATTCTTTAAAAAGTGGCTCCAAGATTTATCATTAGATCAAAATGTTAATGGAGCTGTGCCTTTAGTTATTCCAGATGCTTTTGGGAAAAGAGCGGATTTTGATTTACATACTTCTGGTGGTTGGGGCGATGCAGCAATTATATGCCCGTGGGTTCATTATTTACATTACGGAGATGTATCGATTTTAAAAGAACAATATGACAGTATGAAGAAGTATATAGATTACATACGTTCACAAGGTGAGAACGAGTATTTATGGGATACAGGCTATCATTTAGGGGATTGGCTCGCATTAGATACGAAACCAGATGTATATGAAGGCGGAACAGACAAGCATTTTATTGCGACAGCTTATTATGCCTATTCTACATCGCTTTTACGAAGGATTGCTGAGATTTTAGGTGAAAATACAGATGCTAAATTATATGCAGAGTTACATGGGAATATTGTTCAAGCATTTCAAAATGAATTCGTTACACCAAATGGTAGGTTAATTTCAAATACACAAACAGCCCACATATTAGTACTTCTTTTTGAACTAGTGAAAGATGATGTGAATGAGAAAGTATTTAATCGCTTAATTGAGCTATTAAAAGAAAATAAAAATCATTTAACAACAGGTTTTATAGGAACACCGTATTTGAATTTAATATTAAGCAAGTTTAACCGGCATGACCTTGCTTGTAAGCTTCTATTTTATGAAGATTATCCATCATGGTTATACCAAGTGAAAAAAGGTGCCACAACGATTTGGGAACATTGGGATGGCGTGAAAGAGGATGGAACACTTTGGAATGATAGCATGAATTCTTATAATCATTACGCATATGGCTCTATTGTTGAATGGATATACCGATATATTATTGGATTAGAAATGGATGAGACAAAACCTGCATATAAACATTTTTATGTACAACCACATTTTGATTCGAATATAGAATGGGTTAAAGTAAAACGTGAGACAGCTTATGGAGAAATTAAGATTGAGTGGCGGGTAGAAAAGGAACAAGCCTTTTTATATATTTCTGTACCACCTAATACAAGCGCTACATTACGGATAGACGAAACAAATTGGAAAGCTGAACATGACGTTGGAAGGCATTTAGGATCAGGTGATTATAAATTTACATTTTGTAAAAATATATTGAAGTAGAATTCTGTTTATATAGAAATATATTTTTATTCATTAGGATTATTTAATTCACTGTTTTTCATGTTATGATAAATTTCATATAAGATTGAAAGAAGGTTTTACTACATATGAAACATGCTGAATATGAATACTTAAATTTATGCCGC
The DNA here is from genome assembly GCF_051294775.1 of Bacillus pretiosus. Taxonomy (NCBI): domain Bacteria; kingdom Bacillati; phylum Bacillota; class Bacilli; order Caryophanales; family Bacillaceae; genus Bacillus; species Bacillus pretiosus. The sequence goes on from NZ_JBPPHF010000001.1 coordinate 700,288, forward strand.
CATGTAATGGAGCATGGTACGAAGAAAGAAGATCGTACAGGGACAGGCACTGTATCTGTATTTGGATATCAAATGCGTTTTGATCTAAGTAAAGGTTTTCCTTTATTAACGACAAAGAGAGTGCCGTTTCGCCTTGTAGCAAGTGAACTGCTTTGGTTTATGAAAGGTGATACAAATATTCGTTATTTATTGCAGCATAATAATAATATTTGGAATGAATGGGCATTTAAGAGCTGGGTAGAAAGCGATGAGTATACTGGTCCTGATATGACTGATTTCGGTCTTCGCTCACAACAAGATGAGGAATTTAAAGTGCAGTACGATGAGCAAATGGAATTGTTTAAAAAGAACGTTTTAGAAGATGATGATTTCTCGAATAAATATGGTTATTTAGGAGATGTATACGGAAAGCAGTGGCGTGCCTGGAAAACGACAGCTGGTGAGACGCTTGATCAATTAAAAGATGTAATTGAAATGATTAAAAAAACGCCAGACTCCCGTCGCCTAATTGTTTCTGCCTGGAATCCTGAAGATGTACCAAGTATGGCATTACCACCTTGTCATACGCTATTCCAGTTTTATGTAGCGGATGGCAAACTTTCTTGTCAGTTATATCAAAGAAGTGGTGACATATTCCTTGGAATTCCATTTAACATTGCAAGTTACTCACTACTAACACATTTAATTGCACATGAATGCGGACTTGAAGTGGGAGAATTTGTTCATACAATTGGAGATGCACACATTTATACGAATCATTTTGAGCAAGTGGAAAAGCAATTGGCACGTGAACCACGTCCGTTCCCAAAACTTACATTAAATCCAGATGTGAAATCTGTGTTTGATTTTGAAATGGAAGATTTAACGATTGAAGGATATGATCCACACCCAGCAATTAAAGCACCGGTTGCAGTGTAATTGTAGAGGAGATGAAAAGATGATAGTTTCATTTATGGTCGCAATGGACGAGAATAGAGTAATTGGTAAAGATAATAATTTACCTTGGCGTTTACCGAGTGAATTACAATATGTAAAGAAAACAACGATGGGTCATTCGCTTATTATGGGAAGAAAAAACTATGAAGCGATTGGTAGACCACTGCCTGGAAGACGTAATATCATTGTAACTCGTAATGAAGGGTATCATGTTGAAGGTTGTGAAGTAGCACATTCTGTAGAAGAAGTGTTTGAGCTATGCAAAAATGAAGAAGAGATCTTTATTTTTGGCGGAGCGCAAATTTATGATCTCTTTTTACCATACGTAGACAAGTTATATATAACAAAAATTCATCATGCATTTGAAGGAGATACATTCTTCCCAGAAATCGATATGGCAAATTGGAAAGAAATTTTTGTTGAAAAAGGGTTAACGGATGAAAAAAATCCGTATACGTACTATTATCATGTATATGAAAAGCAACAATAATAATAGAGGTTGATGTGAATATTCGCATCAATCTTTTTATTTGTATCCATCAATATAGGTTTATAGATGAGATTCGATAGTGCTATAATGAATGGTAGCATGTAAAAATGCTAATATTTTCTAAAGTATTGATGTAGAAAGAGGAGGAGAATCGATTGAGAAAGATATGGGGGATTCTTTTTCTTTGCTTAACATTCATGTTAGTTGGATGTGGTAAAGAAGAAAAACCACAAGAAGCGTTTGATACATATGCAAAAGCATGGAATAAACAAAAATTTGCAGAAATGTATGATCAATTATCAGAAAAGGCAAAAAAAGATATTTCAAAGAAAGATTTCACTGAGAAATATGAAAAAATTTATGCTGGCATTGAAGTGAAAGATTTAAAAGTAGCAACAGGGGAAGTAAAAGAAGATAAAAAAGATGAAGGTCCTGTTCCTTTTAAAGTAAGTATGGATACAGTTGGCGGTAAAATCACTTTTGGTCATGAAGCAAAAATGGTGAAAGAAAAAGATGGAGATAAAGAATCTTGGAAAATAGATTGGACTCCTGATTTTATCTTCCCAGGGATGACAAAAGATAGTAAAGTGCGCATGCAAACGACAGAGCCAAAACGTGGAGAAATATATGACCGCAATGGTAAATATCTTGCGGTAAATGGTAAAGCTTCTGAAATCGGATTGATTCCTGAACAGTTAGGGGATGCTGCTCCGCAAACGAAAGAAACGGTAGCGAAGTTGCTAAATATGTCTGTAGAAGAAATTGATCAAAAACTAGCAGCTAAATGGGTAAAACCAAATTACCTTGTACCAATGGGAATATTGCCTGAAGGAGCAACACAAAATACGTACATAGATTTACCGGGTGTTGCAACAAAACCAGTCAATATTCGTTCATATCCATTAGGAGAAGAAGCAGCACATCTTACTGGCTATATTGGAAAAGTGAATGCTGAAGATTTAAAAACGCTACAAAAAAAAGGCTATCAAGCAGATGATCCAGTAGGTAAAGCTGGTTTAGAGCAAGTACTGGAAGAAAAGCTACGCGGTAAAAAAGGCGGCCGTGTCTTCATAGAAGATGCACAAGGAAAAGAAATTAAAAATTTAGCAAAAACAGATGCTGTTGATGGAGAAAATGTAACTTTAACGATTGACAGTGCAGTTCAAAGCGAAATTTATAATGAAATGAAAAATGAGGTAGGGTCAAGTGCAGCAATTAATCCAAAGACTGGAGAAACACTTGCACTAGTGAGCACACCAGCTTATAACCCAAATACCCTTACAAGAGGGGCGTCAAAAGCGCAACGTGATGCGGTATATAATGATCCGAAAAAACCGATGACGAATCGATTTACACAATTATCAGTTCCAGGATCTGTATTTAAGCCGATTACAGCTGCAATCGGTCTTGAAACGAAAACAATTGATCCAAAAGAAGAGTTAAAAATTGAAGGATTAAAATGGACGAAAGATTCTTCTTGGGGTAATTATTATGTAACACGTGTAAAAGATGCAAATCCAATTGATTTTGATAAGGCAATGAAATACTCGGATAATATTTATTTCGCACAAGAGGCTTTGAAAATCGGAAAAGATAAATTTATGAGTGAAGCGAAAAAGTTCGGATTCGATGAGAAATTACCAATTGAATATGGATTCCCAGCTTCTAAAATTGCAAATGGTGGTATTAAAAATGATATTCAAATGGCAGACACAGGTTATGGACAAGGGCAAGTATTAATGACGCCACTCCATCTAGCGTTAACGTACGCACCAATTGTTAATGATGGAAACATACCTTCTCCATATATTATTAAAACAGATAAGCAACCGAAAGTTTGGAAAGAGAATGTCATTTCAAAAGGAAATCAGGATATATTAAAAACTGCTATGACGAAAGTAATTAATGATCCAGATGGTACTGGGAAAATTGCTAAAATTGATGGAATGACTCTTGCTGGAAAAACAGGTACAGCGGAATTAAAAGTATCAAAAGAGGCCGAAGGAAAAGAACTAGGCTGGTTCGCTGCATTTGATTTAAATTCACCAGATATGGTCATTACAATGATGATTGAAGATGTAAAAGGTAGAGGCGGAAGTAATATTCCAGCTGAAAAAGTGAAACATGTGTTTCAAAAATAGAAAATGATGAAGACTATCTCCATGGAATGTGGAGGTAGTTTTTTGTTTCACCAAAAACATATTGAAAAGATAGTGTTTATTAACTTACGAAAAAAAAGTAGCTATTTTTTATTGACATTGAACATAACTTTTTGTATCATACTTACATAAGGTAAGTTATTTACTTTCGAATTATAAATCTCAAATTAAAGATAAGATGTGTAAAAGGGAGAGAATACAATGACAAAAGTACTATTTATTACAGCAAATCCAAATTCAGCAGAAGGTTCTTTCGGAATGGCAGTAGGAGAAGCTTTCATCGAAGCTTATAAAAACGAACATCCACAAGACGAAGTTGTAACAATTGATTTATTCAACACTACAGTACCAGCAATCGATGCGGATGTATTTGCTGCTTGGGGTAAATTTGCAGCAGGTGAAGGCTTTGAAACTTTAACTGAAGTTCAACAACAAAAAGTTGCAGCAATGAACACAAACTTAGAAACATTTATGCATGCGGATCGTTATGTATTCGTAACTCCAATGTGGAACTTTAGCTATCCACCAGTAGTAAAAGCATACTTAGATAACTTAGCAATCGCAGGTAAAACATTCAAGTATACTGAAAATGGCCCAGTTGGCTTATTAGAAGGCAAAAAAGCACTTCACATTCAAGCAACAGGTGGCGTTTATTCTGAAGGAGCATACGCAGCTGTAGACTTCGGCCGCAATCACTTAAAAACAGTATTAGGATTCATTGGTGTAAATGAAACTGAATACATTGCAGTTGAAGGTATGAATGCAAACCCTGAAAAAGCACCAGAAATTAAAGAAGCAGCAATTGCTAATGCTCGTGAATTAGCAAAACGTTTCTAATATAGAATACTTAAAAATGTCCAAGCACTTGCTGTTTGGACATTTTTTCTTCTTTTTCCTTCGTTTGTCTAGTATAATGAAGGTCGGAATGATAATAGGTGGGGGTTCTGTATGATTCAAACGTTTTTTAAAATCTTTTATTTAATTTTAATCGTAATTGCGATTACACCGAGAATGTGGCGTCTGAAAAGACAAGTAAATACGATGTCGCCACAAGAAAAAGATAATGTTGTGTATAAAACGACAAATTGGTTTGGTAAGAAAATGGTACGTGTAGCTGGTGGGACAGTTGAAGTAAAGGGACTGGAAAATGTTCCAAAAGATAAGCCGGTACTAGTTGTAAGTAATCATCAGAGTAATATGGATATTCCTGTTTTACTAGGTTACTTAAATAAACCAATTGGATTTGTTTCAAAAGCAGAGATTAAGAAGTTTCCAGTTGTACCAACTTGGATGGAACTTATGAATTGTGTATTTATGGTTCGTAATGATCGTCGTCAATCTCTTCAAGCGATTAAAGATGGAATTGGGCTGTTAAAGAACGGGCATTCAATCGTAATCTTCCCAGAAGGGACGAGAAGTAAGGGTGGCGAAATTGGAGAGTTTAAGGCTGGGAGTTTTCACCTTGCAGTAAAATCTGGTGTAGCAATCTTACCTGTAACATTAGATGGGACATATAAAATGTTTGAAGCGAATGGAAACCGTATGAAACCAGCTCATGCAACAGTAACAATTTCTAAGCCGATTACAGCTGAAGAGTATGCGAATATGGATATTAAAGAATTAACGAAGCATACACAGGATGTTATCGCATCACAATTACATAAGTAATAAAAAAAGGTTTCAGCTTAATATAAGCTGAAACCTTTTTTTATGCTGTAGGTAAGACATAAAAGAGTACGCAGAAGAACATCATCGCACTACCACCTAAAACGAAAAGATGCCAAATGGCATGATTGAAAGGTAACTTTTCCCAAAGGAAGAATATAGCCCCTACAGAATATAAAATTCCGCCTGCTAAAAGTAGTGAAAAACCATGTCCAGTTAGATTTTCATAAAGTGGTTTAATAGCAACGATTATGAGCCATCCCATTATGATATAACATAATGTTGATGCCTTAATAAAGCGACGTACAAAGAAAATTTTGAAGATGATACCTCCGAGTGCTAGTGTCCATATAATAGCGAGTAACGTCCAGCCTAATGGTCCGCGAAGCGTAATAAGTAAAAAAGGAGTATATGTGCCAGCGATTAATAAATAAATGGCTGAGTGATCTAGTATAGTAAATAATTTTTCTACTTTTGGATGATGAATGCTATGTAACAAGGTCGAAAACAAGTACAGTAAAAACATGCTTACACCATAAACCGTAAATGCAACTACAGCAGATGCGGTACCATGCTTAGAGGCATGAATAATTAATATAATTAAGGCAGGGATGCTTAAAATGGCACCGATACCATGTGTAATTGCATTTGCAATTTCTTCTTTCACAAAATGTGTCATTCGTGTCATTTTTTCAGTCATAATGCAAATCCTTTCTACTATCATAAAATAATATGTCACTTCCCTTACCATATCATACACAAGGGCAATAGAAAATGAAATTTGTATAATTGATTATATTTTTGAATTTTTTTGACAAAAGGCAATGGATTTGTTGACGTTTTCAAACTTTTTTGACAAAATGAAATTATGCAATAGTAGGACAAGGAATCTACTAATAAAGGGGATGGAGAAATGTTTTCAAATATTGGCTTTCCAGGATTAATTTTAATTTTAGTAGCTGTACTCATTTTGTTTGGGCCGAAAAAATTGCCGGAAATCGGAAAGGCTTTAGGGGAAACGTTAAAAGAATTCAAAAAATCAACGAAAGAATTGACGGATGATGCATTTCAAGAGAAGGAAAAGAAAGAAAAAATGTAATGAATTTTCCTCGAAATGGATAAATAAAGTGTGGTGAACGAGATGGAAGATCGGGAAATGAGCGTAGTAGAACATATTGTTGAGCTTCGCAAACGAGTAATATATACAGTACTATCCTTTGTCCTATTTTTAATTATCGGATTTACTTTTACGAAGGATATTTATTTTTGGCTAGTAAAAGATTTACCAATGAAATTAACTGTTCTCGGTCCAAGTGATGTATTATGGATTTTTTTCTCGATTGCTACAGTATTTGCTATCGTTTGTACAATTCCTTTTGCTGCTATACAAATTTGGTTATTTGTAAAACCGGGTTTACATCCAAATGAACAAAAAATGACAGTAATGTATATACCGGTATTGTCTATATTATTTATTGCAGGTTTATGTTTTGGATATTTCGTTGTAATGCCGTTTTTATTTCATTTTTTAACTACGATAGGTAATGAAATGTTTAATACGATGTTTACGACAGAAAAGTATTTTCATTTTGTTCTTAATTTAACAGTTCCATTTGCTGTAATTTTTGAATTACCTGTAGTTGTCATGTTTTTAACGAGTATTGGACTGTTAACGGCGGAATTGCTAATAAAAATAAGAAGGTATGCTTACGTAGCATTGATTATCATTGCATCGTGTATATCACCGCCGGATTTTTTATCACATAGTTTAGTAGCGGTACCGCTTATTTGTATTTATGAAATTAGTATCGCTTTATCAAAGATTGTCAGTAAGCGGAAAAAGAAAAGAGAAGAAGAAATACAGTCGAAAAGTGCCTCGTTATAAAGGCACTTTTTTTATTTATTTGTTATACTTTAGACATAAACGTATACAATATATAGAAGAAAAAAATTATAGAATCTCCAAAATTTAGACAAACTTTGCGCTTTGCTAAGTTTATACTAAAATTATTAAGCAATATACGGATAGCGGGATTCCTGTCTGATCGGATATTTAGGATGGAGGATGAATAGAGTATAAATCTTCTAACCAAAAGGACTACAGGGATTGACTAAGGATACTTTTGTATTCATAGAAGTCTCCACTTTAAACAACGTGTTACAGCGTAAAGTAGAGGAAGTTCAAAAATCCAATGAAAAAGAGGATTGATATTGTGATTACGAAAAGTTTTTATTTCACTCATTCAACAGGGGATTGTATTAAAATATTCGAAATCCCTGTCCTACAGGCACAGCATCCATTATCGTTTCTAATTCAGTCTCGTCTTCAATTATTTATTGCAAAAATTCAAAAACAAAAGCACCCAAGATTTTCGTATTCTTTCCGTGAATATTTGCAAAATTGTTTGAAGTGGAATGATTATTTAAATGTATATAAAACAAATACCCTTGAAAAAAATGCATGATACAAAGTATGGACAGGGTTAGTAAACTCTGTCTTTTTCATTTTAGGTATAAAAATATAATTAATTTGGTGAAATTTGTTCGAAATTGTTGAAAGCACAGGGAATGCTAGTATAATAACAAGGAGAGCGTATTGGAAAGGGAAGAATATAATATGCAAAAAATTAAAATTGTAACAGATTCAACTGCAGATTTAACGCAGGATGTAATCGAAAAGTATGGCATTCATGTGCTACCATTATCAATCTCTGTAAATGGACAAACATATTTAGATCGCGTTGATTTACAACCTGATGAATTTATTGAAGAAATGATCAAATCAGAGGAATTACCAAAAACATCACAACCGGCAATGGGTACATTTGTAGAAATGTATGACAAGTTAGGTGAAGATGGAAGTGAAGTACTTTCCATTCATATGACAAGTGGAATGAGTGGTACTGTGGCAACTGCCAATAGTGCTGCATCAATGACCGACACAAAAGTAACAGTTGTTGATTCTCAATTTATTACACATGCTTTAGCATATCAAGTAATAGAAGCTGCAAAAATGGCAAATGAAGGACGCTCACTAGAAGAAATTTTAAAACGTGTAGATGAAGTGAGAAAGAATACTCGTTTATATGTAGTAGTAGATACATTAGAAAATTTAGTGAAGGGTGGGCGTATCGGTAAAGGAAAAGCGTTTATCGGTTCGCTACTCAATATAAAGCCAATTGCTAGCCTTGAAGATGGTGTTTATAACCCTGTAACGAAAGTGCGTAGCCAAGGTCAAATTGTAAAAACGTTAGCTAAGTTATTTGAGGAAGATACAGCTGGAAAAGTTGTAAAAGCTGTTGCAATTCCGCATGCGAAAGCAATTCCTTTAGCTGAAAATGTAAAAGCGGCTGTTGAAAAAGTGAGTGGATTTGCTCAATCAGAAATTTTCTTTACAACGCCTATTATTAGTACTCATACAGGTCCGGGTGCAATCGGATTTATGTATTTAGCAGAGTAATAAAAAAGCTACTTGAAATGAATTTTCAAGTAGCTTTTTTATGTGAATAGAAAGTAAGAAATAAGAAGGGTTATACAGGCACTCCCGCTAATGATATAGCGAGTCTGTAAATATTTATTCATAGAAAACACCCACTGATTAAAGTTTTACTTTATGATTTTCTATAGTATATGTTGGATATAGAAAATAAGTAGTTACGTTATACGTGTAATGTTTCAATTTTTTCATTTACTTGCTTATCGTTTGTTGCGCTATTATAAGTAAAAGTTTGGCCTAAAAAGAGTACATGCAGTTGTTCCCACGGTAACATACGTAAATTCCAATTATTTCGGAGCCTTGTTACTGCCTCGCGAGGTGTTTCATCGGCAAGGGCAAAAGCTCCGTAATGCATCGGTATAAAGTGTGTAGCGTTTAAATCTAAATAAGCTTGCACTGCCTCTTCAGGTGAAACATGAGATACTTTCATAAACCACTCTGGTTCATAAGCGCCAATTGGCATAAGGGCAATATCAATTGAAAAGCGTCTGCCAATTTCTTTGAAACCTTGGAAATAGCCACTGTCACCACAAAAATAAACGGTTTCTTTCGTTGGTTCATTATTAATAATCCATCCCCCCCAGTGAGATGTATTCATATCAAATAAGGATCTTCTCGTCCAGTGCTGGGCCGGTACGAAGTGAAAGGAAACATCATTAATGATCGTATTTTCCCACCAATTATACTCTTCTACACGAGTAAATTTTTTGCGAGTAAATAGTTTTTTCAGTCCAATAGGTACAAGGTATAAAACATCATCATTTAGCTGGCGAAGCGTTGAAAAATCTAAATGGTCATAATGACCGTGTGAAATGAGGACAATATCAATTTTAGGTAGTTCTTGTATAGAAAGACCAGGTTCAGTAAGTCTTGGAACTAATTTTAATTTAGTAGCCCATACTGGATCTGTTAATATATTCAGCCCATTCGTTTGGATAAGGAATGTGGAATGACCAATCCAAGTTACAGACGTCTTTTCAAAGTTGTTTTGTAGAAATTTACTTTGCTTAACAGGTGATTGTTCTACTAAAAAAGAAAAATCCTTTTTATTTTGTTTTCGTTCTTTTCGCCAACGTATAAAGGAACGAATTGATTTTTTTGTACTCACATTATCCATGTTTTCATAACGTTTTGTCATGAACATCACCTCATTTAAAATCGTTGTAATTGTATTGTACCGAAATGTTGTTAAGGAATACAGTGTATAACATGGATGAATGTTTAAGGAATTGTTAAAAAATAGGGGGATGCGTTTACAAAAGTAACAATAAAATTAGTTTTGTAACTTCTATTTAGAGAAATAATAGTAAAAAAATAAATTTTGTCTAGTAATTGGCTTAAAATAAAGAAGTAACATACGTAAATTCGTACGATTTCGTGAACAAATGTAGTAAACAATTTTCTCGTAGTGTTAACTTTTGTTATGATAAACATAACCTATTTAAATTTAGGATAGAGAAAAGAGGTTTATAAATGAAGCGTTATCAAAAAATAATTGGTCTTATGGTTGTATTTTGTCTCTTTGTACTTGCTGGATGTAGTGGATCGGGTTCAAAGCTTCGTAAACCATTGAATTGGGATTTAGAAACTTTCCAATTTACAAATCAAGATGGAAAGTCATTTGGTACAAAAGATTTAAAAGGGAAAGTTTGGGTTGCTGATTTTATGTTCACAAATTGCCAAACAGTTTGTCCGCCAATGACTGCCAATATGGCAAAACTGCAAAAGATGGCCAAAGAAGAGAAATTAGACGTTCAGTTTGTTTCGTTTAGTGTAGATCCAGACCTTGATAAGCCGGAGAATTTGAAGGTTTTCATTCAAAAGTTTACAGAGGATACTAGTAACTGGAATTTATTAACGGGTTATTCATTAGAAGATATTACAAAGTTTTCAAAAGATAATTTCCAATCACTTGTAGATAAACCTGAGGATGGTCAAGTTATACATGGTACATCATTTTATTTAATTGATCAAAACGGAAAAGTAATGAAAAAGTATAGTGGTATTAGTAATACGCCGTACGAAGACATTATACGTGATATGAAGAGATTAGTGGATTAAAAAGAAGGGTGCACAGCACCCTTCTTTTTTTACATTAGTCTATGGATAAAATGTCATGTTGTTGTGGAAGTTTTGGTGCCCGAATTTCTAACACGCCGTTTTGATACGAAGCTTTCGCTGCTTTTTTATTAATTGAGTACGGTAATTTAATCAATCTTGATGCTTCTGAAATGGAACGTTCTCGGCGATAATAGTTATGAGATGTTTCTTCCTCGACCTCTTCAAGTATCTCTTCTTTTACAGAGACTTTTAAGTATTCACTTTGTATTTCAATTTGAATTTGTTCTTTTTGTATACCTGGTAGTTCAGCTGTAACAACGAGTTCTTCACCAACTTCATATAAATCTACGGGGAATGTTAATAAACGATTTCCTTTTTGGAAAAAATGATTTAAATCAGCGATTACATTGCGAAGTGGTGTTTGCTCGAAGAAATCATCAATTTGCTTTAAATAATTGCGAACCGGTGGGCGAGAAGAGTCTTTTTTTTCTTCACTCATGGTATTCCCTCCTAGAAATCAATTTGCAATATCATATGACAAAAGCGGAGAAAGGTGATTGCCTAGTTTTCATGTTTTCATAAAAAATTGTTAAAAATGTGAAATGGAGTGATTTTTTTATAGTTTTTGGTCGCCATATTCAATTGATTATGCTAGTATAAATAGGGTTGATATAGTAGTATATAGACAGAATGAAAACTGAAAGAGGGTAAGAAGTATGTGTGGTTTTGTAGGATGTTTATGTGAAAACCCTAGAGAGTTTTCAGAAACAGAAAAACATCAATTTGAAAATATGAACACGATGATTTTCCACCGTGGTCCAGATGACGAAGGATATTTTCGTGATGAACATGTACAATTTGGCTTCCGCCGTTTAAGCATCATTGACTTAGAGGCAGGACATCAGCCGCTAACTTATGAAAATGATCGATATGTAATTATTTTTAATGGTGAAATTTACAACTATGTAGAATTACGTGAAATGTTACTTGAAAAAGGTGCAACGTTTGCAACACAATCTGATACAGAAGTTATCATTGCATTGTATGCACATATGAAAGAAAAATGTGTAGACTATCTTCGTGGTATGTTTGCATTTATGATTTGGGATCGTGAAGAGAAGAAACTTTTCGGTGCACGTGACCACTTCGGTATTAAACCTTTATACGTCGCACAACAAGGTGATACTACATTCTTCGCATCTGAGAAGAAAAGTATTATGCATGTGATGGAAGATAAAGGCGTTAATCCAACGTCACTACAACATTACTTTACGTACCAATATGGTCCAGAGCCAGAAACATTAACAATTGATGTTAATAAAATCGAGCCTGGTCATTATTTCGTAAAAGAAATCGGTAAAGAGATGGAAATCCATCGCTACTGGAAACCTTATTTCAATGCTTCAAGCGCAACGAAAGAGGAGCATATCCAAGCAATTCGTGATGTGTTGTATGATTCAGTAAAAGTGCATATGCGCAGTGATGTACCAGTAGGTTCATTCTTATCTGGTGGTATCGATTCATCTATTATCGCTTCTATCGCAAGAGAAATGAATCCAAATCTTTTAACATTCTCAATTGGTTTTGAACAACGTGGTTTCAGTGAAGTTGATGTTGCAAAAGAAACTGCTGAGAAATTAGGCGTTAAAAACCATAACGTATTCATTTCAGCGAAAGAGTTTATGGATGAGTTCCCAAAAATCATTTGGCATATGGATGATCCTTTAGCAGATCCAGCAGCTGTACCATTGTACTTCGTTGCAAAAGAAGCACGTAAGCATGTAACAGTTGTTCTTTCAGGTGAAGGTGCAGACGAGCTATTTGGTGGTTATAACATTTATCGTGAGCCAAACTCACTAAAAATGTTCTCTTACATTCCTAGCCCAGGTAAGAGCGTTCTAAAAGCATTAAGTGGTGCTCTTAAAGAAGGATTTAAAGGAAAGAGCTTCCTAGAGCGTGGATGTACGCCAATTGAAGAGCGTTACTATGGAAACGCGAAAATCTTCCGTGAAGAAGAGAAAGTTGAATTAATGAAGTATTACAATGAAAGTGTTAACTATATGGATATCACGAAACCATTGTATAACGAGATTAAAGATTATGATGATGTAAGCAAAATGCAGTACATTGACATGTTCACATGGTTACGCGGTGACATTTTATTAAAAGCTGATAAAATGACAATGGCAAACTCATTAGAACTTCGTGTACCGTTCTTAGATAAAGAAGTATTTGATGTTGCATCTAAAATTCCAACTGAATTTAAGATTGCTAACGGAACTACGAAAGCTATTTTACGTGAAGCGGCACGCGGAATCGTTCCAGATCACGTATTAGATCGTAAAAAACTTGGATTCCCAGTACCAATTCGTCACTGGTTAAAAGACGAAATGCATGATTGGGCTATCAATATTATAAACGAGAGTAAAACAGAGCATTTAATCGACAAACAGTATGTATTAAACTTACTGGAAGCACATTGTGCAGATAAAGGCGATTATAGCCGTAAAATTTGGACTGTACTTGCGTTTATGGTATGGCATCAAATTTATGTTGAGCATAAATACGATACGAATAAGTTCCACGAAGAAACGAAACGTGCGTATAGCTTAGTTTAATTAGAAAAACCTTAAGATCGCATATGGTCTTAAGGTTTTTTTCATAAATAGGACGTATTATTGATACAATAATAGTAAAAGGATGGACAACATATGATTACGTTTGAAAAAGTAACTGTAGATAATGAAAGCGTTGTTAAAGAAATGTTTCGCTCACATAGTTTAACTGAGAATCAAGTACAGTATTGTGTGAAAGTTGATGATACATATATTGGTGTAATAGACTATAGTGTACAAGAGGAGAGTGCAATTTTATCGCAGTTAATTATTCACTTTGATTATCAAAGTTACGGTTATGGGACAAATACGTATTTTACATTTGAAACGATGATGAAAGAAAGAAACGTGAAAGAGATAAAGGTATTACAAACGGAATTAACAGAACAAGCAAAAACTTTCATAGAGAGCTTTTGTTTTAATGAAGAAGATGGAATATATGTGAAGAAAATATAACGATGAGTAGTTGTGCGAGATAAATATAAGGCAGGTGGATATATGACGATGACTTCTGGTCTTGTATTAATTGGAGGGTGTTTTATAGTAGCAGAGCTAATCCATATGTTCATTCGAAAAAGAATGAATAAGAAAAGAAAGCCGTATGAATTACAATATGCCCCTGTGTTTTTCCTTTTATTTTGTATGCTTATTACATTACAAAACATAACGAACTTTCCACCGCTTTTAAATATTTTTTTAAAGTTCGGTTTGCTGTATAGTAGCACTGGAATAGCCCTTTTATTTCTTTTATTTTGCATACGTTATATTCACTATCAATCGTATATATTTATTTTAAATTGGTTAAAGCACAATGATAGAAACCGCCTTACATAAGGCGGTTTTTTTATTTGTAATTGTAATGGTTTTGAAAGTTATACGTATGCTGATTTATTTAATAGTAGTTCCATATATCAAAAAACAATGAGGTGCAATTTGACATGGAATATAAATAAGTGGATAACAAGATACAGATATTTTTGTATATAAAGCTCAAAATTTCATTAAAATTTATAAAAATAATTAGATGATTTAACATATTATCTATTATTAGTATGTGGTACTATATATTCTTAATCTGTAACGTAAGTAGGTGTATAAATTTGAAATGTTAATCAACTAGTTTATCTTAAGTGCTGACAAATAGCAGGATTAAATTTTGGGGAGGTTTCGTTTTTTTTTATGTTTAATTTGGATATTTTATTTCTTGAATGGATGACCAGTGTGGAGGGAAGTGTGCTTACAATACTTTTTAAACTTATATCTAGTATTGCAAATGAAACGTTGTATTTAGTCATTATTTCGATTTTATATTGGTGCGTTTCTAAAAGAAAAGCATTTCATATGATTGTTATGCTTTGTTTCTCTGGGTATATAGGGATAGTGGTAAAAGAATTCATGAAAATCCCGCGACCGTATACATACGAAGGAATTCAGGCTTTATATGAAAAATCAGCTGCAGGTTATTCATTTCCAAGTACACACGTCCAGTTAGCGACAACATTTTGGGGCTCTTTTATGATGTTATGTAAAAAGAGAATCATTTGGATCATTGGAATTATTTTTATAATATTGGTTGCTACTTCTCGTCTATATTTACGTGTACATTGGCTCAGTGATATAATAGGTGCCGTTTTAATTAGTGTCATAGTTGTTTATTTATATACGAAAGTAATAGGGGAATTAAGTGATAGGAAATTTATATTGTTACAACGAATTGTATTGGCAGTTTCACTCATTATGTATTTTATGACTGACCAAATAGATAATTTAAAATTACTTGGAGTTTTGACAGGTTCTACGATTGGTATCATGTTAGAGAATCACTTTATTAAAATGAATGAAAATAATAATTTTAAAATACAAGTAGTAAAAACAGTTTTAGGCCTTAGTTTCATGTTAATGATACAGCTCATACTAAAAAAAGTAATACCTGATATGTATTATGTACGTTATGCATTGACTGGAATTACAATTACTTTCTTATGTCCGTTTATGTTTCACATGTTACGGTTAAAAAGTGAATAGCAAATAAGTACAAAAATATTTTGAATAAAAATGAGGTCGAAATTATATATATTGAAAAAGTTTTCTGATATATCTATTGACAATGTATGAGATATACATTAATCTTTAAATGTTAATGAAAATCATTTTCAACTAGGAGGATTTATGACACGCACTAAAAATATTCTTATACTTTGCATTATGTTATTAATGGTCATAATTGCAGGTTGCGGTAAAGAAGAAGAGAAGAAAGATAAAGATACATCAGTAAAGGCAAAAGATTCATATAGTATAAAGCATGCAATGGGCGAAACGACAGTAAATGGTACACCAAAAAGAGTTGTTGTTTTAACGAATGAGGGTGCTGAGGCACTTTTAACTGTTGGAGTAACGCCAGTTGGAACGACAAAACCACGAGCTGGGGATGAATGGTATCCTCATTTAGCGAATGAGTTAAAAGATACAAAAGTAGTAGGAACTGAGCGTGACATTAATTTAGAGGCAGTAATGAAGCTTCAGCCGGATTTAATTATTGGAAATAAAATGCGTCACGAAAAAATATACGAGCAGTTAAAAGAAATCGCGCCAACAGTATATGCTGAAACATTGCGCGGTGATTGGAAAGAAAACTTTACGCTTTATACAAA
Source organism: Bacillus pretiosus (assembly GCF_051294775.1). Lineage (NCBI taxonomy): Bacteria > Bacillati > Bacillota > Bacilli > Caryophanales > Bacillaceae > Bacillus > Bacillus pretiosus. The sequence continues at coordinate 716,361 of NZ_JBPPHF010000001.1, forward strand.
AGCTGTAAATAAAGAAAAAGAAGGGCAAAATGCTCTTAATGATTATAAAAAGCGTATTGCAGGAATAAAAGAACAATTAGGTGATAAAATTAATTCTAAAGTTTCAATTATTCGCTTCGTCCCAGGTGATGTTCGTATTTATCAAAAAAATTCATTCTCAGGCGTTGTATTAAATGATATTGGATTTAAACGACCACCATTACAAGATAAAGATGAATTTGCGATAAAAGGAATTACAAAAGAACAAATTCCAAATATGGACGGGGACTACTTATTCTATTTCACATCTGATAAAGATGCGGATAAGAATAATGAAGGAAACACGTTAGCGAAAGAATGGACAGAAGATCCGCTCTTTAAGCAGTTACAGGCTTCTAAAGATAATAAAGTATTCGAAGTAGATGAAGTGATTTGGAATACAGCAGGTGGTATTGTAGCTGCAAACCTTATGTTAGATGATATTGAAAAATATTTTTTAAAGTAAATGAATGGTCGAGTACATCACCTTAAATGGGTGATGTACTTTTTTATTTGTGAAAATACAGAAAATTCCTTCTTTCGAGTGTGGATAAGTTGTACAATTAAACCAATTATGGAATAAAGGAGTGGGAATGAATGAAAGCTACTCATAAAGATTGGATTTTGTTTAACGGAAGAATTGTAAATACGAAGGAAGAACAGCCGATGATTCCATTAGAGGAGAGAGGCTTTCAATTTGGTGATGGTATATACGAGGTATTCAGACTATATGATGGGAAGCCACATTTATTAGATCTACATTTGGAACGATTCTTTAATTCTATGGAAGAAATAAAACTAATTCCACCTTTTACTAAGGAGGAGTTAGTGGAAGAGTTGCATCAAATGATTGAAAAAAATCAATTTCAAGAAGATGGGAATGTATATTTGCAAATATCAAGAGGTGCTCAAGCACGTAATCATGTATATGAGTCAAATATGCAACCAACATATTTTGCAAATATTGTTTCGTTTCCAAGACCAATTGCTGCTATGGAACTGGGAATAAAAGTTACGGTAGAAGAGGATATACGGTGGAAGTTCTGTCATATAAAATCTTTAAATCTGCTACCTAATATTATGATTAAAAATAAAATAAACGAACAAGGCTATCAAGAAGCGATATTAGTAAGAGATGGAATTGTAACTGAAGGGTGTCATTCAAATTTCTTTATGGTGAAGAATAATAAATTGATTACACATCCGGCTGACAACTTCATTCTACACGGCATTACACGTCACTTCGTTATTACATTAGCGAAAGAGTTACATATTGAAGTAGAAGAACGAGAATTTTCACTACAAGAAGTATATGAGGCTGATGAGTGCTTCTTTACAGCGACACCACTTGAAATATTCCCAGTCGTTCAAATAGGTGATGAACAGTTTAGAACCGGCGAAAGAGGACCAATTACAAAGAAACTCCAAGTTGCATATGAAGAAAGTATTCGTTTATTTAAAGTTACGAACTAATATTGAAGAAAAAAGCTGGTATTCCTTCAGCTTTTTTTCATGATATAATTCAAACATAGGACAAGATTTGAAAACGTTGTAAAAAGGGGATTTAATGTATGAATTATGAAGATTTTAAAGAAGTAATTCACGGTAGACGAAGTGTTAGGAAGTTCACAGAACAAGAAGTATCCATTAGTGACATAAAAGAAATTATTGATTGTGCTCGTTATGCACCGAGTGATACGAACTCACAAACTTGGGAGTTCTTGGTCATTATGAACCGAGAGAAAATTAAAGAAATTGAGCAAATGACTTGGGATGCATTACATAAACTTGCGGCAAAAGCGGCAGAAAACGGAGAAGAGAAAGCAGGGAAATTACTTACCCGTTCATTTGGACCATATGCAACAGCTTTCTCAGAGGCACCTGTATTAATCGTGTGTTTGGCAACACCATATGAATCAAAATTTCGCGAAAAGATATTTGATCCAATTGCTTTTGTTCCAGATTCAGTTTGGGAAGAAGAAGGAATTAAGAGTAGCTGTTTAGCGGCACAAAACTTAATGTTGGCTGCACATGCGAAAGGGCTGGGTACTTGTCCAATGACAGGACCGGTATTGTTAGCTCAAGATGAACTACGACAATATTTACAAATTGAGTCTGAAAAACAAATAAATATGGTTATTTCACTCGGTTTTCCGAAAGATAAGCCGAAGAAACTTCCAAGAAAAGAAGTAGATGAGATTACAACATTTGTTTTTTAAAGCTTAAAATAAAAAGACATTGAATGAACAATGTCTTTTTATTTTGGACAGGTATGTAATTAATTTGTTGGGCTAAAATGATAGATAAGAGGGAATTACTATTTATTTCATAAAAAAAATTAATGTTCTATTAAGGAAAGTATGATACATTAATCGTGGGCAAGATTCTATTTGTTCATGAAAGTGTTGAAAATAGTCTTAAAATTTAAAAGTTATTTTTGTATAATAAATTATAATGAAATGACAGGGGGGATGAATTTTGAAAAAATTCATAATCACTGGATTGTCTGTATTGTTATTAGCCGGTTGCGGTGCTCCACAAGAAAAAGAGGATGCGCAATCAAAGCAGGAAGAACGAGTTGTAAATGCAAGTAATGAGAATATAGTAGTATTCCCTGAAGGTGCAGTACCAGTTGGTGAAGGAAAAGTAAAAGTTATTACACCAGATGGTACTTCTGAAAACGGCAATATACCAACTGTATTCATCAAAAAGGATACTTTAATTCAACATGTTGAATTAGAGCTTTCTAATTTTCAAAATGATAAAGAAACATTTATATTTGTAGATCAAGTATATGCAGATAAACATCAAGTCACTAGTACAACACAGACAACAGTACAATTAAAAGAAAAGACACTTGAGACAGGTAGTCATACGATTACTGCAGTTCAGTATGAAAACAATGATCCAAAAGGAAAGGTTATTAGTTTAAATCAAGCAACATTTGAAACAAAACCAGCGTCATAAGAAGAATAAAAAGTACATTACTCAAAAAGTAGTGTGCTTTTTTGTTTGGACTAGAGGATGTAATAGTGAATCATTTGTTTCGTTTTCTAATACGATTAAGTAGGAAGAAATCAATTGTTTCTACTATGACAGAGAAAGAGGCTGATGATGTGAGTCGGTGTATTCGTATCGTCTTGATTATTTTAACGATGTCAGTCATTTGGTTTGCGATCCAAGAGGTGACTCAAATTACGCTTGACTATCAAATTCACGACTTGCTAATAGGAGCTATTTGTTTTACCATTGTTTATCTATTATATGGTAAACTCGGATTAAGGTAAGTTTTACATGAAAAATGTAGGTATTTCATATGAAATGTCGAATAGTACATACGATGTCGTAATAACAAATTTTCTATTGTTTACTGTGAAACAGGAGAAGGGGAGATAGTGGTTATGAAACGAGCTCTTATTAATATTGATTATACATATGATTTTGTAGCTGAAAAAGGTGCTTTAACATGCGGGAAACCAGGGCAAGAAATTGAGAAGGAAATTGTCCATATAACGAAGCAATATATTGAAAATGGAGATTACGTTGTCTTTGCGATTGATAAACATGAAGAAAACGATGTATACCATCCAGAATCAAAGTTATTCCCACCACATAACATAGCTGGTACAAATGGAAGAGATTTGTTTGGTGAATTACAAGAAGTGTACGAAACATATAAAAATGCAGAGAATGTATATTATATGGATAAAACACGATATAGTGCATTTGCTGGGACAGACTTAGAGATGAAGTTAAGAGAAAGAGGAATAGAAGAAGTTCATCTTGTAGGGGTTTGTACTGATATTTGTGTTCTTCACACAGCCGTAGACGCTTATAATAAAGGATTTAAAATTGTAGTTTTTGAAAAGGCGGTTGCATCTTTTAATGCGCAAGGACATGAATTTGCACTTGGACATTTTAAGTCATGCTTACATGCTGAAGTGAAGTAAAAAGAGTCCTTTAAAAAGGTCTCTTTTTACGTTTAAATTGAGACGAGGTTTTGCTCGATTAGTTTTTTTATGAACGGACTAATGTTTTCTGGTAACCCATTTAAATCAAAAAATTGTACATGTAATGATTCAAACCCATCAGCTTTTAATGTGCCGCCTGTAATGTCTTTGCAAAGATATGCGATTGTTATAGGATAAAATTCATCTCCGTTCGGTAATTTTACAAAAACTTCTTTTCCAGAAAATACGCTTATTAACTGTAAAGAGCCTATTTCAATCCCTGTTTCTTCAAGCACTTCTCGTCTTCCGGCTTCTTCTGTTGATTCACCAAGTTCAACGAATCCACCAGGGACAGCCCAAATCTCACTTCGTCTTTGTTGTAGTAATATTTGTCCCTGTTCATTGAAAACAGCTACAGCAACTCCTGCGAGATTGAGTGGTCTTGATCCGACAACTTCTCTAAGTTCTTCAATATATCCCATTGTATATAACCTCCGTAAGAAAAAATAAGAGCAAATAAACTATTCGTTATTATGTGAATATATTCCTCTTTATCCCGATTTAATGGGCAGTAAGAACCCCACCTCAAAATTCAGCGAAAGCAAAGAATTTAGGTGGGGGGCGGGCTGCCCATAAAAGTCCGATTGGTGAGGGCTAATAATCAGTGGGGGATGAAGAAAACCCCACTGATTAAAGTTTCACTTTATAAGGGGGAGAGATATTGTACAACTTATTTGTTTTATTTTGAAAAATATACATCAAAAAAGGTCAAACAAATTCTTTGACCTTTTTTGACCAAATGTTATAATAAAGACAGAAAGAGATAATCTTTCATTCATAAATAATAAGGAGGAAAAAATATGCGTAATTTATTTCCAGAGATAACAAAACGTCAAAATGGTATTTTTGATTTTGGGCCTTCTTTATTAGGGAGGATGACAGATACTTTTTTTAAACCGATGAACATGGATACTTTTAAAGTAGAGGTTCATGAGCAATCTGATAAATATACTGTGAAAGCAGATTTACCAGGTTTTCAAAAAGAAAACATTCAAGTTGATTTTGAACAAGATGTATTAAGGATTCAAGCAACTAATCATAATGAAGTAGAAGAAAAAAATGAGAATGGCATATATATTCGTAAAGAACGTTCTATAGGTTCTGTAACTCGACGCTTTAGTTTTAAACAAGTTGAGGAAGAAAATGTTAGAGCAAATTATAAAGATGGCGTACTGACAATTGAATTGCCAAAATTGAGAGAAGAAAAAAGTAGTAAGACAACAATTGATATCGAATAAAAGAGCTGATAAATTCAGCTCTTTTTTACGTAGTTAATAAATCGTAATGAGTAGAATAAAGTGGAATGTTGAAAAATTTCCACTATTAGCTCCCCTTAGGTTATTAAAAAGGGTATATTTAAAGGAAAGGAAAAGAACATCTACATATTGTTTAAAGTAAATTAGTAATAAAGTCAAAATACATAGTAAGAGTAGTGGCATTTTAGATTAGGATAATAGAATTTCCTAGAACAAACTGAGACGATTGTGAATTTTTTAATTAGTAAGGAAGTGGTAAGATGAGTTTATTAACGTATACTGAAGAATTTTTTAATTATGTACGTGAGTTTTTACTTTTAAGATTTTTACTATTTGCATTAGTTTTAATCATTATCTCTTTTGTAATCAACCGTATTATTGATTGGTTTTTTAGGAAATCAAGCTTTTTTGATGAAGAGGTAGAGCAAACGATTCAAAGTGTGATTCGATCTATTTTTAGATATATCATTATCATCAGTCTAATCATATATTTAATTAGCCAATTTGTAGATATAAAAAGTATCATTGCAGGTGCAGGGATAGCGGGAGTTGTTATCGGTTTTGCTGCACAACAGATGTTAAAAGATGTTATATTAGGCTTTGCGAGATTAGCGGACAAAGAGTTTCGTGTTGGCGATTTTGTTACTTTTAACGGAACAAATTCAGGAACAATTGAGGAAATTAGTATTCGTTTTATGCAAATTCGTGAATGGTCAGGAAAACTTCTTACGATACCACACGGAGAGATTAGGACGATACAAAATTTTAATAAAGGATGGATGCGCGTAATTGAACGGATTACGGTAAGTTATCAGGAAGATCCTACAAGAGTTAAGGAATTGTTAGAAGAAGTTTGTGTGAATTGTAATGAAAAATTGGCTTCGAGTCTTTATAAAGTAGAGGATGAAGCTGTTGAGCCGTTTAAATATGTTGGTGTCACAGATTTAAACCCGAATCTTAAATATGTTGGATATGAATTTTGTATTACAGGTTTAATAAAGCCAGAAGATTATTTTGAAACTTCTAGACAAGTAAGGTTTGAATTAATGTCTATGTTCCATAAGAATCAAGTGCAAATGCCAGCAGCAAATATGGTCGTTACTACTGAAAGTTTACAGCATAACCATGGTGGACAATCTTTATCGGACAGCTAAAGTAGAATAATTGGATAGAAAAACAATAATAAAATGATCGATATAAAGAAAGAACTGAAGGAATTCAGTTCTTTCTTTATTTGTAGAATTTAGAAATTTCTTAATGTTATAATGGTAGATGGTGATGAAAATGAACTTTGAAGAAAAAGAGATGCATCGTTTAGAAGCATTAAAAGCAATTGCAGAATTATTAAATGAAGCAACAGACTTACAAGATATGTTGGAAAAAGTGTTACATACATTGTTACAAGTTATGAATTTGCAAACAGGGTGGATCTTTTTTATTGATGAAAGTGGAAAGCACCGAATGCTTGTAGATGAAAACTTACCACCAGCTCTTATGTGGCAAGAGAAGAAGCCAATGTGTGAAGGGGACTGCTGGTGTGTAGAGCGTTTTGTGAATGGCAGATTGGAAAAAGCGACAAATATTATTGAATGTAAGCGAATAGAGGATGCGATTGAGTGTAATTGGGGAGATACCGAAGATGTTACGCATCATGCGACGATTCCTCTAAGATCTGGATCGGAGAAGTTTGGTCTATTAAATGTAGCCTCGCCTCAAAAAACACACTTTTCAGAGGAAGAATTAGCATTATTAGAATCGATTGCATTTCAAATAGGAACGACAATACAACGTATTCAGTTAGTAGAGAAAGAACGTAAATATGTAGTGGTAGCTGAAAGAAATCGATTAGCTCGTGATTTACATGATTCAGTAAAACAATTGTTATTTTCTATTATGCTAACAGCAAAAGGTACTCTAAATATGACGCAAGATAGAGACTTGCAAGAGATGTTGAGTTATATCGGAGAATTATCACAGGAAGCATTACAAGAAATGACACTTTTAATTTGGCAATTAAGACCGGAAGGATTAGAGAAAGGTTTAGCAGAGGCAATTAAAAATTACGGAAAGTTGTTAGGGATTCACGTGGAAGTTCGAATTGATGGTATGGTTTCAATTGGAGATGAAATAGAAGAAGTTTTATGGCGTATTAGTCAAGAAGCAATACATAATTGTAAAAAACACGCTTCATGTGAAAAAGTAAATGTTCTTTTAAAAATAGAAAATAACCAGTTGTATTTTTACATAGAGGATAACGGAATAGGATTTATACAAGATCACGTAAGAGAGTCAGCGCTCGGTTTAAAAAGTATGAAGGAACGTATTCAGTTAATGAGGGGATCATTTCAAATAAAAACGGAGCTGAAAAAGGGTACAAAAATTGAAATTCAATTGCCAGTTTGAAGGGGAGAAGAAGGTTGAAGATTAAATTACTACTAGTTGAGGATCATCATATCGTTCGAAGAGGGCTTGTCTTCTTTTTGAAAACGAGAGAAGAATTTGAAATAGTTGGGGAAGCAGAAAATGGGGAAGAGGCATTAACATTCGTCCGAACAGAAAGGCCAGATGTAGTATTAATGGATTTATCAATGCCGAAGATGGATGGTATTGAAGCAACAAAACGAATAAAGCAATATGATGAGACAATAAAAATACTTATATTAAGTAGTTTTTCAGAGCAAGATTATGTTTTACCAGCACTGGAAGCTGGTGCAGATGGTTATCAATTAAAAGAAGTACAACCTGAGCAACTTGTAGCTTCAATTATCGCAGTACATGAAGGGAATGCGAATTTTCATCCGAAAGTAACACCAGCACTATTAGGACGATCAGCAGTTAAGAAAGAAAAAGAGAACCCTTTTTCCATGTTAACAAAAAGAGAGCAAGAAGTACTTCGTGAAATTGCGAAAGGGCGAAGTAATAAAGAAATTGCAGCAGAGCTTCATATTACAGAACAGACTGTGAAAACACACGTTTCAAATGTTTTAGCTAAATTGGAAGTAGATGATCGTACGCAAGCTGCATTATTTGCGGTGAAGCACGGGGGAAATAATAAGTATGAATAATTATGTCCTATGTTACGACAGAATACATAGGAGTATTTAAAATTTATCCCGCTATTTGCGGGCTTATAATTAGTGGGAGATGTACAATACTCTCACTGATTAAAGTTTCAATTTATAGTAGTGCTAAATAAAGGTTTTTCTTCTTTCTATAATTAGGTACAATAAAACTACGATGGAAGGGGAAGATATGCTATGCCAGGTACAAGAAGTGGGATTGGAAAGATTCAGGCTTCGTTAAACGGTTTATCACCGAAATTGCGAAGTATTGCCGAACATATATTGAAACATCCACAAGATGTTGTACATAAATCTATTACAGAATTAGCTGAAGTTACGAATAGTTCTGAAGCTACGATATTCCGCTTATGTAAGCACCTCGGTTTTCAAGGGTTTCAAGATTTAAAGATTACATTAGCTCGTGAAATTGTACATACTCCTATGCAAAATATTCATGAAGAAGTATCGGCAGAAGATAGTATGGTAACTGTTGCTAAAAAAGTTTTTCATTCGCATATTACAGGGCTGCAAGATACATTGCATTTGTTAAATGATACAGCGCTAGAGCAAGCCGTAAAGGTATTGCAAGATGCAAGTCGTATTGAGTTTTATGGAAATGGTGGTTCTGGTATTATAGCGATGGATGCATATCATAAATTTATGAGAACGGGTATTTCTTGTATTGCTCATACAGATTCACATTTTCAAATTATGGGTGCGGGTTTACTTACTAAAGAAGCAGTGGTAATTGCAATTTCTCATTCTGGTAGCAATAAAGGGTTACTGGAAGCGTTAGAAGTAGCAAAAGCAAGGGGAGCTCACATTATTGCAATTACGAGCTATCAGAAATCAGCATTAAGTCAACTTGCTGATATTACTTTATATACTTCAACACGTGAGACGGAATTCCGCACAGAAGCAAGTTCATCAAGATTAGCACAGTTAAGTTTATTAGATACTTTATACGTTGGGTTATCGTTACAACGTCAAGAAGAAACGTTGCAAAATTTACAAAGTATACGCGAAACAATTTCGATGAAACGAATATAAAAAGTCCTTCAATTGAAGGGCTTTTTATATTGGCAAATAGTCTTTTGTGAAAATTTGATGATTATAATTTCCTGTTTTAAAAAATCTTTATTAATTGAGTTTTTTACTCCCGCGTAGAGTTCTAATAAACTATACATAGATGCAATTTCAGTTTTCCCTTCAAATAAACATTTGGTTAATAATTCAAATATTGTTCAATATTTAACAATAAGCTTTTAAAATTACATGTTATGATGAACGTGTAATGATGATTGAACATTTAAATTTGGCATAATGATTAGCCGAACCAGTGAAGAAAGAAGTTGTGAGATGAACTCATTAAAATTCTAAAACACTAAAGGGGAGATCACATATGAAAGCAGTAGTAGTTAATAAAAATAGTAAAGCAAACATTGAAGTTATTGAAAAGGAATTACGTCCGTTACACTCAGGTGAAGCGCTAGTAGATGTAGAGTATTGTGGAGTTTGTCATACTGATTTACACGTTGCAAATCATGATTTTGGAAACACAGATGGCCGTATTCTTGGTCATGAGGGTGTAGGTATTGTTACGAAAATTGCTGATGATGTAACTTCACTAAAAATAGGTGACCGTGTAAGTATTGCATGGATGTTCCAATCTTGTGGACGTTGTGAATATTGCATAACTGGTAGAGAAACATTTTGCCGTGAAGTTAAGAATGCTGGTTATTCAGTAGATGGTGGTATGGCAGAACAATGTATTGTTACAGCTGATTATGCTGTGAAAGTACCAGAAGGATTAGATCCTGCTCAAGCATCATCAATCACATGTGCAGGCGTAACTACATATAAAGCAATAAAAGTATCAGACATTAAACCTGGTCAACCTATCGTCATCTATGGGTGTGGTGGATTAGGTAACCTAGCTATCCAATATGCTAAAAACGTATTTGGTGCAAAGGTAATTGCAGTAGATATTAATGACGATAAATTAGCATTAGCAAAAGAGGTTGGTGCGGATATGACTATCAATCCAATTTCTCAAGGTCCTGCTGATAAGATTGTTCAAGATGAGTTTGGTGGTGCTTATGCTGCTGTAGTAACAGCCGTTTCTAAAGTAGCGTTCAATTCAGCAGTTGATGCAGTACGTGCTTGTGGTAAAGTCGTTGCAGTAGGTTTACCAGTAGAAACTATGGATTTAAACATTCCGCGACTTGTACTAGATGGAATTGAAGTAGTTGGTTCTCTAGTCGGTACTCGTAAAGACTTAGAAGAGGCATTCATGTTCGGTGCAGAAGGAAAAGTAGTGCCGGTTGTTCAAACTTGTTCTCTAGATAAAGTACAAAATGTATTCGAAGAAATGGAACAAGGTAGAATTCAAGGGCGTATGGTAATCGATTTTAAACAGCATAATTGTGATTGCAAATAATTCATTTTAAATATAAAAAGCATGAGTCTAGCTAAAGACATGTAAAAAAGTTAGACGGCAGAAAGAAGATGATCCCTGCATTCAACAGGAATCATCTTCTTTGCATTCCACTACTATCAATGTCGACTAACGAGAAAGGATTAAAGGTTCACTTTATCTACAAACGAAAAAGAATCTTTACTTTTAACAAATTTTTTATGATTTGGAAGGGTTTGAATTGCTACAACTTGCGAATCTCTTGCTTTCAGTGCATCTTGAATCCCGATTGTCATAAGCTTTATAAATAGAATCGTAATAAAGAATGAAACGAGAGTATACAAAATAATCCACCATGAAATATTCATTTCATAACGATTTAATCCAATAAGGCCTGCCCAATCATTAGATAGAGAAACAGGTTTGAGTACTCCGTCATAGAGTTCACGCATTTGTATCCCACCAATTACAATATCAAGCAACGCTAAATGGATAACGAGTATGAGAGTTTGAACGATATGTTCCATAAATAACACAAATAAGCGGTCAAGTAATAAGACTCGTAAGTGTTTTTTGATAATATGAAAACGGCTAGCCCCTAGCAATTGGGAACTTAAAATGTAATCTTGTTTCATAAATTCATCAACCTCTGAGGATATATATAAAGAAAGTGTAGGTAGAGCGACGAAAATAAGTACGAGTACTTGATAAAACGCAAATGAAATATTTGGATCTAATCTATCAGCATTTGATACGATTACAATATTAACGGGTGTGATGAGTATAAATGCGATAAATAAAGTAGGAATGTAATAAAAAACTTCTGAGCATGACTGGAAAAATCTCTTGAATTTTGGAGCATATAAACTTAAGAGGATCCCTATACATGTTCCGAATAAAATGCGAAAGAAGCTAATTGCCACGGCTAATAAAATGGTAAATTTTGCTCCTTCTATAATTTGTAAGAAAACAGATTCTCCAAAACGATCAGATCCAAAAGGAGGTATTAACGATGGTGGAAAGGGGGCCTTTCCAAGTAATTCGTTATTGTCATTGTAAAGTAACTGAGGAGGTTTTGGGATGTTATCTTTAAAGAACCAACTATAAATAAAACTAGCTGAAACAAGTATGAATAAATAAGTAAAGCCGATTAAAAAGCGTTTTGATTTCCAAATAGATTTCATAAAGCTGCTCCTTTCAATTGCTTTTGCCATCTATTCATCATGAAAGAGGTTATTTGAAAAATGGCATAAAACGGTAAGATAATCATGACAAGTATGATAAATGCAGCTGGAGGTGAAATAAACGCCTTTTTAAATAAAAATTGAATAATGCCTTGCATATTAAAAACAAATTCTAAAATGAATAAGTTAGAAAGTAAGAAAACAAAAATCGTTTTTAAATGGTGGAAAAAGTGGATAGATATATTTTTGAATAAATGAATGCATAGTATATAACTTGATGAAAACCCTTTTCCATATGCAACCTCTATGTAATGTTTTCCATGTTCTTCTTGTATGTATAACACCATCATCCGAAACATTTGTAATGTAGGTAAGACCGCTAAAGATAAAATAGGGAGTAAATAAGCACGATTTTCATTAAAAGAAATAATGGTGAAAGGAGCTTCCTCAAATTTCTTAAGTACCCAAATGAAAAATATTTGCAAACAAATCATCATCATCATATCAGGGACAGCTTCTAATATGAACACAATCCGGTTTATCCATTTTTTTATATAATCTTTTGCTAAAAAATAAAAAAATGCCATGCTAGATGAGATAAAGAGCGCAAGCAAAAAGGCCACAAATAATACAATAAACGAATATAGGTAAGGTTCTAAAACAGTTGGAAATAGTGGTGTTGTTTTTAAATGACCAAACTTTGGGTCTGATCCTATAACCAACAATGATTCAGGTGAGAAAACCTGTTTTAACATAGTAACGATCTGGTTAAAAAAATAAATTGGTTGAAAGGTGAATCCTTGTTGAGTGATAAATAAATAAGGTAAATTTAATAATAGTAACAGTGATAAAAGAATTGATGAAAGCTTAATTGTGAATTGAGATATTTTATGTAACATTAAATCCCTCCGACATCTTTTTACAACATTATACAATAAAGTCTAAAATATTGTTTTATTTTTCTGAAAAATAAAAATACTATTAGATTTTATAGTATGGAACATATATTTACAAGTTAATAAAGTTATAGTAGGATCCGCGCTCTAAGTTTATTAAGGTAATAGGATGAGTGAACCAAAAACAATTAATAGAGCAAAATGTACAGAATTCTTATTTGGAGAGGTAGCGGCTATGTTACGCGACTTCAGCGCGATAAAGCTAAGCTGATGCAAAGTTAATTTTAGACGAGATGGTTTCTTCTTTTAGGCTACGTGTAGGAAATTTAAAAAACTCCTAGGGATCAATGAATTCCTAGGAGGGCACCTGTGGTTCAACAAAGAGATAATTCTAACAAGCTCTAGAATTATCTCTTTGTTGAAGTTTAATGTTTAAAACCCCATAAGATTCTTTACATGTTTAGCGTTCTGTTTAGATGTTAATTTTTCAAGTAATAAAAATGCAACATCAAAAGCTGTACCTGGATTTGAAGATGTAATAATATTTCCATCTTGAACAATTAAATCATTTTGTACTTTTGCACCGAAATTCTTTAACTGCTCTTTTCGTTTACTCGTTGGATGACTGTATGTGGTAGCTTTTTTATCTATAAGAATTCCACTTTTACCAAGCGCTAATGATGCAACACAAATACTTGCAATAGGCTTCTGTTTGACATGGAAATGTTGAATAACATGTAAGAATTCTTTACTGAATGCATCCCGATAAAAACCAGCTTCTTCAAACCCTCCTGGAATAGCTAGTGCATCAAACTCATCCAATTGAATATTATCAACCGTTTTTTCGGGTATGACAGTAAAATTCCAAGTACAGGTTAATTTATCCCGAAGACCAGCTGTTATGACCTCGGTCGATCCATCACCCTCCCACTTATTCCAGCCTAGTACGTCTGTAAATACACTAGCTTCTACTGCTTCAAATCCGTCAGCTAATAATAATAAAATCTTTTTCATATCGTAAATCGCCTCCTAATATCCTTATTTTATATAAATATAAAAAGCTGATGAATAAGTTAAATAAGGATATTCAATTGTTTGGCTTTATTATATAAAGAATTTAGGTTATTCTATTTTATAAAAAAAGGTTGGATAGTTTATGGATCAAATTGATAAAAAAATCGTGGGGTTATTACAGTCAAATGCAAAAATTTCAATGAAGGATTTAGCTGAAGCAGTTCACTTATCTTCTCCGTCAGTAACTGAGCGAGTAAGGAAGTTAGAGGAGCAACAGATTATTGAAGGTTACCATGCACGTGTTTCTCTAAAAAAAATTAATCGTCCAATTTCTGCACTTATATTGTTTAAATCAACGAATTGTAAATCATTATCTAACTTTTGCTATAATCATCCAGATGTAATTGAGTGTTACAGAGTAGCAGGGGAAATTAGCTATATTGTCAAATTAGCAACGTATTCTGTAGAAAGTTTAGAAAAATTTATTGATGATTCGATGCAATATGGTACGCCATCAACAAATATCGTGTTATCTTCTCATGAAAAAAAGATAATTGCTCCCTTTATTAGTGAAGAATAAAAATACTGGCCTAATCAATTAACTATTGCCCACTTAATAATCTTTTAAAAATATCCCTTATTTTTCGGACTTGTATAAAAAGAAGGGTCACTAATCATTTTTCTTAGCTTGATGGTTATGTAAAGTGACCCTTAAAAATGAATATTGCTTCTCAACTCTTTTTCATGCAAATGAGTAGAACGTAAGGAAGAACTATGTATGTGTTGTTAATGAAAGAAAAAGAGAGTGTGTTGCGAAATGTAACGAATATAACGCAACTTTACCGCGGGGAAAATCTAAATTTAGTATGTAAGTGAAATGGAATGAGGGGGATATATTTTTTGTTATGAAAAAAATTTTCTTTTTAAAACTTGATTAATGAAAAAATATTTTATATACTAATTCATGTAAACGGTTTACTAGATCGTATTTTGCTAGAAACGAAGGGAAGATTCGCATGGAAACAAGGGGGAGAGTAATCGGGATTGATATCGGTACCACAAGTACAAAAACGGTTGTATTTACAGAAAAAGGAAAAGTCGTTGCATCACATGCAGTTGATTATCCAATTATTCAACCGAATGTCGGATGGGCTGAGCAAGATCCTGATGTAATATGTGCTGCTGTATATAAAACTGTAAGCGTTGCCATCCGGAAGGGTAACGTGTTACCAGAGGATATTTCTTCAATCGGTATTAGTACAGCAATGCACGCATTAATTGCAGTAGATAAAAACGGTGCACCATTAACGCGTTCTATCATTTGGGCAGATAATCGAAGTACGAAACAGTCAGAAAAATTATTACAACATATGAATGGTCATGAAATTTATAGACGAACGGGTACACCAATTCATCCGATGTCGCCACTTTCTAAATTATTGTGGATGAAAGAGGAAGAGCCAGAATTATATGCGAGCGCATATAAATTTATTTCCATTAAAGAGTATGTTATGTATCAATTGTTTTCACGTTACGTAGTGGATTATTCAATAGCATCAGCTACTGGGTTATTTAATTTAGAAACATTAAACTGGGATGAAGATGTTTTAACGTTGTTACGTATGTCACCAGAACAATTATCAACACCAGTGCCAACTACATATATTTTGTCGGGTATGAAACCGGAATTAGCACAAAAGATGGGTATTCGTGAAGATACGCCAGTTGTTATTGGTGCAAGTGATGGTGTTCTTGCGAATGTGGGCGTTGGGGCAATATCGCCTGGCTCAGCTGCAATTACAATTGGTACAAGTGGTGCGGTTCGAACAATTTCATCAAGTGTTAATACAGATGAAAAAGGAAGAACGTTTTGTTATGCATTAACAGACGAGCACTGGGTGATCGGCGGACCAACGAATAACGGCGGAATATTACTGAGATGGTTACGTGATGAATTTGGTAGCCCAGAGCAAGAAGTAGCAAAAAAACTTGGCATTGATCCGTATGATTTATTAATTAAGTATGCGGAAAGTGTACCAGCTGGAGCGGGTGGATTGCTATTTTTACCGTTTTTATCTGGAGAGCGTGCACCGTACTGGAATGCAAATGCTCGTGGTACATTCTTTGGAATAAACCTTCAGCATAAACGAGAACATTTTATACGTGCAGTCATGGAAGGTGTTTGTATGAGCGTATATTCTGTTGCACTCGCAATCAGGGATTGTACAGGGCCACTTACTGAAATACGCGTTTCAGGAGGTTTTGCGAAATCTGCATTTTGGAGACAAATGTTATCCGATATGATGGGAAAAGAATTGCTTGTTCCTGAAAGTCATGAAGCATCTGCGCTTGGGGCAGCGGCAGTTGCTTTATATGCTGTAGGAAAAATTGATTCTCTTGAAGAGGTAAAGGATTGGATTGATATTGTTCATCATCATGTACCGAATAAAGAAAATACGGCTATATATTTAGAAATGTTTTATATGTATGAACGACTTTACAATCGCTTGAAAGAAGAATTTGATTGTATAGCTGCTTTCCAACGTAAACAATAGGGGGATTGGGAGAAATGGTAGTTGGAATCGTACTAGCGGCAGTTGTCATACTACTTTTACTTATTACAGTAGTAAAATGGCATCCGTTTGTCGCGTTAATTTTAACAGCAATTGGTGTAGGACTTGCAATGGGAATGCCATTGATTGGAACTTCACCAAAAGATCCAGGGATTATCGATTCTATTAAACTAGGGCTTGGTAATACGTTAGGGTTTTTAGCGATAGTTTTAGCATTAGGAACGATGCTAGGAAAAATGATGGCCGAATCTGGCGGTGCTGAACGAATTGCTACCACATTAATAGATCGTTTTGGGAAGAAACGTGTTCACTGGGCGATGATGTTCGTTGCATTTTTAGTAGGGATTCCAGTATTTTTCCAAGTTGGATTTGTACTACTAATTCCATTAGTATTTACAATTGCGTTAGAAACAGGGGTATCACTTATTACAATCGGTATTCCACTAGTAGCAGGTTTATCTGTTGTACACGGACTCGTTCCGCCACATCCAGCAGCGATGGCAGCAGTAGGTATTTTTAAAGCAGATGTAGGGAAGACAATTTTATATGCTTTAATCGTCGGACTTCCAACTGCAATCATTTCAGGTCCGCTTTACGGGAAATGGATTGGTGCTCGTATACATAAAGAAGTACCATTAGATATAGCGGAGCAATTTATTGAAAGAGATAAGAAGAAGGAGCTTCCTAGTTTCGGAAATACATTGTTTACAATTTTACTTCCAGTATTTCTAATGCTAGGTGCATCAATTGCGGAAGTAGCACTAAACAAAACAAGTCAACTTGCACAAGTATTGCACTTCATTGGAGATCCAATCGTCGCGTTATTAATTGCAACGATATACTCTTTCTTTAGTCTTGGTTATGCAAAAGGTTTCTCAAAGGATAAAGTATTACAATTTACAAACGATTGCCTTGGGCCTATTGCGAACATACTGTTAGTTATCGGTGCAGGCGGCGCATTTAATAAAGTATTATTAGATTCTGGAATTGGAACGACAATCGCAGAAATGGCGAAAGAATCTCATATTTCACCGATATTATTAGGCTGGGGAATTGCGGCACTTATCCGAATCGCAACTGGATCGGCAACGGTTTCTATGATGACAGCAGCTGGTATTGTTGCGCCGATTGCAGCAAGTACACCAGGTGTAAATGTTGAACTACTAGCACTTGCAACAGGTGCAGGGTCATTAATTTTATCACATGTAAATGATTCTGGATTTTGGATGATTAAAGAATATTTCGGAATGACTGTGAAAGAAACATTATTAACATGGACTGCAATGGAGACGATATTATCTGTTGTAGCACTTGGACTCATTTCATTATTAAATATATTTGTATAGAATGGGAGATTGATTAATATGAAACTAGGTTTAATTGGATTAGGAAAAATGGGATTCCCATTAGCAGAACATTTATATGAAGACAAGCATGAAGTAGTGGTATATGACGTTAATAAAGAGCTTGTTGAAAAGGCAGGGGCAATAGGGATTACCGCTCGTCATACATTAAAAGAAATGATTGCTGAACTAGAAGCTCCTCGTACAATTTGGGTAATGGTACCTGCGGGAGAAGTTGTTGAATCGGTACTAAAAGATGTATATCCATTATTAGAGGAAGGCGATATCGTTATTGAAGGCGGGAATTCATTCTATAAAGATACGTTACGCCGTGCTGAAGAAGCGAAAAGTTTTGGTTTACATTACGTAGATATCGGTACATCAGGCGGTGTAGAGGGAGCTAGATACGGTGCTTGCTTAATGGTTGGTGGAGAAAAAGAAATTTATGATCAATTAGAACCTTTATTTAAAGATTTAGCAGTAGAGAATGGGTATTCTTATGCAGGCCGCGTCGGAAGTGGTCATTTCTTAAAAATGGTTCATAACGGTATTGAATACGGAATGATGCAAGCAATCGCTGAAGGCTTTGAAGTGTTAGATAAAAGTGATTTTGATTTCAATTATGAAGATGTTGCTAAAGTATGGGCAAACGGATCGGTTATCCGCGGTTGGTTAATGGACTTAACTGAAAAGGCATTTGCAGATGATCCTAAACTGGATGGCATTAAAGGTGTGATGAACTCTTCAGGAGAAGGGAAATGGACTGTGGAAACGGCACTTGAACTTCAAGCGGCAGCACCGGTAATCGCAATGTCATTATTTATGCGCTACCGTTCTCAAGAAGATGATACATTCCACGGAAAAGTAGTTTCAGCTCTTCGTAATCAGTTCGGTGGACATGAAGTTGTGAAAAAATAAGGTTGTTTTTAAAAAGAAACTTGTGCATAGGCGCAAGTTTCTTTTTTTATAGTTTAAGAAATTTCTAATTTAAAAATACCAATCAATCATTGTTTATTTGTACTGATTGTATCAAATATATAGTGAAGCATGAAAGATGTTCCAACATAAAAATAAGAATAAATAAAATGAAAATTTCATAAATAGTAAAAGGATGATTATGTCATCAGTGTAGCTATGAAGTGGTGTTACATATGAAAAGAGCGTGTTAATAAAATATGAGGTGGTTAAATGGGAAATGAGCAAGTGAAGAATGCAGGGGAAGAAAAAAAGTTATGTCTTTGTATGATTGTTAAAAACGAGTCTAGAATTATGGAAAGATGTTTAAATGCTACAAAATCAATTGTAGATTTTGTTTCTATTTGTGATACGGGATCAACTGATAATACACCTGAAATTATTGAAAATTGGTGTGAAGAAAATGAAATCCCTGGAACAGTTCATCATGAACCATTTCAAAATTTTGGCTATAACAGAAGTTTAGCAGTTTCATTAGCACAAAAAACATATCCAGAAGCAGATTATTTATTAATATTAGATGCAGATATGATATTAGAAGTTGATCCCGAGTTTGATAAGACTAGTTTAACGGAAGACCACTATCTTACAATGCAATATGATATTCATATTAAGTATTGGCTTACACGCCTTTTGAAAGCTTCTTTACCATGGAAATCTGTCGGTGTTACTCATGAGTATTGGGATATAGATCGTTCCAAAGTTGGTGCGAATTACAATACGAGGGTAGCTAGGTTAGAGACGCTTGTCGTTAACGATCCTGGGGATGGTGGTAGTAAAGCTGATAAATTTGAGAGAGATGAGCGGTTGTTGTTACAAGGATTGAGTGATCCAGAAACAACGCCAGATTTGCATATAAGATATTTATTTTACTTAGCCCAAACTTATTTTCATTTAAGTCAATTTGAAGATTCGATTAAATGGTACAAAAAAAGAGTGGAAGCAGGTGGATGGGTTGAAGAGGTGTTCTATTCGTTATTGCGAATAGGATTTTGTTATGAACAATTAGCAAACCGTTCAGCAAATAAACAATATGAGGTAACAGAAGTGGATGAAAAAGAAAATGCTAAGGCGCAAGAAGAGCAATATACAGCATTAGCTATTCTTTATTTTCAAAAAGCGTGGGAATATAGACCAACTCGGGCTGAGCCATTATACCAACTTGCAAGAATGTATCGATTAAAATCTCAAAATAATATTGCTTTGATGTATGCGTTGCAAGGGAAGGAAATTCCTTTTCCGAAAAATGATCTGCTATTTGTAGATTATCATGTGTATGATTACTTATTTGACTATGAGATTTCTATAAGTGCTTTTTATATACCGCATAAAAAACATTTAGGTGCAGTATCACAAAAATATTTGGAATCGAGAAAAGAAGAGCTACCGTTGCATATAGCAAATATGGTAGAAAGTAATGCGAAATTTTATTAAATACATTGTCGGTTAAAGGAGTAGTGGAGTAATCATGGAATTAATACGATGGGCGCTAGAACTAGGGGAATCCGTGCATGGAAATACGTATGAAGAATTGATGCCACTACTAGATTATTATTATGATCGTGATCATTTAAAAGCGTATTGTATCGCAAATCTCCTTATAGACATGGACGTAGCAGAAGAGCATCGGCAAAAAATCGAATTAAGAAGGTGCATTGCTGCTTATTATGCTGGAATGTATAAAGTAGCAAAAAAACATGCAAGTGAGCTTTTAATTAAATATCCGGATGTGGATTTATATAAAAATAATTTAAGACTAATGGAAGCTTATTTGAATAAAGAATATGATTATTGTCTTTTTATATGCCCAAAGACGTATGGTAGTTTTATAGATGTTGCGCGAGCTTTGAAATGGCGATTGGAGCAGGAGGGAAATACAGCAATTATTTCAGAAACAATACTAGAAAATGTGAAAAATACAATTGTTTTTGGAGCGCATACGTACGCACATAATCCGAATCTACTACCAAAAAATGCAATTGTTTATAATTTAGAACAGCTATATGAAGGAAGTCCTTATGCGCATCCTCTTTATTTAATGTTATTAAAAGATAAGGAAATTTGGGATTATAGTAAACAAAATATAGAATGGTTAAAACAAAAAGGAGTAGGAAAAGAAATAAAACATGTGGAAATGAACTATGCCCCAACTCTAGAAATAAAAAAAGATGCATTTGATGAAGAGTTAACTGAAGACATTGATATACTGTTTATAGGTGCTCTTAACCCAAGGCGACAAGCTATTTTTAATCAATTAAAAGTAGTTGCCCCGAATTTAAATATTGTTTTTAAAAATAATGCGTGGGGAATTGTTAGAAATGAGTTGATTGCTAGGTCTAAAATTATACTAAATATTCATTTTTACTTATCGGGTATTCTTGAAACTCCTCGAGTTTCTTATGCAGTGGCAAATAAGAAATTTATTATCTCTGAAAATAGTAATCCTGAGGACGAGATAGAGTGGCCAGGAATAGTGTTTACTCCGTATGAAAAAATAATAGAAAACGTTATGAAATATATAGAATTACCAGAAGAACGTATTAAATTAGCAGAAAAAGCGTATAACCATTTTGAAGCAAAAAGAAGCATAGACATACTGAGCGATAAAGCGGAAGAAAAGTAATTGTGAAGAACTCCTACTTTCGTATGAGTTCTTTTTTTCGTCTATCATACTATTTTATTAAGCTAGTTCCCTCTTTATATTGTGTTTTGTATAGAAATTTCTGATAATATATAAGTATAACTGAAAAACAAAGGAGAGAAATAATTATGAAACTAGTCGTTATTAACGGTACGCCAAGAAAATTCGGTAGAACTCGTGTGGTGGCAAAATATATTGCTGATCAATTTGAAGGGGAGTTATACGATTTATCAGTAGAGGAACTGCCTTTATATAACGGGGAAGAATCACAACGTGAATTAGAAGCGGTAAAAAAATTAAAGGCATTAGTGAAAACTGCAGACGGTGTAGTACTATGTACACCTGAATATCATAATGCAATGAGTGGAGCGTTGAAAAATTCGTTAGATTACTTAAGCAGTAGTGAATTTGTTCATAAACCTGTCGCATTACTTGCAGTTGCTGGAGGCGGTAAAGGTGGCATTAACGCATTAAACAGTATGCGTATTGTTGCTAGAGGGGTGTACGCAAATGCAATCCCAAAACAAGTTGTGCTTGATGGACTTCATGTACAAGACGGTGAACTGGGAGAAGATGCAAAACCGTTAATTCATGATCTAGTTAAAGAATTAAAAGCATATATGAGCGTATATAAAGAGGTGAAAAAACAACTAGGAGTGGAGTGATATGCCATCTCTGTATAAAGATTCACGCTTGTATTTCATTCTAGGGGCCAATAGTCTATCAGCTATTGGTTCCGGCATTGTTATGGTAACGATTCCGTGGTTGTTAATTAAAGAGAATGGAGGAGAGACAACGTTTGGTTATCTATCCATCATCGCAACTCTTATTATGTTTTTATTAACACCGTTTATCGGGCAGAGTATTGATCGTTTTTCAAGAAAATCTTTATTATTATGTAATGAAGGTATTGGGATAGTCGTTATTGGAATGATGGCTATATGGGGATTTACTGGGCAACCTTATCATTCTATTCACTATATTCTAATATATATAGCAGGGTCATTTTACTATTTATTATTTTATCCTACAATATTTGCGTTTAACCAAGAGATATTTCAAGCAGAACATTATAAAAATTTAAGTGGAACAATGGAAATACAAGGACAGTTAACTCAAGTTATTTCAGGAGCGGCTGCTAGCTTCCTTATTGAAATCATTTCTTTAAAATGGATCTTGTTAGTAGATATGTTAACTTTTGCAGGAGCATTTTTCCTTTTCTTATGTATACCGTACGTAAAGAAAAAGGAAGTAAAAAGAAAAGTAACATTTAAGAAGCAATTGTTCGAAGGGATTCACTTTATGCAAAAGCGTCCGAAGTTCTTTTGGTTTTTACTGGCGACTTATATGCCGTTTATCGGTGTCATGATGGCAAATTATTTAATCCCGGTATATATTTCAGATCTATTAAAAGCCAGTGCCTCTGTATACGCAATAGAAGGTATGATGTACGGTGTCGGAGCAGTTCTTGCGGGAATAAGTATTCCAATTATGATGAAATATGTAAAGACAGAAGTTTCAATCGTCATGACGATGCTCATATATGTAATTTCAATTACCGTAATGATTATTGAACCTTCCGTAATGTTGTTATATGGACTTGCAATTTTTCATGCAATTGGAAATGCGGGTACAAGAGTGGCGAGAAATGTATTAATGATGGAGGAAATTCCAAACGAAGTAATGGGACGTGTAGACAGCTTATTTCGATTAATCGGTACAGGAATACGAATTGTATTATTAATGCTGTTTACAGCTGGTGTATCTAAAGCTGGGGTAATGCTCCCGTTTTACGTACTTAGCTGTATATTGATTCTATCATTAGGAATTGCTCTTTATTATGTATATTCACAACGTAAAGTAGGGACGAACGTTTCTAATAAATCAATTGTTTAAAAAAAACTTCTGCCTTCCAAGCTTTTTCTATCATGCCTTTCGAGAGAACTTCCACCTCTAAACGTAAGTGAAGATGGGGGTCCTCTCGAAAGAAATATTTTATTTTCAAGAAAAACAGAAACGTACGTTCTCTTTTTGATATAATATCCTTAACAAGGAGGTGAATAAAATGACAAAGGAAAATCCATCAAACTATAAAACTCTTCAAATCTGGATTAAAAAAGGGCATCGTATGTATTCTTATTTTCAAGAATGTTGTCATAACGCTAAGAATATGTACAACACCACAAACTTTTATATACGCCAGGTGTACACTGGATTAACACAAGAAAAAGAGTTGCAGCCTTTGCAAAAAGAAGTTCTGGATAATATTCATAAAAATATTGGTAAGATGAATGACACACAACTTCTTGCCTATCAGAAGAAATTGGAAAAAGAGAAATTAAAACCTAAAGAAGAACAGAAAGAGATTAAATGTAATTTGTTTTCAGAACCTAATTTTGAAAACCCTTATGTAGATTACAACTTTCTAGATGCACTATTTAAGGCTATGATTCAAAATGATTATCGAGCTTTGCCTACGCAATGTAGCCAGTCAATCATGAAAGGTTTGTTCCAAAATTGGAAATCTTTTTTTGCTAGTTTAAAAGACTATAAAAAGAATCCAAACAAATATGCTGGAATGCCTAGGATTCCAAAGTATATTCGTTCTTCTGAAAAAGAGATTCTGTATACAAACCAAGATTGCATCATTAAAAACAGTAGATTTTTAAAGTTTCCAAAGACGAAATTGCAATTAAATATTGGGAAACTAGGTTTCACTGAAGGTAAACTGAAACAAGTTCGTGTGATTCCAAAATACAATGAATATGTAGTGGAATTGGTGATTGATGTTCCTTCTGAACAACAAATTATTGAAGAGAATGCTCGTTATATGAGTATTGATTTAGGGATTGATAACCTTGCAACCATCGTAACAAACACAGGTATGAAACCTGTCCTTGTTAAGGGCAAACATGTCAAAAGCATAAATCAATATTACAATAAAATGAAGATTCATTTTACAAGCATTCTTAGAAATGGAAAACAAACTAATGAAGGACCTTTTACTTCTAAAAGGATAGAAAAACTTCATCAAAAACGTTACTTGAAAATAAAAGACGTCTTCCATAAAGTTAGTCACCATATCGTGAAACTAGCTCAAGAAGAAGAAGTTTGTAAAATCGTTATTGGTCAAAACAAAAGTTGGAAACAAGAAACGAATATGGGAAAAAGAAATAACCAATCGTTTTGTCATATCCCGCATAATTTACTGATTCAAATGATTACATACAAAGCAAATGCTGTAGGCATTCAAGTTGTTGTAACTGAAGAATCATATACATCGAAAGCAAGTTTTCTGGATAACGACTTCATTCCAACGTTTGGAGAAAATGACCAAAATACAACTTTTTCAGGAAAACGAATAGAGCGCGGCATATATCGTTCAGCAAATAAAACTTTAATTAATGCAGATGTAAATGCTGCGGCTAACATTTTACGAAAAGTAATCCCAAATGCATGGACAAATGGGATAGAGGGGTTAGGCGTGAAACAGCTCGCTAATGTGTTAACTCCCCTGACGTTAATCGTCCGTTAGGTTGAAACGTTAGAAACCCCCACTTCAAGCTTTGCTAAGTGGGGGAGTGTTCATATAATAAAAAGAAAGGGAGTGCAAACGTATATATGAACAAATGGATATTACTTATAATCTTATTATTACCTCTACTATACATCCTTTATATGACGTTTCGAATGAAGAAAGTTGCTCGTGAAAAATTAAGTAATCACTCTCCGTACGTGCTTATTTTAGGCGCAAAGTTATTTGGAGAAAGACCGTCTTTATCTCTTCAAAACCGTTTGGATGTAGCGTTGGAATATTTATATTCCCATCCTGAAGCGAAAGTAATTGTTTCAGGTGGTCAAGGAGAAGATGAAGATATACCGGAAGCTCAAAGTATGAGAAACTATTTAATGGTACATGGTATAGATGAGAGTCGTATTTTAATGGAAGATCAATCTACAAATACGTATGAGAATTTAAAGTATAGTATGGATTTATATGATGTGAAACATGCGGTAGTTGTAAGTAATACGTATCATTTATATAGAACGAAAATAATTGCAAAGCGTTTAGGCATGAAGATGGAGGCACTAGCTGCTGAAACACCAATGCGCTCTAAGAAAAAAATGTATGTACGTGAATATGCTGCAATAATGAAAACGATATTGTTCGACCGTTAGAGCTCAAATTTGAGCTCTTTTTTAATTATAAAGCGTATCATTTGAAATGAATGCCGTATTCCATCAAAATAAAGGAAACAACATTAAAGGAGTTGTATTTGTGATTCAATTTAATCATGTGTCAAAAGCGTATGAAGATGGCATGAAAGCAGTGGATTCATTGCATTTAGAAATTAAAAAGGGAGAATTTTTTGTTCTCATTGGTCCGAGTGGTTGCGGGAAAACAACGACAATGAAAATGATTAACCGTTTAATTGAAACGACTGAAGGATCTATTTTAATCGATGGAAAAGATATTCAACAATATAATATTAATGAATTGCGTTGGAATATAGGATACGTATTGCAGCAAATCGCTTTGTTTCCGCATATGACAATTGCAGAAAATATTGCAGTTGTTCCCGAAATGAGAAAATGGAGCAAAGAAAAAATAAAAGCTCGTGTCGATGAGTTGCTACAGATGGTCGGGCTAGACCCAGACGTATATCGCGATCGTATGCCTGATGAATTGTCAGGAGGGCAAAAGCAGCGCGTTGGTGTCGTAAGAGCATTAGCCGCAAACCCGAAAATCGTTCTGATGGATGAACCGTTTAGTGCGTTAGATCCATTAAGTAGGGAACAGCTTCAGAAGGATATCGTACAATTGCAAAAGAAGATTCAAAAAACAATTGTATTCGTAACACATGATATGCAAGAAGCATTATCACTTGGAGATCGTATTTGTATTATGAAAGAAGGAAAAGTAGTTCAATTAGATACACCAGAAGGTATTATACATAATCCGAAAAATGAGTTTGTAGAAGAGTTCATTGGAAATCGTGGACAACCTTGGTATGAGGGGAAAAGTATAGAAGATGTATTGCCACTTGATGAAAGTATACGGGTAGAAGGGGATGCATTATCATTGTATTCTTCTTTACAAGAAGCATTAGTTCGTGTACGAGCTGACGAAGTCGTTCCAGTTGAAGAAAATGGTCAATATGTTGGAGCTTTAACAAGTCGTCATATTGTTAATTACATTGTTGAACAAATGAAGGAAAGAGGCTAAACAGTGACTGATTTTATACAAACGTTCCAAGAGCGAAAAATAGAATTACTAACTGCATTAAGTGAGCATTTACAAATATCGCTTATTTCACTATTTTTTGCAGTAATTATTGCGGTGCCACTTGGCATTTTATTAACGAGAAAACAACGAATGGCTGAATTTATAATAGGAACTTCTGCGGTTATGCAGACAGTGCCATCACTTGCATTACTCGGACTTTTAATTCCGTTAGTAGGAATTGGAAAACTCCCAGCCATTATTGCATTAGTTGTGTATGCACTATTACCTATTTTACGAAACACATATACAGGAATAAGGGAGTTAGATGAATCTTTAATCGAAGCAGCGAGAGCTATGGGGATGAATAGCTGGAGAAGACTGTGGAAGGTAGAGCTTCCTCTTGCATTACCAATTATTATGGCCGGTATTCGTACGGCGATGGTATTAATTGTTGGAACAGCTACATTAGCAGCTCTTATAGGTGCTGGTGGGCTCGGAAAACTCATATTACTTGGTATCGATCGAAATGATCATGCGCTTATCATTTTAGGGGCCGTACCAGCCGCGTTACTCGCTTTATTCTTTGATGTAGTACTTCGAGTGCTTGAGAGTCCAAAACGCTCTTCTAAGCGTATTATATTGACGATATGTATTACTTGTATAATGATTGCTTCTCCCTTTCTTTGGAACACACAAAAGAAAGATATTGTTATTGCCGGAAAACTTGGATCAGAACCTGAAATTTTAATTCAAATGTATAAGCAGCTTATTGAACAGGATACCGATTTACACGTAGAATTAAAACCAGGTCTTGGAAAAACAGCATTTGTATTTGAAGCATTGAAATCAGGAGAAGTAGATATATACCCTGAGTTTTCGGGAACAGCTTTATCTACTTTTGTGAAAGAAGAGCCAAAAAGCACAAATCGGGATGAAGTATATGAGCAGGCTCGCATTGGAATGGAAAAGAAATATAATATGGTTATGTTGAAGCCGATGGAGTATAACAATACATATGCACTAGCTATGCCGAAAAAAATAGCAGATCAAAATAATATAAATACAATTTCTGATTTAGGAAAAATGGCACAGGATGCTAAAGTAGGATTCACATTAGAATTTGCTGATCGTGAAGACGGTTATAAAGGAATGCAAAAATTATATAGCTATAAGTTTTTAAATGTGAAAACGATGGAACCGAAACTACGTTATAGTGCAATTCAATCAGGGGATGTTAACGTAATCGATGCATATTCAACTGATAGTGAACTTGAGCAGTATGGACTGAAAGTGCTAAAAGATGATAAAGGGTTATTCCCACCGTACCAAGGTGCACCATTATTAAGAAAAGAGACGTTACAGAAATATCCTGAACTTGAAAAAGTATTAAATACATTATCTGGGAAGATTACAGATGAAGAAATGCGAAAAATGAATTATGAAGTAAATGTGAATGGAAAAAGTAGTGAAGAAGTTGCGAAACAATTTTTACAAAAAGAGAATTTACTTCGTTAATTTTACAAGAAATATACAAATTTATATGTATGAAATGACCGTTCATTACAAAATGAACGGTTTTTTTGTGCATACTTATACATTTTTTCAAAAAAGTATTCCATTTTTCTTCATTTTCTTTTAGAATAAGTAATGTTTTCCTGAAAAAATATAAGAGAAACGTCTATTAGAGAAAAAGGTGACTTTAATAGTTGAACGAACATAACACCTAGAATGACAGATGGGGTGGTACAAATAGAAAAGAAGTTAGGGTTTTTTCCATTAATTGCATTAGTAGTCGGAACGATGGTTGGTGGCGGTGTTTTTAGTTTACCGCATGATTTAGCAGTAGGAGCAAATAGCGGCTCTATAATAATTGGTTGGTGTATTACAGCGATGGGAATGATTCCACTCGCGCTCGTATATCAAACGTTAGCAAGACAAAAACCGGAGCTTGAGGGCGGAATTTATAGTTATGCACGTGCTGGTTTCGGAGAATATATCGGATTTAACAGTGCTTGGGGATATTGGCTAGCAGGAATTTTAGGAAACGTTGCAACAATCATGTTACTGTTTAGTACATTAGGTTATTTCTTCCCCATTTTTAAAGGTGGAAATAATGTTGCGTCTATCGTTGGTGCATCACTTTTATTATGGACACTTCATTTTCTAATTTTATTTGGAATTCGTGAAGCATCTATTATGAATGTTATTGCAACGATAGGGAAATTAGTTCCAATCGTATTATTTATTGTTGTAATGGTAACAGCGTTTCGCTGGGATACATTTACACATGATTTTTGGGGAGAAGGAACTATATCAGTTTCCTCTATACTTGGTCAGGTGAAAAATACAATGCTTGTAACTCTTTGGGTTTTCATTGGGGTTGAAGGAGCGGTTGTATTATCTGGTAGAGCGAAAAATAGCCGAGATGTTGGTAAAGCGACAGTACTTGGACTTATTTTAGTAATGTCTATTTATATTTTAATTTCTGTCTTGTCTATGGGAGCGATGACAAGAGGAGAGCTTTCCGTGTTAGAAACCCCGTCAATGGGACATGTATTAGAACATGTTGTTGGGACATGGGGCGCCGTTGCGATTAACATTGGGTTAGTTGCTTCACTTGTAGGTACATTAATAGGCTGGTTTTTACTTGTTTCTGAAATTTCCCACGTAGCAGGAAAAGATGGCGTGTTTCCGAAAGTCTTTACGAAAACAAATAAAAAACAAACGCCACATATGGCATTATGGATCTCAAATGGCGTTGCCCAAATTATATTTATAATCGTTCTGTTTTCAGAATCAACATATCAAATTATGTATTTTATTGCTTCAACATCAATTTTAGTACCATATTTATTATCAGCGTTATTCCAATTTAAATTAGTTATTACAAACGAACTAAAAGATGCAAAAGTAAAAAACGGTTCGTTAGCTTTAATTGCTTCTACTTATTCTGTATGGCTTCTATATGCAGCAGGTTTGAAAAATTTATTACTTGTTTCAATCGTGTATGGAATTGGGATTATTGTTTACATGTATGCAAGAAAAGAAAAAGGAAATCGTTGTTTTAAAGGTATTGAGAGATATGTAATGTGGGCAATTGTTATCGCAGCTATCACATCACTTTATATGTTATTAACTGGAAATATAAAAATGTAAAAGTCCTTTTAAATAAAGGGCTTTTTTCTTTGTCTAGAGAATATTTAATACATAAGATATTCAGGAGGGATGAAAATGGAAGAAAAAGAACAGTTAACCAGAATTGTTGATTTAGCGAGTGAAGTAAGGAAAGTATTAGTGCAAGAATCCTTTTTTAATCATCATCCTGAACTACGAGGAGTGATTGAAAATTTAGCGAGTGCTGTAGAGAATTTGGCGGAATTACAGCAAAATACAGATGAAAACGCTGAAGATCGATTACGATATGTACTTGCTAAAATGAAAATTGCTCATAATGCCATTTTACAAGAGAAAAAAGCATTTCCATCTCATTAATATACGTTTTAATTTTGAACCTGGCGGATAACGTCAGGTTTTTTGTTTCTAGTTTTTCGTTTCTTTCATACACTAAGAATAGTATGAAAAAAAGAAGGTGACGAAGGTGAGATTACATAAAGCTCTTCAGCCAAGTTTTATAAAAAGAATGTACTATATGAGGTTTATCGGAAAGTTTACAAAAGCAGAGAGAGAGAAGAATGGAGAGAACTTCTTTGTACAATGCCTATCGCCAATACCATTCACGTTACAAGAGCAATTAAAAAATGAACCATACGTATTTGAAGGTTTATGTAGCAATAAAAAGAATGAAAAAGTCTTTTCGGAATTAAAGAAAAGAAAATTAGAAAAGCAATTGGTTATGTTTCGTCTCTATTATGAAAGAGGACATATATACGTGGAGTTAATTTGTGCAGAAGAACCACGAGAAATGGCCAATGGCTATAAAATGATTCCAGTACCTAAAGTTTCCGAATACAAAAAAGGAGAGTCTTTAGAAAGAAAACTTGGAAATGGCTATTTGTCATTTCTAATGCCAAAATATCCGAAAGACTTTGAGCCTCCCGAATTATTGTGGCACGATGGAAGGTTATATGGAAATATATCTTTAAAGTCATCATCAATTAGTTCAATCGCATATTTTGAACAGCAGCGGGAATGTAAGTATATAGACTTAAATGACTGGATGAAGTATGTGGAAATAGCGGTAGAAGATCAATTGTATTTTGTAAGCAATCACATGTATGAGCAATTAAAAAAACGAATGACTGAAGAAGGTAAGCATGTAGAAGTAGAGGAAATAAAAGTGCACAAGGATGAATGGGAATGGGATGAGCGTGAATCCGTCTTTTTACAGTATGTAAAAAGTTTTGTACGTAATAAAGGGCTATATTTGGATGAAACGGACATTTATAATTTCCATATAAGTGCGAAAACAAATATGTTGACGATTCTAGGTGGTATACCAGGCGCTGGGAAATCCCGATTTGTGCAAGCTTATGCAGAAGCACTTGGATTACAGTATGGGGAAGAATTGGTTTGGATTCCGATTTCACCATCGTATCAAGAACCACATGATTTACTTGGTTACCTTCACCCAAATGGTACTTTTATTGAAAGTGAAACAAAATTAGTTAGGGCGTTAATGAAGGCAAAAGAAAATCAAAATCAACTATATATAATCGTTTTTGATGAAATGAATATGTCACATATTGAGCATTGGTTTACTCCATTTCTATCTGTTCTTCAACTTGAAAAGCAAAACCGTATTCTAAATTTGTATGAAGGTGTACAAGAAAAAGAAAATCCAATTCCATCAACAATTGAAATTGGTGAAAATATTATATTTGTAGGTACAGTAAATTTTGATGAAACAACGAAAGAACTCTCAGATCGATTATTAGATCGGACGAATTTAATAACGTTACAAAAGATTCCGTTTTGTGAGATGTGTATGGAACAAGAGAAAATTGTATTACAACCACCTCTGAAAGTAACTGCAGGAGAATTTCGTATAAGCTGGGTCAGGAATAAAGCGATGATTGAGGTGTTTTCTGAAGAAGAGTTAGAACTATTAGATAAGTTACATGTTGTATTGTCATCACATGATATGTCAAAGGGAATTTCATTTCGATGTGCAAACGCAATCGCTACTTACTTGCAAAATATACCGTTCCAAAATAATCATTCCTATATGATCAGTAGAGAAGAGGGATTTGATTTACAAATCAAGCAACGTGTATTGACGAAAATAAGAGGTACTGAAATGATGGTTGGGTCTTTACTTTCTGAAGACGTAAAAAGGGGGGCGACATTACTACCTCTTTTGCAATCGCCACTTGCAAACAGAGTATCTACATTTGAACACTCTTTAGCATATATAAGAGAAAAGCGTAGAGAACTGGAGCTGTATGGCTATGCAAAATGAAAGGCGATATGAAACAGAAATCGTTGATACGAAAGAAACACTCCCTTTTGTATTAAAGTTAATCATTGGAACTGAGGCAAAGGGGGAATATATTTTATTAAATCGTCTTTGTACATCTACTACAGCATTAGTTCAATGTATTTATAAAGTACAAGAATTAAAACCAATTAGATTGCATTACCATTATGAAAGTCCAATGAATATTACTTTTATATGGAATAAAGTATATGAGGGACAGAAAAATATAAAAGAGTCAAAATATGAAATAAATGAAAAAAAACAAAAGGTATTAATATATGAACATGGAAAAACGGAATTCTTTTATCCATGGCGTTGTGGATTATATCATTTTGAAGTGAATATAGAAGATAGAACGTATTATGGCGCATTTCAAATCGTTCCCAAAAATTTTTTTGATGATCAATTTGAAATGATTCAAAACTATGTAAAGTCAATTTTGAATGAGTTGATTTTAGATAGAGGTTATTATAAAAAGACTTTCTCTGCACTTAGTGATATTGAAGATTCTTCTTATTTAGTGTTACTTAGAAAGTTGCCGCAAAAAATGAAAAAGATAAAGCAAATTTTTAAGAAAATAGAATCGAGTTCAAAATTTATACATGAATATAAATGGGAAGAAAAAGAGCGGAAAGCAACGAGAAAAGGAGCCATAGTGGCGGAAAGAAAACCGTATGCAAAATATTATAATCGTAAGTTTATAGAACAAAAAAATAGTAAGGAAAATGCATTTCTTAAATTTAAAGCGATGCAATTTTATTTCTATTTACTTGAAGCTGAAAGTTTTTTGCGCCAAACAATTGAAATATTAGAAAGAGCAAAAAGGAAGAAATCAGAAGAATTTCAAGCTGTAAAAACGATTATACAAACAATTGAGCGTAATGGATCAGTGACCGATAGAGAGAAACAAAAATATAAAAATATTCATTTACTAAAAGAGGCGGATTTGCGAAAAAGCTCTATGAAGATACAAGAATATAAAATATTAGCGCACTTTGTACATGAAAGTGTACAATACTTTCAAACTTTAATGCATTCTCCATTTTGGAGAGAAGTTTCCGAAACAGGTAACATGTACTCACATAATTTACCGATACCACATCAACAACTACTACAGCATTTAGATGTACTTCCACAATATACAGAACAATCTCCATCTTTATTATTTGTTTATAAACCAACATTTTTAGTGTATGAATATTACGCTTTTTTTATCGTTATTTCCATGTTAGAGCAAATTGGTTTTGAGGCTAGAAATTCCATTCGTGAACAAATTCAAGAACATTTTTATGTAGATGGATTACAGGATGGAACGACAGTAGTTTTACACCGAGATGATATTAGAGTACATGTCGCATTTAATGATTTAATTGAAACTCATCCCCTTATTGCATTAAGTAAAGGGAGTAATTTTTATAATGGAGAAGATACGAAGAAGCCAGACATTCGCTTAGACTGTTATGTAAAGGAAGAAGGAAAATACGTATATCAATCTTCTATTATTATTGAAGTGAAGTATAGCCCAATGTACAACATTTTTCAGCACGTTGGAAATACGAAGGCAACTGAGCAAATGTATAAGTACTGGTCTATAAAATATGTAGAAGAACAGGATGGAAAGAGAGTCTATTATCGAAGGGCCATTTATGAAGTTATTTGTGTATATCCAGGAAGTCATATGCATAGTAAAAAAATTGAGTCTGGATGTGGTGTGTTCTTGCAATTATATCCATATAAAACGAAACAAGGGGAAGAGAAATTAGCCGGAAAACATGGAATGGTACAAATTTTTGAGAAGTGGTTAAAAAGCATGAAGAAGTAAAAAAATCCTTTTTTATAAAGGATTTTTTTAGATTAAGAAGAAATATATGCTGTATGGAAGACAGCTTTATACGATTTGAATTTGAAAGTAATATAAATATATTGTTAGAAGAACGGTACATGAGGGATAAAAGACGATTAAGATGGAATTTAATTCGTTTTGCAGAATATAATAAGTCATAAATATTTTTAGTTGCATACGAAGATTTGTTCTTATATGATAGATAGTGAAAGCGTTATCAAAAACAGAGCGACGATGGGAAAGGCGGGTAAATATGTTCCAGCGTGTTCAAACAAAAGAAGAACATTTTTGGTTCGAGCAACTATGGGGAGATTTTTGTGAAGAAAGAAACTTAATGTTCGTAGAACGTAATTTAAATCCATCACGATTTTTATTAATAGAAGATGAACATCATATTGGTACAGTAGAATGTATTAAGTATACGGAACCAGAGCAATCGAATTCTGAGTTTTTCTATCCGTTTTCTAAAAATGAATTAGTGAAAGATTTAAAAAATGTGTATGAAATAGGCAAGTTGAGTATTGCGAAAACGTCTCGTGGGAGAGGACACTTCAAAAGACTAACAGCTATTTTATTTATGCATGCATTAGAAACGAAAGCAGAATGGTATATTGCAGCAGTGACAAAAAGAATGTATATGTATTTATTAACACTCGGTTTCCCAATTGAACCGGTAGATAAGCCATTTCAGTTTCATGATACTTTACAAGGTGTACCAGTGCGAATTCATGCCCGAAAAGGGGCTACGCATTTGTATTCTTTAAAAGAATTTCGAGATGTGATTCAAGGGAATGCTCATGCACAGGCATTAATCGCAGAATACAGTAAGAATATTATGTTAACAAAATAAAGAGAAATGAATATATATAATAAAGAGAATACTATTTTAATATGAAGTCATTCTTCATGAAAAAAGACCCTTATTATTTTAATAAGGGTCTAAAAATTATAATCCAAATATACTAAAAATCATTTTGCGGCGCTTCGGCTTCTTTTCTCGTTCATATGTTGGTTTTGAATCGGGAGTAATATATATTGGTTCTTCTTTCTTGAGGGAAGCTTCTAGCTTTTGAATTCGCTCTAACATTTCCTCCATTTCACGGCGATGTTGTAAAAGTTGGTACGTAACAACATCATTTGCCTTATCTTGCATTTGTTCTTCCATTCGATCTAGCCTTCTCGTAATAGTGTTTAATTGAGCTGCTAATTGCTCAAATTCATGTGATGATTTGTTTTGAACGATTGTATTTACTTGAGTTTTTAATTCTTCAACATCATTTGATGATGTTTTTTGAGTAGGGTGAGAGTTTTGAGACTGCTCTATTTGTGAAAGATGGAATTCTAACATTTGATCTAAATCTTCTTGTGTGAAAATAAAGTGACCATATTTATTTTTTTCTATCGTAAGATTTAATTGTTGTGCAATCCGGACAACAGCCTTTGGGCTAACACCTAATTTTTTTGCGATAAATGGTGTTTTATATTCCAAAATAATCCCTCCTATATATATCCTGTTGAATGATTTCGATCTATGAAGGAAGTTCCCTTCTAGTGTGACAAAAGAAGTGTGGAATCGGCAAAGAAAGTGTTTTTTCACGAAATGAACCTGTGAAGAATATATCGTTTATATAAAATATTTTATCTTAAGATTTAGAACTATTTGACTAAGGGAAATGAATTAGATTATCATAATGATAAATATCTTTTTTATGTATGCATATAATATATAAAAAGGTGGTTGCTAATGTAGAATTTTTTTAGAGTATTAGAATGCTTACTTCACTTGAATAAAATTAAGTAGGAGGTGGCTTCCTTGCTTACAATGTAAGTAAGGAGAAGTATTTGGACATATATAGTATAAGTATAGTGATTGTTTTAATTGCCTTAACGGCATTTTTCGTCGCAGCAGAATTTGCAATTGTTAAAGTGCGAAGTTCACGAATTGACTATTTAATTGCAGAAGGAAATAATCGCGCAACATCTGTCAAAACAGTCATTACAAACTTAGACGAATATTTATCTGCTTGTCAGCTAGGAATAACAGTTACAGCTCTGGGGATTGGGTGGTTTGGTAAACCGGCGTTAAAGCAAATGTTTGACACGCTTTTTGTAAATTTGAACATTTCTACTCAACTAGCAGACATTTTTGCTGTAATTTTAGTGTTTTTGTTTATTACATTTTTACATGTTGTAATAGGGGAATTGGCCCCAAAAACATTCGCGATTCAAAAAGCTGAACAAGTGAGTTTGTTTGTTGCTAAACCGTTAATTTTCTTTTATCGTATGGCGTTTCCATTTATTTGGATCCTAAATGGATCAGCTCGAATTATTACGAAGTTGTTAGGGCTGAAACCACCGAAAGAGCACGATGAGGTTCATTCAGAAGAAGAATTACGGTTGTTAGTTTCAGAAAGTTACAAAAATGGAGAGATTAATCAATCTGAATATAAATATGTAAATAAAATTTTTGAATTTGATGATCGTATAGCGAAAGAAATAATGGTCCCCCGAACTGAGATGCATATTATAAGTAAAGAAATGCCTGCTGAAGAAGCTTTGCAAAAAATGTCTCGGGAAAAATATACGAGATATCCAGTTGTAGATGGGGACAAAGATCACGTAATAGGCTTTGTAAACTTTAAAGATATTTTCACAGATTTTGTGCAGCATAATGCAGTAAGTAATAAGAAAGTAGAGCAATATATTAGGCCAATCATTTTAGTTATCGACTCTATCCCAATACACGACTTATTTTTAAAAATGCAAAAAGAAAGAACGCATATTGCTATATTGATAGATGAATATGGTGGTACGTCTGGACTTGTTACAGTTGAAGACATTTTAGAAGAAATAGTGGGAGATATTCAAGATGAGTTTGATACGGATGAACAGCCAGAAATTCAACAAGTTAGTGAAACGAAAACAATACTAGAGGGAAAAGTACTTGTTAGTGAAGTGAATACGTTATTAGGTTTAACAATTGATGATAATGGTGTTGATACAATCGGTGGTTGGATTTTAACGAAGAATATAGAAATTGCTGAAGAGGATTTCATTGAAATTGAAAATTATAAGTTTTGTGTAAAAGAATTAGATGGACACTATATAAAGAGATTAGAAGTTACAAAAACTGTAGAATCAATTGTTATTTTAGAAGATGAAAAACAAATTCCATTTCAAGAACAAATTAGTTCGTAGACTCTGCTATATGGCAGGGTTTTTTTGAGCATAATATTTTTGGCAGAATAAGGGCTATGATACAATGGCATAAGCCAGACCTTTCACTAGGTGAAATATTGTTGTATACATATATTTGGAAGGAGAAGATTTATGAAAAAGCATTTATATATAAATGGAGATTGGAAGTCTGTAAACACTTATAAACCATTATACGCACCATATTCTGAAGAAACGTTAGCAGAAATTGCACAAGGAACGGAAGAAGATGTACAAGAGGCTGTTACTGCTGCAAAAAATGCAATGAAAAAAATGAATACATTATCTGCATATGATCGTGCGACTATTTTAGAGAAGGTTGCACAAAAAATGGATGAAAGAAGAGAAGAATTTGCAGAGATTATTGCAAAAGAGGCTGCAAAACCAATTCGTGCTGCGAGGGGAGAAGTAGATCGTACCGTTCAGACATACAAATTTGCAGCGGAAGAAGCGAAGCGTATATACGGCGAGACACTGCCACTTGATGCAGCACCTGGTGCAGATGGGCGTATTGCATACACAATACGAAAACCGATAGGGGTTATAGGAGCTATTACACCATTTAATTTCCCATTAAATTTAGTGGCACATAAAGTCGGCCCTGCAATTGCTGCCGGAAATACAGTTGTGTTAAAACCAGCTGATCAAACGCCATTATCGTCTTACGCATTAGTTGAATTATTTGAAGAGGCAGGATTGCCAAAAGGAGCTTTAAATATTATTTCTGGTCCCGGTTCAACTGTAGGTGAGGCGATAGTTACAAATGATGATGTTGCTTCCATTACTTTTACGGGAAGTCCGAAAGTTGGAATTGGAATTAAGGCAAAGGCTGGGTTAAAGCGAGTTACGTTGGAACTGGGATCAAATGCTGCTGTTATTATTGATGAAGATGTAGAATTAACAGATGAAGTAATTGAACGTGTAAAATGGGGAGCATATGTAAACAATGGACAAGTTTGTATTTCGGTACAACGTGTTTTTGTACATGAAAAGAGAATGGATGAATTTCTTTCAAAGCTAAAGATAGCGATGGAAACAGTTATTGTTGGTGATCCATTGCTGGAAGAAACGGACGTATCGGCTTTAATTTCGAAAAAAGATGTAGAGCGAATAGAAATGTGGGTGCAAGAAGCTATTAAGGAAGGTGCTACTGTTTTATACGGTGGTAAGAAACGTGATGCAAGGATTTTTGAACCAACTGTATTAACAAATGTTCCAGAGTATGTATCTGTTCAGTGCCAAGAAGTATTTGGTCCACTCATGACAGTAAATACATTTAAAGAATTTGATGAGGCAATTGAGCAAGTAAATCATTCACGTTACGGTCTACAAGCAGGTGTGTTTACAAATAATTTGTTTAAAGCAATGCGTGCAATTGATGAGCTAGAGGTTGGTGGTGTCATGATTAATGATATTCCAACGTTTAGGGTAGATCATATGCCTTACGGTGGTGTTAAGGAAAGTGGTACGGGGCGTGAAGGAATTAAATATGCAATAGAAGAAATGACAGAAATGAAATTAGTGTGTATTAAAAAATAAAGTAGAGCGAGCTTAAATATCCTAATAAAAAACGAGCTGGAAATGTTTACGATTCCATACTCGTTTTTTTATTGTTTGTTTTACGTTTCTCGGAACGATTTAATTTAACCAAGTGTACCTTTTACTTCATTTCTTGTTTGAAAATAGCATCTTCTACATAAATTTGTTCTTTGTCAACAGCAGTGCTATGAGATAATACTAAACCGATTGGTGTTTCTATACCTTTATTTTGAACAATTGTAAAAGGAACATTTTTTTCATTTGCTAATTTAATGTATTTTGATAAATGTGGGTAAGCAATGCCACCATTTAGGAATATTTGTAATGATTGAGAAGAGCGCATGCTACTAGCTACTTCAGAATATACATTACTTTGCATTACTTGACCGATAGTTAAAGCGATTTCTACACGCTCACGTAACGTAGTTAAATACATATTA
This sequence comes from Bacillus pretiosus, assembly GCF_051294775.1. NCBI lineage: Bacteria > Bacillati > Bacillota > Bacilli > Caryophanales > Bacillaceae > Bacillus > Bacillus pretiosus. Next base: position 755,451 of record NZ_JBPPHF010000001.1, read on the forward strand.
CGTTCTTCTGGTTTGTTCTGCTTTTGGCCGTAAATGCCTTCTTGGAGATAATCTTCCACATTTTTATTTACCATATTTTTCACACCTTTCATTTTCTATTGTACGAAAGAATGAAGCAGGATGCAAAAAAAAGTCGCATCGAATGTAAAAAACTTTGAATGAAAGGAAGGAAAATGGAATGTATCAATCTAAACAATTAATAAGGACATTAAAAATTTTATCAACACATATTAACAAAATGTGACAATAATCTATTAACGAATCGCATTTTTTGTGTTAATATTCAAAATATAAAGGGTGTTCGTCGCATGGAAATGGAGGGAATGGGGGTTTTTCCAATCGATAAGGATATTAAAGAAGTATTTTGTTCGCACTTGAAAAACAACAGGCACCAATTCGTTGAGAACTGGAAAAACAAAATGATAATTTCCGATAAAGATCCATTTAAACTAGAAGCAGTTCAAAATGGAGAGGATTTATTAGAGTTAATTATCGAACTTACTATGGAAGAAAAAGATATAGATTATCTTCAGCCATTATGCGAGAAAATTGCTATTGAACGTGCTGGGGCAGATGCGAATATTGGAGACTTTGTTTATAATGCAAATGTGGGAAGAAATGAACTTTTCGAAGCGATGTGTGAATTAGATGTTAGCGCACGTGAATTGAAACCGATTATGGCCCAAATACATACTTGTTTTGATAAATTAATTTATTATACTGTTTTAAAATACTCGGAAATTATATCAAAAAATTTAGAGGAAAAACAGCAATATATTAACGAAACACATAAAGAAAGGCTGACGATTTTAGGGCAAATGTCAGCAAGTTTTGTACATGAATTCCGTAACCCACTCACTTCAATTATGGGATTTGTTAAATTATTAAAGGCAGATCATCCAAGTTTATCTTATTTAGATATTATTTCGCATGAATTAGACCAATTAAATTTTCGTATTTCGCAATTTTTACTCGTATCAAAAAAAGAAATGTGGAATAAATCAGAACAATTTTGGCTTAATGATTTGTTTCAAGATATTATACAGTTCTTATATCCGAGTTTGGTCAATGCAAATGTTTCGATTGAAAAGAATTTACCGTATCCAATTCCACTTGTTGGCTATCGGAGTGAAGTGAGACAAGTATTTTTAAATATATTAATGAACTCAATTGACGCTCTAGAATCAATGAAAGAAGAACGGAAAATTATCATTGATGTATTTGAAGAAGATCAATCGATTCGAATTGTGATAAAAAATAATGGGCCAATGATTCCAGCTGAAAGTGTAGAAATGATTTTCGAACCATTTGTAACTACTAAAAAGTTAGGAACTGGTATTGGATTATTTGTATGTAAACAAATTGTAGAAAAACATAATGGGTCCATCATGTGCCGTTCAGATAACGAATGGACAGAATTTCAAATTGTATTTCAAAAATAAACAGTCTACACCAAATGAATGGTGTAGACTGTTTTAATTTGTAAGTATAACGGCTTCTAATTTAGGATCTTTAGTTGAATAACCTAAAAGTGAAATTGTATATATGATGTTCGGTTCGACTTTGAAATTCGGTATAGTTAGTAAGACGCTGGGATTATCGGCGAGTGAAACTTCAATATCTGCTGTACCAGGACTAACTTCCAAAAAATCTGTTATTTGTTTAAAGAGTACATTTTCAAATAAATGATCTCCACCTTTTAAATCTACATTTACAACAGGGGTATCTGGAGAAAAATGTGCAAAGCGTATTTTTGCTTGACCAGCTGGTAAATGTGTATTATCAAGCATAGGTTGTAATTGTAGATGATTGTCACTATTTATTGCGGCAAAAGTATAAGTGTGATTCCCCATTATTGGTACTAAAGCTGAAAAGATGGGAGTTTCATTTCCAACAGGGACAATATCTATACGGTATTTACCTTGCACTAATGTTAAATAGGGACTAAATTGTTTAAATGAAATATTTTTAATAACCTTTTGCCCGTTTACTAAAATGTCAACCGCAGGTGTATTGGAAGCAGAGTGAAAAAAACGTATGTGTGACGGTAAAGCAGCTTCTTGTGAATCTCTTTTTTCATACGCCTGTACAAGTTTCGTAAGCGCATCGTAATATTTCATATATAGTTCTACATATTTTTTCGGATTTTTAAATTGATAGTAACGAGCGAGCTGTTCGTAACGTGCAGCTTCTTGTCCATATTTTTCGATTTCAGATTGAGACATGAATATTCCTCCTTTGTCATCATTAAAACTATATGCTTAATAAGAAAGAGGTTATGCGAAAAAATTGTTTTTTGAAGGAGAAAAGTTGAAAATTAATAAAGAGTATTGCTTATGGATAAGTGTTTTTTAGGCAAAAGAGCCTTATAATTTTCTAGAGTATACAGCAATATATCATCTATGTTGGATGATGATGTACCGATTACAACGTATATTTCGAAATAAAAAACCTTAAGAGCGTATGAAGTAACATATCGAAAACATGTCCAAAAATCCTTAGAAAACTAGGGATTTTTTTAATAATGGGCAAATACACATACAAAGTGATAATTGTCCTACATAAATTATAAAGGAAAGGTAGTTTAAACATAAGGAAAGGAATAAAATATTGGGATGGGGATATCCAAAAAGGAATTGTGAATGGAGTTATGGACGATTTTCTGCTTTACGATGTAGGATGAAGTTTGAATTTGTAACATTATTTTTTCTATTTACGTTAGCAAGTGGCAGTATTAACCGATAAAAGAGCGTCGTGCCGAACTGATTAATGTGGTTAATCGGTTCTTTTTTTATTGTATAAAACGGAGGAGAATGTATGTAAAATATAGGTTTCTATAAAAATAATTGCTATGCATTTAGTAGGATTAATTGTCGATATTTGTTTGAAAATATGCAATATAAAGTAGGAGAATAGGAAGGAGTTTAAAGGGAGTTTCGTCGAAGTTTACACAATGTCGGCAATTGAGGGAAGCTGATATTATGTTAAGAAAATATGTAGTGAAGCGTTTATTTTATATAAAGGAGGGTTATTGGAGCGTATAGATAAGGATTGGTCTTCGTTTTAAGTTCTGAATTTTCTGTTTTTGAAATTAATATTTAGCACTCATTTGTATATTTTATAATAGTTTTTTGATAAAATCACTGCTTTCGCAGAGGGTTCTTTTTTATGAAAGAAACGTCAATTTTCTTCATATATATATACAAATTGGAGAAATGGGGGAGCGCTATGCGCGATTACTTAATTAAACCACTTGTTGGTCAGCCGTATCCAATGATTTCACATGGAAAAGGTGTGTATTTGTATGATCAAAACGGAAATAAATATTTTGATGGCTCGTCAGGGGCAATTACGGCAGGTATTGGGCATGGCGTAAAGGAGATTGCAGATGTTATAAAAAAGCAAGCAGAGGAGATTGCTTTCGTTTATAGATCACAGTTTACGAGTGAACCAGCTGAAAAATTAGCGAAGAAATTAAGCGATTTAAGTGTAGGAGATTTGAACTGGAGCTTTTTTGTGAATAGTGGTACGGAAGCAAATGAAACAGCTATGAAAATTGCAATCCAGCATTTTCAAGAGCGAGGTATTCAAGGGAAGCATAAAATTTTGTCACGATGGATGAGTTATCACGGTATTACGATGGGAGCCTTATCAATGTCTGGGCATCCACTGCGCAGACAACGTTTCGTGTCAATTTTAGAAGATTATCCAACTATTCCAGCTCCATATTGTTTTAGATGTCCGGTGCAAAAGGTATATCCAACTTGTCAACTTGCTTGTGCGACTGAACTAGAAAGATCAATTGAAAGAATTGGTGCAGAACATATCGCAGCCTTTATCGCTGAACCGATTATCGGAGCAGCTGGAGGCGCAGTCGTTCCGCCGAAAGAATATTATAAAGTCATTAAAGATATTTGTAGTCATTACGATATTTTATTTATTGCTGATGAAGTAATGACAGGGCTTGGTCGTACTGGCGCATGGTTTGCGATGGAGCATTGGGGTGTAGAACCGGATATTATGACTCTTGGTAAAGGTTTAGGAGCTGGATATACACCGATGGCAGCGACGATTGTAAGTGACCGTGTTATGGAGCCAATTTTACGTGGATCGCGTTCTGTAATGAGTGGGCATACGTTAAGTGCAAATCCATTATCTGCAGCAACAGCTCTAGCTGTTATTGAATATATGGAGAAACATAATCTACCTGAAAAAACAGCAGAAAAGGGAGAGTATTTAATAAAAGGACTACAGAAAGTTCAGCAACAATCGACAATCATTGCTGATGTGCGCGGAAAAGGGTTGCTGATTGGAGTAGAATTGCAACCGTTTACAAAAGCGTCGGAACTTATTTCGGTTGCAGCTAAAAATGGTCTTCTTTTATACCAAGCTGTTTCAGGGCAAGCAGGAAAAGAAGATAGTGCACTGCTTGTAGCACCGCCGATGACAACTACATATTCCGAGTTAGATGAATTACTTTCAATTTTTGCAAAAAGTGTAGAAGAAATGATGCAAAAAGGAGGGCATAGTATCGCATGACAACTATTACGAATACATTCGATAAATTAAAAGAGATAGAGGAAGTAATTTCTTTGTTCCACGATGATATGACATTAATGTTTGGAGGATTTGGGGGGATTGGATCCCCTCCATCTTTAATACAGGCGATTTTAGAAAAAGGAGTTACAAATTTAAATTTAATAGGAAATGACACGGGATTTCCTGATGTAGGAATCGGTCGTCTTGTTACGAATGAAAGAGTAAAATCATTAATTACTTCACATATTGGTTCAAATCCAAATGCAGGAAGACAGCTAAACGAAGGAAGGTTACAAATCGAGTTTTCTCCTCAAGGAACATTAGCAGAGCGTATTCGCGCTGGTGGTGTAGGACTTGGAGGTGTATTAGTTGATGTAGGTGTTGATACGATTGTAGAAGAGGGAAAACGTACAGTTGAAATGAATGGCAAGACATATTTAGTTGAAACAGCATTAACTGCTGAGGTTGCAATTGTATATGCGAAAAAAGCGGATCCGTTTGGTAATCTTGTGTTTGATAAAAGTGCTCGTAATATGAATCCTCACGTAGCTATGGCAGGGGATATAACGATTGTAGAAGCAGAAGAAATCGTTCCACTTGGAAGTTTAGATCCAGAAGAAATTGTTGTCCCAGGAGTATTTGTAAATTATATTGTACCGTCGGAAGGAGTGAATTGGAAATGGGTATGGGCGTAGAAGTGAGAGATAAGATTGCTAGGCGCGCGGCGAAAGAAATACAAAATGGTATGATTGTAAATTTAGGTATTGGTATACCATCGCTTGTACCGAATCATCTTCCTGACGATATAAACGTTATGTTTCATGCGGAAAATGGAATTGTAGGTATGGGACCTACGCCAAGAAAAGGGAATGAAGACGAAAATTTATGTAACGCAGCAGGTTTACCGACTTCTCTTATTACAGGAGCGAGTTATTTTGATAGTTGCACAGCGTTTGGGATGATTCGAAAAGGTTTATTAGACATAACGATTCTTGGTTCATTACAAGTAAGTGAGAATGGTGATTTAGCGAACTGGATTGTACCAGGAAAACGCGTTCCAGGTATTGGGGGAGCGATGGATTTGGCACAAAAAGCGAAGCGGGTCGTTGTTGTGATGAATCATGTCGATAAATACGGAAATGCAAAGATTGTTTCGGAGTGTACATTACCATTAACTTCAAAGAAGTGTGTAGATTTAATTATTACGGATATGGCAGTTATGGAAGTGACGCAGGGTGGACTCGTTTTACAAGAATTAATGAGTCCATACACAGTGGAAGATATAAAACAACATACAGAAGCTGATTTCAAAATTGGCTCTAACTTACTAGTAATCGAATGAGGGGAGATGTAATATATGGAGCAATTAAAAAAGAAAATTTGTGATTATATCGAGAGTCATGAAGAGGAAAGCGTAAAATTTTTAAAACGATTAATTCAAGAAAAAAGCGTATCTTGTGATGAAAGTGGTGCGCAGGCAATTGTGATTGAGAAATTACGTGAGCTAGGTTTAGATCTTGATATTTGGGAACCTTCATTTTCTAAAATGAAAGATCATCCTTATTTTGTATCACCGCGTACAAGTTTTTCAGATAGCCCGAACATAGTGGCAACTTTAAAAGGAAGTGGCGACGGGAAATCTATGATATTAAATGGACATATTGATGTCGTACCAGAAGGAGATGTGAATCAGTGGGACCATCATCCTTATAGTGGTGAGCAAATAGGGAATCGTATATATGGTCGTGGAACAACGGACATGAAAGGCGGCAATGTCGCACTGATGCTTGCGATGGAAGCCATTATTGAATCTGGTATTGAATTAAAAGGAGATATTTATTTTCAAAGTGTAATTGAAGAAGAAAGCGGCGGGGCAGGAACATTAGCGACTATATTACGAGGATATAAAGCAGATGGTGTCATTATTCCAGAACCAACTAATATGAAGTTTTTCCCGAAACAACAAGGGTCCATGTGGTTTCGTCTACATGTGAAAGGCAAAGCAGCACACGGTGGAACGCGTTATGAAGGAGTAAGTGCAATTGAAAAAAGTATGTTTGTTGTAGATCATTTGAGAAAATTGGAAGTGAAGAGAAATGACCGAATTACAGACCCGTTATTTAAAGGAATCCCCATTCCAATTCCAATTAATATTGGGAAAATTGAAGGTGGGAGTTGGCCAAGTTCTGTTCCTGATTCATTAAATTTAGAAGGAAGATGTGGTATTGCGCCGAATGAGACTATAGAGGCAGCAAAAGAAGAGTTCGAGAATTGGATCGCTGAATTAAATAATGTGGACAATTGGTTTGTTGAAAATCCTGTAGAAGTAGAATGGTTTGGAGCGAGATGGGTTCCTGGTGAACTAGAAGAAAATCATGAGTTAATTACGACACTAGAGCATAACTTTGTTGAAATCGAAGGGAATGAACCGATTATTGAAGCATCTCCGTGGGGGACTGATGGAGGTTTATTTACACAAATCTCAGGTGTACCAACGATAGTATTTGGTCCAGGAGAGACGAAAGTAGCACATTATCCAAACGAATATATAGAAGTTGATAAAATGATAGCTGCCGCAAAAATTATTGCATGTACATTGCTAGATTGGTGTGAGGTGAAAAAATGAAATACTATGAATCTTTTAGAGAACAGACGAATGGCTATACAGTAGAAGGCGTTTTAGACTATTTTAATAAACGTATTCGAGTAGACCACTACACAGGAAATATTCAGAGGATTATCCAAACAATTGACGAATTAGCAGAGAAGCATTCTTTCACTAAATGTATTATTAAAGGAAAGGGAGAGCATGTTTCTACATGGCTCTCTTTCGGTTTTTTATTGGAAGCAACAATACCGCATTATTTTCAAGGTCACGATGCATACTTCTTCGTGAAATTTATTAATGATGAAAGACGAAATAGTATTCATTGGGCTGAGGAAGATACCATTTTAAGCGGTGTTAAAGCAAAAGAAGTAAAGGAAAAAATAGTACCAGAGAAATTTTTATTAAGAAAAGCGACAGAAGAGGATGCGGAAGAATTAGCGGATGTCTTTGGAAAAGTATTTGAAGTTTATCCGACTCCTTTAAACGAAGCGAGTTATGTAAAACAAACGATGAAGGAAGACGATACAATATACTATGTGTACGAATTCGCGGGGAAAATAATTAGTACAGCATCTGCAGAAATGAATATAAAAGAAGGAAATGCAGAATTAACGAATTGTGCTACTTTACCCGAATATCGTAAGCATGGGTTTATGAAAAGTTTACTAATTAAGTTAGAAGAAGAACTGCAAGAAAAATCGATTTTCTGCTCCTATACAATTGCTCGATCGCTTTCTTTCGGAATGAATGCGGCCTTTCATCAGTTAGGTTATACGTATACAGGAAGACTGGCGAACAATTGCTACATTTTCGATAAGCTGGAAGATATGAATATATGGGTGAAAGATTTGTCTAAATAGTACGGTATAAAAATAGAACGGAATCGTCATGCTTATAATCGCATATAGGTATGCCGAAAATTCGGCATGTGATTGCTGAATTTTCGGCAAAAGGGGGGATGACATTGCTAGCAGTTTCGACACAAGAAGTCATTGAAGCGATTTTGGGCAGTATTGATGAGGCTATACACGCAGTAGATGAAAATGGTATTACAATTTTCTATAATACTGTAGCTGCAAAACACGATGGGTCAAAAATTGAAAAAGTGTTAGGAAAACATTTGTTAGAAGCGTTTCCTTCTTTATCTAGGGAAACGAGTACGTTAATGAAAGTGTTAGATACAAAAAAACCAATCGTTCATCAAGTTCAACATTATCAAAATTTAAATGGGGAAGACATTTGTACAGTAAATACGACGTTACCTATTTTTATAGATGGAAATATTGCTGGGGCTGTTGAAATTGCAAAGGATTATTCCACAGTTCAAAAACTTACAGATACAATTGTAGATTTGCAGTCAAAAATAAAGCGGTCATCTAGAAAAAAAGCAATTAAAAAGCATGTTGCATTTGAGACGATTGTGACGGATGATGCTCGATTTAAACAGACGAAAGAATTAGCACAAAAAGTAGCGCCAACCGATGCAAATGTTTTAATATATGGGGAAACAGGAACAGGGAAAGAGTTATTTGTACAAGCGATTCATGAAGCTTCTAAACGGAAGAACAAGCCATTTATTGCACAAAACTGCGCAGCTTTGCCAGAGTCGCTATTAGAAAGTTTATTGTTCGGAACGACGAAAGGTAGCTATACTGGGGCAATTGAACGAGCGGGATTATTTGAACTTGTAGATGGTGGGACATTGTTTTTAGACGAACTGAATTCAATGCCTCTCGATTTACAAGCGAAAATGCTACGTGTATTAGAAGATGGTGTTATTCGTCGAATTGGTGATAATAAGACGAGAAAAGTAGATGTTCGCGTTATTACTGCAATGAATCAGCCACCAGAAATATGTTTAAGAGAGAATAAAATTCGTACTGATTTATATTATCGATTAAATGTCTTTTCATTATATATTCCGCCGCTACGTGAAAGAACTGAGGATGTATTATTATTAGCGTCTTATTTTTTGAACGAATATAATAAAAGTTATAAAAAAGGTGTACTTCAAATGGATAAGGAAGCGAAAGAAAGACTACAAGCTTATCAATGGCCTGGCAATGTTCGTGAGCTAAAACATACGATTGAACATGCTGTCATTATTGCAGAAGGGGATACACTAACAGCCAGTTGTTTACCGCGTACATTTCGGAAAGAGAATCTGCCAAAGAATAAGAGTATATTGCCACTTAGAGAAGCACTTCATCAAACGGAAAAGGAATTAATAGATCAAGCGTTAATTGAAACGGAAGGGAATATATTACAAGCTGCAAAAATGTTAGGTATCCCTCGCCAAACGCTTCAATATAAATTGAGTAAGTACGACAAAACCGCCGAATAATTGGCGGTTTTTGTGTGTTTGCACCAATAAAAGAGCGTTTACATATATAAAAAGTAATGAATATGATAGTATGTATGGATTTTATACAGTGCTTACAAATATTTTTTCGTTTATGTAATAGCGTTCACCGTACATTTACTTATCAATAATGTAAAGTTGGCATAACTATTGCTTATATAAAGGATGAGCGTATAAAAAGGGGGAATAGCAATGTTACATGATGTATACAAACCAAATCGTCACTGGAAGGATATCGAGTTGTGGAAGGATGTTACTGAAGAGCAATGGAATGACTGGGTTTGGCAATTAACGAATACGATCAAAACTTTGGATGACTTAAAGAAAGTGATTAATTTAATACCTGAAGAAGAAGAAGGCGTTAAAATTTCAACAAAAACGATCCCGTTAAATATTACACCGTACTATGCTTGGCTAATGAATCCTGATGACCCACGCTGTCCGATTCGGATGCAATCTGTACCGATCTCGGAAGAGTTATATAAAACAAAATATGATTTAGAAGATCCGCTTCATGAAGATGAAGATTCACCAGTTCCAGGTCTAACACATCGTTACCCAGACCGCGTATTGTTCTTAGTAACGAATCAATGTTCTATGTATTGTCGTTACTGTACACGCCGTCGTTTTAGTGGACAAATTGGAATGGGTGTGCCGAAGAAACAATTAGATGATGCAATTGGTTACATTCGTGATACACCACAAGTACGAGATGTATTAATTTCTGGTGGAGACGGTCTTCTTATTAACGATAAAATTTTAGAATATGTATTAAAAAATTTACGAGAGATTCCGCATGTCGAGATTATTCGTATCGGAACGAGAGCGCCGGTAGTATTCCCGCAGCGTATTACAGAAAACTTATGTAACATTATTAAAAAATACCATCCAGTATGGTTAAATACACATTTCAATACTTCTATTGAAATTACAGAGGAATCGAAAAAAGCATGTGAAATGCTAGCGAATGCTGGTGTTCCAGTCGGAAACCAAGCAGTAATTTTAGCTGGTATTAACGACAGCGTTCCAATTATGAAAAAACTTATGCATGACTTAGTAAAAATCCGTGTACGTCCATACTACATTTATCAATGTGATCTATCTGAAGGTATTGGTCATTTCCGTGCACCAGTATCTAAAGGTCTTGAAATTATTGAAGGTTTACGCGGTCATACATCTGGTTATGCGGTTCCAACATTCGTTGTAGATGCACCAGGAGGCGGCGGGAAAATTGCGCTTCAACCAAACTATTTAATTTCGCAAAGTGCAGATAAAGTTGTGCTTCGTAACTTTGAAGGTGTTATTACAACGTATCCAGAGCCAGAGAGCTATATCCCAGGAAGAGCAGAAGGGTACTTTAAAGAAATCTATCCAAACTACGAAGAAAAACGTTCAGATGTTGGTATCGCAGGTCTTATGAGTGATAAGAAATTTAACCTTGTTCCAGACGACTTACAGCGTATGAGCCGTCGTAAAGACTATGAAGATAATGACACTCATGCATCACTAAAAGATAAACGTGATAAGCGTGATCAACTTAAAGATAAAAAGTATCAATCGCAAATGGCTAAATTAGAAGAAAACGACAAAAAAAATGAGGGTGATGCAGTATGAATTGTATGTGGTGTGACAGTACAGAAGCGAAAGAAAGCTTGAATACTGTATATTGGGAATTACCAGATGGTACGAAAGCCATTGAAATCCAAGAGACACCATGCATTTCTTGTTCCTCATGTGGTATGGACTATCAAGCAGATCAAACAGTGAAAGAAATAGAAGATCAATTGTTTCTAATTTATACGAAAGATTTACCAAAACAACTAACATATGAAGAATTAATGGGAAGACCACGTCTATTAAAAAGAAATTATTTCGACTTTTAACCAGCTTTTATGCTGGTTTTTTTCTTTTTTGCCTTGTATAATGTATCCAAGTTAGAAAGGCAGGGAATATTTTTGAAAAAGACATTTTACCACTATATGATGAAGCATCGTGCAGCTTTATTTAGTAATGAAGTATCGAATTTAGCAGAAGCAATGTATGATGATTTAAGCTTTCCAAAGCAATCTGAAGATTATGATGAAATTAGTTCATACTTAGAGTTAAGTGGATTGCTAGAAAGTATGTCTATATTTGATGAAGCTTGGGATTTATACATACAAGAGAGATAAGAACTATATGAATTTTTTGACGTGAAGCTAGTCTATTTGCTAGCTTTTTTTTACGTTGTAAATAATTTTTTTATACGGTGATATTTTTTATTGAAAAAATTTATGAATATACGCTTCTGTGATAAGCGTTTTTATGTAGGTTGCATATACTGTTATCAAAATCACGACGTCAAAAAAAGGAGAGATATAGATGGCGAGAAAAAAGCAACCTAAATATAACGTAGGGGACATAGTCGTGATTACGCTATATGGAACCGTTGGTAAAATCACAAATATGAAGGTTTTAGATGGAGTTTACGTTTACGAAGTCAATAATCACGATGGGTTTTACGTAGAGCAAACGTTGCAGCACGTTTCAGAGCAAGATATGAAAAAAGGTGAAACTGAGTGGATTGAATTAAATTATAATTTCACATTTGGTGATCTCGTGCAAGTAACAGGATACGATAAAGATGTGTTTCGAATTGTTGGTTTTCGTACAGAAGTATGGAGATATAAAAATGACGCATGGGAAGATACTATATACGAATTGTCACGAATTACGGATGGTGAATGGTTAGAAGCGGATGAGTCAGATTTAACGTTACTTGCTAATGCTCAAACGGCAAATGCAATTTTGAAGAAAATGAAACAAGATAAAGCTGGTATGAATAAATTAGATTTAGGAAAATTAAAGTCAATTAACAACTCAAAAAAAGTGAGTGTTAAGACAAATCGTCAAGAGATCATTGATGGATTACTTGATATTTATAACGATTATCAATTGTTATTCGATACATTTAAAGATGAAGAATACAAAATTGTTATGGATGTTGTTCATAATTATTTAGTTAAATTGACAGAGAAAAAATAGTTAACTAGAAAGAGAGAATGAATTGAACAACAACATATGCAGTATAAGGTATGCCTACAATTATTAAAAAAATAAAAAGCCATTTAATAAGAGAGTCTGCCCATTGATCTTCATGCATGAACTCTTCTTTTGTTTGCCCTACTTCTTGTTCTACCTCATATTGGTATTCCATAATTAAATCCCCCTTTTTGATAGCTTGTACTACCATCGTATGCATCTCGTCCAAAGGATATGACCTATAAAAAAAGAAAAACTATTTTTCTAATCTCATATACATAATTTTGAGATTTTTTCATAAAACAGAAATAAAGGAGTGATGCTCATGAAGGAAATTGAGGTCGTAATTGATACGGAAGAGATTGCGGAGTTTTTTTATGAGCAACTAATTGAAAGAGGGTACGTCCCAAAACGAGAAGAAATTGAAGATCTCGCAGATATTACATTTGAGTATTTATTAGAGAAATGTATGATTGATGAAGTTTTTGATGAAGATGACGAGTGAAAGTAACGGCGGGCTTAACTCGTCGTTTTTTACTCTTTACAAACTTGTCACAAATATAGTCGGAAATTATTGGTATAATTAAAAGAAAATTTTACTCAAGAGGTGAAGGGATGTTCAAAAAAATTATTGATTCTTTATTAGGTAGGAAAAAAAATCGTTCGTATTCTAGTAGTGATTATCGCCATAGAGGTCGCTCTTATTCAAGTAGCGATTATAAACGACGTTCATCTGGTTATGGGCATCAGCATTATAAAAGAAAACGTAAAAGTCGTAGCTTCTTTTCAAGTAGCTGATGAAATGGCGTCGTATACTAGCTTTATTTGATAGACCACTGCGAAAAAATACAATCGTTGCAGAACGTTATAAAATTGAATCAGTAATTGGAATGGGCAGTTATGGGGTTACATATGTCGTTAATGATTTACAAATAAATAGAAATAAAGTCTTAAAACAATTAAGACAGAGTAAACAAAGGTATGAGTCAGGTAGAAAATCATTTGAACAAGAGAAAATGATTTTACAAACATTAAATCATCATGCAATTCCTAGTTTATATGATCATTTCGTATGGGAGAAAAAAAGCTTTTTCGTGATGGAATATATGCCTGGTAAAAATTTCGAAGATTATATTTTCTTAGATGGGCATGTATATACAGAACGTGAAGTTTTAAAAATTTTATATGAAATATTAGAAATTGTATCGGTGTTTCATAATAAAGGTATAATTCACCGAGATTTACGCATTCCAAACATATTAATGAAAGAAAACCAAATTAGTATTATTGATTTTGGATTAGCTAAATTGAAGGGTGAGGGTGATGAACGAGCTACAGCTTATGAAGGTGAACAAGCTTTGATGCGAGAAGTTCACTTTCGTAGCGATTTTTATGCGCTTGGTCATTTCTCGTTATTTTTATTATATGCAGGCTATGAATCTAATGAAAAACATGAAAAACCATGGTATGACGAATTAACTTTGGAAAATTATAACCGTGAAATGCTTATGCGAATGTTACAAATAAAAACGCCGTACTATGAGAATGTACAAGATTTAAAAAAAGATATAGCTTTTGCTTTAGAAAGGATGGAGGTTCCGTGTTTCAAAAGTTTTTAGCAAGTGTTGGTATTGGTAATGCAAAAGTAGATACAGTTCTTGAAAAAGATGAGTATATTGTTGGAGAAGAGATACTAGGGAAGGTTCATATAACTGGTGGTTCAGTTAGCCAACAAATTGAAAGCATTTACTTAACATTATCGACGTCGTATGTACGAGAAGTGGATGATAAAAAAGTAACAGCAACATATGATTTAGAGCGAGTTCGTTTAACAGAACCTTTTTCTGTTGAGCCGAATGAAAAAATAGAAATTCCATTTTCATTTATAATGCCAGTTGAAACCCCGCTTACACTTGGAATGAAAACAGTTTGGGTGCATACAGGTCTTGATATTAAACGCAGTATAGATCCAAGTGATCGTGATTACATTCAGGTGTTGCCCAATGCACTATTAAATAGTGTGTTAGAGAGTGTAAATCAATTAGGTTTTAAAGCGCGTCATATAGAATGTGAAGAATTACCGTATCGATTACGTAAGCAAGTTCCGTTTGCACAAGAATTTGAGTTTGTTCCTGTTTCCGGAGAGTATTATGGGAAATTAGATGAACTAGAATTATTAATCTTACCAAGCGCTTACGATCGCCTAGAGATTATTATGGAAGTAGACAGAAAATCTCGCGGATTAGCAGGTTTATTTGCAGAAGCGCTTGATCTTGACGAGAAAGTGATTCGCTTTACAGTAACGAATGAAGATATTCCAATAATGCAAGAAAAAATTAACAATTATATTTTTAAATAAACTATGCATAAAAAAGAAATGGAGAGGAAAACTAAAACAACCGCTCCATTTTTTTGTATAGTGAGGTTATGTATGTGAAACGATATCGACATTTATACTTGTTAAGTTTTACGCTACTCATCTGTTTTGTCGTATTATCACTTTCGTATCATACCGCTTGTATTGAGAAATTTGACAATATAGTCGCGCATTTTATTCAAAGCTTTCGAAACGATTACTTGACAGCTTACTTTACTTGGGTGTCTTTTATCGGTTCCAAAAGAATATATTTTCCGTTACTCATCATTCTTGTAATGTATTTTCTCGTTAGAAAAAAGTTGCTTAGTGCATTACTTCTAACAATTAATTATTATGGATCTCGTTATTTAAACAGTATGCTTAAACTATGGTACGAACGAGCAAGACCTGATGTAACGCAGCTTGTTACGGCAACTGGATATAGTTTTCCGAGCGGTCATACGATGAATGCTACTGCTTTTTTAGGATTTATTGCATACGTCACAATTACTGAAGAACGTATTACATTGCATAAAAAATTGTTGATTATTTTTATAGCGAGCTTTGTTGTATTATCTATTTCAGTTAGCCGAATATATCTTGGCGTTCACTATCCATCTGACATATTAGCAGGATGGGCAGCTGGCGGTAGCTGGCTCGTTTTATGTGTTATATTTCATAAAGCGTTCATTAAAAAAGAACCTATGTCATAATAGGTTCTTTTTTCATTGGTTCAACATGAATGTGTGCATGGTAAATGCCAAACTTTTTCCGGAGCATAGCCTCGATGTTATCAGTAATACAATGACTTTCACCAACATCCATACGAGCATCTACTTCGATTGTAATATCAACGTACGTTTGATTCCCGTACATACGCGCGCGAATATCTACTATGTTTTCCACGCCACCAATATGTTCAATAGCACCAGCGTACTCTTCCATCTTATCTGGATCGATTCCATCCGTTAACATATGAGAAGCTTCAACGAAAATCTCCCATGCAGTTTTACAAATAATAAGGCCGACAATTAAAGCGGCAATAGGATCTAAAATAGGCATTTGGAACTGCGAACCGACAATACCTACTACTGTACCGATACTTACGAGAGCATCTGATAAATTATCCTTTGCAGCGGCTTCTAATGATTTACTTTTTGTTCGTGCTGCAATCTTTTTCGTATACAAATACACAAAGTACATAACGACAGCAGAAAATAAGGCTACCCATGCAGCAAGTACATTAGGCGCTACTTGTTTCGGATTTAAAAAAGATTGAATAGCACTAATAATAACTTCTAATCCGACCGTTGCCATAATAAAAGAAGCAACAAGTGATGCAATTTGTTCTGCGCGTGAATGCCCATAAGGATGATCTGGGTCACGAGGTTTACGAGAGATTTTTAGTCCAATTAATATTGCTAAAGAAGCACCGATATCCGTTAAGTTATTTAAACCGTCAGCACGTAATGCGCTAGAGAGGGTAATATAACTGATGATAATTTTCATAGAGGATAAAAATATGTAGGCCATAATGCTGACAATAGCACCTTTATCAGCTTCTTTATGAGAAAGAGTATCCATTTTAATCACTCACCTTTCTACAAGGAATTTCTTTCTATAAATAGAGTACCAAACGAAACTCGTGTGGGTCTATACAAACATTGTTGACGTTTTTTAGGTTTTTAAGAAGGGGATAACAAAGTTTCGTGAAGGAAAAATATGTTGTAAAGTGCAAAGTTAGGGTGTGAACGCGATTTGGATCGAGGGGATAGGGAAAAGGATAGATGTATTATGATGAATCCATATACTACACCGCTCAAAGGTGATTGGGCAAAATAAAAACCCTCTAGAAAATATATTTTAGAGGGTCTTCATCTTAGTATGCTTCTAAAAACTCAGTAACTTGCTCTTCAGTTTTTGCGTTAGCACTATGTAAGTGGCCTAGTTTCTCACCATTTTGATATACAAGTAAACTTGGAATACCCATTACTTGATACTCTTCAGCGATACTTGGGAATTCATCTTTGTTAATAGAATACCATTCAAACTTATTGAACTCTTCCATTACATCTCCGATAAAGTTGTCCATACGCACACAATCAGGGCACCATGTAGTAAAGAACTTAACAACTACTGGCTCCTCACTTGCGATAATGTCTTTGAATTCCTGTTCAGATTTGATTTCTTTCATGTTTTGTTTCTCCTTTTTCACTATTAATATTTTAGGTTGGAACCTCACTTTTCTTTATAAGCTTTTTCTAGGGTTGTGTCAAACTTCTGAATTGTAAGGTTACTATTATAAGTAGGGTAATTCAAATTGTATTCATGATAGCCATTGCTATAACGTTCTTTTCCTCACATATTTTTATGAGATGTTTATGAAGCGACTGAAATGTAATGTCGGATAAAACAAGCAATCTCTTTCTGGTACTTAGAGAAGGTAAACGGTGGATAATCATTACTCATAAATTTTATGAGTGAATTAAACAACAAGCAGGAAATTCAAAAAAAGATGTAGGGGATGCATGTATGAATTTAGAGGAATCGTTATAAGAACGTATTCGTGAAGTTGTGAGAGAAGAGATTAGGGCGGCGTTATATGAGTTCCAGCAATAATCACAACCCCAAAAAGTAATATGGGTGAAAGAAGCGTGACTAACAAGAGGGGAAATTGCTGCACTGTATAGAGTGAAAGAAAAAACATGATGTGGAACGCGAAAGGGATCATAAGAACATCTTAGGAATTATTTAGCGGTTAAGAAGTCAGGGGAATTAGGATGTTGAAATGGGTGAAGAAACAAAAACGCCCACCTTGCATTGTTTGTGAGAAACAAGAAGGTGAGCTTCAATTAAAAGAAACGAATTGGATTTGTGAAAATTGTGCCCAAATTACGCATGAACAAGGTATTGAAAGAGATACCTATACCCTTTTACACCTTATTCCATAAATAAGAAAGCTGGTGGGCTTCTGATTCAAGAGCTATTAAATGATCATTATTAATAGAGTTATTCGTATACATTCTGTTCTTTTGGATGTTAAGGACAGTATAATTCACATCGTTATATTCATTTGAAAATGTTGATTCATTTAATAATGTCAGTGTTGAGTTGATGTTATATTTATCAATTCGCTCTTTTTTTCCTTTGAAAAATAGTTTAATAAGATGCGGCTCATCATTAATGAGCAAACCGAGTTCAGGTGATGAGCGGACGATTAAATTATCTGATAACCAATGTGATTTACCTGGATCAAACCAAGAGACTTCTTTGTTTTTAATAAATTTTTTGTACTGCTTTATAACATCAATGTAGTTTTGCTTTTTCTTCTGATCAACAGTTTGTACTAATGTTTCAAAACAATCAAAAGGTAGTTCGTTTTTATGAAATTTAATAACAGTTTCTCGTAATTGTTTCCAGTAATCAAAAACCGGGTGATATTCAGGTTGAGATTTTAAATTCTTTACAAAATTTGTTTTAGCTGCACTACTTTTCAGTGTGAAGTCTAAAAATTGTGTAAGTCCCACTTTAATTTCCGCCATGTTACACCTCCTTTCCAAATGTTACTAATTCAATATTGGAAAGGGAAATCCTGCATTTTTAAGGAGGTGAACTAGATGCTAGAAAAACCGACGTTCATACACAATGGCTATTGTATTTCTTGAGCTTGGTATTCATGGAATACTTTCTAAGAGGAGGAAACTGGAATGGATCTACACCCACTAAATGATAATAATCCGAAAAAAGCATTGGAAGGGTTTTTAAAAGCAGTGGAGAAAGCCCAGAAAGAAGAGAATGAAAAATCAAAGAAAGCAAATAAAGAAGATGAGTGAAGCGCGCTATCGTTAAAATGACGAATAACGTGCTTTTTTATTTTTTTCATAAAGCGCATGCATATTCATGGATTTACAGATATTTGTTACGTGGGCATAGTGTTTTTGATAAATAACATTATGGAAATAAATGGAAATGTAATTATATGAAAAAAGGTCCTGTTGTTTCCAACAGGACCTTTCCTAAAATGGCAAAGAGTAACTCTTACCTTACTCTTCTCGTATATAATACATGAAAAAGATAGATGTGTATACAACAAGAAATTCCAATATAATTATTTGAATATAGTGTTTAAGAATAATAAGGTGGAATTTTAAATAAGGAATTAAATTACAAATGTTGATTTGTCAGGTGATTCAAATGAATTTCTATCAAATTGTAGTTAATAAAGTGATATTGAGATAATAAGATATGTAATTTTGCATACCAGATTTTTAAAGCGAACAAGGGTATGGAATATTTAAATAATACGGAAGTTGAGGGAGAGTAATACTAAAATTTCATTTGTTTTTTACTGTAATAAATAAATTCATTTGAATAGAAGCGAAAAATAGAGGTTTGCCTTAGTCATTTATGAAAGTCAAGAATATTTATAACCATAGGAGTAAATACACAGGTCCGATTTTTGTAATGATGGAGGGAATTGATGTGGACATAACTCAAAGTATGGCAAGAATAGTGGTAAATGGAAAGGATCTTCCGTTTATTTCAGTTAGAACTTCTGTATGGAATCAAGGACCTGTAAATGATTTAATTGTTTCGACAAACTTGAGAGCCGAGGAGCTTTATCAGTTTATGTGGTCACAAGTGCCAGTAATGCTTGCGATGTATTTTCTTCAAGGAGCGGACTTAATGCGGTTTGCTAGAATTAATGGGATTAATCAAAGTGTAACGGGAGAATATATATATCATTTCTCTTGGGGATAAAACGAATGTAAAGTAGCTTAACAGCTGCTTTTTTATTTTGTAAAAGAATTTTAGAAGATTAGAAAATATGATTAGAGCGTGATATAGATAATTTGTGACTGTTTTTCACGTTCGTAAAGTTAAGCAGTTACTTCATTTCATACAAGGGGGGACTTTGAATATGAAGTTTTTAAGGAACGAAAAAAACAGAGAGACATATATTTTTGTCTCTCTGTTTTTTTTATTCACAAATAGTTCCAGTTGCTATACCAGTTGGAGCAACGCCTACTGGAACAGTATCTATAACCATATTTGTAGCAGTATTGATAACAGAAACAGTATTGCTACCTTGGTTTATAACGTAGGCGAGAGTGCCATCTGGTATGATGGTTACTTGATCCGGGGATAAGGCAACAGGAATTGTATTAATTACAGTATTTGTCGCCACGCTTATTACTGATACATTATTACTAACTTTATTTACAACGTAAATACGTGTGCCATCTGGTGTAATATCTATACCAACCGGTTCAGTACCTACGTTAATTGTATTAATTACGGAATTAGTAGCGGTGTCAATAACAGAAACAGTATTGCTGTTTTGATTTGTGACATAGGCACGAGTGCCATCTAGTGTAAAGACGATTATTCTAGGACGAATGCCAACAGGAATAGTAGCGCTAACTGTGTTAGTAGCAGTATTAATAACAGAAATTGTGTTGCTTAATTCGTTTGCGACATATGCAAAGGTTCCATTTGGAGAAACAGTGATTCCTTGCGGAGCGTTGCCAACGGGAATGGTAGCAACAACTGTGTTAGTAGCAGCATTAATAACAGAAACTGTATTATTTCCATGATTTCCAACATAAACAGTTGTGTTATTTGGAGAAACAGCGACACCAATCGGGTCGCTTCCAACAGGAATGGTAGCGATAACGGAATTTGTAGAAGTGTTAATAACAGAGACGGTATCAGAAAAAATATTAGTAACATAAGCACGAGTCCCATTTGGTGAAACGGTTACTTCGAGAGGTGCATCATCTACAGTAATTGTAGCAACAACTGTATTTGTTCCGGTATTAATTACAGATACTGTATCATCTGTTGGATCATCTATGGCTCCTGCAAGTCCTTGAAGCCCTTGCACACCTTGAGGACCAGTAGCTCCTTTAGGTCCTGGAAATCCTCTAGGTCCTGTCGCTCCAGTAGGACCGGGTATTCCGATAATATTTAATAGAGAACTATTCAATATTCCTTGCAAAATTAAGTTGAATGTTTGTTGTAACAATGGGTCCGATATATTGGAACAACTAATGAGCGAAGATAAATTTTGGAATAGAAATTGGAATAACGCAGAGATTTGAGTAAGAGATGCAGTAGGCAAAGAATTGATTAATTGAGTGATAGTTCGTATAACTAAATTTTTATTTGGAGTATTTGGTTGTACTGCAATTATTAAATCATTTAACGCTTGTAATGATGATTGGAGTATTTGTATAGTTGTCGAATTTGGCGTGGTAAAGAAAGAAAGGATAGCTTAATTTAATTGGTTAATTAGGGATAATAATTCTTGTTGCTGAGAAAATGAGAAAAAAACAGGTGTACAACAATTACTTTGATCACAAGAGGATATAGAAATAAAACAGGGAAATTGGAATTTTTTGCACGGATCGTTTGAGTTTTGATTATTTTTCATAATTACCTCCTTTTTAAAATTTTATCATCGTTAAGTATGCTTTAAGAGTTTGTATTTTCTTCTGCATTTAAAGGGTTTGTAAGTATTTGTGTAATGTTCAGGAATATTTTTCTTCTAAGTATATGTTTAGAAAATCAAGACGTTCTTATGGGACGTATAATCAATATTTGGTTATTAACAAGAAGTGTAAGTAAGGCTAGAAAACAAAATGGAAATATATTTTTATTAACTTAAAACATAAAAGAGTAATTTATTAAGTGTTCTAGTGAAGAAATCATCTATTTGCAAAAACTACTTAGTTTAATAGGGAAAGTAATATAAATAGATATCTATGTTTGAATTTTTAACAGGTAGATGTGGGATTGAATAAGATGAAAGTAATTACTTAATGTTGGGATAGGTTATAAATGGAGAACCAACTAAAAGAAATATTTGGTGCATTGATAGCAGCTATAGGTACAATAACTGCCGCTATTGGAAGTACACCTTTTTATTTTATAAGCAGTAATGTAAGGAAAGATTTGAGTGTATACGGGAACGTATTACAAGCAGTTGGAAATGCTTTAGAGGCTGATGGACAAGGGGAAATATCTCTTGAAAAAATTGGGAATGAAATTCAATCAATTGGTAATGTAACTGTAATATCTGGATTGGTTATTGAGTTTAAAGATGAAACAAAAATTAAATTAGTGATTGCTGGGAATTGGACACAGGCTTTAGGAGGACTTACAGCATTAGCAGATGAATTTGAGGATACTTCAGATAAAGATGAATCTTTAAATATAGTAGGAAACTTAATGCAAGCTATAGGGAATTCATTGCAAGCAATTGGAGGTATTTATGAACTGAAAACTAATAGAGAAGAGAGACAGTATGGTAAAGGAAATCGATTAAATGATATTGAAAAAAATTCAAACATTCAAGTGAATAGCGAACCGAATGAAAAAAATAAAGAGGGACAACTGATAGAAATAACAGGAAGTTGGATACAAGCCGTAGGGTCCGTAATTTCATTAATTGGACAAATACGTGAAGAAAGTGAGGAGTTGGAAGGGAGCGATTGATAGACTAGTTTAAAAAATTAAAATGTAACTATTTTCTAAAATGAAAATGAGTAATTTTTACCTTGTTTTTTGATGAACCATTTTTATATGAAAATCATATAATATATTGTAGGACAAGCAACTAGTTTATAATCTATTAAATACTCCAAGAGCTTACCTTTTATATATCTTCGCATCTACTGATCTAGATGCTCTTTTTTATTGAACAAAACACCCATTTGGAAAGGAGGTTAATAATGGGAGTGACATTAGAAGAATTAGAAAAGTGTTATAATAAAGCCTTTATTGAGGGAGCAGAGTACGTAGCTGTTCAGATTGAAATGGATGGATTTCATAGCGATGAAGTAATTATTAACGACAAATACAGTATAGATTCTAAATTAAAGTATTATAAGAAAACATACAATGAAAATTTAGAACATAGATGGATTCCAGGGATTCGTATTGTAGGTTTTGCATATGGTTATTCGTTCTCAGAAATTCTACATGAATTAGGGTTGCTAGTGAAGAAATGATTAAACAAATAGCAGTTATTTTACGCGATGCCGTGCTTTTAGTGGTGTCTTTTTTTGTTGTGAAGGAAAGATATAAATAAAAAAGAGAGCCTAAGCTCTCTTTTGAATAGATACCTAACGTTTATGCACAGATTGGAATTCCTAATGCTATTAAGGTCAATGCTACTTGAAGAGAAAGTTCTAATCTAGCAATTTCGATTCCAGCGACTGAGACCACTAAAAGAGGTTGTCCATTAATGAACAAAACACAGCTTTCCATACTTTCGCCTCCTTCCGAGTAATCTAATATAGTATATGAATAAAATTTAAATACGTAATAGTCAGATTGATGAATTTAATAGAAATTGATAATTTAACCTATGGTATAAAAAAATTAAGTAAACTAATAGCTGATTTATTAACACTATATATGAAGGACAAGAATATATTAGGAGTATATAAAAATGTAGGAGTGGTAAATATGTTCTTTGCAAAGTTACGCGGTAGGAATGAAGTTCCACCAGTAGAAACAGGTGCTCGAGGAGAGGCTTTCTTTAAATTAAGCCCGGACAAGCTTAGCTTAAAATTCAAGCTAGATTTATTCGATATAGAGGATGTAGTAGCTGCCCATCTGCATCTTGGGTCAAAAGGAACGAACGGTCCTGTTGTAGCTTTTTTATTTGGACCTATAACAAATCCAGTTTCAATAGAGTGTGCAACTCTTACGGGAATGATTACTCAAGAAGATTTGGTCGGGCCGTTAGCGGGTCAAACATTAGGTACTCTTGTAAATGAAATCATATCTGGAAACATATATATTAATGTTCATACAGTACAACATTCTAATGGTGAAATACGAGGACAATTGAATTATTGTTAATGAATAAAAGTAGTGAAAAATAAAGCATCCGTTTAGGGTGTTTTTATTTTGTGAAGGTTGTATAGATAAGTAATCTATTTTTAGTAATCTTAAACATTTATTTCTAAAATTTTGAAAGTGGTCGAATTTAAAAAATAGTTATCAGAAACTTGTTAATGAAATGCCCCTTCAAAAATTAAATTAGTATTAGTAGATGAACCTTGTAAATGAAATATGAAAGTGTAACAGATAATAAAAATCTTTAAACCTAATCAAAGCTAATAGATTAACTCTCCGCACCCACTGAAATAAAGGATCATAACATAACTTGTAATTACTTTTAGGGAAGTGAGATGAAAGTAATGTTTTATTCTTATTTTGCTACTCAAGCTGGTATGCGACCAGCGTATGGTACATCAATAACGTTTAGTGGAGCACAAAGTACAGTTCAAGCTGTTCAACAAGCATTACAAATGCAACAACAAATGCAAATGCAGCAACAAGGTATCCAGCCGTATTATTCATCTATGGAGTATTTTTACCCAGTGCATCAAATCACACCGTATGGAAGTTCTTTTCTTACTATCCCATATGGAACTGTATTTAATCTATAAATTGAAAGTAGGTGAAGTGAGGTTATGGAATTGGCATTCTTAAAAAAAGAAAGAATCATATTTACAAACAGGAAACATGGATGGGGACTATTTCATTAATTATTGCCTTTCTAGCGTTATTGTATTTAAACATTATATTGCTTATTCAAGAAACATTTATAGGGAAAGGTTTTCTGCAAATAGTTGGTATTGGAGTGGTGTGCTCAGTTGTAGGTATGATCACAAAAAGCAAAAGCCGAAAATATGCATTGTGGGCATGTAGTTTATTTGTTTTTATGCTGCTGTTTTCTGTATTTGGATTTATGCTAGGTTGGATGATAAGCTTTGGGCCATAAAAAAGAGCGAATGTAGATTCGCTCTTTTTTGTATTGAAAGTAAAATAAATAAGAGAAGAATCTATCAAATTTGAATGGAGTGCACTATACATCTAGATTGTGGTTTTATTGATATGTTTCCGCTCACTTGTATATAAATAGGCGACAAGCATAGTGCTAAAGCAATAGCTCGTCCAAACATTGCGAATCCTCCTTACATAATATGTAGTAATAAGCATGAAAGGGGAACTAGTATGTCTTGCTATTACTACTGTAAGTATTGTAAAGAGTATAAAAAGAAACACCATGATTGTCGTAAGTACACGAGTAAGTGTAATGACAACGAGGAGAAGCTTGTTAGGGCATCTGCATTTAGAGCTAGAAATACGGTGAATCAGACGGTTCCTGCCAATACTTTTGTAAAGGTATTGTTCCAAAATGAACAATTTGATTTAGCAAATGAGTATAATCCAGTAACGTCTATTTTTATTCCGAAGACTAGGGGAGTTTACTCTATTATTGGAACGATTGGTTTCTTTCCAAACGATCCTAGTTTAAATTATAGAGCTCGTGTAGAAATTCGTGTAAATGGAAACGCAGCAATAGCTATAGATAATGACTTTTTCGGTCCAATAGGTTTTGGAAATGTAGTAAGTGTTTCGACGATTATTCAATTGAATGAAGGAGATCAAGTTGAGGTTTATGCACAAAGTAGCATAGACGGAGTTTTAAGTCCTTCAGAAGACGGCTCACATTTTGAAGCTGCAAGATTTCCTTCTCCAATTAAATAACGAAGAGAATAAAATACTTTTCAGTAGGTTTAGTTAATCCCCTACACCAAATAGTGGGGGATTATTATTATTTTTCTAAAATATATAAGTAAATAGGCTAAATATAGTTTGTTTCAGGAGAATTTCACATGCTAGGATGTAAGGTTGAAAGTGCTAGCTTATTATGAGTATTAGATATTCTGCAGGTAATAAAAAGAGTACAACGAAACAAGTAACATGGTTGTGAAAGTTCTTAGGCATTACATTTGCTAGTAGTCTTATGGAATAGAAAAGATATCTAAATTTATTAATACATAAAAGGCCGTATAATTACGGGCTTTTTCTTTACTATATAGAAATTACATATTTAACATAGGTTTGTGTAGGTATTGCTATTGTATAGAAAGGAAAAACATTAAGACGATTACACTATATAAAAATAAAATAAATCCTAAGATGAGTAGTATGGGATGCAACTTGAACATTTTTGACCTCCTTGAGTATATAAAGAATTTTAATACATATTTGGTCAATTTAGAAGGAGAATATATTAATGAATGATGATTGAATCAATACACTAATTTAACAGAGTAGTGAACGTATAATAAATAAAGGAGTATTGTTGATTACACATTGATTAAATTGTTTATAAGCAGCAGATAGGTTGATCGCCCGTGAAATATAAAAGTGAGCAGGTTTATGTGTACAGAATGAGAGATAAATAAAAAAGAGCATACATAAAAAGTACGCTCTAAAGAAAGATAGGTTTTATGAGTGGATAATCTCCATACGATAATATATGCTCGATTAATAAAAACGTGTAAAAAATCAATAGATTATCAATGAAATAACATGAAATGAGTAATTTTGGTCTATTCCCGTAGTCGCGGAGCTAACCAAATTGTAAGGATTGTGAATAGAATGGATTAACAACTGGATAATGATCGTACTTCAGTTTCGTATTTCTTATAGTTTGGATATTGCGTAATAGTTTGACACTTAGGTGTGGAAAGTTGGTTAATTATAGAAACATTTGTAATTACCTCGTTACATGGACCGAAAAATGTGATTTTTAGTTTTGAGTTTGGTGGAACTTTAACCACGATAGGTTTTTTTTTCATAAAATCAGCTCCTCATATGCAGCATCTTATTCTGCACTTTTTCGTTCAGATTATAAAGGCGTATTAATATAATATGAAATTTTAGTTGAGTTGATAATAATATGGGGTTTTATGCCGTGGTGAAAATGTGGGAAATGCATTGGAAACTGAGTATGTTCTATAAAATGTTTAATCGATATAATAGGTAAAAGCAAAAAATAAGTAATTTATCTAATACACTTTTTTCCTTGATACATATTGTGGTAGTAAGAATTGTATTAGGAGGTAATGAAAGAGTGCAAGAAAATGTACAAGCTCAGCTTTCACCACCGTGGATCACATATTTCAATGAGTTAAAAAATTCAATTGGTGCTGATCCAACTGTTTCAGTTGGTCCGCTAATTCCAGTTGGCGGGAATTATATTATTTTAGTGCATGCGTTAAGTAATGAAAAAGCGATAGCGTTAGCAACGCTTCTAAAATCTTTTGTAGAATTTGGGAATGTAAGTGTAACAGTTATTGTAACTAATAATGAAAATAACATTGTAAATCCACTTCCATGTCCACTAGATGCATTTGAAATTGCTCATTTATTTCAAGTGGCGTTAGAAAATACTCCTTATTTTGAACAAGTTGTTGTACAGCCGCAGCTTCCTGGTGGATCAAATGTTGTCTTTCCAGTTTTTATTGCGCAAGTGATTCAATTTTTTAATGATGATATTTCAAATTTATGTCAAACATTTACTGGTGTTGCTGCAAATGTATTTCATGATGTAATGAAATACATTTGTGATATCCCAATTTTATTCTCCACAAGCTGTGTTCCGAGCGGTGAGAGTGCACAATTACAAAATACAGAGTTGACACCAAAACTGTTTTACTAAATTGTAAGAAGACATTTTCATTAATAGAAAATGTCTTTTTTGTATGCATAAACGTTACTTTGTCTAGCTAATTACAGGTTAACAAGCTGTGAATCATGAACGAAACTGCCACTGATGAAAGAGTTACAGAATTTCATATAGCATGTAAAAGTAGTCTGTTTGAATTGAAAATATATAAGAAATGTGAGGGAAATCATTTTCGTGAATATAGAATAATCGCAAGAAACACAGTAAGTTAGCTGTCATACATATGTTTATTAGTCTAAAGAAGATTAATATCGATGAGTAGTAATAATGAAAACGTTTCTAATAATAGCGCTAATGAAAGGTTAATTAATTGATATTATTTACTAATAGAAGATAGTGCATATCTCGAATTTGTGAATGAGCTGTATGAAAAATAAATAAAATTAGTGGAAGTGTAATTAAAAGATTATATGTTTTGAAAAATAATATAGATTCTCCTTATTTATATTATAGATAGCTAGTATTAGGCATAAGGGGCTTTCAATAAGACAAGCTTTGAATATGATATTAAAAAGGGGATGAATTGTAGTGGGGTATATTATCGATATTTCAAAATGGAATGGAACTATTGATTGGGATATTGCAGCATCTCGGCTAGATTTAGTTATTGCTAGAGTTCAAGATGGCTCGAATACGGTAGATTTTATGTATCAAAATTATGTGAATGAAATGAAGAAACGCAGTATTCCATTTGGTAATTATGCATTTTGTCGCTTTATATCTATTGCTGATGCAAGGAAAGAGGCACAAGATTTTTGGAGTAGCGGCGATAAATCTGCTAAGTTTTGGGTGGTGGACGTAGAAATTCAAACGATGATGGATATGCAAGGAGGGACACAAGCGTTTATAGATGAATTACGCCGTTTAGGTGCGAAAAAAGTAGGGCTATATGTGGGGCATCATACGTATATATCATTTGGAGCACGTAATATTGAAGTTGATTTTGTATGGATTCCTCGTTATGGAGGGAATAAGCCAGCATATCCGTGTGATATTTGGCAATATACTGATGCGGGAAATGTTCCTGGTATTGGGAAATGTGATTTAAATCAATTAATAGGAAATAAGTCGCTTTCTTGGTTTATAGGTTCGAATCAAGTAAATCAATCTATTCAATTTAACAAAGAGAATACACAGCAATCAAATGGCATTGGTATTGCAGTTTCAAAATATCCTGATGGATATGGCATAAACGTATATGAAAATCCTACGAATCCTCAGTTTACAGGTACAATCACTCAAAAAAATCCATATTTAGTCTTACATGGTTATTGGGAAGACGCAGATAAAGATATGATTTGCTTAGGCAATGATAAACAGTGGGTATATGTAAAACATTTTGATGTAGAATGGTTTTATGCAGTTTCAAAATATCCTGTTGGGTATGGAGTGAATTATTATGCAGAGCCTGAATGTATAAATTATAAAGGAAATATTGATGGATCAAAATCTTTTCGTGTGTGGGGAAGAGCCAAAAATGCAGTAGATATCGGGCAAAATAATTGGATACTGGAAGAACATGTAACTATTAAGAATCTATAGGAATACGTAAAGGGTCATTTTACTGATAAATAGTAAGATGACCTTTAATATTTGAACAAAAAAGAACAAGATACATAGTTTATTCAAATGAAATGAATTACATGTGGAAAACACATTGTTAACACAAGTATATTGTATAGTTATTCTTATATAATAATAAAAGTGAGGTATTTTGAATTGAAAAAGAAAAAGTTATTTTTAGGAACAATTATTTCATGCGTAGTACTGGCATTATCGGCATGTGGTTCCTCAGACAACGTAGTAACATCAAAAGTAGGAAATGTTACAGAGAAAGAGTTAAGTAAAGAATTAAGACAAAAATATGGGGAAAGTACTTTATACCAAATGGTGTTAAGTAAGGCGTTACTAGATAAATATAAAGTTTCAGATGAGGAAGCAAAAAAACAAGTAGAAGAAGCAAAAGATAAAATGGGTGACAACTTTAAATCGACTTTAGAGCAAGTTGGATTGAAAAATGAAGATGAATTAAAAGAAAAAATGAAGCCGGAAATCGCATTTGAGAAAGCGATTAAAGCGACTGTCACAGAAAAAGATGTAAAAGATAACTATAAACCAGAGATTAAGGTAAGTCATATTTTAGTGAAAGATGAAAAGACTGCTAAAGAAGTGAAAGAGAAAGTAAATAATGGTGAAGATTTTGCAGCTTTAGCGAAGCAATACTCAGAGGATCCTGGTTCAAAAGAACAAGGCGGAGAAATAACTGGTTTTGCTCCAGGGCAAACGGTGAAAGAATTTGAGGAAGCTGCATATAAATTAGATGCAGGACAAGTAAGTGAGCCAGTAAAAACAACTCACGGTTACCATATTATTAAAGTGACAGATAAAAAAGAATTGAAGCCATTTGATGAAGTAAAAGATCAAATTCGTAAAGATTTAGAACAGCAAAGACTACAAGATACGACAGGTAAATGGAAACAGCAAGTAGTTAATGATTTATTGAAAGATGCGGATATTAAAGTGAATGATAAAGAATTTAAAAATACATTTGAATTTCTAGAAAAGAAATAATGATTGCAATTAGAAAAAGGAACCTATATAGGTTCCTTTTTCTAGTTAGTGTGTGTGTTATAAATAGATAGTAAGACAATATAATATTACATTTAAATATTAAGAATTTCAATGGGAATTTATGTATTTTTTTAAAATTGGAATGATCAATACTTCATAGAATGTTGATATTATAATGTTTCGTTTGCTTAATTTCATTCCACTATTTGCATGTAGTCTGATTGGCGCGGGCTAATTAAAACTTGAAGTGATTTAAGTTTTTCTTTATTGAAGTGGATAAACATAATTTGCAGAATGAAACATACAATAGTATTGAAAAAATATTGATGTTAAATGAAGTGAAAAGCAGAACATTCTACTAAAAAAGAATGTTCTTTTTAGTATGAAATTTTCAGGGAAAAGAAAGAATGCTTTTAAAGAAATTATTTAATAGATAAATATATTACGTAGGAGGAGAAAATATGAAAGTAATTTTTCAAAGAGAAGGTGGAGGGAAGGTTTTTGAATCGTATGATGAAGATATAAGCAACTTATTAGCTATTTTAAAAGAAACGAAAGGGATCAAGATTGGGATGGTTGAGTATGAAGTATTAAAATATGAATTAGAGTATTTTCGTAACCCAAAAAAAGCAGTAACAGAGAGGGAGTTACATATAATAGTACAACCAAAATATATGTAATAATAAGGGGCAATTATTTATAAATAGTTTTATACATTATGTACGAAAAGAGAGTGTTTAAATTGCTCTCTTTTCATAGAAATTCATAAGGAATGAATTGTGGTTCGTTATAAATTCCTTAAATTTTGTGAGTTCGTTCTTTATAATATATGCTTTCATTTATAGTTGGTTAATAAACTTGAAAAATTAAAACTTTTTAGTTTAGGCAGGGATTTTACATTCGAGTAGATAAATATTCATATAAAGTATTTTGTATATGAATATTGGAGGAGTAAAAATGAGTTTAGCAAGTTATATAGGGTGCAATGTAGAAATTCCGTTAACGGATCCAGATTCTAATGATGTAATTGTTTTTGGGTCGTGCTTTTCAGATGAAAGTATGCTTGAAATTGTACAAGAGTTTCAATTTCAAACAAGTTACACGTATGAAGTTTCAACGAGCTGGGGCATTGAACTTGTTGAGTGGCAAAGTGAAAAGGAGAAGAAAGAAGCTAAAAAAAAGCTATTAGCTTTATGCTCGATTATGGAAGGTTATTTAAATGAGGGGGACTATTTTGAATTATTCAGTTGTTGGGTTGGTGATGAAGATCAGGAACGAGTGGGAGAATTAAAATTAAAAATAAATCATTTTAATATAGATGAGATTTGTATCCCGGAAAGAACGCTTGTCAGGATAGAAAAATAAATATGGAAATATACGTTATTAGAAAAAAGCGACTTCACTTTGTATGAAGTCGCTTTTTCTGTTGATATGTGGACGGCCTATTATATAAGAAGTGAAAAGCTCACTTGATGAAGAAAAAATAAATGATGGATAAAAATATAATTTAAATCATTCCAAAAGAACGTAAGTTCGTGTATAATTAGAACGAATGTTCTTGTATGTGTAGATAGTATACGAATAAGAAATAAAGTGAAACTTTAATAAGCAGGGTGTTCATCGTCCGTTATTTATTAGCTTTCACCAATTAAGCGTTAACGGGCAGTTGATTTTCGTCTTACCTCCTCGCATATAGCGGATTTTGAGGTAGGAGCTTCACTACCTGTTAATGCCGGATAAATATGAGCCTAGCATTATGAAAGAATAATTGAGTACCATTATGTGTGAAATTGAATGGATAAATGATCAAGGAGATAAAGAAATGAATGATGTAAAGATGCAGAAAATAGAAAGAGAATGGGTTCCATTTACAGTAATGTCGGAACAGTTGTTAAGTTTGCGAAAGGTTATTGGAGAGAAGTTTAAAGTACAAAAACCGCTCTTAACAAACGAAGCAAAAGAGAGAATTTCTGATAAATTATTAACGTCATTATTGTCTGAGAAAGAAATATTGGTGACATATTTTGAAGATGGTTACATCCTTACAAGTTATATGACAGTAGTGCATATAAACCCGCTAAAGCGCATTGTAATATGTACGGACGCATTTTATAAAACTTACGTATTTAATACTTCTGATATTATTGAAATAACGTAAAGGAAGCTGAAATTTCAATTTTAGCTTCCTTTACGTTATTTTAGATGAGGGATATAAATAATGAAACGAAAAAGCAGCTAGCTTCATACTAGCTGCTGAGCCCCAGGGAAAGGGAGAAAAAGATAGGGTACTCCAAAAATCAATAATAGCTGTGTAACAGCCTAATTATAGTATAGACAAATTTAAAATTCCTAAACAGAACGATGAAAAAATAGGATTAGGCTGTACCCACTTGGTTTTGATCTGCAAGGTCAGAATCAAACGTATTAGTCGCGCTCACGCCATTAAAAGTATTAACAACAAAACCAACGTTTGAAGCACCAGATCCATTATAAGCCTTCGTATTTTCTTTCGGAGAAACGTTGTAGAAATCGCCTAAGTTAAATGAACCGTTACTATTTTGTACAACTAAATTCCCTACAACTGAGGGCATAGTTTTCACCCGCTTTACAATCATTTGTTAACATTACTATATGGCCTTATAGTCCAAATGGTTCATGTAACAAAAATTGTGGAATAGTAAAACGTTTGAAGTGTAGCTTAATCCTACAATAAAAGTATGTTAAAATTAATGTAAGGTCGATTAATTTTAAAAAACAATTGTATAATTAATATATACAAAATCAAAGGAGGCAAAATGTAATGAATAATGTTATAAAAAAAGTAGATTTAACAGATGCAAAATCAAGTAATCTTGTTGCACTTATTTATAGCAATGAAGTTATATTGGTTGAAGAAGCATTTTGTCCAAATGAAATAAAATTAAAGTTTAATGAAATTGCAATTTTATCGGCTATTAAAACAGCACATATAATGAAAGTATCCATCAGAAAAGAACTGGAAGCAATTTTTCATGACACTGGTATTTTATTTGTGAAGCATAGTGTTGATTATGGAAATAGTCAATCTATCACTATGCATTTTGAACAATTCAAAAAGTTGCAAAATGAGATTGAGAATTTAAATAAAAATCGGTAATCAGAATAGATGAAGATTCTTTCATAGAGGTTAACTGTTCTATGTTGAAAAAATGGTTTAAAAATTTTTTAGATGAATCTCACTGTAAGCATAAATATGGTTTTATTAAGGATAATGAAGATTTTAAAAGAGGTAATCTAGGTGTAACTTTTATATATTGTGTGAGAAATGCGGGAAAGAGAAGCTGAAATATAAAAGCAATAACGAAATAAATAATGACTTTTTTGATATATAAGCAAGAGTAACTGTTATGGTTACTCTTTTTGCTTACATAAAAACTCCTACTAAAGTATGAAATGAGTTGATACTTTAGTAAATGGCTGAATGAAAAGGGAGAGTGTAAAATTTTATAAAGGAGGAGAGGTATATGCAGCGAAACGAAACTGGAAAAGTTGTAATGATTACAGGAGTGACGCAAGGATTAGGTCGTGCAATGGTTGATCGATTTCATGAATTGGGATGGAATATATATGGCTGTGGACGTTCAAAAGATAAAATTGAAGAATTGAAAAAATATTACGGTAATATACATGATTTTCAAATAATCGATGTTTCAGACTCCCAGCAAGTAAGTAATTGGGCGAGTTATATACTTCATAGATATAGAGCACCTGACTTGTTAATAAATAATGCATCGATTGTTAATAAAAATGCGCCACTGTGGAAAGTAACAGCTCAAGAATTCGAAAATGTAATGAATGTAAACGTAAATGGTGTAGTAAATGTAATTAGGGCATTTGTCCCAGCGATGGTAGCTAGGAAAGAAGGAATGATTATTAATATGAGTTCTAGTTGGGGCCGAGAGGGAGAAGCTGAGCTGGCGCCATATTGTGCCTCAAAGTTTGCAATTGAAGGTATCACGAAATCTATGGCACTTGAATTACCCTATGGTATGGCTGTAGTTGCTTTAGATCCGGGCGGAAGTATTAGGAGCCCAATGCTGTATTCATGTGCACCACAGTATGTAAATGAATCACCCACACCTGAAATGTGGTCAGATCATGCGATTCAATATATATTAAATATAACAATAGATAAAAATGGAGCTTCATTGACATGCCCAGAATGTATGTAAATATATTTTGAATTGTATACGTATCTTTTAATTAGCATATTTTCAGTGATATACGCTTTGTCTAAAAAAAGTACCTTAAAGGTGCTTTTTTGTATGATTAACACATTTTAGAATGCACAAAATTACATATAGAAAATAAATATGAGATAAAGGATGTCATTTGTGTATGGCGAAAAAAGCACTAGAAAATTTCTAAATAGGTGATAAAAATGAATCCAAGCGGTTTAAAAGTGACAGGAGCATGGTTTCAAGTAGGAGGAAATCTTACTGCGGCTATTGGGACGACAAGAGGATTTATTGGAGAAGAGAAAGTTGAATCAGATCTTGTAATTGTAGGAAGCTCATTACAAGCCCTCGGTTATATATTACAAATAATAGCGAGTAATGATACCGGAAATGAAGCTGAAAGAGAAAATCAAAATATGTGTTTGGAGAATAAAAGTGAAATGCTTGATAAAATGGGCATTGAATTATTAGCATTAGGGAATATATCAAATGTAATAGGAACATATTTTAATATAAATAAACAATTGAAAGAGAATGATCATCTCATAATTATCGGGAACAGTTTACAATCGATTGGTGCTTTTTTAGGAGTAGAAGCAGCTTTACTTCAGATGAAAGCAATACAGAGAATTATAATACTAGGTAATTCTTTGCAAAGTTTAGGTGCTGGACTTCAAGCGTATCAAGGTATTATTAATGTATCAAAGAACGAAATAGAAAATGAAGGCAGTATGGTTGATAAGAAGAATGAGAAGATAATAGCACTCATTGGTATTTGGATACAAGCAATAGGAACTATTATTTCTGCGATTGGATTAACTATAATAGAGAAAGAAGACAGATTAGAAAAAATAAAAATATGAAAATACACATTTGATAAAGGAAGGGGGATTTTAATTTTACATACGTGGTAAGATTGAAGTAGTAGGTTTTTAGGCATTTGAATAGAATATATAAGAGTAGAAAAGTTTTTCATGCTTAATTGGAATTTATGAAATATAAAAATAATTGGTTTTGTGAGCGTATGAAAAGAAGAGAGATAAAAAATACAAAACAAGGAGTTTTCAAGAGATGATGTATTTATTGGCAATTCTACTACCACCAGTAGCCGTATTATTTTGTGGAAAACCATTTCAAGCAATAATTAACTTCCTATTAACATTAATATTTTGGGTTCCAGGAGTTATACATGCGATATTAGTTGTACATGATAAAAAAGCAGACCGGAGATTAAAAAAACAAATTGAAGCATATGATGAAATGAATAAGAGGAATAGAAGATAGCTAAGTCGTGAAATGATTGTAAAAAGAAAGGGGGACTACCTCCTTTCTTTTTTTCATTCTGTTTAAGTTTAAATTTTAGTATAGCGGTAAGAATTTTTAATATAAGTATTGTGATAATTAGTTTTAGATTGTGCGCTTAATAAACCGGTGTAAATGTTTTCAGGCACGTTAAAGAAATCATACATTCCATTCTTTAATTGAATGCGCAAAATCATAGAAAAAGGATTATAGCCAACAGCAACTATATTTTTTGAAATCACGGGAGATAGTTTCATCATTACGCAACTCCTCACTTCTCATTTTTAATAATTTCTTGTAGATGTTGAGGTTGTGGTGTTGAAATCCTTATAATTAAAGAGGTATTATACTTATATGCAATATATTAAATGTTCGTTATACGTAATTATAAGGAAGTTCACACGAAGTACATATCGTTGTGCTATTTTTATTTCACCTTTGATTTATAAATAAGAAAATATTGACCATTTGAAAAAAAGGTATATTATTTATACGAGGTATTAAAAATTCACTTTTTACATTCTATGCTTAAAGGGGCAGCATTATTAGGAAAAATAGAAGTGAAAATAGTTTGTATAAGAAGTATTCTAAAATTTATAATCTGTGAATTAGGAAAATATTGAATGCTCCAGGTCGATATACTTTCTTAATTAACTTCAGTTTAGAAAGTGACCTCAATATTTTTAAGTAAATCAACGGGAGAATTGAAAGGCAGGAGAAAGTAACATGTCAGAAAATTATCGTTCTCGAGAGGAACGACGACAAGTTAAAAAGAAAAAACAGCCAGCTTCTAAAACACAAAAACCAAAAGGGAAAACTTCATTCTTTCGTAAGTTTTTAATTACTTGTTTATTACTTGGTATTGTTGGTTTAGTGGCAGGGGTTGCTACCTTCTTCGTAATGATTAAGGATGCACCGAAACTTGAGAAAGCAAAACTTGTTAATCCGTTATCCTCAAAAATTTATGATAAAAATGGCGATTTGGTATATGAATACGGGAAAGAAAAACGGACGAATGTTACGTATGATCAAATTCCTAAATTAGTAGAAAATGCATTTTTAGCAACAGAAGATTCACGTTTTTATGAGCATAGTGGAGTAGACTTTAAAGGTACTGCCCGTGCTGTCTTGGTGAGTCTTAAAGGAGATTACGGTTCACAAGGTGGAAGTACAATAACGCAACAGGTTATTAAAAACTACTTCTTATCGATGGAAAAAACATCAAAACGTAAAGTTCAGGAAATATATTTAGCGTATAAGCTAGAACAACAATATTCAAAACATGAAATTTTAGAAATGTATTTAAATAAAATTAACTTAGGAAACCGTTCATATGGTATCGCAACAGCAGCACAAAACTACTATGGTAAAGAATTAAAAGAGTTAACATTACCAGAAGTTGCGATGCTTGCAGGTTTACCGAAAGCACCGAATAACTATGATCCAACAAAAACGGAAAATATTCAAAGGGCAACAGAAAGAAGAAATGTTGTACTAGGATTAATGAATCGACATGGATATATTACGAAGGCAGAAATGGAAGAAGCTTCGAAAGTTAAAGTTACAGATGGACTTAAGACTGCAACTGTTCAGGCAATGCCATATCCTGCATTTATGGATGCGGTTGTGAAAGAAGTTGAAAAAGAATTGCCAGATGCTAACATTGGTTCTGACGGTTTAGAAATTTATACAACTTTAGACAAAGATGCACAGATTGCTGCTGATAGGATATTAAATGAAAATATTATTAATTATCCAAATGATAAATTCCAAGGTGCATTCACATTTATGGATACGAAAACAGGAGAGGTTCGTGCTATAGGTAGTGGCCGTGGTGAAAATAAGGCAGTATTTAAAGGGCATAATATGGCAATTGATTTAGATCGTGCAGCTGGTTCAACTATGAAGCCAATCTTTGATTACGGTCCTGCAATTGAATACTTAAAATGGGCTACGTATCATCAAATTGATGATTCTCCATTTAAATATTCAACTGGACAAGAACTTCGAAATGCGGACAGAAGTCACCTAGGCCCAATTACTATGCGTGAAGCGTTAAAAATGTCACGTAACGTTCCAGCAGTTAAAACTGCAAAAGAAGTAGGACTTAATAAATCAAAGGAATTCTCTGAGAAATTAGGTATTACATTTAATAAACCGCCGGCAGAATCTACAGCTATTGGTACAAATGAAGTATCACCAACTGAAATGGCGGGTGCTTATGCGACATTTGGTAATGGTGGAAAGTATGCAAAACCGCATTTTGTTAAGAAAGTAGTTTATCCAGACGGTAAGTCACAAAGTTTTGAGCAAAAACCAAAACAAGTTATAGCTGACTCTACAGCATATATGATTACTGATATGCTTCGTTCAGTAGTAACATCTGGTACTGGTACAGCGGCAAATATAAGTTCTTTAGATGTAGCTGGTAAAACAGGTACAACAAACTATGATTCAAAACAACTAGCAAAATATAACATTCCAGAAAGTGCAACCCGGGATAGTTGGTTTGCAGGTTATACGCCGCAATATACGATGGCGGTATGGACTGGATATATGAAAGATGGTAAGGACGAGTATATTAGTAGTAAAAATACGAAAATTGCACAGTTGATCTTTAAAGAAATGATGAGTGAGTTTGCTACTGACAAATCACGCTTTAAAATGCCAAGTAGTGTTATTCAAGAAGGTAGTGAGCTACGTATAAAAGGTGAAAAACGTGATTCTTCACCAAATACGAGCGTACCGGATACAACGGAACAACCAAAACAAGATCAAAAGCAAAAAACTGAAGAAGAGAAAAACAAAGAAGAATTAAAGAAACAAGAAGAGCTTAAAAAACAAGAAGAACAAAAGCAACAAGAGGAACTGAAGAAGCAAGAAGAACAAAAGAAACAAGAAGAAGAAAAGAAACAAAATGAACAAAATAATGGAAATGGCCAAGGAACGACACCTCCAGCAAATAACGGAGGAGGCCAAGGAAATACAACACCTCCAGCGAATAATGGAGGAGGCCAAGGAAATACGACACCTCCAGCGAATAACGGAGGAGGCCAAGGAAATACGACACCTCCAGCGAATAATGGAGGAGGCCAAGGAAATACAACACCTCCAGCGAATAATGGAGGAGGCCAAGGAAATACAACACCTCCAGCAAATAATGGGGGAGGTCAAGGAAATACAACTCCACCAGCGACCACACAACCAGAGACTGGCGGGAATGCAGGAGAAGCCCCTGTCAATAATGGACAATAAGAGAAGTTAATAAAAAGTACAAAAAAGCACTTAAGATTTGTGAAAATTACAATCTTAAGTGCTTTTTTATCGTTTAAATTTAAATGTTAAAAGTACCGTAGAAATTTTGAAAATAAATTGATGGAAAATGATAAAAAACTTGAGCCTGAGGCAATGGAGTATAACTGGGGTTGTAAAAGGTAGTACTACTTGGATGTGCGCCATGATGCCAAAATGAGGGAGTAACTTGACCTGGAATTTGATATTGTTGCCAAGTTGCAGGAAGTTCAATTCCTACATCGGAACTAGCTGTATGAACGGCTGGAACGTGTATCCCAGGAGTCGAAGGAACGA
The DNA here is from genome assembly GCF_051294775.1 of Bacillus pretiosus. Classification (NCBI taxonomy): domain Bacteria; kingdom Bacillati; phylum Bacillota; class Bacilli; order Caryophanales; family Bacillaceae; genus Bacillus; species Bacillus pretiosus. Next base: position 794,577 of record NZ_JBPPHF010000001.1, read on the forward strand.
CGGCTGTTACTCTTGAAGATACCCACATAACATAATCACTCCTAAGTTGTGATAATAAAGTAGTATATTCTTTTCACGCGTATAAAGGTACATATAGATAGGACTTTAGGCTAATGTATACTTATAAAGTTGTAAGACCAATTTATATTGATGGTGGACCATTTATTATAAAAAGTTACGTCTATTTACGGAGGGAAAAGGGACTAAGAAAATGTAAAATGGAGGTGTTAATTGCAAGAATATACGTGTTTATGGAGGAATTTTAATGGAACGATTATGGACGAAATCATTTATTCAAATGACTTTCGCAATGTTATTTTTTTTTACAGGATTTTATTTACTTGTACCAACGCTCCCGCTCTTTATTAAAGAGATAGGCGGTAATGAATCACAAGTTGGACTTATGATGGGAATGTTTACAATAGCAGCAGTTGTAATACGACCGATTATCGGAGGAATGTTAGATCAATATGGGAGAAGATCTTTTATTATTTTCGGACTCGTCTTTTTTGGGATAACGATGTATTCTTATAATTTAGCATCGACTATTGTTCTTTTAGCTGTTTTACGGGTTATTCATGGCGTGACATGGGCTGTTTCTACAACAGCTGTTGGAACAGCGATAACTGATATTATTCCAGATTCACGCCGTGGTGAAGGTATGGGTTGGTACGGGATGGCTATGACAATTGCAATGGCGATCGGCCCAATGATTGGATTATCGGTTGTACAACATTATTCATTTCACGGCCTATTCTTGTTGGCAACTCTTTTATCCTTTATGGCAGTCCTATTATCGTTCATGACGAAAATGCCATTCACACCACAAAAAGAAAAAGGGAAAATGCAGTTGTTTGAAAAATCGGTTCTCTCCATTACAATTGTAGTTTTCTTTTTATCATTTGCATATGGAGGAATTACGACGTTTTTACCGCTATTTGCATCTTCAATCGATGTGAATCCTGGGACATTCTTTCTTGTATATGCAGTTGCTTTAACGATTGTAAGACCAATTTCAGGAAAACTATTAGATAAGTATGGAGAAGTATTTATTATACTCCCGGCACTATGTATTACGATTATCGCGATAGTTGTATTAACGATTTCAAATAGTTTAATAGGGGTAGTTATCGCAGCTGCATTATACGGTGTTGGATTCGGTTCAGCACAGCCCGCATTACAAGCAGCGATGCTTACAATTATTGATCCGAGTAAAAGAGGAGTTGCTAACGCTTCATTCTTTACCGCATTTGATTTAGGGATTGGACTTGGTGCGATTTTACTTGGAGTTGTTTCGCAAATGTTCGGTTACCGTATTTTATTTGCAGGTAGTGCAATTTCAGGACTAATCGCTTTCATTATTTTTGTCATTTTTGTAAAACAGCGATTAGGTAAAAAAGAATTTGCGTAAACGAGAGGAACAAAGATCAAAATTTCAATTGAACATGACGCTCTACAATGGTTTAAGGAAGAATTCTGAATATAGCATGTTAATAGTCCAATTCAGCCTGGATATTCTTTAGGAATAGTCTTTAGGAAATTATATGGCAAATTATGTAAGTTGATGATCTTTAGCACTTTCAAAACTATCATTTAGTTGTAGGTTAGTACGGGGAAACGTAGGAATTTAATTTAATTATGTAAAATAATAACTTTTTTAAAAGTAAATAAGTTTTATATAAGAATTATATTGAAGAGATAGTGAAATAAATATTATGAAGAAACGAGTTGTATATGTGTACAGCTCGTTTTTTTATTTTCTTAAAAAAAATGGGAGAATGATATGTTCTGTAGGATTTTCTGATTCATCCTTATATTTTGTTTTAATAAGGCGAACAAAGAAGTCTGTCCTTTCTTTATAAAATATGAAAATTATTTTTGAAAAATTGTATTGTTACATCGGTAAAAGTATAGGAAACTTATCATTATAAAATAAATTGAAATCTTCTAAAAACTCTGATACATTGAAATAGAAATGTAGTTTCACGATTTTGTAAAGGCTTACAGTTATGTGCACGAAGATCTATTAGGATTGGAGGAAATAATGATGAAAGCTGAAGAAAAATTTTCCCCGGGATTAGATGGTATAGTGGCAGCGGAGACGAAAATTTCGTTTCTTGACACAGTGAAAGGTGAAATTGTAATTCAAGGGTATGATTTAATCGAACTCTCAAAAACAAAAGAGTATTTAGACATTGTGCACCTTTTATTGGAAGAACATCTACCAAATGAGGATGAAAAAGCAAAACTCGAAAAGAAATTAAAAGAAGAATACGCGGTACCAGAAGGTGTATTCAACGTATTAAAGGCATTACCGAAAGAAACGCACCCGATGGATGGATTGCGTACAGGTGTGTCCGCATTAGCTGGTTATGATAATGATATCGAAAACCGTTCGTTAGAAGTAAACAAAAGCCGCGGGTACAAATTATTGAGTAAAGTACCAAACATTGTAGCGAATAGCTATCATATTTTAAATAATGAAGACCCAATCGAACCTCTTAAGGAATTAACATATAGCGCGAATTTCTTCTATATGTTAACAGGTAAAAAACCAACTGAACTTGAGGAGAAGATCTTTGATCGTTCCCTTGTTTTATATAGTGAACATGAAATGCCAAACTCTACATTTACAGCGCGCGTTATTGCATCAACGCAATCGGACTTATATGGTGCTTTAACAGGTGCAGTTGCATCTTTAAAAGGTAGCTTACACGGCGGTGCAAACGAAGCGGTTATGTACATGCTTTTAGAAGCTGGTAATGTTGAGAAGTTTGAAGAGTTGTTACAGAAGAAACTATATAACAAAGAAAAAATTATGGGCTTTGGACATCGTGTGTATATGAAGAAGATGGATCCAAGAGCACTGATGATGAAGGAAGCTTTAAAGCAGTTATGTGATGTAAAAGGCGATTATACACTATATGAAATGTGTGAAGCTGGAGAAAAGATTATGGAGAAGGAAAAAGGAATTTATCCGAACCTTGATTATTATGCAGCTCCAGTATATTGGATGCTTGGTATTCCAATTCAACTTTACACACCAATCTTCTTTAGCTCTAGAACAGTAGGACTATGCGCGCACGTAATTGAGCAACATGCGAACAATCGATTGTTCCGTCCACGTGTAAATTATGTTGGCGAGCGACATGTACTTAGTAAATAAGAACAACTGGGGAGTTGTTAGCGCCGCCCGCTAGATGGGTGTTTGACCGACACCCATCATTAATAATAACGAATTTTCGACAGAAAGGGAAGAATAGTATGATTAAAACAAATGAAATTAAACAAAAAGATGCATTATTAGAAGAAATTGCGGATTATGTATTAAATAAAGAGGTAACTAGCGCAGAAGCATTCAGTACTGCTCGTTACGTATTACTTGATACACTTGGATGCGGAATTTTAGCACTACAATATCCAGAGTGTACGAAATTACTAGGACCAGTTGTACCAGGAACGATCGTGCCGAATGGTACACGTGTACCAGGTACGTCATATGTGCTTGATCCAGTGAAAGGTGCATTTAATATCGGATGTATGATCCGTTGGTTAGACTATAACGATACTTGGCTTGCAGCAGAATGGGGACATCCATCTGATAACTTAGGCGGTATTTTAGCAGTTGCAGATTATATTAGCCGTGTTCGTATTTCAGAAGGAAAAGAACCATTAAAAGTACGTGAAGTATTAGAAATGATGATTAAAGCACATGAAATTCAAGGTGTACTAGCTTTAGAAAATAGTTTGAATCGTGTTGGTCTTGACCATGTATTATACGTAAAAGTAGCAACAACTGCTGTAGTTGCAAAAATGCTCGGCGGAACACGTGAAGAAATCTTTAATGCATTATCACATGCATGGATTGATAATTCTAGTCTTCGTACATATCGTCATGCACCAAATACAGGCTCACGTAAATCATGGGCAGCAGGTGATGCAACAAGCCGCGGTGTTCATCTTGCAATGACTGCTCTAAAAGGTGAAATGGGATATCCAACAGCATTATCTGCACCAGGCTGGGGATTCCAAGATGTATTATTCAATAAACAAGAATTAAAGTTAGCAAGACCATTAGAGTCTTATGTAATGGAAAATGTATTATTTAAAGTTTCATATCCAGCAGAGTTCCATGCACAAACAGCTGCAGAGTGTGCTGTGAAATTACATCCAGAAATTAAAGAAAGATTAGATGAAATTGATCGTATTACGATTACAACTCATGAATCAGCAATTCGTATTATCGACAAAGAAGGTCCATTAAATAACCCAGCTGATCGTGATCATTGCTTACAATACATTACGGCAATTGGTTTGTTAAAAGGAGATATCGTTGCGGATGATTATGAGGATGTAGTAGCAAATGATCCACGTGTAGATGAATTACGTAATAAGATGGTTGTTGTTGAAAACAAACAGTACAGTTTAGATTACCTTGACCCGAACAAGCGCTCAATCGCCAACGCTGTTCAAGTTCATTTCAAGGATGGCACTGTAACAGAAAATGTGGAATGTGAATATCCACTTGGTCACCGTTTCCGTAGAGACGAAGCAATTCCAAAAGTTGTTCAAAAATTCACTGCAAATATGGCAGGTCATTATTCTAGTAAGCAACAAGAACAAATTCATGAAGTTTGTCTAAATGAAGAAAAACTAGAAAATATGAATGTAAACGAATTTGTAGATCTATTCTTAAATTAATAATAGGGGGAATATAGAATGGCTTGGGTTGTGAATAAACAGTCAACACAAGAGGAGCTTGCGAATCGCTTCCGAGCTTTAGTAGAAGCAAATGGGATTTTGCAAATTCCAGGTGCTCATGATGCAATGGCTGCTCTTGTTGCGAAAAATACAGGTTTTTCAGCTTTATATTTATCGGGAGCTGCTTATACTGCAAGTAAAGGTCTACCAGATTTAGGAATCGTGACGTCTACTGAAGTAGCAGAGAGAGCAAGGGATCTAGTAAGAGCTACAGATTTACCAGTTCTTGTTGATATTGATACAGGATTTGGCGGTGTATTAAACGTAGCGAGAACAGCAGTAGAAATGGTGGAAGCAAAAGTTGCGGCTGTTCAAATTGAAGATCAACAATTACCGAAGAAATGTGGACATTTAAATGGTAAGAAACTTGTTACTACAGAAGAGTTAGTTCAAAAGATTAAAGCGATTAAAGAAGTTGCACCAAGTTTATATATTGTGGCACGTACAGATGCTCGCGGTGTAGAAGGCTTAGATGAAGCGATTGAAAGAGCGAACGCCTATGTAAAAGCAGGTGCAGATGCAATATTCCCTGAAGCACTTCAATCAGAAGAAGAGTTCCGTCTATTTAATAGTAAAGTAAATGCGCCTTTACTTGCGAATATGACTGAGTTCGGGAAAACGCCGTATTATAGTGCAGAGGAATTTGCGAATATGGGCTTCCAAATGGTTATTTATCCTGTAACTTCACTTCGTGTTGCAGCGAAAGCATATGAGAATGTGTTTACTTTAATTAAGGAAACAGGTTCTCAAAAAGATGCACTTTCAAGTATGCAAACGAGAAGTGAGTTATATGAAACAATTTCATATCATGACTTTGAAGAACTAGATACTGGAATTGCAAAAACAGTATTATCAGAGGATCAATAGATAAAACAACTAAGGCGATGAGAATACATCTTTGGCAAAACGAACTGCTTGATGTGACAATTCATCGCCTTCTGTTTTCAAAAATAAGAAATTCCACTCATCGTAGACGAGCATACGTAGTAGCAAGTAAGGCCGAAATGATAGGGGGATTCAGATGGAGAAAACAAAGTTACCGTGGGATGAATTTTTTTCACTTAATAAAGATGTGAATTATACTTTCTTTACGCCAGAAGATTTTTCAGGAGATGAAGATTTAATCGCAAAAACGACAGAACAATTCGTTAAACAAGAAATTGTTCCACAAATGGAGAATATAGAACAACATAACTATAAAATTTCTCGTCAATTATTTGAGAAAGCTGGAGAACTTGGATTATTAAGTATCGAAGTCCCAGAAGAGTACGGCGGATTTGAGTTAGGAAAGGCAGTTTCAGGGCTTGTAGCAGAAAAAATGGGATACGCTGGTGCATTTAGTGTTTCCTTTAATATACACGCTGGTGTAGGTACATTGCCTTACATATATTACGGAACGAAAGAACAAAAAGAAAAATATTTGCCGAAAATTGCGTCTGGAGAATGGATTGGGGCTTATGCTTTAACTGAGCCAAATGCTGGTTCTGATGCTTTAAGTGCAAAAACAAGTGCAGTATTAAATGAAGATGGTACTGCTTGGAAGTTAAATGGTGAGAAGCAGTGGATTACAAATGCTCATATGGCAGATGTATACGTTGTTTTTGCGAAGACAAATAAAGGAATGACAGCGTTTATTGTCGAAAGAACATGTGAAGGTGTATCCATTGGACTAGAAGAAAAGAAAATGGGGATTAAAGGTTCTTCAACGGCTACCCTAATTTTAGAAGATGTTGTCATCCCTGCTCAAAATGTTTTAGGGGAAGTTGGAAAAGGGCATCACGTAGCTCTTAATATTCTTAACTTCGCTAGACTAAAGCTGGCTTTTGGAAATATTGGAACAGCAAAACAAGCAATTGGTTTGTCGGTTCAATATGGAAAAGAGCGAAAACAGTTCCAAACGGAATTAGTAGATTTTACGATGATTCAAGAGAAAATTGCAAATATGATCATTGCTACATATGGTGCAGAAAGTGCAGCCTACCGTACAGCAGGTGTAATTGATGAAGCAATTCATGAGAGTGATGAAGATCTTATGAAGAAAATGTCTCAATTTGCAATTGAATGTGCACTTAATAAAGTAAATGCTTCTGAAACACTTGGTCATATCGTAGATGAAGCTGTACAAATCCATGGTGGTTACGGTTATATGCAAGAGTACGAGGTAGAACGATTATATCGTGACGCTAGAATTAGTCGTATTTTTGAAGGAACAAACGAAATTAATAGATTAACAGTTGCTAAAATGTTAATGAAGCAAATGGAACAAATTGAAGATACTGAAGTAGAAGTTGATGTAGCAAATGTTGAAAGAAACCATCGTTACATTTTATTAGCGAAAAAATTGTTGAAACAATCTTTGAAAACGCTCTCTAAAACTCCAGGGTTAAAAATTGACCAAGAACAAGAATATTCACGTGTATTATCAAATATGTTAACGGACGTGTACGTCATGGAATCAGCATTTTTACGCACGAGTAAAGCAATTAGTAAAAATGGTGAAGAGAAAGAGCGTACGAAACAAATGATAACTGATGTTATTTGTGAAGAAGGCTATCGTAAAGTAGAAGAAGCAGCGATTTCTATACTTGCAGCGGCTGTCACAGAAGAACAAGATAGACACGTAATTTTAGCTGAAATTCGTCAATTATTAGTGCCTTTATACACGAACGTATTTACAAAAAAGAGAGAAATTGCGAAAGCTATTATAAATCGCGGAAAGTATATTGTGTAAATAGGAGGAAAGCGATATGAAAAAGATTGGCTTTATCGGTTTAGGTAATATGGGTCTTCCGATGTCTAAAAATTTAGTTAAATCGAGTTACACAGTATACGGTGTGGATTTAAATAAAGAGGCCGAAGCTTCCTTTGAAAATGAAGGAGGAATTATTGGCTTATCAATCTCAAAACTAGCAGAAACATGCGATGTGATTTTTACAAGTTTACCTTCACCTCGCGCTGTTGAAGCGGTGTATTTTGGGGAAGAAGGATTATTTGAAAATAGCCACTCGAATGTAGTTTTAATTGATACAAGTACTGTATCTCCACAATTAAACAAACAGTTAGAGGAAGCTGCAAAGGAAAAGAAAGTAGACTTTTTAGCAGGGCCTGTTAGTGGTGGGGTAATTGGAGCTGAAAACCGTACATTAACGTTTATGGTTGGTGGATCGAAAGAAGTATATGAGAAAACGGAATCTATCATGGGCGTACTAGGCGCGAATGTTTTCCATGTTAGTGAGCAGATTGATAGTGGCACAACAGTTAAATTAATTAATAACCTATTAATTGGTTTTTATACAGCTGGTGTGAGTGAAGCTTTAACATTAGCGAAAAAGAATAATATGGATTTAGATAAAATGTTTGATATTTTAAATGTAAGTTACGGTCAAAGTAGAATTTATGAGCGTAATTATAAAAGTTTCATTGCAACTGAAAACTACGATCCAGGATTTACTGTGAATTTATTAAAGAAAGATTTAGGATTTGCAGTAGATTTAGCGAAAGAAAGCGAACTTCACTTACCAGTAAGCGAAATGCTATTAAACGTATATGAAGAAGCAAGTGAGGCAGGATATGGTGAAAACGATATGGCTGCTTTATATAAGAAAGTTAGTGAACAGTTAATTTCTAATCAAAAATAATAGACTTATATACATCATAAAAAAGGAGAGAATATAATGATTACAACTGAAATTAAACGAGTAAAAAATCATATTAATGGTGAGTGGGTAGAATCTACTGGTACAGAAGTAGAAGCAGTTCCGAATCCGGCGACTGGAAAAATTATCGCTTACGTTCCGCTATCTCCGAAAGAAGATGTTGAAAAAGCTGTTGAAGCGGCAAAAGCAGCATACGAAACATGGTCTAAAGTACCAGTTCCGAATCGTTCAAGACAATTATATAAATATTTACAGCTTTTACAAGAAAACAAAGAAGAGCTTGCTAAAATCATTACGCTAGAAAATGGTAAAACATTAACGGATGCAACTGGTGAAGTGCAGCGAGGGATTGAAGCGGTAGAACTTGCAACATCAGCACCAAATTTAATGATGGGACAAGCTCTTCCGAATATTGCTAGCGGCATTGATGGATCGATTTGGCGCTACCCAATTGGAGTTGTTGCTGGTATTACACCGTTTAACTTCCCAATGATGATTCCATTATGGATGTTCCCACTTGCAATTGCTTGCGGTAATACGTTCGTATTAAAAACATCGGAAAGAACGCCACTTTTAGCAGAGCGACTTGTAGAGTTATTCTATGAAGCTGGTTTTCCAAAAGGGGTATTGAATTTAGTACAAGGCGGAAAAGATGTTGTAAATAGCATTTTAGAAAGTAAAGATATTCAAGCTATTTCATTCGTTGGATCTGAGCCGGTAGCTCGTTACGTGTATGAAACAGGTACGAAACACGGGAAACGTGTACAAGCGTTAGCTGGTGCAAAAAACCATGCGATTGTAATGCCTGATTGCAATCTTGAGAAAACAGTGCAAGGTGTAATTGGATCTGCATTCGCAAGTAGTGGAGAGCGCTGCATGGCATGTTCAGTAGTAGCAGTAGTTGATGAAATTGCTGATGAATTCATCGACGTACTAGTAGCAGAGACGAAGAAGTTAAAAGTAGGTGACGGTTTCCACGAAGATAATTATGTTGGACCATTAATTCGTGAATCTCATAAAGAGCGCGTATTAGGCTATATTAATAGCGGTGTAGCAGATGGAGCAACTTTATTAGTTGATGGTCGCAAAATTAAGGAAGAAGTTGGAGAAGGTTACTTTGTAGGTGCGACAATCTTTGATGGTGTAAATCAAGAAATGAAAATTTGGCAAGATGAAATTTTTGCTCCAGTATTAAGCATTGTACGAGTTAAAGATTTAGAAGAAGGTATTAAATTAACAAATCAATCTAAATTTGCAAATGGCGCGGTTATTTATACGTCAAATGGTAAACATGCACAAACGTTCCGTGATAATATCGATGCTGGTATGATCGGTGTAAACGTAAACGTTCCAGCACCAATGGCATTTTTCGCATTTGCAGGAAATAAAGCTTCATTCTTTGGGGATTTAGGTACAAATGGTACAGATGGTGTTCAATTCTATACACGTAAAAAAGTTGTAACAGAGCGCTGGGTTTAATAGAGAGTAAACAGCCAAAACAGTTGTTAAATGAAAAACACCACTCTGAAGATGTGGTGTTTTTCGTCTTGTTAATTATTTTTTTCAAAAGCTAGTTTAATACCAAAACCAATTAAGACGATTCCTGTTAAGCCTTGAATATAACGTTGCGTCCTCGGTTTTTTCATAAAAGCACTAATTTTATCAATTAAAAATATATAAAAAGCGAACCAAATAACTGTTAATACGAGGTAAGTAAGACCCATTACGAGAAGTTGAATAAACGTATTATGATTTGGATTTAAAAATTGAGGTAAAAACGTTAAAAAGAAGACTGCAACTTTAGGGTTTAATAAATTCGTAAGAAACCCTTGGCGAAAGCAAGAAGTGTGTTCATCTTCATTATTTAAAGGTATATCGTTCGTATCAAAGCCTTCTTTGTTTCTTACCGCTAAAAGGGCTTTAATGCCAATATAAATTAAATACAGAGCTCCAACGTACTTGAAAATAGAAAATAAAAGAGCTGACTTTACAATAATTGCGGAAAGTCCGATTACTGCTGCTAAAGTATGAATTAAAAGTGCAACACATGTACCGAACACTGTTTTCACTCCACCGACCTTACCGGCAACCAATGTATTTTTCGTCGCCATTGCAGTATCAGGACCGGGTAAAATAATAAGACAAATAGACATAATGATGAAAAGAAAATAATTTTCAATCATAGTTGCTCCTCCTTTTTATTTTTAGAATATTTGATTAAAAATAGTGTAGCACACATTTTTGATTTAATAAAATTAAATTTTATTAAAAATTATTAAATGAGAAAGAGGCTATATAGTAGTGAAATTCCACTACTATATAGCCTCAATTTTATCCCGCATGACCGGACGATCGGTGAGGGCTAATAATAAGCGGGTAATGAATCCCCACTTATTAATGTTTCACCTTATTATGCATTAAGTAAGTTAAAGAACCGATTTACATCTTCTTCTGAAACATCACTTAATTGCTTATATTTATAATTCGGATTTTGATCTTTATCAACGACAACGGATCGTACTCCTTCGAAGAAATCTTCATGTCTCATGAAATTTTTAGCAAGTACAAGGTCGGTAGCGAAACATTCTTCAACGGATTTATCTTGTCCATCAATAAACTGTTTTAAAGTTACTTTTAATGAAATAGGGGATTTTGATAATAGCGTTTCTTTTGTTTTTAAAGCAAAGGAACTTTGAGCTTTCTCCAATGAATGGACGATCTCTTCAATTGTATCGAAAGCAAAATGAGTATTCATTTCTTCTAATGAAGGAGCAAGCTCGCTTTCTAATTTTGGAGCAGTTGCAAATGTACGAATGACTTCTTTTAAATTAGTATGTACATCATCTTGTTTATGCCAATTTACACTTTCAAGTTCAGTAAGGAAAATTGGTAATGAATCAGATGTCATAAAGTAATCAGCAGCGTTTATAAATAATACGTCAGAAGCTTTTAAAACAGATGCTGTTAAAGCAACATAGCGGCCAGCAAACCCTGGAGCTTTATTTAAGAAATAAGCAGCACCGACATCTGGGAAGAAGCCGATATTCATCTCTGGCATTGCCCATTTCGTACGCTCAGTTACAATTCGATATTTCGCACCATTTGTAATACCGACACCACCGCCCATTACAATTCCATCTAAACAAGCGATGATCGGTTTTTTATATTGATAAATATATGTATCAATTTCATACTCTTCTTCAAAAAAACGTTCCGCATGCTGCAATGCAGCTTCATTTGAACGCGCTTCATAAAGAGTTTTAATGTCGCCGCCTGCACAAAAACCTTTTGTGCCAGCTCCTTTTAATACGATAAGCGCAATTCGCTCATCATGTTCCCATTCTTTCAATTTTTGCCCAATTGGTTGCAACATGTCATAAGATAAAGAATTAAGTGCTTTTGGGCGGTTTAAAGTAATTGATGCAACGCCGTTTTCGCTAACAGAAAATAAAACGTGTTCAGTCATAATTCATCCTCCCTTACATATCTTCTTATTCTTAATTCTTGATACGTACTGAAATGTCCTTTATAAAGTTTGTCTAAAGTTGACGGTACGTGTTAATTTGTATACCGCATATTTTGACGAGATATATTTGCAGGATTTCTGAGGTTGAAAATGAATATTACAACATTACTGTAATTGTAATTATTTGAAATTATCATGATAAACACGCTATTATATATGTGTAAATTGTGCATAATCACTTCAAAAAGAGTATTTGAAGTGATTATGATGAAAGAAAAATTGCTTTTCATTAGAAATAGAGAAAGGAGAAATCGGAATGCCAGGACCTTTACTATTGTCGGTGATTATTTTGTCTTCTTTAATGATAGGGATAACGCAGTATTTTCATCATACAGATACGACAGAGGAAGTGAAGGATAAAGTACGACTTGTATTTCCGATTTTTATCATATCTATTTCTTTTTGCATTTTATTAAATAAGGATGGGTACATTATCGCAGTATTTTCATTTTTTGTAGCGATCGTTTTCATTACAGTTTTATATTATGTAATGAAAGACTTTATACAAAAATAAAGATGTCACATTAGACATTTTTATTTTTACAATAAATAAAATTTCACATACCGTATTATATATAAAAATAAAAAACATATAGCGATAGAAAAGTGTGTACTTTGCCGTGTATTTACTTGTCAATCTTGCATAGCCAATATACTATTAATAGTGTAGAGATTAGAAAAAGGGGTTGTATCTGTCATGAAATTTGAGATGCACACAAAAATTATTTCAAATGAAAAAGAAGTAAGATTACATATAGAAGAAAACATATTTCAATTAAAATTGGATGGTTATCACTTATTTACAGTTCAAGAAATATTGCCTTTATATAAATCAAATGAAGAAAGAATTGGTAGTGCAATGATACAAAAGTTAGAGTGGGAAAACGGAAAAACTACAATAAACTATCAACTCGTATCACTAAAATCAGTAAATTAAAAGGAGCAGGAAACTATGAAGTTATTTCATACAGCGGATTGGCATTTAGGAAAGCTCGTTCATGGCGTGTATATGACTGAAGATCAAAAGATTGTATTAGATCAGTTTGTACAAGCTGTTGAAGAAGAAAAACCAGATGCCGTAATTATTGCAGGGGATTTATATGACCGAGCAATTCCACCTACGGAAGCAGTAGACTTATTAAATGATGTTTTACAAAAAATAGTCATTGATTTACAAACACCAGTTATTGCGGTTGCAGGAAACCATGATAGTCCAGATCGTATTCATTTTGGAAGTAGTTTAATGAAGAAACAAGGATTATTTATTGTGGGACAATTTCAATTTCCATATGAGCCAATTATATTAAATGATGAATATGGCGAGGTTCACTTCCATCTCGTTCCATATGCGGATCCAAGCATAGTTAGACATGTTTTGAAAAACGAAGATGTACGTTCTCATGATGATGCGATGCGTATTTTTATGAATGAGCTTTCTGAAACAATGGATAAAGAAGCGAGACACGTATTTGTTGGTCATGCATTTGTAACTTCTGCGGGAGAAGCGGAAGAGAATACAAGTGATGCAGAACGACCACTTTCAATTGGTGGTGCTGAATACGTAAATAGTCATTATTTTGATAAGTTTCATTACACAGCGCTTGGACATTTACATCAAGCGCATTTTGTACGTAATGAGACAATTCGATATTCAGGTTCTCCACTTGCATATTCTATTTCTGAAGAAAAACATAAAAAAGGATATTATATTGTGGAACTGGACGAGCAAGGTGAAGCAACAATTGAAAAAAGGTTACTTGCACCACGTCGTAAAATGCGAACAGTAGAAGCGAAAATAGATGAATTATTACAACATCCAGTAAGTGAAGATTATGTGTTTGTAAAATTATTAGATGAAAATCCTGTCTTGCAGCCAATGGAAAAAATACGATCTGTATATCCAAATGCAATGCATGTTGAAAGATCTATTCAAAGACGAGAGTTCACAGAGTCAAATGAAGTAACTGTTTCAAGACATAAAACGGATGATTTATCGTTATTAAAGGCTTTTTATAAAGAAATGAAAGGCTTAGATTTATCAGAAGAGAAAGAACGTCTATTTGTAGAAGTACTACAAACAGTGCAAGAACGGGAAGGTGAACGAGGATGAGACCGATTCAACTAATTATGACAGCATTTGGGCCATATAAACAGAAAGAAGTAATCGATTTTAATGATCTTGGAGATCATCGTATTTTCGCCATTTCTGGGAATACAGGAGCTGGAAAGACAACGATTTTTGATGCGATTTGTTATGTGTTATATGGTGAGGCAAGCGGAGAAGAACGTAGTGATACGAGCATGCTTCGCAGTCAATTTGCTGATGATAATATGTATACAAGTGTAGAACTAACCTTTCAGTTAAAAGGGAAACGTTATGAAATAAAACGACAACTTGGACATAAAAAACAAGGGAACAAGACAATTACGGGACATGCAGTAGAACTATATGAAGTGATTGATGAAGAGAATGTTCCAGCTGTTGATCGTTTCCATGTAACGGATGTAAATAAAAAAGTGGAAGATTTAATTGGTTTAAGTAAACATCAATTTAGCCAAATTGTTATGTTACCACAAGGGGAATTCCGAAAACTATTAACATCTGAGACAGAAAACAAAGAAGAAATTTTACGTCGTATTTTTAAAACGGATCGTTATAAGTTAATGCGTGAGTTACTTGATCAAAAACGAAAACAATGGAAAGACGTTTTACAAGAAAAACAGAAAGAGCGAGAGCTATACTTCCGAAATGTTTTCAAATTACCAATCCGCGATGGAGCATTATTAGAGACATTGGTGGAACAAGAACATGTAAACACGCATCAAGTAGTAGAAGCATTAGAACAAGAAACAGATGTGTATAAGGCAGAGGTGGAGCAATTACAAGTAGAACAAGATGTTCAAACGAAGCAATTAAAGGATGCTGAAACACGTTTTCATGCAGCGAAATCCATAAATGAGAAATTTATAGATTTACAACAAAAGAATGAGAAATATAACACTTTACAAGAAAATCGTACCGTTATTGAAATGAAAGAAAAATCTATTAAACGTGCGGAAGAGGCGAAGCGCTTATTACCATTTGAACAATGGTACGAAGAAGCAATGCAAAATGAGCAGAAGGCTGAAAGTTTATTAAAACAAATAATCGCTAAAAAAGAAAATGTAACGAAAAGCTTTGAACTTGCTCAGGAGAAATATGAAGCGGTAAAGAATAAAGAACCTGAGAGAGAAAATGCAAAAAAACTTGTTCAAAGATTAGAAGAGTTACAACCGATTATTGCATCATTAGCTGAGAAACAGTTGAATTTACAAAATGCAGAAATTCAAATAGGGAAATTAAAAGAAAGTATGCAAAACTTAGATCGACAATTAGATGAGCATACAAATCAAAAACAGCTAATGTCTGATGAATTACAGCAATTAGAACGAGCACTTGAGCAATATGTAGCTAAAGTAGAAGAACTAACGAATATGCGAGAAGATGCCAAAGTTTTAAAGCAAGCATATGATGTTTGGCAAGAAAAGCAAAAATTCGAGAAAGAAAAAGAAGCGGCATATAATAAGATGCGATTGGCAGTTAACGCATATGAAAATATGGAACGTCGCTGGTTAAGTGAACAAGCTGGTATATTAGCTCTTCATCTACATGATGGCGAATCTTGTCCAGTATGTGGTAGTACGAACCATCCGAAAAAAGCTACAGAGCAAAGTAATGCGATCGATGAAAAAGAGTTAAATGATTTAAGAGAAAAGAAAAATGTTGCTGAAAAATTACATGTTCAATTAGAGGAGAAATGGAATTTCTATCACCTACAATATGAACAGGTAATAGAGGAGGTTAAGAAGCGAGGCTATCGCTCAGAGGAATTAGTTGAAACATACAGTGCACTTGTTCAAAAAGGAAAACAATTAGCAACTGAAGTAAATACGCTAAAAGCAAGTGAAGAAACGCGTAAGCAAACTGCTGTGAATATAAAGAGTGTAGAAGAAAAAGTAGATGCACTTCAGAAACAAAAGCGTGAGGTAGAAACAGTACAGCACCGTACAGAAATGGAGTGTATGCAGCTTCGTACGTCATATGA
The DNA here is from genome assembly GCF_051294775.1 of Bacillus pretiosus. Taxonomy (NCBI): domain Bacteria; kingdom Bacillati; phylum Bacillota; class Bacilli; order Caryophanales; family Bacillaceae; genus Bacillus; species Bacillus pretiosus. The sequence continues at coordinate 810,605 of NZ_JBPPHF010000001.1, forward strand.
ACATGATAAGAAAAATATTCCTGAAAACTTACAAACAGTCCAAGCTTGGAAAGTCCAGTTTGACCAAGCTATGCATGAACTCAAATTAATGGAGGACGAATGGAAGAAAGTGCAGGAAGCGTATCAACATTGGCAAAATGAAAATATACGTATTCAAGCAGAACAGGAAAGTGCTTCTAATCAATTTGAAAGTACAAAATTGAAGAAAGAAGAGACGTTTACGCGCTTTATGAAAGAGCTTGAGCAGAGCGGATTTACCGATCAAATTACGTATAAAGAAGCTAAATTAAGTGATGCTGAGATGGATATGTTACAAAAAGAAATTCAAAGCTATTATTCATCTCTTGAAGTACTTGCAAAACAAATTGAAGAGTTACGTGCTGAATTAAAAGATAAAGAGTATATGGATATTACAGCTTTAGGTGAACATATAAAAGATTTAGAAATCAATCTTGATATCATTAAAGAAAAACGTCAACGTGCGCAAAATGCGGTAACATATATTTCTGATTTACATGAAAATATTAGGCGTATTGATGAACAAATTCATGAGGAAGAAAAAGCTTTCCAGGAACTTGTTGACTTATATGAAGTAATGAAAGGCGATAACGAAAGCCGTATATCATTTGAACGTTACATCTTAATTGAGTATTTAGAACAAATTGTTCAAATTGCAAACGAACGTTTACGTAAATTATCAAATGGACAATTTTATTTAAAACGAAGTGAACGAGTTGAAAAGAGAAATCGTCAAAGTGGATTAGGCTTAGATGTATACGACGCATATACTGGCCAAACACGCGATGTAAAAACATTATCTGGTGGCGAGAAATTTAATGCATCACTTTGTTTAGCGCTCGGAATGGCAGACGTCATTCAAGCGTATGAAGGCGGTATTTCCATCGAAACGATGTTTATCGACGAAGGTTTTGGTTCATTAGATGAGGAGTCATTAACAAAAGCAGTAGACGCCTTAATTGACTTACAAAAATCAGGCCGATTTATCGGTGTCATTTCACACGTTCAAGAGCTGAAAAACGCAATGCCGGCTGTATTAGAAGTAACGAAGCAGAAGGATGGGTGTAGTCAGACGAGGTTTGTGGTGAAGTAAGTTCAAGTGTAATTCATACTTAAAGCATTCTTTGTGGGTTTCTAGTATAGAACTTATGATAAAACAAATGCCATCTCTTAATAGAGGTGGCATTTGTTTGTTATTCAATATAAAACAATTCACCTACGAGTTATCTGGAGAAGGCGGTGTATTTTCCAAACGATTATAAGCTTTAAAAGCCGAAATTGCCGATATAACACCACCTACTAAAAATAAAGCTGATCCACTGACTAATATGATACGACTGACATATGTTTCACGAGCTTCTTCAACTTCTTCTTGTAACATTGTTGGCATTTGAAATCCCCCTAAACAACATTTATTTTGTAGATAGTATATACAAACGCCTAAAATATGTTAAAATCACTGGATAGTGTTAGGAGGGAGTATATAGTTAGATGTGAATTGTTTGAAAAATCTTCATTATAAATATATGCTAACTTCACATAGAGCACATATTAACATTGTATTATGTATATGTACCAAATAAATAAAGTGAATTGTATTTCGTTCTGTTTTTAAAAATTTAAAATTCTATTATTTTTATATAAAGGTTTCACATCGGAGTTTTAAATATTTTGGAAATAGATCTAAATAAGAGGAATTCATATAAAAGGGGAATGTCTTATGACAACATATACGAGTGAAATGAGAAAAAGTTTAGTTTCAGAAGAAGATGTAGATATTTTGAAAATTATGGCGCACCCAATCCGATTACAAATTGTAAATGAATTAAGTACGAGAAAAACTTGTAATGTAACACAATTAACAGAATTACTAAATATTCCACAATCGACTGTTTCGCAACATTTATCAAAAATGAAAGGTAAAGTGTTACGAGCTGAGAGAAGAGGTTTAGAAATTTATTATCATATTAATAATTTAAAAGCGAGTAAGATTGTAAGTGTTTTAGGATATATAAACTAATGAAGTATTTTCATATAAAATAGCCCCTGCTGGTGAGCAGGGGCTATTTTTTGTTGTTTTATGTATTCGTATTTAAAATTTTATAGTTTTTATGATTTACAATCGTTCGATCAAATTCAAAAGTACCACCGCTTACATTTGTAATTTCAACTAAGACCGATTCAGTATAAAGTTTTAATACAGATCCTGTAATCTTTAAATTATTTCGTTGAAAAAGTATAGTATCCCCTACGTTTGCTTTCATAGTACCTCCTCATTAAAGACAGAAATATTTTTTATTATATATATTAAACCACGTATAGATATATTAGTGAATATTTAGTTTTGTTTATCAATAAAATATTTTTTATTTTATAAAGAATAAAGTACACTATAGTGTAAAAATAGTTTTTTTGTTGTATAGGAAAATCGAATTTTTGTAATCTAGCCATCATATAACTTGAGACATAATTTTTATAAAAGAAGATGATAAAACAGCTGTAAGTCGTATGGATGCAAAACATAATAATAACTATTTACGTATTTAATAATTCGTTTTTTGTATTTCGTCCTTCGTTTTCTGTAACTGATTCCATATTTTTGACGCTCTATCTTGTAAGTGCTTACATAAACAGAAACATCTTATACAATGAAGGTGTTAAATCAAATGAGGTGGCCAATATGAACATAAAAAAAGAAAATTTAGCGAATAGCATTGAAATAGAAAGAGGAGGCGGAAAGGTATGAAAAAATCAAATGTTAATCCATGGCTTGTTGTCCTTGGTACAGTCATAGTACAAATGGGACTTGGAACGATTTATACATGGAGTTTATTTAATCAGCCTTTAGTTAGTAAATACGGTTGGAGTCTTAACGCAGTTGCTATAACTTTCTCAATTACTAGTCTTTCCTTAGCGTTTTCGACTTTATTTGCGAGTAAATTGCAAGAAAAATGGGGACTTCGTAAACTTATTATGATAGCTGGACTAGCATTAGGACTAGGATTAATACTTAGTTCACAAGCTTCCTCATTAATATTGCTTTATGTACTAGCAGGGGTTGTTGTAGGTTATGCAGATGGTACAGCATATATCACTTCACTATCCAATTTAATAAAGTGGTTTCCAAAGCGTAAAGGTTTAATTGCTGGTATTTCTGTCTCTGCATATGGTTCAGGTAGCTTAATCTTTAAATATGTTAACGCACAGTTAATTGAATCAGTTGGCGTATCACAAGCGTTTATATACTGGGGTTTAATTGTTACAGCTATGATTGTAATTGGCGCTTGTTTAATCCATCAAGCTGCAGATCAAGGAGCAGTTCATGAAACAAAAACTCAGGAATATACAACGAAAGAAATGTTAGGCACAAAACAAGTATACTTATTATTTATTATGTTATTTACATCATGTATGAGTGGCTTATACTTAATTGGTATGGTAAAAGACATTGGTGTTCAACTTGTAGGGCTTAGCGCAGCGACAGCAGCTAATGCGGTGGCTATGGTTGCAATCTTCAATACATTAGGTCGTATTATTTTAGGACCGTTATCAGATAAAATCGGCCGTTTAAAAATCGTTACTGGTACATTTGTTGTTATGGCAGCTTCAGTCTTGGTTTTAAGTTTCGTAGATTTAAATTATGGTATCTACTTCGTATGTGTAGCAAGCGTAGCGTTTTGCTTTGGTGGAAATATCACTATTTTCCCAGCTATCGTTGGTGATTTCTACGGTATGAAAAACCATAGTAAGAACTACGGAATTGTGTATCAAGGATTTGGATTTGGAGCACTTGCAGGTTCCTTTATCGGTGCACTTCTAGGTGGATTCAAACCAACCTTCATGGTGATCGGTGTATTATGTGTCGTATCATTTGTTATCGCAATTTTAATTCAAGCACCTAAGCAGAAAAAAGAACAAGAAGAAGAGTATAGCAGCGTAGCATAAGTATATAAATCTTCTATCACACTATAAATACGAAAAAGCATCCTATTAAATAGGGTGCTTTTTTTATGAATGATTGCAAGGAGGTTATATAATCTTTGGGATTTTCGAGACAAAAAAGCGAGTGAAATACCCAATTGGATTATATTGGAATATTAAAAAATGATACATTATATCCGAAATACGTATTAAATCTTAAAATATAAACAAGACATACATCAATAATTGCAAGATATATTTTCTCGGTATTTTCAGAAAAATGTTGAGAAAATATATACTTGAGTTTTTGATAAGGCTTTGTAAATGAAGGTATCTACAGTTAGTCTTCTACAAGTTTAAAAAGAGGAGTATGAATTAAATGTGTAATGTAAGTACTTATTAATGCTTTTAGATGTAATTGTATTGAGAATCATTAAAATATTTTATCTGAAAAATAAAAATAGGTTGACAAGTTCATTGAGAAAGATTATCGTTTAGGTGTAAGAATGTTAAATGAAAAACATTATCAATGAATAATATTTTGATGAAAAGTACACTTGACCAATTAGTTTAGTAAGTGTATTATTTTTAACATCATCAGTGATAATGAAAATCGTTATCATTAATGATGTTAAACTGGATTAATTTTTATATGAAAGGATAGAGGAAATGAACATAGGGGAATTTGATGGGAAAACGGTTTTAGTAACTGGTGCAGCGCAAGGTATAGGTAGTGTTGTAGCAAACATGTTTTTAGAAAGAGGAGCTACAGTTATTGGGGCTGATCAAACTGAAGAGGGGTTAAACGTACTCTTAAATCAAAATGAATTAAATGAAACACGTGTGAAAACGTTTCGTTTAGATGTGAGTGATAGTGCCGCTGTTGAAGAAGTAGTAGAACGGATTGAAAATGATATAGCACCAATAGATATATTAGTAAATGTTGCAGGGGTTTTACGTATGGGAGCGATTCACTCTTTAAGTGATGAAGATTGGAATAAAACATTCTCTGTAAATTCTACAGGAGTTTTCTATATGTGCCGAGCAGTAAGTAAATATATGATGCAAAGAAAGTCAGGGGCAATTGTTACAGTTGGCTCAAATGCGGCAAATACTCCGAGAATGGAGATGGCTGCGTATGTTGCATCAAAAGCTGCAACGACGATGTTTATGAAATGTTTAGGGTTAGAACTTGCAGCATACAATATTCGCTGTAACTTAGTTTCTCCAGGTTCTACTGAAACTGAAATGCAAAGATTATTATGGGCTGATGAGAATGAAGCTGAAAATATAATTGCTGGTTCTCAAAATACATATAGACTCGGTATTCCGTTACAAAAAATTGCACAACCTTCAGAAATTGCTGAAGCAGTATTGTTTTTAGCCTCTGATAAAGCGAGTCATATTACAATGCACAATTTATGTGTCGATGGCGGAGCTACATTAGGAGTTTAATAAAAAATTCAGGAGGTTTTAATACTATGAATGAACTTATAGCCGTAAAGGAACTATCGGAAAAATTATTAGAAGATTATAAAACTGAATCTTCGTTCTTTTTCGCTTCACCAACTCGAACGATATTGACAGAAGGAGAGTTTACTACAGTAAAACATCATGAAATTGAAAGTTTTACAGAACTTGTACAAGCGGTATTACGTAATGCAAAACAAGCTGGAAATCCGAATCCTATCGTTGTTGGTGCTTTGCCTTTTGATCGTAGAAAAGAAGTTCAACTTATCGTACCAGAACATAGTAGAATTACTGAGCGTTTACAGTTAGAGACAACAAATGAGATAAAACGAAATGAGAAACTGGCATTTGAAATGACGCCTGTACCAGATCCTGAAGTTTATATGAATGGTGTAAAGCAAGGGATTAAAAAAATACAGGACGGCGATTTAAAGAAAATCGTTCTATCCAGATCATTAGATGTTGAATCTTCCGAAAAGATTGATAAGCAAAAACTTCTTCGAGAATTAGCAGAGCATAATAAGCGTGGTTATACATTTGCTGTGAATTTACCGGAAGATGAAAACGAGAGTAATAAAACATTAATTGGAGCAAGTCCTGAATTACTCGTTTCACGTAATGGTATGCAAGTTATTTCTAATCCGTTAGCTGGTTCAAGACCACGTAGTGATGATCCAGTAGAAGATAAGAGAAGAGCAGAGGAATTACTTTCTTCTCCGAAAGATTTACATGAACATGCGGTAGTAGTGGAAGCGGTTGCTGCTGCGCTTCGTCCATACTGTCATACATTACATGTTCCGGAAAAACCATCCGTTATTCATAGTGAAGCGATGTGGCATTTGTCTACTGAAGTGAAAGGTGAACTAAAGGATCCGAATACTACTTCTTTGGAATTAGCAATTGTTCTTCATCCTACGCCAGCAGTTTGCGGAACACCGATGGAAGAAGCGAGAGAGGCAATTCAAAAAATTGAACCATTTGACCGTGAATTCTTTACAGGAATGCTAGGATGGAGCGATTTAAATGGAGATGGTGAATGGATTGTTACAATTCGCTGTGCTGAAGTGCAAGAAAATACACTTCGTTTATATGCAGGAGCGGGAGTTGTTGCTGAGTCAAAACCAGAAGATGAGTTAGCAGAAACATCAGCTAAGTTCCAAACAATGCTGAAGGCTCTAGGGTTAAGTGATAATTCGCTGAATGAAAAATAGGGGGAAGAAAGAATGTTAGCAGGTTTCACGGAATGGCCAGAAGAATTTGCAAATCGTTATCGAGAAGAAGGATGTTGGCTTGGAGAAACATTTGGTTCGTTGTTAAGAGAACGTGCTGAAAAGCATGGAGATGAAATTGCAGTTGTAAGTGGTAATACGCATATAACGTATAGTGAGCTTGATAAAAAAGTAGATTGCTTAGCTTCAGGTTTACTGAATTTAGGAATAAAGCAAGAGGACCGAGTTGTAATACAGTTACCCAACATTATCGAGTTTTTCGAAATATGCTTTGCGCTATTTCGAATTGGAGCACTTCCTGTTTTTGCACTACCTTCACATCGAAGCAGTGAAATTAGTTATTTTTGTGAGTTTGGTGAGGCGAGTGCTTACGTTATTTCAGATAAGGCTCTCGGCTTTGATTATCGAAAACTAGCAAGAGAAGTGAAAGAGAAAGTACCAACTTTACAACATGTAATTGTAGTGGGAGAAGAAGAAGAGTTTGTGAACATAAGTGATCTGTATATAGATCCCGTTCTATTACCAGAAGTTCAGCCAAGTGATGTTGCGTTTCTCCAATTATCAGGAGGGACAACAGGACTTTCTAAATTAATTCCTAGAACACACGATGACTATATTTATAGTTTACGTGTTAGCGCTGAAATTTGTAATTTAAATGCAGAAAGTGTCTATATGGCAGTTCTTCCAGTAGCACACAATTACCCGATGAGTTCTCCAGGGACATTTGGAACTTTCTATGCGGGTGGAAAAGTAGTGTTAGCAACTGGAGGGAGTCCAGATGAGGCATTTGCTCTTATAGAAAAAGAAAAAGTAACGATTACAGCGCTCGTTCCACCATTAGCAATGATTTGGCTTGATGCTGCATCTTCCCGTAATAACGATTTATCGAGCCTAGAAGTGATTCAAGTAGGTGGTGCGAAATTTAGTGCCGAAGTTGCAAAGCGTATTCGCCCTACATTTGGATGTACGTTACAGCAAGTGTTTGGTATGGCAGAAGGGTTAGTAAATTACACGAGATTAAATGATCCGGAAGAAATCATTATTCATACACAAGGTAGACCGATGTCTACATTCGATGAAGTACGGGTTGTTGATGAAAATGATAACGATGTAAAACATGGTGAAGTAGGTAGTTTATTAACAAGAGGGCCCTATACAATTCGTGGCTATTATAAAGCAGAAGAGCATAATGCACGATCATTTACAAAGGATGGATTTTATCGCACAGGTGATCTTGTAAAAGTAAATGAACAAGGTTACATCATTGTAGAAGGAAGAGATAAAGATCAAATTAACCGTGGTGGCGAGAAAGTTGCTGCGGAAGAAGTTGAAAATCATTTATTAGCACATGATGCAGTTCATGATGTAGCCATCGTATCAATGCCTGATGATTATTTAGGAGAACGTACTTGTGCGTTTGTAATAGCTCGTGGACAAGCTCCGACAGTAAGTGAATTAAAAATGTTTTTAAGAGAACGGGGTATAGCGGCTTATAAGATTCCAGATCGAATTGAATTTATTGATTCATTCCCGCAAACAGGTGTTGGAAAGGTAAGCAAAAAAGAGTTACGTAAAGTCATTACGGAAAAACTTATTACGGTAAAGCGATAAAAAAATAAAAATTGGAAGGAAGTGATTAGATGGCTATCCCAGCTATTTCAGTATACAAAATGCCAGTTGAATCAGAACTACCAAAAAATAAAGTGAACTGGACGCCAGATCCGAAACGTGCGGTTCTTTTAATCCATGACATGCAAGAATATTTTCTTGATGCATATAGCGATAAAGAATCACCAAAAGTAGAACTCATTTCAAATATTAAGGTAATAAGAGAAAAATGTAAGGAACTTGGTATACCAGTTGTTTATACAGCACAACCAGGTGGACAAACGTTAGAACAACGTGGATTATTACAAGACTTCTGGGGTGACGGTATTCCTGCTGGACCAGATAAAAAGAAAATTGTCGATGAACTTACTCCTAATGAAGATGATATATTCTTAACAAAATGGAGATATAGTGCATTTAAAAAGACAAATCTATTAGAAATTTTAAATGAACAGGGAAGAGATCAACTTATTATTTGCGGTATTTATGCGCATATCGGCTGCCTTTTAACAGCTTGCGAAGCATTTATGGATGGTATAGAACCATTTTTTGTAGCAGATGCAGTTGCTGATTTTTCAATAGACCATCATAAACAAGCATTGGAGTATGCATCTAATAGATGTGCAGTAACGACATCAACAAACTTACTGTTAAAAGATTTACAAAGTGTAAAAAGTGATGAGAGTGAAGGAATCACTTTACAGGAAGTGCATGAACTAGTTGCACAACTACTTCGTGAGCCAGTAGAGAGTATTGATATTGATGAGGACTTACTAAATAGAGGACTTGATTCGGTCAGAATTATGAGTTTAGTAGAGATGTGGCGTCGCGAAGGGAAAGAAATAACTTTTGCAGATTTAGCAGAACGTCCAACTGTTTCCGATTGGTACAGTTTACTATCTTCACAGACAGCACAGGTGCTGTAACAAATAGACTACATAATAAAGGGGTAGTAAAGAATGCCTAATAGTCAAAAGGTTCGTCATTCGTTATCATCTGCGCAGACTGGTATGTGGTTTGCACAGCAATTAGATCCGCTTAATCCGATTTATAATACTGGGGAATATGTTGAAATAAACGGAAATATTAATCAAGAAATTTTCGAATTAGCAGTACGTAAAGTTGTAACAGAAGCAGAAGCGCTACATGTTCGCTTCGAAGAGGATGAAATTGGTCCATGGCAAGTTATTGAAGAATTACAGTTTCATATGCATTTTATTGACGTTCGTAAAGAAGAAAATCCTGAAGAAGCTGCTAAAGTATGGATGAAAAATGATTTATCTATGCCAGTCGATTTGAAAAGAGATACTTTATTTACTGAAGCACTTATTCAAGTTGAAAATAATCGTTTCTTTTGGTATCAGCGCATCCATCACATTGTGATGGATGGCTATGGATTTTCACTTCTAAGCCAAAAGGTAGCGAAAGAGTATACATCACTTATAGAAGAAACGAGAAAGAATGAAAAGCCATTTGGTTCTCTTGCAAAAATTGTACAAGAAGATATGGAGTATCGTGAGTCTAAACAATTTCAGGAAGATCGTACTTTTTGGTTAGAAAAGTTTGCAGATGAACCGGATGTCATAAGTTTAGCAGAACGAGCGCCGAGAACATCAAATGGATTTTTACGAGAAACAGCTTATTTATCCAGTTCTAGCACGAAAACTTTACTAGAAGATATCAATGTTTCTTTAACAAATTGGCCGGAATTTATTGTAGCTGTAACAAGTATTTACATGCATAAATTAACAGGTGCAAATGATATTGTTTTAGGTTTACCAATGATGGGGCGTCTCGGTTCTGCATCTATTTATACACCGAGCATGGTAATGAATTTAGTACCACTTCGTATTACAGTAACTCCAAATATAACTCTTGCGGAATGCATACAGCAAGTTTCTAAAGAGATTCGAGAAGTACGTCGTCATCATAAATATCGTCATGAGGAATTAAGAAGAGACTTAAAGTTACTAGGTGAAAATCAAAGGTTATTCGGGCCGTTAGTGAATGTGATGCCTTTTGATTACGGGCTTAATTTTGCTGGGAATCGTGGTATTACACATAATTTATCAGCAGGACCTGTCGATGATTTATCGATAAATGTTTATAAACGTTTCGATGAAAATGAGCTAATGATTCATTTTGATGCGAACCCGGAGGTATATAGTGATTCGGAACTAGCATTGCATAAAGAGAGATTTATGAATGTATTAGAATTAGTGATAAATGATTATCAAAAAGACGTGTCGATTGGAAATATAAACATTACTCTTCCAGAAGAAAATCATAAAGTTTTATTCGAATGGAATGAAACTAAGGAAGCTGAGGATTTAATCACTCTACCTTTATTATTTGAAAAACAAGTACAAAAAAATCCAAATAAAATAGCGGTTACGTGTAACGGAGTAGACCTTACGTATAAAGAGCTAAATGAACGGGCGAATGAACTAGCGCACTATTTAGTAGAAGAAGGAATAGGGCCAAATCAGTCTGTAGCTTTAGTATTTCCAAGGTCAATAGAAATGGTAGTTAGTATGCTAGCAGTTTTAAAGGCTGGTGCAGCGTATTTACCGATAGATCCAGAATATCCAGCTGAGCGAATAAATTATATAGTAAATGATGCAAAACCAATTTATATCATCACACATTCATCTGTTTCATCTACTTTAGTTATAGAAAATGATATAAAAAAAATCGAATTAGATCGAGAAGAAACAGAACTAGCATTAAAAGCATATTCTCATAGGAATCTACCATTTAGAAATGATGATTCATTTTTAAAGCCTGCGTATACAATTTACACTTCAGGCTCAACCGGAAATCCAAAAGGTGTAATTGTTCCTATGAAAGCTTTAAGTAACTTTCTATTGGCTATGGACGATATGTTTTCACTAAATGAGAACGATCATTTAGTAGCGGTTACAACATTTGCGTTTGATATTTCTGCTCTAGAGATTTATTTACCTCTTATTAGTGGTGCAAGTTTAACAATTGCACAAAAAGAGGTAATTCAAGAGCCTTCTGCGTTAACGGCACTGTTACAAGAAGAAAGAGTGACAGTTATGCAAGCTACACCGACGTTATGGCAGGCGTTAGTAACTGAATATCCAGAAAGGCTACAAGGGCTAAATGTGCTCGTTGGTGGTGAAGCTCTTCCAGCCCATTTAGCAAATATATTAAAAGAATTAGGTTGCTCTATTACAAACTTATATGGACCAACTGAAACGACTATTTGGTCTACTGTCATGAACATTAATGAAAATGAAATTGGTATACCTCCTATTGGAAAGCCAATTTGGAGTACAGACGTGTATGTATTAGATGCAGGTTTACAACCAGTACCACCTGGATTAATTGGTGAATTATATATTGCAGGGGAAGGGCTTGCGAACGGATATTTAGGAAAACCAGAGTTAACGGCTGAACGGTTTGTTGCAGATCCTTATGGAAAACCAGGGAAGCGCATGTACCGCACAGGTGATCTTGTGAAATGGCGTAACGATGGTGTGTTAGAGTACATGAGCCGCGCAGATCATCAAATTAAAATTCGTGGTTTCCGAATTGAATTAGCTGAAATTGAAATGGTATTACAACGACATGAATATATTCAACAAGTGGTAGTAATGGTACGGGAAGATCGCCCAAATGATAAACGAATCATTGCGTATATCGTTGCCGAAGGGAATGAAGGGATTAACCTTTCAGAAATTCGTTCTTATGTTTCAGAAAGTTTAGCGAATTATATGGTGCCATCGGCATTTGTTGTGCTAGAAGAATTACCATTAACGCCAAATGGTAAGGTTGATAGAAAGAAATTACCTGCTCCTGATTTTAATGAAATGAACAAGGAGAGAGTTGCTAGAAATCCGAAAGAAGAAATATTATGTGATTTATTTGCAGAAGTACTTGGTGTTTCTCGCATTAGCATTGATGATAATTTCTTTGAAATGGGTGGCCATTCGCTTCTTGCATCTCGTCTAATGGCAAGAATTCGTGAAACGTTAAGTGTTGAATTAGGAATAGGAAAACTATTTGAATCGCCAACCGTTGCTGAACTGGCGAAACAATTGGATCAAGCAAAAACTGCAAGACCAGCTATTAAGAAAGTAAGTAGACCAAATGAAGTTCCACTTTCATTTGCACAGCGCAGGTTATGGTTCTTAAATTGTTTAGAAGGTCCAAGTCCTACTTATAATATTCCATTAGTCGTTCGTATTTCTGGAAAGTTGAACGAGGAAGCATTGCAAGGTGCCTTTTATGATGTAGTTGAGAAACATGAAACGCTTAGAACGATTTTCCCTAACGTATTAGGTAGTTCCTATCAGAAAATTTTAGATATGGAAAATTTAAATTTAGAAATGATAATAACAAAAACATGTAAAGATGAATTAGAAAGTGTGCTTGTAGAGGCGGTAAGATATAGTTTTAACCTTGATGTTGAACCAGCAGTTCGTCTGCAACTATTTACAGTGAATGAAAACGAACATGTATTACTAATTCTATTGCACCATATTGTAGGGGATGGCTGGTCATTACAACCGTTAACGAGAGATTTTACAGCGGCATATAAAGCACGATGTCAAGGTAACAGAGTTCAGCTAGAGACACTTCCAGTTCAATACGCAGATTATGCACTTTGGCAACAACAACTGCTCGGTAATGAAACTACACCAGAAAGTCTTATTTCAACACAATTAGATTTTTGGAAGAAAGAGTTAGAAGGTTTACCAGATAAAATAGAGTTACCTACAGATTACCAGCGTCCAATTGAAATGAGTTATCACGGAGAAACAATTCATTTTCAAATAGATGCGGGTATGCATAGTAGGTTAGTAGAGCTTGCACGGAAAAACGGAGTTAGTTTGTTTATGGTGTTGCAAGCAGGACTTAGTGCGCTATTTACAAGATTAGGTGCAGGTACTGATATACCAATTGGTAGTCCGATTGCTGGAAGAAATGAAGATGCACTCTCTGACATAGTCGGTTTATTTGTAAATACATTAGTGTTACGTACAAATACATCAGGAGATCCAAGCTTTAAAGAATTATTGAATAGAGTGAAGCAATCAAATCTTGCAGCTTATGAAAATCAAGATGTTCCATTTGAACGACTCGTTGAAGTGTTAAATCCAGTACGTACTCGAAATAGTCATCCGCTGTTTCAAGTTATGTTAGCTTTCCAAAATACGCCAGAAGCAACGTTTGATGCTCCGGATATAGAAGCGAACCTTGAAATTCAAAGCGTTGGTTCTGCGAAGTTTGATCTAACATTTGAAATTAGCGAGAGTAACGGAGTTGATGGTACTCCAGATGGCTTAAACGGGTTACTAGAATTTAGTACGGATTTATATACACGTGAAACAGTTCAAAAATTAGTTGAACGATTTATTTTGTTATTAGATGATGCAGCGAAACATCCGGATCAATCAATTGGCACATTAGAAATATTAACTTTAGCAGAGAAAAATACAGTGTTAGAAAAGTGGAATGGTGGTTTTCAAATTGTACCAGAAATGACATTGCCACAATTATTTGAAAAGCAGGCTCATATAAATCCAAACTCTATTGCTGTCGTCTTTGAAGATGAAAAGTTAACTTATGAAGAGTTGAATAAAAAAGCGAATAAAATAGCTCGATTGCTAATAGCAAAAGGAGTAGGCCCTGATCAACTCGTTGCTTTAGCGATGCCGAGATCTTTAAATATGGTTGTAAGCTTACTAGCTGTTCTGAAAGCTGGTGCGGGATACCTTCCGTTAGATCCGGATTATCCGTCAGATCGTATTTTATTTATGCTCCACGATGCGAAACCATCATGTGTTTTAACAAATTCAGATGTGGAAATTGAATGTGATGAGGAACTGAAAATTTTAGTTGATGATGTGAAAGTAATAGGGGAAATTGAGAAATATAGTGAAGACAATATTGATGAAATGGAGCGCATGAAGCAGTTATCTCCTTCGCACATTGCGTATGTTATTTATACATCAGGCTCAACTGGTAGACCGAAAGGCGTTATGATACCTCATCAAAATGTAGTAAGACTTTTAGGAGCAACTGATCATTGGTTCCTATTTGACGAGAACGATGTATGGACAATGTTTCATTCATATGCTTTTGATTTCTCGGTTTGGGAAATTTGGGGACCTTTATTATATGGTGGGCGTTTAGTCGTAGTACCACATACTGTAAGTCGCTCGCCGAAAGAATTTTTACAACTTCTTGTTAAAGAAAAGGTAACTGTTTTAAACCAAACTCCATCAGCGTTCTATCAATTGATGCAAGCAGATCGTGAAAATGAAGAAATTGGCCAAAAATTATCTTTACGATATGTTGTTTTTGGAGGAGAAGCACTTGAGCTAAGTCGATTAGAAGATTGGTATTGTCGACATTCTCATAACGCACCAAAACTTATTAATATGTACGGTATTACGGAGACGACAGTACATGTTAGTTATATTGAATTAGATGAAACAATCGTCTCTTTACGAGCAAACAGTTTAATTGGGTGTAGTATACCTGATCTTAAAGTGTATGTGTTAGACAACTATTTACAACCGGTGCCACCTGGAGTAGTTGGAGAAATGTATGTTGCAGGTGCAGGGCTTGCTCGTGGATATTTAGGAAGAGCAGGCTTAACTGCAGAACGTTTTATTGCAGATCCATTTGGTAAGCCAGGTACAAGAATGTATCGTACTGGGGACTTAGCACGTTGGCGTCAAGATGGGACGCTAGATTATATAGGACGTGCAGATCATCAAATAAAAATTCGTGGATTCCGAATTGAATTAGGGGAAATAGAAGCGGTAATAATGAAACATCCTAAAGTTGAGCAAGTAGCCGTTATTGTACGGGAAGATCAACCAGGGGATAAACGGTTAGTTTCTTATATCGTCGCATCAAATAATGAAATGATTGATACGAATGAAATGCGTAAGTATGCTGGAGGTAGTTTACCAGATTACATGGTTCCATACGCTTTTGTAGTAGTAAATGAGTTGCCTTTAACTCCAAACGGTAAATTAGATAGAAAGGTATTGCCGGCTCCAGAATTTATCGCATCATCTTCTAGTCGTGGACCAAGAACACCGCAAGAAGAAATGTTATGTGACCTGTTTACAGAAATTTTAAGTGTGCCGCAAATTGGAATTGATGACGGATTCTTTGATCTAGGTGGCCATTCACTTCTTGCAGTGCAGCTTATGAGTCGTATTAAAGAAGCACTTGGGGTTGAACTAAATATCGGAACTTTATTTGCAGCACCTACTGTTGCGGGTCTTGCTGAAAGACTTGAAGTGGGAAATGGACAAAGTGCACTTGATGTGTTGCTTCCATTACGAGCAAGCGGAGACCAATTACCACTATTTTGTGTACACCCAGCAGGTGGATTAAGTTGGTGCTATGCAGGACTTATGAAATCTTTAGGAACAGATTATCCAATCTACGGTGTCCAAGCACGTGGTATTGCTAAAAATGAAGAACTTCCAAAAAGTTTAGAGGAGATGGCGGCGGATTATTTAAAACACGTTCGTGAAGTACAGCCTCACGGACCATATCGTTTACTCGGTTGGTCGCTCGGAGGAAATGTTGTGCATGCAATGGCGGCGCAACTGCAAAATGAAGGGGAAGAAGTAGAATTACTCGTTATGCTGGATTCTTATCCAGGTCACTTCTTACCGAATACGGAAGCACCTACTGAAGAAGAAGCGTTAATCGCATTACTTGCTTTAGGTGGATACGATCCAGATAACATGGATGGTAAACCACTTACGATGGAAAGTGCAGTAGAAATACTTCGTAAAGATGGAAGTGCATTAGCAAGTCTTGAAGAAGAGACGATTTTAAATTTGAAAGAAACATATGTAAATTCGGTAGGATTGTTAGGGAAATATGTACCGAAAGTTTATAACGGAGATATTTTATTCTTTAGATCTACTGTTATACCAGACTGGTTTGATCCTATCTCTCCAAATACGTGGCTAAATTATTTAGATGGGCAAATTGTGCAACACGATATTGATTGTAGACATAAAGATTTATGTCAACCAGGACCACTTACAGAGATTGGACAAGTATTAGCGAAATATTTGCAGGATAAGAAAGGGGTAAGTACAGTATGACGAATCCGTTTGAAAATGATAATTACACATATAAAGTACTAAAAAATGAGGAGGGCCAGTATTCTCTCTGGCCTGTCTTTCTTGATGTACCTATTGGTTGGAATGTCGTACATGAAGAGGCTAGTAGGAATGATTGTTTACAATATGTTGAAAATAACTGGAAAGATTTGAATCCGAAAAGTAATCATGTTGGCGAAAAAATATTAGTAGGAAAACGATAATGAAGGAAAAAATAAATCCAAAAGTAGTTGTAAGTATCGTATATATAACAGCGATGTTTATGGCTGCGATGGATGCAACGATTGTGAATGTAGCACTCCAAACGATAAGTAAAGAACTACAAGTGCCTCCATCTGCAATGGGGACGGTTAATGTTGGGTATTTAGTTAGCTTAGCTGTTTTCCTTCCGATTTCTGGTTGGTTAGGAGATCGCTTCGGTACGAAAAGAGTATTTCTAACCGCTCTTTTCGTATTTACAACTGCGTCTGCATTATGTGGAATAGCGAATGATATTACTTCATTGAATCTTTTTCGCATCATGCAAGGTGCTGGCGGGGGGCTTTTAACACCAGTTGGGATGGCGATGTTATTCCGAACATTTTCACCAGAGGAAAGGCCGAAAATTTCACGGTTTATTGTGTTGCCAATTGCTGTAGCACCGGCAGTAGGACCAATTATTGGCGGTTTTTTTGTAGATCAAATGTCTTGGCGCTGGGCATTTTATATTAATTTACCGTTCGGAATCGTAGCATTACTATTCGGTCTACTATTTTTAAAAGAGCATATTGAAAAATCAGCTGGTCGCTTTGATTCTCTCGGTTTTGTTCTTTCAGCACCAGGATTCGCGATGCTTATCTATGCACTTAGTCAAGGGCCGTCAAAAGGCTGGGCTTCAGAGATTATAAGTACTGGAATAGCTGGGATTGTATTCATTACATTGTTTATCATTGTAGAACTTAGAGTAAAGCAACCGATGTTAGATTTACGCTTATTAAAAGAACCAGTCTTTAGAAAAATGAGTCTTATTTCATTGTTTTCATCCGCTGGTTTACTAGGAATGTTATTTGTTTTTCCACTTATGTATCAAAATGTAATAGGGGTTTCCGCATTGGAATCAGGTCTTACGACATTCCCAGAGGCGATTGGGTTAATGATATCGTCACAGATTGTGCCATGGTCATATAAGAAACTAGGAGCTCGAAAGGTAATTTCTATTGGATTAATTTGTACGGCGATTATCTTTGTTTTATTAAGTTTTGTAAATCACGATACGAACCCATGGCAAATTCGGGCATTATTGTTTGGTATCGGTATTTTCTTAGGTCAGTCTGTTGGAGCAGTTCAATTTTCTGCATTTAATAATATCACGCCACCTTCTATGGGGAGAGCTACGACTATATTTAATGTGCAAAATCGATTAGGTTCAGCGATAGGAGTTGCAGTTTTAGCTAGTATACTAGCCGGTTTTGGAAATAATAGTGTACAAAATAATGCTCAGTCAGATTTCTTACCATATCAAGCTGCGTTAATTGGATCAGCAATATTTTTACTCGTAGCATTACTATTTTCTTTACGTATTTCTGATAAAGAGGTAGTGGCAAAGAAGAAGAAAAAGCCGTTACCTATATTACAAAAAGAAAAAGAAGTTGTAAACGAATAAGTTATAGAATAATAATATTCTTTTGAAATAAAATGATATTGTTTTTTAGAAGGAGAGAGTTTACATGATAGAGAGTAAAGTTGTAGATTCTGTACCAACTCTTAATGAGAATAGTTGTCAAATATGGTGGGCAAGAATTTCAGATTTACAATCATGGCATTACAATTTACTAAATGATGTTGAACGAGAGAAAGCAAATTCATATCATCATTCGGCAGATCGTGCACGATTTATAATAGGTTGTGTAATTAGTAGATTAGTTCTTGGAAAGATCCTTTCTATGTCGCCAGTTCAAGTACCGATTAATCGAATGTGCCCTGTATGTAAGTTACAACATGGTAGACCACAATTACCAGAAGGAATGCCGCAAATATCTGTTTCACATTCGGGTGAGTGGGTTGTTGTTGCATTTACAAAGTCTGCACCTGTAGGCGTTGATGTTGAACAAATGAATCCAAATGTAGATGTTAAGAAAATGGCAGAGGGTGTATTAACAGACATTGAAATAGCACAAGTTATGAAGTTACCTAATGAACAGAAAATAGAAGGTTTTTTAACATATTGGACTCGAAAAGAAGCGGTACTAAAAGCGACAGGTGAAGGACTAATGATTCCACCAGTAGGTATTACTGTATCAGCTCCAAATGATCCTCCAAATTTGTTAGTTTTTAAGGATAGGCAAGAGTTAGTAGAAAATACAATGATGGAGGATATAAGGCCAAGTGCAGATTATATGGCTTCAATTGCAATATTTAGTAAAGAAGTAACTGAAATTACACAGTTAGACGCAGTAGCGCTTTTAAATTATAAATAAGTTAAATAAAAAATCTTATAGAAGAGGTGTTCCTCATGTTAGTAGCGGAAAATAGAACAAATGAATTCACTTATAATGTACAAGCAATTAAAAATATTTTATTTTCTGGAGATACATCATCTATTCATGCTTTAGAAAAGCTTTTGAATGATACAGTTCAGTTTGAAATTCTCGAACAAGAGGTACTTGATAGACAGTACATCCCGAAAGAAGCAAAGAATTTCTTTGATAAAAACGGAACATTTCTTTACCGTGTATCCAATGTTAGTTATAAAGGAAAAGTGTTATCTGAGAATCTAATTTTTGCGGACACTTCGTTTTTACCAAATACAATTAAGAGTGAATTAGAGAGTGGGAATATTCCAGTTGAAAAAATTATAGAAAAGATGGAAGTAAGAAGAAACGTATTATACGAAGGATATCAGCCATCTGGGAATATTATTGAATTGTTTGATGGATGCTCTGTTACGGCGAATGTGTATCCAACTAGAAAATATCAAATTGTAAGTAATTGCAAATGCATATTTTATATTTGTGAAGTATATCATGCAGAGAATATAAAAAATCTGCTTAAATAGAAAATAAGAAACCAGCCTATAAAATGGCTGGTTTCTTATTTATTTCACAGCTTCTTTTAACTCTTTACCAGCTTTAAATGCTGGAACTTTACCAGCAGCGATTTGAATTTCTTCGCCAGTTTGTGGATTACGTCCTGTACGAGCAGATCTTTCGCGCACTTCAAACGTTCCAAAGCCGATTAATTGAACTTTATCGCCAGATTGTAATGCAGTAGCAATTGTGTCAAATACGGATTGTACCGCTGCAGAAGCTTCCTTTTGAGAAATATCAGCGGATTGTGCCACGTTTTTAACTAATTCTGTTTTGTTCATGTTTTCACCTCATAAAAAGTTTTTTAGAATGAATGTTTTAGTATAATGGATAGTATAGAGAAAGCTATTTATATGGTTAGAAAGAATACTATATAGTTATGTTAATTTCGTTGTAAGAAACTGAATCCCTGCTAATAATTAGGGATTAATTAAGAATTGATGTATAGAAAATGCTGTAATATGAGGATGAGGGGGAGTATATGAATGATTTTTCGTGAAAAGAATGAGAAAGAAAGTATATTAATTCGTCAACATGATCATGGTTTTTTAGCTGGAGAGATTGCAAAGCATATAAAAGAAGATTTTTTTGAAGATGAAACATACTTAAAAGAGACAATTGATGCAATTTATGAGCATGATAGAGGATGGATAGAACTTGATAAAGTACCAATATTGAATGATGCTAAAAATATTCCATATACATTTATGGATTGTCCAAGTTCATTGCGTTTTGTTTTTTATACGATTGGTTTGAATGAAATTGAAGATTCGAATCCATACGGAGCATTACTTTGTAGTAAACATTTTTTATCATTTTCATTAAATGACGAAGACGAAGAAATGATGTCTTTTTATAAACATGAATTGAAACGACAAAAAAGAATTTTGAAAACGTTAACGAAAGAACAATTTACGATGTTCGATAAACATTACAGATTATTAAAGTTTTGCGATGAACTTTCTTTATATGTGTGTATGAATAAACCTGGCGTAGAAAAGGAAGATGAAATTGATTTGTTTAAAGGTGGTTTTGAAGGAACGGAAATGTTTAATAGTAAGGTGGAGAAACCTATTCAAGCTGAATGGGTGGACGAGGAAACAATACGGATTACACCGTTTCCATTTCAAACGGAATTTCATACGTATGTAAAATATAAAACTATAAATAAACATGTAGTTGAAGAAAAAGGGATTGCAAAAGCTGATAGAGAATCGGAAATGGAGAAACAAAACATTCGTTTCGTACAATAAGGAGGCGATTTAGATTGAAAGAGTACATGTTAAAACAGTTTGATTACCATGATTGGGCTAATACGCGATTATTCAATCGATTAAAAGAGTTACCAAGCTATGAGACAATCTTTAGCGAAAAGATACAGAGTGTATTTCCATCAATTAAGGATACTTTTGCGCATATTTATATTACAGATCAAGTGTGGTTACACATATTGCATGGTAAAAGTATGAATGAAGCAATACAAGACCGAGAAAATTTACGAAAACAAATCGAAACTAAATCGTTACATGAATTAGAAAAAATGTTTAAAAACATGGCAAATCAATATAAAGACTTTTTAATTATAATACAAGACGTGAATGCTGTATTTGTTATCGAAAATCCATATGCAGGGAAATTAGAAACTTCAATTTTAGAGTTAGTACAACATGTCGTAAATCATGGTACATATCATAGAGGAAATATAACAGCGATGATCCGTCAACTCGGTCATTCGTCGACAATGACGGATTTTGTACTGTATTTACATATGGTGCAGAAGGAGGGGGAGTAATATAGTTTGTAAGAAGGAGAGCCTTTAATTGTAAAAGTCTCTCCTTCTATTTTATTCCGCACTAATGGCAGATCACTGATTAAAGTTTTACATTATTTCTTAAGAGGCTTTATTTTCTTGTAATTGTTTAGCATATTGTATAGCTTTATATGCATTGACTCTACCATTTTTCCAATACGTACCTGTACCACTAATTTTATCAGACGTTGACTCAATAATTTGGCGGATTTGTGTATTGCTATATCCTTGATTTGCTAAAAGAGCAGCGACTCCTGCAACATGAGGTGTTGCCATAGATGTACCACTTAATGATTGATACGTGCTTCCTTTATATGTGGAATATATATTTGAACCTGGTGCTGCAACATCTACCCAGTTACCATAAGTAGAAAATGAAGATTTTCTATCTGATTGATCTGTAGAAGCAACTGCAATCACCTCGTTGTAATAAGCAGGATAATTAGCTTTTGTATTTCCAGCATTTCCAGCAGCTGAAACAATAACAGAGCCTTTATTCCATGCATATTGAACGGCTTGTTGTAAAGCAGTCCCACCATTTGGAGCGCCTAAGCTTAAGCTAATTACTTTTGCACCTGAATCAGCAGCTTCTCTAATCCCTTGCGCTACAGCATCAAGAGTACCACTTCCTTGATTATCTAATACGCGGATGGCATAAATTGAAGTTTGTGGGGCAACACCAGCAATTCCAACACTATTATTCGTAAGTGCTCCAGTAATTCCAGCGCAATGCGTACCATGACCATTACCATCATCAGATGTATTGTCGTTGTCAACATAATCATGTCCGTAAATTACTTTCGAAGCTAAATCAGGGTGTGAACCTTGAACTCCTGTATCAATAATAGCTACTTTTACACCAGGATCACTTCGTTGACTATCCCAAGCTTGTGGAACTTGAATTTTTTGCAATCCATATTGATTTTTAAAATATGGGTCGTTCGGAGTCCAAAAGGCGTGAACGTAATAATTCGGTTCTGCATATTCCACATCTGGATTATTTTTATAACTTTTTATTTTTTCTTTGACAGTACCTTTTGAAAATTGAACGACTTCAAAACCTAACGTATCATCTTTAGATAAAACGTTAGCACCGACAGATTTGTGAAAAGATTGAACATTACTTAAAGAGGCATTTTGTTTGAACTTAACGATTAATTGGTTAGGGACGTAATCAGTAGATGATGTTTCAGCACTTGAAGTATTTGTGTTAAAAAAGAAACCACCAATAATAAATGATAAAACAGATAGGAAAACAATGATTTTGTTTTTCAAAAGATTTTCCCTCCCTTTTCTTGGATGAGTTTTTCGGCGACACTTTAATGTCACATTCCTTTTCAACTATATAGTTAGACCATACGATTTATGTCATTTATGTGAAAAATTTTTAGTGGAATAAAAAAAGGGAAAGATCGATATAAATATATTTTTAATGACATTTACTGAGTTAGAAAACGAAAAAAGGAATGCTCATTATGTATGAGTCATTCCTTTTTTTATATTAACTTGCCTGTTTTTTATGACTTTCTTTCAATTTCTCTGCTTGTAAAAAGCGATTCGTTTCAGCAACAACAATACCACTTAACCCAATAAGGCCAATTAAGTTTGGAATCGCCATAAGTCCATTTGCAATATCAGCAAATGTCCATACGATACCTAGTTTTAAATTAGCCCCAATAGCAATCATGACGATAAAGATTGCTTTATAATATTTAACAGCACCTTCTCCAAATAAATAAGCCACGCACTTCTCGCCGTAATACGACCATCCTAAAATAGTAGAGTAGGCAAATAATATAATTGCGATACCAAGAATCATACTACCAGCAGTGCCAAATACAGATTGGAACGCAAGTGTTGTCGCTTCAACGCCAGTTTTACCTGATTTCCATGCACCTGTAGTAATTAATACTAGCCCTGTAATTGTACATACAATAAACGTATCTAGAAAAGTACCAGTCATAGAAACTAAAGCTTGCTTTGCAGGTGAATCTGTTTTTGCAGCCGCTGCAGCAATAGGGGCACTCCCTAAACCAGCTTCGTTTGCAAATACACCGCGCGCCATTCCGATTTGAATTGCAGATGCAATTGTTGCGCCAATAAAACCACCAGCAGCTGCAGTCCCATTGAATGCGCCAGAAAAAATAAGTGAGAATGCTTCTGGAATTTGATCGTAGTGATAGAAAATAATAATAAGCCCAGCAATGATATAAAAGAAAGCTTTAATAGGAACGATATATCCTGTCACTTTCCCGATTTTTTTCACACCGCCTAAAATAACAATGGCGATTAAAAACGACATAAATATACCAGTTAAAGCAGGAGGGAAAGAGAAATTAATTCGCATTGCCTCTGCAACTGAGTTAGATTGCACCATATTACCGATACCGAAAGAAGCAGTTGTGCCGAATATAGCGAATAAAACAGCAAGCCATTTCTTACCTAAACCACGTTCTAAATAGTACATTGGTCCACCTGAATATTCACCATTTTCATTACTAACACGGTATTTCACCGCAAGAATTGCTTCGGCATACTTTGTTGCCATACCGAACAAAGCAGTAATCCACATCCAAAAGATTGCACCGGGTCCACCAATCGTTACAGCAGTTGCAACACCGGCTATATTCCCCATACCTATCGTTGCCGCCATAGCTGTCATAAGTGCTTGGAAGTGGCTAATATCTCCAGAGGAAGATGTATCTTCTGATTTTTTAAAAGCTAGTTTGTGAGCGTATAATAGTTTACTAAACTGTAATCCTTTTAAACGAACTGTGAGAATGATACCAGTACCAACGAGTAACAACAACGTTGGTAATCCCCACACATAGTGATTGATTTGTTCTAATACTGTACTTACTGTCTCCATCTGTATTCTCCTTTTTATGAAAAAATAAAAACCACTTCAAGTAAATGAAATGGTCTCTGGAGAAACAAGGGATAGAAAAATAAACCGATACAAATCGGCATTTTCTTTCGCTTGTCTCTGTCCTTTTACCTGAGAGATTATCCGCTATAGTAGCGGATTTGCTCCTTCGGTGCTCTTTTTCCTCCGCGCTATATAAAAGCGAGAGGGAGTCTCTCCAGAGATTCGTCCCCATGCAGTTCTACTTGTAAACAAGACCTGAGAGTTTCAAAGTTGATTCAGCAACTTTTTGCCCCGTCGGTAGATCAATAGACCTTCTCCTGAATGGTTCATCCGAATTATAAAATTTATAAAAATATTGATTGTAAATCAATAAAAACATTATAGACAGACAAAATATGAATTGCAATCTTTTTTATTTTAAAATAGTAACCAGTTTTATTTTTTTGCAAGTCCTAATTTAACTTCAACTTCATTTAACGTAGATAAAGCGAGGACAATATGTTGGTCCGCAAGTCCTAAAGCATGTTTAGTATTTTCAATTGTTTCATTGGATGGAGTAGAGTTATTTGCTCCGTCTATAATTAAATTTGCTGCGTTTTTCATAAATTTAGAAGCAGTCTTAAATTCAGTTGTGAAATAAATTAGTTGTTCTTGTATTTGTACTTCCGATATATTTTCTTTAATTTTCACAGTGTCTATTTCGTTCATGATTTTTTCATATTGTTTGGAAATAGCAGTCATTGTGACTAATAGTTTATCTCTGTCTACTGAATCTCCGTTCGTGTTAATCTCTTCCCAGGCAGGCAACCAATCTTTTTCGATGATGTCATTATAATTTGTAGTTAATTCATCAATTTTTGGTTGTAATTTAGTTTTAAAACTTTTTGTATCAATTGTTTCTACGATAGTTTTTTCGTTATTATTTTTATCTTTAGTTGTGTAGAAAATCGTACAGGTAATAATAAAAATAGGAATAACGATTGTCCATTTATTAAAAAATAATTTCTTCAATGGGTAATACCTCCAAAAATAAATATCCTTTAATTATAATGTATAACAATAACATTGTTAATAATAGAGAATATAGTCTGGAATTAATTTTAATTATATTTTTTATATACACAAATAATCAAGATCAGTAAAATAATGAAAGTAATATGTGAGAAAAGAGGGTTTTTAGTGAAAATGAATAGAAGAAAACTAGTTTCAAATATTTCAACGGTTTTGTTATTAGCTGGTTTATTTACACTTATATATTTAGACAAAGAATCTAAAATTGAAGATTTTCCAGTACCAATGTCAGCAATTCATATTAACGATGATAAGGAAGAGGAGTATAAATATATAAGTGTAATGCCTATTACAAAGGCTAGTGGATGGGAGAACTTAGGGGAAAACGGACATACTGTTAGTTTTAAAAAAGAGGAGCGGAAGGTAACTGTATTACATTATCCAGGAGAAATTACATATTATTTATTTGAACAAAAGGTGAATAAGGAAGGGAGATAAGATAAAGTTGTAATTCGTTAAGGGTTACATATTTTCTTTTTATTCTGAATTATTTGAAATAAAACCAGATAGATGGTTTGATAGATATAGTGATAAATATGATTAGTTCTATATGCACATAAAGAGTAATGAGGAGATTATAAAAATATTATGTAAACTGAAAATTATAAGTGGAAGGTAAATTATATCCTAAGGGGGAGTTAAAAATGTTAATAAAAACAATCTACTGTAAAGTGGAAGAAGAGAAAAAAGAGTTATTTTCAAAAGCACAAGAAAAATGGCAAGCTATACAGCAGCTAGATGGATTTCATGGGCAATTTGGTGGATGGTATGAGGATGAGGCATGTGTATTTACTTTATGGGAAGATAGAAGTGCGTATCAATCATTTATGAATGCTGCTCACGATACCATTTATTTAAATAGTAATCAAGAGGATACGTTTCTTTCATGTGAAATTGAATTGTTTCAAACGTTGTATGATATAACTGATATGCCTTTGAAAGACGTAGTTACAGAAGGAACATTCGTAAGAGTTGCTATATGTGATGTAAAGGTGGGAAAGGAAAAGTATTTCTTACATAAACAAGAAACAATTTGGAATAAAGGGATGAAAAATGCAAAAGGGATGTTAGGTGGAGTTATTGGGAAGTCTTTAAAAACTGAAAATCGTTACATTGTGCTAACTTATTGGAAAGATGAAATGACGCATCAAAATTATGTAGAAGAGATTTTCCCTGAGTTGTTTAAACTAGCTAATATTCATGATGATTTAAAAGATATAAGAGGTAAACAAGCTATATGTAAGGAAGAGTGGCTTGTATATTAAGTGTACAAAACGTGCATAAATGAATGTGTAATAAAGATATTTTCTTATAAACGAGTAATTAATAGAAGACGTTATATACCCTTTCATGTTAATATATTTAAGTTATAATAGAAGGCTTACCCTTTTGTATTGTACGGTAGAAGCAGTGTGAGCTTGAATTTTTTTGAAAAGGATGTGCCTAATTTGCGTATCAATAAATTTATTAGTGAAGCTGGAAAAGCGTCTCGACGTGGAGCAGATAAACTAATTAATGAGAGAAGAGTAATTATTAACGGTAAGGTTGCAAAAATTGGTGACCAAGTAAATCCAGGTGATGATGTACGCGTAAATGGAGAGCAACTTCGTATTGCTCGAGATCACGTATATATCGCTTTAAATAAACCAGTAGGTATTACATGTACGAGTGAAAAAGCTGTAAAAGGTAATATTATCGATTTAGTGAATCATCCATTACGAATTAGTCACATTGGACGTCTTGATAAAGACTCAGACGGTTTAATTTTATTAACGAATGATGGTGATATTGTAAATGAAATTTTACGTGCTGAAAACAAACATGAAAAAGAATATATCGTTTCAGTAGATAAGCCAATTACACCTGATTTTCTAGAGAAAATGGCAGCTGGTGTGAAAATTTTAGGAACGAAAACGCTTCCTTGTGAGGTAACACAGTTATCAAAATATGAATTCCAAATTATTTTAACTCAAGGGTTGAATCGTCAAATTCGTCGTATGTGTGAAGCTTTAGGTTATCAAGTATACACTTTAAAGCGTACAAGAATTATGAATATAGAATTAAATAATTTACCTGTTGGACAGTGGAGAGATTTATCGAAGAAAGAGAAACGACGTCTATTTTCAGACTTAAATTACGAACCACAAGATTGGTAAAATTGAGAAGAGGAAACCAAAAATCTATTTTTGGTTTCTTTTTTTATTTAATAAAAAATCATTTTTAAACACTTGCAAAAATAAAATGAATAAGATATAGTAAATAACAATTAATGGATGTACTTTTAAAAGCAAAGAAAAGGACACGAGTTATTTTATCCGGTTATACAGAGAAGGAAGGAAAGCTGAGAACTTCCTAACGCAGAAAAATAACTTACCACCTTAGAGCTGCACTGGGGAAACTAAGTATCTAGTGCCGTGTAAGCGACGTTATCGCAAAAGAAGCCATTATGTTTTTTGTGATGGGAATCTGGGTGGAACCACGGATATAAGCATATTCGTCCCTATTTTAGGGATGAATATGCTTTTTTGTATTCAATTTCATAATAAGCGAAGAAAAGGACACGAGTTATTTTATCCGGTTATACAGAGAAGGAAGGAAAGCTGAGAACTTCCTAACGCAGAAAAATAACTTACCACCTTAGAGCTGCACTGGGGAAATTAAGTATCTAGTGCCGTGTAAACGACGTTACCGTAAAAGAAGCCATTGTATATTTACAATGGGAATCTGGGTGGAACCACGGGTAAAAGCACGCTCGTCCCTATTTTAGGGATGAGTGTGCTTTTTATTATGAAATGGAGAGATGAAAAATGAAAGAACAGATGATTGAAATGAAATTTCCGGATGGAAGCGTTAAAGAATTTGTAAAAGGAATTACTTTAGAAGAAATTGCGGGATCCATTAGCAGTAGTTTAAAAAAGAAAGCAGTCGCAGGGAAAGTAAATGATCAGTTATATGATTTACGCCGAAATATTGAAGAAAATGCGGAAGTAGAAATCGTTACTATAGATTCAAATGAAGGGGTAGAAATTGCAAGACACTCTGCGGCACATATTTTAGCGCAAGCTGTAAAGAGAATGCGTGGTAATGTAAACCTTGGTGTAGGACCTGTTATTGAAAATGGATTTTATTATGATATGGATCTTCCGAGTAGTGTAAACGTAGAAGATTTACCGGAAATCGAAAAAGAAATGAAAAAAATTATAAATGAAAATATAAAAATAGAGCGAGTTGAGGTTTCACGAGAAGAGGCAAAAAAACTGTTTCAAGAAATGAATGATCACCTGAAATTAGAATTGTTAGAAGCAATTCCTAGTGGGGAAAGTGTAACACTATATAAACAAGGTGAATTTGTAGACTTATGTAGAGGACCTCATTTACCGTCAACAGGCTATTTGAAAGCCTTCCAATTAACTCACGTTTCTGGTGCATATTGGCGAGGTGATAGTAACAATCAAGTGCTTCAGCGTATATATGGTGTTGCGTTCTCTTCTCAAAAAGAATTAGAAGATTATGTACATTTCGTTGAAGAAGCAGCAAAAAGAAATCATCGTAAATTAGGTAGTGAGCTGGAGTTATTTATGTTTTCTGAAGAGGCTCCGGGAATGCCATTTTATTTACCGAAAGGACAAATTATTCGTAATGAATTAGAAGCATTTTTAAGAGGAATTCAAAAAGAGTATAAGTATCAAGAAGTACGTACTCCGTTTATGATGAACCAAGAATTATGGGAGAAATCAGGACACTGGGGACATTACAAAGACAACATGTATTTCTCTGAAGTAGACAATAAAAGTTTCGCATTAAAACCAATGAACTGCCCAGGACATATGTTAATGTTCAAAAATAAATTACACTCTTATCGCGAATTGCCAATTCGTATGTGTGAGTTCGGTCAAGTACACCGACACGAATTTAGCGGGGCATTAAATGGATTATTAAGAGTACGTACTTTCTGCCAAGATGATGCTCATTTATTTGTAACTCCAGAACAAATTGAAGATGAAATTAAATCTGTAATGGCGCAAATTGATTACGTTTATAAAACTTTTGGATTCGAATATGAAGTAGAGCTTTCTACTCGTCCAGAAGATTCAATGGGTGATGATAAGTTGTGGGAGCAAGCAGAAGAGGCATTAGAAAATGTATTACATTCATTGAATTATAAATATAGACTAAATGAAGGTGACGGTGCCTTTTATGGACCGAAAATCGACTTCCATATTAAAGACGCTTTAAATAGAAGTCATCAGTGCGGGACAATCCAACTAGATTTCCAAATGCCAGAGAAGTTTGATTTAAATTATATAGATGAGAAGAATGAAAAGAGAAGACCAGTTGTCATTCACAGAGCAGTTTTAGGATCTTTAGACCGTTTCTTAGCGATATTAATTGAGCACTTTGGAGGCGCGTTCCCGGCATGGGTGGCACCGGTTCAAGTGAAGGTCATTCCAGTTTCGAATGCAGTCCATGTACAATACGCAGATGAGATTGCGGATAAATTAGCACAAGCTGGCATTCGTGTTGAAAGAGATGTACGAGATGAAAAGTTAGGATATAAAATAAGAGAAGCACAAATGCAAAAAGTTCCTTATGTTCTTGTTATTGGGGATAAGGAAATGGAGAACGGATCTGTAAATGTACGTAAATACGGTGAAGGCCAGTCAGAAGTTATTGAACTAAATGGGTTTGTGGAGAGTATAAAAGAGGAAATAAAAAATAAGAAATAGAGATTGATAATAAAATACACCATTAACATGTATTACTGAATTTAAACTCATTAAAGAACCATAATAAATGATGAAGGGATAGCTTAATCGCTATCCCTTCATCATTTATTGCCATATACTTCACTTCATACCGTTAAATCATTTTCTGATTTTATATTAATGGCTTCTTGTAAGAGCTTTTGGAGAACTGCAGCAAAAACAGCAATCACGATAGAGGAGAAAATAATGATCAATCCAATTGGTATAAAACTTGGAGGATCAATTTTTTTTGCCATAAGATTGTAAAGTGGCATACCTAGTATGTATATGGTACCGATAGTGAGGGCACAGTATTTTATATTTTTTAAAGCCTTTACTGATAATACCGAGAACGTTTTGTTCTTATCAATATAACTTAAAAGTTTAAAAACTTGATACAGAGCGAAGTAAAAAGGTATCGTCGCTACGTACATATCGATTAAAACGAGAGATTTCATATAAGCAATAGCTGGATACAATTCTCCAGCGAAATTCCCGATTTTAGGAACTAAAAATATGCACAATGCAAGTACTACTATACCTATAAAAACAATAGCTAGTTTTAAAAAGAGTGTTGTAACTTGTTTCATAAAAAGCACCTCGTTTATTTAATGACAACATGATTTTATCATATAATTTATCGTTTTAAAATAAAATTATATTGTTTTTTAACTTATTATTATTGTTATTTATGTATCCTATTAATTTTGATAAAAATAAAAAACTTGCTCATTACAAAGGAATCCGCCTTATGAAATGGTCTGTAAAATTTTTACCTTACAAAAATGTAAGGTAAATGTAAGCGAAATCGAAGGAACGAGTTTTAGAAAAGTGAGAATATGGAATAGGAAAAAGGTTTACGTAACTCGTGTAATCCTTTCTGATTGAAAAGTTTAAAAATTATTAAGGATTTACATGAGAAAAAGATAAGAAATATGTGAGAAATTAATTTTATACAAAAGGGATGGAGTGAAAGAGATGTCAACAAATGTAGTTACTGTAGAACGTGTAGAAAAAACGTATGGGAAAAGAAATGAGAATCAGTCAAAAGCGTTAAGGGGTGTGTCATTAAGTATTAAAGAAGGGGAATTCGTCGGGATTATGGGTCCTTCTGGATCTGGAAAAACGACTTTACTTAATGTGATTAGTACATTGGATCAAGCAACGGGTGGCAGTGTGACAATAGCTGGTACAAATATTACTTCTATGAAGGGGAATGCATTATCTGATTTTCGATCTCAAAAATTAGGATTCATTTTTCAAGATTTTAACTTACTAGAAAACTTATCAATTTATGAAAATATCGCTTTACCACTTTCTCTGCAAGGCGTACCTTCAAGTGAGATTACGGGGAAGGTAAATGAGGTTGCAAAGAAATTAGGGATTACTGAAATTTTAACGAAATATCCAACTGCTGTTTCTGGTGGACAAAAGCAAAGAACGGCGGCAGCACGAGCTTTAGTACATAATCCAGCAATCGTATTAGCAGATGAACCGACAGGTGCGCTTGATAGTAAAAATGCAAAAAGCTTATTAGAAGCGATGCAAGATTTACATGAAAATCACAATGTAAGTATTTTGATGGTTACACACGATGCATTTAGCGCGAGTTATTGTGAACGTATTTTATTTATTCAAGACGGTCTTCTTTATAAAGAGTTAAAGCGTCAAGGAACGCGAGAAAATTTCTATCAAGACATTTTAGGCGTGCTCGCTCATATGGGCTCAGCTGCTGAGTCTAAGTAGGGGGCGAGACTATGTTATTCAAATTATCACGTCATAGTATGAAAAAGATGTTAAAAGATTATATGGTTTTACTTATTGGTCTCGTTATTAGTATTAGTATTTTCTACATGTTCCAAACGATGGCGATGAATAGTGAATTTACGAAGGATAATAGTCTTATTGGTAGTATTAGACTCGTATTTTGGGTAGGTGCCATACTATTATCTTTCATTACTGTATTTTATATTATATATGCCAATTCTTTCTTACTCACATTAAGAAGAAAAGAACTCGGTATGTACATGATGCTCGGTGCGAAAAAGAAAAAAGTAGCACAGTTATTATTTATTGAAACATTCGGTATGGGTATTGTCAGTATTATTATCGGGATCTTAGTAGGGATGTTACTTGCAAGTGTAGCAGGAAACTTTTTAATGAATGGTATGGAAATTTCAGCAAAAGGTAGTTATTCATCTGTATATACACCAGCAATCTTAGTTACAGCTATTTTCTTCTTAATACTATTTTTTATTACTGGTTTAATGAATAGCATCCGTTTATTACGTAAAACAGAATTAGAATTAATACGTGAAGATGAAACACTAGATGAAGTGAAGAAAAGTAAAACTCGCATTATTATAATGACTGTACTTGGTGTATTACTAGTAAGTACAGGATATTATTTTATGGTAAATATAAAAATGTTTGCTGAACTTGGTTTTATAATAGCGACAATCGTTACAACACTCGGAACATATTTTATCTTTAGTTCATTGCTTCCATTTTTTGTGATGAAAATTAAAGGGAATAAAAAACGAAATGAAACGGGCTTAAATAGTTTTACATATGCACAGCTACGCTTTCGAGTAAATAGTTTATCGAGAGTATTAGGTACCGTAGCGATGTTAATTGCATTAGGTGCAGGTGCGATGACGGCAGGGATGGCGTTCCAAAAAAATGTAGGTATTATGACAGACTTCTCTCGTGTATATGATGTCGTAATTCATGATCCAAATGATCAAGATAAAGCAGCCTTAAAAGAAATGGAAATTGTGGAAGAAAGCAAGTATAAGTATAAAGTAGATGGAGAAGCGGTTTATTATTTACGTAACGACTTAACTGAGAAACCACCACTTGTTTCAGACCACTTTGATACAAAAACTTTAAAAGAACCTGCTCGTAAACGTGTGGCTGAACCTTTAACTGAACCTGTTTATTCTGCTTTGGAAGCTCCTGAAGCAGCCAATAAACTTCCTCGTATGCCAAGGGATTGGGAAGATGCGGTTGTAAGAGAAATACAAATTACACATAATCAATTTAACGGAAAACCTGTAAGGATTGCAGATGAAGAACACTACAAAGCAGTTCAAGGAACGGAACATAGTGTAACATTAGCAAAAGTAGATGATATGAAAAAATATAAACCGTTGTTAATTGAAATAGACAAGAGACAAAAAGAACAAATTGAAAAAACAACAGGTGCAAAAGTAGACTTATTTACGAAAATGACAATTTATCAGTTTATGAACAGTTTCATGAGTGGAACAATGTTTATGGGATTTTTCCTCGGAATTGCCTTTTTAGCGATGATGGCAAGTTCTCTTATGTTCAAAATATTAACAGGTGCTTCTCGTGACGTACGCCGTTATGAAATGTTACGAAAAATCGGTGTGAGACGTAGTATGTTAACGAAAAGTATATATAAAGAAATTTCATATTTATTTATCTTCCCAGCGATTATTGGAATTTCCCACGTGTTAGTAGGGCTTAACTTATTTAGCTTTATATTAGTTGACCCGTTTGTAAAGGTGTGGGTGCCGATAGGGATTTTCTTAGTCATTTATTTCATCTATTACTGGATTACTGTCCAGCTTTATAAAGGTATGGTAATGCCGAAAGAAGAAGTAGCGAAATAGTTAAAGGAAAAAAGTCTTTGTTTTGAAAACAAGGGCTTTTTTCTTTATTTTTAATACATTGTGACCGAGTCTTTCTATAAAATTTATATTGAAAATTAAGAAAATATTAAGAGTTTATATAGGGGAAAGTTAAGAAGTGTATGGGATATTAAAAATGTGCAAACGAGCAAGATGAAATTAGAGAGAGAAATTGTTATATATTCATATTATTTTGAGGGAGTTTTACAGAATTAAATTGATGTTTTTATAAATTTAAAAGAAAGGAGACTACTTATGAAGAAGATAAAAAAATTAATAAAACTTATTGGTGCCATCACTACACTATTATTAATCGTAGCACTAATATTTCCTACATGGACTTCGCAAATAAAGGGGAAGAACAGTATAAACATATTAGAGCAAGTAGAGATAAATGGCAGTGGTCATGAAATTATGATACGCGGCAAAGATAGGAACAATCCAGTTATTATTTTTGTACATGGTGGACCAGGAACTTCAGAAATACCATATGCTCAAAAATACCAAAACTTATTGGAAGAGAAATTCACAGTTGTTAATTACGATCAAAGAGCGAGCGGGAAGTCGTATCATTTCTTTGAAGACTATTCGAACCTTATATCAGATCTTCTTGTAGAAGACTTATTAGCTATGACAGATTATATTTCAAACCGTCTTGGTCGAGAAAAAATAATATTGGTTGGTCATTCTTACGGTACATATATTGGAATGCAAGCTGCCAATAAAGCCCCGGAAAAATTTGAAGCATATGTTGGCATCGGGCAAATGAGTGATACAGTAGAAAGTGAAATCGATAGTTTAAACTATGTGGTTGAACAGGCACAAAAAGCTGGGAATACAGATGAGGTGTCCTATTTAAATGGGTTGACTGAAAAAATTAAAAATGGCGATACATACACTCCGAGAAATTATGTTGCGAAATATGGTGGAACATCAAGACTCATTGAAAATCCAGATGGTGATAACATCGGAATGTTACTCAGTAATGAATATAACTTGTTAGACGTAATTCGTTATAACGTTGGATTATCACATTCTCAAACTGTCTTATTAGAAAAGGATTTAAAGAATCCATTGCCTACTAAGGTGACTAAAATGAAGCTACCGCTTTATTTCCTTATGGGGAAATATGACTATAACACTTCATATCATGCAGCAAAAACATATTTTGATACGATTGAAGCAGGTCAAAAAGAATTTATTACTTTTGAGAAGTCAGCTCATTATCCACAATTTGAAGAGGAAGAAAAATTTTATAATTGGATGTGCGATACATTCGTAAAATAAATAAAGTGTATCCGAACTTTAGAAAATTATAATAGTTAGCGAGACGTATAAAGACATTTAGATGCATAGTATTAACTGAAGCGAAGTTAAATAAAAAGACTCTTGATAAAAAACAAGAGTCTTTTTTATATTGTTCTCTATACAGAAGGAAAAGATTGGATAATGGTCGAAAAATATAATATAACTTCCAATAAATGACTGGAAAAATAAAATTTTGTCGAGAGAAAGGGTTAGAAGTATGAAAGAAATGCTACAGTTATTTCGTAACAAAGTGTATGCCCGTTTTTTTCTAGCAAATATTTTAGAGCGACTCGGTTCTATGATTGCTGGAGTTTCTTTAATGTTTTATTTGCTAGATCAATACGGAAAACAACCAGTTTACGCAACGATGACACAAATTATGATTGCATTACCTGCATTAATCTTTTTTCTATTAGTAGGGACAATAGTAGATCGTTTTGATAGACAACGTATTTGTACGGTAAGTAACATATGTTGTTCGCTTTGTAATATCGGAATTCTAATTTCGCTTTATTACGGGATGATTATACTTGTCTTTATATTTTTATTTTTGGAGAATGCATGTATACAATTTTTCTCTCCATCAGAACAGTCGATGATACAGGGAGTAGTTGAATCAGACCAATACGGTGCAGCAGCAGGTTTGAATCAAATGGTAAATAGTTTGTATGCTTTGTTTGGTGTAGGAATTGCAACGATGGTGTACTGGACTTTTGGAATTTACGGGAGTATTTTAGTAAATACGCTCACCTTTATTATAAGTGGTATTTTGATTCAAACGATTTCAATTCCAGAAAGAGTTCGTTTACCAAATGGTAGAATAAAATGGAAAGAAGTGAATTTGAAAATGTTAATAACAGAGTTTCAAGGAGGGATTAAGTATATATACCAAAATGACACTTTAAAAAAATTACTTTTAGGATTTATCGTATTTGGACTATTAAATGGTATTTTAAGCGTATCTACTACTTACATATTAAAATACAAATTGGCACTGGAAACGTATGAAAGTTTAGCGATGGTGGGTGGTGTAGTTGGAGGAATTTCATTACTAATTGGAAGTATAGTAGCAACAAGTGTAGGTAAGAAATATGCATCTAAACCTATTATTGTATTTGGTATGGCGGGCTCAGGGGTCTTTTTCGGTATGTGTTACTTTGTAAACTACGTATGGTCTTTTTACGTATGTATCGCTTTTGCGACTTTCTTTTTACCGTTTATTAATGTTGCAATCATGGGCTGGATGTATGAAATTGTAGAAGAATCATTCATGGGACGTGTTCAAAGTTTACTTAGTCCATTAACGACAGGATTTCAGCTGTTATCTCTCGGTGCGATAGCGATGTTGTTCCCGAAATGGATTCGTGCAGATACGTTATATATTATTTTATTTAGTTTATTATTTTTTGTTACGTGTTTATATCAAGCTATTTTACCTAGTGGAAAGAAGCAGGTGCAAAGTATAGCTGAAGAGATGTAATATCTGGTTTTTTGTTTCTGAATATTCTATCGGATAGTAAGGAGAAATCGTTATGTTGATGCGAATTGTTAAATGGTGGGGGGTTACTTGTTTACAGCTAGTAGCTGCTATTTTATGCATAATCTGCCTAGGTGCACTGTCACGTTTATTTAAGGGATTGCAAATTGATTTAATTGGTTTTTGGAACACGATTGTATTTCTTGGAGGGAAGTTACTTCAACCGGGTGAAATAACATATGGATTTCGGGACTCAAGAAAATTATTTCCGCAAATATGGATTCATTATATTGAAACAATGACTGTATTTCTCTCAGCGTTTTTACTATCTTTGCTTATAGCGTATGTACTTGTCGTTTGGGTATTGCAGCGTTCTCATATGAAGCAAAGAATATGGAACGGGGTTTTTCTTACGCTGGAGAGTATACCGGATATATTACTTATATTAGTATCACAACTTCTTGTCGTAATTCTTTTTCAAAAAACAGGATTTATGCCGGTCAAACTGGCTGGATTAGGGGAAGAAAGAATACGTTTGTTACCGATCATATGTCTTACAATACCAACAACTTTATTGTTTATTAAACTGTTGTTATTACGATTTAAAGAAGAGTTAGAGAAAGATTATAGTTTGTTTGCCAAGAGTAAAGGATTAAGCTTACAGCATATTTTGACACATCATATTTCAAGAAATGTTTTATTAACGACAATTTATTATGCGAAAACAAATATTTTATTTATGCTTTCAAATTTATATATTATCGAATGGATATTTAATACATATGGTATGTTTGTTTTTGTAAAAGAAAATTCTAAATTAGAAATATTTACAGTGAGTCTAGTAATATTATACGTACCGCTTTTTATACTATTTCGTATATTACATACGCTCTTACAAAATGTGATAAAGGAGCGTGTGTAGCATGTGGCAAGTTGTAAAAAGAGATGTGAGATTTTGGATAGGTATTACTTTTTTGAGTGTACTAATGATTGTTAGTATTGGATATACGTTGTTTTTTGATGGGAATATTCGTGAACTTACGATGATGTATAACGAAAAAGGAGAACTAGAGGCAGCTCCATTTTCACCATCAAGTAAATTTTGGTTTGGAAGTGATGTGAAAGGCCGCGACCTTGTTCAATTAATAATAGAAGGCGCGAAATGGACAGTTGGAGCGAGTATAATTATAGCGATTTTACGAGTTATAGTTGGAGGGGGAGTTGGTTTACTTCTTGGTATGTATGGTAAACGTTCTTTTCCAGTTATTTCATCCTTTTTTGATCCTTTTAGTATTGTACCAATGGTCATGATTTCTTATTTTATGTTAAATGAAGTTTTAACGTTTGACAGTGGAGCGGAAGTTGTGCCGTTATATTTGCGCGTGGCATTTCAAATTATAGTTCTTGTATGTCTTGCTGTACCAACGGTTATGTTGTATGTAGCACAAGAAGTAAAACGTATTAAGAAAGAGGAATTTATGTTGGCAGCTACTGTGCTCGGCGGAAGTAAGTGGCATAGGTTGAAGCGCCATATATGGCCGCATATGTTACCACCATTTCTTTTATTAGTAGCTCAACAATTTGTAAGTACTTTATTGCTTCTTTTACACCTTGGTTTGTTGCAATTATTTTTTGGTGGAACTATAACCTTCAGTGGAATGGATCCAGATAGTGTAACAAAAGAATGGACTGGCCTAATTGGTCAAAACTTCCGTCACTTAACTACACATACATGGATTGTACTTATACCAATTGCTTTTTATAGTATGACAATTTTAGCGGGAAATCTAGTTAGTAATAGTATGCAAGATGCGATTAAACTAGGAAATGTAAAAATACCAAAGAGCAAGGATAAAGGAGTAAAGGAAGAGAAACGAATCCAAACTAATGTGAATGATTTTTCTTTTTATAGAGAAATACAAAAATAAAAGAGATAGCTGAAGACAAATCGTTTTCAGCTATCTCTTTTGTTTATAGTGGAGGTAAATCAATCTTACCTTCTTCAAATAATTCTTTTATCATATGCTTCGTATAACCAGCGGCTTGACCAAAGGTGATTTTTGCTGGCATTGGTGCTTCATTTACATCTACAACTACATCAATAATACACGGACTATTTTGTTTTACCGCACTTTCGAAAGCAGGAAGTAGTTCATCTAAATTCTCAACACGGTATCCAATACCTCCGCACGCCTCTGCGTATTTTGCAAAATCAGGGTTTGTTAAGTCTGTACCAAATTCGATATTCCCCATAACTTCTTGTTCGAATTTAATCATGGCGATTTTATTATTGTTTAAAACGACGACAACGATTGGTAGTTTATATTTAACAGCTGTTACGAAATCGTTCATTGTCATTCCAAAACCACCGTCACCACAAACCGCAAATACTTGTTTATCCGGGAAAGCAATTTTTCCAGCAAGTGCACCAGGTAAACCGCAGCCAAGTGTTGCGAGCCAGCTAGAAATAATAAATTGCTGATTTGTCATACGAAAGTGCCTTGCTGTCCATACTGTTACATTTCCGACATCGACTGATAATATTGCATCATCATGAGCTACTTGTTGCAGTGCATGCATAACGCGTTGTGGTTTAATTGGAGTAGAAGAATCTTCTTCTTGATTGTGTAATTTTTCTTCCCACTTTTTCATCATGTCTTGGTGATTCTCTAAGAAGGAATGGTCCTCGTGTTTTTCTACATTTTCAATTAACCATTTTAATGTTTTATCAGCATCACCAGCTAAGCCAATATCTGTTACGTAACGTTTTCCGATTTGGGCAGGATCAGTATCGATATGAATTGTTTTTGCTTTTTCGGGCAAGAAACCTGTGAACGGATAGGATGTACCAATCATAATTAAAGTATCCGCATGTTTCATTGCTTCATAAGAAGGTTTCGTTCCAATTAATCCTAATCCACCGATACAAAGTGGATGTTCATCAGGAATAATTCCTTTAGCTGGCAATGTAAGTACGATTGGAGCACCAATATGTTCTGCGAAAGTAAGTAAAGATTCTCTCGCGTGTTTCGCACCTTTTCCCGCTAGAATAACAGGCTTTTTCGCTTCATTTATTGCGAGTTTGGCAGCATGTAAATCTTTTTCTTGCGGAAATAATTCAGGTAATGTAAAAGAAGTATTTGTAACACGAGCACCACTTTTCACTTCGAATTTCGGAACATCATCTGGAATCGTAAGAACAGATACACCTTTTTTCGTATAAGCCATTCGAATCGCTTGATTCACGACAGCAGGCAACTGTTCTGCTGACATAATGCGCTGGTTATATACCGCAACATCATCGAATAATCTTTCTAAGTTTATTTCTTGGAAAAAATCCGTCCCGAGTAAATCTGTTTCTACTTGACCTGAAATTGCTAGAACAGGGGCTTTATCGAGTTTAGCATCATATAAACCATTTAATAAATGAATAGCACCGGGCCCTGCGATTGCCATACAAACGCCGAGTTTCCCTGTTAATTTCGCATAGGCAGCTGCTGCAAGTGCACCAGCTTCTTCATGGCGCACTTGAATAAATTTGATTTTATCTTGTTTTTTTCGTAAAGCTTCAATTATAGAATTGATGGAATCTCCAGGCATTCCGTATATATGTTCTACTCCCCAGTCAATTAAAAGGTCAACTAGTGCTTCACCGGCTGTTTTCCCAAACATAATTTTTCCTCCTTATAATTAGGTAGATACTATTATGTTTTGGAGAAAAAGGAAAAATATACAAATGATAATATTATTATCTTTAATGATGACCAGCGAATAGTGTAAATACTGTTATTAGTAAAAATCCACTAGTTGCCCATGTTAAAAATGTCAAGAAAGAGAGCTGTCTCTTTGCTTTCCAAAGCATTTCATGAATTGTAACATAGCCAAGGGAACCGATAGCACTTCCCATAATGAGCCCTTGTAGATGAAGAGCTTTTCCTTCCATCAAAATGCCAAAAACAGTACCGGTACCGAGAATAAGTGAAAGTAATAAAGTTGTTAGTAAAAATGAAATATATTTATGCTTTGTAAAGAGAAAGGGGATAATTAAAGCTAATCCTTCAGGAATATGGTGAACAACGATTGCTATTAAAAAAGGAACTGCAGATTCAGCATGATTAATAAAAGCTGTACCTAAAGCAAATCCACTTGGCAAATTATGAATAAATATAGCAAAAGAAAGAAAAAGGAAAGTTTGCCATGCTTGTTGATTTTTTTTATGTATCATTGGATGATGACAATAGTTATCTAATAAGCTCATAACTAAAATACCGATAGCTATACCAAGTATAGGCCCAATTATTTCAAAGCTTGAAAATGTTTCAGGAATTATTTCAAGGGATAAAAGCCCAAGCAAAATTCCGCCGCATAATGCATATAAACGATGCATTTTTTCTTCAATTAGCTGGCGTGTAGCAATGCCAACAGCACCGCCTAATAGTAATCCACCAAATGAAAAAAACGTAACAATCATTGGAATCCATAATCGTTCCATCGTATCACACTCCGATTCTTCCACTTATTTTTAGCTTACGAAAAGGAAAGTTAGATTAGTCCAAGTAATTATGTTTGATTATAGAGAAAAAACTAATAATTCGTTATAATTTATATATTAAACTTAAGTGGAAATATGAAATGGGGAATACGTTTGCAAACAAAATGGAGTCTATCTGAATACGAAAATCCAAAACGATATGATATAGAAAATAAAAGTCTGTCAGATTTTCCGTTCTTACTATCATGGGCACAAAAACTAAATATACAAAATGAATGGATTCTAGATATTGCCTGCGGAACAGGAAGGGTTACAATTCCATTTATAGAAAACGGATATCAAATGATTGGTGTAGATATACATGAAGGTATGCTTGCTGAAGCGAAGAGAAAATCTATGGATTGTAAAAAAGTAAAATGGTTACAACAAGACTGTTTACAATTAAAGATTGAAGAAACAATTCTGTTAGCATTTATGGTTGGTCATGGATTTCAACACTTTCTTACGAATACAGATCAAAATAAGTTATTAACATCTATTCATCATGTGTTAGCTGATAATGGTATATTTATATTCGATACACGTTTTCCTTCAAAAGAAGAATTAATACAACCATCTACAGAAGAATATTGGACAACTATTAGTGATGAAAAGGAAAGAAAATGCGATCTATATACTGAAATGACATACGATTCAATTCAGCAAATACAGCATTACATAACAACAAGAAGATTTTATGAGGGTGATATGCAAGTAGAAGAACTGAAAACAACGATTGATCTTCGCTATACGTATCCACAGGAGTTAGAAAGATTATTAGTAGTGAATGGTTTTGAATTATTACATATATATAATGATTGGGAAGGAAATGAGTTAGGGGAAGACTGCTATTCTATGGTAGTAGTTTGTCGGAAGAAAAAATAGTGTTATTTTTAAAATATGAGTGTGAAAAGCTTTTAAGGAGAGAAAAAGATGACTTGGTACTTAGATAATGTTTATGAAATAAATAAAGAAGCGCCCTATACATTCTATCTTCCTAGCTCAGAAGTTTTGGAGAAATTAAAGGTTGGAGATTTGGTAAAGTTAATTTTTGTAACTAAAATCGAAGACGAAGATGGGTTTCATGGTGAACGAATGTGGGTGGAAATCACTGAAAGAAATGAGAAAAAGTTTGTAGGGGAACTGATCAATGATCCATATCGTTTAGATTTAAAAATAGGTGATAAAATTTCATTTGGAATTGAAAATATATGTGATACGGAATATAATGATCCAGCTTCAAAAGATTGGGATTTTTATTTTGATACGAAGGTAATTGTTAGTGATGATGTACTTGAAAAAAGAGAATTTAACTTTATGCTTAAAGAGGGTTCAAGAGAAGAAGGTGACTCTGGTTGGTCAATATTGAGTGGCTATGAAAGTGATGACTATGTCAATAATCCTAAAAACTTTCAAATTATTTCAATTGGAGTCATTTTGAATATGGATGATTCTATTTTAAACTTTCTTGAAGAACCACCTTTATGTGCATATGAAAGAAATGATGAAGGTAGATTCTATAAAATTGAAGACTATGATTGGGATGCTTATTTAAATGGATAGATGAAGTTACTATGTTCTAAAGAAAGCGATATATATTATTTCATGCTATGTGCTGGATGAAGGTTTTACAGATAATAATTGAAGAGAATAGTAATAAATGGAGGGGTTTGTAATGCAGCAAATTAAAAAAATAGGAAACTCATTTTGGTATATGACACCAGTTTCTGAAACAGATAGACCTATATTAGGAATGGTCGTTGGACAAGAAAAAACTTTAATGATTGATGCAGGGAATTCAGAAGAACATGCACAATTATTTTTAGAAATGCTAAAAGAACAGAATGTATCAAGTCCTGATTTCGTAG
This sequence comes from Bacillus pretiosus, assembly GCF_051294775.1. Classification (NCBI taxonomy): domain Bacteria; kingdom Bacillati; phylum Bacillota; class Bacilli; order Caryophanales; family Bacillaceae; genus Bacillus; species Bacillus pretiosus. Next base: position 853,389 of record NZ_JBPPHF010000001.1, read on the forward strand.
CATTAACGCATTGGCACTGGGATCATATTTTTGGGTTGCCTGTACTACAAGATGCATTAACTATTGCGCATGCAGAAACGAAGAAAGAAATGCAGCCACTAGTATCTTATGAATGGACAGATGAAGCGTTGGACGCACGCGTAAAAGATGGTACTGAAATTGCATTTTGTGCAGATTGCATTAAAAAAGAGTTTGAAGAAAAAGCGAGAAATATTAAAATTATTCCTCCGACCTTAACGTTCCAGGATCAAATTGAATTAGACCTTGGTGAAGTGACATGCGTGTTAAAACATGTCGGCGGAGATCATGCACATGATTCAGTTGTTATTTACGTGAAAGAAGAAAAGATTTTATTTTTAGGAGACTGTATATATGCAGATATCTTCTCTTCAAAGTGGAACTATTCGATGAAACGAACGTTTAAATTAATAGAAGAGTTGGAGGCATTTGATGCTGAAACTTATATTCTTTCTCATGGGACAGCTATAAGTCGGGATGAGTTTTTACAAGAAATGCATTTGTTAAAAACAGTAGGAACTTATACAGAAATTCATAAAGGCGATGAAGAAAACATAAAGACAGCGTATAAACGAGACGTAAATAGAGAATTAAATGAAGATGAATTAGAAACAATTACGTTTTTTGTAAATGGTTATGAAATGAATAATTAGTAAGACACTACACTAATCAAATATAATTAAACTGCATAAAAAGAGTATTGAAAGTTAATTCAATACTCTTTTCAATAGTTAAATATGTAGTTTCAAACAAATTCTAAATATGGGGTTTATCGTCTGAAATAATGCCATTCTATTTATTTTTCATATAGATAGTGGTTCAAGTGGAAGCTTTCTTCGCTAATTCAGTTATATAGTTAAAAAATCCATTGTGGTTTACATCATATACTACATTTACAGGTCGTCCGTCAACAGTTTCCACTGTACGCCCCTGGCTAGGTCCATATGTATGAATAATACTATTAATTGTTTGTAATTTTACAAGGTCAGATTTCCCGATAAAGGCAGCAGTTAATACATCCCACAAATAGTAAGTAGAGTTAGTTGAGAAATGAACGAGGGGAGGAACCATTGCATAGCATTGACCAAGAAAATCAACACCAATATATTTACGCTCTTTTGCCCAACTTTCACGTATGTCTATAGTTAATGGAACTTGGTTTGTACTTTCTAGCGTTACTAAGTCGATTTTAATTTTTGATTCCCACACACGAGCTACTGCTTCAGGATCCCAAAACGAATTCCACTCAGCCGTTCCATCATGTTCTGGTTCATGTACATTGCCGGCAGTACGAAATGTTCCTCCCATCCAAACAAGGCGCTCAATTTTCCCCTCGATTACAGGTGCTTCATATAGTGCACGCGCTAAATCGGTAAGAGGCCCTGTAAATAATAAAGTTGTTTTCTCTTCAGTTTGTAGTAGGGTTTCAATTAAATGATGATGTGCAGGTTTTTCTACTACGGGTGTTACAACTTTTCCAGATTCATTTAAAATGGGTAAAGCATCTACATAAAATGCATGCATCCGCCAATCTTTTGGAAATGGATTTTTTGCACGGGAATTTGATGCAGCTACTTCAATATTTCCTTTGCCGAAACGATCAATAATTTTGCGACTTGCAGACATTGCTGGTTCTAAATAGCAATCTGCAGGGATAACTGAAACACCTATTAGCTTGACATTATCCATCTGGAGTAATAAAAATAGTGAAATTAAATCATCAACACCACCATCATGATTGAAGTACACTTTTTCCCTCATTGTAATCTCCATCCTATATGATTTAGTAAGGAATTAAATATGAATTGTGGAAAAATCATCAATGATTTCCACCACTTCACTTTTTCCATTAATCAGTAATTCCGGAAGTTCATTATTTACAGTTCCTTTCCAATACTCTCTTGCTTGTTCAATTTTTTGAGAGAAAGGAATACCATCTTCTTTCGGTAAAAGATTTCCGTCACCTTCAAAACAATTTCCAATTACTCGTAGTTTAACAATCTGCAAAACTTCTCGATTGTAAGAATCAAATAATGCTTTCCATTTTAAAGCATCTTCATAGCTCTTTGCAGCATATAAACAAGATAATCTTGAAGGGTATTCAGGGAATTCTTGTAGTCTTACCATTTCTACAATCGTTTCTCTAACGGCTCTAATTGTTTGATCCATATAATTCATAACTACTTTAGCATTTTCATTCTTTATATGTAATTCTTCATTTTTATAGTGGTTATTTATAATTTTTATGCCATCTTCACCACTAGAATTTAATTGTTCTCTTTCAAAAAAGAACCGATATAGAGTATTAGTTTGATTTTTACCGAAATGAATGATTTGTCCAATATTCATTTTTTCCCTTGTAACGATGTGGTATACGTAAAATTCTATGTCATTCATGGTTATCCTCCTAGTAGTAATGTATTTTAATGTTAAATTTAGTAATTCAACATTGAAATATATAAAACCTTTATAAGTAAGAGTGAGAATTTGATCAGAAAGTATAGTGAATATATGAAAACGCTTTAAATTTGTTCACGAAATGTTCACTTACGAAGAGGTTTCCATAATCGATATAATGACAAAGACTTAAACAGAAAGGATGATAGAAATTGCCAACAACAAGAAAGGAAAACCTCCAATTTGGTATGATGATGTGCCTTGGGATGGTTATTGTAATGACGTTTTATAATGTATTACTGAATGGAGCAGGAGGGCCAATTCATATTAAGGAGATCGCATTAGAACTAATAATTGGATTCATTATTGCATTATTAATTGAAATATGTATCGTTGGACCTTGTGCGAAAAAATTTGTATTCATGTTACCGTTTGATAAATCGAAGAAAATAAATATTATAGTTGCGATGGCGACAGCTATGGTAATCGGAATGGTTTTCTTTATGTCTTTTTACGGAATGGCTATGATGTATTTACATGGTGGATTACAAGGAAACTCATTTGTATCGATGTATTTTTCAATTTTCATTAAAAATTTCATTTTGGCGTATCCATTACAATTAATTATTATGGGGCCACTTGTGCGTTTCTTATTTGGAAAGTTTGTTATGAAGAATAAACCTGTTAATATAGCGTAGTTATAAATATTAAAATATTATATAACGATAAAACAATAAAAAACACATCTCAAATATTTTGAGTTGTGTTTTTTATTGTTCATTTGTAGCTATTTTCATACTGATGTGACATTTGTCCTTTTGCCTTTATAGGATTATAGCTTTTAATTAAGTCAGAAATAGAAGATTAGGAGATGATTTTTTGAAAGGCGTTGTATTTGCTATTTTAGCTGGCGTATTTATTACACTTCAAGGTACATTTAATGCAAAACTTAGTTCACATATCGGTATACGGTCGACAAGTATTATTACGCATTTAATTGGATTCATTATTGCAACAACAATATTTTTGTTAAAGAAAGAAGAGAAAATTGCGGATTTAAAGGATGTGAAAAAAATATATTTAGTAGCTGGTGCACTTGGCGGATTAATTATTTGTGCAGAAACAGTAGCGATACATGCAATGGGAGTTACATTAACAGCTGGAACACTTATGGTTGCTCAATTATTAACAGCAACTCTAATTGAAATGAAGGGATTATTTCAAATAAAAAAGATACAGATGGAGAGATATCATATTGTGGGAACAATAGTAATGATTATAGGTATTGTTGTATTTAATATGTAAATGAAAGGAGGAAATGAAAATGGAGAATAGATCAGATTTAATTATCCATTATTTGAAAACTAATAAAATGCTTGAAATTTTTTCAGAGATAGATACAGCTTATTTTCAAGTAAATCATTTTGAAAAAGGCGAGCTTATTTGCAATATAGATGACGCAATGGATCGTTTATATTTTGTTGTTAAAGGTAAAGTAAAAGTTTATACGATTACACCAGAGGGAAAGAAACTGATCCTTCGTTTTATCAATCCATTGGCAGTTGTTGGTGATATTGAATTAATACAAAATAGCAAAGCGCATAATGTCGTTGAAGCTTGTTCAGATGTTATAGCCATCTCTATTTCTCATGCTGTAATTAGAAATAAGTTATTACATGATCCTATATTTATGAACTTCTTGCTTGAAAACATTGCAAACACATTAAAAATATCGACTCGTTTTACAGCACTTAATTTACTTTATCCAGTAGAAGTACGTGTAGCTAGTTATTTACTTTCTATTTCTACTGATAGTAACGGGAATATGTATAAAAAAGATTTGGATGCAACTTCGATATCAAGTATTGCGGATTTTATAGGAGTAAGTTATCGGCACGTAATTCGGGTGTTACAAAAATTTTATAAAGAAAAATTAATTGAAAAGAGAAATGGAGTTATTGTAATTAAAGACTTTTTTAAAATGAAGGAAGTTGCTAAAGATAATATTTATGAGTAATGAAAGGGAGAGGAAGATTTTGATTGGATTTACTTTAGCTATATTAGCAGGAATATTAATTAGCTTACAATCTGTTTTTAATACGAAAGTGAATGAAAATGTAGGGCAGTGGTTAACAACTACATGTGTTCTTGGAATAGGTCTTATAAGTTCAGTGCTATTTTATATCATTACAGAGAAAAGTATAAGCGTTAATTTTTACACTACAAATTATTTGTTTTATGTAAGTGGGTTGTTTGGTATCGGATTAATTATTTGTATAATGGGTGCAATAAAGAGCTTAGGTCCAGCATATACGGTGCTCATTAGTCTCATAACTCAATTAGTAGTTGCGTTATGTATTGATACATTTGGATTATTTGGAATGGAGAGTATTCCATTACAAATAAATAAATTAGTTGGTATAGGTCTATTAATTATAGGGATAGGAATTTTTAAAAATCTTTTTTCGAATAAGAAATCTATTAAAATAACTGAGGATGAGATTTAAAGAATATAAAGGAAAGGTGTTAATGATCTGATTAAATATTTATGTAGTAGAGAATGCCTTACCTATATGCCCTGTTTGTAAAGGTTTTATATCTATTCAATAAAAAACATGAGTTAGCAATTAGCATAGTTGAAAAGAAGACATCGATATGTCGAGGTCTTCTTTATTTATATTGTTTTGAGGTTATATGAACTTAAGTATTGGAGTATAAGAAGTGGCTTTAGGCAAGAAGAATATGACCAAAAATAAAATATTACTAAACATATATAACTAACGCATGCAATGTCTTTTTCAGTTATTATGTTGTAAATAATTTTATGTTAAAATCTTTTACATAATGAAATAAAGGGGTAGTATTCTATGGGTTATTTCTCAAATAGTTTATTAGTTTTGTTTGTTCTTATCGTCTGCAGTTGTATGATTTTTGGTTGATAAAATAATGATAGATTTATATAAAAGAAGTTAACTGATGTGAGGTTAACTTCTTTTTATTTTATGTTGAGAAGGAGTTATTTTGTTCTTATGGAAGTTTGTTAAAGGTAATTTTATGAAATACAAACAAACGATAGGATAAGGAGTATTTACATGAATAATAGTATAAATTACACAATTGAACACCCAACAGATTTCAATGGATTATTAGCGTTATATGAATCTTTAGGATGGAATTCTCTTAAATTAACGCTCAATGAATTGGAACAAATGTGTAAACAAAGTTGGTATGCAATTTATGCTTTTGATGATAAGAAATTAGTAGGGATGGGGCGTATTATATCAGATGGTGTAATAACAGGCGTTATTTGTGGTATATGTGTATTGCAAGATTATCAGTCCATTGGTATTGGAAAAGAAATCGTAGAACGATTAATCCAGCACTGTGAACTAAATAAGGTTATTCCTCAACTTATGTGTGTGGAAAAATTGCAATCTTATTATGAATCTAAAGGGTTTGAGGTATTCTCTATTGGGATGACAAAACCTAATAAAAGATAGTGTGGCTTTATATTTCCGATGTACTTGTGCATATTTTCAAACTTCATCATAAAGGAGACTGACTATATGGAGATTGCTAAAGGGGTAGAAATGTTACAACTTGAGTTTCAAGAATTTATCCCGCTTTAATGGGCAGTAAGACCCCCACCTCAAAATTCAACGAAAGCAAAGAATTTAGGTGGGGGATCAACTGCCCATAAAAGTCCGATTGGTTCAACTAATAATCAGTTGGGGATGAAGAAAACCCCCACTGATTAAAGTTTCACTTTATTATTCACCCAATTCTTTTATGGGATGATGAAATGGCAGTGTTAATAGATACTGGTTTACCTGGACAATTTGAAGATATACAAATAGAGATGGAGAGAGTTGGAGTATCTTTTGATAAGCTAAAAGTTGTGATTTTGACACATCAGGATATAGATCATATAGGTAGCCTTCCTGATTTATTGGAGAATGGTGTAAGTGATATTAAAGTTTATGCGCACGAGCTAGATAAACCTTATATTGAAGGAGAGTTTCCTTTACTGAAGGATGAACAAGTAAAGAATCCACCAAAAGGAAAAGTGAGTGATATTGTGATTGATGGGCAAGAACTTCCGTATTGCGGTGGGATACTAATTCTACATACCCCAGGACACACTTCAGGTCATATTAGTTTATATTTGAAACAAAGTAAAACCTTTATTGCAGGAGACTCGATGTATAGTGTGAATGGACAGTTAGGAGGAATTCACGTCCCAACAACTTTAAATGTTAAGGAAGCACAGCAGTCTTTGAAGAGGTATTCAAATCTTGATATTGAATCGGTAGTTTGTTACCATGGGGGATTAAGTAAGGAGAATATAAAGATTCAAATTCAAAATTTGTAAAAGTTGAAGAGGAATTTTTTATTAAACTGAGCTGAAGTATAATCTAATTAATAGTAAATAAATAAAAGAGCATGTTTGAAAAAATTCAAACATGCTCTTTTATTCAAGAAAATCTATTTAATATTAATGACCTAACCCGTTCCAATAAAAAGAAACGATTTCTTTTGCTAAGTTATCTATATTTGAAGGAATATCATTATGGCTCTCATCCTTAAAATTTCCCATTGATAATAAAGAAACGAAAGCGTAAGCGGCAAATGTAGCATTTCCTTTTGGGATTTCTCCAATTTGCATTGCGTTATCGAGTGCTTTTTCTAATACTTCATACATGTTGTCTTCAGCGTCTTTTAATTCTTTCAATTGTTCTTCAGATAATGATAGTTTTGCATCTTTCATAAAATTCTTCATATCAATATCCATCGTTGCGTGTAAGTAGACTTTAGCGAAGTCCAATAATCTTTCTTTTAAAGTCTTATTTGTAGAAAGGATTTGAGACATATTCTCGCGTATACGTATCATCATTTGAATCATAGTAGCGGTAAATAAATCTGCTTTTGTTGAATAGTAATAGTAGACGGTTGCTTTCGTAACACCACAAACTTTTGCGACTTCATCCATGGAAACGACTTGATAATTTTGAGTAAGAAATAGCCGAGTTGCCACTTCCAAAATGGTTTCTTTTGTAGATTTTGTATTTTTATTTTGACGAGGCCTTCCGAGAGGACGTTGTTTTTGTTCCAAATCTATTCGCTCCTGACATGTATTGTTGAGATAATTATAACACAAATTTTTATTCATTCTTGATTAATTAACCGACCAGTATATATAATTAATAGTGGAAGAAAAAAGGAAGGTGGGTTTTTATGAAAAAGCACCCGTTACATATGTTAGGGAGGCTTGTAGCAGGGAAGCATACACAATGGATAACTTTATCAGTATGGATTCTTATTACATTATTACTTTCATTTACGTTACCACAAGTAAATAGTACAAAAGAACCGAATCCGAAAAATTTACCTGAAACAGCTATGTCGCAGCAAGCGGAAGCACTTATGAAAAAAGAGTTTCCGAATAATGCAGGGAATCCTTTATTAGTAGTATGGTATAGAGATGGTGGATTACAGTCACAGGATTATAAACTCATACAAGACGTTTATAAAGAATTAAAGGCCAGTCCTTTAAAAGAACAATCAACGTTACCACCATTTGATACAATACCAGAACAAGTATTATCAAAAAGCGCATCAAAAGATGGTACATCATTTGTCACACCGGTATTCTTTAATAAATCTGCCGGAACAGATATATTAAAAGGAAATCTTGAAGATTTAAGAAAGATAGTAAATAGTAAGGTGAAGGAAGATCCATTTAAACAAAAAATAAGTGAATCTGGTTTACATGTTCGATTATCTGGACCTGTAGGTATTCAAACTGATGCGGTTAGCTTATTTAGTCAAGCTGATGTGAAGCTGTTAGTTGCTACTGTACTACTCGTATTAGTCTTATTAATTTTACTGTATCGTTCACCAATTTTAGCAATTTTACCTTTACTTGTTGTGGGCTTTGCATACGGTATTATTAGTCCTACACTTGGTTTTTTAGCTGATCACGGATGGATTAAAGTAGATGCCCAAGCGATATCAATTATGACAGTATTATTGTTTGGTGCTGGAACGGACTATTGTCTATTTTTAATTTCGAGATATAGAGAGTACTTGCTAGAGGAAGAAAGTAAATATAAAGCATTGCAACTTGCAATTAAAGCTTCTGGCGGAGCAATTATAATGAGTGCGTTAACTGTTGTACTTGGATTAGGAACATTATTACTCGCTCATTACGGTGCCTTTCATCGATTTGCGGTACCATTTAGTGTTGCTGTATTCATAATGGGAATTGCTGCTTTAACAATTTTACCAGCGTTATTATTAATTTTCGGTAGAACTGCATTCTTCCCATTTATACCGAGAACAACTTCAATGAATGAGGAATGGGTAAGAAAGAAAAAGAAAGTTGTAAAAGTTAAAAAATCAAAAGGTGCCTTTAGTAAAAAACTTGGAGATGTCGTAGTACGAAGACCGTGGACAATAATTATGCTCACTGTATTTGTTTTAGGTGGATTGGCTTCATTTGTACCACGTATTCAATACACATATGACTTATTAGAATCGTTTCCAAAAGATATGCCTTCACGTGAAGGGTTTACGTTAATTAGTGATCATTTTTCAGCTGGAGAACTAGCACCAGTAAAAGTTGTTGTTGATACGAAAGGAAAAGAGCTTCCTATTAAAGAAGAACTAGAGGGATTTTCTTTTGTAAATACAGTAAAAGACCCAAAAGAGGGTAAAGAAAATAAGCAAATACAAATGTATGAGGTTTCTTTAGCTGAAAATCCATACTCAATTGAAGCGTTAGATCAAATCCCTAAATTGAAAAGTAGTGTAGAAAAAGTATTAAAAGATGCTGGGATTAGTAATGCAGAAGATCAACTATGGATTGGCGGAGAAACAGCATCATTATATGATACAAAGCAAATTACGGAACGTGATGAAGCAGTTATCATTCCAGTAATGATTAGTATTATAGCTTTATTATTGCTTGTTTACTTACGATCAATTGTCGCGATGATTTATTTAATTGTAACTGTTGTATTATCGTTCTTCTCGGCACTAGGAGCAGGGTGGCTATTACTTCATTATGGTATGGGAGCGCCGGCCATTCAAGGTGCGATACCGTTGTATGCATTCGTATTTCTAGTTGCTTTAGGTGAAGATTATAATATCTTTATGGTTTCAGAAATATGGAAAAACAGAAAGACACAAAATCACTTGGATGCTATAAAAAATGGCGTTATACAAACAGGTAGTGTCATTACATCCGCAGGTTTAATTTTAGCAGGAACTTTTGCAGTGTTAGGTACACTTCCAATTCAAGTTCTTGTTCAATTTGGTATTGTAACTGCAATTGGTGTACTACTAGATACATTTATTGTTAGACCATTACTTGTACCAGCAATTACAGTTGTTCTAGGTCGCTTTGCTTTTTGGCCAGGAAAGCTTTCAAGAAAGAGTGAAGAAGTACAAAAGGTGGATGCATAGTTAAGAAAGCCAAGGATATTTTCCTTGGCTTTCTTCTATGTATTTTATTAATTTTTTGAAGTCAAATCATCAGTTACAGCATGATCAGCATCTTCAATAGCAGTTTCTGGCATTCCATATAAGCCGTTCATTGCTTGTTCTTCTACATTAAGGTTTACAGTATTATTATTTTGAATAGGTGTATTGTTTGCGATAGCATTATCTTTTTTATTTACATTTTTGTTATTCATGTTTGAATCCTCCAAACGTCAGTTGATTTATTAATAGTATGTGGTTGGATTTCAATAAATATGTGAATGAATTTTTGTAGATGTTATATAATTAAATAAAAACTTTAACTATTAGGAGTGAACAGGTTTGGTGAAAACAAGAAAGGTAGCCTTCTAAAATAAAAAAATTTTTAGGAGGCTATTACAATGAAGTTTTATATAATTGACAGAGAAAATTGGAATAGAGAGCAGTATTTTGAACATTATTTAAAGTTGAAATGTACGTTTAGTATGACTGTGAATGTTGATATTACGAGGTTATTAAAGGAATTACATCAAAAAGGAATAAAATTTTATCCCGTTTTTATATATTTAATTTCTAGAGTAATAAATAATCATAAAGAATTTCGAACATGTTTTAACGATGAAGGAGTTTTAGGATATTGGGAGGAAATGATACCAAGTTATACAATCTTCCATAAAGATGATAAATCTTTTTCAAGTATATGGACGGATTATTCTAATGATTTTCACATTTTCTATAAAAACTATGAAGAGGATATGAGGTGCTATGCTGGTGTTCATGGTCTCTTCACAAAAGAAAATGTTCCGCCAAATGTTTTTCCGATTTCTAGCATACCTTGGGCTAGTTTTACTGGATTTAACCTTAATATTAATAATGATGGTGATTTTCTATTACCAATTATAACTTGTGGAAAATATTTCACTGAAGAAAATAAGGTTATGCTACCAGTTTCATTACAAGTTCATCATTCGGTTTGTGATGGATATCATGCGAGTCGATTTATAGAGGATTTACAGGAGTTAAGTAATAGTTGCAACGAGTGGCTAAAGTAATATCTAATTTTTAATTATACACAATTGAAAATGAATAAAAAAGGAGAACATGTTTATATAGCATGGTCTCTTTTTTATTCATTAATACTAAGTAACAGTGGAAAATATAGGTTGATTTGTAGTTTAATAGTAAATGAAGCTATTAATTTAATTTTCTTTATTTTATAACTATACGGTTCGCAAAACTTATTATCTTGTAACAATGAAGGAGAAAACAAAAATGATAATAATATCTATAGAAAAAGCTACAATTTTAGATGCTGAAAAGTTAACAGAAATAATGACAAGAACATTTGATGAAGAAGCAAAACGATGGCTATGCGGTCAAGGTGATGTCATTGACTATAACATCCAACCACCAAGCTATTCTTCAGTTGAAATGATGAGATATTCAATCGAAGAACTGGATTCTTTCAAGGTAATAGTGGATGACAAAATAATCGGAGGAATTATAGTTACGATTTCTGGTAAGTCATACGGTCGAATTGATCGTATTTTTGTAGATCCTGATTATCAAGGAAAAGGAATTGGATCACATGTTATTAAATCAATTGAAGTGGAATATCCAAGCATAAGGGTTTGGGATCTCGAAACATCCAGTAGACAACTTAATAATCATCATTTTTATGAAAAAATGGGTTATGAAATAATTTTTAAATCTGAAGATGAGTATTGTTATGTAAAAAGAATAACTGTAGAGTCAGCTAAAGAGAACCTGATTAAAAATAATGATATGAAAAATAGCCAATATGAAAACTGTAATCTAGCAAATACAGAGTATTATCAAGTGAATTTAAAAAACAGTTCCTTTATTGGTAGCAATATGATGAATATGAAGATGAGTAATTGTAATGTGAGTCAATCAAAGTTTAGAAATATAAATTTTAAAAGTTCTTTATATGCCGATTTAAATCTTTCCGGTAGTAAATTTTCTTTTGTGACTTTAGGTGGAGTTCATTTTAAAGATACAAACCTTGGAGAAGGTAAACATCCTATTTCATTTAATAGATGTGATTTGGAAGGTAGTGCGATAAGTAATAGTAATCTGAAAAATATGGAAATAGAAAATTGTGATATAACTGGTATGAAAATAAATGGTATTCCAATTGAAAATCTGCTGGAGTTATATAATAGAGTAAAAAGTTAACCAAATTGTAGATAAGGATAAGCTGTTCATAAATTGGATGTTATACTGAAATGATTATGTAAAAATAACATAAAGAAATATAGAAGAGAAGGGGTTTCACCCAGGGGTCTAGAATGAATAATGTATTGTTATGAATATAGAGGGGAGAAAATATGGAGGTCAAACTAAGAGCGGTAGAAATACAAGATGCTAGAGCAATTCATCGTATATGCATACAAGATGATGTATTACCTTATATGGTTTTCTTACCTAGTATGCGTGTAGATGCGATGGAAAATAGAATTCTTAATTTAGCGCCAAATCAATTTGAATTTGTTGCAGAGTATGATGGAAAAGTTGTTGGATTTGTTGGATTAACCCAAAGCCCAGGACGTAGATCTCATTCGGGGGATTTGTTTATGGGGGTAGATAGTGAATATCATAATAAAGGCATTGGGAAAACACTTCTTACAAAAATGCTTGATTTAGCTGATAATTGGTTAATGTTAGAGCGAGTAGAGCTTGGTGTTTTAGAAACGAATCCGAAAGCGAAATCGCTATATGAAAAATTTGGATTTGTAGAAGAGGGAATAAAAGTAGGGAATTTGAAGGCTCACGGAAAGTTTATTAATGAAATTATGATGAGTCGTTTTAGACCTGATGGTTTAATTGTACATAATGAATAGTGAAAAGCATGACAAATTAATGTCATGCTTTTTTATTTGTTAGTTGTGATTCGGTAGTTTTGGTTGTAATAAGAATAATGCTAAACCAATAAAAATAACTGTAATGCCTAGCCCTTGTTGTAAAGAAATAGTCTCATTTAATATAAAGTACGCTAGTATACAAGTTCCAATCGTTTCTCCTAAAATACTCATAGAGATTACAGTAGCACTCATCCATTTTAATAACCAATTAAAAACTGTTTGCCCTAAAATTGTAGCAATAAATGCTAAGCCGATAAAGCACAACCAAGTTTGTGTAGAGTAATGGATGAAAGATTCTTGCTGCGTGTAGGCAAATATACCGAGAAAACAGGCGCTACTTCCATAACTAATTACCGAATACGGTATAAGTGATAAATCTTTACGAACATGTTGGCTAATGAAAAAGTAAGTGGTAATAATTCCGGCCGCAATAAAGGCTAAAATATCTCCGTATAATGCGTCTCCACTAATTTGGAAGTCTTGCCATCCGATGACGATACTTCCTGAAATAGCGATGAGGCAACCAATGACCGCTCCTTTCGTAAATCTCTCTTTAAATAGAAAGTAACCACCAATCATTGAAAATAAAGGTTGTAACGTTACGATAACTGTAGAACTCGCTACAGAAGTATATTGTAATGATTCAAACCATAGTACGTAATGTGTAGCTAAAAATAGCCCGGATATGAATCCGAATCCCCATTGTCTTCTTGTTACTGTTTTTAGCTCGTTTCGATTATTTTTATTAAATAGTAATAACGGTAACAGAATCAGTGCAGCAAAAAATAAACGGTAAAAAGCAATGATAGCCGCAGGAGCATCTGCCAATTTTACGAAAATTGCTGAAGTTGATAGGGCGAATACGCCGAAAAATAAGATGCAATATGAAAGAATAGGTGATTTCACAGTTTGTCCCTCCGATAGATCGTTTATTATAATGAACTAAATACGATATAATGTACAAAGGTAAGTATATAAGTCCTTAAGGCGATAGGAAAGGATTATTTGCCTTTGTTTACTATGTCAGCACAAAGACAACGAAACATGCAATATGATGAACGAAAGGAAGGTTTTACTATGATACATGATAGACTCGGACAAACTGTATTAAGTTATCGTAAGAAAAATAATATGACAATTCGTGAATTTGCTGATTATGCAGGAATTAGTACTTCACTAATTAGTCAAATTGAACGAGGATATGCGAATCCTTCTTTAAGTGTATTGGAATTAATTGCGAAAGCATTAAATGTACCGCTATTTACACTTTTTATTAATGAGATTGATACAGATTCACTCATTTCTAAGAAAAAAGATCGAAAAAAAGTGTATCGGGAGAACAATGATCACATTGTATATGATGTATTAACACCGGATTTTATGAAAGCACGAATTGAAATGTTAATAATGGATTTAAATAAACAAGCAAACACAACGGAAAGTCACTATTCACATGAAGATAAAGAAGAGATTGCTGTTGTTATGAAAGGAGAAGTGTATGTGGAGTTAGAAGGAAAAGAATATTTTTTAGAAGAAGGCGATGTTGTACGTATTCCGCCAAATGTGAAACATCGCTTTTTGAATAAAAGTGATGAATCCAATCATATTTTATTTGTATTGACACCATCTTTAGGATGAGTATTAAGTGATTTTTATTACGGGGGAAAAATAGATGGAAAATAAAACTGTTTTAAGAGAGGGTCTTTCAATTATTTCTCAGTGTAAAAAACAAACAAATGATATTTGGCATGCGCATTTCGGAGCAGCTGCAATTGCTAGTTATTTTTTTATGAAAGATAACAATATGGAAGAAGAGATAAATCGTAGTATGTATTCTCAAACAAAAATGATGTTGAACAATCAAAACTTAGGTGAAATCATCGAAAGTAAAAAAGAAATTGATTTTCAAAGTGCTGAAAAACTGATTATAAAATCAATGGAGCATACAATTGATGAACTTCATTGGGTGGGGCATAATGTCATTTATGCTGCATTAAGTTTATTAGCTATGAAAGAGTTACAAAAATGGGGGAATAATCAAGCAATTGAAGGGATTACTAACCTTATATTATCGTTTCGAAAAACAATTCCTGGTAGATCGTGGATTGGTTTTACGACGAAGGAAGTAAAACAATTAAGTATAAACGATGAGATAGAAAGTGAATTCAAAAATCCGAAACAATTATCTAAGTTTATTTTAAAGGAGCTCTCGCAATTTAATATTATTTATAGAGCGGAAGCGCATCATGATTTAATTGGTCATTTACTTACTTTTTCTCATGCAATTAATATTATGTATGATTTAGGGCATAGAGATATATTCCAACGAGGGATACGTCCACTGTTAAAACTAGTATACGTGTTACGTGCTAGTCAATATCTTATGCCGAATACTGAAATTAACTTGCACTCACCTATAGATCGTTTACCTTTAATCGAATCAAAACGTGCTTATGTATTACCAACAGAAAATCAATTTTGGCTAAAAGACTATAGTGCGTTTGATTGGGATTTCGGGCATGTTTTTAAATTCTCATATAGTTATTTTGATCATATAAAGAGAGCTCCAGAATATAAAGATATTACATTAGAGAAATTCCGATTTGTTATTAATACATAATGAAGTCTAATGATCTGTATAAAGGGTTAAATTTAAAATTTTTTGTTGATAGTATATTATTTTTTTATTTGTAAGATTTTACATGCTTATTTTACTTTTACTAATTATGTAAATAGGCTATACTAAAATACATATATTTTAGTATTGGAGAGAGAAGTAAAACGACATGGAATTAGTGAAATTGGAAAAAGTCATTGAAATAAAGAAAGAAGAACTTTTATATTTAGTATCGGATTACGGAATTCAACATGAAAAAGTATTGGCATTAAGTCAAGAAATAGACAAATTGATTAATTACTTTATGTTTTTAAAATAAAAAGAACTATGGCATGATTTGAAAATGTTATAGTTCTTTTTTATTTGGAAATTCAGATGTATATTCTATATACTAATAACAGATAGAATATTCTGTTTTTGAAAGAGGGAGATATATGATATTACATACGCACATTTCAGGCGAAGGGGAACCAATTGTGCTTTTACACTCTGGTGGTATGACAGGTTTAGTAGAGTATGAAGAGCAGGTAGCATTTTTTCGAGAAAAAAACTATCAAGTCATTCGTCCTGATTTAAGAGGACATGGAAGATCAGGGGGGACGTTGGAGAATTATTTCCTACGATCTGTAAAGGATTTACATGATACGTTAGTACATTTACAAATTGATAGATGTCATATAGCTGGTGTTTCACTAGGAGGATTAGTCGCTTTATTATTTGCAAAAAAATATCCAGATAAAGTGAGAACATTAACTTTTTCAGGTATTTTTCCGGTTAAGAGAGAAAATTGGGAAGAGTCTCAGGAGTATGAAGCAAAGTGTCATCAGGAATTGATGGAAAATAAAGAAGTTATAACGTATATGAATGAAATTCATGAGAAAAGTGATTGGAAAGCATTACTTGAATCGTGGCAAGTTAAAGATTGGTACCCGTTTGATGAAACAGGTGATGTAGCTAATCTTCAAATACCTACACTTTGTATTGCTGGGGGAGATGCAGAAGATGAAGTTACAGCTACTACAACGTTCAAACAATTAAACGATAATATTCATATTGCTGTTATTCCGTTTGCTGGTCATTTAGTGCATAACGATCAACCAGAAATATATTCGAATATATTGTCTAATTTCTTACAGAATGCACAAGCTGCTAGTCGAATATAAGGACTTTTGGGTATAATAATAAAGGAATTATTAATTGTATCGGTTAGGAGCGCAGTACATATGAAAACAGTTGTTGTTATCGGTGGAGGTATAACGGGACTTTCTACTATGTTTTATTTAGAAAAATTAAAAAAGGATAATAATATCGATTTAAATTTAATCCTTGTAGAAAAAGAAGAGTACTTAGGTGGTAAAATCCACAGTGTAGAAGAAAAGGATTTTATTATGGAATCAGGAGCGGATTCTATCGTTGCTCGTAATGAACATGTTATGCCGCTTGTAAAAGATTTGAATTTAGAAGAAGAAATGGTATATAACGAAACGGGTATTTCTTACATACATTCTGATAATAATTTACACCCAATTCCATCTGACACTATATTTGGGATACCGATGAGTGTGGAGTCATTGTTTAGCAGTACGCTAGTATCAACGAAAGGGAAAATTGTTGCTTTAAAAGATTTTATAACGAAAAATAAAGAGTTTACAAAAGATACTTCACTTGCTGTATTTTTAGAAAGCTTTTTAGGGAAAGAGTTAGTGGAAAGACAAATTGCTCCGGTGCTTTCAGGAGTATATTCCGGTAAATTGAATGAACTTACTATGGCATCGACATTACCGTATTTACTGGATTATAAAAATAAATATGGAAGTATTATTAAAGGTTTTGGAGAGAATAAAAAACAGTTTCAATCAGCAGGAAACAAAAAGTTCGTATCATTTAAAGGTGGACTATCTACGATTATTGATCGTTTAGAAGAAATGCTGACTGAGACAGTCGTTAAGAAAGGCGCTGTAACGACTGCCGTAAGGAAACAAGGTGATCGCTATGAAATCTCCTTTGCAAATCATGAATCAATCCAAGCTGATTATGTTGTTTTAGCAGCTCCGCATGATATCGCAGAAACTTTATTACAGTCTAATGAGTTAAACGAGCAGTTTCATACATTTAAAAACTCATCTCTTATAAGTATTTACTTAGGATTTGATATACTTGATGAACAATTACCGGCGGACGGCACAGGATTTATCGTAACGGAAAACAGTGATTTACATTGTGATGCGTGTACATGGACAAGCCGGAAGTGGAAGCATACATCGGGAAAACAAAAGCTATTAGTAAGAATGTTTTATAAGAGTACAAATCCAGTATATGCAGCGATTAAAAATTATAGTGAAGAAGAATTGGTACAAGTCGCTTTATATGATATTGAAAAGAGCCTGGGAATTAAAGGGAAACCAGAAGTAGTTGAAGTTACAAAGTGGAAAGATTTAATGCCGAAATATCATTTAGAACATAATCAAGCTGTTCAAATATTACAAGAAAAAATGACGGATCTTTATCCTAATGTATACTTAGCTGGAGCCTCATATTACGGTGTCGGAATTGGTGCGTGTATTGGAAATGGGAAGAACACTGCAAATGAAATAATTGCAACATTAAATGAATCGTCAAACTAACATAGAATAAATAAATAAATAAATAAAATGTCCCTCCAGTATATTGGAGGGACATTTTATTTATTTCACTTGAATTGAAATTTTTTTATTAATTGTATTATTCTCAGTAATCGTTAATGCTATGTTCCCAGATTCTTTAAATGAATATGATGAGAGTTGATAAAGCTCTTTTATGCCATGTTTCTCTTTTAATTTATTGGCTGGAAGTGATGTTATGTTCGGTTTCCATGTTTCCTGTTTACCCGAAGGATAGTTAACTATTATTTCTGGATTATTTAATTGCATTACTTCCCAAGAGGCAAAATGTAGTTCAACTTCTGTATCTTTCTTTAGTAATACTTCTGAGAAATATCCAAGCTCTCCGACATTACCGAAAACAGTAAAGTTTTGATTTTGTAACGTGATATCTAAATGTTTAGGTTGATAGGTTGCTGCGTGATAGATTCCATATGAAAGCGAAAGAGTGGAAGCGATTAACATGCCGATTGAAAATGTCATAAAGCTATTACCTTTAAAACTAGTCATCATGAATGAATTTGGGGCGAACTTTTTTGCAAATAAAAATATGAGTAATATGAGTAAGAGGGATAAGCCGATGAATATATACATAGAACATTTACACCTCCACAGTAAAGTTTTAACTATATTTTACCATAAATGTATGGGGGGAGGGTGTTGTTTTAGAAGAGAAAAGTGAGCATGGAATTGAAATTATAAGACGGAGTGTTGAAAATGAAAATAATACAATTAACTTTTATAAATGAAGGTAAGAGCGGGGAATGTGATTGTATCCTTTTGTTAATAAGTTAGATACACTACTTAGAGAAACTGGTTTTTTAAGTGTAAACTGGAGACAAACAGCTCCATGTCATTGGGCATTAGTTGCATATAAATAGAGCATAGTATTTTGATCACCCCTTTATTTTTTCTAATTATGCAAAAGCAAGAAGGGTTATTTTTAGTTCGTATTGAATTAAGAGGATAAGCTTCTCTAGAAATATTTGATAAATGGGACATTGAGGACTTTCCTAATTATAAATACTTTTTCTGCTATAATGAATGAGTAGAAAGAAAGGAGTGATCCTGTGGCGTTTCCTATATTAGAAACAGAACGTTTGCGTTTAGTTGAAATAGAACAATCTTATTGTCAAAAAATATATGAAATCTTTTCATTGGATGAAGTAACGTGTTATTACGGTATGAATTCTTTTACGGAGTTTGGACAAGCTTCACGTATGATTGAATCTTTTTCAAAAAATTACTTTGAGAAAAAGGCAATACGATGGGGGATTGTATTAAAAGAAACAAATACTTTAGTGGGTACAATTGGATTAAATAATTTACAACTATGGAGTAAACGATCTGAAATTGGATATGACTTACATCCTCGTTATTGGGGGAATGGTTATGCGTCAGAAGCGGCTCGAGAAATTATTCATTATGGATTTCGAGATTTAGGCTTATTTAGAATTGGAGCTATTACATACCCTGAAAATGTTACTTCTTGTAAAATGTTATCTAAAATAGGCTTTCATAAGGAAGGGTCATTACGTGGCTATATTCATCAAGGAAATAAGCAACATGATGCACTATTGTATTCTATAGTTCGAACGGATGTAGAGGATATAAATTTATAATAAAAACCCCCTCTTATAAAAGAGGGGGGTAAGTAAAAATTAACCTATTTTAGGTAATAAACGTTCTCCGCTTTTCATGCTACTTTTACATAAAGGGCATTTAGGCTCTTCTTCAAATGAAAAATTCTTTCTCATCCATCCTAAACAATCCTCTGATTCACATTCCCAGACAGGGGTTTGTTCTGGTGGTACTTCAGCTACATCGTTCTTTCGATTGCGATACATATAACCACTCCTTTTATGTAAAAAATTTTAGTTATATATTAAAAAGGTTGTTAACCGAGCTGGTAACAACCTTTTTATTGTTTGAATTATAGCTTTACAACGTTTTTAGCTTGAGGTCCACGGTTACCGTCTTCAACTTCGAAGCTAACTTCTTGACCTTCGTCAAGAGACTTGAAGCCGTCGCCAGTGATAGCTGAGAAGTGAACGAATACGTCGTTACCGTCTGCAACTTCGATGAAACCGAAACCTTTTTCGCTGTTAAACCATTTTACTTTACCTGTTAATGTCATGGTAATGCCTCCTAAAATTTAAAAAGATTACAATATGATCGGCCTTATTTGAATGAAAAATAAAAGTTCACATATTATCAAACACCCATAAGGAGTACAAAATAATCCTGATTGATACTTGATAATATGCAAAGGAAATATAGTGTTAAATTGACCTTAATTACTATCTTACAACAAATGGTGGGAAATAGCAAGTGCTGGTAATACCAGTGAATAATCTTGGTGATAATAGTAAAACGCACAAAGTCATCTCTTTTATTTATATATTATTCCAAATTTAGGTTTATGCTAAACGGAGAACATTTTTATTGAAAGTTTGTATTATGGAAACGATATATAGTATTAATATATTTGTTATGGAGGCGAGAATATTGCAATTTACTCAATTTAAAATAATTGAAGCAGCTAAAGAAGGAAGAAAAAAAGTTCATCCAATATTCGCTGTTATACTTGCAATTGTATTTTTAACTTTAGGTCAATTGTTCATGTTATTTATGTTGTTTTTACCGAAAGCAGAAACACTTTTAATGAAGGCAATTTATAGTGATATTGAGATGAAATTGACGTTTGGCGGAGCTGTATTTTTTGTTTTTTTATGGGTTAGATTTGTAGAGAAAAGATCAATTTCATCCATTGGTTTTTGGAGAAAACAGTGGATAAGAAAATATTTGAGAGGTGCATTAATAGGTTTTGTTTTCATTTCAATACCAGTAATGCTACTTTTATTTACAGGAAATGTACAACTACAAATGCAACAAATTACGCCAACCGCTATAATTGGAATTGTGGGATCTTTAGTTGCTTTTTTAATACAAGGTGCAACAGAAGAAATTGTTGTTCGAGGTTGGTTATTTCCAGTCCTTTCTGTTAGAAGCCGTATATGGATTGGGATTGTTGTAACTTCTTTTTTATTTGGTTTTCTTCATTTACTAAATCCAGGTATTACAATTCTTTCAATATCGAATATAATATTAGTTGGTGTATTTGCAGCTTTTTACGCTTTAAAGGACAGTAGTCTTTGGGGGATATGCGCGTGGCATTCGTTGTGGAATTGGGCACAGTTTAATATTTATGGTTTTGCAGTAAGTGGAATGGCAATGTATTCTACACCACTTTTTAAACCTGTAACAAAAGGATCGGAAGTCCTTCATGGGGGCTCGTTCGGTATTGAGGGGAGTATCATTACAACAATCATGCTTTCTATTGCTTCAATTGTTTTATGGAGACAGTTATGGGGAAAAAATGCAAAGCAAAGAGATTTAAGTTAATGAAAGTGGGAGAAACTATGGGGATTATAGCGTTTGAGGGAGCAAGTGCGGTTGGTAAGAGTAGCACGTGTCGTGAGTTAGAAAAAAATTATGGTGCGTACATTATACCTGAAGTGAATGTATTATTTGAAAGACCAAAAAACGAACATAGAACATGGTATTTTGAAAAACAAGTAGAGCGCTGGAAAATAGCAGCGCAGAAATCAGAGCAATATGAATTAGTAATACTTGATGGCGACATTTATCAACCACTTAGTTATAATTGGTGTTTCCATTTTGATATATTTAATCAGCCGTTATCTTTAATAGAAAACTTTTATAAAGAAAAGCTGGTACATAGGGAAATTGGTTTTCCCGATCAATATTTTTATTTATATACGAATGATGAAGAACTTAGAAAACGGAAAGAATCTGACGAGACAAAAAGAAGAAGAAACTTTGAAAAACATTTACATATATCAAAATCGTTTCAACGTTATTATGAAAATTTAAATGCTGTTACAGACGGATATTGCAAAATGATTGATGCGAAAAGTGTAAAATCGAATGAATTAGAAATTGTGAAAAGTTTAAATAGTTTAAATGTGTGTGAAGAGAGACGTTTTGATGTTTCGAGGTTAGATGCGATTACGAAGTGGTTAAAAGAACATCGTGCATAAAAACAACGAGTGCCTTATAAGGTACTCGTTGTTTTTTTATGTATTATATATTGATTTTAAAATTTGTAAGTTTGCTTTTTCATTTTTCTTAATAGCATTTGCATATTTAGCTAGAAAGAGCTGAGAAGGATAAACCGGTAGTTCACCACAAATATCGATACCATAAACATTTTTATTCCTAATAAGAGAATGTAAACATTTTAATAGTGTAGAAAGTTTCATATGTCCTTGATCCCAATTTGTAATAGTTACTTTTGAATCTAAAACATCTTTATCAATGCTTACATATATAGTATCTGTATGAATATGCGAAAGTATCGTATGTGTAGATACTTCATAAGTTGTATCTATCGGGAATACTTCTACGCATGAATAATCATTAGAATGAATGGTTAAAGAAGAAGGTCCGATAATAATTACTTTCTTTAATTTTGGGTTATTTTGAAGTGCGAACGATACCCATGACCCGCAAGAAATAAGAGTATGTTCATTTTCTTCTGTTAAGTTCATGTCAGTGTGATGATCAAATAAAATAAGGCTAAATGGTTCATCTATTTCTTTTAGTAGCAAATAAGATACATAATGATAATTTCCAGAACCGATAAAGGTGATTCCTCTTTGCTTTCTACGATATAACTCCCGTTTTATACGCTTTAAAGAAGGAATCTCGCAATACAGGTTTGTGTGCTCTAAATGACTAAAATCAATATCTTCATGTGAATAAGAATGAAGTTTATTTTGTAATAAATATGTATCGTCAAAGTTTAAAAAAGTTAAACCGCTATACAATAAACTCATATTTATTCATCTCCTTTATATGTAGGCTAGCATATATTTTTATAAAATTAAAACGAAATGCTTAGAGATGGATCTGCATTTGAAAAAGACGGATATTTTGACAGAATAATCTTTCAATTGATAAAGAAAAGAAATATAATATAAGGAAATATATATGTGGTTCGAGAAATAGAAAATATGAATGGGATATGTGGGAGGAAACAAGCAAGATGAAAACATTTTTTAAAATAATAGGTATTTTAGCTGGTATGGCGGTAATCGGCGTAGGTGTAACATATGGTATGCTGTATTATCTAAATAATAGTAAACCAGCTGCGAAAAAGGCATCACCAGCTGCTCCGGCAGCAGAAGTACTAGCTGATAGTAATGTAAAAGCTGAAGATGCAAAGCTTTTAGAAAATGGCAATCATTCATTACCAAATAGCGGTTTTAATAAAAATTTTAAATGGACAGATGAGAACATACAGACAGCATTACATGAAATGGCACATCAAAAAACGAAAGCTGATCAAAAGTGGGGCTATATTTTTATCACACAAGAACGAATTGAAAGTTTACTTGATATTGTAAAGAGTAATGATCTAGTACAAGGAAATACATATGCAGATATTTTAGAGAGATGGAAACAAGGAAAATATGAAAAGATGGACGCGGATCACAACAAGATTTGGAAATTACAAAGCGGGAATTTAGGCGAAGGAAAAGGAGTAATGTCAGAAGCGGAACAAAAAGAGTTAATTAATCAATTGTTTATGCAAAAAGGTACATATTCAGGTAGTAAATTAATTGCAGATGGGGGACAGACTAATAAATAAGATAATATTGGAAGAGAGTAAGTGCTTATTAGGCAGTTACTCTTTTTTTGTGCACCTTTTAGTCTCGCTCTAGTAAGGAAAGAAACGATTGTAAAACGGGTGAAATCCATCTAGATTTATGATAGATTACATGGCTTTGAATAACTGTTGAAGTTTCGATAGGCTGAAAACAGAGTTGTTCTTTTTGACAACTTTCTTGTACAACAATGTAAGGAAGAATTGAAATTCCTAACTCACACATCACAGATTGTTTAATGACTTCAACGTTGGAAGTTTCAAATGTTTTAGCTGGAATATTTCCGCTTTGACGTAAAAACCGATCTACCATCGGTCTATAGCCGCAGCTTTGTTCTGTAAAGATAAATTGAGTATCATTTAGTAAACAAAATGGATTAGAGTGTGTAGAGTAATGGGGAGGTAAAATCCATCCAAATGCTTCATTACAAAAAGTACGCGTAATAAAATCATTATGTTCCATACTTTCTCCAATTATGAAAATAACATCTGTTTCTCCTTCACGTAGCTTATTCATTGCTTGTTCGTTTGTAGTTGTTTCCAGTATGATATTTACTTTCGGATTCTCCTGTTTGTATATACGTAATAATTGTGGTAATCGGTACACTGCTAATGATTCGTTAGATGTAATCGTTAAAGTTCCCTCTAAATCATCACTATTTTGAGGGATTTCTTGCGCTTTTTCA
The DNA here is from genome assembly GCF_051294775.1 of Bacillus pretiosus. NCBI lineage: Bacteria > Bacillati > Bacillota > Bacilli > Caryophanales > Bacillaceae > Bacillus > Bacillus pretiosus. Next base: position 877,805 of record NZ_JBPPHF010000001.1, read on the forward strand.
TAAATAGCTAGTAATTCTAGAGCATAAGGATGAAATTGATGACCTGCTTTTGTAAGAAGTACTTTTTTCCCTAATCGATCGAATAGAGGGAGACGTAAATCGTTTTCTAATGCTTTCATATGCGCTGTTACAGTAGATTGCGCATAACCTAACGCATGAGCAGCTTTAGAAAAACTACCATACTTAACGATGGCACAAAATGTTTTAACATGTCTCATTTCCATAAGCTATCCCTCTTTTATTATCATGATTTGTGAATGATTATATCACGTATTTCAATTTTCCAAATGATTAAATTCTTTATAAGATGAAATTATAGAAATATTCATTTAAGTTATATTGGAGGAGAAATGATGATCAAAAAGGGCTATCATGTAGCTGTAGTTGGTGCTACAGGTGCAGTAGGACAGAAATTTATTGAACTGTTAGAAAAAGAAACTAAATTTAATATAGTTGAAGTTACATTGCTTTCGTCAAAACGATCCGCTGGCAAGTTAGTGCAATTTAAAGGACGAGAGATAATGATACAAGAGGCAAAAGCAACTAGCTTTGAAGGTGTAGATATTGCCTTTTTTAGCGCTGGAGGAGAAGTGTCTAGACAATTTGTTAATCACGCAGTCACTAGTGGTGCCATCGTAATTGATAACACAAGTGAATACCGAATGGCGCACGATGTACCACTCGTTGTTCCAGAAGTAAATGCGCACACTTTAAAGGAGCATAACGGTATCATAGCAGTTCCGAATTGTTCAGCATTACAGATGGTGACGGCACTTCAACCAATTCGAAAAGTATTCGGATTGGAACGAATTATTGTTTCCACATACCAAGCTGTGTCAGGCTCAGGAATTCATGCGATTCATGAATTAAAAGAACAGGCAAAGTCAATGCTTGAAGGTGAAGAGGTTAAGAGTACTATACTGCCAGCGAAAAAAGATAAAAAACACTATCCGATTGCGTTTAATGTATTGCCTCAAGTAGATATATTTACAGATAATGATTTTACATTTGAAGAAGTAAAAATGATTCAAGAAACGAAGAAAATTTTGGAGGACCAAAACTTGAAAATGGCAGCTACTTGTGTGCGTGTTCCGGTCGTATCCGGGCACTCAGAATCGGTTTATATAGAACTTGAAAAAGAAGCAACTGTTACAGAAATAAGAGAAGTGTTGCTGGATGCACCAGGTGTTGTACTGCAAGATAATCCTAGTGAACAGCTGTACCCAATGCCATTATATGCAGAAGGGAAAATAGATACATTTGTCGGGAGAATTAGAAAAGACCCTGATACACCAAAAGGATTCCATCTTTGGATTGTTTCCGATAATTTATTAAAAGGGGCCGCTTGGAACTCGGTTCAAATTGCAGAAACGTTGGTGGAAGAGGGGATAATATAGTATAGGTAAATTAGGAAACTGTTAATGATTACAGTTTCCTAATTTTTATTTTATAATTGTTTTCTTTATTCCAGCCAAATTTGATTTGAAAGACAGTAAAAAACATCAAGAATGAATAAAATTCATTTGGTATGATATGGATAAATTAGATGTAAGGGGGGATTTAGATGTACCAAGTAAAGGGGTACTTTTCATCATTAAAAGGAAGTCATTATGATATTGGAAAGCAACAAGGAGAGTTTGTGAAAAATCATCCGTATCTCATTCCACAATTTATACAGCAAGAACATTTAGTATCAGATAATTATTGGACAGAATCTAGAAATATATTAAATCAATATTGTCCAGGAATTAATGAAGAAATTGAAGGGTTTTGTGAAGTGTTGAAAATTCCTGCTAGAAATCTGATGTATTATTATCAAACACTATTAAAAGCAGGATGTAGTCATTGTGTCGTATTACCTAAAAAGACAGATTCAAAGCACACATATGTATTAAGAAATTATGATTTGTCACCAAAAATAGATGATATGCGTTTTTGCTCAACACATGTTGAAGGTGCATATGTGCATAGTGGCTTTTCTACTTTTTATTTCGGTCGAACAGAAGGAGTTAACGAGCATGGGTTATCTGTTACATTTTCAGCATGTGGTCAACCAGTAGGGAATATTGAAGGCTTACGAAAGCCAGTGTTAAGTGGTTTACAATGCTTTGCGGTAATTCGAGTATTATTGGAGAAATGTAAAAATGTGCAGGAGGCGATATCAATAGTTGATGAAATGCCAATTGCAAGTAATATTAATCTAATTGTAGCAGATCCTTTAGACGCAGCACGTATTGAAATATTTGACGGTTTTAAATCAATAACCACAATTGATGAGGAAAACCAAGATTTTATCGTATCAACAAATCATGCAATTAGTTTATCTGTTCAAAAATTGAATAATAGAAGATTAGAACAATCTACAAACAGATATTACACATTGTATGAACATTTAAATCGAAATGAACAAGTGAGCATGGATTCTTTAAAAGAATTAGTAGAAAGAGAGTATCCTACTGGGCTGACAGTACATAATTATGAAGAATGGTTTGGAACTTTACATTCTGTCTTATTTGATTTGCATAATCGTACAATGAATATTTGCTTCGGATCTCCACTATTCAACGACTGGTACTCATTGAAAGTTGGAGGAAGTCTTTCATTTTCTCAGGTAAATGTGAAATTTAATAATAAAACGTATACTGACTTTTGGAGAGAAGAACGCTATTAATTGATTCAAGAAGAATAAATGAGATAAAATGGTAATAGTAAGGTGTATGTACGGGAGGGATTGCCATTGCTAAAAGTAATGTTACCGATTGTTCTTATCTTATTTGTTGCCGTTTCAATGTATATTACTAATGAAAAAAGAAAAAAAGCAGGAGTAAAAGGATTGAAGAGTGCGTTAACTTCAATTTGTTTCTTTACACTAGCAATCTTAAATTTGCTTGCATATTGGTTTAACTTTGGCGGTATTTTTATTTGGTTAATTTCAATTGTTTTATTACTAGTCGGGGCATATTTTACGAAATATATTCCAATATCTAAAAAGGTACATTGAAATTTATTTGAGTTTAAAAGTTATGTTGTATTTTGTTTTGAAAAGAGATTATTCTACTAGAGCGTTGTGAAACGATTTCAATAGGATAATCTCTTTTGTTTGTTTAGCTTTGTAAAGAATGTACTGTTCTTTTTAGTTGCTCAATAAACTCTCGAGTTGCAGCACACATATATTTATCTTTTCTATAAATAAGGCCAATTTCTATTGTAGGAGTAGGATTTTCTATTTTAATAGCTCGAATGTTTTTATTTTGTAAAAAGTCTATATACGGTTTTGGTAACACTGTAATTCCCATTCCTTTTGAAACCATTTGGATTAAAGATTCCATCGTACTAATTTCTAAAATTGGTTTTGGTTTAAAGTTAAATTTTTGACAATGAGATGTAATTAGTTCGGTTAAAAAGAAATTTTTAGGTAAAAGAATTAAAGGGTAGTTCTGTAATTCAGCAATAGATACATGATTACGTTCAACTAATTGATGATTGGTTGGTACGACTAATGTAAGTTCACTTTTGTATAGAGAGGTAGAAATAATCTCCTTATCTTGCACCGGGAGAAATGTAATGCCAATATCTAGTTCATTTTGTAATAATTTTTCACGAATATCTCCGGTGCGAAGCCCTAATACAGAAAGTTCTATATTGGGATATAAATGATTAAAATTTAAAATAGCTGGTGGTAGTAAATAATTTACGACGGTTAACAAAGAGCCTATTGTTAAGGAACCTTGCTGTAATCCGTTTAAGTCTTGAATAGCGGAACGAGCTTGTTCAACTTCATGAAAAATGGTTTTACTATGTAATAATAAAATCCTTCCTGCGTCAGTTAAAGATATTTTTTTACCAATGCGATCGAAAAGCGGCAGTCCTATTTCATGTTCTAATGCACGTATTTGCTGACTTAGAGAAGGTTGTGAAATATTTAGTTTCTCAGCTGCTTTTGTGAAATGCAATTCTTTTGAAACAGCTAAAAAATATTCAAGTTGTCTTAATTCGATTGGAATCACCTCAAGTTTAATGATAGGTTATACCTATCATTATTATATAAATAATTGGATTGAACAATGATTTTGTTGAGCTTATAATCACTTTATTAGAGAGGGATTGAAAAGTTTTTGAAGTAAGGATAGATAAGTATCGGAGCAAGGATATTTGAGTGGTTATTACATTTGCTGACCTTTTGTCATTTTAAATGAAAAATAGACAGAGAGTTTGAAAGTATACATTAATCTATTGAAAAATTGTGGGGTAAGTAAGAGGAGCGATTAAGATGAATAAAGTATATGAGGTACTATCTTTAAATATAGGGTTACCAAAAGAGGTTACATACGGCGGAAAGGTAATTCATACAGGTATAAATAAGAAGCAAGTAAGGGAACCGGTGTTTTTATCCTTTTTAAAATTTAATGGAGATGGGCAAGCGGACTTAGTTCATCATGGTGGAGTAGATAAAGCAGTTTGTGTGTATTCTGGAGAACATTATAGATACTGGGAAAAAGAGTTGAATCAAGCCCTTGTATATGGAGCATTCGGAGAAAATATAACAATTAATTGTCTGTGTGAAGAGGATGTTTGTATTGGTGATACATTTCAAATTGGAGAAGCAATTGTACAAGTAACACAGCCAAGACAACCTTGTTTTAAATTAGCTAAGAAATACAATATTCCAAAGTTACCACTTTATTTTCAAGAAACAGGATATACAGGATTTTATTTTCGTGTATTAAAAGAAGGATGGGTATCACCTGTTGATACGTTAAAGTTAATAAAGTCTGATCCAAAAGGTGTTACAGTAGCATTTGCTAATCGTATTATGCATAAGGAAAAACAAAATATGGAAGGGCTAAAAAGGATCTTAGAAGTACATGCACTTTCTACAAGTTGGAGAAATACATTTGAAAAGCGAATGAGAGGAGGAGAAATTAATACGAGGGAGAGACTAGAAGGAAAAAAATAATAAAAAATATTTTTTTATAAATGGTGCATTTCTATGAGTAAAAACGAAGTAGAAAGCACTATTTTTATATAATAAACTTATTAATATTCAAAAATCTTAATATTGTTTTATTCGACTTATTTTCGAATAGTCAAAACATAAAATTAATTAGACTCTTTTTTTATATTTTATGATAGTATATTGATTGGTAAGACCTATTACATTAAGAGCAGGTTATATAACTAAATCTAATTTGATGGAATTAACGTATGGAGGGACAACATGGGGAATGTAGAAATTTTCGAAAAATTTCTTTTGGAAGAACCAAAAAGAGAGCAGTTATTTCCTTTATTTGAAGAAGTGTTTGGAATTACAATTCAAACATTGAATGATTTTTCAGAGAGAGGTTATTGGGATGATACATACAAAGCTTTATCATTTTTACATGACGATAAAGCGATTGCAAATGTTGCGGTATTTTCGCTACCATTGCTAGTAAATGGTGAAAGAATAAATGCAGCCGGCATTCAATCGGTAATGACTCACCCTGATTTTCGTAGACAAGGACTCATGACACAATTAATAAGTAAAATGATAGAAGAAATTGATAAGAAATGTGAATGTACATTATTATTTACGGAAAAACCTGAACTATATGCATCATTTGGGTTTAAAGTTGTGCAGGAGTATTTGATGACTATTCTATATGATAAAAAGAATAATAATGACTCCTTACTTAGAAAGTTAGATTATTATATGGAAGAGGATAGAAAGTTAATACATGAAACTATTGATAGTAGCCAAAGACTTTCAAATAATTTTTCAACATTAAACTTCCGTCCTTCGTTTTATTTGAATATGTATGATTTGGGATGGAATGAGAAATTGTATTATTCAGAGAAACTAGATGCTCTAATTGTGTATGAAGTAGATAATGAAAAGTTGAAATTATATGGAGTATTTGCACCAGTAATTCCAGTTTTAGATGAAATATGCGGAGAAATCGCTGAAAGATTTACAGAAATCGAATTTTACTTCTCACCAGATCAATTAGGGATTGAGGATGTACAATTTACAGAATTACAGTCTAATAAGTATTTAATGGTTCGAAGTAATAAAGAGTTAGATTTTAAAGGTTATAAATTCCCTGTATTAGCGGAGTTTTAAATGTTTGTATAAAGGCTTTATTATGGAGGAACTATGAATATATCGTATATACCTAAACATGTTGAGCAGCTCACTATAATGAATGTCCCTGAATATTATAAAATTAATGACAACCGGTCGTTTATTGTCCGTTCGAAAGCAGAAACAGATTTCTGGCTTAAAACACATTATGGTTTTGAAGTAATGAATGGTCATGTATTTTATAATGAAATGATGACAGACTTTCAAGCTGAAGTTCAATTGTGTATGAATCCAAATTCAAAATACGATCAAGCAGGTCTTTTTGTTATGATTTCGGAAAAGTGTTGGTTGAAAACTTCATTAGAGTATATTCCAGATGGCCCTTCTCATTTAGGAGCTGTCGTAACGAATAATGGATATTCTGATTGGTCAACACAAGACTTTCCAACAGAATTAGCTACCCAACAACTTCGTTTTCGAATTGTTCGTAAACATGGCGATTATATAATATATGTAAAAAATAGCTGTCAATGGGAACAAATAAGAATTGCTCATTTGATGGAGGATATAGGGAATGTGCCTGTTAAAATAGGTTTTTACACGTGTAGTCCTTCTAAAAACAATGGATTTGAGACTGAGTTTTTAGATTTTACAATTGAAGAGATATAGAGGAAAAACCGTATTCTTTCTACTTAAGAATACGGTTTTTCTATTTGCGTAATATAAAGCACATTTATTGACCGGAAAGTCATTAATGCTTATCATTTAATAATGTTAAATATTAATTTGCATAATATAATAGAAGTACTGGAAAAATCAAAAATTATATAGCTTAAGTAAGGAGGGTATGAATTATTAAATGGTAATTTCATAGGAAAAAGGAGATTAAGTATGAAATCATTTCGCAAATTATTACATTATTTAAAACCATACATGTTCTTCGCTATTATTGGACCACTATTTATGGTACTTGAGGTTGCGATGGACTTAATTCAACCGACTATTATGCAACATATTATTGATGTTGGGATAGCAAATCGTGATTTGAATTATGTAATAAAAATGGGGCTTCTTATGATAGGAGCTGCAGCACTCGGTTTAGTTGGAGGACTTGGGTGTATGATGTATTCTACAAAAGCAGCTGTTAATTTCGCTACAGACATACGAAAAGATGTATTTGCGAAAGTAGAAACATTTTCTAGTGAAAATCGTGATTCATTTGGAACTGGGAAATTATTAACGATTGTGACAAATGATATTACTTCTATTCAATCGGCGATGACGATGACATTACGTGTACTTGTTCGTGGTCCTTTGTTATTTATCGGAAGTATAATAATTGTTTTTGTAACAGCACGCGAGTTATTTCCTATATTACTTGTGGTTGTTCCAATTTTATTACTTGCGATTATATTCATTGCAAGTAAAGCGAGCGGAACGTTCAAAAAAGTGCAAGAAGCATTAGATAAAGTGAATACAAAGCTACAAGAAAATTTATCTGGAGTACGTGTTATTAAAGCGTATGTAAGACAAAAATATGAAATTACTCAGTTTGGAACTGTTAATACAAATTTAACGAAGATAAATATTCGAGCGGTGCAGCTTATTTCCATAATGATGCCAATCATTATGTTAGTTGTAAGCGGCGGGATTGTCGCAACATTATGGATTGGTGGAGAAAAAGTATTTGATGGAACGCTTCAAGTAGGAGCTATTTTAGCGTTTATAAACTATTTGAATATTATTTTAATGTCACTTATGTCTATAAGTATGGTATTTATGCAAATCGCGCGAGCATTTCCATCTGCGGATCGTGTACAGCAAGTTTTAAATACTGAGGTTGATATTATGAGTGAAACAAATGCGTTTGTACCTAAGCAAATCGAGGGAGAAATTGACTTTAAAAATGTTAGTTATAGTTACACGAAAAATAATGAATATGTTTTAAAAGATATTTCATTTAACATATGTAAAGGTGAAAAAGTAGGAATTATCGGTTCTACAGGAAGTGGTAAATCTACTTTAGCAAAACTGTTACCGCGTTTATACGATGTTGATCAAGGGGAAGTATGCATTGATGGAATAAATGTTAGAGCATACGATTTACAAAAACTTCGTGCTTCAATCGGGTTTGTACCTCAAAAGGCATTGTTGTTTTCAGGTAGCATAGAAGAGAACTTACGTTATGGTAAAGAAGATGCAACGAATGACGAACTGGAAGTAGCGGCTTCATCAGCTTGTGCGACTGAGTTTATTAACAAGTTGGAAGATTCATATCAATATCATTTAACACAAGGTGCGACGAATTTATCAGGTGGACAAAAACAACGTGTATCAATTGCAAGGGCACTTGTGAGAAAGCCATCCATTCTTATATTAGATGATTCTACATCAGCAGTTGATGCGAATTCGGAATCTAACATTCAATCGGCATTAAGAACAGAATATAAAGGAACAACAACATTATTAATCGCCTCTAAAATCTCATCTATAATAGATGCTGATAAAATTCTTGTTTTAGATAACGGTGAATTAGTTGGCGATGGTACACATGAAGAATTGTTAGAACAATGTGAGGTATATCAAGAAATCTATCTTTCCCAAGGTGGCAATTTACATAAAGAAGGTGGGAAAGAACATGCGTAATTTTCAAGGGCAATTTGCTAATAAAGGTGGGCGTAACGCGCCTAAAATGGGTGAAGCTAGAAACACTAAAGGAACTGTATTGCGAGTATGGAACTATATGGGGTATCAAAAGGCTGCTCTTACGTTCGTTATATTTTTAGTATTTATTACGACGTTACTTGGATTATTAGGTCCTTATTTAATGGGAGTAATTATAGATCAATATATTGTACCGAAAGATTTAAGTGGTACGGCGAGAATGTGTTTGTTACTTATCGCGATTTACGGTGTAACAGTATTGTTAACTTGGCTACAAACATTTGTCATGGTTAACGTTGCATTAAAAACAATACAAAAAATACGACAAGATATTTTTGAGAAAATCCAAACGCTTTCTTTACGGTTCTTTGATGTACGTTCTCAAGGGGATTTAATGAGCCGTGTTACAAATGATATAGATAATTTGAATCAAGCGTTGACGCAAAGTGTTGTACAAATTATTTCATCAGCATTAACCTTTATAGGTGTAACGATTGCGATGTTCGCATTAGATTGGATTTTAGCGATTGTTACTTTAATTACAGTACCTATTATGTTTTTCGTTACAAAAAAACTAGTTACTTATAGTGGTAAAAACTTTGCAAAGCGTCAACGAGATTTAGGAGAATTAAATGGTTTTATTGAGGAAGCTATAACAGGAGCGGATGTTACAACGTTATATGGGAAAGAAAAAGAAACCGTACAAAATTTCAATGAAATTAATGAACAATTAAGAGTTTCAGCTACGAAGGCGGATACATTTTCAGCTTTTATTTTTCCAAGTATGAACTTTATAAATAACTTAGGTATGGGGCTTGTAATTGGGACTGGTTCAGTTATGGTTTTAAATGGAATGACAACAGTAGGTGTCATTGCGGCTTTTATTAATTATTCTCGTCAATTCTCAAGACCACTCAGTCAATTCGCAACTTTAATGAATACAATTCAAGCGGCAGTTGCTGGTGGAGAACGTGTCTTTGAAATTATGGATGAAGTACCAGAAATTCAAAATAAAAAAGATGCATGCATTGTACAAAATTTACAAGGGCATGTTGCACTCGAGAATGTTTCATTTGGTTATGAGGAAAATAAAACGATTTTAAAAGAAGTGAGTCTTAAGGCACAGCCAGGGAAGACAATTGCTTTAGTTGGTCCAACTGGATCGGGCAAAACAACAATCATTAATTTGCTAACTCGCTTTTACGATATACAGCAAGGGCAAATTCATATCGATGGAAAAGATATAAAAGATTATGATATTAATTCGTTGCGGAGTAAAATAGGAGTAGTTTTACAAGATACGTACTTATTTGCTGGGACGATTATGGATAATATTCGTTATGGTCGATTAGATGCTAGTGATGATGAAGTAATCAATGCAGCTAAGGCAGCATCTGCACATTCTTTTATTAAACATTTACCGAATCAATATGAAACAAAAATTGCTTCAGAAGGATCGAATTTAAGTCAAGGACAAAAACAACTTCTTGCGATTGCGCGGGCGATTTTAGCAGATGCAGATATATTAATTCTCGACGAAGCAACATCAAATATTGATACGAGAACAGAATTGCAAATTCAAGAAGGACTAAATAATTTAATGAAAGGTCGAACAAGTTTTGTAATCGCTCATCGACTGAAAACGATTGAAAAAGCAGATCAAATTCTTGTTATAAAAGATGGAAGTATTTTGGAAAGAGGGAATCATGAATCTCTTATGGAAGATAGAGGGTTTTACTTTGATCTGTATACGAGTCAGTTTAAAATTTAATAAAAACTTTAATAAGGTGCGGTTTCTCCAGGAAGGAGCAACCGCATTTTTATATTTGTAAAGATAATTAAAAATATAGAGTTGGATTTTTTAAGATACATGAATTGTTAGCAAAAACTAGCAACTTCAGTGACAGGTGGAAGAAATAATTTACGTGGCATTGTAATAATCTCAAGAGCCATCTGAGCTGAATAGAGAAGTATTGGAGTTAATTCTAAAGCGTGAGTTAATAATAATATAAAGCTTGTTAGGATTGCAAAGCTCCCCCAAAAGAAATTTTTTGAAATGTTACGGAAATCTTTTATTAAGGAAAAGAAAGAAACAAATGCTGTAACAAAGAGAATCAAAAATTTATATTTATCAGCCATTAAACCCCTCCTAAAGAACAGTAGCTTATATTATAACGTATTTTTATATATTATAATAAAAAGATTTTTAAATAAATAGTTTTTATTTATGAGTCCTTTGTTTTAGAAAATAGATAATCTAGAATTAAAAATTTAAAAATAGATTAGTGCCCTTATTATTGTTTGCTGGAGCTTTACTGGATATTTGACCGGACAATAAGACGAGCTTTGAATATATTAATAAAAAAGGGGATGTTAAACAATGGCTAGATATAGTTTACATGGAGGTCACAATAGTATTGTACAGGGTGCAAATTATGGGAATCGGAAAGAACATATTATGGATCGCCAAGTTAAGGATGCAGTTGTTGCTAAATTAAGAGCATTAGGGCATACAGTTTATGATGATACTGATGAAGTAGGGACAACACAAGCGCAAAATTTAAATAACATTGTATCTAAAACAAACTCACATGATGTAGACTTAGTAGTTTCATTTCATTTAAACTCATATGATACGAATGCTAATGGTGTTGAAGTACTGTATTATGACCAACAAGCTTTATCAGCAAAGATAGCAGCGCAACTTTCAAAAGATATTGGCTGGTCAAATCGTGGCGCGAAGGAGCGAAAAGACCTTTATGTATTAGCGAATACGAAAGCACCTGCAATCTTAATTGAACTTGGATTTATCGATAATGAAGCAGATATGTCAAAATGGAATCCAGATAAGATTGCAAATTCAATTGTTTATGCGTTAACGGGGCAATCTGGTGGGACAACTCCGCCATCGAAAAAAAATATCATTCAATCAGGAGCTTTTTCACCGCATGAAACCCCCGATGTAATGGGAGCATTAACGTCACTAAAAATGACAGCTAACTTCATCTTACAATCGGATGGTCTAACATATTTTATCTCTGAACCAACTTCAGATGCGCAACTTAAAGGAATGACGGATTACCTTGATCGTAAAGGCTGGTGGTATGAAGTTAAGTAAAGATTTTAGTTTAGTGGAACAGAATATTTAAAAATCAATAGTCAAAAAAGAGGATTACTTATAATGAGTAATCCTCTTTTTATTTTATCTCGTATGAATAAGAGTAGATATAGAAGATTACCGCCTTAAAACTAAATAAGTAATGCATGTAAGCGGGAGGTTCATTTGGTATATCAGCTATATTTGTAAATCATACTTTTAAACAGAAATAAAATTTAGAGTTTGAATTTAATTGATTACAATTGAAAACGCACTAAAAACTAATAAAACGGCCATAATGATGTTAAAAGATTTAGTATGTTTTAATAAAAGTTTTTGGAACATGGAACCAAATAAGCTCCAACTAAATGTACTCATTAACCCGACTACACCTAGAAATAATGAGAAGAGTAGAAAACTTGAATATGAATTATAGTAAGGGAGAATAAAAGTTGACACTACAGTCAGGCCGAATAGTATCCCTTTAGGGTTAACAAACTGAAGAAAAATCCCCACTGTAAATAAGTTTTTATTATGTTTTTCATCGGAATCTGTACTAGTTTTACTAGTGAGTATTTTAAAAGCTAAATATAGCATATATGCTACACCTAAGATTTTTAAAGGGAATTCGATTATGGGTAGGATATTAATTAGTACAATATTAAAGAAGCTACATAAGGAGGTGAGGATGAAAAACCCGAAAGCTACTCCAAAACAAAATTGCATACTCCTTTTTAAACCATGTTGATTAGCGTATGTCATAGCTAAAAAATTGTTAGGACCGGGTGTGAAGCTACTTATAAAAACAAATAACAAAAAAGAAAATATAGGCATTTCAAAACCCCCTAATTATTTAGTGTATGTTATAATGACCGAAAAGAACAATATAACGTGTGCTCTTTATTATACATAACGGTCGTTATATTGTATATAGTGTAGGGGTGTTTCTTATGGAAGAAATTCAACTTATTTTGGCGAAAAATTTAAAAACAATACGAGAGAAAGAAAAAATGAGTTTGGAAAAGGTCTCGCAATTAACAGGTGTGAGTAAAACGATGATTGGACAAATTGAACGAGGGGAGTCAAGTCCAACATTAACAACGATATGGAAAATTGCTAATGGTTTGAAAGTGTCTTTTACTTCTTTAATCAATAATCCGCAACCAGATACGAAAGTTATTTTACGAAATGATGTTCAAGTATTATCAGAAGACAATGGGAAATATAAAGTGTATCCTTCTTTTCCTTTTCAAGATGATAGGAACTTTGAAATCTATACGGTTGAAATTGAAACAGAAGGAAAATTAAGTTCGGAAGGCCATAAAGAAGGGACCGAAGAATTTATAACGGTGTTTGAAGGGAAATTGATAATTGAAATAAATGATTGTCAATATACATTAAATAGCGGAGATGCAATTCGCTTTAAGGCGGATAGACCGCACTCTTATCATAATTCTGGAAGTACGCTAACTCGGTTAAGTATGACCATTTATTATCCAGCTGCATAAACTTACACTTGCATCAAGAATATAAAGAAATGTGTGTTGATAAACCATCTATAAGAGATGGTTTTATTTTTTAAAATTCATAAAAAAAGACACTCGTTTGAGTGTCGACATAGTATTGCTCTCGCGTATAGGATTGGAGTATGTTTCTCAAATACGTTTTGAGATGGTTCGCATTTTGGGAAACTGTCTTCTTATTCAATGTAACATTGGCAGGGAGAAGTGTAAATTGATAATGTATATACGGAAAATTTAGTATAGATGGTTATTACTATGAGTATAGTACAAATTGTTTTTATTGCTTAATCACTGTCGTGAAATTATTGAAATATTATTAGCTTTAGGAATGACGTAATAGTTACTACTTTAGCAGCTAAGAATGTTTATTATAAAAAAGAATGAATCATTTATTAATCGATTCGTATAATTGTTAAAGAGGCACCTGTTGAACCACCTCCAACTAAATTAACTATGGATAATACGCCGAATATTTGAAGGGAAATTGTATTACCAGCAATTAAATTGGTTATTAAATTATTATTATAGTTTGAAGTTGATATTGCGGGTGAAAAAATAGATCCGGGAAGTGGAGTCGAAGAGTTTAATAGTAGCCTTGTACCAGCAAGCAGAGAAGTTGTTGTATTAATTTGATAGGTTAAATAATATCTTCCAGTAACAGGAATTGTATATATATCATTTGTAGCGTTCACTGTAAAATTACCGAGACTTTGGTTATTAGAAAGTGGAATATTAGTTCCACCTAATATGACTGAGATGGGACCACCTAATGTATTATTAGCGAACATAGAGTTTGTTGTAATAATGGGTCCAATAATGCCTGTGGGTCCAGTAATGCCTGTGGGTCCAGTAATACCTGTGGGTCCAGTAATACCTGTGGGTCCAGTAATACCTGTGGGTCCAGTAATGCCTGTGGGTCCAGTAATACCTGTGGGTCCAGTAATGCCTGTGGGTCCAGTAATGCCTGTAGGACCGGTATTACCTGTGGGCCCAGTAGGACCTGTCAGTCTGTATGGAAGAATAATTTCAAGAGCCAGTGATAATAGTTCTTTTTTCATTTTTTCATCCTTATCTTGAATATAAATCACCTCATTTTTAAATTAGAACGTAACCGATTTAGTATTTTGAAATGGAACTATCATTTTATTATATTAATACTACTAGTTATAGCAACGGTAAAAAGTTTACTATATGTAAAAATCATTTGAGAATGAAAAAAGTAGTTATGAAATTCTTCTAAAATGATAGATGTATTATTTTGTTAAGTAGTAAACAAAAATGTGGAACGAGGTATTAAAGTGAAGCGAGAAAATAAATTATCAATAAATAAAGCTATGATAGAACCTGAAAACATTGGACCTACGTTTCCAGTTCTTCCCCCAATTTATATTCCAACGGGCCCAACGGGAATGACCGGTCCGACGGGTCCAACTGGTTTAACAGGATCACCGGGAGTAACAGGTCCAACTGGTTTAACAGGATCACCGGGAGTAACAGGTCCAACTGGTTTAACAGGATCACCGGGAGTAACAGGCCCGACGGGTTTAACGGGATCACCGGGAGTAACAGGCCCGACCGGTTTAACAGGATCACCGGGAGTAACAGGCCCGACGGGTTTAACGGGATCACCGGGAGTAACAGGCCCGACGGGTTTAACGGGATCACCGGGAGTAACAGGCCCGACGGGTTTAACGGGATCACCGGGAGTAACAGGTGCGACGGGTTTAACGGGATCACCGGGAGTAACAGGCCCGACGGGTTTAACGGGATCACCGGGAGTAACAGGTGCGACGGGTTTAACGGGATCACCGGGAGTAACAGGTCCAACTGGTTTAACAGGATCACCGGGAGTAACAGGCCCGACGGGTTTAACGGGATCACCGGGAGTAACAGGTCCAACTGGTTTAACAGGATCACCGGGAATAACAGGTGCGACTGGTTTAACAGGGGCAACGGGTCCAACTGGAGTTATTGGACCAATAACAACAACTAATTTATTATTTTACACTTTTGCAGATGGAGAGAGGCTTATATATACAGATTCAGATGGGATAGCTCTATATGGAACAACTCACATATTATCTCCTGATGAGGTTTCATATATTAATTTGTTTATTAATGGAATACTTCAGCCACAACCATTTTATCAGGTCAGTACAGGTCAGCTAACTTTATTGGATGATCAACCACCTTCGCAAGGTTCATCAATTATTTTGCAATTTATTATTATTAATTAAAAAAGACAGATTCTTAAATTAATAAAAAGAATCTGTCTTTTTGTTCTACATTAAAATAATTAACATTAAGTGACGATAAATTCGATTGTGATTGGAATTCCGCCGTCTAATGCATCTCCGCCAGGAATTGTAATAGCACCAGTTGGTCCAGTAGTAACACTGGAATTCACACTAGGTTGAAGAATGCCGTTTACATATAAGTTGTAATACGTAAAAGTGCAGTAGTACCGGCATCATTTAAACAAGCCGTTGCAGCAATTGCAAAAGCTACACCTGTTCCTGTTCCAGCTCCTAGTGTAGATGTAAATCTTCTAGATGCCATAAATGGTTGGATGATTGGCAATTAATTCTCACTCCCTAAATTATTTTTTGAACGAAGTATAGAATAACTTGTCCAATATATTGTATGAAAGTTTTTGATAATAGAAACGGCTTCACAATAATAGAGGGCACATAATTTTAGTAAAGGTATCATTGTTACTTATCTGAAAAGGTGGTGTTGTTACTTGTTGGTTATATGCTAATGTTTAGTTTTTATATTGAAATAAAAATGTGCTTTTGAACCTAAGAGATAAACGTGGAAAAATAAAATAAACTCTTAAGTTTAGGTGTTTAATCTAAGCAGTCAATTATTAAAAACATATAATTAATATGTGAGTCATGAACATAATTAAATAACGTTTTAAAGTTTAATTATCATTCATGTTTCCTATTTTAAGTGAATGAAACCTATGCACAATTTTTTAGCTCTTATAGTAGGAAAACACTCAAATATAAAATAAGTAAGAAGGAAATAAATGTCACATAATAATTGTTTTGGTCACAATAATTACGTCATTAGCAGGTTTCTTTAGTGCAACAGCTGCATTAGCTCCATTATCACCTGTTCAAGTGCAGATACAAATATTAACTGCACCTGCAGCAAGTAATACGTTTACAGTACAGGGCGCACCTCTATTATTAGCACCAGCATTTGCTGTAATAGCGATTGGTGCTACAGCATCGGGAATCATACCTGAAGCTATCCCAGTAGCTGCTGGAGATAAAATACTGTTATATGTTTCATTAACAGCAGCAAGTCCAATAGCTGCAGTAGCTGGATTTGTAAGTGCAGGTATTAATATCGTCTAACTTGTTACAATGGTTGTTTGAAATTTAAACTGACATTTGTATATAGCCCTTCCTAATTTTATTAGGAAGGGCTATATTTTATGGAAAGATTGGTGATAAATCAATTGAGAAATTACTCTTTGTTAAGTTGGTATAAAAAAATCAAAATTTATAATTTGTACTCTATTGTTTATGGAGTAAGTTATATCGTTTAAAAAATTACCAATAAACAAAAAAGATGAATTCTATTAAGAACAGAATTCATCCATTAAATAAACAGTGTACAAGGGAAAAAAGGTATTTATCGTGAGCGTTGAAATATTATTGTTCAAATTAGTAATAAACTATTTGTTTTTATTACAGTTGCATCCTTTTTTCTTTACATAGCCTTGCTCGGCTAAATCTCTTTGTGATTGGGAATTGGAAGATTGAGAATTCGAAGACTGAGAGGATGCTGATGAACTACTATTTTTATTATTAGAGTAGTTTTTTCGATAGTTATAATTACTCATAGTACTATCACCTCCAATTAAATATATAAATATTATATGTATGTACTCTATTAATTGTTACGAAAAAAATAGAAATGGAGATATACAATAAAAAATCTCCTGCGTATTTTCCGCGGAGATGAATAATTGTCTTTTCAGTATTTAAATTAATATCCCCAGTAAAGAGGGAAATAATATGAATCTTGGTAATATAAATTTTGTTGTGGATTAGGAGACTGAGTTGTTGGGTTTATCGTGCTGCGATTCTGATTACAGTTTGCTGGAGGACCAATTACTGTAGTGGATTGAATAGGGGATATTGCTTGTTTCCATTGTTGTTCATCGAGACAGTAAGTATGAGCCATCATATTAGCGGGGGTTAATCTTAAAATATCAGAACCAAAAATAACTTCTGGGGTTGGGGCATCGAAAATAGCTAATAAATGAGTACCATCTGCTGTAGCAATTTCATAATGCCACCACGCTTGTGGAATGTTGGCAACTTGCCCTGGTTTTATCGGTAAGTTTAATATTTGGTTTGTAAAAGGATTAAGTAAGGAAACAACAGCAGATCCTGAAATACAGTAAACAAGTTCAGCTGCATTTTGATGAATATGTGGCTCTACAACATTTCCTGTACTTAAATAGATATCTAATAAAGAAGTATTTTCTAAAGTATTTAATTGTTTTATGCTAAGTACGTTTATATAATTTTGGGCATCTTTCTTAAAAAAATTACTTTTATTTAAATCATGGGTGAAATTGGTTGAGGGGGAAGTGTAGTCGATATTAGAAGTCATTTGTATTACCCGCCTTTCTTATATTTTCATG
This sequence comes from Bacillus pretiosus, assembly GCF_051294775.1. NCBI lineage: Bacteria > Bacillati > Bacillota > Bacilli > Caryophanales > Bacillaceae > Bacillus > Bacillus pretiosus. The sequence continues at coordinate 895,822 of NZ_JBPPHF010000001.1, forward strand.
CAATTTGAATTTAGGATATGAGTCTAGTTATTGAAATGTGAAAGCGTTGCTGCCCTTGGTTTGTAAAGTGATAAAAATGTTCATTTGAATGCACTATAATTACAAGAGTTTCATTGCGAAAAAAGGCGCTATTAATTACAATTAATGTAAAAGATAGCGCTTTTTTAATTTGGAGTACAAGGGGAGTGCAGAAAATGAACCATACTATTTTAAAAGAGTTGGAAGTTGAATTAAAAAATTACTTTCAACCGTTTTTGAATGCACCTGCAACAATAGAAGAAATTCAATATGCCGAAAGTGAAATGGGAATTGCGTTTCCAGATGAATTACGTAATCTTTATCTTGCACATAACGGTGAGGATAAATCAGGACCAGGGTTGTTTTTTGGTTTGCCATTTCTCTCGTTAGATGAAGTTTTGGATGAGTGGAGAATATGGAAAAGAATTGAAGAGGATGATTTTTTTAATTTTGATGCATTTTCAATACCAACAGAATATATTAAGGAAAGATATGTGAATCACAATTGGATACCTATTAGTAAAGATTATGGCGGTAACAATTTAGGAATAGATGTTGATCCGGATGAAAAGGGGAAAGTGGGACAAGTTATTAATTTTGGACGAGATGAAGAAGTGAAATATGTAATTGCAAATAGAATTTCAGATTTGTTACTATTTATTTTACAAACGCTAAAAAATAAAAATTTCACCATTCATCAAGAGGAAGATTATTTATATTGGAGTTATGGTGCTAATGATAATATACATTTTTTAGACGCTTTATTTAATATTGAATTACCTGTTTTACAGCCCCAATTTATATTTCAATCTGAAAATAACGTTAAAGATTGGTACGATAGTTTAGATGAGAATTGGAGATATATAGTGGGTGCATCTGAACGTGCAGACAGGTTTATTAGAGAGAAGAGATTATATTTAGGTGGAAAAGGGTTAGTAGATATTAGTCCATTACAGATGTGTACAGAAGTGAGAGAACTAATTTTATCCGGAAATGAAATTCGAGATTTAGCAGGATTAGAACGAATGAATTCTTTAAAGAAGTTATATTTAGTTAATAATCCGGTTCAAGATTTAACGCCAATCATACATCTAAAACACTTACAAGAAATGAATATAAAGAATACGAAGATAAATAATTTATCGGAACTTGTAGAAATGTCATCATTAAAAAAATTAAATATTACACATACTAGTATTCAAGATTTTTCGTTGCTACCGCAGTTTCAAAAATTAGAATCGCTTTCTGTACATATTTCAAATCGTGAGCAGCTCTATGCGATTTCGAAAGTAGATAATTTAAAGCATTTATATATTTTAGGTTTAGAGAATGTTAGTGAATTGGATTTGCTTGTTTTACAAAATTTAAATAAGTTAATCACAATTGAATTTGAAAATAGCATCATTGCTAATTTAAATTGTTTTCAACACAATGCGTCAATTCAAAATATAAAATTGACAGATACAAAGGTAAAGGATGGAGCGGCATTAGGTAAAATGAATGGGCTAAAGGAATTAGAATTAGATGGCGCAACAATTGATAACCTTGAAACGATTTGTTGTTCGCATTCATTAGAAATATTTACAGGAACGTTTGAACAATTTTTTATGTTAAAAGACTCGTTTGATAGAAATATAGATTTTTCAAAAATAATTGGAGGAATGAGTGAAGAAGAAAGTGAAATTTGGCACCAGCATGTAATTGATTAGAAAATAACATTATTATGTAAATAAGTTTGTTTGTAGAAGGTGAAACTGTTTGACAGTTGATACTGCAATAAAGTGGTTAGGTGAAATAAATTATGTGTAACTGAATGTCACATCCCCCCTTAATCGTTCGTCTTGTATGTAGAACGTATAAGGAGGGATTTTATTATGAAAAATTTTGATGTAGCAATTGTTGGTGGTGGGCTTGCTGGATTAACAGCATCTATATATTTAGCGAAAGCTGGAAGGAAAGTTATTGTATTAGAAAAGTCCAGTCACTTCGGCGGCCGAGGGATGACTATAAATAAAAACGGCATTTGTATGAATCTTGGTGCACATGCTTTATATAGAGGTGGAGAAGCGTTTATAACTTTTAATGAGCTAGGAGTAAACCTTCCAGGTGGAATCCCATCTACAAAAGCACATGGAATATGGAAAGGGGATATTTATAACATTCCAACAGATTTTCGCTCCATTTTATCAACACCGTTACTTTCATGGTCTGCAAAAGTACAGTTCGCTCGTCTTATGATTCATTTAGGAAACTTAGATGTAGGAAAAGTTCCGAAAATGAGCCTAACTACATGGGCAGAAAATGAAATTAAAGATCCAATGGTTCGAAATATATTTTATGCATTATGCCGAACGACAACATATACGTATGCTCCTACAATACAATTAGCATCTTCTGTACTAAAGCAAATACAGCTTTCTATGAAAGAAGGAGTACTTTATGTAGATGGTGGTTGGGAGACGATAATAACAAATTTAAGAGGAATAGCGAATACTAGTGGTGTACAATTTCTGGCTAAAAAGCATGTTTTAAAAATAGAGCATTGTGAAGGAAAACAAAGAATACATTGTTTTGACGATGAAGTATTTGAAGCAGGGGCAGTTATTGTAACAACTCCACCGAAAGAGGCATGTAAAATTATAAAAGGTACAGAAGGAACAAGTTTGCAAAAATGGAGTGAACAATCTATACAAGTGACTGTGGCAGCGTTAGATATCGGTTTAAAACAATTACCGAATCCTTTACATCATTTTGCATTGGGATTAGATCAACCTATATTTTTCACGAATCAATCGAGAGCAGCTAAATTAAGTGAAGATGGATCAATTGTAGTGAGTCTAATTAAATACCATAACCCTGTACTAGAACTGAATCATATTCAAGAAGAGAAAGAACAGTTAGAAAATATGATGGAGTTGTTACATCCGAATTGGAAAAGAGAAGTTGTTGCACAGCAATATTTACCGAAAATAACGGTAGTATATGATTTTCCTCATATTGACCGTGTTGAAAAACCAGGCCCTAACATACCTGGAATGCCAGGTGTTTATGTTGCAGGAGATTGGGCTGGGCATGATGAAATATTAGCTGATGCTGCGGTGGCAAGCGGAAAACGTGCAGCGTTACACATATTAAAGCAATCTGAAAGTGAGGCAGTTCATCATGGAAACGGAGCAATTATATGAAACGTATCAATCATTATTATTTTCGTTAGCATATAGAATCCTTGGGAGTGTTATGGATGCTGAAGATATCGTCCATGACGTATTTATATCACTTAATAATATGGAGGACGTTCAAACTATAGAAAATATGAGAGCCTATTTATGTAAAATGGTAACAAATCGCTCAATTGACAAATTACGTTCGGCAGCACATAAACGGAACGTATATGTTGGAATGTGGTTGCCAGAGCCATTTGTGGAAGAGGTTGATGATCCATCAGAGTCATTTGTAATGAAAGAATCAATTTCTACGGCATATTTATTACTTTTACAACAACTGTCTGAGGTAGAGAGAGTTGTTTTCATATTAAGAGAGGTTTTCAGTTATGAATACGAAGAAATCGCTTTAATTGTAGATAAGAGTAGTGCGAACTGCCGAAAAATCTTTCAACGTGCAAGGAAAAGTATTTTGGATAAGCCGAAGCAGTCAACATTAAGTACGAAGAAGATGGCTGCCTATGTGGAGAAATTTGTATCATCTTTGCAGTGTGGGGATGCGCAAGGCATGTTAGAAGTATTAAAAACAGATACAATATTAAAAGCTGATGGTGGTGGTAAAACTACAACTGCAATCCATCCAATCTATTCTGCAGATAGAATTATACGTTTATTCTTTGGAATTAGGAAGAAGTTCCCGGAAGAGTACAATGTTGATTATAAGATGGTAAATGGAGGCCCAGGTGTTATTGTTAAAGTAAATAATAAAGTGACTTATGTGCTTTCATTTACATTTGAGAATGAGAAAATCTCAAACATTTATATGATGGTTAATCCTGAAAAACTTATGCACTTAAATGTAATGGTATAAAAAAAGACGCATTTCTTTAGAAGTGCGTCTTTTTTTTATTTCTCTAACATTTCAAGAGGTACATCTTTTTCGCCTGCTACCTCAAATTTAATTTCCCCATCTTCTTCATAAATACGTGAAATAATCGGTATAGTAATCATTAATTTTTTATGCTGTTTTCGTTTTCGAGCAGCATCTAAGCTAATCACGTTCATTGTAAGCATCCTTTCTTCTAGAAATATATAAACAAAAGAAAATGCGTCCGGAAAGGGCGCTTAATTGAATTTGAAATACCGATTCATTTAATTGGGGTTTATATGATTTAACAACTGCAATTGAATTAAAAATAGTATGAATGGAATAATTGCACGTAGAAATTAACTTTACCAAAAAACGAAACAATATGCTATAAAAAATTCAAATCTTTGTCATATAACGAGAAAAAGGATTTCGTTTCGCATATAATGAAAGTAGACGGGCAGCAAGAGCTTTTTCATCATATTGCTTGGAAAGGCGATGAAAAGAATGGATACGTTAGATTCATTATTATTTCAACTTGAACAATATGGAGAAGAGCATGATCGAAACAAAAAAACACGGGAAGAAAAATTACGGAATATTTCTCGTGAGATGGGGCAATTTTTATCAATTTTAGTAAAAGGATGTAGCGCAAAAAGCATTTTAGAAATTGGAACTTCTAATGGTTATTCTACATTGTGGTTAGCTAGCGCGGTAGAAGAAACAAATGGAAATGTAACAACTGTAGAGCTTTCTTCAGAACGAGTTGGAGAGGCACTAGTCAATTTTGAAAAGGCAAACCTTTTACAAAGGATTGATGTTCATAATCAAGAAGCAGGGGCATTTTTAGATGTGCAACTAGATTATTCATTTGATTTTATTTTCCTAGATTCAGAGCGGACGCAATACATGTGGTGGCTTGAGCATATAAAACGCATTTTACAACCAAAGGGTTTTCTTGTTGTTGATAACGCAACCTCTCATGCAAGTGAATTAGCCGAGTTTAGAAAAATGATTGAAGAAGATGAAATGTTTGAAACGGTGTTATTGGCATTTCAAAATGGAGCATTTGTAGCGCTTAAGAAGAGTTAGGATTGAGCGTAATATAATTATCACATTGAAAAAGGATGTATGTCAAAAGATTGAGTACAGTAGGATGGGAAGGACGTAATTTATATACGTAACATACGAAGAATCCGCCTTCAGCATGTTGTTCTCTAGGTCTTAAGTCTGAGGAAAATAATGTTGAGAACAGGTATACTTATACTAAGAAACAGGGAATGACTGCATAAACAGGCATTTCTAAAAAAATCGATTTCAAGCAGTTAGAATGTATATGAAATACGATATAATAGATGAAATATAGTGCATATAAATTCGCACATATAAATAAAGGAGCGATTTTGTTGACTGAACTCGAGAAAAAAGAACCTGTATCCATTGTGAAAGATAATAATGTAGAAGTAGTAGTAGATACAGTTATAAAAGATCAAGAATTAGAGGAACTGAATAAAGAAGCTGATCTTTATGTACAAAAATTAAATAGCGAGCAAAATACGGATTTATCAAAAGTATTGTCACAGCTAGGAGATTTAGGGGATAAAGAGCAACAAGCAGCAGGACAAACGTTATCAGCATTAAAACGTCCTGTAACAGCGATGATGAATGGCAAGAATGAAGAAATTCCAAATACATTGTTAGAATTACGCAAAGTGGTATCAGAGCTTGATCCGAATTCATTAAAAGCAAGTGGTATGAAGAAAATTATGTTTAAAGTATTCAAGAAAAATCCACTTGAAACATACGTGCATAAATATCAATCTATAGATAAGCAAATTGAAGAGATTATAAGATCCCTTCTAATTGGTCGTGACAACTTACAAGAAGATACAGTTGGTCTTGAAATGCTTAAAGAACAATCGCACGATAAAATTCACGCTCTTGATAAACAAGTATACTTAGGAAGAAAACTCGCTGGTATGCTGGAAGCTGAGAAACAAAATCCAGAACGTCAAAGAGATATTCCATTAATTAACGATGCATTAGAAAAAATTCTAGTACGTACACGAAATATGCAGCAAGCGAAAAGTGTACTATTACAATCTATCGCATCTGTAGACATTATTAAGAAAAATAATGAAAAGTTAACAGAGGCAATTCGTAATGCAATTACGATGACGCAAAACGTTGTAACAGTTTCAGCTGCTATCCAGCTAGCGTTAACAAATCAGCGTAAAACAATTGATGCAGTGAATGCGACAAATGAAGCAATTGAATCAATGGTATTAAGTAACTCACAAGCATTAAAACAAAATACAGAAGAGACAACAAAACTTCTTGAAAATCCTGCTATTAGCATGGATAAATTACGTGAATCATTCCAAAATGTATTTGCTGCGATTGAAGCTTCTGAGAAATCATCAGAACGTATTATCGAGTCAAGTAAGAAGTTTGTAGTTGAATTAGACACATTTAATGATGAAATGAAACAAAAACTCATTCAGCGTCCAAGGAAATAACAGACTTTAAGAGGAGGTGAAAAAATGAGTTTCATTCAAACAGTATTAGTACTATTGGGTACATTGCTTTTAATCGCATTTACTGTCGTTGTTTTAGTTGTATATTTCGGACGTAAACTGTATTTTTCATGGACGAAACCATATAAAAGAGCACATGATTCTTTAGATAAGTTATCGAATAAATCATTACCGTTTCTACAAGAATTTACACAACACCCACTCTTTTATCGCTGGATTCGTACGGAAGGAAAGAAAGAACAATATACATTAAACACTCTTTTCTGTGCATCGGGTCAACGTACGAGAGAGCAAGTATTCTCAATGTTACCGAAAGAAAAACAGAAAAAAGTACATGTAATGGCAAAAACAACGAAAAAACTTACAAATGAAGATATTGATGTAGCGGCGATGAAAGTAAAAGATTTTTTAAGACAAGAAACGCAGCAAACAGTAAAACCATCAGACCTTTCATTTTATAAATTGTATTTTTATGATCGATATCCAGATGCATTAAATACAATTCAAACGTATAAACGCTCAATAAACCCTTCATTACAAAGAACGGTTGATGAAATTACAATTTCAGTATTAAATGCCTTGCCGTATTATCAGGAGCAACGTATGTTTGAACAACAACATAAACTTGAAACGTTCTTAATGAAAGATTTAACAGCGATGCTATCGTTAGTCGTACAATTACCACCTTCACAACGACCAGAAAAAGAAGAAGAATTAAAAATCTACTTGCAAAATTTCCAAAAAGAAATGGAAGTAGTCGAGCGAGATATTCGTGACTCGATTGATCACGATTTGAATGTGAAGATGAGAGCAGCGACTGAGAAGTTTAAAAATAAATAAATGAAAAGCGCCTTAAAGCTATAGTGCTTAGCTTTTAAGGCGTTTTTTTATTAGTTGTTATTTTGCTTTAACGGTTGTATGACTAGAAGCAACACTTTCATTATGCAATCGATCAACTGCAGTTACTACATATGTGTAGGTTTCTCCAGAAATAGCTGTTTTATCTACATAAATCTCTCCAAGTTTTGTTTTCCTTACAGTAGTAAGTAAATGTTTTGGATTTTGTATATCTACTTCATTTTTGCCATTCACACGGTAAATGGCGTAATAAGCAGAGTCATTCTCTCTATTATCAATGATACCTACTGCAATACCTTCATCTCTTGGAATAGCACCTTTTAAAGTCGGTTGTTTAGGTGGATCATGATCAAGCCAAGGCATAGGTGGGATTAATGCAGGATGTTTATATATGTCGTTTGTGAGTCTATCTTTAATGCCTAGAGGATTGTTATTAATATCTTTTAAGCTGAAATGCATACTACCTTTTATCTCAGGAGATAACCGGTTTAATGTAATTTGTCTTGGATATTCTTCAGGATCAGACCAAGCGGGGACAGAATTATTATTAATTTTATAGGCTGCCTGACCGATGTATAGGTGAATCGGTTTATTATGTGTTTCTTTTACCCACCAATCTACTAATATGTCATATGCAGCTGGTGTGAAATCAATATTCCAATATATTTGCGGTGTAATGTAATCAATATAACCTTTTTGTATCCATTCACGTGTATCAGCATAAAGGTCATCATAGTTTCTTTGGCCTGCAGTTGTGTTAGAGCCAGTTGGATCGTCAGCTATATTTCGCCATACGCCGAACGGACTTATGCCAAACTTTACGTATGATTTTTCTTGTTTTATAGCAGTATTTAAACCTTTGACAAGTTCATTTACATTGTCACGTCGCCAATCTTCTATATTTGTAAATTTACCGTTATTATATGCTTCGTACGTTTTTTGATCGGGGAATTGTTCGCCCGCTACTTTATATGGATAAAAATAATCATCCATATGCAACGCATCAATATCGTAATTTTGTACGATTTCTAAAGCACCTTCAGTTATAAACTTTTTCACTTCTGGAATACCAGGGTTGTAATATAATTTCTCGCCATAAGGTACAACCCAATCCGGATGTTGTTTTGCAGGGTGATTATTCGATAATCGATTTATATCGGTGTGATTCATCGTTATTCGATATGGATTAATCCATGCGTGGAATTCTATATTTCTTTTATGTGCTTCTTCAATCATAAATGCGAGTGGATCATATCCAGGGTCTTTTCCTTGTGTCCCCGTAATGTATTCAGACCAAGGACCGTAATTTGAAGGATAAAAAGCATCAGCAGTTGGTTTAATTTGTACAACGACTGCATTCATACCAGTGTTTTTTACATCGTCTAATAATCTAATAAATTCTTGCTTCTGATTTCCGACGGGTAAGCCAGTTTTAGAGGGCCAATCAATATTAAGAACAGATGCGATCCATACAGCACGTAATTCATATTTTTTATACGTAGTATTTACTTCAGCATAAGTAGAGTGAGGAGAAATGAAAGAGAAAGGAATAAAAAAGATGACGATACAACATATCACTAATAAACGTTTCATGATTATTTATACGCCTCCCTATTATATGGTTAGCTAATATGATATCCGAGGTGAGGTTGTACTTACAATTGAGAAAAATAAATATTGAAACATTAATTTAATAGGAAAAATATTTTTACTGAAATTCACTTTCAATATAACTAAATTCTTTTACTTCTTCATATGCTTGTTAGTAAAGTGAAACTTCCTTTCATCCGAAGGGGATAATTTATAAGTATAGGAGGATTAATAAATGAAGGTTTTATTCGTTTGTTCTGGAGGGATGTCCAGTGCAATTGTTGTAAACGCTTTAAAAAAAGAGGCGGAGAAAAAAGGTGTAAACATGGAAGTCCATGCCATTGGAACAAGTGAGATAGGGGAAGAAGTAAAGAATGGCTGGGACGTTGTAATGGTTGCACCTCAAGTAAGACATAGATTTGACTCTGTTAAAAAATTCGCAGAAGAGGAATCTATCCCGTGCGGTATCATACCGCCACAAGCATACACGCCGCTTGGCGGACCGACTTTATTAAAAACTGTAAATGATTTAATTAGTTAGGGGGAAGCGTTATGAATAAATTTGTCACGTTTCTTGATAGAAACTTATCTGGACCGATGGCAAGGCTTTCTGAACAGAGGCATTTACAAGCAATCCGTGATGGAGTTATTTCAGCGTTACCATTTATTATTGTAGGAAGTTTCTTTTTAATCGTAGCATTTCCACCATTACCGAAAGATAGTTTCATATCTGTTTGGGCATTAAAAAATCAAACAAGTATATTAATACCATATCGTTTAACGATGTTTATTATGTCTTTATATATAGCATTTGGAATAGGATATAATTTAGCGAAAAGTTATAAGCTAGATGCTTTATCAGGAGCACAGCTTGCAGTATGTTCATTACTATTAACATTAACGCCTGAATTAATTGATAAAAAAGGGTTTATGCTTCCGATGACAAATCTCGGGGGTCATGGATTATTCGTGACAATGATTGTTTCTATTTTATCAGTTGAGATATTAAGATTTTGTAAGACGAAAAATGTAATGATTAAAATGCCAGAACAAGTACCGCCGTCTGTTTCACGTTCGTTTGAAGCACTTATACCTGCTGCATTCGTTATTATTTTAATGAGTTTAGTAACTGTCGTTTTTAGTATTGATTTACATCATGTAGTTGATAAATTAGCGGCACCGTTAGTAAAAGCTGGTGATAGTTACTTCGGTGTAATCATTCCAGTATTTTTAATTACATTTTTTTGGTCATTCGGAATCCATGGTGTGTCGGTTGTTGGAACTGTTGCCCGGCCATTATGGGAAGTATATTTAGGGAAAAATGGTGAAGCAGTTGCTAGTGGCGCAAATCAGTTACCATTCATTTCACCAGAACCATTATACCAATGGTTTATATGGATTGGTGGTTCGGGCGCAACGCTAGGACTTGTATTAGCCATGATAGTATTTGGTAGATCGAAATATTCGAAAGCATTATCGAGAAGTTGTATTGTACCTGGTATTTTTAATATTAATGAACCTGTTATTTTTGGATTGCCAATCGTACTAAACCCAATATTAATTATCCCATTTATCATTACACCACTAGTAACAGCAACTATTGCATACTCAGCAACTGCGATGGGGTTTGTTACACCAACACATATAATGCCTCCATGGACATTACCAGCTCCAATTGGTGCATATTTAGCAACAGGTGGGGATTGGAGAGCGATTGTACTCGTATTTATAAACATAACAATATCATTCCTTATTTATTTACCATTCTTTAAAATGTACGATAAAAACATGCTTGAAATTGAGAAAAATGGTGATAGGGAATCTGTTAATCCGTAAGTTTTATATTTTATTTTTGAGTGATAGGCATTTTGTCTATCACTTCTTTCACATGAAGTCCGGAGAGGGTGAAATGGAATGAATATAAAATTTAGTTATAAAGGTGTATTTTTATTATTATTTGGAGTGATATGTGCAAATTTACTTTTTGTACCTTTATTAAGAATGCTAGATTTATCACAAATGCATAGTATATGGCTCGTTACAAGCATTGCGGCAAGTATTTTGCTTACAGTAGTTGTTTCTTTCATTGATGGATCGTTCGCATCGAAAGCTCAGTTGTTTTATAGATTTATATTATTTTCGATCGGTTGTACGTTTGTAACTTACATGATTGTTTTTTAGTAAATAGGAGGTCATGCATGTTATGTATATTGCAGGGATAATGTCCGGTACTTCGTTAGACGGAATAGATGTAGCACTCGTTCATATAGAAAGGAGTGGTGTAGGCTCTAAAGTTGAACTCATCCATTTTACTACTGTGTCATTTTATAATGATATGAAAAATGAGATCCAGCAGGCATTATCAATAGAAAATTCAAATGTACAACTCATATGCAGTTTAAATTTCAAACTCGGTTTATGCTTCGCAGGTGCAGTAAAGGAAGTTTGTAAAGAGGTCAATTTTCCTTTGAAACAATTAGATTTAATAGGTTCTCATGGACAAACGATTTATCATCAGCCAAAGCAAGATGGTAATATGATTCCTTCCACATTGCAAATTGGAGAACCAGCAGTTATAGCATATGAAACGAATACGACGGTTATTTCTAATTTTCGAACGATGGATATCGCAGCAGGGGGACAAGGTGCACCACTTGTACCATATTCGGAAATCATTTTGTATCGTCATCAAACTAAAAATAGACTACTACAAAATATTGGCGGGATCGGTAATGTTACCGTAATACCAAGTCACCTAAGTGATAAAAGCGTTATAGCTTTTGATACTGGTCCAGGTAATATGGTAATGGATGAAGTATGTCAAAGGCTATTTCAGTTGTCATATGATCAAAATGGTAAGATTGCAAAACAGGGAGTAGTTGTAGATGAAATTTTGACATATTGTATGAATCATCCATTTTTGAAAATGAATCCACCGAAATCAACTGGTAGAGAACAGTTTGGAGAAGAATTTGTCAGTGAGTTGTTGAAGCAGTATGAAAAGCATAGTAAAGAAAATATATTGACGACTGTCACGATGTTTACAGCAAGTTCAATCGTTCATCAGTATAAGGAGTTTATTCTGCCGTATTATGAAATCGATGAGGTGATTTTAGGCGGTGGTGGCAGTTATAATCGTACACTTGTTGAAATGATACGGTATGGATTGAAGGATGAAAAATGCGCCATATTCATTCAAGAAGATATAGGCTATTCTTCAGAGGCGAAAGAAGCAATCGCCTTTGCCATTTTAGCAAACGAAACGTATCATCGTAATCCGAGTAATGTGCCAAGTGCAACAGGTGCAAAGCAATCTGTTGTTTTAGGGAATATAACATTCCCTCCAATTTGAAGAGAATGAGGCGAACATATGAAATATATGATTGGAGTAGACGGCGGGGGAACAAAGACAGAAGCAATTGCATTTAATCAAGACGGAAGTGAACTTGAAAGGGCTACGAGTGGTTTTGGAAATATATTAATAGACTTTGAAGAAGCACTTTTTCATATTATGGAAGCGATTGATCAATGCCAGAGAGGGTTATTAAATGGGAATTGCGTTTGTATTTGTTTAGGATTAGCGGGCGTAAGTGGAGCAAATACGAATGAATTAACATTACGTCTAAAAAAGAAGTACGGAACACAAATTGAAGTTTTTAATGACGCAATGATTGCTCATGCAGCTGCTTTAAAAGGAAAGGATGGAATTTTAACAATTGGCGGTACAGGGGCGATTTGTTTAGGAAAGAAAGGAGAAGTGTACGAGTATAGCGGTGGATGGGGACATATTTTAGGAGATGAAGGAAGCGGATATTGGATTGCGTTACAAGGTTTAAAGAGAATGGCAAATCAATTTGATCAAGGAGTTCCACTTTGCCCATTAAGCTTAAGAATTCAAGAAGAGTTTCAACTTTTGACATCGTCTCATATAAAAAGACTAGTATATAGTTTTTCAAAAGATAAAGTTGCAGCAATCACACCATTCATTATTGAGGAAGCGAGAAATGGGAATGATGATGCACATGAAATTATGGTGCAAGCGGCTACGGAATTAACGAGAATTACGGTGAATATTTACAATAAGATGCAGTTTGATTTATCAACTTCAATTGCAGTAAGTGGCAGTATATTACGTTTCGTTCCTGAAATATATGCTGAATTTAAGAAATGCTGCGAGAAAAGTATGGGAGAAGTTATATTTGTATCACCATCAGAACTAGCAGTGAAAGGAACCTATTACTTAATGAAGAATTTATATTTTAATAAATAGCGGTATGAGAATTTTTGTATGATTTGTAAAAATATGATGTTAAAATGTATAAAGGGATGTAAAGTAAGAAAAGTACAATATACATAGTCATTGAATATTGTATAAGTACTCCCATGTAGAAAGTGAATGATTACATGATTAATAGTATACAATTTTTGTATTTGGTGGCTTCTTATTTATTTGGAAACATATTGACCGCTTATATAGTGACGAAATGGAAACATAATATTGATATTCGGCAGGAAGGAAGCGGCAATCCTGGCGCAAGAAATATGGGGCGCGTATATGGAAAAGGTTATTTCGTCGCTACATTTTTAGGTGATGCGATCAAAGGGGCAATCGTAGTTTCTATTGCAAAATACCTTTTTGAAGATTCTACATTTGTAATGTTAGCTTTACTGGCTGTTTTACTTGGACATATTTACCCGATTGTATTTAAAGGCAAGGGTGGAAAAGGGATTTCAACATTTATTGGAGGATTAATTGCATTTGATTATTTGATAGCGCTTACCCTTGTTGCTGTTTTCATTATATTTTATTTAATCTTTAAAGGATTTACTAAGCCAGGACTAATTACAATCGCTTGTTTACCAGTGTGCATGATTTTGTATTCTTACTCTATTGTTACGACTATTTTAAGTGCACTTATCATTGTACTTATTTTATATGTAAATCGAGAATGAAATGAACTTTTTATAAGTGGAGTTAATCTCCACTTATAATTTTTATTAAATACATAAAGGAGAGAAGGTATGGGGTTAATTTATAAAGTTGCTGATCAAGCTTGGGAATTTGAAAGTATACATAAGTTGAATTATAAAACATTTGTAGAAGAAATTCCGCAACATGAAGAAACGAAAGAGCGTGTTCGTATAGATCGTTTCCATGAAGAAAATACATATTTAATTTGTTTAGATGACGATAAGTTAGTAGGTATGGTTACTTTGCGAGGAAAACGACCATTCTCGTTAGACAATAAAATTCCAAATCTAGATTATTATTTGCAAGAACATGGAGAAAACGTATATGAAATTCGTTTACTTTCAGTAGAACGTGAATATAGAAATGGAAGAGCGTTGTTAGGTTTAATCCGCTTTTTACATCGTTATTTGCTTCTAAATGGATATGAATTGGCACTCATTTCTGCTACAACACGTGAACTACCTTTATATGAGCAAATGGGATTCAAATCTTTCCATACGTTAGTTGGTACAGAAGAAGCAGCCTTCCAACCAATGTATGTTACCCCTGCTATGTTTGAAGCATCGAGTGTTGGGGGAATTATGACGAAAGAATATACGTTTTTACCTGGTCCAGTAGATATTGAAGAAAATGTTCGAAAGGCATTTTCTACTAAGCCTATTTCGCATCGTTCTAAGTTATTTCAAGTGACGATGGACAATGTGAAAAAACGGTTACTTCACATGACAAAAGCTATGCATGTACAACTTATGTTAGGAACAGGGACGTTAGCAAATGATGCCATTGCTTTACAGTTACGTTCTTTAAAAGGGAAAGGACTAGTATTAACAAATGGGGAATTTGGTAATAGATTAGTTGGACATGCATCACGCGCGCAATTACATTTTGATATGTATAAAAAAGAAATGGGAGAACCGTTTATTTATACCGAATTAGAAAAAATAATGGGAACTGGAAATTATGAATGGCTTTGGTTTGTTCACCATGAAACATCAACTGGAATGTTAAATGATTTAGACAAGCTAAATGTTTTAAGTAAAAAGTATAATGTGAAGCTATGTGTAGATTGTATCAGTTCGATTGGAGCAATACCGATAGACTTGAAGGATGTATATTTTGCAAGCGGTGTTAGCGGAAAGGCAATTAAATCGTTTACTGGATTATCTTTCGTTTTTTATAATCATAATGTGAAAGTAAACGAGACATTACCGGCCTATATGGACGTTGGTATGTACGAAGAAAATGAAAGTATTCCATATTCTCATTCATGGAATTTAATTTATGCACTGCAAGAAGCATTAAAGAGATTTGAAGATGCAAAAGCATTTGAAAAAATAAACGAGACGTATGCATATATTGAACAAGCTATTACTAATATGGGTTTAAATCTTGTTTCACCTAAAGAACATGCCGCGCAAATTATAGTTACCATTCAATTAAATGAAAATCAGTCTTCTAAGGTGATTGGCGATGCGTTAGCGTTACAAGGATACATTGTTCATTATGAGTCATCGTATTTACAAAAGAATAATTGGATTCAAATTGCATGTTTAAATGATTATAAAGAACGCGATACAAAGAGGATGTTAAATTGTTTGCAAATGTGTATATTACAGAGTGGGGTACATATATAAAGACTTTTTCTTAATATAGATGGTTTCGTATAAAGGAGTTGCTACATACGAAAACTTAGGAATAGACCATTGGAAGAGGTGTTAGTATGATAACTAAAAAACTACCGTTACATATAGACGATATTAAAAAAGCCCAAACCATTTTAGACAGAAATGCTCGTAAAACGCCACTTGTAAAATCTTTTTATTTGACTAGTAAAACAGGCGGAGAAATTCACTTGAAATTAGAAAATATGCAATTAACGGGTTCTTTTAAATTTCGTGGTGCGTTTAATAAAATGTCACAGTTGACAGATCAAGAAAAAGAGAGAGGAGTAATTGCTTGTTCCGCTGGTAATCATGCGCAAGGAGTTGCTTTATCTGCTCATTTACTTGGTATTAAGAGTAAAATTGTGATGCCAATTTCTGCCCCTCAGGCGAAAGTTGAAGCAACTAGAGGATATGGATCAGATGTGATTTTATACGGTGAAACTTTTGATGATGCGAAGGCAAAATGTGAGGAGATAATAAGGGAAACAGGTGAAACATACTTACATCCATATGATAATGTAGAGGTAATGGCTGGTCAAGGTACAATTGGTTTGGATATTCTTGATGATATGTGGGATGTTGATACTGTCATTGTACCAATTGGCGGAGGTGGAATTATTTCTGGAATTGCTGTTGCATTAAAATCATTTAATCCATCCATTAATATTATTGGTGTCCAAGCAGACAATGTTCATGGGATGAAGGCATCTTATGACAAAGGTACGATTGTAGAACATTATGAGGCACCCACTATAGCAGATGGTTGCGCAGTTAAAATACCAGGCGATTTAACTTTTGAAGTAGTAAAAGAATTAGTAGATGATATTGTAACAGTATCAGAAGGTGAATTAGAAGTAGCGATGAAAGACTTATTACAACGTGGTAAAGCTGTTGTAGAAGGGGCTGGCGCATTAGCTACTGCTGCTCTACTTGCAGGGAAAGTGGATCCATATATTAAAGGGAAAAAGGTAGTCGCGGTTATATCTGGTGGAAACGTAGACTTGCAGCGCATTTCCAGTGTTTGTGAGCAATTTTTTGTAGCCAATGAAGTGAAATAGTATTTAAAAAACATAAATTTTATGAAAGAAGAGCTAAGAAAACTAGTCTTAGCTCTTACTTTTTGTCTAATGTGTAGTACAAGTTTTAATACACATGCCTTATTTTCCGTATAGTGAATTATTTTATTTAAGCGTCTATTTTCATTGATAACTCAAATAATTATATCAATATTGTCGAAACGGAAACAGAAATTTAATATAATGGTCTTAACGTATGAATGAGCGGTTAGGAGGATAGACCATGAATAAGGAAGAACAGGTCATGAACGGTTTCAGGGAATTATATAATAAGATGGTTTGGCTTAATAAGGATAAGATGGAAGTAGGTCTTAAAGGTTTTAAGTCTTCTGAAGTACATTGCATTGAATATATTGAAAACAATGCAGATTCTAACGTGACACAACTTGCAGAGGCTTTTTATGTGACTCGCGGTGCAATAAGTAGAATGACTAAGAAGCTCATAAAAAAAGGCCTTATCGAAAGTTACCAGAAATCAGAGAATAAAAAAGAAATCTATTTTAGGCTTACTGAACAAGGGAAAGAAATATATAAAATTCACGAAGAGTTGCACAAGGAGTTTCAAGAGCGGGATAAAGCTGTATTTGAGCAAGTAACCGAGTCAGAATTCGACAGTATAATTAGCTTCGTGGAAAAGTATAGTAGGCATTTGGATGCAGAAATAAAGAAACAAGGTATACATATTAAGTCGTAATAAAGTTGAAGCATTCGGGCATTAACGGGTAGTTAATCCCGAAAACGAACTTAATTGCTCGTTAATCCGGGATACATTTAAATAATAAAAAGGTAGCCTGCTCACAGTAAGGCTACCTTTTTATTATCGTATTTTTGTTGACTAATCAACAAAAAGGAGTTATTATTTTGTTGACTAAGCAACAAAATATTTTAAGAGGAGAAGTTAAATGTCTATATTTAGATCACAAAGTGAAAGTGAAACTGAAAAAAATATTGATAAACATGCTTTAATATTCGGCCTTATTTCTGTATTTCTTTGTGGAATAGGTTTCAGTATCATACTGCCTGTTGTTCCATTCTTAGTGCAGCCTTATATAAGTAGTACAGAAGAACAAGCTCTAGTTGTTACCCTACTGACCTCTGTTTATGCGGTTTGCGTATTTTTCGCTGCTCCTGTACTCGGAGCTTTGAGCGATAAATATGGCCGTCGTCCATTACTTTTAATATGCCTTTTCGGTTCTGCAATTGGGTACTTAGTTTTTGGTATAGGAGGGGCTTTATGGGTACTATTTGCTGGACGTATAATAGAAGGAATAACAGGCGGGAGCATCAGTACAATTTTTGCATATTTTGCAGATATCATTCCCTCAGAACAGAGAACGAAGTATTTTGGGTGGGTGAGTGCAGTGGTAGGTGCAGGAAACATTATCGGACCAACTCTTGGGGGATTACTTGCAAAGTTTGGTCATTCTGTACCTTTATATTTCGGAGCGTTCATAACTTTGTTAAATGTTTTATATGGAATCAAATATATGCCTGAGAGTCTTGACAAAAATAATAGGTTAAAAGAGATTAATGTTGTAAGTTTAAATCCTTTTGCACAGCTGGCAAACATACTTTCCATGAAAAACTTAAAATGGTTACTCATCTCAGCGTTTTTACTTTGGATACCTAACGGATCTTTACAAGCAATTTTCACACAATTTACGATGGATACTTTTAGCTGGAAGCCTGCACTAATCGGACTTATGTTTTCAATTATGGGCTTTCAAGATATCATTTCACAAGCTTTTATAATGCCAAAACTTTTGATCAAGCTTACTGATAAACAAATAGCAATACTTGGGATGGTTTCGGAGATTATTGGCTACAGTTTTATTGCAGCATCGGCTTTGTTTTCCTTATATCCTCTTCTTATCATTGGAATGTTAATGTTTGGCTTTGGTGATTCAATTTTCGGACCTTCATTTAATGGGATGCTCTCTAAGTCTGTTGATTCTAGTGAACAAGGAAGGATTCAAGGTGGTAGCCAATCTATTCAAGCTTTGGCAAGAATGATTGGGCCAATTATTGGAGGACAAATCTATGTATCACTTGGTCATGCCGCACCTGCTATTATGGGGATGATGCTTATAGTAGTGGCAATAGCAGTTTTGTATAGGGGGACGCATGTAACTGTATAAACTATCTCCACTAATATGGTCTTTCTTTATATAAGGATGTCTCTACGGGAATCTTTCCTGAATAAATTGAATAACAGATAAATATAAGAACAAATAATAGGGTGTCAGAACTTAGAAACAAGTACTGGCCCCTATTTGTTTACGGCTTGAGAGCTAAGAGAAATTAAGAATTTATTCTGTAATGCTCTCATGATGAAGGTTAAATAGAACTATCAATAATTAAAGTTAGCTTTTTTGAAAGTAAAAACCTAGGTAAATGACTAGATAGTTTCATTATGCTCGTGCTGAAGTAAATAATGACTCCATTTTTACTTTGCTCTTCTCACGAATTTCAGCATCTGCATGACGCATTACAAATTTATGCGCTATAGCGATTGCTAAAACATCATCTAATAAGCCAATCCCAATAATAGCAGCTATATCTGGAATGAAGTCGATTGTTAATACGTAATAGGATAAAGCGGCTAATATTATAAATTTCGCTTTAGTAGGTAACCCTTTTTTTCTCATTGTGTAGTATAAAATAATACTTTCATATACGCTAGATTTCCCAAGGTTTGTTGAGCTTTTTTTGAATTTTTTCCAAAGGGTCTGTTTCTCCATATAAACACTCCTTTTACAAAAACATAGATTTTTTAAAAGGATAGACAAAGAAGTAGTGAAATAATCAATTTTATTGTATATTTCCATAAAAATAGGAAATTACCTGTTCAAAATAATAGAATGTTGGTTATGTAACGACTTACAGTGTTTTGTTACATAAGTATGTACAGTAAAATGTATGTGGAGGATTTATTTATTATTAAAAATTGAATACCGGGTATGGGGGAAGAAAAATGAAGATAATAGAACTACCAATTGAATTTGAATTTAACGGGGCAAAACAATGTATTTATCCGAGCTTACTTATATTAAACAAGGAATTAACTTTAGTAGATACAGGTTATATAAACTTTTTACCTTTAATTGAAGATGCAATTGTAAAACATGGGTATGAGATGAAAAACTTAAAAAATATAATTATTACTCATTATGATGACGATCATATAGGATCTTTATATGATTTCAAAGTGAAATATCCTCACATTAATATTATTGCTAGTGAAATAGAATCTAACTACATTAGTGGTGAAATAAAATCGGAGAGACTAGTTCAAGCTGAAGAAATGTTAGAACATATGCCAATTGAAGAGAAAGAATTTGGTGAGTGGTTTATACAACAATTAAAAAATATAAGACATGTTTCCGTCGATGAAAAAGTATATGATGGTCAAATGATTTTGAATGATACATGTCAAATTGTAGCGACACCAGGACATACTTCGGGGCATATTTCATTATATTTTCCAAATTTAAACTGTGTAATTACAGGGGATGCGGCCGTTCAAGATAATTGTGAATTAGAAATAGCTAATCCGAATTTTTGCTTAGATTTAGAAAAAGCGGAAGAGTCTTTAAAGAGAATTAAAAACCTTAAAGCAGCAACGTATTATTGTTATCATGGAGGAAAACTCATTATATAAAATAATAAAAAACCGATCTTTCTTATATTGAAAAGATCGGTTTTTTAATTCATAGATTCCGCAATTCTAATCAAATCATTAACATTGTAGTTCAATCCCTTCTGTTACATATGACCGCATTAATTTTTTATCATTTTTGAGTAAAGCTTGTTTGAATTCACTTATTACATCTGTTTGAGATTTCGCCATTATAATTGTGGTGGATTGAAAATATAGTAAGAAAAATAAGCAAAAAATTTTTATGAATGTAGTAGTTAATTTTATTATCATTTAACTATCTTTCCAAAAATTTGAAATGTATATGTATAGGAGGGGAGAAGATGAATTTATTGCTTGATATAATAATGGATATAATTTTATTTTATCCTCGAAATGATATGAAATTAAAACATCATATTGCAAAATTAAGTGAATTTGAGTGGTTTCGAAGGCTACATGAAGATACAAAGTATACAAGATTAATTCGGAGTAATAGAAAAATTAAAAACTTCATTTTGTCTACTACTAACATGAAGCGTTAATAAATTCCGAGAAAAAACAAAGAAAATTTGTCCAACTAGTACACGATGAATATAAAAAAAGAAGATAAGAATTTTTTTATTTTTCATATTTGGCGAAACAAATGGTACAATGAAAGCTAATGTGAAAAATAAGGAAAAGAAGTGGTCTATTTGAAAAACTTTTTAGAATTAGGAATTAGTGAAACTTTTAATCATACATTACGTGAAAATGGAATTACAGAAGCAACACCAATTCAAGAGCAGGCAATTCCAGTTATTATGTCAGGTAAAGATATTATTGGGCAGGCGAAAACAGGAACGGGTAAAACGTTAGCATTCGTGTTACCGATTTTAGAAAAAATCGATCCAGAGTGTAGTGATGTTCAGGCTTTAATTGTTGCACCAACAAGGGAACTAGCACTGCAAATTACAACTGAAATTAAAAAAATGCTTGTTCAAAGAGAAGATATTAATGTACTAGCGATTTATGGCGGGCAAGATGTAGCACAACAATTGAGAAAATTAAAAGGCAATACACATATTGTTGTTGCGACACCAGGACGATTATTAGATCATATACGTCGTGAAACAATTGATTTAAGTAATCTTTCAACAATTGTACTAGATGAAGCGGATCAAATGCTTTATTTCGGTTTCTTATACGATATTGAAGATATTTTAGATGAGACACCTGATAGTAAACAAACGATGTTATTCTCAGCAACGATGCCAAAAGATATTAAAAAATTGGCGAAACGTTATATGGATGAGCCGCAAATGATTCAAGTACAAAGTGAAGAAGTAACGGTAAATACAATTGAGCAGCGTGTCATTGAGACGACAGATCGTGCAAAGCCAGATGCACTTCGTTTTGTTATGGATCGTGATCAACCATTTTTAGCTGTTATTTTCTGTCGTACAAAGGTTAGAGCAAGTAAGCTTTATGATAATTTAAAAGGACTAGGTTATAATTGTGCTGAACTTCATGGTGATATACCTCAAGCGAAACGTGAAAGAGTCATGAAGAGTTTCCGCGAAGCTAAAATTCAGTACTTAATTGCGACTGATGTAGCAGCTCGTGGACTTGATGTAGATGGTGTAACGCACGTATTTAACTTTGATATCCCTGAAGATGTGGAAAGTTATATTCACCGCATTGGCCGAACAGGACGTGCAGGTGGATCAGGTCTTGCAATTACGTTCGTTGCAGCGAAAGATGAAAAACATTTAGAAGAAATTGAAAAAACGCTTGGTGCACCATTGCAAAGAGAAATAATCGAACAACCGAAGATAAAACGTGTAGATGAAAATGGAAAACCGGTACCAAAGCCGGCTCCAAAGAAATCAGATCAATATCGTCAAAGAGATAGCCGTGAAGGTTCGAGAAGTGGTTCAAGAGGTGGCTCAAGAAGTGATTCAAGAAATAGTTCGAGAAACGATAACAATCGATCATTTAATAAGCCAAGTAATAAGAAAAGTAGTACAAAACAAGGTCAGCAAAGACGTGGCCGTTAAATAGTTATAATTGTAAAAGAGTCGAAAAATATTGCGGCTCTTTTTTTATTTGTATACAACAAGGATGATGGCAAGAAAAAAACAAAAATTTCATTTACCGTATTTAAAAGTGATAAAGGAAATTTTATAGTCCAAAACCAGTAGAGCAAGGGTATTACTACCATGTCCCAATTCAAGAACAAGTGTAACTTATGTATGAAGAATATTTAACCGAAAAAAATTGAGGGAAAGCAATTTGTACTAGCGACCCTGATGATGATACGGATTATGAAAAATCAATTCGTATAACAATACGAAGACATCTTTTACTAACAAAGAATTGGAAGATTTGGTGAAAGAAATTCGTAACATATTCAAACGGTACTGGAATGTAATGTTGCAGCAAAAAGAGAACGGAACTTATTATGTCTACTATTTAGGTAGAACACTTTTGTTGAAAGAAAAGGTATTGAAGCGAGCGAATATTTTTATTATACATTCCGCAATTATTGAAATGGAACAAGAGAAGTTTATGAAGGATTTAACTCATATTGGCAGATGGAAAAAATAAGGGCGGGCGAAGATTGAGCTTTCTTATTTACAAATTTTAAATTAACAACCATTTTCGAACATTGGCCGAACGAGAAAATTATTGTTGCTGAAATGGAAAGTAAAGCAAGTTATCTGTATTGGCAGAAAGTTCAGAACGAAAATGTGTAACAATGTTGATAGCGGAATTTATGAAGTTTGTAAAGTGCGAGAATGAAGATGTTTTTGACATCAAGCGTATGTACAGTGCAGGGTTTCAAGAAAATGTGAAATTATCGCAACCTCCATTTTGCTTGCATGGGCGAGCAAATGTAGCTGGCATGTGGGGTACGATCGTTTGGAACTGAAAAACTCATTTGTTCGTTTTGTTCGATGGAGAAATTGAAAAGCACAACTGTCATCATTTTTGGGAAATTGCTTATTACGATGATGAGGGTAATGTGGTTCGAAGCTACCATAAGGGGGAATATGCGGTATAAGAAAAAAGGACTAGCAGTCGTATCTGCTGTCCTTTAATAGGAGAAAAATTATTCTGGATTAGAACTACGAATAACCAGAAAACGCGCTTTAAATCAGTGTTGTCAAAGATGTAATAATCTATGCAACAAAAAGCTTAGTCGGAATTCAAAACACCAAAATGGCTTGCATTGGTAACAGGCTCAAAACTAGTATATGTAAAATGAAAAATCTTATACAAAAAGCAGACAACAATTTTGGTTGTCTGCCAGTGTGTTCAATGAGTTAGCTAATTGTGATAATTTGCATCCCCATTATGAGAAGAGTGAAGCTGCTAGTTCAAACAGCTTGTTGGTATTATTATCGATTTCATAAAAAATATACAGAGAAAGCAGATAAGTGAAGAACCTACCTGCTTCTGCTGTAACAAAAGAAAGAAGTATTAGCCGTGGACACGGCGGCTTGAAAATAGTATGTATTTTTATTTCAAAAATATTCAAGGGGTGAAGAAACATGGGATGTTTAATAAAAGGGGTTTGTGAAATTAATCAGCTAATTAGTAAAACAAAAGAGAAAAACAATGAGCAAATATAACAATAAAAGGATAAATGTTCAAAAGAGCGATGAGTATAAAGTAAAACAAAATAGTTATATTAAAGCTTTATTTTCATGAAAAATAAAGCACACATATAAGTGTGCTCTTATGAACGCTTTAGATTAGTATGACTAGATAGTCACCATACAATAAAATATGCTTGTTTGATATAAATGTGTGTTAAATCTATAACATATATTTTGGGGTGTATAAGGAATATTAAATGTTAATTTGCCAAGCATATTGTTTTTATTAACGAATTTGTGCAACTGTTAAAGCGGCAGAACGAATATCTACTGTACCAATTACTTCAACCGGTACAATTTGAATTAAATCACCAGGGTTTAAGTTTATTAGAATGACACCGCTGGATACATCTACTTGACCAGTGCCAATGATATTAGAACGGACTGCGGTTCCAGATCCTGCAATAATATTAGTTGATGAGTTTAGTGTCAAGAAAAAGCGCGCTGCTTCCGGGGCTACTGGAACGTTATCGAGGCTGATTGTTAATGTATAACTGATTTGATAAATACCAGCTACTTGAATTCTAATTCCAGTTCCAGTACTAATTGTATCATTTATTACAGGGACAGTAATATTAGGGTTTGGGCCCGTACTAGGTAATAGTAATGGCGTGAATAGTGTTGCAAATTGAGGTGAAGTAGCATTGAAAGCAAAACCGAGAGCTGGTAGCGTACTAGGGGCTTGTGCTCCACAATTAAAGTTTGTGTGCTTACGACAAGATGAACGCATATTTTCACTCCTTTCTTTCATTTAGATCGCATGAGTAATAATCTCACGATTTGGACAAGCGTAATACAATATATGAAAATTTATAGTGAATAGTGCAGAGTTGTACTGTTATGGATAAAACTAACTGTCTGTTGTACAAAAGGAAACACTATGCTTACAGAAATAGTTTGTAACCTAAATTTGAAAAATAGTATGAACAGGGTTAAAAATGTTATTCAGAAATAAAAGGAAAAAAATAAAAAAGAGCACGCATATAAGCATGCTCTTTAACAAGAAAGGTAGATTTCTATGAGGGACGCCTCCATACAATAATGTATGCTTGTCCGGTTAAAAGTTGAAAAAAATTTATCAAAAAGTTATTTAGTAATAGATAAAAAGAGCGCCTTGTGAGATAGACGCTCATTGACTAGGACTTATATAGTAAAAAAGGTTCACATCATATTGTATGTATATGTTTAAAGGTTGTGCATTGTTGAAACAAAATCTTTATTTGGTTTTTAAACATAAAAGGAGTGTTCTCGATTAGTAAAGTAGAATCGAATTTTTATAACTGAATTATAGTACTCAAGTTAATTGCTTTGTTATGAATCCTATAATAACTAGAAGAACAAAAGGATTGCTTAAAATTGCAAAAATACCAAATGAAATGTAGTTCCGAATGTTTTTGGGAATGATTATTGCCAAGACGATTGTGATAAAAAGGTGAAGATATATTAGATAATCTATAAACGCTAAATAAATTAAAGCAAGTAGAGGTAATAAAATTGAAATAATGTAAAAATACAGTTCCATTTGGCACCCTTCCGAGAAAAAATTAATTATAGTTTACCATCGTTCGTGATGAATTTAAATGGCGAAAGATTAAACAAAAATGCTATTTTGTGCATGCGAAAAAAGGAGTGCTTTATTAGGGCACTCCCATTCACTAATAAATACCCAGTCTCATTAAAATATATGTGAATTTTAACTAATAATGATTATAAAAATTTTATTTTGTTATAAATAAAAAGGCGGTTGTTTCCGCAACCACCTTTTTAATAAATCAGAGCAACTTTTTCAGAAATAAAATATGCAATAGCCTGAAAACATTTACAACAATCCCATTTTTATAATTCGAGTGACGAGCTCAATTTATAAGAAAAGACTGATTAAATTATATAAAATGTTGTTTGAAAATGTCACAAATAAAAGAGCACCTTCGAACGGTGCTCTTTCTCGGAGTGAATTGTGTCAAAAACTTTCTAAAACAGAATTGAAAAGTAGATTACTCAAGCTTTGAGTCATGAGTAATAGTCCTCAAATATAAGAATGATTTTCTATGTATAGTATGAATCACCATGTATATAGGTGATAAAAAGTAAAAAAGAAGCTAGCAAAAGCTAACTGCTCGCCTCTCGACCAAGAGAGCAAGAGTGGGAAGAATTTAAAACTACCTTTTAAATTCTTCTATAGTATCTGAAAGTATTTAGAATTTTATTCGTGTAAAACATAAAAAGGCAGCTAACAAAAGCTAGCCGCTAAGCCCTAGGGTATGAAAGGAATAAGAAACTGTATTTGTTAACCTAATGTTTAGTTTTATTCAGGTGATTACGTTACATGTTTGATGATATAGTCTTTTATTAGTAAAAAAGCTGCAAGGAGAAACATTACGTCAATCGAGAACCAAAACATATCTTTTTGAGGTTTTTTAAACTCTGATATTATGGAAAATATTAAAAATAAGGCAACAGCTATTACAATACAGAGTTTAATTATATCAGACATTTATAGCACTCCTAACATTTAATATTTTTTATTATTTAGTTATTTCCATGTTGAGGGATTTTAAAAGTGTTTTATGAAAATTCAAACAAAATGATCCTTTTATAAGAAATCGAGGTTAGGAGAATAGAGGATAACATAAAGCTTTTAGGTGATGATGGGATGTGAGGGATGGAGTTTAAAGAAAGTAAGGTCAATGTTTATATCGATGAAGGATATGTGATGGAATTGCTTTCGACAAGAGAACAGGTTAAAGAAGTGATTGACTACAATTAGGTAAGTTTAGGAACGATGATTTAAAAGCGCGAGAAGAGAAGTTGTTAAAATGGTTAGCTATACTTGGATTTTAAAGGTAAAAACTCCTACTAAATGTAGGGGTTTTTCTTTGTATGAAAGTTCTAAAAGATATATAATAATTTTCTGATTATTTAAAAATGGAGGAGTACAAATGAAAAATGAAACGTTGCACACGCAAGAAGATATTATTAAAATGCTTGATTCATTATTAAGACCAGCAGAGCCATTTTGGAATGAATTTTATGAGAATAGGGAAAAGGATGTTCCGTTTTTTGAAAATGTTCCAGATGAGAATCTAGTTTCGTATATAGAAACAGGATGGGTTTCCAAAGGGAAAGTGTTGGAACTTGGATGTGGTCCAGGAAGAAATGCAATTTATTTAGCGAATGAAGGATTTGAAGTAACAGCAGTGGATTTATCGATAGAGGGCATTAATTGGGCGAAAGAGAGAGCGTTAGCAAAAGGAATAGAAATCGATTTTATTTGTGATTCGATTTTTAATTTAGATTGTCAAAATGATTTTGATTTTGTGTACGATTCAGGCTGTTTACATCATATTCCACCACATAGAAGGATACATTATGTGGATTTAATTAAAAAATCATTGAAACCGTGTGGTTATTTTGGATTAACATGTTTTGCAGCAGGCGATTTAGATGAGCGAAATGGATCAGAAATAACGGATTGGGACGTATATAGAGGGTGGAGTTTACAAGGTGGACTTGCATATTCTGAAGAAAAATTAAGAGAGATATTTAAAGAATTTGAAGTGATTGAAATTAGAAAGATGAAGCAAATTGACCAACCAAATACTATGTTTGGAGAATCATTTCTTTGGACAGCATTATTTAAGAAGAAATAAACAGGGATTTAATTGACAAACTCATCTTTTTTATAGACAATACATTTATAAGAATGTACGTTCGGTTCTGGCTGGCCGATGTATGTTTTACATAAATACATAACAAGGGGCGGTCTCTATATGAATAAAACAAATCAAAAAATCACTACGTTTTTAATGTTCGAAGGTAAAGCTGAGGAAGCAATGAACTTTTACACATCGCTATTCGATCAATCAGAAATTGTAAGTATCTCTCGTTACGATGAAAATGGACCTGGTAAAGAGGGTTCTGTAATTCATGCAACTTTTACGTTAAATGGTCAAGAATTCATGTGCATTGATAGTTATGTAAAGCATGGTTTTACATTTACACCATCTATGTCTCTTTATGTAAATTGTGAGACAGAAGAAGAAATTGAAGCGGTCTTTCATAAGTTAGCGCAGGATGGATCTGTACTAATGCCTTTAGGTTCTTATCCATTTAGTAAAAAATTTGGCTGGTTAAATGATAAATATGGTGTGTCTTGGCAGTTAACGCTTGCGGAATAAAAAATGTAATTTATTTGTTTAATGGGTTTAGTTCAGAGGGTGAAAATTTAAATAATATATAAAAAGGTGTTCCAACCGTCAACAGGTTTGGAATGCCTTTTTATATGTAATTGATTTGCTTAAATGAATTTATATTTTTTCTATTTAGAATATTTTATTTTTCTTACTACTTTTTATCTGTTAATATAAATATAGAAAAATATGTATTAATTATTGGTTAGGTTAATAGAAAAAGGAAAGCATAAATAGTAAATGATCTTACACTTAAAATGTAACAAGATAGCTAGGGGGAATAGTTATAATGGATACAACTCAACAAAACAGTAATGCATGGGATAAAAAGGTTGAAGAAGGTTCTAGATATACGCAACCTGTAAGTAGCGAGGTTATTGAAAGAAGTAAATCAGGCGAATGGGAAATCACAGTCACCACAGAAAAATCAGTTCCTAGAGATTGGTTTCCAAAGTCATTAGAGGGATTAAAGATACTGTGCTTAGCATCAGGTGGAGGGCAACAAGCACCGGTTCTAGCTGCTGCTGGGGCGGATGTAACAGTTACTGATATATCAAGAAAGCAGTTGGAACAAGATAAAAAGGTGGCAGAACGGGATGGGTTAACTTTAAAAACAGTTCAAGGAGATATGTCAGACCTTAGTGATTTTGAAGATGAATATTTTGATATTGTCGTAAATCCCGTTTCTAATTTGTTTGTAAAAGATGTTCATCTTGTATGGAATGAGGTATCAAGGGTACTAAAGAATAGAGGTATTCTTATTTCAGGATTTACAAATCCGTTACTATGGATTTTTGATGACAATCAAGAGCAAAAGGGTATACTTGATGTTAAACATTCAATACCATCATCAACACTAGATTATTTACCAGAGAATGAAGTTCAAGAGTATGTGAATTCTAATCAAACAATAGAATATGCACATACTCTTGAAGACCAAATTCAAGGTCAAGTTGAAGCTGGTTTAGTTATTACTGGTTTTTTTGAGGATGATTTTGGTGGAACTAGAATATTAGATAAGTATATTAAAACTTTTATTGCTACAAGAGCTGTAAAGTTAAAGCTAGATTGAAAGTTTTTGCTTGTTATACTGGGGTTAGTTGAAGAATGGTCTTAAAAATAGTGAAAGTTCAATATATATCAAAAAGGATGGCACTTGCCATCCTTTTCCTTGTGTATTTTGAGTATATAAACAAGTTTCATATCTCTTAGTTGAAGTTGTCATTATTTATAGTTACTCTTTTCTTTTTAAGAATTTTGCTTGCCGAATCTTTCACCGAGTTTAGCTAACAATTCAGGCTGATCCCCTTGACTCATTACAACTTCAATAAAGATAAGTTGATTCTTATTTAAAATTATATTAGTTAAGACTTCTGCTAACTCTGTTTCATTTTCCACTTTACATGTTAGGCTTTTTTCTTCTAATCCGAATGTGTTTGCTAATTTCGTGTAATCCCACATTTGTATGTCATTATACGGTTGATTTTCGCCGTGAATTGCACGTTCAACAGTGTATCCATTGTTATTAATTAAAAATATAATCGGTTTTAAATTTTGACGAAGTATAGTCGATAACTCTTGAACAGTTAATTGGAAAGAACCATCACCAATAATTAAAATATTACGTCGCGATAAATCAGCGAGCTGTGTACCGAGTAGAGCAGGTAATGTATAACCAATTGATCCCCATAATGGTTGTGCTACATATGTAGTGTTATTTGGTAAAGGGATAGCAGCACTACCGAAGAAAGGTGTTCCTTGCTCAGCAATTAAAACATCGTTTTCTTGTAAGAAATGGTATATTTGTTGCCAAAAACGTTTTTGTGTAACCATTTGAGCTTTTGGATTGAACTCTTCTGTCATAGATAGTAATTCTGAAATAAAGGGCTTAATTTCAAGTGTTTCCTCGTTGCGATGTTCGATTAAATCACTTAACTGTTGTAAAACATCTTTCATTACAACGGGTCCATATTTTTTATCTATAATTTTCACAGTGTAGGGATGGATTTCTATAACTTGCTCTTTCATAAAGCCTTGTGTAAAGCCACCAGTAATAGTATCAGTTAATTTCACGCCAATACTAATAATACAGTCAGATTCATCAATTCTTTTTCGTAAGTATGGAGAACTAACATCACCAGTATAAATTCCTATAAATTGAGGGTGTTGTTCAGGGAATATTCCTTTTCCCATACTTAATGTTGCGATAGGAAACCCAGTTTTTTCTACGAATTGATGCAAATATTCTTCCGCATGAAAACGAGCCACTTCAAAATCAGCTAAAATGACTGGTTTTTTGGCACTGTTTATTTTTGAAGTCGCATGTAGAAGCATTTTATCCAACGCATCTTTATTACTTAGAACTGGTTTATGTAAAATTGGTTCTGTAGGTTTATTAATTGGTTTATTATACACATCAATCGGTAATTGAATATGAACAGGGCGTTTCTCACTCCAACATGCACGTAACACACGATCGATTTCTTCAGCGGCATGCTCAGGTGTTAATTTTGATTGTGCCACCGTGATTTCTCTATACATATTGGAAAAATGATCGAACTTTCCATCACCTAACGTATGATGAACGAGTGCTCCATTTTCCATTACTGTTGTTGGTGGTGTCCCCGTGATTTTTATAACAGGTACGTTTTCTGCGTATGACCCAGCAACACCGTTAAGGGCGCTTAATTCTCCAACGCCAAAGGTGGTAATAAGAGCTGCAATTCCTTTTATACGAGCATATCCATCAGCAGTATATGCCGCATTTAATTCATTACAATTACCAATCCACTTTAGCTTTTCATGTGCTAGTACGTCATCTAAAAAAGCCAAATTATAATCACCAGGAACACCAAATATATGCTCAATTCCTAATTCGCTTAGTCGATCTAATAAATATGTACTTACAGTATATTGCGATTTCAAATGAATCATCTCCTAATTGTGCAATGTATATTTCAATAAATTAAAGAAGTTCTGATGTGTTCGTTAAAATATTCAATACTAGATTGTGTTATAATTTACATACAGGGGGAAAGTAGATGACACAACATAAAGAAGAACAGATGAATGAAGCATTAGCATTATTTTACTTTGCATATAAAACATTTACTGAAAAGCCAGATGAAATTATAAAAGAGTATGGCATACAACGAGTACATCACCGAATTTTATTTTTTATCGCACGATTTCCAGGGATAAGTGTAAATGAGTTATTATCACTGTTAGAAATAAGTAAACAAGCTCTTCACGGACCACTACGACAACTTGTGGAAAAAGGCTTAATTGAGAGTAATGAAGCTACACATGATCGCCGTGTGAAACAGTTATCTTTAACAGAAATAGGTGTAGAGTTAGAGAAAAAATTGAGCGATGTTCAAAGACAACAGATGAGTGATATTTTTTCAAAATTTGGTGAATCGTGTGAAGAAAATTGGCATCAAGTTATGAATGAAATGGCAAATAGTCGATCAGGTTTTGATGCTTGGATATCAAAACGAGCAGTTGTAATCGATCAGAAATAATAAGAAATATATCTGTTTTTATAGTTTGAAAAAGAACAAATTTTATCCATACATTTGGCAACTATGGATTGGTCATAGAGTGAATGGATAAAAAGATACATTACTAGATACTTTATACGTGTACGCAATGGAACAATAAAATTCACATTTCCGAGAGGGGAATTATTATGATAAAACTTGTACTTATTCGTCACGGACAAAGTTTATGGAATCTTGAAAATCGCTTTACAGGATGGACAGATGTAGATTTATCAGAGAATGGATTAAGTGAAGCGAGAGAAGCAGGAGCGATATTAAAGAAAAATGGATATACTTTTGATGTCGCGTGTACGTCTGTATTAAAACGAGCAATCCGGACGTTATGGATTGTACTTCATGAGATGGATCTTGCTTGGGTGCCAGTACATAAATCTTGGAAGCTAAATGAAAGACATTACGGTGCATTGCAAGGGTTGAATAAAGATGAAACTGCGAAAAAGTATGGTGAGGAGCAAGTTCATATTTGGAGAAGAAGTATTGATGTAAGACCACCTGCTCTTACTGAGGATGATCCTAGATATGAAATGAATGATCCAAAATATAAAGCACTTAAAAAAGGTGAGTTTCCATTGACTGAATGTTTAGTGGATACGGAGAAAAGAGTACTTGATTATTGGCATTCAGAAATCGCGCCATCATTAAAAAGTGGTGAAAAGGTAATTATTTCATCACACGGTAATACGATTCGTTCGCTAGTGAAATACTTAGATAACCTTTCAAGCGATGGTGTTGTTTCATTAAATATTCCAACGAGCATTCCACTCGTTTATGAATTAGACGATGATTTACGTCCGATTCGTCATTATTACTTAAGTATGGACGGAGAAGTACCAAAAGGGGAAATTCCGAAACATATTTCTTTTTAACATGAAAATTTGAAACGCATGCTTGTCTACATATACAATGTAGATTCATGATAAAAGACGTGGTACCTTCTAATGTATATGCGATATTGCTAAATTTAGAAGCTTGTCCACGTCTTTTGTCATAAAGAGGGCTGCTTGTGCATGTAATGATATCGTGAGTAGTTTTTGAATGGAGGGTGATGTCATTGGTGATCTCTAACATTCGAATCGGCTTATTTATTTTAGCAATCGTTTTTCTCGTTCTTGTGTTCTTTTACTGGAGAAACGAAGAGTTGTACGAGGAGAAAAAGCAACGTATTAGAAAGACTTGGTATGGGTTGTTTATAATATCAGTCACCGTGTATTTCATGATAAAAGGAATTGATTTAACCCTCTGGAAAAACCTTTTAATGTTCACTGCAATGGTTATTTTCGTTGATATCGCATTTATTTTAACACCTAATATTTCCGAAATATGGGGAGCGAAATTTAGCGATATTGGCAAGACTGTTCAATCGATAAAACGGTCTTTAATTGCTTCTAAAGCAAGAGGGGAAATATATACAACAATTATTCAAAATGTCAATCCAGCAATGTTCGGTACAATGGAATGGCATACGGAAGAAGAGTATACAAAAAGCTTAAACGCATTTTTAGATTCGTATGGGGAAAAGATTGGTGCGAAAATTGTTGTATTTGAAGCGGCAAAGGAATTAAATACTAACTTTCGCGGTATCCGTTCTCAATTTAGTATTATCGTTCCGTTTGAATACATTGAGCAGTTGAATGGGCAGAAAGCGGTACAAGTAGAAAATGTCGGCATTATACCAGCAAAAACTGTGAGTGATGTTTTCATTGTTATTGATGGGAAGAAAAATAATCTGCAAGATCGAGATTTTGAAAATGTATATAATTTAACAATACATCATAGTTATTTTAGTAAATAAGGACAGGATTTTCTTCTGTCCTTTTCACTTATACATAAAGGTAAAGCGAATTTAGACAAACTTGTATAAAATCGGACAATCATTCCTACACTAGCACGTAGAGGTGATTGTAGTGATAAAAGATTATGACAATGATTTTTTTAAAGAAGATAATGAAGATACAACAGATTTCTCGTTAATAAAAGGAGATACATTACAGCAAGTAGAAGAGTTAGAAGAAGAATTAAAAAGAAAATGATACGTGTACACGCTGTCTACATTTGCGATATAATATAAATAGAAGATTGTATCTTTTTGAAAAGGGGGAGAAGAGATGGCTGAAATAAATGTACAAAAGTCTTCATTTTTTAAAGAAAAAAAAGAAGAACCAAATACAGATTTCTCTCTTGTGAAAGGTGCATTAACAGAAAATATAAATCGTTTAGAGAAATTGATGAATAATAGCGGTTCAAAATATATACGAGTGAAAAAAACAAAAGAAAATGCATAGTGCATTTTCTTTTGTTTTTTATTTAGCATTTAACTTTTCTTTTACTTTTGCAGGTAAATCAGCTTCCTGAACCTCTTCATATGACTTCACTTCAATTGATGATATTTCATTTTTACTCTTATCATCTTGATCTACATAAAGACATAAAAATGCATTTTCATTTAATTTATGTTCGTTTGATGCTTTCTTACTCCGTCTTCGTCATAAGCAGGCAGTGTGTAGTTTCTTAAGTTTTTACCTTCAACTTTTTCGATAGTTCCTTCGCCTTGTATCTGTACGTAATATACATCTTTACCAATTCGATTTAATGATGCTCTTTCACATCCAATAGTAAAACTAGAAAATAATAAACATAGTGTAATAATCGCTAAAAACCTTTTCATTTTCTTTATCTCCTTCAATTTGTTTCTTTACACAGTATACGGCTATTATAAAATGAGAAAAATCGATTTAGATTACAACACCCTTACAATGTTGTAAGGGTGTTGTCCATAAAATGAACAGTATTTTAAAAAGTTAAAAGAAAGGTAAAATAATGAATCATGGTATAATGATAAAAGACTTACATATTATTTTGTCATTTTGAGAGGAGCTTAAAAATGTATTCTACTTTAGAACAATTAACAAAGCATCCTGTATTTTATCATTTTGCAGAAATTTCAAAGATTCCTAGAGGATCGGGTAATGAAAAGGAAATTAGTGATTATTTAGTGGGCTTTGCAAAAGAGCGTAATTTAG
Source organism: Bacillus pretiosus (assembly GCF_051294775.1). Classification (NCBI taxonomy): domain Bacteria; kingdom Bacillati; phylum Bacillota; class Bacilli; order Caryophanales; family Bacillaceae; genus Bacillus; species Bacillus pretiosus. Next base: position 930,620 of record NZ_JBPPHF010000001.1, read on the forward strand.
AAGTGATTCAAGATGAAGCAATGAATGTCATTATTAAAAAAGAAGCAACTGCTGGCTATGAAAATGTACCAGCTATTATCATTCAAGGTCATATGGATATGGTGTGTGAAAAAAATCAAGCAACCGTACATGATTTTGAAAAAGATCCAATTGAATTACGAATCATTGGGGACATGTTATATGCAAATCAAACGACTTTAGGTGCTGATAATGGTATTGCAGTTGCGTATGCAATGGCTTTATTAGATTCAAAAGATATTCCGCATCCAGTACTTGAAGTAGTTATTACTACTGAAGAAGAAACAACAATGGGTGGAGCTTTCGCTGTTGATGCAAATCACTTTGATGGTAAGATTTTTATAAATATTGATTCTGAAGAAGATCATAAGTTACTTGTAAGTAGCGCAGGTGGTGCGAAAGCTGTTGAAACAATTCCAGTAATATGGGATGAAGCGCCAGCTAATACGGATGCATACCGTCTATATGTTGGTGGTCTAAAAGGCGGACATTCTGGTATGGAAATTGATAAACAGCGTGGTAATGCAAACAAAGTATTAGGACGAGTATTACGTGATTTATCAGCAAATATTCAATTTGGTATAAGTGAAGTTCACGGCGGATTAAAAACAAATGCAATTCCGCGTGAAAGTGTAGCTACAATTGTATTACGTACAGAAGATGTAGAGAAAGTAGAAGAGAAACTAGAATCTTGGACTACAGTATTACAAGAAGAAATGCGTGCTGTTGATCCAGATGTTCATGTTACAATTACAAAATTGGATGAAAAAGTAGAAAAAGTATTTGCTAAAGAGACACAAAAGCAACTTATTTCATCATTATTCTTAATTCCAAACGGCATTCAAAGTATGAGCATGGATATTAAAGGTCTTGTAGAAAGTTCAACAAATTTAGGCGTTATTGAAACGTTGCAAAATGAAATTAAATTACGTAACGAAGTGAGAAGTTCTGTAAGTAGTTTAAAACAACATGTTGCAGATGAGATTAAATGTATTGCCGAATTAATTGGTGCAACATTTGAAATAGAGTCAGAGTATCCAGAATGGCCATACAATCCGAATTCACAAATTCGTAATTTATTTGAAAAAGTACATCAAGAAAAATACAATAAAGATGTTGAAATCTTTGCTGTACATGCAGGAATCGAATGTAGTGTATTCGTTCAAAAGATGCCTGAATTAGATGCAATTTCATTCGGTCCAGATATATTTAATGTTCACACTCCAGATGAACATATTAGTATTTCTTCTGTTGTGAATAACTGGGGCTTCTTCGTTGATGTAATGAAGGGTACGAAGGAATTGGCTAAATAATAGTAATGAAATGAAAAGTAGCCTATAAAACTTTATAGGCTACTTTTTGTATAGCGTTTTATTAGAAATTCATTTTTACGTTAGTATTTAATTCTTGCTTTTATTTCTCGAGGAGATTGTACCAAAGGCTGCTCCAGTTATTGCTCCGATTAAAGTCATAAAAATTGCACCCCATGCTGCAAATGACATCTTTACACCTCCAAATAATCAATTATTGTTTCTTAGACTTTTGAATAGAAATGCTAATTGCAACAACTATTAAGAAAATAAGAGGAGACCAAGAATAGAAAGACATGTAATATTCTCCTTCCAATACTAATTTTAAATATTTTTATAAACAAATTATCGTATGTTTAAAGAGTGAACAAATAAAATATGCACTATTGCATATTCTATTTGTAGAACTTAAAGAACTCGAAATAGTTATTGAATAAAAATGCTAATTTATAAAGAGAGTAAGCATTTTTTTAACCTTAAAAAGGGCAAATAATTAAAAAGCTCCTCTATCTAATATAAGGTAGAGGAGCTTTTAAAATGGTTTTTGTCCAATAAAAATAGTATCAAATATTTTTTGATGAGATTTAATTATTTTGAGATTTTAAAGCTGCCTCCATAATAATAATTTTCTCCAAGTTTCATAACAGCTACATATGTTCCAGGATTATAAGCCTTAGTAATAGGTGTTACAAATCTACCATAATTATGTTTCAAACCCGAGTCATAAATGGTTTTATATCTATGCAAGTTTATTTCATCATTTTCATTTCCACTCAATTGATATATTTTTACAATACCAGTATCTTTACCACCAGTAAATATAGTAACATCGAATGTATCTCCATGTTTTAAGTCACCAACTGCTAACTCTTCTATAAAATCTGCATTATGATGTAATAAAAAATAGCTTTGCCACCGCCAATTATCTGAATATCGTGATTCTTTTTGTGTAAGTTGCGATTCAGCAGACACAGGTGGGAGTGTAGCAATTGTATTCGAAAATAAAAATCCTCCAACAGTTAATGCTCCAATAATTGTTGATTGCCTTAAAAGTTTCATGTTCTAAACCTCCTATTTACTTAAGGATTCAGAAATCGTTTTTGTGAAAAACTAGCTGTGAAATCTAATGGATGATAATATCTTCTATAAGCATATTAACATTTATTGATTTATCAGACAAATTAAAATGTAATAGGACTATATCGAGGAAGTTACGGCTAATGCAGGAAAGAAGTTAGATGTATAGTTAAGAAATCTTTATCATATGTAATTGGGATTTGTTATTTGAAAACTCGATTGTTTTAATGTTAAATTTCAATTCACACTCTAAGTTTCAGTACATAATTTTACAATTTGACTTATGTAATTTATCACGTTATGATTTTTTTATTATAAAAGAAAGGCTTGAATATAATGATTCGTCGTTTGAGAAAGCTAAAAAATGTAGCAGTCGTATTAAGCTTCTAAGTGAATTACAAAGATCTACAATACTTAGAAGCGAGGAATAAAGTTATGAAGCATCCATTATATAATCATTGGTCAGAAACGAAGTATTTAAAAGATATAGTAACAAATCCACTCATTGAGGTAGGAGAGTACTCCTATTATTCAGGTTATTACGGTCATCAAAATTTTGAAGATGGCTGTGTAAGGTATTTGTGGGGGGATGCTAAGTCCCAAGCACTGTTCAATCCAATTGAACAGATGGGATGGCATCTTGATAAACTCATTATTGGGAATTATGTTTGTATTGCAAGTGGAGTAGTCATTTTAATGGGTGGTAATCATAATCATCACTCCGAATGGATTACAGTATATCCATTCGCTGAGCAAATTGAACATTCATATGAACCGAAGGGCGATACAGTCATTAAAAGTGATGCTTGGATTGGAATGAATGCAATAATAATGCCTGGCGTTACTATTGGTGAAGGAGCAATTGTTGCTGCAGGATCTGTCGTAAGTAAAGATGTTCCGCCGTATACAATAGTTGGTGGAAATCCTGCTAAGGAAATAAAGAAACGATTCACTGATATAGAGATAAATATATTAATGGAAATGCGTTGGTTTGATTGGGATAGGAAATTGATTGAGAAGGCAATCCCGCTGTTATCTAGTCCATCCATCGAACCATTATTTGCTTTTTATAAAAATCAAGTGAAAAATAAATAAATCAGTTAGAAAAACTACATCCAGTATAGGATGTAGTTTTTTATTTTTTGTAAATGTGGAACAAATGTATTACTTATATTGTCTATTAAGTGTAATCCTAAAAAATATGAAAGTACGAATCATTTTGAAAAATACAAAGGTATTAAAAAGAGGGATATGTGTGGGAATACTATGTGTCAGTGTGTCTAAAAGGGTTTCTATATGAAAGTGGTCCTAATGTCTTATATGTATATAGAATTTGATAACGCTGTCTATTTTTTGAAGGGTTATGTTAGAACAACGTTTTTTGAGTACAAAAATATTGGAGGTAACAGAAGTGAAAGATATGTTTTGCAAGGGATTTATTACAATAGTAACAGTGCTTACACTATTTTGTAGCATGGTCGTTACATTTGGAAGAACATCAGCGGAAACAATTCCTGCTATAGACGTTGAAGCAGGATCAGCAATTTTAATAGAAGCAAATTCCGGAAAAATTTTATATGAAAAAAATGCAGATGAATCATTGGCAATTGCTAGTATGACAAAAATGATGAGCGAATACTTAGTTCATGAAGCGGTGGATAAAGGAAAACTTAAATGGGATCAAAAAGTTAAAATCTCTGAATATGCACATAAGATTTCGCAAGATCGTTCATTATCAAATGTTCCATTAGAAAGTGGTGGCTCTTATACGGTAAAAGAGTTATATGAGGCAATGGCAATTTACTCTGCAAATGGTGCAACAATTGCTTTAGTTGAACAGATTGCTGGTAAAGAGATCAATTTTGTAAAAATGATGAACGATAAGTCGAAAGAGTTTGGAATGAAAGATTATAAGTTTGTAAACTCTACAGGCTTAACAAATCAAGATTTAAAAGGATATCACCTAGAAGGGACGACTCTAGACGAGAAAAATAAAATGTCTGCAAGGGATTGTGCAATTTTAGCACAACGTCTTATTCAAGATTTTCCCCAAATATTAAATACTGCAAAAATTCCTAAAAAAACATTCCAAGAGGGTGGTAAATATCCAATTGATATGGCGAACTTTAACTGGATGTTAAAAGGTTTAATTAGGCAATATGAAGGTGTAGATGGTTTGAAAACAGGAACGACTCCAGAAGCGGGAGATTGTTTCACTGGTACAGTAGAAAGAAACGGTATGCGCCTAATTTCTGTAGTGATAAAAGCAAAATCTCATACGGCACGTTTTGATGAAACAAAGAAATTATACGATTATGGATTTGCGAATTTTGAAGTGAAGAATGTCTACGGAAAAGATTCAGTAGTAAAAGGACATGAAACAGTTCGAGTGGCAAATGCAAAAGACAAAGATGTAGTAGTTCAAACGAAGCAAGCTGTTTCACTTCCAATGCCGAAGGGCAACAAAGACATTTATAAAAAAGAATTTAAAGTATTGAATACGGAACAAGAAGCGCCTATTAAAAAAGGTGTAACAATTAGTAAGATGATTATCTCGCCTAAAGATAGTACAGATCCTGGGTTCTTATCAGGTAAATCATTACAAGTAGACCTTGTAACAAAATCTGATATAGAACAAGCGAATTGGTTTACACGTTTTATGCGTAACATAGGATCTTTTTTTAGCGGTATGTGGGATAGTACGGTTGATATAGTAAAAAGCTAATTTTATAGTTTCAAACAAACAGTTTCAAAGTATTATAGATTTTTATGTGGACGGCTTGGAATTAAAGATTGCATTGATTTACAAATTTGGTCCTCCGGAATTTTTGGTATTGCTATTAAGCTAAAATAAATTTGTATCTATATAATCAAAAAGGATGGCGTTTATTATGAATCTTTCGATTTAAAGGATTTTGGTGCAAGGTTAGTTTAATAAAGTTACATGATGAAAAACCACCCATTATTCCATCAAATGACAATAATAAAATAATATCCGGTAAGTATTACTGTAATTAGATTTTATCCCGCATTAACGGGCAGTAAGACCCCCACTGATTAAAGTTTCACTTTATAAAAATTTAATAAAATCTTTTCTTTGTATTAAATATTTTGTTTTAAATTATGTATATAAAGAAATGGAGGTCAAATTAACTTTGTACTGCTTATATTAGGAATTTAAAGAAACAATATGTACAATTCTCCCACTACATTTGCATAGTGGCCTTTATGAAAAGAAAAATCTACAATTTACAAGGAGAACATTTTATGAGTAAGAGAATAAAAGAATTAGATTCCATACGAGGGTTAGCGGCACTTACTGTGGTATTTGGACATTTTTGTTTAATGCTACCATCGTTGCCTAATTCTATTAAATTTTCCCCGCTTAGGTTTTTATGGGCGGGTGGGGAAGCTGTTATCGTTTTTTATGTACTAAGTGGTTTTGTGTTATCTATGGCACTTTATCATTCAAAAACAAATTATTGGGGATATTTAATTAAGAGATTTGTAAGAATCTATATTCCTTATTATTTTTGGATAATCGTTACCTTTGTTTTATTTATTTTATTTTCGCCATATGAAGTGGTAGGACTACGGGATTGGTTCTATGATAGGTGGCAAGGGTCTATAACAAAATTAGATATTATAAACCACTTTGTGCTTCTTAATAACTTTTTTACGGAAAATTATAATCCAGTTATTTGGTCATTGGCTCAAGAAATGCGTATATCTATTGTGTTTCCTTTGTTATTCCTTCTTTTTTATAAACTGAATTGGAAGAAAACGATACTATTTGCTTTGAGCTTTTCTTTAATTAGTGTTTTTCTTAATATGTTGCATATTGGGAAAGCTGAAGGATTTTATAATGGTTATGCCGATACACTGCATTTTACATCTATGTTTATGGTTGGAATGTTACTTTTTAAGCATCAGGAAAAACTTATCTACTCATATAGGAATATGAAAAAATTTAAAAAAGGATTTCTTATTGCCTTAGGAATTATTCTATATTTATATTCCATTTTAATTTATGGTTTTTCCCGTAATGATACTACTTTCTTATTAAAAGATTGGGGTGTCGTAATGGGGGTTAGTATATTTATTATAATGGTTATGAGTAACCTAAAAGTAAAAATACTTTTAAATAAGAGTGTGTTTGTATACTTAGGAGAAATTTCATACAGTATCTATTTGTGTCATTTTCCAATCATGATGGTACTATTTAAACTTTTGTATACAAAGATACCTATCTTTTTCCTTCTTACTTTGTGCATTACAATGACACTACTTTTTTCTATAGTTTCGTATCATTTAATCGAAAAGAAATGTATCAACTGGGCAAAACAAAGAACTTCAAATTTTTTGAAAAAAGTATAATACCTAGAGGGATTATATCCCGCTATTTGCCGGACAGTAAGATCCCTTCACTTCAAAATTCAGCGAGAGCAAAGAAGTTAGGTGGGAAATTAACTGTCCGTAAAAGCCCAATTGGTTCAACTAATAATCAGTGAGGGATGAAGAAAACCTCTACTGATTAAAGTTTAACTTCATTTCTTTAGTAAATATATGAATATGACCGGTTCCTAAGTATACTTAGGAATCGGTCAATTTTGGATTCTAAATGTAAATATAATAAAGTGGAATATAATTGAAATCAAAAACATTTAGAAAGAACAATTACATTGTGAGCTAATGTATAGTATAGATATGAATAATAAAAAGGGGGAATAGATATGTGGAAGCGATTTGTCTCGATTGGTGATAGTTTTACGAAGGGGATAGGGGATGAAGTTGAGGGAATTGCATTAAAAAGCTGGGTAGATCATTTGGTTCAACTGTGTGAAAAAGATATAGAATATGCCAATTTTGCAAAGCGTGGGTTAGTAACTAAAGAAATTCGCTCGCAGCAATTGGAAAAGGCATTAACTTTTAATCCAGATTTGGTTAGTCTCATTGCAGGGGCAAACGATGTTTTAAAAGGACGTTGGAATCATGATGCATATAAGAACGATATGGAATTTATGATAGATACATTAAGTAAAGCAGGGGCGGATATTATTATAGCAAACCTTCCCGATTTTACAGTTAGGCTTCCTTTTGCTTCTGAAAAAAAACAAGTAATAAAAGAACAATTATTAGAGGCAAATGAAGTTATTCATTCACTGAGCAGAGAGTATAAGCTTCATCATGTTGATTTTTGGAATCATCATTTAGTTAATGACAATACGCTTTGGTCTAAGGATTTAATTCATCCAAACTCAAAAGGATATGTAAAAGTTGCTGAATTGATTTTTAGTAGTTTGCCTGTACAGAAGACAAAATAATTGTTTGCAATTTAACAAATATGATATTAATTGTATTAAGCTATGTTTTTTAATAAATAGAAAGAACTAAAAATTTAGCAAATAAAGTGTATCTACGATATATTTCTACAGTAGTGAACAAATGCAGTATCACAAGAAAAGATCACCTACGGAAATAGGTGATCTTTAAACATTCTTATACCTAAATTAATATATTATATTACTAAATAAATTCGTACTACATAAAAATTAAGTTCTTTTATAGAAAAACTGATGTTACATTACCTTAAAATATATTATATTTTATAAGAGATTCATAACGATATTATATAATAACATAGTCAAATCATATTTTGGGGATTTATCCCGATTGCGTATAATGTGTAATTTTTTTGAAGCAGTAATGTCCAATAAGTTAAATAGGTAGTAAATGTAAAAAAATCAATACTATATATTATTCAATCTTTGTTATGAGTGCATTAGTAATTGTTAGTATTATATTTTTAATATCTATTTTAGTTATTGAGATTAATTTGAATAGAAAATATGTAGGATAGGGAAAGGTACATATACTTTATTGTATATGTACCTTTTTATTTAGTAGGATTTATAGTCTCTATAAACTATTATGTTAATAAAATTAAAAAACTTAATTCTTAATATTCTTATGGTTAAAGCTATCTATAAAATGAAAATATAACTAAATAATAGTTTGTTATAATTTGTGGATTTGGTTTTTTATCCGAATTTTCTGATTCAAATATTTCAACTTTATGAATATAGTAGGTGAAATATTTGTGTGATAGTATTTGAGATAGAAAAAAGCCAACTTTAAAAAGGATGTGAATTGAATGTGCAACAACTGTAAATGGTTATATTAAGTTAATGTTTAACTGTTTTTAGTGTAAGGTAAAGGGCTATTTTGTAAAAGTTGATATAAAGACGAAGAAATAGGTGCACTTAAATTTATCTGACTATTTAAAATACGCTAAACCTTGAGATTAGTCTAGGTTTTGACGAAGTTAAATTCTAGGTGAAATCTTTATAATGATTAATTAGGTTTAATAAAGGGGTACCTTATACACAAAGGTGTTTATATTAGTAACCTAAGGAGCTTGCTTTTATGAAAACTATTGATTCAAAAGGCCTATTAGGAAATAGGGTTTATTTACAAGTTTTCTCTGCCTATTCATTGCTTATGCTTGGTGTTTTTATTGATATGTTAGCGATTATGACTATAGTTGGGTTTGAATGGGAAGTAGATCCTACTATGATTGGATTGATTCCTGTTGCATATGCACTTCCAGGAATTATTTTTGGCTCATGGGCGGGTGTTATTGCAGATCGTTTTAGAAAAATTCCAATTATGATGTTCTGTAATCTAATGGTTGGTCTAATAACGATTGCTCTTTTATTTGTACAAGATATCCACTGGCTCTTAGTGGCATTAATGATTCGTTCCATTTTTATTGTTTTCTATTATCCTGCACAGCAAACACTAACAAGACAGATTGTCTCTCCGGATTTGCTTACTAAAGCAGTAAGTATCAACGGAATAGTAGAGCAGGGTACCAAAATAGTGGGCCCACTTATAGGGGGCATGTTGCTGAGTTGGTTTCAACCAGAGTTCTGCCTCATTATAAGAGCTATAAGTTGTTTATTAGCTACCTTAGTTCTGATACCCACAATAAAATTTAAAGAAACTATATCGAAAGAATTTGTTGAAAAGCAAAAACAAAGTACTTGGACCGCTTGGGTACAAGGGTGGGGTTATGTGTTATCTAATCGGATAATATTATCAACTATGATTTTCGTTACAATAGCCATGGCAGTATTACAATTAGTAGACTCACAATTCCCAACTTTATTTAAGAGCTTATTCCCACATGATAAAAGTAAAATGGGATATATCATTTCTATTATTGGTCTTGGCGGAATACTTGGTGCATTACTAACTCAGAAATTAAAACAATTTCAATATGGCTGGGTAGTATGTGGAGGTATGGTTTTAATGGGAATTGGTTTTGGGGGGATTGGTTTGATAACGCCCGGTACGGTCTTCGTTTTGGCCTATTTAATTAGTTTTATCGCTGGTATTGGAAGTGGGCTGATGCTTGTATCTAATCAAGTCATTTTACAAATAGAATCCGATCAAGATCAAGTAGGAAGAGTATTTGGTATTCAAAGCAGTTTAACAAACGCAGTTTTAATTATTTCTCCTGCTATGAGTGGTCCATTAGTACATTTGTTCGGAGTAACTCAACTCTATGTTTATGGAGGGATTGGGCTTGTTATCATTGGAGTAATTGGAGTTTCACTGCAGAAATATTTATGGGCTAAACATAAACACGAACCTATAAGAGCAAATAATTTTTGAAGGGAAGATTTTTATGACCAATGAGGAATGTTATTCATTAAGCCATCCGCAGCGAAGAATATGGTATACAGAAGTTATTCATTCTGATAAAGGAATATGTAATTTAAGATTTTTATTTAAACTTCATCGAAAAATGAATTATTCAAAATTAAACCAAGTTGTGAATCGAGTCATTAGTGAAAATGATGGTCTGTGCATTAGGTTAAAAGAAAATGGGCATCAGGAACCGAAACAATATTTTATTAAACATGAAGAACAAGAATTTGAGTTTTTTGATTTCAGTAATGTGGAGAATACAAATTTGCTTGAGGAATGGATTGAGCAGAAAACAAAAGAAACGTTTACATTATTTAATTCAAATTTATACTATTTCGCTTTAATAAAATTAAACGATAACGAATGTGCAGTCTTTGGAAATGTTCATCATATTATTATGGATGGTTTATCAATTCAAATATTTACTGAGCAGATTGCAAAATATTATTATGAAATGTATAACGAGAATGAGGAAGGTGAAAGTGAAAATTCATATGTTCAATTTCTGACTAATGAACAAACATACTTGAATAGTAGTCGCTTTCAAAAAGATCAAAAATTCTGGTTAGAGGAATTTAAAACACTGCCATCTGTGACTGGATTGAAGCCCTATAATACGTACCAAGCTAGTACCAAAGCATCACGTGAGACATTTATATTAACGGAGCATTTGAAGAGAAAGATAGAGAAATTTTCTGAAGATTACAAAATTAGTTTATATACTTTTTTTGTTGCTGCTTTCTCGTTGTCCATGTATCGGTGGACCTCCTCGCTTGATATTGGTTTAGGAATGGCTTACGGCAATCGTATGACTAAAATGGAGCGAAAATTGATTGGAATGATGGTGAGTACAGTTCCTTTAAGAATGGATATTGATCCGGAAGAAGAAGTACTTTCATTTATTAGTAGGGTATCCAGAAAACAAAGCAAATTATTGAGACACCAGAAATATCCATTTGATTTGTTATTAAAGCAGATTAATAAAGAGAATAATAGTAATGTGAGACTTTTCGGAACTACGATTGATTATAGGGATCGTGATGAAAGTGGTGACTCACTATGGATTCCAAACCATGAAGAGGTACAAGATTTTGCAGTGCATATTGAAAATCTAATTGATATTGACTCTTTACATGTACATATTGATTATCGTGAGGAGCTATTTTCTAAGGAAGAGATAAAACGTTTTTTTAACGTGATGTTAGCGATAATGGAAAACACTTTTGAAAAACCAAAGCAGAAGGTAGCTGAAATCGAAATCATTTCTGATGAAGATAAAAGAAGAAGTTTAGTTGAGTTCAACAATCCTAAGCTGGATTTCCCATCTCAAGTAACTATTCATGAATTGTTCGAACAGCAAGCGTTGAACTATCCACGCGATATTGCAGTTACGTATGGAAAAGAAAAAGTTACTTATAGAGAGCTTAATGAACGCGCAAATCAGTTAGCTCATTATTTGCAGAAAAAGGGAGTAAGACCTGATACTTTAGTGGGACTGTGCGTTGAACGTTCCCTCGAAATGATTGTAGGTATTTTAGGGATTTTGAAGGCTGGTGGGGCTTATGTTCCACTTGATTCAACATATCCAGAGCAACGACTTCAATATATTTTAGAAGATGCTAGCATTCAGTTATTCGTAACGCAAGAAAGTTTAAAAGAATTGAAATGTTTACCAGAAAATGTTGAGTCGATTTGCCTGGATCGTGATCAAGATGAGATTGGGAAAGAAAGTAAGACTTTACCGGTTTCTGATGTCAGTTCCCAAAATTTAGCATACGTGATCTATACTTCGGGATCAACGGGGAATCCAAAGGGTGTTATGATAGAGCATCACAATGTCATTCGGTTATTTAAATCAACGGATTGTTGGTATCAGTTTAATGAAAAAGATACTTGGACGCTTTTTCATTCTTATGCATTTGATTTCTCAGTATGGGAAATTTGGGGAGCATTATTATATGGTGGAAAATTAGTTGTTGTTCCGTACTGGATTAGTCGATCACCTAAGGATTTTTATCAATTATTGGTGGAGGAAGAAGTCACAGTTCTAAATCAGACACCTTCCGCATTTCGACAATTAATACAAGTGTGTGAACAAGAAGATATGAATAAAAATTTGCAACTGCGTTATGTCATATTTGGCGGAGAAGCGTTAGAACCTACTAGCTTATTACCGTGGTTTCAAAGGTATGGGGATAAAAAACCACAGTTAATTAATATGTATGGAATTACAGAAACTACCGTTCATGTTACATACTATCCAATTACTCTAGAAGATGTGCAGCATGCTTCAAGAAGTAATATTGGCAAGCGGATTCCCGATTTAGAAGTGTATATACTGGACGCTTATCAACAACCTGTTCCTATAGGTGTTGATGGTGAACTTTATATTGGTGGGGCAGGACTGGCACGTGGGTATTTAAAGAGACCTGAATTAACAGCAGAGCGTTTTATATCTCATCCATTTAGTAGTGATCCGAAAGCGAGATTATACCGGACAGGAGACTTAGCGAGGTATTTGCCAGATGGAAATCTGGATTATCGTGGAAGAATTGATCATCAGGTTAAAATACGTGGTTTCCGAATTGAGATTGGGGAGATTGAGTCTACTTTACATACATATGCATCTGTAAAAGAGGCAGTTGTAATAGTAAGAGAAGATCAGCCAGGCGATAAAAGATTAGTAGCATATGTTGTAGGAGATGGAAATGTAGATGCGTGGAGAGAGTATCTTAAAGCGAAACTACCAAGTTATATGGTTCCTTCGGGATTTGTGGTGATGGAAGCTATTCCACTTACAGCTAACGGTAAAGTTGATCGTGAGGCCTTACCTATGCCGGAGGAAAAGCAGATTAATAGTGAATCTGTTGGCCCTCGGAATAGTAACGAACAGACACTGACTACCATTTGGAAGCAAGTATTAGGTGTTAAAAAGGTGGGAATCTATGATAATTTCTTTGAAATTGGTGGCGACTCGATTCTCAGTATTCAAATCATATCTCAAGCAAGTCAAGTGGGGTTAAAACTTACTCCAAAGCAAATGTTTGAATGCCCAACTATCGCTGAGCTGGCACAAGTGGCTATAAAAACGCAGGGAGTACAAGCGGAGCAGGGAATTGTGATAGGTGATGTGTCTCTTACTCCAATTCAGTGTTGGTTCTTCGAGCAAGAACATCCACATCTGGAGCATTGGAATCAATCAATGCTATTAAGAGTAAAAGAAAGATTGGATGTGAAGTTACTAGAGGGAGCGATATTAAATTTACTCAAACATCATGATGCTTTACGTTTCCGGTACAAACAGTTACCAAACGGAACGTGGAGGCAGAGAAATGAAGGGACTGATGAGCTGTCAGTACTCCATGTTGTAAAACGGAATCAAGTTAATGAAAAAGAGTGGAATACAATAATACAAGAAGAGATGAACATTAATCAAGCTAGTTTCAATCTAGTTACTGGTCCGTTAATGAGAGTAGTGTACTTTGAGGATAACTTGACTGGAAATGATCGAATATTCTGGGTGATTCATCATTTAGTAGTAGATGGAGTATCATGGAGGATTCTATTGGAAGATTTACAGACGGTATATAACCAGGTGAAACAAGGTCAAGAAGTTCGCTTATCTGCGAAAAGTACTTCTTTTAAAGAATGGTCTGAACGACTCCAGACGTACAGTGATTCGGGTATTTCGAAAGAAGTACAAGATTATTGGAATGAACAAGTAGAAAAAGAAACGATGAAAATTCCAATGGACTATCCAATACAAAAAACAACAGAAGAATCGATTGATCAAGTGACAGGGACTTTAGGAATAGAAGAAACACATGAATTGTTACACGAAGTTCCAGTAACTCATAAGACAAGGATTGATGAGGTACTATTAACGGCATTAGGACAAGCTATCGTCGATTGTACAAATCAGCAAACGGTTTCTATTCATCTAGAAGGACACGGAAGAGAAGAGGTAATTGAAGGTATTGATTTATCAAGGACAGTGGGCTGGTTCACGAGTATTTATCCCGTTCATCTCAATTTTCAAGGAACTCAAACACCTATTGAAGGGTTAAAGGCTGTCAAAGAACAATTGCGTCGAATTCCGAATCGTGGAGTTGACTATGGTATTTTACGTTACTTGAATAAAGGATTACTTCCGTTTTATCAGCAAAAGCCTTCAATAAGTTTTAACTATTTGGGCCAATTTGATCAGGTTTTCTCAAGGGAATCTTTGTTTATGCAAGAGACAGGATTTACATTTTTAGATCATGCTCCAGATTCCAAACCATCTCATCTAATTGATGTTATTGGAATGGTGAAAGATGAAAAGTTACATTTTGTTTGGTTGTATAGTAGAGAACAGTTTTCTAAATTAAAAATTCAATTGATAGCAGATGGTATGTTGAGGCATCTTCGTCAACTTATAAATAAACCAACAACAGAGTCCGCTTTTATGGTATCAGATTTTGCTGATGCAGAGGATCTTACGGAAGAAAGCTTGAGCAAAGTATTACTTAAATTAACAAAGAAGAGGGTGTAAAAATGGGAGACGTTATTGATATATATGGTTTATCACCTTTGCAAAAAGGAATACTGTTTCATACTTTATACGATCAAGATGATGAACATTCATTTTCCTATATTGTACAAGTAGGTTTCTTGCTCGGGGGGCAATTGGATATTGCTACTTTTGAAAAGGCCTGGGAATATGTTATTCATCGACATGAGGTTTTACGTTCAGTATTTGTTTGGGAGGAAGTAGAAAAACCACTACAAGCGGTTTACCAACGTCTTCCTTTTACTATTCATCAAGAGGATTGGAGCGCCCATTCACACAAGGAAAGGGCGAAGAAATTACAACAGTTTTTAAATGCAGATCGTAGAAAAGGATTTTTATTAGATGAAGCACCATTGATGAGAGTCACTGCGATTAAAGAGGCAAATGAGGAAACGAGGATTATTTGGACACATCATCATATTTTGCTAGATGGATGGAGTGTGTCATTGGTCTTTAGTGAAGTGATGGAAGTTTATCTCAAGATGATAAGGGGAGAATTATTGAATCTTCCTAAATCTCTTCCTTATAAAAAATATATCCAGTGGATAAATAAACAAGATCGAAGTCAAGCAGAGGAATTTTGGAAAGAAGAATTAAAAGGGTTCTATGCACCTACTCCATTAGCAATGGAAAGAAAGAACCAAGGACAAGAGAAGGGCTATGGAGAGTGTGTTTATCAAGTATCTGAGGAACTTACTGAGAATTTACAAGAGTGGGTACGAAATAGTCGATTAACGTTGAATACGTTAGTACAAGGTGCATGGGCTTATTTGATGAGTAGGTATAGCGGTGAAAGTGACATCGTATTTGGCGTAACTAGCTCTGGACGTCCTACTGATTTAATGGGAGCAGAGAATATGGTGGGGTTATTTATTAACACCTTACCTACTAGAATTCGATTAACGGATAATACATCAGTAGTAGATTGGCTTCGTAAAATACAAATGAAAGAAATGGAACGAAGACAATATGAGTATAATTCGTTGATAGATATTCAAGGATGGAGTGAGGTTCCACGAAATAGTTCCTTGTTTCATACCTTGTATGTGTTTGAAAATTATCCAATTCAAGGTGAGAGAAATGAAGATTTAAGATTATTAGATGTTAAAAGCGCGGAACAAACCAATTATCCTTTAACACTCATTGTAATGCCCGGTAAGAAAATTACTTTAAAGTTAATGTATGATCGAAGCTATTTTAATGAAGGAACAATAAATCGGATTCAGAATCACTTATTGCAAATATTAATTCAGATGACGAAGAGCCTAGATTCAAAACTCTTTGAAATTACTCATTTAACAGCGGAAGAACAGATACTGTTACTAGAGGAATGGAATCATACTCAAGTAAATTATTCGGCTGAAGGCATGATTCATACGATATTTGAGGAGCAAGTAAAAAAAACACCGGAAGCAATTGCGGCTATTTACGAAAATGAACAAATTACCTATAAAGAGTTAGAGAAGCGTGCGAATCAACTAGCTCATTATTTACAAAAGCATGGTGTAGGACCAGAGTCTCTAGTTGGGGTATATATGGGACGTTCATTACAAATGATGATAGCGTTATTAGGGATTCTAAAATCAGGAGCAGCGTATGTTCCACTTGACCCTACTTATCCAGAGAGTCGGCTTCGATATATATTAGAGGATGCTGGAATCGAAGTACTAGTGACGGAAGAGAATTCTAAAAATTTGTTTGTATCTGAAAATATTGAAACGATTTGTATGAATAAAGATTACACTGCAATTGAAAAAGAAAAATCAACCCCATGTATAAGTGGTGTAACAGGAGAAAGTTTAGCGTATGTTATGTATACTTCAGGATCTACAGGGAATCCAAAGGGAGTAATGATTGAGCATCATTCAGTAATCAATTATCTAGAATGGATGCAACATAAATATCCACTTTCTGAAAAGGATGTGGTCTTGCAGAAAACGCCATTCTCATTTGATGTCTCTGTTTGGGAGTTGTTTTGGGGTATTCACGTTGGTGCAAGTGTATCTTTCCTACCTCCAGGTGGAGAAAAAGATCCTTCTATTATAGCTGAAGTGATTAAAAAACATCAGGTTACTATAGTTCAATTTGTACCTTCGATGTTATCTGTTTTCTTAGATCACTTCAATCATATTGAATTGAACATGAATTGTTCGTCCGTACGCCATGTATTTTCTGGTGGAGAAGAACTAAGTTCAGGGTTAGTTAGACGATTTCAACAGAAATGGAATTATAGTGGACAAGTGAAATTAACCAACTTTTATGGACCAACTGAAGCCACTATTTATGTGAATGCATTTGATATTCAGCCTAATGAAGAATTTGTTTCTATTGGGCAGCCGATACAGAACACGCAATTATATGTATTAGACCAAAATCAACGCTTGCAATCAATAGGAATTGAGGGTGAGTTATATATTGGTGGTGCTGGTTTAGCACGTGGATACTTAAATCGTCCGAATCTTACTGCTGAAAAATTTGTTTCACATCCATTCCGATTGGGGGAACGACTATATCGAACGGGAGATTCAGTAAGATATCTAACTGATGGAAATATAGAATTTATAGGTCGAATGGACCATCAAGTCAAAATGCGTGGTTTTAGGATTGAATTAGGAGAAATTGAAGCAACTTTAGAAAAATGTTCGTTTATTAAAGAGGCTGTTGTATTAGTTAGAGAGGATCGTCCAGGTGATCAACGATTGGTTGCATATGTAATAAGCGATGGAAATACCGAGGAGTGGAGAGAGTATTTACAAAACCAATTACCAAATCATATGATTCCAGCACACTTTGTAGAGTTAGAACACTTCCCGCTTACTCCGAATGGGAAAATTGATCGAAAGGCCTTGCCAGCACCTGATGATCAAGCTATTGGAGATTTAAATGTTCTACCTCGGACGCCATCGGAAGAGCTTATTGCCTCGGTTTGGGGTCAAGTGTTAGGGGTGGGGAATATTGGTATTCAGGATTCCTTTTTTGAACGTGGTGGACACTCACTACTTGCTACTCAAATTGTCTCTCGATTGCAAGAATTGTTCCAAATCAAAATTCCCTTACGTGAACTTTTCAAGCACGATACAGTGGCAGCGTTGGCGAAACGAGTAGATCAGTTACGAAAAGAAGATAAAAAACGAGAGATTGCCCCTCTTGTACCTATGAAACGGGAAGAAGCTATTCCACTTTCCTATGCGCAGAAACGTCTATGGTTTATTGATCAATTAATGCCAAATAGTGCTATGTACAATATTCATGCAGCGTGTCGCTTAACAGGTAAATGGTCAATTGAAGCATTGGAGGCCGGATGGAATCAATTGTTGGAGCGTCATGAATCATTACGAACGATAATTCTAGAACAAGAGGGTGAACCTTTTCAACAGGTTCAATCTCATGTATTCGGACATATCCCTCAAACGAATCTAACAGATCTCTCTTTGGAAGATAGGGAAAGAGAAATGAAACGGCTCATTCAAAACGAAGCTGAGGAACCATTTTATTTTGGACAAGGTCCTCTAATTCGAACACGCATATTGAAAGTGGACAGTGAAGAGTGGATTCTCATTTGTACGATGCATCATATTATTTCAGATGGATGGTCAATGGGAATCTTACTTGAAGAATGGATGGCTTTTTATGAAGGAGCATTAAGCGGCAAACCGGTGGAATTGAAGGAGTTATCTATCCAATATGCAGATTTTGTCATGTGGCAGAAGGAATGGCAAAAAGAAGAGAATTTGAATCAGCACCTTCAATATTGGAAGGAAGAATTGTCTGGGGAACTACCGGTTTTACAATTACCGATGGATCGTCCTCGACCTGCAGTTCAAACCCATCGTGGTGCAAGTCAGTCTTTAATAGTGGCGAATTCCCTACAGGAAAAGCTCAAAGATTTAAGTCTGCAAGAAGGGTGCACTTTATTTATGACATTGATGGCAGCGTATCAAAGCTTCCTTTCTCGTTATACAGGACAGGACGACATCATAGTTGGAAGCCCGATTGCTAATCGAAATGTGAAAGAGATTGAGGGATTAATAGGTCTCTTTGCAAATACGTTAGTTTATCGAGCTGATTTCAGTGAAAACCCGACGTTCCAAGAACTTTTGTCGCAGGTAAGAAAAAAAGCACTAAAAGCATACGAGTATCAGGATATTCCATTTGAGAAAGTGGTAGAATCCGTAAAGCCGGAACGGAATACAAGTCATTCACCAATATTCCAAACCATGTTTACTTTACAGAATACGAAACAAGAGTTTCTTCAGCTATCTGAAAGACAAATGGAACTCATGGAAAACCATGTTTCTGTTGCAAAATTTGATTTGAGTTTATTTGCTTCTGAGACGGAAGAAGGATTATCACTAACCTTTGAATATAATACTGATTTGTTTAATGATACAACCATTGAACGTATGGTAAGTCATTTTGAACATTGGCTAAATCAAATTGCCTCTTATCCAAAATGTTTATTATCAGAATTGAATATGTTATCGAAAATAGAATATAAGCAACTACTAGAGGAATGGAATGAATTAGCTGTTATTGATATAGAAGATAGCATGATTCATACAATGTTTGAAGAACAAGTGGAAAAAACACCAGAAGCAATTGCAGTAGTGTGCGAAGATGAAGAACTAACATATCGAGAGTTGGACGAACGCTCGAATCAGTTGGCACATTATTTACAAAAAAATGGTGTTACATGCGAATCATTAGTTGGGATTTGTGTTACACGTTCATCCGAGATGATTGTCGGTCTCTTAGGAATTATGAAGGCAGGAGGAGCATATGTCCCAATTGATCCAGCATATCCGGAAAGTCGACTGCAGTACATTTTAGAAGATGCTCAAATAAAGGTACTGGTGACACAGGAAAAGTTACAACAAAAAATGGTTATACCTACATTCGTCAACGTCATTTGTATTGATCGTAATCGATCAGAAATAGAACAAGAAGTTACTACGGTATGCACGAGTGAAGTGACGGGCGATAACTTAGCCTATATTATCTATACTTCAGGCTCCACTGGAAATCCAAAGGGAGTAATGATTGAGCACAGGAATACAGTAACAATGATTCATTGGGCGCATCACACGTATTCCCGAAAGGCATTAGCGGGAGTATTAGCTTCAACTTCACTATCTTTTGATTTATCCGTTTTTGAAGTATTTGTTCCCTTAACGATGGGGGGGAAGGTGATTGTCGCTGAAAATGCTCTACATCTAGACAAGTTGTCTACCAAAGGTGTGACTTTGGTTAATACTGTGCCATCGGCAGCAAAGGAACTGGTTCGAGCAAAGACAATTCCTTCTTCAGTAAAGGTAATGAATTTGGCTGGAGAACCGTTACCAGATCCGCTTGTTCAAGATTTATACGAGAGAAGTACGATTGAGAAGGTATACAACTTATATGGACCGTCTGAAGATACTACGTATTCCACGTATATGGAATTAGAAAAGGGTGTCATGCATAGGGTACCACCAATTGGTAAACCAATCTTCAATACAGAAGTATATGTACTAAGTGCTGAACAAAAAATGGTTCCAATTGGTGTAGTTGGTGAGCTGTACATTGGTGGATCAGGGTTAGCACGTGGATATTTAAAACGCCCTGACTTAACGAAAAATCGATTTATACCGCATCCGTTTAAAGAAAACGAGCGAGTATACCGGACTGGAGATCTAGTAAGGTATTTGCCAGATGGAAATTTGGAGTATGTTGGACGAATTGATCATCAGGTGAAAATTCGTGGGTTCCGGATTGAACTAGGAGAAATTGAAGCGGTATTACAAAAGCATACATTAGTTAACGAAGCTATTGTGATGGTGCGGGAAGATTATCCTGGCGATCCACATTTGATTGCCTATGTTGTAGGAGACGGGGATGCTCAAAAGTGGCGTGATTATCTCAAGGACCAACTACCAAATTATATGATTCCATCCTATTTTGTTGGATTAAATGCATTTCCACTCACTCCTAATGGGAAAATTGATAGGAAGGTTTTACCAACACCAGAGAAACAGGAGATAGCAAGTGGTTATATTGCTCCTCGTACGTCTACGGAAAAAACAATTGTTTCGATATGGCATGAAGTTTTAGGTATGGAAAACATCGGAATTCAGGATTCGTTTTTTGAAATTGGTGGACATTCATTACTTGCTACGCAAGCCGTTTCTAATCTTAAAGAGGCTTTTGGAATCGAGATACCATTGCATGATTTATTTATGTTTCATACGGTGCAGCAATTGGCAGAACAGATTGATCAATTGCTCGATAACAAAAATCAAGAAATGCAGAATGATAGTAAGGAGAATGTAAGTCTTCAAGACTATATTCAAAAAGAAGCAGAAGTGAGTAATGATGAAGAATTACTGGAACTGCTTAAGCAATTAGAAGAGTTATCAGAGGAAGAAGCACAAGGGATATTCGAGAGTAATTTGATTGAGGAAGGGGTAAAAAAATGAGAAGTGATTTACTTGCAAAGCTGAGTTCACTTTCTCCTGAGAAGAGAGCATGGCTTCAGAAGCAAATGCAAAAAAAGGAGAATAAAGAAGCACTCCCGTTGTCTTATGCGCAACAACGTTTGTGGTTTATGGACAGATTTAATCCAAACAGTTCTTTATATAATATTCCAACGGTATGGCATCTAAAAGGAAATTGGATACCTGAAGCATTAGAAAAGGGATTCAATCGACTCATTGAACGCCATGAATCATTACGAACTGTTTTTAAAGAAGTAGGAGAACAACCTGTGCAACAAATTGTCGAATTCCTCCCTAGAGCATTACCTGTAAGAGATTACTCTCAACTTCCTCTAGAAGTAAAAGAAAAAGAGGTAGATAGTTTAATTGCGAGAGAAGCGCAAGAACCATTTGATTTAATGAATGGTCCTTTAATTCGTAATCAGCTTGTTCAATTAGAGAAGGATGAATGGTTATTACTGTGTACGATGCATCATATTATTTCTGATGCGTGGTCCATTGGTATATTCATGAATGAATTACTTGCTTTCTATGAAGAAGAAACGGGCGGAAATCCTGCTAAATTAAGCTCATTATCCATTCAATATGCAGACTTTGCGAAGTGGCAAAAGGAGTGGTTGCAAGGTGATGTGCTAAATCGTCAGCTTACGTATTGGCAGGAAGAATTGTCTGGTGAGCTTCCTATCTTACAACTGCCAGTGGATCGACCTCGACCGGTTAAGCAGACTTACTCTGGGGCTACGCATCACGTAATTTTCCCTTATAAATTGCTTAGTCAATTGAAGGATATAAGCCGACAAGAAGGATCTACTTTATTTATGACTTTAATGGCTGCATACCAGAGCTTTCTTGCTCGTTATACGGGACAAAAAGATATTCTAGTTGGTAGTCCGATTGCAAATCGGAACCACAAGGGAGTAGAAGGATTAATTGGTTTCTTTGTTAATACGTTGGTTTACCGATCAGATTTGAGTGGCACCCCTACTTTTCGGGAGATTTTGAGCCAAACAAAGAAAAAGGCGTTAAAAGCTTACGAATATCAAGATATACCATTTGAAAAAGTGGTAGAAGCTGTGCAACCTGAACGAAGCATGAGTCATTCGCCTATCTTTCAGACCATGTTTACGCTACAGAATATAAAACAAGAACGACTAGATTTGTCTGGTAAAAGTATTGAAATGGTAGAAAGTAATATGTCTATTGCTAAATTTGATTTGAGCTTAACTGCCTATGAAGTGGAAGAAG
The DNA here is from genome assembly GCF_051294775.1 of Bacillus pretiosus. Lineage (NCBI taxonomy): Bacteria > Bacillati > Bacillota > Bacilli > Caryophanales > Bacillaceae > Bacillus > Bacillus pretiosus. The sequence goes on from NZ_JBPPHF010000001.1 coordinate 953,011, forward strand.
GTCTATTTGTCTCATTTGAATACAATACGGATTTATTTGATAGTAGTACCATTGCACGTATGGCAGGCCATTTTGAGAACTGGCTAAATGAAATCACGTATCATCCAGATGAATCATATACAAAGCTGTCAATGTTATCGGACACTGAGCAAAAACAACTCCTAGAAGAATGGAATGATACGGACGTAGTTTATGGTCATGATTGTATGATTCATGAGCTATTTGAGCAGCAAGTTTCACGGACACCTGATGCAGTGGCGGTAGTTTATGAGGGTGGAAAGCTAACGTATCAAGAACTCGATGAAAAATCGAACCAATTGGCACATTTTCTACAAAAACGAGGTATCGGACCTGAATCATTAGTCGGTATATGTATTGAACGTTCTCCTGATATGATTATTGGTCTCTTTGGGATTTTGAAAGCAGGTGGGGCTTATGTCCCACTGGACCCAAGTTACCCCGAAAACCGCCTGAGATACATTTTGGAGAATTCACAAATTCAAGTGCTGTTAACAAAAGAGGCACTACAGGACTGGTTACCTAAAGGTATTCAAGCAATTTGTTTAGACCGGGATCGAGTAATGATTTCTAAAGAGAGTAATTTAGCTCCAGTGAGTGGAGTGACAGCAAATAACTTAGCTTATATCATATATACTTCGGGTTCGACGGGAAATCCAAAGGGAGTAATGATTGAACATCATTCCGTTATAAACCGCTTACAGTGGATGCAGAAAAAATATCCATTATCCGAGGAGGATACAATCCTACAAAAGACACCGTTTTCGTTTGATGTTTCTGTCTGGGAATTGTTTTGGTGGTCATTTGTAGGGGCGCAGGTTTGTTTGCTTCCACCAGGAGGAGAGAAAGATCCTGCGGTGATTGAGGAATACATTGAACGATATCGTGTGTCCACCATGCACTTTGTTCCGTCGATGTTATCTACTTTCTTAGATTATATGGAACTATATAATTCGAAAAGGGATCTATCGTCTTTAATTCAAGTTTTTACTAGTGGAGAAGCGTTAAACACTGAGCAGGTTCGACGATTTAAGGGGATCTTTTACAATGTTCAACAAACAAAGTTAATTAACTTGTATGGTCCTACTGAAGCGACTGTGGATGTGACTTATTATGATTGTGATTTAGAAAAAGAACCAATGCTTATTCCGATTGGTCGTCCGATTGATAATACAGAGTTGTATGTGTTAGATCAATATCAACAAGTGGTCCCGATTGGTGTGGCAGGGGAACTTTACCTTGGGGGAGTAGGATTGGCACGTGGCTACTTCAATCGACCAGATTTAACTACTGAACGTTTTATTTCGCACCCCTTTAAGAATGGGGAACGATTATATCGAACGGGTGACCTGGTGAGATATATGAATGATCGTAACTTAGAATATATTGGAAGAATAGATAATCAAGTCAAAATTAGAGGATTCCGAATTGAATTGGGAGAAATTGAAGCAGCTTTACATGATCACCCATCTGTAAAAGAGGCTGTTGTGTTGGTGAGGGAAGATCGACCAGGAGATAAGCAGTTAGTAGCGTATGTAGTGGGTGAAGGGGATACTGGAGAGTGGCGTAAATATCTTAAGAAGCAATTGCCACATTATATGGTTCCAGCATACTTCTTCAAAATTGAAGGGATGCCACTCACTCCAAATGGTAAAGTGAATCGGAAAGCCTTATTGGAATTGGAAGAACAGTTCATAAGTGAAGATATTACTTCATCACGAACACCAGTGGAGGAGCTCATCGTTTCCGTATGGAGCCAAGTGTTAGGAATAAAAAATATTAGTGTACAGGATTCCTTTTTTGAAATCGGTGGTCACTCACTATTAGCTACTCAAGTAGTTTCACGTTTACAGGAAATCTTTCAAATCGAATTACCAGTACGTGAACTATTTGAATGTACGACGGTGGAGTCACTGGCAAAGCGAGTAGATCAGTTACGTAAAGGAGATAGAAAACGAGAGATTCCGCCACTAATACCGATGGAACGAGGAGAAACTATTCCACTATCTTATGCTCAACAACGCTTATGGTTTATTGATCAATTTACACCTAATAGTGCCCTTTACAATATGCCAATGGTATGTCGCCTTACAGGGAATTGGCTACTTGAAGCATTGGAAATGGGATGGAATCAACTAATAGAACGTCATGAATCACTGCGGACGGTCTTTCACGAAGTGAACGGTCAACCCGTACAGCAAATTAAACCGTATGCTTTTCAATCAATTCCGAAAACGGATTTAACTATGCTTTCTTCTGAAGACCGAGAAGAAGAGGTTAAACGTTTCATTCAACAAGAAACAGAAGTGCCATTTGATTTAACAGAGGGGCCGTTAATCAGGACAAGTATTTTGCACGTGGGAGAGGAAGAATGGATACTCCTTTGTACTTTACATCATATCATTTCAGATGGATGGTCAATGGGAATCCTACTTGAAGAATGGATGGCATTTTATGAGGAAGCAACGGATGGAAAGGTAGCGGAACTTGAACCATTACCGGTTCAATATGCCGACTTTGCTCAGTGGCAAAAAGGATGGCTAAAGGAGGAAGTGCTTGATCAACAACTCCAATATTGGAGGGAAGAATTGTCTGGGGAGCTTCCTGTACTCCAACTTCCTATGGATCGCCCGCGTCCTGCAATACAAACTCATCACGGGTCCACATACACTCTGGTTCTGCCAAGCACGCTACATGATAAATTGAATGAACTTAGTCGAAAAGAAGGGGCTACACTCTTCATGACGCTTTTAGCTGCATATCAAAGTTTTCTATCTCGTTATACGGGACAAGAAGATATTCTGGTCGGAAGCCCAATTGCGAATCGGAATTATAGAGAAATTGAAGGACTAATTGGTTTCTTCGTTAACACGCTAGTTTATCGAGCTAATTTGAGTGGTAGACCGACATTTCAAGATGTACTGTATCAGGTTCGTCAAAAGGCATTGAAGGCGTATGAATATCAAGATATTCCATTTGAAAAAATTGTAGAAGTTGTGCAACCGGAGCGAAGTACAAGTCATTCGCCAATCTTCCAGACTATGTTCATCTTGCAAAATATGAAACAAGAGTTTCCGGTGTTATCTAGTAGAAGTATTGAAATGATAGAAAGCCATAGTCCAATTGCAAAGTTTGATTTAAGTGTAATGGCAGTTGAGACGGAAGAGGGATTACTTTTTACTTTTGAGTACAATAAGGATTTATTCAATGCTACTACTATTGAACGGATGGCAGGACACTTTGAGAAATGGCTACATGAAGTTTCTCATCGCCCACAAAATCCGTTGCATGGCCTGAGCATGCTATCGGAATACGAGCGTACTTTGTTATTAGAAACATGGAATGACACTGTAATGGAAATGTCTCATCAGGGTCTTATTTGCGACAGATTTGAGGAGCAAGTAGCGAGGCGTCCTGATGCGATTGCGGTAGTCGATCAAACAAAACAGTGGACTTATGGTGAACTGGATACACAAGCAAATCAGTTGGCAAATGTTTTACAGCGAAAGGGAGTAGCCCCAGAGTCAGTGGTGGGAGTTTATCTTCCGAGGTCAGCTGAGCTAATGGCAAGTTTACTAGGCATTTTAAAAGCTGGTGGAGCTTATGTTGTTTTAGATCCGTTGTATCCAAAATCAAGGTTAGAATACATGATTGAAGATGCAGGAATTCAATTTGTAGTGACGGCGGAAGGACAAGAAGGACATTTTGCACACGTCGAAATGGTGAGGTTAGAAGAATTAACGGTGGAAAGCGTAATCGCACCTACACGTCAGATAAATCCAGAGAACTTAGCCTATATTGTCTATACCTCTGGTTCTACAGGAAAACCGAAGGGTGTCATGGTTGAACATCGCTCATTAATGAATATGGTTTCTTGGCATCAAGAAGTTTATCGTATTTCAGCAGAGGATCGTGCGACTCAGATTGCAGGTGTTGCTTTTGATTCGGCTGTTCAGGAGATTTGGCCGTATCTAACTGCTGGTGCAGCACTCTACTTGTCAACAGAGGAACTGAGAATTAATCCAGAAGCACTAAGGGATTGGCTCATTGATTCACGAATAACAGCTAGCTTTGCACCTACACCTATTCTGGAAAGACTCTTGAAATTATCTTGGCCAGATAAAACGGATCTTCGTTTTATCATTACTGGTGGGGATCAATTAACGCAGTATCCATCTAACGATATTCCTTTTGCGGTAATTAATCAGTATGGTCCATCGGAAAATACAGTCGTTACCACAGATTGTTATGTACCTGTAGGAGTGACAACAGGTACGCCATCGATTGGTCGACCGATTGCGAATACAGAAGTTTATGTATTAGATTCTCATCTTCAGCTAGTACCAATTGGTGTAATTGGAGATCTCTATATTGGAGGGAAGAGTCTTGCACGTGGATATGCTAATCGTCCGGATCTTACAAAGGAAAAATTTATTCCACATCCTTTCAAGTCAGGAGAACGTCTCTATTACACAGGAGACAAAGCAAGTTATCTTTCTGATGGTAATCTCCAGTTCCATGGACGTATAGATGACCAAGTGAAAATTCGTGGTTTCCGAATTGAATTGGGAGAAATAGAAGCTGTTTTGCAGGCGCATTCTTCTGTGAAAGAAGCAGTTGTATTGGTACGAGAGGATAATCAAGGCGATAAGAGATTAGTAGCTTATGTAGTTGGTGAAGGAAGTGTCCATGAATGGCGAGAATATCTACAAACACATTTACCTAATTACATGGTTCCAACAAACTTTATTGAGATGGAATTTTTACCACTTACACCGAATGGAAAACTTGATTTGAAGGCATTGCCTATACTTAGTGAACAATCCGAAGAAAATACTGTTTACCCACGAAATCCGCTGGAAGAACTTATCGCTTCAGTGTGGAGTCAGGTGCTAGGAATAGGAGACATTGGTGTTCAGGATTCTTTCTTTGAGCTTGGTGGTCACTCTCTACTTGCTACACAAGTGGTCTCACGCTTACAGGAAGTCTTTCAAATCAAATTGCCAGTACGTGAACTGTTCGAATATTCAACGGTCGAGGCATTATCGAAACGAATCGATCAGTTACGTAAGGGGAGCGAAAAACGAGAAATTCCACCACTGGTGCCGATGGAACGAGGAAATAATATTCCACTATCTTATGCCCAACAGCGCTTATGGTTTATTGATCAATTTGCACCTAATAGTGCACTTTATAATATGCCAATGGCATGCCGCCTTACAGGGAGTTGGTTACCTGAGGCATTGGAGTTGGGATGGAATCAGTTGATAGAGCGTCATGAATCTTTGCGGACTGTATTTTATGAAGAGGATGGCCATCCTGTGCAGCAGATTCAACCGTATATTTTCCGTCCGCTTCTGCAAATGGACTTAACTAAGCTTTCATTAGAGGAGCGAGAAAGAAAGTTGGAGCAATGGATTCAAACTGAAGTAGAATCTCCATTTGATTTAGAACAAGGGCCGTTATTCCGTGGGAAACTCATAAGAATTTCAGAAGAAGAATGGGTTCTTCTGTGTAATATGCATCATATTATCTCGGATGGATGGTCGATGGAAATCTTGCTTCAAGAATGGATGGCATTTTATGAGAATACGATTGGTGAGAAACAAGCAGAGCTGGAACCACTACCAGTTCAATATGCCGATTTTGCTCAGTGGCAAAGAGAATGGTTGAAAGATGAAGTACTAAATCAACAGCTTGCATATTGGAAGGAAGAATTATCTGGTGAGTTACCAGTCTTAATGTTGCCAATGGATCGTCCGCGTCCGCCAGTGCAAACCCACCATGGATTAACTCATAGTGTTTTGTTGTCACGCTCATTACTGGATAAATTAAACGAACTAAGTCGTCAAGAAGGGGCCACACTTTTCATGACCTTATTGGCATCGTATCAAAGTTTCCTTGCTCGTTATACGGGACAAACGGATATTATTGTTGGCAGCCCAATTGCAAATCGAAATTATCGAGAAATTGAGGGGCTGATTGGTTTCTTTGTCAACACCTTGGTTTATCGAGCTGATTTAAGTAATGCACCGGCATTTCAAGAGTTGTTGTCCCAAGTGCGGATAAAAGCATTGAAGGCGTATGAGTATCAAGATGTTCCGTTTGAGAAAATTGTAGAGGTTATCCAACCTGAACGAAATACAAGCTATTCTCCAATTTTCCAAACCATGTTTACTTTGCAAAATATGGGACAAGAGCTACCAGAACTACATGGAAGAAATATAGAAGTAATGGAAAGTAACGCTCCAATCGCTAAGTTTGATTTAAGTTTAACTGCTGCAGAAGTGGAAGAGGGTTTATTACTTACTTTTGTTTATAGGACTGATTTATTTGACAGCTTAACTATTGAATCTATGGCCGAACATTTTGGAAACTGGTTGAATGTAATCGTGAAAAATCCGGATAAATCATTAGCTAAGTTGCCTATATTATCAGGATTACAGCAAAAACAGTTGGAAGAGTGGAATAATGATGCTGTAGCATATCCACAGGAAAGTACGATTCATCAGCTGTTTGAAGAGCAAGTAAATCGTACACCTGACGCGATAGCAGTGGTAGATGAAAAACAGCAGTTAACGTATCGAGAGCTCAATGAAAAAGCTAATCAATTGGCCCACTATCTTCAGCAATGCGGGATTGGGAATGAATCATTGGTTGGACTTTGTTTTGAGCGTTCAGTTGAGATGATTGTTAGTATTATGGGAGCTTGGAAGGCTGGAGCAGCATATGTTCCATTGGACCCATCATATCCAGAAAGTCGTCTAAGATATATTTTGGAGGACACTGGAATTCAAGTATTAGTTACGAATGAGTCATTAGAAGACTGGATACCTAAAGAGGTCAAGATAGTTTGTCTAGATAGAGATCAAACAATGATTTTACAAGAAAGCATTCTTTCACCAAAATGTGAAGTAACAGGAGAAAATTTAGCGTATGTTATTTATACTTCGGGATCGACGGGGAACCCAAAGGGTGTCTTGATACAGCATCATTCTGTAATAAACTTGTCGCATGGCTTACAAAAAGAGGTTTTCGAACATGAGATACCATCTAACATGCATGTCGGTTTAAATGCGTCAATTGCCTTTGATGCATCTATTCAGCAATTACAAATGCTGTTATATGGTTCAAGTTTGTATATTATTCCGAATGAAGTACGAAGTGATCCGGAGAAATTTGTAGCTTATATTAGGGAGAACAAGTTAGAAATCTTTGATATAACACCTTCATTACTTCAATTACTTTTAGATGTCGGATTGTTAGAAACGTGCGATGGCGTTCATGTTCCAAGTAAGGTACTGGTTGGTGGCGAAGCGATTATGCCTTCATTATGGGAACAGCTAGTAGAGACTGATAAAATGGAGTTTTATAATGTATATGGTCCTACAGAATGTACGGTTGATGCAACATGCTATCATATCAAAAAAGATAGTAAGAGAGTAACGATTGGGCGTCCGTTGCCTAACGTTCAAACTTATGTATTAGATAGAAATAGGTTGCCAGTTCCAGTTGGTGTGATGGGTGAACTTTATATAGGAGGAGCAGGTCTAGCAAGGGGATACTTGAATCGTCCAGAATTAACGTCCGAGCGATTTATTTCACATCCATTCAAAGAAGGCGAGAGGTTATATAGAACAGGCGATCTTGTGAGATATCTTTCTGACGGAAATATAGACTACTTAGGAAGAATGGATAATCAAGTGAAGATTAGAGGATTTCGAATCGAACTTGGGGAGATTGAGTCGACTTTACAGGAGCATGACTTGGTAAAAGAGGCAGTTGTAATGGTTAGGGAAAATCAGTCGGGAGATAAGAGGCTGGTAGCTTATGTAGTGGGCGAAGGCAGTTTAGAAGAATGGCGAGAGTATCTTAAAACAAAACTGCCAATCCATATGATACCTTCCTATTTTGTCGAAATGAAAGAATTACCGCTAACCATAAATGGAAAGATTGATCGGAAATCGTTACCTATACCAGATTATCAAGGAGCACAAGAAGGATACGTGGCCCCAAGAAATGAACGTGAACATAAGCTTTCTATCATTTGGGAACGTGTGCTGGGTTCAAAACGTATTGGTATGAATGATAACTTTTTTGAAATTGGTGGAGATTCAATTCTTAGCATTCAGATTGTCTCTCGTGCGAAGCAAGTTGGTTTACAATTGACACCAAAACAAATATTTGAACACCAAACGATTGCTGAGTTGGCGCAAGTAGTCAAAGAAGAACAAGGTGTACAAGCTGAACAGGGAATTATAACTGGAGAGACGATACTTACACCTATTCAGCAAAGGTTTTTTGCACAAAATCATCCTAACCCACATCATTGGAATCAATCCATGTTCTTTAGAACGAAAGAGAAATTGGACATAGGATCACTGGAAAAGGCAGCGGGTAACCTTCTACTTCATCATGATGCCCTGCGTTTAAGATGTGAACGTTTACCTAATGGGGTTTGGAAACAGTGGAATGAAGGAATAGAAGAGCAATTGATGCTTACTGTCATTTCATTAGACGAAGTGCCGGAAGCTGATTGGCATCAGGTTATTCAAAAAGAGATTAATATTGCACAAGAAAGTTTGAATTTACATGATGGTCCGTTAATGAGAATGGTGTATTTTGATGAAGGTGAGCACGCTGGCCGATTATTTTGGACAATTCATCATTTAGCCGTGGATGGTGTTTCTTGGCGAATTTTATTGGAAGATTTGCAAACAGCGTATACGCAAGCAGTCCAAGGGCAGAAAATTCAATTACCTATGAAGAGTACATCTTTTAAAGAATGGTCGGAGAAATTACATCATTACGCTGAATCTGGAATATCACAAGAAGTGCTACATTACTGGGAGGAGCAGGCTGAACAAGACGTAGTTAAATTGCCGGTAGATGGTACTATAAGTAATCCAGTAAGCGCAGTAACTGAGGAAATTACTGTGGTGTTAAATGAGAATGAGACCCGTATGTTATTGCAAGAAACTTTAAGCACTCACCGTGTCCAAATCAATGAAGTATTATTAGCAGCATTAGTACAAGCTACGGCAGCATGTACGGGGCAGCCGATATTGAGCGTAGATTTAGAGGGACATGGTCGAGAAGAGATTATTGAAGATGTTGATTTATCGAGAACTGTGGGATGGTTTACAAGTATTTACCCAGTTCATTTAAATATTACTAGTGCTAATACGCCAATTGCAGCATTAAAAGCAGTTAAAGAACAAGTTCGCAAAATTCCTAATAAGGGTGTTGATTATGGGGTGTTGCGTTACATGAACGCAACAATGTGTGAGCAATTAAGCTCCCAATATACACCGTCTATTAGTTTTAACTATCTTGGACAATTTGACCAAATGTTTTCTAGCGATGCAATGTTTATTCCGGAGAACGAATTTAAGCGTTTAGATCATGCTGCCGGTTCCAAGCGATCGCATGTAATTGATGTAATTGGGGTTGTAACGGATGGAAAACTTCAGTTCACTTGGGTATACAATGTTGGACAATTTGCCAAATCAACGATTCAAAGTATTGCACAGAATATGCTATATCAACTGAGTACATTGATTCAATTTTCAGATAGAGAATCTGCACTGACCATTTCGGATTTTGCAATGGCTAATCTTAGCCAAGAAGGTTTGACAAATGTACTAAACAAAATGCATCGCGGAAAGAACAATCAGATTACCGATTTATATCCACTATCACCTTTGCAAGAAGGTATGATTTTCCACACATTGCATGACCAAGGGGATGAACATGTTGCACCGTATATAGTGCAATTGAGTTTTATGATTCGAGGAAAAATGAATATTCCTACATTTGAGCAGGCGTGGAAATCTGTAATTCAGCGGCATGAAATTTTTCGTACAGCATTTGTATGGGACGAAATTGAAGAACCTGTACAAGTGGTGTATGAAAATATCCCATTTAAAGTGAACAAAGAAGACTGGCGTACAATGACAAGTGAAGAGATCGAGGAAAAAAGAAAAGTCTTTTTGGCATTAGATCGAAAACAAGCCTTCCAATTTGATGAAGCACCATTGATGCGGGTAACAGTCATTCAAGAAGGTGAGGAAGAATATCGGATTGTTTGGACCCATCACCATATTTTACTGGATGGATGGAGTTTACCATTAGTATTTAATGAATTACTTACAGTTTATCAGAAGAGAATGAATGGAGAAGCTGTGAAGTTACCTAAGTCCTCACCATATAAGAAATATATCCAATGGTTAAGAGGGCAAGATAAGGAGCGGGCGGAACAATTCTGGAGAGAGAAGCTAAAAGGTTTTACTGCGCCAACTTTGCTGGGCTTAGAAAGTAAAGAGGAAGAAAAAGGTTACACAGAGAAGGTTACGTATTTATCAGAAGAGCAGACTCAAGCGTTACAAGGATGGGCGAAACGCAATAAACTTACTTTGAGTACAGTAATTCAAGGTGCATGGGCATATCTCATGAGCCGATATAGTGGAGAAAATGACATTGTTTTTGGTGTAACAAGCTCAGGGCGTTCTACGGAGATTATTGATGTTGAAAACATCGTAGGTCCTTTCATTACAACGTCACCGACGCGAATTCAATTGATGGATGATATAAAAGTAATAGATTGGTTGCAGAAGATACAAGAGGAAGAGATAGAAAGAAGACAATATGAGTATGCTTCTTTGACAGAGATTCAGGGGTGGAGTGAAGTTCCTAGAGGAACACCGCTGTTCAATAGTTTATATGTGTTTGAAAATTATCCGGTGAAAGAGGAGTCTTCAGGAAATCTGGAAATTGGTGAATTGGAAGGAGTAGAACAAACCCACTACCCATTAGGGTTGGCTGTAGTTCCAGGACTCCAGTTATCGTTAAAGTTAATGTATGACCGTAGTAAGTTTAATAAATTAACTATTAAAAGAATGTTGGGTCATTTACGCCAAGTATTAATGCAAATGCTCAAAAACATTGATCAAACTCTGTCGGAACTTGTATATATTACGGAAGCTGAACAAAAGCAAGTTTTGGACGAATGGAATGATAATACAATACCCTATCCACGTGAGAATGTAATTCATCAACTATTCGAAGAGCAAGTGAATCGTACACCAGATGCGGTGGCAGTAGTGGATGAAAAACAGCAACTAACGTATCGGGAGCTGAATGAAAGAGCTAATCAATTGGCCCATCATCTACAGAAATATGGAATTGGAACAGAGTCATTAGTTGGCCTTTGCTTTGAGCGTTCAGTTGAGATGGTTGTTGGTCTCATGGGAATTTGGAAGGCTGGAGCAGCCTATGTTCCGTTGGATCCATTGAATCCGGAAAGCCGCCTGCAATATATTTTAGAAGACACAGGAATTAAAGTGTTAGTTACGAATGAGGTATTACTAGGATGGATACCTAAAGAAATCAAGACAGTTTGCCTAGGTAGGGACCAAGCAATGCTTTCTCAAGAAAGCAAACTTTCACCAATATGTGAGGTAACAGGGGAAAACTTAGCGTATGTTATCTATACTTCTGGTTCGACAGGGAATCCAAAGGGGGCTTTAGTACAGCACCATTCTGTAATAAACCTATCATATGGTTTACAAAAAGAAGTTTTCTCACATGAGATACCTAGTAATATGCGCGTCGGTTTGAATGCGTCAATTGCCTTTGATGTATCTATTCAGCAATTACAAATGTTGCTTTATGGTTCAAGTTTATATATTATCCCAAGTGAAGTTCGCACTAATCCGGAACAATTTGTGTCCTATATTAGGGAGAATAAATTGGAAATGTTTGATATGACACCTTCATTACTTCAATTACTTATAGATGGAGGATTGCTAGAAATAAGTGCTGATGTTCATGTACCAAGTAAGATATTAGTCGGTGGTGAAGCAATCATGCCGTCATTATGGGAACAGCTAGTAGAGACCGGAAAAATTGATTTTTATAACGTATACGGTCCTACAGAATGTACAGTTGATGCAACATGCTATCATATCAAAAAAGATAGTAAGAGAGTAACGATTGGGCGTCCGTTGCCGAACGTTAAAACTTATGTATTGGATAAAAATATGTTACCTGTTCCCGTTGGTGTAACAGGTGAGCTATATATTGGTGGTGCAGGTATAGCGAGAGGATACTTGAATCGCCCAGAATTAACAGCAGAGCGATTCATCCGTCATCCATTTAATGAAGAAGAGCGTTTATATCGTACGGGAGATTTGGTTCGTTATTTACCTGATGGTAATTTAGATTACTTGAGAAGAATTGATAATCAAGTGAAAATTAGGGGCTTTCGTATTGAACTTGAAGAGATTGAAGCGAATCTAAAGAGGCATCCATTGGTAAAAGAAGCAGTAGTTTTGGTAACAGAGGATAAATTAGGAGAGCAGAGATTGGTTGCTTACGTAGTTGGAGATGGTAGTATGCATGATTGGCGTGAATATCTCAAGACACAAGTACCGAATTATATGGTTCCCGCACGCTTTATTAAGGTAGACGAGATTCCTCTTACAACGAATGGCAAAGTTGATCGAAAGGCATTGAACAATTTAACTATTCAAAGAGAAAATAACTTCTCTACACCAATCATTCCAAGGGATGAAATTGAATATCAGTTGATTAAAATCTGGCAGGATGTCTTACAGATAGAAGATGTCTATGTAAATGATGATTTCTTTAATAGAGGAGGACACTCTCTCCTTGTAATTAAATTAGTTTCAAAAATTAGGGAGAAGTTTGGAAAAGAAATTAAGGTGTCTACATTGATTAAGAATCCAACAGTGGAAGGAATCGCATGCCTTATTCGTGATAAGCATGATATGACGAAATCAGTAGCAGCGCTAGTTCCACTACAAGAATCAGAAAAAAGACCTTTCTTCTGCGTTCATCCGTTTATGGGGAATGTATTCTGTTACATTCAACTAGCAAGATTACTTAAGAACCATTGTTCATTTTACGGTTTACAGAATCCTCTTATAGAAAAGGGAGAAATTGACGAGTTGACCTTGCCGGAACTAATTCAACTTTACATTGAAGAAATAAAACATGTTCAGCCAGAAGGCCCATATCGTCTTGGAGGATGGTCTTTAGGCGGTGCAATTGCTTATGAAATCGCAACTGTACTAAAGAATCAAGGTGAGGAAGTTGAGTTGTTGGTACTCATGGATACAAAAGTACCTTCAAAGCAGGACTATAAAACGAGTGAGGATATGCTCTCATATATATATGAGCATTTCATTCCTAGAGATCTTACTGAGCAGGAAGGAGACCTTGTCCATAAACAAGATATGCTAGTGGAGCAATTAATTATGGAAGGAGTACTCCCGCCTGATGCAGATCTTATCAATTTGAAGCAAGTTATCAATGCACATAGGAAATGCCTGAACATAATGGCAGAGCATGATTTAATACCATACTCTGGAGAACTTCTCTACTTTAGTGCTGAGGAAGGAAAAGAGTTGTTTACAGATTGGGGACCTTTATTAAAAGGAAGAGTAAATAGATATTCAGTCCCTGGATTACATGAAGAAATAGTGGGTTCCCCTGCAGTTGAAAAAATAGCTATGTATCTATTAAAGGAATTTGAAGGAATAAAAGAGAGATCCATTTTATTAACGGAAAATTAGAGAGTACAAAAGATGCAACGCTATGAACGAAAAGGGCAGCCCAATACCTGCATATCAAGTGTAGGGAATAATGAATATATTAAGAGCATTACTTTTTTAGGGGATAATGTAAAAAGAAATTGGTAGAGACATAGAAATCTTAATGAGTTACCCATAGTAAGATGTAAATGCTCTGAAATCTTTGTAATAGAAGCGAATACCTGATGATATTACTGAGGAAAGGTGCATATTTTCATTGATATGTAAATATGCACCTTTCCTATTGTATATGCAATTTAATAAAGTGAATTTGAATTTCTGTAACGTTCATATATGAAGTAATTCTTAAAAAAAGGAAGTGATTTATCATACAAATTCAAGCTGTGAAAATACCAAAGAATATTGAAAGTCATTTGTTTAAGCAACTTAGTAACTTAGTTTCAAATGAGAAGAAAGAACGAATGAAGCGTTTATTAAATTCATGCGACATTAATAGGACCCTGATAGGAGATTTACTAATCCGATCTCTAATCTGCCAAAAGTATAAAATTAATAATGAAGAAATTAGATTTATATATAATGAGTATGGAAAACCTTTTGTTGAAAATTTTTCTGACTTTCATTTTAATTTGTCACATTCAGGAGAATGGGTGGTTTGTACTACTGCTAATTTTAATGTGGGTATTGATATAGAAAAAGTTTCAGAAATAGAGGCTTTTAAATTAGCACATGAATTTTTTTCAGAGGAAGAATTTTATGAAATATCTAATATGAATTCTGATGAACAAATTAATTATTTTTATGATTTATGGACATTAAAAGAAAGTTATATAAAAACGATTGGAAAAGGGCTTTATACCCCGTTAAATTCATTCTCTATAAAAAAAGAGTCACGAACTTTAATTACATACAAGAATATACCTAAAAACTTTTACTTTAAACAATATAACATTGATCCAAATTATAAGATATCTGCTTGTGCAACAAGGAATGAATTTCCGCAAGAGATAATAATTAAAGACATTTATACAATTTGCCAAAATATATACAAATTTGAAAGTAAGGAGAAAATCAATGCAGAAGACTAAACTTTTTTGCTTTCCACATGCTGGGGGATCTGCGTTTAGTTACGCAAAATGGAAAAATTACTTTAATCCATATATTGAGGTAGTCCCGATAGAGTTAGCTGGTAGAGGATATAGAATTGAAGAAAGTTTGCACCAAAGTATGGAAGAGGTGGTGAATGATGTCTATAATAATATCGTTATGCAGATAGATGATTCGCCATATATTTTATTTGGGCATAGTATGGGAAGTTTGATTGCCTATGAAGTAGCTAGAAAAATACAAGATTCTAAAAATGTATTGCCTAAATTTCTTGTTTTGTCCGGTAGAAATCATCCAAATAGTAAAATAAAAAATATTCGACATAATCTTTCTAATGAACAATTTAAAAGAGAAGTTATTGCAATGGGAGGTACACCATCTGGGGTACTTGAATCAGAAGAATTAATAGAGATTTTTCTACCTATTCTAAGAGCAGATTTTAAAATTGTCGAGACATATATTCATGACAATAATACACAACCATGTGATATTGATTTTCTTATATTTAATGCGGAAAAGGATGAGTATACTACATATGATCAAGTAATAAAATGGAAGCAATACACAAGTAAAACGTGTACTTTTCATTCTTTTGAAGGTAATCATTTCTTTCTAGATGAAAATATTGAAGAAATAGCAAATAGTATTATAAGAAAGTTAGATTCTAAAAGATTATCAAATAGTTTTTAGAGATTTTCTAACTATACTCATGGCTAAGAAACAAAAATATTAAAGATGAAAAATACAGGCATTGCTGAAATACCTTTGAACAAAGGCAAGGCAGTTTAAACGAACTGTTTAAAGGTAGGTGTTGATGGAATTTTAAGTGAAATATATGAAGTAACTTTAGTTTAAGTTGACTTTACCTGAAGGTGAAGCTTTCTTTCTTCATCAGACAGTCGTTGGATAACTGATGAGTTAATCGATGCAAGTAGCGGATCTTGCTTATAATGCTAATTGTAAGTACTATGTACTTTAAAAGCCCAAATCATCAGGTTAAGAAAAATAAATCTATCATTTTCTACTGTAGAATCCTTACTATAAGGATTCTATTTTTGTATCAAAAATCTATAAAGATAATATCGACGAAAACGAATTAAAAGGTATTTTAAATGAATTTTTTAAAACAACACTAATACTTATAACGTTCGCTAAATATATTCGCTCCTTATGTTTGCAAGAAGCTTACAAACTTTCCTCTTCCAATGCAACTTAAGCGTAAATGAAATTTTTTGTAAATGTGGAACAATCTCATTACTTACACTGTCTATTAAGCGTTACAACATTTTTTATTTAATATATCAAGAAAGGAATAAATATTTTTAACAAAGGGAGAAGATTGAATTGAAAAAATTATGGATGCTGGTTTTCTTTTGTTTTGCAGTTATGTTGGTAGGGTGTAATAAAAACGAACCGCCAAAACAAACATTTGAAGAATATATCAATTTATGGAATGATAAAAAATTTGCAAATATGTATGATCATTTATCAGAGCGTGCCAAAAAAACGATTTCTAAAAAGGATTTCACAGAGAAATATCAAAAAATCTATGAGGGTATTGGAGTTAAGAATTTAAAAATTAAAACGAAAGGAGAGAATGCTAAAGATAAAGAGCTTTTTCTTTTTGAAGTTAAGATGGATACGGATGGAGGAACAGTTTCATTTATCCATGAAGCAAAACTCGTGAGAGAAAAGGAATCTTGGAAAATAGATTGGACACCAGATTTCATTTTTCCAGCTATGAAAAAAGATTACAAAGTACGTATGCAAATAGAACAAGGAAAACGCGGAGAAATATATGATCGAAATGGGAAAGCTCTTGCAACGAATGGTAAAGCGACTGAGGTTGGAATTATTCCAGAGAAACTAGGCGAAACGGCAGCGCAAACAAAAGAAATAGTAGCACAATTACTTGATATGTCTATAGAAGAGGTCGATCAGAAGCTTACAGCGAAATGGATAAAACCAGACTCCTTTGTACCAATTGGTATTTTAAAAGAGGGAACTAGACAGAATGATTATATTGAATTAGAAGGAGTTGCATCTCGCCCAGTAAATATTCGGACGTATCCATTAGGAGAAGCGGCGGCACACTTAACTGGTTATATAGGAAAGGTGAATGCAGAGGAGTTAAAATCGCTTCAAAAAAAAGGGTATCAAGCAGATGATTTAGTAGGTAAGACAGGTTTAGAGAAAGTGTTAGAGAATAAATTGCGTGGCGAAAAAGGTGGACGCGTATTTATAGAAGATGAGAATGGAAAAGAGATTAAAAATGTAGCAAAAAAAGAAGCAAAAGAAGGGGAAAACGTTACGTTAACAATTGATGCTGCAATTCAAGAAAAAATCTTTAATGAGATGAAAAATGAAGCAGGATCTAGTGCAGCGGTCAATCCTAAAACAGGTGAAACTATTGCACTTGTAAGTAGCCCTGCTTATAATCCAAATACAATAGTTAGAGGAGCATCAAAAGCCCAACGAGAAGCATGGAATAACGACTCGAAACTACCAATGATGAATCGTTTCACACAAGCATTTGTACCAGGTTCCGTATTTAAAACGATTACTGGTGCAATTGGTTTGGAAACAAACACTATAAACCCTAAGGAAGAATTTAAAATTCAAGGATTAAAGTGGGCAAAAGATTCATCTTGGGGAAATTATTATGTAACACGTGTGAAGGAAGCTAGTCCAATTGATTTTGATAAGGCAATGAAGTACTCTGATAATATTTATTTTGCTCAACAAGCTTTGAAAATGGGAAAAGATCAGTATGTAAATGAATTTAAGAAATACGGATTTCATGAAAAATTACCAATCGAATACGAATTTCCTATTTCAATCATTGCAAGAGATGGGATAAAAAATGATATTCAACTAGCAGACACGGGATATGGACAAGGACAAGTATTAATGACACCACTTCATTTAGCATTAACATATGCACCGATTGTGAATGAAGGGGATATTCCGTCGCCTCATCTTTTAAAAGAAGCAAAAGTAGCGGGGAATTGGAAAGAAAATGTGGTTTCTAAAAAGAATCAAGAGATATTAAAGAGCGCATTAATAAAAGTCATTAATGACCCTGATGGCGCGGGGAGAATTGCTAAGGTTGATGGTATAACTCTTGCTGGTAAAACCGGTACAGCAGAACTGAAGGAGTCGAAGGAAGCAGACGGAAAAGAACTTGGATGGTTTGCAGCTTTTGATGCAAATGCGCCCGACATGATCGTTACCATGATGATCGAAGATGTAAAAGGAAGAGGGGGGAGTAACGTTCCAGGTGAAAAAGTAAAACATGTTTTTCAGAAATAATAAGTAACTATAAGGTGAAATCTTTTACTACATTCATTGTTTGCTTCACACGAGGGTATAAATTGAGCAATACAAAGAACAATTAAGTTTCGAAAAAGCATTCTCCTTAATCGAGAATGCTTTTTTGTTGTGGCTGAATAAAAATAATAACCCATCTTTGTTTTCATTTTTGAAAGGTTGGTATTGCTAATAGTAAATAGAAGAGTAAAACAAATTGAAAGGGACAAGTGAGGGGGATTTTAAAATTTAACAAAACGGTTATTTAGTAAAGCATAAATAGAGCACACAAATAAGTATGCTCTAAGAAAAAAGGTGATACAAGTGGAGTGTTGCGTGAAATGCACAAATAATAATCAGATTTTTTATGAGTGTATTTTTAACATTGTATGCTTTACTTGTTTTTAGGAGCCTGTCATGTAAAAGAATGTATAGATAATTATTTTATGAAAGTAATCGCACACCTTTACATTTTTAGGAGGATTTTTCTATCAAAAAAAGATAAACAATGGAACAAATGAAACTTGTATCTTGTCTATATATTGAAACCATAATAAAAGTGAGGGTAGTTTTATCTTTATTCAAATAAGTTCGAGGTGTGGAAATGGAAGAGACGTTTATTGAAAAGTGTATTCATGATGAGCTTGACTATGTTATAAAAGACTATTGGCAAGATGTATGGAATTATTCATTTATTATTACGAAAGATCCACACTTATCAGATGATATCACGCAAGATGTGTTTATAAAGGTATTTAAAAATTGGAATTCATTTCGAAAGGAGTCATCTATTAAAACGTGGATATTAAAAATTACAAGAAATACAGCAATAAACTATTTGAAATCCTCCTATTTTAAAAGGATATCATTAGTAGGTTTTTTTAGTGACGATAAGCAATCTCCATCGGCAGAACGAGAGTTTTTCAAGCAAGAGGAAATGAATGAAGTGTGGGATGTTGTCTTAAAACTACCTAAAAAACACCGTGAAATAATAATTTTAGACGCAAAATATGAATTATCTTATGAAGAAATGGCTGAAACACTGGGAGTATCCATTGGAACTGTTAAATCTAGATTAAGCCGAGCGAGAAGTAAGGTTTCAAAATTAATAGGGGAGGGTAGTAGTGATGAACAATAAAAAAAATCCTGACTGGTATAGTAAATTAAAAAAAGGTCCAATAGAGAATCGTAAAGATGAAGAAGAATTTATTTTTAAAATAAAGCAGTCTATATATGAAAATAATGAAGTGAATTCTGTAAAATATAAAAGACCGTTTCGTAAAAAAGCTCTGCCAATTATAGTTGTTTTTGTTTGTACAATGTTATTTGTTATCGTTCAACAACCATGGCTTGATGATAATAAATCACCGGTCCAAAGTAGTACACAAATTAAGCCTAAAACTAAAGATGAGTCTGCTCAAGATCCAACATTAAAACAATTTATGAATGAATTATATCAAAGTACAAATTCAAAAAATGAAAATGACTTGTATAGAGCGTTAAATGATGAAGTTCTATTTAAAGAGAAGAGTTATAAGAAGGATGAATTGAAATTTGATGAAGATATTTTTCATGAGTTGCAAGTTGCTCTTACCATGGGGGGAGAATTTACAAATGATACAAAGCAAGCATACAAAGTACCAAGTGGATTGACAGAAAGTAACGAACCAAAGCAAGCGCATTATGTATATGCAACTGTTACTGGAAATAAAACGAAAATTTTAGCTGAACCAAAGCGAGAATCACAAGTTTTATATGAAGTATCTAATGAAATGGTAAAAGCTTGGATTCCAGAAAAAGTGCAGAATAATGGATATATAAAAGTATCGACAATTAGCGGTAATGCTGGATATGTACAAAAAGAGTATGTTTTAACTGATATTAAATATTCTTTCATGTTCGAAAAGGATCATGAAGGTAAATGGAAAATAACGAATATAGATTCTATATGGTAAAGAGGAAGGTTCACTTTAATGAACCTTCCTCTATGTTTTTATTCTCTTATTGAAGAGTATTCCAGTACTCTAAAATTTCTGATGTAACGAGAGCAGCAATGTTTTTTTCTGAATTACTACCAGGAATAACGACAGAAACGGCAATTTGTGGATCTTCGGTAGGAGCATATGCAATGAAAAGAGAATGGTTTATCATTCTTTCTTGCTCATTCGGAGCACCTGTTATGCCTGTTTTACCTGCGACATGAAAGGGTAAGTTTTTAATTTCCTCTATATTTTGGCTCATCCCACCTTGCACGACACTCCAAAATTTCACCGGGTAACGATTTGAACTTTCTAAAATTGGTTTAAACTTTTTTGTTTCCTTACCATTTTGATCAATAATAGCACTTACGATTTGAGGTTTATATTTATCACCTTTACTTGCTAAAGTTGCTGCATATTGAGCAAGTTGAAGAGGAGTGTGTACTTCATTTCCTCCCCAAGAGGCATTTAATAAGGCGGAGATACCATTTTCAAACTTGTTTGTTGGATGAAATTCATATTGTCCGTCTTCTTCAAAAGGTAAATCAATCCCAGTTTTAGAACGAAGGCCGAATTGCTTTAAATACTCTGTCCATATATGTGCAACTTTTTCTATATTCCCATTATTTTGGTTGAATAAGGGTAGAGCTACTTTTGCTGTCATAAATGTGTTAGATGAATTAATGATAGCCTGCCTCGGTGTAATCTCACCTGTTGGCGTTCCAGGTGCATTCGTAATGTTATTTTGATTATCATATTGAAAAGTACCTTTATCTAAATAAGTATCTTCAGGTTGAAAAAGCTTTTCGTTTAATCCAATTAAAATAGTAAGTGGCTTTATAGTTGAGGCCATATTTACATAAGATTCACCATACTTTAATTTTTGAATTGCTTTATTTTGCGAAAGTGATTTGATGTTTTCTTTTTTAGATGATACTTGTTCATATAATGTATTTGGATCAAACACTGTTGAGTTGGCCATAGTTAAAATTGCGCCAGTTTTCACATCGGTTACCACAACATAACCAGCATTAACATCAGTTATTTTCTTGATTTGAGATCTTAATGCTTCCTCTGTTTTTTGCTGCAACTTAGAGTCTAAAGCTAGCCAGATATCTTTTCCTTTTTGTACTTTTTGAATGTTCCATAAGAACTTTTTATTATTCATTTTAAAAATAAGAGTTTTTCCGGGTTTTCCTTTTAAATCATTTTCATATTGCAGCTCAATCCCGCTTTTTCCAACGGGTACATTAAGGTCATTTTCTACATACCCAATTACCTGTGAACCAATTTCACGTTTAGGATAATATCGAATCACTTCATCTTTGATTATTACATTATTGGGTTTGTTTTTGTTTATGAATGCAAGTTCATTCTCAGTTATGTCAGAGTATAACGGTATATCATTCATAGTCTGCTTTTTACAAGATTGTTGTAATTGAGATTTTATGTCCTCTGTAGAAATGTCATGTTGAAACTCGCTTGAAAATTGATTGAAAAAAGCTAATGTGTTTGCTGTATCTTGTTTCGATAGCTTCTCATCATTAAAAGTGCAATATAAAGACTTAACTTTCTTATTTGTAGCTAGTATTACACCATTTCGATCAAGTATTTGTCCTCTTTCGGCCGAAGAAGTTTCGATAGTAATTGAAAAGAAATGGCTTTTTAACAAAATTATTAATATCAAACCTACAATAGAAAGAATCGCTATAAATCTCCATCTTTTTATTTTTGTATGTAACATAAAACCCTCCCTTTTTAGCTTATTTCATCTTATAGTTAATTATTTTTTTTGTAAATGTGGAACAACTTTATTATTTAGATTGTCTATTAAGTATTACAGCATGAAGAAAGGAATAATCAGTATGAAAAGTTTTTAGCAAATCTATGTGTAAGTTTTATATGGGCCAGTATATAGTTTAGCATTTCTAATGCTAGCGACAAAAAATAGAGAGAAAATAGGAAAGGAGAGTTATGAATTACGTAGCTAAACGAAAAGGTATGAATGCTAACAAGGATTTAGCAAAAAAGTCGAAACGATATTTATAACCGGCCATCGGTATGTAACATATAAGGAATTAAATGGAGGATTTATGGGGAATCAAAAAGGAAAGAACAAGACGTATATATCTATTCGATTAAATATAATGTTCCTTTGCATATTTTTACTATTCTCAGCTATTATTGTTCAGCTAGGAAAGGTGCAAATCGTAGAGGGAGAGGCTTATAAGAATCAAATAGAAAGCAGTCAAAATGCAACAACTAGCATTCCAGTTCCACGTGGACAAATACTAGATCGAGAAGGGAAAACAGTTGTTAATAATAAATCTCTTCGCACAATTACGTATACAAGGGTAAAGGGAATTACTAATGAAGATATTTTAAAAACAGCAAAAGACTTAGCGAAAGTGCTTGAAATGCCTGAACAAGATATAAATAAATTAACAGACATCGATAAAAAAGATTTTTGGATGCAGTTGAATAGGAAACGTGCGGAGACAATGATTACTAAAAAAGATATAGAAAAGTTAAAAGATAAGGGAATAGAGGGAAAAGAGTTAGATAAAAAAATAGAAGACTTAAGACGAAGTCGTGTTACAGAATTAGAATTGGCAGAATTAACAGCACAAGATTTAAAGGTGTTAGCTATTAAAAGTAAAATGAGTTCAGGTTATCAACTAACACCACAAATTATAAAAAAAGATGTAACAGATCAAGAGTATGCGCGAATAAGTGAAAATCTTGCGGAGTTTCCGGGGATAGATGCAACAGTTGATTGGGAACGCAATTATGTAAATGGTAATTTATTTCGTTCCGTGTTAGGTAATATTACGAGTAGTGAAGAAGGATTACCGAAAGAAAACTTAGATTCTTATTTGGTACGTGGATATAACCGTAATGATCGTGTAGGAAAAAGTTATATTGAACAAAGATATGAAGATGTCTTGCACGGTGCAAAAGAAGAAGGGAAAAACATTACTGATAAATCAGGAAACATTATAAACACAGAGATAATATCTAAAGGAAAAAGTGGTAATAGTTTAACATTAACGATTGATATGGAATTACAAAAGAAAGTGGAAGAAAGTATAGAGAAAAATTTGAGAGCGTTTAAGAGTTCAGAGCCACTGTTGGACCGAGCTTTTGTCGTCATGACGAATCCAAATAACGGACAGATTCTATCTATGGCAGGCAAAAAGATTGTAGAAAAAGAAGGGAAATTAGAGATTGAGGATTTGGCATTAGGTAACATGACAACTTCGTATGAGCTAGGGTCAGCTGTAAAAGGTGCAACTTTATTAACTGGATATGAGACAGGGGCAATACAGCCAGGAGATCAATTTTATGATGCACCTATGAAATTTAAAGGTACACAAGCTAAGAAATCGTGGAATGTATCCGGATTTGGTAATATTAATGATTTACGAGCGCTACAAGTATCTTCGAATGTATACATGTTCCAGACAGCTTTAAAAATTGCGGGAGTTAATTACGTACCAAATGGTTCGTTGGATATAAAACAAGGAGCATTTGATACGATGCGCTATTATTTTAAACAATTTGGATTAGGAGTTCCAACAGGTATAGATTTACCGAATGAAATAATTGGACAAACTAGAAAAGTAGATAGTCAGCCTGGGTTTTTACTAGATTTTTCTATCGGGCAGTATGATACGTATACACCGTTGCAATTGGCGCAATATATTTCAACGATTGCTAATGGCGGTTATAGAATGCAACCTCAAATTGTACAAGAAATACGAGAGCAATCAATAAAAGAAGAAGTTGGCAAAGTTATTCGTTCTATAGAGCCTGTCGTATTAAATCGGATTGATATGAAGACAGAACATATTGATCGAATAAAAGAAGGGTTTAGATGGGTATTCCAAGAAGGTGATGGAACTGGCGTGAAGTATTTCAAAAATGCTTCATATAAACCAGCAGGAAAGACAGGGACAGCTCAAACTGTATATGGTGGAGATGATCCAATTGGTAGAAATGCGAAAGGGGAACGTATGGAATGCTACAACTTAACGTTAGTTGGATATGCTCCATATGATAATCCAGAAGTAGCATTTTCTGTAGTAGTTCCATGGCTTCATAACGATAAAAGTGGAATTAATTCTATAATTGGAAAAGAAGTTTTAGATGTATACTTTGATTTGAAACAGCAACGTATACAGGGTGGAGCTCCTAGTACAGGTATTTCTAAGCAAAATTAGTAAGATTTTAGTACTTTTCTCAGGGAAGAGACCCTGTTTATATAAAGGTATTTATAAGTAAAAAAATGAGATGTGAAATAAGAGATAGCGGCGCTCGTAGCTGCTATCTCTTATTTTGTTAATATCTTGGCTACTAGTTAAAAATTTTTAAATTTATGGAACAAACTTGTTTCTTAGATGGTCTATTATGTGTACGTATAAAAACAGATGTTGAAAATTTGAAAGGAATGATGATTTTGAAAAATAAGAAGATGCTAAAAATAGGTATATGCGTTGGTATATTAGGTTTAAGTCTTACAAGCTTAGAAGCTTTTAAAGGAGGGCCATTGCAAGTTGAGGCGAAAGAAAAGACAGGACAAGTGAAGCATAAACATCAGGCGACGTATAAAGAGTTCTCTCAACTTGAGAAAAAATTCGATGCACGATTAGGTGTATATGCGATTGATACTGGTACAAATCAAACAATCTCTTATCGACCTAACGAAAGGTTTGCCTTTGCATCAACATACAAGGCGTTAGCGGCAGGGGTATTACTACAGCAAAACTCTACTGAGAAATTAAATGAAGTTATTACTTATACGAAAGAAGACTTAGTGGATTATTCACCTGTTACCGAGAAACATGTAGATACTGGAATGACACTAGGAGAAATTGCTGAGGCTGCTGTTCGTAACAGTGATAATACTGCAGGGAACATTTTATTTAACAAAATAGGCGGACCAAAAGGATATGAAAAAGCGCTTAGACAGATGGGCGATCGGGTTACTATGTCTGATCGCTTTGAAACAGAATTAAACGAGGCTATTCCAGGAGACATTCGTGATACTAGTACAGCGAAAGCAATTGCTACGAATCTGAAAGCCTTTACGGTCGGAAATGTGCTTCCGGTTCATAAACGTAACATTCTTACAGGGTGGATGAAAGGAAATGCTACAGGAGACAAACTTATTCGTGCAGGCGTACCAACTGATTGGATAGTTGCAGATAAATCCGGTGCTGGAAGTTATGGGACACGAAATGATATTGCTATCGTTTGCCCGCCAAATAGAGCACCAATTATTATCGCAATTTTATCTAGTAAAGATGAGAAAGAAGCTACTTATGATAATCAACTCATTGCAGAGGCAACTGAAGTTATAGTTAAGGCTCTTAAGTGATAATCTCTCAATTCTTTATGTAATAAAATATGAACTTGGAAAGTGATTCTTTTTAATGTGAAAAGCATTTTGATGGATTATTTTAATTTGATATAAAAAGAGGACGCATTATTATTTACGTCCTCTTTTTATTTATTAGATAAATTTAAGCAGAAACTTTTGTTTTAATTATGTCGATTCACGGATAATTAAGTTTGTAGGATATTCAATAATTTTACGTTTAATAGATTCATCTGTATTTATATATAGTAGAATCTCGTTAACGGTACGTTTACTCAGTTCAACAATTGGAATATCAATGGTACTGATTGTTGGAGTTGTAACTGTACAAATTAATTGATTATCATAACCACAAACAGCTAAGTCAGTTGGAATAGAATACCCTTTTATAGTAGCTCCTTTAATGACTCCAGCAGCAACTTGATCATTTCCAGTAAATAATGCAGTAGGTCTATCCTTTAATTTATCTAATTTCTGAAAAATTCTAAATCCATCTTCAATAGTAATTGCATCTCCAAACAGCCAATTTTTATTGAATGGTAATTGCTTTTCTTTTAAGGCATGCAAATATCCTTGTTGGCGTTTTAATTGTGCTTGACTATTAAGAGAATCAAAACAAAAGCCAATTTTTTTATGATCTTTGTTTATTAAATGTTTAACAGCTTTGTATCCAGCCTCAAATTCATCGTAACAAATTATTGGAATAGGTGCATTTTCCTCATACTCATTACAAAGTAATATGGGCCCATATGCTAAATAATGCTCAATATTTTCCCAACTATTTTCTAGGGATGCGAGAATTACACCATCTACAGCTTTATTCTTTAGTAATGAAAGTAATTCTAGTTCTATTTTTTTCTCATAAAAAGTCTGATAAATTAGCAATTTGTAATTGTGTTTTAATAATTCTTTAGAAATTTCTCTAGCCAATTTTCCGAAAAAGGGATGATCTATATTTGGAATTGATAGAGCAATGGTTTGTGTCTTATTTATCCTAAGATTCCTAGCAATAGAACTAGGAGTATAGTTAAATTCTTTCATTACTTTTATTATTTTCTCACGTTTTTCTGGATTTACATAAGGATGATTATTTAGAACTCTTGAAACCGTAGCATTTGATACATTACATAATTTAGCTATTTCGTTAATTGTTACCATAGAGAAACCCTCCGTAAAAAATATGTTGACATGTAATCGATAACATAAAATATAGTCTACTCATGATTTTCAAAATAATTTCTTAGAGGTGATTTAACGTGAAAACTCTTACTACAATTTCTGGACATAGTAAAGACAATTTAGCTTTATTAAAGTGCCTACAGGGGGAGACAAAAGAAAAAGAATTTGAAATTAGTAATATATTGCCGAATCACAAGATGAAAGAGAAATTATTTAGAGAAAATAAATTGAAAATAGATATTAATATAGAAAAAGATATTTTCAATTATAGCAGAAAAAATATACAGAAAATAGAATTTATGCCAGTTAATCGGTTGATTTCGCAAGATGAGGTTGAGAAAATTATAGGAGTTTTAAAAGATGTCTTACCGACAGGTCAATTTACAAGTGGACCATTTTCAAAAAAGCTAGAAGAAGTAATCGGAAATTATTTAAATAAAAAGTTTGTAATTGCAACAAGTAGTGGTACGGATGCCCTTATGGTGTCATTGTTATCTATTGGTATTCAGCCGGGAGATGAAGTAATTATGCCAGCTAATAGTTTTGCTGCTACTGAAAATGCCGTGTTAGCAGTCGGAGCAAAACCTATATTTGTAGATATAGATCAGCAGAGTTATTGTATTGATCCATCTAAAATAGAAGAAGCTATAACCAAAAAAACTAAATGCATTTTACCTGTACATTTGTATGGTAAACAATGTGAAATGAAAAAAATTCGTGAAATTGCGGATCTATATCAATTAACAGTTATTGAAGATGCATGTCAAGCTATTGGTTCTTCAAATCTTGGAGAATATGGAGATATAATTGTCCTTAGTTTTAATCCATATAAGAATTTTGGTGTATGTGGTAAGGCAGGTGCAATAGTTACTAATAATGAAACTCTTGCAATTCGTTGCAATCAATATAGTTATCATGGATTTGAGATTGATAAAAAAAATAAAAAGGTATTAGACTTTGGATTCAATTCTAAAATTGATAATTTGCAAGCAGCTATTGGTTTGGAAAGAATTAAGTACTTATCATATAACAATTTAAAAAGAGCGTATTTAGCTCAACGATATATACGTGATTTAAAGGAATTAGAGGATAGAGAATTAATTAAGCTACCTATGATGACAGAAGATAATGTCTGGCACCTTTTTCCGATTAGAGTTGAAAATGGAAGAAGAGACGAGTTGAAAAATAAATTGTACCAAATGTATAACATTGAAACAGATATTTATTATCCGGTATTATCTCATAAACAAAATACTAAGTGGATAAAGGAAAATGATTTGCAAAACAATATATTAAATACAGAGCAAGTTCATAAAGGAATATTACATTTACCTTTACACCCAAATATGATGTTAGAAGAGCAAAATTTCGTTTTGGAGGGATTATTCAATGTCAATAAGTAATGAAGTTTTAAAGTCTTTAAATTTTGAAAGACTACCACAGGTTAAAAAGCCTAAATATGTAGTGTTCTGTGATTTTGATGAAACTTATTATCCTCATAACATGGATGATTCTAAAAGAAGCAATATGAAATTGTTAGAAAAGTATTTGTATGAACAAGGAAGTAAAGAGGATTTAGTAATTGGTTGGGTAACGGGAAGTAGTTTAGAATCCATTGTTGAAAAAATGAAAAAGGGTGGTATTCAGTATTTCCCTCATTTTGTGGCGAGTGGATTAGGTACAGAAATAACGTACTTTGATAGTAATGGGACTACTATAGATGATCAAATTTGGGAGGAGAGAATTATAGGGGGTGGTTTTGATTCTTCAAAGATTGAAAGAATTCTTAAATTGCTAGAATCAAAATATGAAATTTTTTTAAGACCTCAGACACAATTAGGAAGTTCTAAGTACAAATTTAATTTTTATTATGAAGAGCAAAATGAATTTATTGATGCAAAGAATTTAGAAAAGATAGAAGAAATCGGAGAAATATTCCAAGTGGGAGTTAATATTAACAAATGTAATCCACTAGCTGGTGATCCAGAAAATTGCTATGATGTAGATTTTATTCCACTTGGAACAGGTAAAGATGAGATAGTGAAATTTATTTTAGACAAGTACGAACTAGATAAAACAAATGCCATTGCTTTTGGAGATAGTGGGAATGATTTAAGAATGCTACAAGCTGTAAGACATGGTTATTTAGTAGAAAATGCAACAGAAGAAGCCAAAAACACACACTCAATGTTAGCTGAAGGTGAATACTCGATTGGAATTTTAAATACTCTAAAGCACATTATTAATTAAAAGGGGATGTTCATATAATGAATATTGGGATTATAGGTGCAGGAAGTATTGCAAGAGCTCATTCTAGAGCATTATCAACTGTTGATAGTTGTAAATTAGTTGGAGTGTATGATGTTAATAATGAGAATGCCCAAAAGTTGGTAGGGAATTTTGGTGGGAAGGTTTTTAATAGCTATGAAGAGTTACTTGAAGTAGTTGATGGGGTAATAATATCTTCACCGAATTTTTGTCATAGATCTCAAGCTGTTCAAGCGTTATTAAAAAACAAACATGTGTTATGTGAAAAGCCAATGGCAATTTCTTGTGAAGAAGCAAAATACATGATGACAATAGCAAAAAATACTAATTTAGTCGCTTCAATGGGGTTTAACTATCGCCACCTATCTTATGTTAAGGCTTTAAAACAATTAATTCAAAATGAAGAATTAGGGGAAATAGTAGTGGTAAGATTGCATTTTAAAAAGAATAGCGCTTTTAGGAGAACTTCGTTTACTTGGCGAGATGATTTTCAAAGTAATAGAACTAGCGGGGCCTTGGGAGATTTAGGAATTCATCTAATAGATTTATTATGGTTTTTATTTGAGAGTGATTTTAGAGAGGATACTGTTCGAACTAAAATTAAAACAAATGTTAAGGAAAAAGAAAGTAAACCAGTTTTTGTTGATGACTATGCTGAGGTTTATGGCCAATTGAAAAATAAGGTTTTTGTTAATATTACAACATCTAAAAGTTCATTTCTTGACGATTGTGGTTTTAGTATAGAGGTAATAGGTGCGAAGAAAGAATATAAGTATTCTTCTAAAGAGCCAAATAAATATATACTCTTTGATGGATTGGAAAAACATGAAATCCCGTTACCATTACCTTTACTAGTCGATCCAGAAAACGAGATTTTTGAATGGTCTGATTCTTTTAGAAGTGAAATTATAGAATGGGCTAAGGCTGCGGAAGGTGGACCAAATAAGTCTGTAGCAACATTTGAAGATGGATTTCGTTCACAAGTAATATTGGATATGTTTTTTGATAAAAGCAGTAGTAATAAAGAACGATCTGTAGCAACTATTTAGTTTTATGGTAAAAACAGGGGTTTAAAACTTTTACTTAAATCCCTGTTTTTATTTTGGATTGGAGTTGAGAAAAAGTGCGGTTAATATTTTATTATGGTTGCTTGTTTTATTTTATTGTAGGAATAATACATGTTTGCATAGGTAGTTTAATTCCTTCATTAATACAATATTATGGAAGAACCCCTGATCAATTAGGTGTTTTAATATTTTTTCAATTTACGGGTTTTTTATTTGGTGTTCTAAGTTCACCCATACTAGTAAGAAAGTATCATTATTTTAAAACAATAACATTAGGTGTTTTAGTAATGTCCATCGTCCTAGGAGGTTTTATATATATTAAAGAATGGGCATATTTAGCCGTTATTTGCTTTGTATTAGGCTATGGAGCAGGTTTGTTAGAAACTACGGTGGGTTCCTTTATTATTTCAGCAGAAAGGAATAGTGCTGCTAAATTTAGTATTCTCGAAGTATGGTTTGGGGTTGGGGCGCTAGGATTTCCGTTACTAGTTAATTATATTACAAAATTTTATGAATGGTATTTTATTCTTTATGGGATATTACTATTCTTTATTTTTACACTATTTGTTTGGTACATGCTTGGACGTACAAAATTTCTAAATTTTTCTCCTCAAAAAAATGAAAAGGGAGGAGCATCCCTTTCCTCATTCACTCTTAAATTTAAAAGTGAAAAGATTAAAGTTATAGTATTTATTTCACTTTTTGCATTCTTATATGCAGGCATAGAAACCAATCTTGCAAATTTTTTATCTACAATAATGATTCTTACCAATAATGAATTAATCAGTTCAGTAAGTATATCTTGTTTTTGGCTAGCCATAGTTATAGGAAGAATACTTGTAGGTAAGTTTGCTCATAAATTTAATTATTGGACATACATTACATCTAGTTGCTTTACATTAGTGATTCTATTATTTCTATTCCCCTTTGTTCAAGGTACAGGTATGTATTTGTTTATCATCTTCATTATTGGTTTAGTTATAGCGGGTGTTTTTCCAATAACATTAATCTTAGCTTCCCGTATTATGGAAAATAATATTGATGAAGTGACTAGTTTATTTATTGCATCGGCCAGTTTAGGGGGGGCACTAGTATCTTTTCTAATTAGCTGGAGTCTGTCCTTAAATACTATAAAGGTTACTTTTGGGATATTTTCACTTTTCGCATTTAGTTTAGGTTGTATTATTTTAAAAATGAGAAAAACTTCCACTTACAGTAATGAAAGTGCCAAAAAAGTAGAAAATATGAAAAATTTATAGAAAAATTTTTATAATGTGAAAAAGATAATTATATTTGGAATTTCCAAAAAGATTGATAAAGTTAAAATTTCTGTAAATACAACATTGGAGTTCATTAAAGACGAAGGCTTCGAAAGTGTAACAATAAGAAAAATTGCGGCATTGTCGGATACAAATATTGCGCTTGTAAATTACCATTTTGGCTCAAAAGAAAAGTTGATAAGTGAGACAATTAAAGTCTTATTAATTAGCTTTCAAGGCACTTTTTCTATTTTAGATGATATTAAAGTGCCAGCGAAAGAAAGATTAAAAATATTTTTACTTGATTATGTACTAGTAATTCGGCAATACCCTGAGTTAGTTAGGAAAATTATTGCAATGGGAACTACGGTATTTACATCTCAATACGAATATGGTGATTTTTTGAAGAGGCTCGGTTTTTGTAAAGTGAAGAATATTTTAAGCGAAATAACAAATGAAACGGATCAGGAAATTTTAATGATGATGATAGTGCAAATATTCGGATCCATTTTTCTCCCAGAATTAATGATGCTAATTCTTGAATCAGGGGCAGATATAAGAATACTGCCTGTAGAAAAACAAATTGATTTCCTATTTGAACGCTATTTTTATAAAAATTAAGATAGTGGGTGATAGAGATGATTAGTTTCTTTAGAAAGCGTTGGTGTGATGTAGGGTTAGCTATGGCAATTGTTGTCGTAGGTTGTTTAGTCGCGAATTTTGGAGAAATGAGTGAAATAAAAGTACTGTTAGCGTTAAGTTTTGTAGCCATTTTAGTGCATCAATTTGAAGAGTATCGTTGGCCAGGTTATTTCGCTGGTCTGTTTAATGTAGTTATATTTAAAAGTGATATACCAGATCGCTATCCATTAAATACGCAATCTGCTATGGTAATAAATATTTTGATTGCGTATGTTTTTTATTTACTTCCGGTTTTCTTTCCAAATATTATATGGCTTGGGTTGGGACCTATTTTAATGGGATTTTTTCAATTCATATGGCATGGTATTTTTGCGAATATAAAAGCTAAAACAATATACAACCCAGGATTAGGTGCGGTTGTATTACTACATGTACCAATTGGTTATGCATATATGAGATATGTTCTTTTACACAATTTAGCTACAAATTTGGATTGGATATTAGGGCTAATCTATTTTCTAGTAGCTACCTATTTTTTAATTATAAAAGGAAATATGTTACTGAAAAGTAAGGAGACAATTCATTACTTTTCTAAAAAGCAATTAGGTCCGTACAATGATGCGTTAAAGTGATTCAGAAGGAATTTTGGATGCTGAAGAGAGTACAAGTGAATTAAAAAAGAAAGGTGCATAGGCGCCTTTCTTTTTTTGAAAGAGATTTTTGTATTTTGGGGTAGCGTCATATTGCATCAAGCTAAAATTTTATAGCACCCCAAAACGAATTTTCTGCTAACTTGTAACAAAAAAGCTTACCTTACCGTTTTGTGTTAATTCTGAATTCTTAAGTTGATAGGCATGTACAGTGAACCCTATTAAGATTCTTTTTTCTGTCTCGGCTATCGTTTTAAAAAATTTCTTCGAGCAATGACATTTGGCTGGCTTGAACTTTCCGAAATGCTGGATATACCATCTAATCCACATCATAATTTCGTTTATAATCATTCCTTATTTTTACTTTAAGTACATTTTTTAACTGTTTTTGGTTAAGTTATTTCCAAAGGCATTATTTTCAATGAGCATATTTACATATAACTATCCCTAATTTTAAAATTAGAAATTTCCTAAAAACTATATATAGTTTCTTTTTGAAAGGAAGGGTATTATCAATTGAAACCACATGAAAAAGTACCTATTCACTCTATAAAATCTTTGCAGGAATTAATGCAATTGCTAAAAAAATCTAAAGATTTTATAACATTGGAGATCGCTTCAAAGAATTCCGCTATAGTCATTTCATATTTTAGAACATTAATCGATATAAATATATTTCATGAAGAGGTTTTAACTTATATAAAAGAGAGGAGCTTCGATTCGTTACAAGATATTCAGTCTATCTTACCCTTTGAAAATTCAAAAGTAACAAATCAAATGAAAGATATTCAGGATAGTATTTTAAACGGCTATATACTTATTCAGTTCGATACAGATAAATTAAATGGCTTGTTAATAAATGTGTCAAAGAAAGAAAAAAGAGATATTACAAAAGCTGAAATTGAATACAATATCGTGGGTCCACAAATCGCATTTGTTGAAGATTTAGATGTAAACTTAAATTTAGTACGTAGAAAGCTTCCAACACCTTATTTACAAATGAAGGAATTGAAGGTAGGATCTCTCTCTAACACAACCGTTGCAATTGTATTTATTGAGGGAATTGTAAATGATCAAAATCTACAAGAAATTATAAAACGAGTGAGTCAAATAAAAACAGACCATGTTTTAGATAGTACTTATTTGATTCAATTAATTGCTGACAATCCTAATTCCATATTCCCTCAATTTTTGAATACAGAACGTCCAGACCGTGTAGCAGCTGTATTGGCAGAAGGGAAAATTGCACTTTTTGTAGATGGCTCACCTTATGCTATCACCCTGCCAACAACATTAATTGACTTTTTTTCTACGACAGAAGATTACACCATGCCTTGGATTATTGCCTCCTTTTTTCGACTGTTAAGGCTTTTTGCTTTTATGTTTTCTGTTTTAACGACTCCATTATATGTTTCGATATTAACATATCATTACGAGCTTATTCCAAAAGAGCTTCTTGAAACGTTAATCATATCGAGAAGTAAAGTACCTTTTCCTCCATTAATTGAAGCACTTTTTTTAGAAATAACGATTGAATTGCTGAGAGAAGCGGGGGCACGTTTACCAACTAAAGTGGGTTTAACTGTCGGTATAGTAGGTGGTATTGTAATTGGCCAAGCATCGGTAGAGGCAAGTCTTACAAGTAATGTACTAATTATCATTGTTGCACTTTCAGCTCTTAGTTCATTTACAGCACCAATATATAGAATTGGTAATACAATTCGAGTAATTCGTTTTCCTTTTATAATGGCTGCACACCTGTTGGGCTTATTAGGAATTGTTTTAACAAGTTCTTTCCTTTTAGCACGCTTATTACGTACAGAATCATTAAGTCGTCCTTATTTGTTCCCTTTTTATCCTACACGCCCTACAGATTGGAAAGACAGCATTATACGTATGCCAATCTCAGCGATGTTCCGACGTCCGATTTTTTCAAGATCTAAACAGCGTTTTCGTTTTAATCCAGAAGAGGTAGAGAAAAATAAAATCTTATCACGAAATGATTTTGATGATTGAATTTAGCATGGAGGAGCATTATGAAACAGATCCCGATTGAGTATCAAGTATCTCCATATATGGTGTTTTTTTCGATTATTACTATACAGATGGGGGTTGGTATGCTTGGTTTTGAAAGGATTGGTGCAAAGTTAGTTGGAAATGATGCGTGGATTAGTACGCTACTTTTTGGAATATCTGTTAATCTTATGATTTGGATTATATATCAGATTTTAAATCAGGGTAATGGAGACATCATTGCAATCAATCAAAACGTATTTGGAAAATGGGTTGGTGGATTGTTCAACTTCATTTTTTTATCCTATATTGTATTGTTAGGTGCAACAACACTACATACTTATATCGAAGTAGTACATGTTTGGATGTTTCCTTCAATTTCATCTTGGGTTATAGCGGGGGCTTTTTTAGGCTTATGTTATTACATTGTGACTGGAGGGTTTCGTGTAGTTGTCGGAATTGGCTTCTTTGGAATCGTTATCCCAAGCATTCTAATCTTTACATTTTTTTATCCTTTGCAGTATGCAGATTTCCGGAATTTATTTCCAATTGCACAGCATTCATTCCTAGAAATTATGAAAGGAATGAAAGGAAATATGTTTAGTTTTTTTGGATTTGAAATGTTATTGTTGTACTACCCATTTATTAGAAAGGCAAAAAAGTCTCAAAAATATGCGCATTATGCAAATTTAGTAACGACTATTGTCTACACATACCTTATGATTTTAACTCTTGCGTTTTTTAGTGAAAAACAACTCGCGAACGCGATCTGGGCATATTTAAGCATGATTAAAATTATACAATTTCCCTTTATAGAGCGGTTTGAATACATTATTGTTTCTGTTTGGGCTTTTTTTATATTACCTAATGTTTCCTTTACATTATGGGGAGTAAGTCGTGGTATAAAAGAGGCACTGGGAATAAAGCAAAAATATGTTTTGCCAGTTATCATCGTATTCATCTTTGTTTTATCATTTTTCTTGAATAACCGTAATAAAATTAACTTATTAAATACTTGGACAGGTCAAATTGGCTTTGTATATATATATGTATACCTACCTGTACTATGGCTAATTCAAACCGCCAAAATAAAGTTAAGGAGATAAACATGAAGAGATGGATACTTTTCCTTATATTAAGTGTCTTCTTAATAGGTTGTGCTAAAACAAAAATTGTGGATGACATTGATTTAGTTCAAGTTGCGGCATATGATACTGAAGCAGAAGGTAAGCTAAAAGGAACCTTTGCGATTTCAGCTTATAAAGGAGGCGGAGAAGGTGAAACAAAAATCTATTCAGCATCAGGCCAGACTGGTAGAGAAGTTCTTGCAAGGGCATCCGAAAAATCTTCTGGACCTCTAGAGTTGGGTCAATTGCGTGTTATTATATTTAATGAAAAAATAATTGAAAAGGGAATGCAGGAAATTTTAGAGACTTTGAACCGAAATCCTAGTGTAGGAAATGCAATTTATTTAGCAATTACAAATGTAAAAGGGGAATCACTATTAAAGGGGAACTATTCTAAAGAAAAAGAAATTGCTTCCTATCTATCCTCTTTACTGGAGCAAAATATGAACAATGGGACGCAACCAAAAACAAACTTTTTTATGTTTTTAAATCAACTTGATGATGATGCGAGGGATTCCTATTTGCCGATGATATCTAAAAAGGGGAACGTGTTGGAGTTAAATGGAATAGCACTTTTTAAAAGATGTAAAATGGTTGATAAAGTTAACCCTAAAGATTTATTTGTATTTAAATTGTTGACAGATAAATTTAAACAAGGTACTTACCAATTCAAACTACCTAGTTCTTCAAATACTTACGCCACGATAGAGAATATAAAAGCTAGAACAAAATATAAGATGGAGGGGAATAGTAAGCATCCATTCGTAAATGCTCATATTCAAGTTAAAGCTGAAATTCAAGAATTTACAAAAACCAAAAATCTAGATAATCCTAAAGAAATAAAAAAATTAGAAAAAATTATGGAAACAGAAATAGAAAAAAAGCAACTACATTGATAAAGAGATTTATTAAAAAAGGCACAGATCCTATAGGACTTAGAAAGCTCGGTAGAACTCACGTAAGAAAATGGAACAGTCAAGAATGGGAAGAATCCTATAAACATTTACGTTTTCGTGTAACAGCTGATGTAAAAGTAACCCAATCCGGTGTTACAGAATAAATAAATCAAATAAGATATGGAAAATTTCAATGAAAAAATATGGTCTCGCAGGAGATTAGGGAGAAGAGAAACTTCTTTGAAAGGTCAGGTTATTTTTTAGTTAATGAAGTATGCATTGGTATCTTGCTATTAGATATGCAATAGGCATATTTTGTTTATTTTAATCTCCTCTATGATAATATATAATCTGTATATTTATATTAAACGAATAATAGGGATGATTAATGAAGAAACAGTCTCAATATATGTATCATTTAATTATTAGCATAATATCACTTTTAGCTATACTATTTTTGTTTTTTGGAAACTATAAAAGTACTATTTTTAAGTACTCACTTATCTCTATATGTTTAATTAATATGATAATAAATCTCCTTTCTTATTATAAAAAAAGAAATAATTAGTTCTCCATAAAATTAAAAAAAACGCTGTTCTTTCTTTAAATCATAGGAAAGGATGGCGTTTTTTGTGTCTGTTTCTGTGTTTGACGAATTACAACTATCTGCTCAAGAAATTCAAGGTTTTTTTCTCTAAATGCCTTACGGAATCTTGCTAGAGATGTTGATTTTGTTCAACGAACCAGTAAATACCAAGCAAAAGATTTAATTGCTTTATGTGTATGGACAACTGACAACCATCTTACTTTTTTCTTCTATCATGTTTCAAATATGGCAATTACTTCTTATTTAAAAAGAAACGAGAACTGAGTGAATATAAGGCCATATATATGATTAAAGATTATTTTCTTCTTCTTTTCCAAGCTATACAGAAAGATACCCAAGAGCTATCAAAGATTCTAATTCGCCAGTTCAGCCTCCTACAGCAAAACGGGCGAAAAATCTCATCGACACGAAAAGAAAATAGCCTCTACTCTAATTGATGTTGTATGAGCATAGCTTGATAGCGATGGGTTAGTACCCTTATAAGTAATTTATATCTTAATAAATTAATAAATTAATAATATGCAATTATTCATATTTATACAAAAAAACCAAAAATAATTGTATATTAAATTTTGCAATTATATCTTTTAAATTACTCATATTGAAGGGGGAAAACGAATGAAAAAAACGGTTATTACATTGCTTGCTGCGGGAACAATGTTAGGTGCTCCTTTTTCAACTGCGTTTGCAGAAGAACAAGTCTCTCAACAAGAAGCAATGGATAAAATGGAGGTACTACAAAAAAATTGGAATGAGGAACAAGGAAGTCCATCATTTCTTTCAGGTGATTTATCTGATAAAAAGGTAGAGACTCAAAAAGCGGTAAAAGAGTTTCTTGAAGAAAATAAAGAATTATTTAAAATAAATCCACAAAAAGATTTAACACTTAAAGAAGTGAAATCAGATGATTTAGGTATGAAACATTATGTTTATACACGATCTATAAATAAAATACCTGTTGACGGTGCACAATTTATTGTACATACAGATAAAGAGGGGAAAGTAACAACGGTCAATGGAGATGTCCATCCAGCTGCAGAGGAGAGTTTAAAGGGGAATACAAAAGCAAAGATTACAAAGGAAACAGCACTTTCAAATGCTTGGAAACATATTAAACTTACAAAAATTGATACGCTAGTAAAAATGGACGGGAATGCATTAGATCAGATAAAAGAAAACTTAGAGTCTACTAATGAAACAGCAGATTTAGTTGTATATGAAAAAGATGGAACATACTATTTAACGTTTAAAGTGAAACTACAATTTATTAAACCTTATGGTGCTAACTGGCACATCTATGTTAATGCGGAAGATGGAACAATTGTAGATTCATATAATGCAGTTACAGATGCAGATAGTGCTCATAAAGGCTACGGATATGGGGTATTAGGTGATAAAAAAGAATTGAATACAACTTTTAGTAGTGTAAAGGGAAAATACTACTTAAAAGACATAACAAAACCTATGAATGGTGGCTACATTGAAACATTTACAGTTAATCATAGTGATGAAGATTATCCAATAAATTATCGTCTATTTGATGAGGATAATGCTTGGACAAGTAAAGATCAAGGGCCAGCAGTTGATGCCCATTATCATGCAGGAAAAGTCTATGATTATTATAAAAACGTTCATAATCGTAATAGTATTGATGGAAAAGGTAAAACAATTCGCTCGGCTGTGAATTATGGAGTTAACGTAAATAACGCATTTTGGAATGGCCAGCAAATGATATATGGGGATGGAGATGGTCGCAGATTTATTCCGCTTTCTGGTTCTCTTGATGTTGTGGCACATGAATTAACTCATGCTGTTACAGAGTATTCTGCTGATCTTCGTTACGTAAATCAATCAGGTGCATTAAATGAATCTTTCTCTGATGTTTTTGGCTATTTTGTTGATCCTACCAATTGGGATGTAGGAGATGCTGTGTTTACACCTGGTGTTTCTGGGGACGCACTGCGAAGCTTATCAAATCCTGAGAAATATGGACAGCCTGCTCATATGAGAAACTATCAATATCTTCCAGAAACTGAAGAAGGAGATAATGGTGGAGTGCATATAAATAGCGGTATTCCGAATAAGGCTGGATATCTGACAATTAATTCTATTGGTAAAGAAAAGGCAGAAAAAATCTATTATCGTGCGTTAACAACATATTTGACTCCAACTAGCGACTTTAAACAAGCTCGTACTGCTTTATTACAATCTGCGGCTGATTATGATGGTTATGATAGTGTAACGTATAAAGCTATAGAAAATGCTTGGAATCAGGTCGGTGTAAAATAATTTAATTTAGTTACTATAGGCTAAGAATTATAGCAATTAAAACTAAAAAAAGAAAAGAACACACTTGTATAATGCAAAAAGGTGTGTTCTTTTTCGTTGTTTTTTGTATTGTTTAAGAACTAGAGTCCAAATTTGGTTATTTTTAAAATTAATCAATACAGTAATACTTATGCATTTATTATATTTAAAAGAGCTATTTCATTGAAAATAATAGATAATTCTACTTTACTAATAAGGTTTACTTCTCCTTTTTCAACATCAGCATATATTATCTTTGGTAACCTCAATAATTTCACTCAATTGAATATGAGTCGGAGCTAATTCCCATGTAATTAGTAATTCTTTCACATGAATACCTAGCGCGTTATAAAAACCTCCCGTATTTAACTAACAATTCCTCTATCTGATTAAATAAAAGTAAGATTGAATAAAGGCTAAGATTGAAAAATATAAAAGATGGAAGTAGCATAGGGGATTTACGCATAAAGTAAAATTGATGGTAAAGTTAACAAAATTTTCATTTAAGTCAGATAAAAAGGTGGTGTTTTTAACTTATAATAATGTTAATACAATGAAAATACGGCTGCGAATTAGTTGTTTTAAAAATCAAATTTAGATGGGAAGAGGATAATGAAGACCAGAGATAGTTATAAAATTATTGTAATTGGTGCTGGGACTGCAGGAATATCTTCTACTGCACATTTGTTACGAAATGTACCCCTATTGAAAGAAGATATAGCAATTATTGATCCATCAAAAAAACATTATTTCCAACCACTATGGAGTTTAGTGGGGGGAGGAATTGTTTCAAAGGAAAGTACGATGCGTGATCAAGAAGTGCTTATTCCAAAAGGTGCAACGTGGATTCCTAAAAGTGTCGTTAAGTTGTTTCCGAAAGAGAATAAGTTACTTTTAGATGATGGATTGCTGCTTGAGTATGAAATTCTTATTGTAGCAGCCGGTATACAAATAAATTGGGATGGTATTAAAGGCTTGAAGGAGTCTATTGGGACTAATGGGGTTTGTAGCAATTACTCTTATAAATATGTTGATTCTACTTGGAGAGAAATTGAAAAATTTAAAGGAGGAAATGCAGTTTTTACCCACCCAAACACTCCTATTAAATGCGGTGGTGCTCCACAAAAGATTATGTATTTAGCAGAAGAGTATTTTTCTAATAGCGGTGTAAGAAACAAAAGTGAAGTAATGTTTTATACGGCGAACGCTAATATATTTCAGGTTCCACGTTATGCTAATACATTAGAACAAGTACTAGAAAGAAAGCAAATTATAACGAATTATAATAAAAACTTAGTAGAAATTATTGCCGAAAAAAGAGAAGCAATTTTTGAAGATACGCAAACACTGAAAAGAGAAACTGTACCATACAGTATGATCCATGTTGTTCCACCAATGGGGCCACCTAATTTTATTAAAGAGAGTGAGATAAGTGATTCTCAGGGGTGGGTAGAAATAAGCCCTTATACTTTGCAGCATGTACAGTATAAGAATATTTTCGGACTTGGAGATTGTACCAATTTACCCACCTCTAAAACTGGAGCGGCAATTCGAAAACAAATACCTGTCTTAAAACAAAATATTATGGACGTACTTAACGGAAGAGACTTGCATGCTAAATATGATGGATATACATCCTGTCCGATTGTTACAGGTTATAAAAGTCTTATACTCGCTGAATTTAACTATGAACATGAGCCTCAAGAAACATTTCCGTTTAATCAAGCGAAAGAACGATATAGTATGTTTTTACTTAAAAGATATATGTTGCCCTATATGTATTGGAATTTTATGTTGAAAGGGATGCTATAGGAGAAGATAGAAAGCAGTTATAAAAATTGAAAAGTAATTTGAAATAACTATTTGGAGGGAATAGCTATGCTTTTAAAATATTTTTATGATGAAAAATTAGCACATGCTTCCTATTTGGTCGGTTGTCAGAAGGAAGGCGTAGCAATTGTAATTGATCCAGGTCGCTATATAGAACAATATATAGAATTTGCTAAGAAAGAGGGAATGGAAGTAATTGCTGCGGCTGAAACTCACATTCATGCAGATTTTCTTTCTGGGTCTAGAGAACTTTCTAATCTTTATCATGCAAAGTTATATGTATCTGATGAAGGAAATTGTGATTGGAAATATCAATATTTTAACGAAGGTCGATACAAATTGGTTAGAGAGGGCACAGAGTTTAAAATAGGTCATATAAAATTTAATGTAATTCACACCCCAGGGCATACGCCTGAAAGTATTTCTTTTTTAGTAACTGATACAAGTCAAAATAATTATACGAATGATAAGCCAATGGGAATATTCACAGGTGATTTTATATTTGTAGGAGATATAGGAAGACCGGATTTATTAGAAACTGCTGTAGGTATGAAAAATACTGCAAAAATAGGAGCGAAACAATTATTTAATTCTATACAAAAAATAAAAATACTCCCTGATTATTTGCAAATATGGCCATCACATGGTGCAGGAAGCGCATGTGGAAAAGCATTAGGAGCAATTCCAACTTCTACATTAGGTTATGAAAAGATGTTCAATTGGGCATTTCAGTGTAATGAAGAAAGTGATTTTGTATCGACTTTATTGAGGGGACAGCCAGAGCCTCCAAAGTATTTTTCATTAATGAAGAATTTAAATAAGTCTGGTCCTCCAATTCGTAAGAAGAGAGAAGTTATTGCTATTGATACAGTAGAAAAACTTCAAGAAGTTATGACAAGCGTTCAGCAAATAGTTGATATAAGGGATGTAGAGAGTTTTGCTTCTGGTCACATCGAGAAATCAATTAACATACCTTATAACAATTCCTTTACAACTTGGTGTGGATGGTTACTAGATTATAAAACAGAAACTTTAATCATTCTAGATGAGGAAAAGGTTAGAGTGGAGGAAGTTATTAGAGACTTTGAATCTATTGGGCTAGATAATATTATTGCTTTTGTACCTGTAAAGGTAATACAAAGATTTAATAGATTAGAAAGTTACAAAGAAGACACATCAATCGAATTATATCCGCATATAAAAGGTGGAAGTGTTAAGGTAATCGACGTGCGTAGTAAAAAAGAGTGGGAGGAAGGACATCTTCATGATGCAATACATATCCCTTTAGGAAATCTATTTAAGCAGCTAGATTGTATACCAAAAGATTGCCCAATAGTTTTACAATGTCGAACCGGATTGCGTTCCGCTATAGCAGCTAGTATTTTACAAAGAGCAGGTATAAAGGAAGTAGTGAATTTAAAGGGAGGATTTCTTGCATGGAAAAAAGAAGGGCTTCCTTATATAACATGTAATCGCAATGTGTAGGGAAATAATTTTTATTAATTTATCCGATAAGGAAAATTGCGGATTACATAGGAGTATATCTATATATAGAAGCAATACAGTTAGATAGTGGATTAAAATAGGAGAAATAGATGATTTATTCTATAGACCTGAATTTATTCAGAATTATGCTGATGAGCAAATAGATATAGTTTTATCAGGACACGCTAATGGTGGACAATTTAGGTTACCATTTATCAGCAAATTAGTGGCTCCAAATCAAGGTGTTTTACCTAAATATACAACCAGTTTATATGAAAAACAAAATACGTCTATGGTAGTAAGTATAGGATTAGGCAATAGTATCATTCCGCAAAGAATTTTTAATAGGCCAGAACTTGTAGTCGTACAGTTAAATTGAACTGTACGACTTTTTGTACAGAAAAAATAGGCCATATGCATTTTATACAAGTTAACATTACAGTTTTGTTAAAAATTTTCTACGTTACATAAAGTAACAAAATTTGACCCGGAGAGTTTGTTATAGTGTAAATAATCAAAAAATTAAAAATTAGTCGAGTGAAAAGTGTGATAAGCAATTCAGTAAAAAACTTAAAGGGGTGTACACATGCATAAAGAATATGAAATTGAAGAGTATACGGCGATTGAGGAACAAATACATTATTATTGTAAATGTTTATTAGTAAGTCATCCTGATCAAATTATAAAGTATTTAGAAAAAAGGTTAGAAAAATATGCAGAAACATTACAATATGCACATTTATATCCTGATACAGTTATTTTACCGTTACAGCAATTAGTTATCGAATATTCTTTAGATGTTGCTAGAATTAGAAAATATATGAATTTAAAAACGTAAAATGAAATATATAATTTAAATGAAGCAGAGTCGACTTTAAGAAATGAAATTCTAATGTCGACTCTGTTTCATTGTTTAAGATTGAAAATACATACTAATCAATGAAGTTTGACATATAATTACGCAAGAGTAAAATGAAAGTGAGTACTCACTCATTTTGAAAAGGGGGAAGAATACATGCAGCAACCTGCTATTATTTTACGAACCGTGTCAAAAAGTTTTTGGAAAAAAGAAGTTTTACACAATCTTTCATTGCAAGTTGAAAAAGCAGAGATATTTGGTTTAGTTGGGCCTTCAGGTTCAGGGAAAACGACTCTTATTAAATTGATTGCAGGTATTAATGAGGCAACGAAAGGTGAAGTGCTTGTATACAACACGAACATGCCTAATTTAAATGAAATGAAAAGAATTGGTTATATGGCTCAGGCTGATGCATTATATGAAGAACTATCAGCATATGAAAATGCAGATTTTATTGCAACGATGTATGGATTAAAAGGAAAACATAAAAAAGAAAGAATCGAAGAGGTTTTTGACCTTGTACAATTATCAAAACATATAAGACAGCAAGTGCAGCATTTTTCAGGTGGGATGAAGAAGCGTTTATCATTAGCGATAGCACTCCTTCATGAACCTGAAATATTAATTTTAGATGAGCCAACAGTGGGGATAGATCCACTTCTTAGAAAAACAATCTGGGAAAAATTTTATGATTTGAAAAAGAAAGGCACAACTATTATTGTAACGACGCACATTATGGATGAAGCTGAGTTTTGTGAGCGTTTAGGGTTGATTAGAGAAGGAAAGCTAGTTGCGACTGGAACACCTGAAGAATTGAAAAAACGGGTATCATCAGGACGGATTGAAGATGTCTTTTTGTTGGAAGAGGTGGCCCTATCATGAGAGTTACTGGTGTAATCATTCGTATTATTCGCCAATTTTTTCGAGATAAACGTTCGTTAGCGATGATGTTTGGGGCACCAATGTTATTACTTTGGTTATTGTCTCTAGTGTTTACACAAAAAGACTATGTACCGCATATTGCTGTAGTTGATGTGCCTGCTCCTATTGTAAAAACAATGAAAACTCAAGAAGCCTCAATTTATGAATACGGCAAAGAGAAAGCAATTTCAGAGTTAGAACAGCAAAAGGTAGATGCAGTAATTTATTTAGAGAATGGGAAAATGAATGTTTTATTAGAAGGAAGTGATTCATCAAAAAATCGTGCTGTACTTCAAGTTTTACAAAAGAGTTCAGAAAAGAATGATGTATCAGTTATGAAGCCTGAAGTAAATTACTTACATGGCTCTAAAGACTTTACAATGTTTGATGGGCTTGGCCCCGTATTGATTGGTTTCTTTACATTTTTCTTTGTATTTATATTATCTGGAGTTTCCTTTG
This sequence comes from Bacillus pretiosus, assembly GCF_051294775.1. Taxonomy (NCBI): domain Bacteria; kingdom Bacillati; phylum Bacillota; class Bacilli; order Caryophanales; family Bacillaceae; genus Bacillus; species Bacillus pretiosus. The sequence continues at coordinate 997,950 of NZ_JBPPHF010000001.1, forward strand.
TTAGAGAACGTTTAAGTGGTACATTAGAGAGGTTATTGTCCACTCCAGTGAGAAGATGGGAAATAGTTGTAGGATATATTATTGGTTTTGGAATCTTTGCATTTATACAATCAATTATAATCGTGAATTTTTCAGTTTATATTTTAGACTTGTATGTAGCTGGCTCCATATGGCTAACGCTACTTATTACATGTATGCTTTCTTTAACAGCACTAACTTTAGGGACATTTTTATCAGCATACGCAAATAATGAATTTCAAATGATTCAATTTATACCGTTTGTCATTGTGCCACAAATTTTCTTTTCTGGGTTGTTTCCAATTGAATCTATGAATAAGTGGCTACAAATGTTAGGGAAATTATTTCCGCTCACATATGGAGCTGACGCAATGAGACAAGTGATGATTCGAAATCAAGGATTTAAAGAGATTGCGTTAGATCTAACTGTATTACTACTTTTTTCTCTATTATTTGCAATAGGGAATGTATTTGCATTAAAGAAACATCGGAAAATATAATGATGATACAAAGGGGCATTATAGATGAAGAAGGATTGGTTGGATGAATTAATTGCCGCAACTAATACGGATAAACGAAATGAACGTCAAATGCGTATTTTAGAGGCAGCTGTTGATATGTTTGGAGAAAAAGGATATGCATCAACTTCTACAAGTGAAATTGCAAAGCGTGCTGGTGTAGCGGAAGGAACAATCTTCCGCTACTATAAAACGAAAAAAGATTTATTGTTAGCAGTTGTCATGCCAACATTAACAAAGTTTGCTGCACCATTTTTCGTACAAGCCTTTGCAAAGGAAATATTTAAATCGAAGTATGAATCATATGAGGGACTTTTACGAGTTGTCATTCATAATAGATTTGAATTTGCTCAAAAGCACTTTCCTATGATTAAAATATTAATTCAAGAAGTACCATTTCAACCAGAGCTAAAAAATGAAATACAACAATTAGTAGAAACGGAACTGTTTTCACATTTCAAAAAGTTGATTGTGAAGTTTCAAGATAAAGGAGAAATTATTGAGATACCACCATCTTCTGTATTACGTCTTACTTTATCAGCTGTATTAGGTTTACTATTAACACGATTTTTATTATTGCCTGAAGAAAAATGGGATGATGAAGTGGAAATTGAAAATACGATTCAATTTATATTGTATGGATTAACGCCACGAATCTAACTATAACAATATTTTAGGGGTTTGATTTTTGGTATTTAAATAAATGTAATTTAATATGTTTAATCATAAGTAAAAATATGTTGATGTGTGAATTACATATACTATTTTTAAGCAAATAATAAATCGCCTTTAAAAAGGCGATTTATATTCATTATACAATTTTGATAAATAAGTACTTGTTTACGAAAAACATTCTAAATTAACGTACTTCTTTGTCTCTTCTTCTAAGACCTAATAATCCTGCTAGACCTAATAAACCCAGCCAAGCCCAATTATTATTTCTATCACGATTATTATTTAAATCATTTGTCGTATTTACATTTCGAGTTCTCACATCATTATTAACTCTGTTCAAGTTATTGTCATTAACTCGAGTTGACATATCAGTGTTATTAACTCTATTCATATGATTTCCATCGTATTCAGCTTGGGCAGATGTGCCTAAAAACATAATAGATAGTGCTAAAACACTTAAAATAGATGACAATTTTTTCTTCATAAATTTCCCCTCCTTTCTTATGTATTAATTTCTCCATTGCTTTTGTACATTATTCGTATCACAGTATCTAAATCATAAAGTTAAAATTATTAGAACTATCTTTAATCTCCATTATTAAAAGGACAGGTAAATACAACGAAGCGGTTAATAAAAGTTAACCGCTTACGCCATGTTAAGCTTGATCAGATTGAAGAACATGTAAAGGAGGAGGAATAATCCAGCCTTTTTTCTTATTTAACCGTAGTAAAGTAGCACCTGCTTGTGCCTTTTTCATATGGAATTGTCCAAACATCATTCCTACGTCTTCTCGAAGTGATTGTCCCATCGCTTGGCTACATGCTACTAGTCCAGCAGCAAGATCCATAGAAACTTTAGCTGCAATTTCTGCGTCATTAATACGAGCACCAGGAGGGATTGTTTCAATAGATGCAACTGGACGCTCTGGAGGTGCTGGTGGTAATGCCACACCGTTTGATTTTAACAAGTTTTTTAGTTCTTCAACTTCTGATTGGATATCATTTTCTATAAGATTTTCTAAAAACTTTTTTAAGTCCTCGTCTCCAGTATGATTGACAAGAACTTGGTAACCAGCAATTGCACCTTGTGCCCCTGCAAGATAACTCCAAATTGCAAAGACTTCTCCGTAATGCATTGGTTCATTTTGGGGATTACCACTTAATACTCCCATTTTAATATGCCTCCTTAAACTGAATGGATTTTTTGAAATGTTTTTTACCAAAGAAAAAATGCTTCTGAAAATGTTCCGTAATAAAGAAAGTAGGTTTCTAAAATTCATTTGGAACACCCTAACTACAAGTAATACTTTCTCAGTCTATAATGTACAAATATAAAGAATATATTCCAAATAACTTGGGATTAAAATTCGTATTAAGACTTATTTTAATTTAAATGTAAAGAGGAGAGGAAAGAATCTGTAACTATGCTAGTAAAGATGGATTGTGTTTAGACAAAAATGTATTAACAAGTTTGTACAAGAACTTGTTAATACATATACGAAATAGATTTGAATTGTAGTTGATATAGCATTAAATTTATAGTTATTATAAAAATAATCAATATAAACAGACTTTGCTTAAGATACTAATATCAGTACAATTTATATTGTATGGATTGATACCATGGAGGTAATGAAATGCGGCAATTTGCAAAACCAACAATAGTTGTAAGTAAATGTTTAGAATTTGATGCCTGTCGTTATAATGCAGAGATGATACCAGATGTAACAATACGAAATTTGCAGCCATTTGTTACATTTATACCTGTTTGTCCAGAAGTCGAGATCGGATTGGGGACTCCTCGTGAAACGATACGAATTGTAGAAGAAAATGGTGTGAATAGGCTTGTACAACCGTCGACACGAGAAGATGTAACTGAAAAAATGGAGCAATTTTCATATGTCTTTTTACAAACGATATCTGATGTGGATGGTTTTATTTTAAAGAATCGTTCGCCGAGTTGTGGTACGCGTGATGTGAAAATTTATTCTGGTTTTGAAAAAGCACCAGCAAAAGGAAAGGGATCTGGCTTATTTGGCGGAGCAGTAATAAAAAATTTTTCGCATCTTCCAATTGAAGAAGAGGGTAGATTGTCGAATTTTATTATTAGAGAACATTTCTTTACAAGGCTGTTTACAATCGCGCATTACAAAATGATTAAACATACTAAAAACATAAAAGAACTCGTATCATTTCAATCAGACTATAAGTATTTATTTATGGCATATAATCAGGTAAAACAAAAGGAATTGGGGCGTATTATTGCAAATCAAAAAAATGAAACGATTGAAGTGGTATTTGAAAACTATGAGAAGACTTTATATGAATTATTTATGCGCACACCCCGCTATACATCGAATGTAAATGTATGTGAGCATATTTTTGGATATTTTAAAACTAAGCTGAAAAAACAAGAAAAAGATCATTTTTTAGATTTGATACAAAAGTATATAGAAAAGAAAGTCCCGCTTAGTAGCTTACTTGCAATTTTAAAATCATGGGCCATTCGATTTGACGAAAAGTATTTATTAAGACAAACATATTTTGAACCTTACCCTGAAGCTTTAGTAGAAATTTCTGATTCGGGAAAAGGTAGAGATTATTAAACAATAAATTACATAATTCGACAAAAAAACTCCTATGTTGTTGTAGAACAATGTAGGAATTTTTTTGTGCATTAGTACAGAATCTGTTTTAAAATTAAGTTATGACAGAATTATAGCAATTATCTAACTAATATTCGTGTCTTTTAATTCGTAATGTTTGTAGTAGAAACTCGCACGCTGTCGAAACTCAATATTCGATAAGGGGTGTGTAGCGGAATGGAATTTACTCTAACTCGCGAAAAACAAATGATTAAAGAAATGGTACGTGACTTTGCTGAAAAGGAAATCGCACCGAAAGCTGTATATTATGACAAAACTGCGGAATTTCCATATGAAACATTTCAAAAAATGGGCGAACTAGGATTATTAGGAATCCCATTCCCTGAAGAGTATGGAGGTTCAGGTGGCGATACTGTATCGTACGCGTTAGCAGTTGAAGAAATTGGTCGTGCTTGTGGTGGGACAGGATTAAGTTACGCTGCAACAATTTCATTAGGTGCTTCTCCAATTTATTATTTCGGTACAGAAGAACAAAAACAGAAATATTTAATTCCAATGGCATCAGGTAAAACTTTAGGTGCTTTCGGATTAACTGAGCCGAACGCTGGATCTGATGCAGGTGGTACACAAACGAAAGCTGTATTAGATGGAGACGAGTATGTTATTAGTGGTGAAAAGTGTTGGATTACAAATGCAGAGTATGCAAATACAATTATTGTAACCGCTATCAACGGTGTTGAAGATAATGGTAGAAAGCGTATTTCGGCATTTATCGTACCGACTACAAGTGAAGGATTAACGATTTCAAGTCCTTACGATAAGATGGGTGTTCGTGCTTCTAATACATGTGAAATCGTACTTGATGGTGTACGTGTACCGAAAGAAAATATTCTTGGTGATGTAAATAAAGGATTTAAACAATTCTTATATACACTTGATGGAGGACGTATTTCAATCGCAGCATTAGCAGTAGGTATTGCACAATCTGCATTTGAACGTGCGCTGCAATATGCGAAAGAACGTCAACAATTTGGAAAGTCAATCTCTAATTTCCAAGCGATTCAATTTAAATTAGCTGATATGGCGACTGAAGTAGAACTTGCACGTAATTTAGTACATAAAGCAGCTTGGTTAAAAGATAATGATAAACCTTTCGGTAAAGAAGCGGCTATGGCAAAGTTATTTGCATCTGAGGCTGCTAGTCGTATTGCAAATCAAGCGGTACAAATTCACGGTGGATACGGCTATATGCGTGAATATGAAGTGGAACGACATATTCGTGATGCAAAACTATTAGAAATTGGTGAAGGAACTTCTGAAATTCAACGTCTCGTAATTGCAAGACATTTAGGATGTAGATAAAAAGGAGGAATCACTATGTTTCAAAAAATATTAATTGCTAATCGCGGGGAAATCGCAGTTCGTATTATGAAAACTTGTCAAAAACTTGGTATTCGCACTGTTGCTATTTATTCTGAGGCTGATGAAAATGCCCTACATGTAAAAATGGCAAATGAAGCTTACTTAGTAGGCGGACCGCGTGTCCAAGAAAGCTATTTAAACCTTGAAAAAATTATTGAAATAGCTAAGAAGACAAATGCTGAAGCAATCCATCCGGGATATGGATTATTATCAGAGAATCCGTCTTTTCCGGTTCGCTGTAGAGAAGAAGGGATTGTATTTATCGGTCCATCAGAAGAAATCATAACGAAAATGGGAAGTAAAATCGAGTCTCGTATTGCAATGCAAGCTGCAGATGTCCCAGTAGTTCCAGGTATTACTACAAATATTGAAACTGCTGAAGAAGCCATTGAAATTGCAAAACAAATTGGTTATCCATTAATGCTGAAGGCATCCGCAGGCGGCGGAGGCATTGGAATGCAGTTGATGGAAACTGAGCAAACGCTCACCAAAGCATTTGAAAGTAACAAAACAAGAGCACAAAACTTCTTCGGTAACGGAGAAATGTATTTAGAGCGCTATATTGCAGATGCACATCATATTGAAATTCAGCTTTTAGCAGATACACATGGTAACACAGTGTATTTATGGGAGCGTGAATGTTCCGTGCAGCGCCGAAATCAGAAAGTAATTGAAGAAGCACCTTCACCATTTTTAGATGAAGGTACGCGCAAGGCGATGGGAGAAGTTGCTGTACAAGCTGCCAAAGCTCTAGGCTATACAAATGCAGGTACAGTTGAGTTTCTTGTAGATGATCAGAAGAACTTTTATTTCTTAGAGATGAATACGAGATTACAAGTAGAGCATCCAGTTACAGAAGAAATTACTGGTTTAGATCTTGTAGAACAACAACTTCTAATTGCATACGGTGAGAAACTATCATTTACACAAGATGATGTAAAACGTAGTGGTCATGCCATTGAGGCACGTATTTATGCAGAGGATCCGAAAACTTTCTTCCCATCACCTGGGAAAATTACAGATTTAACGCTTCCATCAAATGTACGTATTGATCACTTTTTGGAGAATCAAGTCACGATTACACCTTTCTACGATCCAATGATTGCGAAAGTTATTGCTCATGGTGAAACTCGTGAAGAAGCAATTTCAAAATTACATGATGCTTTAGAAGAATTAAAAGTAGAAGGTATTAAAACGAACACGCCAATGCTACTTCAAGTATTGGAAGACGATGTGTTCAAAAGTGGTATTTATACAACGGGTTTTGTAACGAAACAACTTGTTAAAAAATAAGATTTAACAATATTAAGGGGGAAAAAATGATGACGAAGGTATATGCATCGATGGCAGGAAATGTATGGAAGATTTTTGTAGGAGTAGGAGATACAGTAGAGGAAGAGCAGGATGTCGTCATTTTGGAATCTATGAAAATGGAAATTCCAATCATTTCAGAAGAAGCTGGCACAGTTATGAAAATTAATGTGCAAGAAGGCGATTTTGTAAATGAAGGAGATGTATTACTAGAAATTGAATAGGGAGATATAGGGGGAAGCGAATTGAAACTACCTAATTTTGCTGTCATTAAAGAAGTCGGGCCACGTGATGGCTTACAAAATGAAAAAAAGATTGTTGGCACAAAAGATAAAGTAAAATGGATTCAACTACTTACAGAGGCGGGATTATCGTACGTTGAAGTTTCCTCATTCGTTCACCCTAAATGGGTCCCTGCATTAGCAGATGCAAATGATGTGTTTTCTGAGCTGAAAAGGGATCCCAATGTTACTTATGCAGCGCTTGTTCCAAATCAAAATGGTTTGGAACGAGCTTTTTTGCAAAATGTAGATGAGGTGAATGTTTTTTTATCAGCAAGTGAATCTCATAATAAAAGTAATATTAATAAATCAATTAAAGAAGCATTAGTTGTAATTGAAGATATAACAAAACAGGCATTATTCGAAGGAAAAAAGGTAAGAGGCTATGTTTCTACTGTATTTGGATGTCCTTATGAAGGGGATATAAGTGCCACAGCAGTTGACGAATTATGTAATCAACTATTTTCATACGGCATTTATGAAGTATCTCTTGGTGACACGATTGGTGTAGCGAATCCACTACAAGTAGAGCGAGTATTAGAGCATTTATTAAAGAAATATGATGCTTCGCAGTTTGCAATGCACTTCCATAATACGTATGGAATGGCTCTGGCGAATGTAGTTAAGTCATTAGAATATGGTATTACAACATTTGATAGTTCTTGTGGTGGTCTTGGTGGATGTCCATATGCACCAGGAGCATCAGGCAATGTTGCAACCGATGACTTAGTTCATATGCTCCATAAGTTAGGGGTCCAAACGAATATTGATGAAGAGAAGTTATTGAAAGCGAGTCAATTCATTCAAAGTAAATTAAATATTCAATTACCGAGTCATGTGTATAGAGCGCTTCAACATAAAACGATAAGTAGGTGAGAAGATGCTACAACTACAAAACATTTCAGTTAATTATGTAACACCTCACGTTGTAAAGATTTCGTTATATCGTGAAAGACAAGCAAACTCATTATCTTTAGCGTTATTAGAAGAGTTACAAAACATATTAACTCAAATAAGTGAAGAGTCCAATACTCGTGTAGTTATTTTAACAGGTGCTGGTGAAAAAGCGTTTTGTGCTGGTGCTGATTTAAAAGAACGTGCTGGTATGAATGAGGAACAAGTTCGCCATGCTGTTAGTATGATTCGCACTACTATGGAGATGGTTGAACAATTACCACAGCCAGTTATTGCTGCCATAAACGGAATCGCCCTTGGTGGCGGTACGGAATTAAGTTTAGCTTGTGATTTTAGAATTGCGGCTGAATCTGCAAGTCTTGGTCTTACTGAAACTACACTTGCAATTATACCAGGAGCAGGTGGTACGCAGCGTTTACCAAGATTAATTGGTGTTGGTAGAGCGAAAGAATTAATTTATACAGGCAGACGTATTTCAGCGCAAGAAGCAAAAGAATATGGTTTAGTAGAATTTGTTGTACCAGCTCATTTACTTGAAGAGAAAGCGATTGAAATAGCAGAGAAAATTGCTAGTAATGGTCCTATTGCTGTTCGATTAGCAAAAGAAGCAATTTCAAACGGTATTCAAGTTGATTTACATACCGGATTACAAATGGAAAAACAAGCGTATGAAGGTGTAATCCATACGAAAGATAGATTAGAAGGATTACAAGCATTCAAGGAAAAACGCACACCAATGTATAAGGGGGAGTAAATATGTTAGACCAAAAACAACAATCGAATACATTTGAAGAACGAGTTGAAGCGATTAAACAAGGCGGCGCACCAAAGTATCATGAACAAAACAAAGCAAAAGGAAAACTATTCGTTCGAGATCGCTTAGCTCTTTTATTTGATAATGGTGAATATGTAGAAGATGCATTATTTGCAAATTGTGAACAAACAGGATTACCTGCTGATGGTGTTATAACGGCAACGGGTAAAATACATGGTCGTACTGCATGCGTAATGGCAAATGATTCAACGGTAAAGGCTGGATCATGGGGCGCACGTACAGTTGAAAAGATTTTACGTATTCAAGAAACGGCAGAAAAATTACGTGTTCCGTTATTTTATTTAGTTGACTCTGCTGGAGCGCGTATTACAGATCAAGTAGAAATGTTCCCAGGGCGCCGCGGTGCAGGAAGAATCTTCTACAATCAAGTGAAATTATCAGGTAAAGTTCCTCAAGTATGCTTATTATTTGGACCTTCGGCAGCTGGTGGCGCATATATTCCAGCCTTTTGTGACATTGTTATGATGGTAGAAGGGAATGCATCTATGTACTTAGGTTCTCCTCGTATGGCGGAGATGGTTATCGGCGAGAAGGTAACTTTAGAGGAGATGGGCGGAGCTCGTATGCATTGCTCTGTATCAGGATGCGGAGATGTTTTATGTAAAACAGAAGAAGATGCGATTACACAAGCAAGACAATACATTTCATATTTTCCAAACAACTACTTAGAGAAGACTCCATTGGTTACACCTCAAGAACCGAAACAATTCGAAAAAACGTTAGAACAAATCATTCCAGAAAATCAAAATGCTCCTTTCAATATGAAAGATCTCATTAATAGAGTTATTGATGAAGGTTCTTTCTATGAAGTAAAAAAATTATTTGCTCAAGAACTAATTACAGGCTTGGCACGTATTGATGGTAAGCCAGTTGGTATTATTGCGAATCAACCGCGTATGAAAGGCGGCGTATTATTCCACGATTCAGCGGATAAAGCAGCGAAATTTATTAATTTATGTGATGCATATCATATTCCGTTGTTATTCCTTGCAGATGTACCTGGATTTATGATTGGTACAAAAGTAGAGCGTGCTGGTATTATTCGTCATGGTGCAAAGATGATTTCTGCAATGAGTGAAGCAACTGTACCGAAAATTTCTATCGTTGTTCGTAAAGCATACGGTGCTGGTTTATATGCAATGGCAGGTCCAGCCTTTGAACCAGATTGCTGCCTAGCATTACCGACAGCTTCTATTGCAGTAATGGGTCCAGAAGCGGCAGTTAATGCTGTATATGCAAATAAGATTGCAGCTTTACCAGAAGAAGAGCGTGATAGCTTCATTGCTGAAAAACGCGAAGAGTATAAGAAAGATATTGATATTTACCATTTGGCATCAGAGATGGTCATTGATGGTATTGTTCATCCAAACAATTTAAGAGAAGAGTTAAAAGGACGATTCGAAATGTATATGAGTAAATATCAAGTATTTACAGATCGTAAACATCCTGTTTATCCAGTTTAAAAGCCCTATTTAGGGCTTTCTTGCTCAAAAAGTCAAGGAGGGGAAAACATTGAAACAAGCAGTTTGGTTTCCAACAGAAGAATATAAAGAAAAAACGCGTTTATATGGTTGGATGAAATCATTGGGCTATGAAGATTATGAAACGTTTTATAATAAATCTATTGAAGAAACAGATTGGTTTTGGGGAGAAGCTGAGAAAGCGGTTGGCTATCAATGGATGAGGCCTTATACAGAAGTGCTAGATTTAGAAAATGGTACGCCGTTTGCACAGTGGTATAATGGTGGAACATGTAACGTTGTAGAATCGGTTTTATCACGCTGGCTTGCGGATGATGAAACAAGAATGCAACCAGCACTACAGTATGAGGGAGAAAATGGAACTTCAAAATCATTTACATATGAAGATCTTGACAACTGGGTAAGTCGCGTTGCAAACGGTTTGAAACATGCGGGTATTGAAAAAGGTGACCGTGTAACAATTTATATGCCGATGATTCCAGAAACAGTTGTTGCAATGCTAGCTGTTATGAAAATCGGAGCAATTATTTCACCAATATTCTCAGGATTTGCGTCTGATGCAGTCATGACTCGTGTACAAGCGGCAGGGTCAAAAATGATTATTACTGCAGATGGTTTTTCACGCCGAGGTAAAGTTGTTTCATTAAAAGACGAAGTAGATAAAGCTTGCGAACATTGTCCAACTGTTGAAAAAGTTGTTATTGTTCGTCATGCAGGAAATGATTTTACACCACATAATTATGATTTCCCATGGAGTGCGCTAGAAAAAGAAAAACCATTTACGCATGCTGAAGAGATGAATAGTGATGATCCGTTAATGCTCATTTATACATCAGGTACAACTGGGAAACCGAAAGGAACAGTACATACACATGCTGGTTTCCCTTTGAAATCTGCATTTGATGCAGGATTTGGAATGAACATCAAACAAGGTGACCGCGTATTATGGGTAACTGATATGGGCTGGATGATGGGACCGTTTTTATTATTCGGCTCTCTCATTAATGGAGCAACGATGGTTATGTACGAAGGTGTTCCAGATTTCCCAGAAGCAGATCGTTTATGGGAGACCGTTGATAAATATGAAATTACACATCTCGGTATATCACCAACATTAATTCGTGCGTTAATGGCAAAGGGTGATGAGTATGTAAATAAACATTCGCTCAAGAGTTTAGAAGTATTCGCATCAACAGGTGAACCTTGGAATCCAGATCCTTGGATGTGGCTATTTGAAACAGTCGGAAAAAATAATGTACCAATTTGTAACTATTCAGGCGGAACTGAAATTTCTGGTGGGATTTTCGGAAACGTCCTTATTAAACCAATTGCACCGATTAGTTTTAACGCATCTTTACCAGGAATGGCAGCGGTTGTGCTCGATGATCAAGGCAATCCAATTCGTGATGAAGTTGGAGAATTATGTTTAGAGAAACCTTGGGTTGGTATGACGAAAAGTTTCTGGGAAGACGATGAGCGTTATGTGAACACGTATTGGTCACGTTTTGAAAACAAATGGGTTCATGGTGACTGGGTGATTTATGATGGTGAGCAATATATTATTACAGGACGCTCAGATGATACGTTAAACATTGCTGGAAAACGCATTGGACCTGCTGAATATGAATCTATTCTTGTGAAGCATAATGATGTCATAGAAGCTGCTGCGATTGGTGTACCAGATGATGTAAAAGGTGAAGTTTGTCATTGTTTTGTAGTATTAAGAGACAATGTAACATTCTCAGGAGAATTAAAGAAAGAATTAATGAGTTTAGTAAACTCTCATATTGGAAAAGCATTATGTCCAAAAGATATTCACGTTGTAGAAGATTTACCGAAAACGCGTAATTCTAAAGTAATGCGACGTGTCATTAAAGCTGCTTATTTAGGGAAAGAACTAGGTGATTTATCATCACTTGTAAACCCTGAAGTAGTGCCATTTATTCAGGGATTGCAGTCTAGTAAATTATAAAATTAAAGCATGTATAATGTGAACTGACCTCTAATAATTAGAGGTCAGTTTTTATGTATACAGGATAGTTTAGTACATGTGTTTGTTTTTTCTTTTCTATGTTTTTGCCTCGTACACTTTGAAGCTAGTGGACATACTATATTAATAGAAATGACTAGGGGGTGAGATTTTGGGATCTCGTTATAGTAATTCTAGAAAAAAGTGTTCATGTAAACAGTGTTCATGTAAACAGGATGATTGTTGGGATGTTTTTGAAGAGTGTAAAAAAGAACATGAAGAGCAAAATAAGGCATGTGACTGTTGCTGTGTACAAGGAATTAGAGATGAGCTGAGAAAGTTAGTAAACAGATCAGTGCGTATTACAACAGGAAGTAATAATTATGCAGGAACTGTTTCTTCAGTCACTTGTGATGTTGTAAAGCTTGCTAATAGTGCTGGGGTAGTTACAGTAATTATTTCAGTTTGTAAAATTGAAGCGATTGAACCATTGTTAACATAAGAAACATGGCATAATTGGGCTATGTTTTTTGTAAAGCCATTCTTATGAATGGCTTTATTTTCATTTCGTATAAAAGGAGAATATATTTTATATATAGAAATAAGTTTGAGGATATATAGAATGGTGTATGAAAGGAGAATGAAGTTGATTAAATTAGAACCTTTTAAACGATTCGATTTCAAACAATTAATAAACTGGATTGATTCCGAAGAATTTTTAATACAGTGGTCAGGAAATGCATTTACATATCCCCTAAATGAAGAACAATTAGAAAAATATATAGAAAGTGAAAATACACTTGCATTCAAAGTAATAGATGAAGAGACTCAAGAAGTAGTTGGTCATATTTCACTTGGGCAAATAGACAATATAAATAAATCTGCAAGGATTGGTAAAGTACTAGTTGGTGATACGAAAATGAGAGGGCGTTCTATTGGGAAGCATATGATGAAAGCAGTACTTCATATTGCATTTGATGAATTAAAACTACATAGAGTAACGCTTGGTGTTTATGATTTTAATACATTGGCTATTTCATGTTATGAAAAAATAGGATTTGTAAAAGAAGGTTTATTAAGAGAGTCAAAAAAAGTAGGAGAAACATACTGGAATTTATGGGAAATGAGTATGTTAGAATATGAATGGAGCGATAAAAAATAATAGTTTTCTATAATTGTGTTATGTTAACTAGAAGGGGTATGGTGGGAAATTATGAATAAAAAAACGAAAATCATTACAGTTGCAGCTGTTTCAGGAGGAGGTAAAACTACTGTTACAGAAAGATTAAGTCAAAAGTTAACAAATTCAAAAGCATTGTATTTTGATAGCTATAACTTTGATAACTGTCCTGCTGATATTTGTAAATGGATTAATGATGGAGCAAATTATGATGAATGGGTACTTACGCCATTAATTCATGATATTCAGCACCTTAAACGAGAGGGTAATGTAGATTATATTATTGTAGATTATCCTTTTGCATACTTAAATAGTGAAATGCGAGAATTTATTGATGCAACTATATTTATCGATACCCCGTTAGATATTGCGATGGCTAGAAGAATTTTGCGAGATTTTAAAGAAGATACAATAGATGAAATACATAATGATTTGAAACATTACATGACACTTGCGAGAAAAGCATATTTAGAGGCAATTCATACTGTTAAGCCGAATTCGGATATTGTATTGGATGGCTCTTTATCTGTAAGTAAAATAATTAATCATGCTGTAGAGGAACTTGGCCTGAGAGAAGTAATTGCCAATGATTAAATGTATAGAGGAATATGTACAAGTTGAAGATTTTAAAATGTATACGAAAAAGTTCCAAGGAAAGAAGTTGCAGCCAGTTATTATAATGGAAGCAGGTTATGGCGATTATTCAAAGACATGGGATCATATTGCTGAGGGATTGACGGAATATGGGACGGTGCTCACATATGATCGAGCTGGATTGGGGAAAAGTGGAAATCGTTCCAAGCGACGTATTAGTTCTGAAATGGTAAAAGATTTAAGAAGTTGCTTAGCGCAACTACAATTGAAACCACCTTATATTTTTGTAGGACATTCTTTTGGCGGTATAAATGTACGTTTATTTGCTACTTCTTATCCCAAAGATATGTTGGGAATAGTTTTGGTTGATTCGACACCGGAAAATTATAAAGAAGATTTTCTGCCAATCATGTCTCCAGAATTTCAAGAAGCTTACTATAAACAGTTTGTATATGAAAGTTCTTATGAAGAGTTTACATTTAGTTTAAGTGAAGTAGATAAACATTGTAAATCAATGAATGATATTCCACTTGTCGTGTTAGCTGCGGGTAAAAAAGTTTTTTATTCGCCAGATGCACAAATGAAATGGTTACAATTGCAAGAAGAATTATTACGATTATCATACAATCATAAATTTGTAATTGCAGAAAAAAGCGGTCACTATATTCAAAAAGATGAACCATATTATGTAATAGATGCGGTTAAGTGGATTGTTGAGGTAGGGGAGAGATAAATATATATGTACACGTTATTTCAATACAATTGGCAAGTAAGGGATGATTGGTTTAAGTGGTGTGAACAACTTTCAGAGGAAGAATTACTCCGCAAGCGTGTAGGTGGTGTTGGGAGTGTTTTAGAAACATTATTCCATATTGTCGATGTTGAGTACAGCTGGATTAGTGCGCTTCAAGGAAAAGAAGATAATGAACCGCAGTTTAAAGATTATCAATCCATCCAAAAAGTGAAAGCGTTATCTGATGTATATAAACGAGAATTAGAAGATTTTTTACAAGAATGGTCATCTACCGTAGAATGTAAGATATTAAAAGCTTCATGGACAGATAAAACATATACATACGGTGAAGTTTTAAGACATGTAATTGTGCATGAAATTCACCATATTGGTCAGCTATCTATATGGGCGAGAGAATTAAATCTTCAGCCTGTTTCAGCGAATTTAATTGGAAGAGGATTATAAATTTAGAAACCGGCTTGCACTGTAAATGCAAGCCGGTTTTTATATAAAAGAAGATTTCCTAGTTGAAATCCTCGGGTTTTTTCTGACGTATATGTAAAAACATTAAAATTGTAATGATGAAGAAAATCAACAATGTTTGTATGATCAAATTTTTAAATTGAAGCAAAACTGTCCACGATGTAACAGCATCTTTAAAAGCTTGGAGTGCAGAGTACGAGGAAGGATCAAAACCGTACTGTAGTAACTTTTTTGTTTCAATAAAAGTACTGTTTTCTTCATTGGAGTCTAATATTACGGAAATAAGTCTAGTATCTCCTCGTTTTGCTGTACTGACAAAACTATAATTACCATTAGTTGAAAAACTAGTTTGTAAGCCGTCAACACCTTGGAGTTTAATGTTTTTATTAAGAGAATAAATCATTTTATTTGTGTTGAAAACTTTTGAGTCTTTGAAGGTAAATTGGTAAGAGGTTAGTTTCGTAACATTCAATACATCTGGAAAGTCTTTTACTAATTGTGTCGCTAGTTTAGCTACGTCTATAGCTGTTGTAGTTGATTGTTTATTTGTATCGTTATTCATTCCAGTAGCATTTAAAAACGGGGATGGTTGTGATAACTTTAGTTGTTTTGCTTTCTCATTCATTAAAAGTGTAAAGTTATCTTCGTTTCCAGCAATGTGTTCTGCAAGGGCAAGTGCGGAACGATTATTCCCTGTCAAAAACAATGCATGAAGTAAATCACGAACTGTCGTTTTATCTTTCGAAGTTACTTGTATAGGACTCGTTTCTGCTCGGAAAACTTCGTTACTTATTTTTACTAATTCATCTAACTGTATTTTTCCTTCATTCAGTTGTTCCAGTGTGATATACTCTGTCATTAATTTAGATAAAGTAGCTGATTGTATAGGAGTTTCTTCATTTTTTTTATAAACAACTTCACTTGAATTAGCATCTATTAAAATAGCTGATTTAGCTTGAATAATTGGACCATTTACATAGAGGTAAAAATATAAAACGATAAGTGCTGTAATAACAAAAGATAAGAATAAAATTGTGAACTTTTTCAAGAATTGCATAAGCGATCCTCCTACTATGACATCAATAATACTATTGTAAAAAGGAATGCTTAATTAGGAAGAAAGAAAAGGTAAAGAATTTCTAAAGAATTATAAAGGATTATTAAATTTGGATTTTAATGGAAAATAAAAGATCCAATTTCTTATATGGTAAGAAATTGGACCTAAAATTAAGTTGTATTAACATTTATATGGTTGTAGTTTTACAGTGAAAGTTGTTTTTTTATCATCACTATATACTTCAATTGTTCCTTTATGCAATTCCACAATACTTTTTGCAATTGCCAATCCGAGTCCAGATCCACCAGTGTTCGTAGAGCGAGATTTTTCAACGCGATAAAAACGTTCAAAAATATGAGGTAAATCCGTACTAGGAATAGGTTGGCCGTAATTTGTTATATCTATAGTAATCATATTATTGCTTTCATAGGCAGCAAGGTCGATATATCCACCGTCGTTTCCATAAGCGATAGCATTTATAATAAGATTTTCAAACACTCGTACTAATTTGTCTCCATCAGCTAATACCATGAGTTTTTGAGATGGGAAAGAAGGTCGACATTCTATATTAGCTTCTTGAACTTGTATGCGGAATTGAACAGTTAATTGCCCAAGTAGCTCTACAATATCAATGGGAACAGAATATAAACTTAACTCTTTATTTTGAACACGTGTATATTCAAACAAATCATTCATTAATGCGTTAAGACGGGTTACTTTATCGTAAATGACTTGTATATAATGGCGTAATTCCACTTCATCTCTATAATTATCATGGTGGATTAAATTTACGTATCCAACTATAGAGGTAAGAGGAGTACGTAAATCATGCGATACATTTGTAATAAGTTCACTTTTTGCTTGTTCCGCCTGTCTTTCTTCATCAATCGAAACTTTCAATTGTTCAACAATGTGATTAACTCCACTTGCTAACTCTTCCAGATAATTATGATTTACGATAGAGACTTTATGATTGAAGTTTCCATTTGCAATATAACGAATTTCTTCTATCATTTTTTTAATACAAGTTTCATAATAAATCTTTCTTTCATGACGATAAAAAATGTATAGGTAGGATGAGAAAATAGAAAATAAAAACAAATAAGATACAATCATCATCCATAGAGATTCCTTTATTCCTTTATATTTTTCATATCCAAAAATTCTAATGAATTCTTTTCCGAGCTCGCTTAACGTAAGTGAACTTTCAATTACACTTGTAACAAGGCGATATATAATTAATTCAGTAATAGGAGTAAGTGTGATGGCTAACATAAACCAAAAAATTAACTTCCATTTTGGGATATCTTTTAATATATCAAATGCTTCATTTCTCAATTTTATAGCCTACTCCCCAAACAGTATGAATAAACTTCTCTCCATTCATTCCTGTTTCAAGTTTATCTCGTAAATTACTAATGTGAACCATTACAGTTTTATTTGAACCATAACCATCTTCGTTCCATACGCGTTCAAAAATTTCTTCGGAACTAAATACTCTTCCGGTATTACTCGCAAGTAAATATAAAATATCAAATTCAATAGATGTAAGTTTAATATATTCTCCATTTACTTTAACAGTATGATTATGTTTGTGTATTTCAGCAGAACGAATACGAATAATACCATCTTCATTTTTGGAGGAAGTGGCATTTTGGAAAGATGATCTTCGTAACAAAGCTTTCACTCTAGCTACTAATTCTAATGGATTGAATGGCTTAATCATATAATCATCTGCACCTGTCATAAGACCTAATATTTTATCCATATCTTCTGCTTTTGCACTCAGCATAAGAATAGGTACAGTATTATTCTCACGAACTTCCTGGCAAACTTCTAATCCATTGCGTTTTGGCATCATAATATCCAAAACCATAAGGTCAACATCATATGTAGAAATCATTTGCAATGCCTCATCGCCATCGTATGCTTTATAAATGTTATAGCCTTCATTTCGCAAATAAACAGCAAGTAACTCAACAATTTCTTTATCATCATCAATAATTAATATGTTTTTATTCATTATGTAGTTCCTTTCCTTACAAATCATTAACATTATTATAATATCAAACATTTATGTATTTTGTAGCAATGATTCACCATAAAATTTCATGTAACGTATAAAAAAGGGATTAAAACATTCATAACGAATACAAATAAAAAGGATATTTAAATACAGCGTTATATTGAAAGTTAGGAAGAAAGGTGACTTGAGATGTTATATAAGGATATATATTCATTTACTCCAACTGGAAAAATTGAAAATGATATAAAATCATTTCTATTAAAATACAATAAAGAACTTACTTATAAACATTCAATTCGGGTGGCAAAAGAAGCCCGTAAAATTGCGATTACGTATCATGTAAATGAAGAAAAGGCAGCGATTGCAGGATATTTACATGATATTAGTGCAATCTTTCCAAATGAAGATCGGGTTGCAGTTGCTGAAGAATTTGGAATAGAGATATTACAAGAAGAACGAGAATTTCCAATGATTATTCATCAAAAGTTATCGAAAGTAATTGCAAAAGAGATATTTAAAGTGGATGATGAAGAAATCTTAAATGCAATTTGCTGCCATACTACACTACGTAAACTTGCAACGAAAATGGATTTAGTGTTATTTGTTGCTGATAAAATAGAATGGGATCAAAATGGAGCACCACCATATTTAGTAGAAGTAAAAAAAGAATTAGAAAAATCTTTAGAACATGCTGCTTTTGCATATATTTCATATTTGTGGGACAGAAAAGACACGTTGAAAGTTATACATCCATGGCTAGAAGATGCATATTGGCAGTTAAAAGAAATTGTAGAGTAGAAAGGAATTAAGAATGCAATTAAAAGAATATATGAATGAAACATTCCCTGGAGTTACATTAGTACCACATATATACTTTCAATGGGAAAATCATTTGCATTTTCATTTTGGGAAAGGGAAAGACCTATTTGTAGAAAGAACCGACGATGTAAATAGGGAATACTTCACTCAGCTTTATACATATAATAAATACTTATTTGAAGATATATTTTCAAAAGAAGATGAAGTTTTTTTAGTAACAAATGTTTATCGATTTAAAAAGGAAAATGTGAAAAATCCGCAGAAAATTAATATATATAGACGTTTTATTCATAATAGAGATTTAAAGTATCATATAAGGCAAGAAACAATACCTTTTTTATTTGAAGAAGAAGAAGCTGACTTGTATTGTACTTATCAATTTTCATTAAAATGTTTTGCTTGTGATATAAAGTATACACCGCTTATTCAAGCTGCAAATCATGAAGATTTTCTAGGTCTTTATCCTCGTTTTGGACGCAAAAAAGAAATTTCTTATCCAGATGTATTTCTCATAAATGCAACAAAAGATATTATCATGTTTATTTACGATGATAGAGGATGTGAAGTAATTGCGAAGAATAAAGAAACAATACGAAATTTATATGAGAAATATAAAGAGTGGATTCCAGATTATGAATGAGAAAGTATAGATAAAGTATTTACATGATAACAATAGGGGAAGTGAAGCATGTAATGAAACGTATTGCAATCGTATCCGCATGGGAACCAGAACTTACGTATTTGCATCAATATTATCCAAGTGAACGTATTGAAAAACGAGCAGCTTGGGAATTTCATTTTCATTATATTAATAATATGGAAGTTATCTCCGTAATAACTGGAGTTGGGAAAGTAAGTTGTGCTAGTTGTGTGCAATTATTAATTAGTGAGTTTCAGCCAGATGAGTTGTTTATGACAGGAATATGCGGAAGTCTATCAAATAAGGTGAAAAATGGACATATTGTAGTAGCCCTTAATGCAATACAACACGACGTTACTGCTGCTGGTTCAGGGGAAGATATTTTTAATTTATATAATGGTAGGACAGCACCTATTGAAACAACAAAGTCACTTGTAAGAAGAATAAAAAAGATACGATCTTATGATCCGATTCATTATGGTACATTTTTATCTGGAGATCAACGTATCCGTAGTTCAGAAATGAGATATTTACTCCATACTGTATATGGAGCATTAGCGGTTGATCAAGAAGTGGCAGCTTTTGCTTATGTGTGTCAAATCAATAACAAACCTTTTCTTAGTTTAAAAGCTGCATCAGATCAAGCAAATGATAAAACGAAAGAGGAACAAAAAATCTTTAAAATGTTAGCGTGTGAACGAGCGTGCGAGCATTTAATTGCTTTTTTACGTGTACATGAGATTAATGTAGTAAATAATAGATAGTAAGAGGGGTTAATATTGGAAAGTACAAATAAAATAGCTATTCTGGGTGCAAACGGAAACGCAGGGAAATTCCTTGTAAACGAAGCGTTAGAAAAGGGATATCAAGTAAAAATATTAACAAGAAATTCTAATAATATCAAAATAACAAATGAAAATTTAGAGATTATTAATGGAGATGCACGTGATTTTGTTTCAATACGCAAATTACTTAAAGGGTGTCGAGCTGTAATTAATGCGGTAGGTCAACCGAAAAATGAATCTTATATTTTTAGCACAGTAACGAAGCATATTTTAGAAGCAATGAAAGAATTTGAAATAAAAAGATATATACTAATTTCTGGAGGTTCTTTAGATGTTACAGGAGATCAAAAGGGAATTGTAAATAAAATAGGAGCTACCTTGTTTAAAGTATTTTTATCAAAGATGATGCAAGATAAATATAAAGAATTGCAAACTATTCAAGGTAGTGATGTAGATTGGACAATTGTTAGATTACCATTTGTTATGGAAGGGAAGAGCATTGGAAATATAAAAGAGAGTTTAGTAGATATGCCAGGAATCAAAATTCAAAATAGTGATATTGCACCATTTGTTATAAAACAAATTAACAGTGAGAGATATGTAGGGAAGTGCCCGTTTATTTCAAATTAAATGTTAAAGAATGATGGGTAGAGTGAAACTAGTACATTTTACGTATTTGAATGCTAAGTTTAACACGAGTAAGTGGGGGAGAATTTTATATGATTCAATACAAAAGATGCAGTGAAGTAAGTATAGATTTAGTGTATGAAGCTTTTAAAGATGGATTTTCAGATTACATGATTAAAATGGAAGTTTCAAAAGAAGATTTTATAAAAAGGTTTTTGGGACCAGAAGGGAATTCACTAAAACATTCCTTTCTTGCTTTAGACGGTAACAAATCTGTTGGTGTAATACTTGGCGGGATAAAGGATTATGAAAACATAAAAACAATGCGTTGTGGAACATTAGCGGTTCATCCTAATTACCGCGGTATTGGTGTGAGTCAAAAATTATTTGAACTGCATAAGGAAGAGGCGCTTCAAAATGAGTGTAAGCAACTTTTTCTTGAAGTCATTGTAGGCAATGACCGAGCGATTCATTTTTATACGAAATTAGGCTATGAAAAAGTGTACGATCTATCTTATTATAATTTAAAAGATATGACTAAAATAATAAATAAAGATTGTAAGGGAATTGAAGTAAAACAATTAGAATTTCCAGCTTTTAAAGTTGAAATTCAGAAATGGTTACACTTCCATATAAATTGGCAAAATGATATAGATTATATCGGAAAAACAAACAATACATTTTATGGTGCATATGTCGATAATGATTTAAAAGGTTCTATATGTATGAATGAACAAGGTAAAATTAGTTTTCTTTTCGTAGACAAAGACTATAGAAATCGTGGTATTGGATCAAAATTATTACAAGTAGCAACAGAAAACTTAAATGTATCAAGTTTATCAATTGGGTTTCCAAACAACAATTTACTGGAAGGGTTTTTAAAGAAAACTGGATTTGAAAAGAATTCATTAGCACAATATGAAATGTATGTATTATTATAAAAAGCGAAAGGAGTCATTCTTTCGCTTTTTATTTTTGTGCTATATTGATATTTCACTTTGTATAATATTCTTTTTTTATGTAGAATAGATAGGATGGGAGGGGATGAAATGAATAATGGATTAAAGTTTAAGATTTTTGAATTGCATTGTTTCGTTCAAAAGACTTATTCTGATATTAAAATAGCATGTGATATTGCTATTTATCAAGAAAACACTTCTAAATATTTAATTTCATTAGGATTTCTAAATAAATCATATATGACTTATTTAGAAGCAAAAAGATTTTATCGTGAAAATGAAGAACTTATAAGTGTAGAATTTGATAATTTCTTTCATACATATGATAAATTAGAACAAGAATTAAAAAAAGTTATTTCAACTGAAGATAAGAATCCTTCATTGCTACATAGCAGATTTGATCAGTTTCAGCAAAAAGTTGAAAATATAAATGACCTAATAAAAGTATTGCAAAACGCTCGTTAAAGAATACTTTTTCTTTTTCATATAGAAAGTATGCATTAAAAACATATTAGGGATATGACATATTGAAGAGGTGACTTTTGTTGATGACAGAAGTCATCTTTTTATAATACGGTTTTGCGTAATGTGATGTACTTTTTATTTTTTCTATTTTTGATAGGAATACATTTAAGCAGTTTCATATTTTAGGAAATTATACGAGGAAAATAAAATGAAGAATAAAAAAGAAATAGCTATAGTTGTATTAACAACAGGATTAGTTTTAACAAGTGTAGCACCATACGGAGTAGTTTATGCAGAAGAAACGGGTCAAATGCAAGTTGATATTCAAGAGGGTTCGTTCCGTACAGGTGAACTTACACAACCATCACAAAAGACGCCAGAGAATGTAGTGAAAGATGCACTTAAGGAAAAAACCGAGCATGCTTTGTCTCCAAAACAAGTTAGTGGGGACAAAGGGGTAGATTACAACGTTGTTCAAAAACGTGCTTCTTATGATGGGACTACACTTGTACGTATGCAACAAATATATGAAGGTAAAGAAGTATATGGACACCAATTGACTGCTCATGTAGATAAAAAAGGTATTATTAAAAGTATTTCAGGAGAAAGTGCACAAAATTTAACACAAGAAGATTTAAAGAATGCTAGTAATTTATCAAAAGAAGAAGCAAAACAATATATTTATACGAAGTACGGGAACGATATTAAATTTATTTCTGAGCCAGAAGTTAAGGAAGTTATTTTTGTTAATGAAAATCATGGACAGGCTACCAATGCATATCAAGTTACATTTGCCGCTGCAACACCAAACTATGTATCTGGAACTTATTTAGTGAATGCTCATAATGGTGATATGTTGAAAAATATGGTGCAAGAGTCAGATTTAAAAGTAAGTGAAGAGCATGTTGAAGCTATTAAGGAGAGTAAAAAAAGCAATTTTAAATCATTAACCGGAACTGGAAAAGATGATTTAGGAATAACTCGTACATTCGGTATTTCTGAACAAAGTAATGGGAAATATGCGCTTGCAGATTACACAAGAGGGCAAGGAATTGAGACATATGATGTGAATTATAGAGATATTAGTTTTGAAGAAAAATATTATCCTGGTATATTAGCAACTAGCACATCAACAACATTTAATGATCCAAAGGCGGTAAGTGCCCATTTCTTAGCAACAAAGGTATATGATTTTTATAAAGATAAATATAAGCGTAATAGTTTTGATAATAAGGGGAACAAAGTAGTATCAGTTGTACATGCATGGGATTCTGGAGAAACAGATGATCCTAAAAATTGGAGTAATGCATTTAGTGCTAATGTTAACAATGATAGTATGCTTATATATGGTGATTCAATGGTTAGAGCGTTTGACATAGCGGGCCATGAATTTACGCATGCGGTTACATCTAGCGAATCTAATCTTGAATTTTCCGGAGAATCTGGAGCAATTAACGAGGCGTTATCTGATATTATGGGAACGGCTATTGAGAAATATATAAATAATGGAGAATTTAATTGGACAATAGGAGAACAAAGCGGCTCAGTTCTACGTAATATGAAAAATCCATCTTCAATCAATTTTTTTGATGGAGTACCGTATCCAGATGATTATAGCAAATACAGTAATTTAAACGGAGAAGATAATGAGGGCGTTCATTTCAACTCAAGTATTATTAATAAAGTCGCGTATTTAATTGCACAAGGTGGCACTCATAACGGTGTAACTGTAAATGGTATTGGTGAAGATAAAATGTTTGATATTTTCTATTATGCAAATACTGATGAATTGAACATGACTTCTAATTTCTCTGAATTAAGATTAGCGTGTCTTAAAGTTGCAACAAATAAATATGGAGCGAACTCAATTGAGGTTGAAGCGGTCCAAAACGCTTTTGATGCAGCAAAAATTAAAGGGACAGTGAAAGAAAACGAAAAAACTGCAGAAAACCAAGTCCCTGAATTAACTGTACCGCTTACAATTACACTGCGTGTTGGTGATACGTTTGACCCGATGAGTAATGTAAAAGCTGTTGATAAAGAAGAGGGTGATTTAACAAATAAAGTAAAACATAAAGGCGATGTAGATACTTCTAAACTAGGTACATACATTGTGAACTACTCGGTCGTTGACTCTCAAGGGGGGAATGCAACGGCTACACAGACTGTAATTGTAAAGGGAAATGGAGAAGCATTAGATTTAAACCCTACATTAACAGTGCCTACTGCAGCGACAATTCATGTAGGAGATTCATTCGATCCAATGGCAAAAGTATTAGCTATTGATAAAGAAGACGGTGATCTTACTTCTAAAGTAAAACTTAATGGTGAAGTAGATACCTCTAAAGCCGGTACTTACGTATTAACGTACACAGTTACAGATTCTAAAGGTCATAAAGTAACTGCGGAACAAACTGTAACGGTCAAAGTTAGAGATGAAGTTAAAAATGAAATACCAATACTAAAAGTACCTACTACAACTACAATTACTGAAGGAGACCAATTCAATCCAATGGCAAAAGTATTAGCTACTGATAAAGAAGACGGTGATCTTACTTCTAAAGTAGCATATGAAGGTATTGGAGATACCACTAAAGCTGGTACTTTTGAAATAATATATAGTGTCACAGATTCTGTAGGTAATGAGGTACATACAATACAAAAAGTATTGGTGACGGATAAAGATACTAGAAAAGCTAAAGGCGTTGCTAATAACAGTAATATCCCGAACAACAGTAATACCGATAAAAAAGAATCTACATATAAAGAGCTTCCCAACACAGGTGCCAGTACAACTAACAGTGCAACAATGGGCATATGGATGGTTATTGCAGGTACAGTACTCGCATTGGTTCGCAAATTTAGAAAGATACAAAAATAATAGTAGGGATTATTTCTCACACAATAATTATTAGATGAATTTTTTACTTAATAAGATTTTAGTATTTAAGTAGTGTATTTGGCTTCTATAAAACTTTTTGCTTGGACGCTATTTTGCCTACAGGCCTACATTACATATAAAGCACGTTACTATTCTCATTCAAATAAAAGAATAGTAACGTGTTTTTTGATTTAAAAATAGCCTAGATTCAAAAGGTCATGAGTGTGGAAGTAATTCTAATCTGCCATTGATAAGTTACTAAAAACACTTTGTTTTAATGAAAGTTTAACTCTATATGACAACATGAGATTTTCGGTATTTACCAGGTGTTTCGTTAGTGAATTTTTTGAAAATTTTAGTAAAATAGCTTTGATCACTAAAGTTGAGCGAAGCACATATGTCTGATAAGGGATAGGTTGTGAAAGTTAATAATTTTTTTGCTTCTTCGATTCGTTCACGTTGAATGTACTCAATTAATGAAATACCGACTTCTTTTTTGAATAATATAGATAAATAATCTGAATTTACGTTTGCAAATTTAGCAAGTTGTTTAACTGATATTTGATTGTAAATATTTTCAAAAATATAGTTTTTGCAAATAGCGATAGTCTTTGAGTATTTCTTTGCTTTTTGTGCTTTTACACGGTCTGCAAAAGTACAGAAAACATTTCTTAATAAATCCCAAACAGATTCTGTGTCTTTTAAATCCTCTGTCTTTTGGATGTGTAGATCGTAAATCTTGTAAGCAATCCCGGAAGGAAGTCCTCCTTTTATAGCATATCTAGTAGCAAGTGTGATGGATGAAATACAAATGTTTTTATGACGTCTTAATTGATGGAATGAAGATAAGGATGAAAGAGTCTCTTGTTGGAATTCGTAATAATATTTGAGTACGCTTTCTTTATCCCCGTTTTCTATAGCTCCAAGTAGTTGGTTCTCTATATACAAATTATGACAGATAGATTCGTTTTTTTGCATTGAAATATATACGTCCTCGTTTAAGATATTGCTATGATTTACATGAAATGAGTCACTGTTATTTGAAGAGGTACGTACATCTGATTTTTTTTTGTAGAGAATATTATAGAACAATATTGCTATATTTACAAAGAAATTTTGATCTTTGACTGACAATGAAAAATAATAATCTCTTGTTCGTTTATAATTCGAAATAAAATTAAGGTTACTATCCGTTTTACTTGTAGAAAAATTTACATGTGTCAAGGGCCCAATAATAACAGTACCGTTCACCATATAATGACTCTTTATGTGAATTAAAATGAAGTGCCCTAAATATTGGTGAGATCTGAAGATGGGCGAATTATTTGAATCATTTTTTTGAAAAAGCACATGTAACTGTTCTATTTTTGATTTATAGAACGAATGTGATTCATCTTTTAATGTAAATTCTAAAAGAATATTTTTGTTACAATCTAAAAAACAAACTGGAATTTCAAAAGATTGGAAAAACAGATTACAAATGTACTCTATCTCAACTAGACTGAGCTTTTTATTCATATTATTCCTCCTTACAGTTGTGTGTAATAGTTGAATGTTTATATATTCCTTTTTTTCATAAGTAGAAACGGAAAAACTTTATCTATAAAAATTATAAACTTCTAAGAATAATACCATAATTTAACATGATTAGCATATATTATTTGAATATACAGGTAATAGTTTTAGGGAGTAACGTAAAATATGAATTGTCATACTTATTCGTTGTTCATTGTTTATATGTATCAAAAATGATTAAGATTGGATTTTAAATAGGGATAGGAAGGGAGAGATTAATGAATTGAAGTTAAGTTAAGTAATTAATGAAAATTTGCGATAGAAGTTAATATGTAACGATTTTTGAAGTAGAGATATAAGTGCAATTCAGGGGAAAAACTACATATATCATACGGAGAGACAACGTAATAATAGAAAATAAGAAGAGTGAATAAGTGATTGTAAACAATGGATTGTTGGACGACTATGTTTTAGGTTACTCGTTTAAATCTGGTACTTGGCACACTATTACTTTTAAGAGGGTAATAGTAATAAAGAGATTTTTAAAATGATAGAAGTAGTAAAGGGGATAAGAGAAATGAAAAAAATATTTAGTGTGCTTTTAGTATTTTTCTTAACATTTTCTACATGGTCTAGTGTATTAGTAAAGGCAGCTTCACCATCCAAAGGTACTTTAACGATTCATAAATATGAACAAGAAAAAGATGGCGCACCGGGGCTAGAAGGTGATGGCTCTGCAAATCAAGAGGTACCAACAAATGCGAAACCGTTAAAAGGTGTAACGTTTGAAGTGAAAAGGGTTGCGTCGTTTGAAAAAATTTCAAACGATGGGAAAATCGTGAAAGAAGATGTGAAGCCTGTAATGGGAGCAACTCCAACTCAAGTAGTAACAGATGATAACGGACAAGCTGTATTAAAAGATCTTCCGCTAGGACGTTATGAAGTGAAAGAAGTGGCAGGACCTCCGCATGTTAACCTAAATCCAAATACGTATACAGTGGATATTCCATTAACGAATAAAGAGGGTAAGGTACTAAACTATGATGTTCATATGTATCCGAAAAATGAGATTAAACGTGGTGTAGTTGATTTGGTAAAAACTGGTGCAAATGAAAAAGCATTAGCAGGTGCAGTATTCTCTTTATTAAAAAAAGATGGTACAGAAGTGAAAAAAGAATTAGCAACAGATGGTAATGGGCATATTCGTGTGCAAGGATTAGAGTATGGGGAATACTATTTCCAAGAGACAAAAGCGCCGAAAGGGTATGTACTAGATCCGACTAAACACGAGTTTTTTATAAAGACCTCCGGAACTATTAACGAAGATGGAACAATTACTTCTGGTACAGTAGTTAAAGTAGAAGTGCAAAACTATGAAGAACCAAATATTGATAAAAAGATTAACGGGAATTTGGAAGCGTTACCAATCAATCCGTTAACTAATTACAATTATGATATCAAAACATTAATTCCAGAAGACATTAAAGAATACAAAAAATATGTAGTAACAGATACTTTAGACGATCGTTTAATGATTCAAGGAAAACCAGTCGTAAAAATTGATGGAGCGGAAGTAAATGCAAGCATTGTAAAGGTAGCTGTAGAAGGCCAAAAAGTAACAGCCACAGTAAAAGATTTCACAAAGTTAGATGGTAAAAAAGAATTTCATTTACAAATTAAATCACAAGTAAAAGAAGGAGTACTATCTGGTTCGGAAATTTTAAACACAGCAAAAATTGATTTTATAAATAAAAATGATGTAATTGGAGAAAAGGAATCTAAACCTGTAGTTGTTGTTCCGACAACTGGAATTATCGAGTTAACAAAAGTTGATGGTGCTGATAAGAAGAAATTAAAAGGTGCGGAGTTTGTACTTAAAGATAAAAATGGAAAAATAGTTGTTGTGGCAGGTAAAGAAGTCACAGGTGTATCAGATGAAAATGGTGTTATTAAATGGACTAACATTCCGTATGGAGACTATCAAATTTTTGAAACGAAAGCACCAATTTATACAAAAGAAGATGGTATAACAGCTTCATATCAATTATTAAAGGACCCTATTGATGTAAAGATTAGCGAAAATAATCAAACGGTTAAATTATCGATTGAAAATAATAAAAGTGGATGGATTCTTCCTGTAACGGGTGGTATCGGAACGACTCTATTTACTGTACTAGGTCTTACGTTAATGGCTACAGCGGCATTTGTTTTCTTTAGAAAAAAGTTTGCTAATAATTAAGGTTTTAGGAACATGTAACCAAGTGATGTGAAAAGGGGAGAAGCAAAATGCTTCCCTCTTTTCAATATTTTAGTATATACAGAGGTGGAAATATGAAACGAAATCTTGTTTTAGGAGGTATTTTTTTATTTGGATTAGCTATTTTTTTATATCCTACTATTAGTAATTGGTTGGCGACTCGTGCACATTATTCTGAGATTAGCTCCTACGATAAGAAGATCAAAGTACTACAAAAGAAAGAAGTTGAACGTAGGGAAAAAGAAGCAACCGAATATAATAAACAAGTTCAAACTTCCATGAAAACATTTGCAGATCCATTTTCTGAAGAAAAAAATAATCATCAAGCGTATGCCGATGCGTTAAATTTAGGTGATGTAATGGGGTATATTGAAATATCGAAAATTAATATAAAACTGCCAATCTATCAAGGGACCTCTGAGGAAGTATTGAGTCGCGGGGTAGGTC
Source organism: Bacillus pretiosus (assembly GCF_051294775.1). NCBI lineage: Bacteria > Bacillati > Bacillota > Bacilli > Caryophanales > Bacillaceae > Bacillus > Bacillus pretiosus. Next base: position 1,027,449 of record NZ_JBPPHF010000001.1, read on the forward strand.
ATTTAGATTATTCTTCACTTCCAGTAGGTGGAGAAAATACGCACACTATTTTAACAGGGCATCGTGGTTTACCATCATCAAAATTATTTACAGATTTAGATAAGTTGAGTGAAGGAGATCTTTTTTATATTCATTCTTTAGACAAAATTCTTGCTTATAAAGTAAATCAAATTAAAGTAGTGTTACCACACGAAACGGACGATTTAAAAATTGTGGAAAATAAAGATTATATAACATTAATTACATGTACGCCTTATGGAGTAAACACAAATAGATTACTGGTTCGAGGTGAGCGTGTGGAGTTTAACGAGAAAGAAAAACAAAAAATGGGTAAAGAGATATTTATGTTTAATAAGTGGACCGTAGTAATCTTAATCCTATTATTATGTGTGTTACTAGTCGCAATTTATAAGAAAAAATTAACTCGATAGAATGAATTTATTTATCCTGTATTAATGGGCAGTGGGACCGAAAATCCAGAGATAAGTAAAGAAGGTATATAGGGGATGAAGTAAATCCTCACTGAAAAAAGTTTCACTTTATTCGACTGTAGAAAAAATACGGTAAAGGTGGGAACAAAGGAATTGAGGTTACAATTAAAGTTGGTAAGTATTCATTTTATGGTTTTGTTAATGTTATGTGTAAGTTTTGGCGTATATGCACCAAAAGAAGCATATGGATCCACGACTAACTTAGAAGGTCTAGGGGATATATCGCGTTATAATGCTGTTGTCTTTGGTAACCATATAGCAGTAGGTGGAGACATTGAAGGAGCAATTGCAGTTCAAGGTGATATGGATGCATCTGGTTATACAATTGTAGGTGCAGCAGCGGGAACATCTAATATAGTTGGGGAAAAATGGGATGATGAGGGATATCCATCCTTGTTATTGTCTGGAAAATTTAAAAAATCAAGAGAGGAATCTTTTATCATTCAAAACGGAATAGTCGTAATGACAAAAGAGAGTGATCCAGATCGTATCATACAATCTTCTTATGATCGTATCGTTTATAAAGAAAAACTAGAAATTGACGCGAAATTTAATGAATTTCACAACATAGTGAACCAAGTCAGTAAAAATGCAGGTCAATATAAAACGAATACCCCAATTCCAAATATGAGTTATGGAATCGGAAAAGATATAAACAATCCTAATATTTATGTTTCATCAGAACTGGTAGGGAAAATCAATTTAGATATAAGAGATGTCTTTTTACCTAATGCTAAAGGAAAAGATTTTATCGTTATGTATTCGGATGCAATAGAGGTTACATTTAAAAATGGTGCTATCTTATATGACACGAACAATATTGGTAGGGCTACAGATATAATTCCTACATCACAACCCTATTCTCTTAATTCACCGTTCACTGAGTTATACGGGAAGGTGATTTGGGTTTTTCCTAATGCAAAAAAGATCACAACAGAGGGATATGGTGTCGTTGGGAGTGTGTTTGCTCCAAATGCTGTATTAGAAACAAAAGGCGGTTCAATTAATGGACAAGCATTTGTCGGTGCAGTACAACAAACTGGTGGATTTGAATTTCACAATTTCAAATTTAATTGGCAACATTGGAACAAGCCTAGTACAGGAAAAGTAAAGATAAAAAAAGTAGATAGTAATAATGATAATAAAGAATTGATGGGGGCAAAGTTTCATATTGAAGATTCAAATAAAAAAGTAGTTGGTGAGTTAGTAACAGATGAAAAAGGGGAAGCGATATCAAAAGAATTACCAATAGGTAACTATACTCTTGTGGAAACAGAAGCGCCTAAAGGTTACGAATTATTAAAAGATAAAATAGCTGTAAAAATAGAAAAAGATGCAGTAGTAGAAATTAAAATAGGAAATAAGAAATTACCAGATCCGATGGGGAAAATGAAGCTAGTGAAAGTAGATACGGGAGATAAAAATAAAAAGCTAGCAGGAGCAAAGTTTCATATTGAAGATTCAAATAAAAAAGTAGTTGGTGAGTTAGTAACAGATGGACAAGGAGAAGCGATATCAAAGGAATTACCAATAGGTAACTATACCCTAGTGGAAGTAGAAGCACCTAAAGGTTATGACTTATTAAAAGATAAAATAGCTGTAAAAGTAGAAAAAGATGTAGTAGTAGAAAGTAAAATAGGGAATAAGAAATTACCAGATCCAATGGGGAAAATGAAGTTAGTAAAAGTAGATACGAGCGATAAAAATAAAAAGCTAGCAGGGGCAAAGTTTCATATTGAAGATTCAAATAAAAAAGTAGTTGGTGAGTTAGTAACAGATGAAAAAGGAGAAGCGATATCAAAAGAATTGCCAATAGGTAACTATACCCTAGTGGAAGTAGAAGCACCTAAAGGTTATGACTTATTAAAAGATAAAATAGCTGTAAAAATAGAAAAAGATACAGTAGTAGAAATTAAAATAGGGAATAAGAAATTACCAGATCCGACTGGGCAATTTGAAATTGAGAAAGTTGATGATAAGGATATTAATTTAAAACTAAAAGGTGCTGTATTTCAAGTATTAGATAAAGAAGGTAAAGAAGTTACTAGATTAACAACGGATGAAAAAGGAAAGGTGATTTCCAACCAGTTAGTACTTGGAAAGTATATGATTAAAGAAATAAAAGCGCCAAACGGTTATATGTTACTTAGAGATCCAATAGAAATAGAAATTACAGAAGCGGTAAGGACACAAAAACTAACAGTGAAAAATGTGAAAAATAATTGGGTAATTCCTAATACTGGTGGCAGCGGAACAACAAGTTTTTACGTGATTGGTTTTGTGCTAATGTTTGGTGTGTTATGCTTATATAAGAAAAATCGTATATAAATAGTATAAAAACAGTTGTGTATTATGAACTGATTCCATAAAGTTAGAAAATCGTTTGGTTAGAAAAATTTCCAGCATGAGTTCGGTATTGTACTGGATTCATGCTATTAAATTTGTTGAAGAAGGAAGGATAATAGTAAACATAGAATATATTAATAAATCAAAATGTTTATGAGGTGAAAGTGATGGCAACAAAACAAGATGAAATTAAAGTAGTAGTCGGCGCTGGCGTGTTTAATAATAATCCAGGTTGGATTCAAACACAAGAAGATGAACTTAACTTATTAGACAAAGCTACGTGGGAAGAAAGATTTGAATACAACTCTATTTCAGCTATTTTAGCTGAGCATGTATGGGAACACCTTACTTTTGAAGAAGGTATAAGAGCAGCTGAAATTTGTTATGAATTTTTAAAGCCAGGAGGGCATATTCGTTGTGGTGTTCCTGATGCATTTTTCCGAGATGAAGCATACCAAAACATAGTTCAAATAGGCGGACCTGGCCCGAAAGATCATCCAACAGCAAGTCATAAAATTGTTCATAATTATAAAACATTAACGGAAATGTTTAAATTTGCTGGATTTGAGGTAGTTTTACTTGAATATTGTGATGAAAATGGTCAGTTTTATTACAACGAATGGGATGCAAACGACGGTGTTATTTTCCGTTCGAAAAGGTATGATTCTAGAAATAAAGGTGAGAAGCTTGGTTTTCCATCTTTAATTGTTGATGCGATTAAGCGGTAAGTCATTCAATAAAAGCAAGGGTTAATACTATAATTTCATGAGTCGCAAATGCGGCTTTTTTTATTGGTGCGTAAGTCTATATTTAATAAGGAAACGGATATACATGATAATTATTTTTCAACATTATATAACTCGACTTGGAAAATATTTAAGTTTTTCTCATTACCATTAACTTTAAATTAATACTTCGTTGACATAAAGATTTATTTTATATTTATATTCGTGTAAAATAGAGTGAGAACATACATTCTGTATAAAGGGGCAATCAATATGATAGCTGAAATTGGGAAACTAACTAATGGGTATATTGTAAAATTTGAACGCCGATTTCCAAATACAATAGAGGAAGTTTGGTCTGTTTTAACAGAAAACAGTAAGCTTAAAAAATGGATGTCTAATTTACAAATTGAAAGTCTTAAAACGGGTGGAATAATAAAGTTCGACATGATGGACGGTTCATTTATAAATATTGATATTTTAGAGTGTCAAGTAAATTCAGTACTTGAATTTACTTGGGATAAAGATCGTGTCCGATTTGAAATACATAAAGAAGAAAGTGGGACTCTTTTACTTCTTAAAGAGTACATTCATGTATTAACTGATCATACACCGAAAGATATAGCTGGTTGGCATATTTGCTTATATCTTTTTTCTTCCGTACTAGAAGGAAAAGAAAAAGAATTTTCTAAAGATGAATGGCAACAATGGTTTGAAACATATAAGGATAAGATCCTTGAAGTGAGAGGGTAATTGTATAAAAAGTTATATTCATTATGTAATTATTACACTGTAAAAATGATTTTAAAGAAAAATAAGAATAGAGGTTAATATGAAAGTAAATCAATTAATTGCTAATAACATAAATAAATTAGATACAGTGATTCCATTTAATAAGTCGTTTGGAATCGCTGGGTTATCAGGCTCAGGTAAAACAACCTTTTGTCAAACGATTGGTGAAGAATCAAAAAAACGATTAGTTTCTTTATTGCCAAAGGCTGAATATCAATATTTATTTCCTAACATTATGCAAACGAATTTTAGTGCTATTAAGATAGAAGATATGCCTTTAGTTCTTTTTCTAGGAAAATCATCGATTTCTTCCAATCCACGTTCAACAATCGGTACACATACTGGTGTTTTCACAGAGGTACGTGAAAAACTTGCTGATGTATTTCATCTTTCACCTGAGGTTTTTTCATTCAATAACCAGTTAGGCTGGTGTACTGGCTGTAAAGGCCGAGGTACTACTAAAAATATTGAGTGTAAAAAATGTAAGGGAAAACGTTATAGCGAAGAAATCGAACAACATAAGATAGATTTATTTGCTAAACCACATACAATTTCAAATATTAATGATTTAAGTGTTGAGTCTATTCTTTCGTTAGCGGAAGAGTTAAAAATTAGTGAAGCAAAGCAACATATACTGCAAAATATAATTAATATGAACATTGGTTATTTAACATTAAATCGAATTATGGGTACGTTGTCAGGTGGAGAGTTAACAAGACTATATTTGGCTGAATTTATGGCAGTAAGCGAAAATGCTGTAATTATTATTGATGAGATTTCAGTTGGACTTGATCATGAAACATTATTACAAATATTAGAAGAGATTAAGCAGTTAGGGTGTAAAAATCAAATTTGGCTCATTGATCATTCAGATACTGTACTGGATACAACAGATGAGCAATTGTTCTTTGGACCTGGTAGCGGAAAATATGGTGGACAAATTGTGAAAGAATCGCCAAGACCAAAACCAATACTGTCGGATCTAAATAAAGAAGTACCAACAGAATACTATACATTCCATGAATTATATTGCCGTAATATCCAAATGGCGGAGTTTCAAATCCCTAAAAATAGGCTTGTAACGGTTACTGGAGAATCTGGATGCGGGAAATCTACACTTGTCAATGAATGTTTAGCTACAGATTTCTTGAAACGATATCCAAAAGATAAATTAGTTATGGTAGGACAAGATCGAAATCAATCCATTACAAGTCGATCAACTGTAGCCACTTTCCTAGATATTAAAAAGAAACTCACAAAGTATAGCGAAGAAATTGATGATATTTTTGAGCGTTCGATTGAGGATATTATAGATGAACTTCCAAATGAAGATATTGCGTATAAACGCTTGAGTCTACTAATTAAACTAGGACTTGGTTATTTAACGTTAGAACGAAAAACACAAACATTATCAACAGGTGAGTTTCAATGTGTTCATTTAGTTTCGGAGTTATTTGCAAACACAAGAAATCCACATACATTATTTATTTTTGATGAGCCTTCAAAAGGTTTATCACAAAATATTTTAAACCAATTTATAGATAGTGTTAGAGGGATATTACAAGATGAATCAGTCTCTATCATCATGATTGAACATAATAGTTATATGTTAGAAAGCTCTGATTATATTGTAGATTTCGGAAAAAGACAGCTTGAATCTATAAAACATCTTGATGTAGTAAGTCATGAAGATTATTATCGTCAAAAAAGCAGTGTGAATAATGCTGAGCAAATACATATTTCTTCAGCACTTAAGCATAAAGAAGGCGTTCACTATTTAGAAGAAAATCATATTAACTATTTTAAAAATGCCGAAAACATTTATAAGGGTGGTATTTTAAAAAGTTTATCATCAATGGCTCGTTTAATTTATGGTGAATTTCAATCTGATACAATTGCACCTGTTATTGCTATTGATCTTGAAAGACATTTATATAGTCAATATAGTTTCTTATATGAGATTGGTGGACTAATTAATCATATTGTAGCCGCTCATCCAACTAATAAAGATACGAGAAGTTTTGATTTCTATTCCCAGGACAATCACTGTCCATCTTGTGCTGGACGTCTTCAAATTGAAGTTTTCGATAAAGATATTACAATTCAAGATAAAAACGTTCCATTTTGGGATGGCTTATTCGATCCGGAAATCATGAAAGTATTAAAATTTTATCAATATGAAAAAATAGAATTTTTATTTGAAGAAATTAAAAATGAGCTTGGTCACGATTTATCAAAGAGCTATAACGATATGTCAGAAGAAGAAAAGCATACGTTTTGGTACGGATATTTTGAAAAATCATTTTATGATAAAAAAGGAAAGACACGCAGAACATGGGTAGGATTTAATACAATTATTGGTGGATATATTGTTATTTCAAAAGCAGCTATTAAAGAAGAAATTAAGTCTTCTAAAGAAATGATGACATGTCCAATTTGTGAGGGGACGGTTTTAAAGCATCATAAACCGCTTAAATTTGGTAACTTTGATATTCGTGAAATTATCAATCAACAAGTTGATGAAGTGTTGAAAGTATTCGGTGATTTACCTGTACTTCATAAATTAAAGTCTATAGTTGGTGGCGATATGAGATTGACAGAAGATGTTTCTTTATTGCCAAGAAAAACACAAGTTGCACTGAAAATGTTTGAATTAGAACAGGCAAGCTTTTCAAACTATGAAATGGTGTTACAAAATGTTTTACCATTCTGGGACGAAATAAAAGGAAATATTGAATCCATTCGTGTTAATAATCAAGTAACTGTATGTGATTTCCCTAATGTTTATGAAACAAGAGAAAACATTATAGATAAGTATTTCACAAATGGTAAATATAAAAAACTTACGTATGTATACGAAGCGTTTGGATACAAAAAGTTAGTTACCCAAATCAATAAAATTAGAAAAAGTAATCCATGTCCATTTTGTAAAGGAAAGAAAGTTATAAATGAAGATAATTTACATGATGGTGTCTTTAAATTAACAATCCCATGTGTAACTTGTAATGCAACTGGTATTAATGACGAAGGGTTAAAAGAAGTTGTTGAAGGCGTGGATGTACAAACATGGTTAACTGGAAAAGTTAGTGATGTTGTGGATGAAAGCTTATTAACAGAAGCAGTTGCGCAAATACCAATTTTTAATCGTATTCGCGAATTGGATAAACGAGATATGATGGCGGTTTATGAATGTTTGGAGATAAATAATCAAATAAATTAGTTATAGTGGTTGAATGATTGATTATAAAAGCGAAAATATACAGTTTTAATTATATAAATATAATATATTAAATTGTTATTTAAATCATTAAAAATAGTTGACTCTTACATAATGTCATTGTTTAAGATAAATTTGAGCTTCGAAGTAGATGTGAATTTTAGGAGGAAATCATGTTTAAAATAGGAGATTTTTCAAAGTTATCTTCCATTAGCATTCGTATGTTGAGGCACTACGATAAAGTGGAATTATTACAACCAGTAAAAGTCGATGTGCAAAGTGGATATCGATACTATTCAGCGGCCCAATTAAAGAAAGTAAATCAAATTCAAATGTTAAAAGATATGGGGTTTAATATTACTATTATTAAAGAAATTGTAGAGAGTGATAACATGGAAGTAATAAAATCACAATTTGAAAATCGTAGTGCTCAAATAAAGGATGAAATGGATGGCCTCCAAAAACAATTACGTCTTCTTGAAGCCTCAATGAAATCGATGAGAGAGGATGTAGTTGAGATGAACTATCATGTTTCAATAAAAGAAATTCCAGAAAGAAATGTAGCTAGTGTTAGAAAGATTATTCCATCTTATAATCGCGAAGGGGATTTATGGGGTATATTAATGCAAGAAATACAAATGAAAGATATTAGTATTGCCCATCCGAAGGTTACGAATTAGCTGGCCCGATGTTTAATATTTATCATGTGACCCCAGCGATGGAATCGGATCCTAATAAGTGGGTTACAGAAGTTTGTTATCCAGTTAGATGATGATAAAGAAAAAAGGCATTATGTATATGCCTTTTTTCTTTATCTATTGATCTGTAAATATCTAGACAAATTACTTGTTAATTCGATTTTTCAACTACTAGCACAATTTGATTTACAAATCTAAAAAATTAGCGGATTGTAATGCATCTTTTAGTTCCTCGAATTCAATTAACCAATCAAACATAATTATTTTTCCTTCCATCATAGTTTGCGTATTGGACTATAAAGTGCAATAAAAACTTCAAGTAACTTCGTGAAAGCAGCTAAAGCAAATACAAGTACTGGATTATAGGCTGAAATAATACCTCCTACTAATGCCCCGAGTGGCATAGCTAATCGTGTAAGTACGCGCGAAAATCCTAAAACCCTTCCTTGCATATTTGATGGAATGGTTTCCTGGCGAACTGTAGCTACAATTGTATTCCATGCAATATTGCAAATCATTGCAATACCGAAAGCAATACCGGGAGCAAGCCAATATGTACTCCAAAGCGCGAAAGTTAAGCCAATTACTCCAACAAATAATAGTAAAGGAATTAGAATGCCACGTTGCATTCTTTTTTCTAAAGGAACTACAATCAAGCTGCCTAAAAGACCACCTATGCCAATTAATGAATAATTAAAGCCGCTTTGTTCTGGCGTAAGTTGCAATGTGGATAGTAAATAATACATGAACACACCTAAAACCGCACTTGCTCCAAAGTTTCCTATCATAGCTTGAAAAGATAAAGCTAAATTTAAGCGATCATTTTTGAGCCATTTAAATCCATTAACTAAATCAGCTAGTACATTTTGAAGTGCATTTTTATCTTCGCATTTCTTGTTTACGGTTTTCATAGACGGTAATAATATCACAGCAACTAATGTTGCAATAAATGAAAGAACATTAATCCAAAGCACTTGAAAGCCGCCAATAAAAGAAATGAAAATCCCAGCTATCATTGGACCAAATAAACTAGCCAATTGATTGACCATTTGATAGAAAGAATTAGCCTTTGTTAATGATGCACCTGCAATATGTGGAATGACTGTAACAGTTGTTACATCAAAAAGCATGGACATAACTGCTAAGATAAAAGTAATTACGTATAAATGCCAGATTTCTAATAGATGTAATGCGTGTAGAATTGGTACAAGACTTACTAAAATAATATTTGTAATATCCGCTATCCAAAGTAACTTTTTTCGATCGTATCGATCAATTATTACACCAACTAAAGGGCCGAATAAAACAATTGGCAATACATTAATAGCAAATAAAGAACTCATAATTACAGCTGAACCGGTTAATTGATAGGCAATCCAAGGCAATGCAAAAGTATATAGTGAATCCCCAATTCGTGAAATGAGTAAACCAAAAATGAAAATCTTGTATTCTTTAGAGAAAGTTGTCTTAATGGTAAGCCTGTGTTCTAGTATAAATTTCACAACTGTTTGAACCACCTTTATTATAGAGGAATTTGAAAATCATCCGTCCAATACTTGTTATATATAGAATTCTGTAATTTTTAGATGAATCCTACTTTTTAGAGGTATTTTTAAACTTTAAGGAGGAAATAAAAATGAAGGCAGTATTTTTAGATAGAGATGGAACAATTGGAGGGACAGGTGGAGGAGTTCACCCGAATGAATTTACATTATTTGATTTTGCACCTAAAGCAATTCAAAGGTTAAATAACTTAGGATTAAAAGTGTTTTTATATACAAATCAAACTAGAATTGGAAGGGGATATTTTACCGAAAAAGAACTGTTTAAAGGATTTCAAAAGATGCAACAAATTTTAAAAGATGAAGGTGTATATATAGATGGAATGTACTATTGTCCACATAAAATGAATAGTAGTTGCGACTGCCAAAAACCGAATATAGGTTTACTTTTAAAAGCAGCAGAAAAACATGATTTATGCTTAAAAGAATGTTTTCTTATTGGAGATACAGGGAGTACAGATATGTTTGCAGCTGAAAGTGCTAATATGAAAAAGATTTTAGTGAGAACAGGATGGGGAGAAAGTTCATTAACAAAGTATAGAAATTTGTGGGAAGAAGTGGTATATGATTATATAGCGCAAAATCTAGTTGATGCTGTGAATTGGATTGAAGATCATTTAAATACATAATAAAATTATAGTAAACTATCTTATTCAAAGATTCTTAGGAGGTAGAATATTGATACATATAAATAAGAATGTAAGAACATCTGGTGCGTATGTAATGTATAAAAATTTATTTGTTTTTCAGGTTGGACCAACGAGTAAAGGAGATACATTAGGTGTAGTAAGGCTTGGAGGACATAAAGAAGATGAAGAAACAGCAGTAGAAACCGCTAAAAGAGAAGTGAGAGAAGAAGCTACTATTGATATTACTATTTTGAGTTCACCAAGTACATACTACAAACAGAATTGGAATGCACAATCAAAGAAAATAAAAGTAGAAAATGAAATCGATCCAATATTAATTATTGATAGTCCAGATGAAACTTTATCTATTATGTATATGGCATATTCAGAAAATGAACCAACTCCATCTTCTGAAACGAACGGGCTCTTATTACTTTCAGTAAGTAATATTAGACTTATTTGTAGTAAGGCAATCACACTAAACGATTATATTAAGCAAGGTGGAATAGCCATATTGAAAGAAAAAATGGATAAAGAATTAATCTTACAACCTTTTCCGCAACTTTTGTTTTTAGCAGAACTTTTAAAAGAGGACCCTGTATTACTTCAGCAGTTTCTAAATTAGGATTATAAATCCACATTTATAAGGGGCTTTTTAATCCTAGATATATCTCAAGGAACTTAAGTGGGATTGGAACGAGATCAATTAATAACCGGGAAATTCCTCAAGAAATAGCACCTAAAGTGGAATATAGCTTATCTAAACATGGAAAATCAGTAAGCGCTGTTTTGGGTAGTTTGTGTGGTAGTGGGAAAGGAGGCATTTAGAATGTACAAATAGTAATAGATTATAAAAACGTTATGTAAACTAAATGTGGTGTTTGGAATGTTTTTCTGGAATTTTATATTTTGTAATATATAATTAACTAATAAGTTTGTGATTACATATCACTAAAGGGGAAAACAAAAAATGAACGAATTAGAGTACAAAAACTTTTATGATAAAGTAGGAAGATTAAATGGATGGGATTTTAGTAAAATAAAATGTGAAACTGTAGGAGATTCATGGGACTTTTATAGAGAGGTAAAAGAAAGATGCAAGCCATCACATATTTTACTAGATGTTGGTACAGGCGGAGGAGAAAATGTACTTCATATAGCATCTTCGGCTAAATTGTTAGTTGGAATAGATAATTCTAACGGAATGATTGAAAAAGCACATTCCAATTTGAGAAAATCGGATGTACAAAATGTTGAGTTTCTTCAAATGGATTCTGCAGCTTTAACGTTTCCGCATGCGCATTTTGATATTGCTTCTAGTTGTCACGCACCGTTTATAGCATCCGAATTAGCAAAAGTAATGAAAAAAGGTGCTTTGTTTTTAACACAACAAGTTAGTGAACATGATAAATTGAACTTGAAAGAGGCATTTGGAAGAGGACAATGCTTTGGTGAAGGAGATGGAACTTTAAAAGAAAAGTATATGGGTGAACTTAGTAGTGCAGGATTTGAACTCGTGCAAGTACGTGAATATAATATTACTGATTATTACAGTTCGCCTGAAGATCTTATTTTTTTGTTAAAACATACACCTATTATTCCTAGATTTGGAGAAGAAGAAGAGGATTTTACTATTTTACAAAAATTCATTGATGCAAATAGTTCTGAAAAAGGGATCGGTACGAATTCAAAAAGGTTTATGATTATTGCTGTAAAATCATGATGTGTTGTATTGTAAAAGCTGCTTTTCGTTTAAGGAAAGGCAGCTTTTTTGTATGGAAACAATACTATATCAACAATGAAAGAAGTTAACATATTCATACTAAAGTTGTAGTTTTTATTTGAAAAATCCATCCTTCCGTTTGATTCTATCTATTTATAAATGTAATACAATACGAATAGATAATAAGAAACAAGGGGGTATGCAACGTGATTACACATATATCAGATATTAAACTACAAACGGTTTCCATAAAAGGGGTAAAACAAGTATATAAGGACATATTATCTTTTCCAATAAAAAAAGAAACGGCATCTTTTATTCAATTTGAAGTAACACCATACACTACAATTAGTTTTCAAGAAGTATACGAACTAATCGCACCTGCACATTTCGCTTTTGAGATTCCATATTCAAAATTCCATGAAACAGCAAAATGGCTAAAACAGTCTGGATTACTTATTGCGAAATGGAAAGATGGTCATACAATTGATGAAGAGAGCGGTCGATTCAACTTATATTTCAGAGATGGAGATGGAAACCTTCTCGAAATTATCGCACATAGTTATGTTAAAGAAGGTGTATTAGTACCGCATTCGCCTTTAAACATTTTATATGTAAGAGAAATCGGACTTCCCGTTAAAAGTGTACCTGTATTTACAGAATGGTTGAAATCAAATCTAAATATGAAAACGATGGAAGATGGGGATATTTTCAACTTTGTTATAGGGGGCACAGCATATATTGTTGCAACATGGTGGCAACGACCTTGGATCCCAATTGCGATGAAAGCTTTACCACCGGAAGTACACGTATCTTTCGGAACACCGAATCCTGCATTTTTACAGCAAATTCAAATTAATTTTAAGAGAAATAGTGTACCATTTCAATGTAAACATAATGAAGTATCATTTATTGAGCAAGGATATGCATTTTCAATTGTGCATACACCACATTTTCCTTCCGATATTCCTAGTAAATTAAACTTACCACTTTCTATTTAAGGATAGAAAGTGGTAAGTTTTTTATCTTTTCGTGGAGAAAGGTTTTAGTATAATTACACTGAGTTTATAGAGGAGTATACTTGTAGTTAAACAACAGCATTTTTAAACATTGATATAGGTATATTTATTTTCGATCTTCATCCTATAAAGGTTCATTATTCGTACTTGGTCCTCAGTTAATTCTTCTTTATCCCAATACATATGCATTAAGCTATATTCAAAAAGCTCCTTTAATTTTATAAACAATGGAAACCTGTCTATCATCTCTTTTGGTAGTTCATTTTCCTCTTGATACCCGGCAAATAGTGCTTTTGTAATAGAATGTTCATAGTCTGCTATATTCCCATTTCCAGCAAATGAATATTCTATCGCACTATAAATAGGAACGGCTAAATCAAATATGTAAAAATGTTTTTCACAGTCTTGAAAATCAATCATTGTTAAGTTTGAATTGTTTTCAACTAAAATGTTTTCTAACCATAAATCACCGTGAATTAAGCCGTAATTGGAAGTGGATTTTTGTAGCTCTTTTATAGAAATTAAAACGTCAGATGCAATTTTTCTTATAGTAGTTTCTTCTTTAGGGATATACTTAAGAAAATTATATTCTTCATTTTCATACCAATCGTTTATATGTTTAACCGGCTTAATCTGTTCAAAGCTTTTAGAAATACGATGTAATTTTCCAATTTGTTTACCAAGCCTTTTAAATATTTTAGAATTCCATTCGTACCTTGGTAAATGTATACCAGGCGCAGCTTTATATAATACGGCAAAAATCTCTTTGTCTAATGTTAATTTTTCTACTAAATTTCCATTAAGAGAATGTATGATTGAAGGAACTGCTAAACCATTTTTATATAAAAAGTTCGTATATGTAACTTCTTCTAACTGTTCTTCATATGTTTTATAGTTTGTAATTCTAATGTAGTATGTACCTTGTTCAGTAAGACATTGATACATTTCATTCGTTATAGGTTTAATGTTAATAAAATTTAATGGATATCGTTCATTTATGAATTGAAGTATTTCTTTTTCTAGCTCGTTCATTGTAACGTCCTTTCCAAACTTTAATTTTTTACTAGAGAACGAAAAGATTCTTAATTTACAATATTCGTGTTTTATTTTTGATTTCCTTTAAAACGAAGCATGAAGTAATGAATGGATCATGTTATAAAACACAAAAAATATCAAAAGAAAGTAATGAACATCTTTTATAATGCTTAATAAGGGGGGAAGTAAATGAATGAACATATACAGAAGATGATTGATTGGATTGAGAGCAATTTAAAAGAAGAAATTTCATTAAATGAATTATCGCGTTATATGGGTTATTCTCCGTATTACTGTTCTTTTAGATTTCACCAAGTAACAGGCATTAGTATTAGGCGCTATATTCTTTTAAGGAGACTGTATTTATCTGCGGAGGATCTGAAGAATGATAGAAAGATAATAGATATTGCATTAGATTATGATTATTCTTCGCAAGAGGCTTACAGTAGAGCTTTCAAAAATGTTTTTGGAATAAATCCAAGAGAATTTAAGCTTAACAACATGCCTATTCAATCATTTGTTAAACTCAATATAAATAAAGAAGGGGAGTTTAAAATGAATATTTCTAGAAAATTTGAGGTTGAGCAGTTACGTAGCAATAATAATGAGTTGTTTGATAAAGATGTATTAAACATATTGAATGGTCAAATGATGTATGAAGAATTTAAAGCTGAAAAGCTAATGGGTGAGTCTGATTACGCTCCGTTTAACGAAGCAATGTGTGTAAACACGGCTACTACACGAGTTTTTAATGAAGAGTTTATTAATATAAGAGCAGAAGGACACAACAGTTCAGTAGAAAGTTATACAAAAAAGGTTATAGATCCGTTAGAAAATCTTTTTACGAAAAAGTATAAATGTATTGTTTTATGGTTCGGTGAAGATATGTTTTGCCAAATGAATCTACTTACTTTACTTTCATACCTTGAACAGTCTTGCTATGAAGGGAAAGTATACTTAAATAACTTCAGAGAAGATGAATTTAAAGTAAATCAAATTGAACTTGAATTGGGGAATTATTCTTCTATATACAATGAAGTATTAGTAAACCATAAAAAAACATCCTATAAAGTACCACCTGTAATGTATCAGGCTATAGACTTATATTTAGAAATGCTAAAAGAAGATAATATCGTAATGAAATTCATCTCTAAAAATCAAGGTTTATCAAATCATGAATTATTAATAAAGTTGTTTCAAATTTTTCCAACAATCGGATATGGTGATTCTCAGTACATAGAATTAATAAATAAAATAAAGAAGAAAGCTGAACCTAAAATATAGGAACAGCTTCCTTCTTATAATTGTTTAAGTGACTCTAATTCGCCCTCTACAAATAACATTAGTTCTTTAATTGTTTCGCCAGAAAAATCAAAACGAATGCCAGCCGCTTCATATATCTCCGGTAAAGATTTAGAGCTACCTAATGATAAAGCTTTTTTATAATTTTCTATTGCTTGTTTAGGGTTTTCTTTATATTGTTTATACATTTGTAGTGCACCAAGTTGTGCGATAGCGTATTCGATGTAATAGAATGGTAATTCAAATATGTGTAGTACAGGTAACCAGCTAGTTGCAATCCAATTTTCATACCCTTCAATATTTACGACGTTCGATTGGTATGTTTTATGTAATTCTAAATACTTTTCATTTCTTTCTTTAGCAGTATGATTAGGATTTTCATACATCCAATGTTGAAATTGATCAACGATAAGCATTTGTGGTAAGTACTTAACAATATCTTTAAAGAAATCTAATTTTGCTTTTACAAATTCTTCTGTATTTTCATAAAATGTATCCCAATACTCCATCGAAAATAATTCCATTGTCATGCTAGCGAGTTCAGCTGATTCAGAAGGGATTTCTAAATATTTTTGTAGCTCTAGCTGATTCATACACTCATTATGAATACTATGACCCATTTCATGAAGGAAAGTAGTAACGTCATAATGTGTATGATTGAGATTCATGAAAATAAAAGATAGTTGCGAAGCAGGTAAGTATTCACAAAATCCTCCAGGTCCTTTTCCTTTACGACTTTCTAAATCTAAGCAATTATTTTTATGCATACGGCTTAATAATGCAGAAAATTCCGGGTCTAGTTTGTGTAAAATGCGAGAACCTTTTTCGACTAAATCACTCGCATCTTCGATAGGTTTTAATACTTTTTGATTTGGTGCGGTTGCTTTTAAATCCCATGGACGAAGACTATCTACTTGAAGTTCAGATTTTTTCTCATTAAATATTTTATCGATAAGTGGTACTACGTATTCACGAATAGATTCAGCGAGCTCATAGCAATCTTCAGGTGTATAATCAAAACGTTCATGTTTTTTAAACATATAATCACGATAATTATGTAATTGAATGTTTTTCGCTTTTTGGTGACGGATTACGATTAATTCATTTAATATACTTTGTAATTTATCTTCAACAGATAAGAATGTTTCAGAAATGAGTGTTTTTGCTTCTTTTCGAATATGACGATCCGGATCTTGTAAGTAAGACTGTAGTTCAGTAATTGTTTTTTCTTCACCATCCCATAGTGCAGTTAAACCACCTGTAATTTCGAAGTACTCGGTTACTAGTTTGTCTTCGTCTACTTCTAAATCAATGTTCTTTTCACAAAATAAAGTCTGCGCATTCATTATTTTTTTATCTAGTAAGCTATACGTTTTTGGATCAAGTTCCATTC
This sequence comes from Bacillus pretiosus, assembly GCF_051294775.1. NCBI lineage: Bacteria > Bacillati > Bacillota > Bacilli > Caryophanales > Bacillaceae > Bacillus > Bacillus pretiosus. Next base: position 1,044,381 of record NZ_JBPPHF010000001.1, read on the forward strand.
GAAAAGGAGACTCTAAATATTTATTATCAAATGAATTTTGATAACGTTTCAAAAGAGGTCGTACATATTGTTGATCATATTCAAAAGTATCTTTTATTTTTTTATTATTTGTATTACATTGAAAGGCGATATAGTGTGATCTTAATTGTTCTTCGATTTCCCAAATGACTGTAGATTGTTTTATTAACCAGTTTTCAAGCTCTAGTTTTGAAGCAATCACTTCATTTTTTAAAGTAGAAAGAGCCTTTTCTAATTCTAGAACGTTACTAATATCAATCGTATTTAAGCGCTGCATAACATATCCCTCACTTTTTATTTATTCATGGAGATATTCTACTTATTAATTGTAATTTCCTTGTTAAGAGAAGGAAATTACAATTAATGTTAAAGTTTAACGTGGTAGAAAGGATGTATTTACTTTTGCTTTATAGAGAGCGTATGAGAATGAGGGGTCTTTTTAAGTGCTTTAATAAGGGAGTGAAATAATGTATAAGTATTTAAATATTTTTAATGATATAGAAAAAATGATTCAACATGGAGATATAAAAGAAGGAAAGAAACTACCGTCTATTCGGACACTCGTTACGAAATATGAATGCAATAAGGCAACAGTTATACGAGCGCTACATGAATTAGAAAAGCGTCATATTATTTATTCCGTCCCTCAGAGTGGATACTACGTTGTTCGAAAATCAGGGAGTTTTGTAGAAAATGACGAGATAATTGATTTTGCTTCCTCAGCACCAGATCCAGATGTTTTTCCATATTTAGATTTTCAACATTGTATTAATAAAGCCATTGATACATATAAAAATGACTTGTTCGTATATGGGACGCCAAAAGGTTTACCATCTTTAATTCCGATTATTCAAAAACAACTGGCAAACTATCAAGTCTTCACTAAAGAAGAGAATATTTTTATAACGTCAGGTGTACAGCAGGCGCTAGTAATATTAACTTCTATACCATTTCCAAATGAAAGTGAAACGATATTAATTGAACAACCAACATATCATCTATATATTGAATATCTAGAAATAAACAAAATTCCTGTAATCGGTATTAAACGTACGAATGAAGGTATTGACTTAAATGAATTGGAACGCATTTTTCGAACAGGTAAAATAAAATTCTTTTATACAATACCAAGATATCATCATCCACTTGGAACTTCTTACTCTAAAGATGAGAAAGAAAAAATCGTGCTACTGGCTAAGAAATATAATGTATTTATAGTGGAAGATGATTATTTAGCAGATTTAGAAATGGATTCAAAAGCAGATCCGTTATATAACTTGGATAATTGTAATCATGTAATATATTTAAAAAGTTATTCGAAGATTATTTTTCCAGGTTTACGGGTTGGAGTTGCGGTCATTCCGCCATCCATTGCAAATGATTTCCATAAATATAAAAAGATTTTAGATATTGATAGCCCAATGATATCTCAAGCTGCTTTAGAAATTTATATAAAGAGTGGCATGTTTGAACGTCATAAAAATAAAATTAAATCTTCCTATCACGATAGATCTAAAAAATTAGCAGAAACACTAGAAAGAACTCATAGTGAAAACCCACTTTTATTCACATATAAAAAGCATAATACAATTGGAATTCATACTTGTTTAAAATTACATAAAACGAGTATTTCAGAAATGTTTTTCCAAAGACTAAGTGAAAAACAAATAAGTATTGATACAATTGATAAAAATTATGTGAGAGGTTTTCCGAAAGAAAGACTATTAAAGTTAAACGTATCGAATGTAAAGGAAGATAGGATTGAAGAAGGAATTCGTAAAATAATGGAGGAAATCAAACAAGTAGAACGTATAACCTTTCAATTTAAAAAAGAAAAAAATGAAAAAGGAGGTTTGTTGTGAGGCGCAAAATAATTCTCTTGTTTGTGTGTATCGCTATAATAATTGAAGCTATTGTTGTTACTAAATATTATAATAAAGATGATAATTAAAATCCTTCAAAGATACATGGCTAGATTTATCAGAAGATAATCCCTACAGCCAATTCTTAATTACGGTTATGGCGGGTGTAAACCAATTAGAACGTGATCTTATCCGTATGCGGCAGCGTGAAGGGATTGAACTGGCTAAGAAAGAAGGAAAGTTTAAAGGTCGGTTAAAGAAGTACCATAAAAATCATGCAGGAATGAATTATGCAGTAAAGCTTTATAAAGAGGTAGATATGACTGTAAATCAAATTTGTGAAATTACAAATGTGTTTATGGCCTCATTATATAGAAAGCTATCGGAAAGGAACAGTTGATGAGTTATACTAAAAATCAGAAATATATAATAGGGGATAAATTCCATAGAGAGGTGGAATTACATGCCTAAAATTGATAATATGTTAGCGATTCTATGGATGCTTCGCTCAGGTAAAAAAATTACTGCGAAACAAATTTCAGAAAAGTTAGAGATGAATATAAGGACTGTGTATCGTTATATTGATACAATTTCAACAAGTGGTGTACCTATAATTTCAGAACCAGGACATAACGGTGGATACACTTTATTGAACAATTTTATTGAGGTTCCTCTTTTTTTTGATTTGGAAGAGCAAACTTCACTATTTCACGCTGCTGTTTTTGCAGAAGAAGCCGGATATTATGGAGGTAAAGCATTAAATAGGGCCATTTCAAAACTAAGTAAATACTCAAATCAAGAGCAGGAAGCAAAGATAAACCAACATTTAAGTAGTCTAGAAGTAATCAGTCGATTTAGTTCACTCTCTATGGAACATTTTTTGAAGGAATTGGAGCAGGCCGTAACTGACGGGTACTCAATAAAAATCCTCTACTATAAAAGTGGCAAAAAGCAATTAAATTATAGATTGGTCGATCCGTACAGAATTATCTATTGGAATAATAAGTGGTATGTGATTGGATTTTGTCATCTTAGGAATGATATCCGTAGTTTTAGAGTAGATCGAATTGAAAGTTTAATGCTAACCGAAAATAAGTTTAACCGGCCAGAAAATTTTTCAGCACGTGACTTTTTTATAAAAAATCTTCTTCCAACTATAGAAGATAAAGAAGGAATTATTTCTTTGGTTATTAGTGGGGATAAAAGTGTATTGGCTGATATTTGCCAACATTGGTTTTTAGGACATTATTTACAAGAGCGGACTTCAAATCAAGCAGTTTTTCTTCTTGAAAAAGATATGATACATACATATGTACCTTATTTACTTTTACCGTACAATAAATCTATTAAAGTTATTGAGCCAATAAGTCTTAAGAAAAGACTTATTGAAGTACTGTCGGAATTAATAAAATTTCATGAAGTATGATAACTTCCCTGACGTTAACTGTCAGGGGAGTTATATTATAATATCCATATCAATTGTGATTGGAGTGATATGGGATGCAAACAAAAAAAGTTTTTCTATATGTATTTAATACAATGTCGGACTGGGAATATGGATATTTAATTACCGAACTAAACTCAGGAAGATATTTTAAAAAAGATTTAGTACCTTTAAAAGTAATTACAGTAGGAGCTAATAAAGAAATGATTACTACTATGGGGGGACTGAGCATAAAACCAGATATTTCCCTTGATGAATGTACTTTTGAGAGTAAAGATCTTTTAATTTTACCAGGAGGGACTACTTGGAGTGAAGAAATTCATCAGCCTATCTTGGAAAGAATTGGCCAAGCTTTAAAGTCTGGCACTATTGTTGCTGCAATTTGTGGTGCAACTGAGGCCCTTGCCAATATGGGATACTTAGATACTAGAAAGCATACAAGTAATAATTTAGAATACACTAAAATAGTATGTCCTAACTATAAAGGAGAAAAGTTCTATGAGTTGGGATCTGCGGTATCTGATGCGAATTTAGTTACTGCATCAGGAATAGCTCCTCTGGAATTTGCGATGGAAGTACTGAAAAAATTAGATGTATTTGCACCAGATACATTACATGCATGGTATAACCTAAATAAGACTCATAAACCTGAATACTTCTTCCAGTTAATGAATTCAATAAATAGATGAGCTTAAAAAGTAACTTAGCAGATTTATATTTGTTTAAATAATTACCATGCTCTAGACAATGTCAAAGCATGGTTTTTGAATATAACTTAAAAATGGTTATGGAGTAATGAAAATTCCTTAACGTTGTAAATTCGTATTTTCCTGACGTTACCTCTATAAAAGGAAATATGATAGTAATCTTATATTGGAAGTGATAGAACTTAGTTATAAAAACTAGAAGAAAATTGTTACGTTAATACTTTTTAGAGCACTCAATTGTTGAGTGCTCATTTTGTTTAGGACATAATTGTTTTAAATGGAAATAAACTACCAATAGGTGATATCCTTAAGGTATAGTATTTACTTTGAATAGGAGGTTGATGGAGTCTATGGGGGTACGTATAGTGGATGATTTACAGCAATTATCATTGTTACTTATGTTTTTAAGTACATTTATATTTTACAGATACTTAAAGAAAGTGAAACGAGAGAGGAAATTGACTGGTTTTGAATGGACAATGTATTTTGTCACTCAATTTGCGACATTAATTTGGGCATTCACTTATTTTATTAAACACTTAGCTGAATCGTAATTTCTATTCATTTCAACTAGTTTACTGTTATCTATTAGGAATATAAATATAGTCCGTATCTAAATCAATGACAACATCGCTCATGATGTATTCTCTTAGTAACTTTGGGATTCTTTCATAGTGGTACCTTACACAAAATAAGCTTAGAAGCTCTTCGTTAGATAACTCTTCATTTTTAACATTTATATACAGGACGCATTCAATGTTTTAAGGAATTAAGTCAAGGAATAATTACTCCTTTAAAAGTATTTGTCTCATATGAATAATGAACAAAACGAACAGATACTTGTCACATAGCCTACATATGTTTCGACACTAATATGATAACAGAGCGCGGAGTAACATGTACGAGAATTTTTTTATAGGTACATCGGGTATGTAAACCAGGCAGGGGTTTTGCTTTTTCATTATGTACAAAAAGTATATTATCTTTCTTAATGTAGATATTAAGTAAAGTATTTAATATCATGTACATAAAAGGCGGGGTAATATGGATGAAAATAAGAAAAATGAAGAATTGATTAAATTTAAGAAACAATGGTTTAATGAAGATAATCAACCAGTAGCTGGTATAGAGTTAGCTTTACCGCCCGATATAGGCAGCATGTTAGACTTGAAATCAGTTGATGATGAAAGTGGAGAAAGTAATAATGAATAAGTTTAATCTATACGCATCCATTTGGGTGCTTTTGTTTTTTTGACAATAGAAGATGGATTATCAAATCCTTATTGAAAAAAGATTGATCTAAATAGATCCATTTTTTATATATGTAACTTTTAATTTTCACAAAAAAGTTTAATTAAAGTTCATTTAGAATGCTATATAAAATGGGAATGCTAATAACATTTACCATTAAAGGATTGGACTATTATGCATATTATTTTTGAAAGTATTATTTTAATTTTTACTGGGATTCTTGCATTAAAAATGACGGGTAGTACATCTGTTAGCCAAATGACGAGAGCTGAAATCATTATAGTAGTATCAATAGCACGTATTATTGTAGAGCCTGTATTAAGTAGGAAAGTAGTCCCATCTATATTTGCAGCTGTAATATTTGCAAGCGTACTTCTTATCATTCATTTCTTTGAACTGAAATCAAGGAAGGTGGAACAATTCCTAAATGGCAGTAGCTTTGTAATTGTTGAAAACGGAGAGATTATTAAAGCGAACTTGATGAAGGCAAAAATGTCTGAACAACAACTTTATATGCAATTAAGAGAAAAAGGAATTCATGATTTAAAGAGTTTGCAGCAAGTTACAGCTGAGCCGAATGGACGTATTGGTTATCTATTAATAGAGAAAGCTCAACCGATAACTTTAGAAATGTTAGAAAAAATATTAGATCAGCACAATACAAAAAGATAATTTCTCCTGAGAAAAGCTAATACCACAACAAAAGTATTGGCTTTTTTATTTTTCTACAAAAACATATGGGTTGATAAAAAAGAGTGAGTTTTACACCAATCTTTATAATAGATATAGGCTTATTATTATGCTATATTCAATGGAGCTATAGTGACTGTGGTGAAAAAAGCAGCTTTAAAATGAATATGGCTTTCATCTGATATTAAACATGAGATAAGAATAAGGAGATAGAAATATAATGGGATTTTGGGAATCAAGCTTTATTGAGAAGCAAACGATGTGGGGGTTTGAACCTACAGAATCTGCAATTTTGACAAAAGATTTTTTTGTGGAAAACAATGTTAAAGACATATTAGTTCCGGGTATTGGATATGGGAGAAACGCAAAGGTATTTATCGAAAATGGTATAAATGTAACAGGCATTGAAATTTCGAAAACAGCGATCGATTTAGCAAGAGAAAACGGACTAGAAGATGTTAGTATGTATCACGGTTCGGTAAACAAAATGCCTTTTGATAATAAACTATATGATGGGATATTTAGTCATGCACTTCTTCATTTGTTGAATGAGCAGGAAAGAGAGAAATTTATTAAAGATTGTTATTATCAGTTAAAACCAGGTGGATATATGGTTTTAACAACTGTCTCTAATAAAGCTCCCATGTACGGAAAAGGAAAACAGTTGGATAAAGATTATTACGAGATAATGGAAGGCATAAAAATGTTCTTCTATGATTCTGAATCTATAAAACAAGATTTTAATAAATATGGATTAGTACAAGTTTCGGAAATTGATGAACCAAATAAGAACATAGCAAATAAACCTTCAATCAATTTCTTAATGATAAAATGCAAGAAAGAACTATAAATAAAGTGAAACTTTAATCAGTGGGGGGGTTCTCCATCCCCCACTGATTATTAGTTGAACCAATCGGACTTTAATGGGCAGCCCGCCCCCCACCTAACTTCTTTGCTTTCGCTGAATTTTGAGGTGGGGGTCTTACTGCCCATTAAAGCGGGATAAAAGTTATTAACAATTACTAAAGATGTTTATATATTGATTATGCACAAATAAAAAGGACAAGCATATAATAGAAATACCTATTAACTTTAAGTAACCTTAACTTTCTTTAATAGGATATCTCAAAATCCCCAAAAAGAGCACTTGCGGAAACAAGTGCTCTTTTATTTTTTTTGTTTATTGAAGATGATTAAATTTCGTCCGACTAATATGGAATTTTAAACCATTATTTTATATAAAGTGGTAAAATAAGTAGGGGGAATTTGTAAGGGGGCGAGGGATTTGAAACTAAAAGAGCTGGCAGATTTGTTATTGATTAAAGAAACCATTGGAGATATGAATGTAGAAATTACGGGATTAGAAATGGATTCTAGAAAAATAACTAGTGGAAATTTATTTATATGTGTATCAGGTATTGATGGTTTTCTTGAAGATCGACATCAATTTGTTGAAAATGCAGTGAAAAATGGCGCTGTGGCGTTAATTGTAGAAAGAGATGTAAATATTGAAATACCTAAAATAATTGTTAAAGATGCAAGATACGCTATGGCAGTTATTGCGTCACATTTCTATGGTTACCCATCTAATAAAATGAAGCTAATTGGAATTACAGGAACAAATGGTAAAACAACTACTTCCTATTTACTTGAAAAGATTTTGAGTGATTATGGATTTCAAACAGGGCTTATGGGGAATAACGGAGTGAAAGTTGGTTCGAAATGGTATCCTACTGATATTAATACGCAAGAACCACCGATACTTCAGCGGAATTTGCAAACGATGAAAAATCATAATACAGATTATTGTGTTATGGAAGTTACCTCACAGGGTTTACATATGGAAAGAGTTAAAGGGTGTAACTTTAAAACCGCTGTTTTTACAAATTTAACGCAAGATCATTTGGATTACCACGGAACATTTCAGGAATATAAGCACGTAAAAGGTCTTCTTTTTTCAAGATTAGGAAATGATTTTTCTACTATAGATCAAAAAATTGCTATTTTGAATGCAGATGATCCATCGGTAGAATACTTTAAAAAAGTTACTTCTGCTGAAGTGATTACATATGGGATAAATAACGGTGCAGATGTTCAAGCGAAGAGCATAACTTTAAGTTCAAAAGGAATTCAGTTTTTAGTTTCTTCCTTTAATGGAGAAATAGAAATCAATCTAAATCTAGTAGGCCGCTTTAATGTCTATAATGCATTAGCAGCAATAACAGCTGCATTGGTTGAAGGTATTCCGCTTACAAACATTAGTGACAGCTTATGTAACTTAAAGAGCATTGAAGGTAGAATGGAAATTATAGACGAAAACCAAGATTTCCTTGTAATAGTGGACTACGCTCATACACCGGATGCGTTAGAAAATGTCCTCTCTACAATTAGCGAGTTTTCAAAAGGTAAAATCATTACTGTTTTCGGTTGCGGTGGAGATAGAGACGCAAAAAAACGATCTATAATGGGTGGAATTGCTGGAAGTTATAGCGATTTTGTTTTTATTACTTCTGACAATCCACGTTCGGAAGACCCGCAGGCAATAATGAAAGATATTGAAAAAGGATTTTCACAGAATAATAATTTGAATTATAAAGTAGAAGTAGATCGTGAACTGGCTATAAAACATGCAATAAACATGGCATCTTCTAATGATATTGTTTTGATTGCAGGGAAAGGGCATGAAACGTATCAAATTTTAAAGGATTCGACTATTCATTTTGAGGATAAAGAAAAAGCTCGACAAGCAATTATTGATAAATGAATGAATTCAATTAATAGCTGAATAGTATTTCTAATAAAAATAATGTTTTAGATGAAGCTAAAACTAATAACGAAGCAATTTTATGAAGAATTTATAATTGAAAGGTAAGGGTGTTTCTATGAATATATGAGGGAAAAACCTTACCTTTTATAGTTTTATTTCTGAAAAACAAATGTTATAGCATTTGTTTTTAATTGAATTTCTCTTTCGTTTCGGACTATATTATAAGCTAATTCTTTTATTTCAATTTTTATTTCTTGCCATTCCTTATAAATACTTTTTAATAGATATATCATATGTTCAGTAGGAAGGTTAATTTCAATTAAAGCATCTAATTTTTCTTTCGTATGTAAGTCAAATTCTTGTATGTTCGAGTTAATAATGAAACAATTGATACCACCAGTCTTTGTACCTTTTTTTATAGAATGGAGCACGTTTTTTAAATCTTTTTCTGATTTAACATGCTCTAAACTTGATACTGCAACGATATAATCAAAAGTATTAGGGGCAATATAGTAGTTTTCAATAGCTGCTTTTTCTGTTTTTATAACTTCAAATACATCATGTTCTTTGCTATAAGCTTGTAATTTTGTTAAAGCGGAATCGAGTAAGTCCACACATGTAACAGTGCCGCTAGTATTTTGTATCTTTTGTGCAATGGGAATACTGTTTCTTCCGACACCAGAGCCGAGATCAAGTACTTGTAAGTTATTTTGTCCTTCAAAGTACTCCATTAAGTCCATAACTGTTTTAACCGGTTTGTAAAGCCAAGAGCCAGTTTCAAATAGTTTGTATTGTTCATAGCAAAGGTCATGATATTTCCTTTCTTCGTTTCTTATGTAATCGATACGGTTCATATAGTTTCAGCTCCAATATTTTCATTCCAACATGGCCCTTCAGCTAAACTTGCTTTTGCATCTAAAACTAATTCTATATTACTGATCAATATTTTCACCTCACTTTATAAGATATTTATATAATTCGATATGAATAGAGGTAAACCTTTTAATCAGAAGATATTAAGATTTGTACTATAGAAAACTGATTTTCTCAAGTGATTAAAAAAATGTATAAACATGGAGAGGAAAATGCATATGATGTTTTATGAAATTGTTTGCTTTTCTTGTAAAAATATATTTCGTGTTTACGAAGGTAGTGAAAAATATAAGCGATTTAAAGAGAAACCAAAAGGGGTATATTGTTGTGATGAGTGTAGTCACAAAATTCAATTAGAAGCGATAAAACATTTTTTTAGATAGTTATTTCGTTCGGAAAAGTTTGACAATAAAAGTATTATAAATTATCATATGAAAAAACTAATATATAAAATAGCATGGAAGAGACGAGTAGTTAAGAAAAGGATACGTACAGAGAGCTCTGGTAGCTGAGAAAGAGCGGTATACATCTTGACGAAAAAAGACTTGGAGCTGCGCAAGGAACTAGTTTGTTTAGGGATGGTGCGACGGGTTCTCCCGTTATAGAGATAGGGTATACGCATATTTTGCCGTACCTGAAGAGGTTAATATGGCGACGTATTAACAAACTGAGGTGGTACCGCGAAGTTAACAACTCTCGTCCTCAAGATGAATAATCTTGGGGGTGGGAGTTTTTTTATTGCATAAAACTGAAAATGTGAAAACAAAAAAACAATTGAGGTGAGTAATATATGCATTGGGCGTATGAAGTAGCACATGAATTAATAAGGAAACATCCAAACAAAGAAACTTTTGTTTGCGCATCTGGAATCAGTCCATCTGGATCTGTTCATATCGGAAACTTTCGCGAAATAATAACGACTTATTTCGTTGTAAGAGCACTTCAAGATTTAGGCAAAAAGACTCGTTTTATATTTTCATGGGATGATTATGATAGGTTTAGAAAAGTCCCTAAAAATATTGATCCATCTTTTGCAAAATATATTGGTATGCCATACTGTGATATTCCAGATCCATATGGTTGTCATAACTCCTATGCAGAGCATTTTGAAAAAGAGTTTGAGAAATCGCTTCAAGTATTTGGGGTTGAAGTGGAATTCATATATCAACATGCTGAATATAGAAGTGGAAGATATAACAAAAACATATTAGAGGCTTTATATAAAAGAAATATATGATATTTTAATGAGTTTTAAAACAGGAGAGTGTAGTGAAGAAGAGCGAGAGAGCTTTTATCCAGTTACATTATATTGTGAGAAATGCGGGAAAGATGCAACAACGATTACACATTTTGATGAAGTATTAAAAACAGTACGATATAAATGTGAATGCGGAAATCAAACTGAATTATCGGTATTAAATACAAATAAAATGAAACTGAATTGGAAAATCGATTGGCCGATGAGATGGATGATAGAGGATGTTATTTTTGAACCGGGCGGAAGAGATCATTCTTCGGAAACGGGTAGTTATAATGTATCAAAGGAAATTGCAATGAAAATATTCAATCGTGAAGCTCCTCATTATGTTGCTTATGATTTCATTGGAATTAAAGGGAATCATGAAAAAATGTCAAGTTCTTCAGGGAATAGTATTACACCTAATGATTTGTTAAAAGTGTATTTACCAGAAGTGATTCTTTTTATGTTTGCTAAATATAGACCAAACGCAGCTTTTCATATCGGCCTTGATGAAGATGTGATTCGCAATTATACAGAGTATGAACGATTAAAAGATAGTTATGAAAATAAAACGCTCAAAAATGAAGATTTATTTGATGCAATTAAACTCTCTAAAGTTGATAGCGGGTTTAAAGAGTATCCAAAGTTTAATCAAGTTGCTGGAACGTTACCGCTATTAAATTTTGATTCATCTATTTTACAAGGTATATTAGAAAAAACAGATAGGAATTATGCATTAGAGGATATGATAGCGATAAGCAAACGTGCAGAGTATTGGGTTAGAAACTTTCAAACTGAATAATTAATTGCTGTAAATCAAGAGAGAAATATAGAGTTTTACAACACATTAGATGAAAAGCAGAAAGAGTGGCTAGTAGAAGCTTGCACCATACTTCGTTCTAACAAAGATTACTCTCACTTAATGGAACAATTGTATTCGATTTGTCATGATGAAAATAAAAAAATAATGAAAGAAAATCAAAAACGATTATTTATTATTATATATAAGCTCATTATAAATCAGTCTAGCGGCCCGCGCATACCGTTATTAATACATGTAGTAGGATTGAAAAATCCATCATATTATTAGATTTCTAAAAAATAAAGGGAACGCAAGTACTCAGCTAAGTACTTGCGTTACACATTTTACTACCGTGAATACATTTTCGGACATTCATCACCACGTGGTTCATAAAAACAATGACTTTTAAACTGTCCTACAAACGGCTGATTATACCATTCAGGTGGACAAGCACCAACTGGACGGAAATACCAAAGAGCCCATCGTGCTGGCCAGCGCCATTCACCTTGTAAAACTTTTCTTGCAATTTCTTTTTCTGAATCACGAGCACGCTGATAAAAATATCCGTATTGTACGGCTTCAAATCCCCCGGGGCTTTGATATATTGCATCACGTACAGATCGAAGTTGTTTAAAATCTAAGCAATCACAAAATACACGATTTACTACTACGCAACCGACAAGTTGTTCACCTTGTCGACCTTCTCCTTCAGCTTCAGCACGAATTAAACGAGCTAGTAAATCAACATCACTTTCGTTATATGGAATAAGGGGCATAGTGCTACCACCTTTCTTTACCTGTTATAGTAAAGAGTGTATGTATGAAAATAAGCTAGGTGCTTTTTCACGTGCAAATATCATCAAATATGAAGAGGAGCTTGTATGAAAAAAGCTAATTAGTAATTGTAGACCAATATAAAAGGGGAGAGATAAAATGTATCGCATTCATAAAGAACATATTATACACGCAATGTCACCAGATAATAAGCCATGTATGGAAGTAGAAATTGGGAGTCGTCTTGTATTTGAAACATATGATTGCTTTGAAAATCAAATTGATTCTGAAGATGTTGCGTTTCAAGAATTAGATTGGAACCGAATTAATCCAGCGACTGGACCTGTATATATCATTGGTGCAGAACCTGGTGATATATTAGCCGTAACGATTGAAAAAATTAAAATTGCAGAGCAAGGCGTTTTAACTACAGGTACAAATCTTGGTGTAATGGGTGAAGAGCTAAATGAAAATACAGTGAAAATTGTTCCGATACATAATGAACATGTTTTATTTTCAAATGAACTGCAAATCCCGATTAATCCAATGATTGGTGTAATTGGTACTGCGCCGAAAGAAGAGAGCATTTCATGTGGCACACCGCATGATCACGGCGGGAATATGGATTGTAAAGAGATAAAAGAAGGGACAACATTATTATTACCTGTAAATGTTCCTGGTGCTCTATTAGCATTAGGCGATTTACACGCAGCGATGGGTGATGGTGAAATTGGTGTTAGTGGAGTAGAGGTTGCTGGTGAAGTGACGGTAACTGTTCAGATTATAAAAGGAAAGAAATGGCCACTACCAATGGCTATCCAAAATGAAAAATTAATGACGATTGCTTCAGAAAAATTGTTAGATGATGCAGCGAATCGCGCTGTACGTAATATGGTGACATTTTTACATGAAGAATTAGAAATGTCTAAAGCTGATGCAACACTTTTATTATCAGCTGCAGGCGATTTAAGAGTTTGCCAAGTTGTAGATCCACTGAAAACAGCACGAATGGAACTAGGTATGGACTATGTGGAGAAGCTAGGTTTAAATTTGAGTAAATTTCATATTAAATAAGAATAATAGAAGAAGGATGCTGTTGTATAAAGGTATCCTTTTTTGATTTACGAATTATATAAAAACAGGTAGTATTTATTTTATATTATTGTAAATAAGATTGTGGATCGAAAAAGGAGTTAACAAATGGTTAAAATTATGATTGTAGAAGACGATATGAAAATTGCAGAACTATTATCAACACATGTTGCGAAATACGGGTATGAAGGAATTATTGTATCGGATTTTCAAAATGTATTAGACATTTTTTTAGAAGAACAACCAGAGTTAGTTTTATTAGATATTAATTTACCGAGTTTTGATGGGTACTATTGGTGTCGTCAAATTCGTGGAGTTTCTACATGTCCGATACTATTTATTTCAGCCCGTGAAGGCACGATGGATCAAGTTATGGCACTAGAAAACGGTGGCGATGATTTTATTTCAAAGCCATTCCATTACGAAGTTGTAATGGCTAAAATTCGTAGTCATTTAAGACGTGCTTACGGAGATTATGCACCGAAAGTAGAAGAACGGATGGTTGAGCAACAAGGTCTTTGTTTATATCCTGAAAGGCTTGTATTGAAATTGCGTAATCAAGAGATTGATATAACGAGAAACGAAGCCATTTTATTAGAAATGTTAATGAAAAATTATCCGCGTGTTGTGGGTAGAGAAGTGTTGTTAAATAAATTATGGGATAGCGAATCTTATGTTGATGATAATACTTTAAGCGTAAATACAACTCGTGTGCGTAAAAAGTTAAAAACATTACAGATTGAAGATGCAATTGAAACGATTCGTAGTGTTGGTTATAGATTGCATATAACTTGGGATAATGGTATAGAGAAATGATAAAATTATTTATTCGTGATCATATACCGCTCATTTGTTTTACAGTAATCCAGCTACTAGTCATATTTCTTGTATATTGGTTTGATGGGCATAACCATATTGCAACGGCATTATATGCAATGTTTTTAGGTGTCTTTTTTATGGTAGGCTATTTAGTATTTCGTTACTTTACTCATCGTACGTTCTATGAACGATTAGCAAATCCGTTGCATTCTTTGGATGATTCTGTTCAAAAATCAGATTTTGCAGTTTTATCTACTGCGCTTCAGGACTTACTTGAGGTGCAATATCGACATTATCAAAATCAGCTGCAAATACAAGAGAGAAAAAATAATGATCATTTAACCTTTATGAACCAGTGGATACATCAAATGAAAACACCTTTATCTGTAATAGAATTAATTACACAAGATGAAGTCGATCCACGGTTTGAAAGTATTAACGAGGAAACAGATAGGCTGAAAAAGGGATTAGAGATGGCTCTGTATGTCGCACGTTTAGAGGCATTTACACAAGATTTTTATGTAGAAAAAGTACAGCTACATAAAATAGTGAATGATTCTGTGCATGAACATAAACGCTTCTTTATCCGGAATTTTGTATACCCAGAGCTTAAAATTGATAAGGACATTATTGTAGAAAGTGATGCAAAATGGTTACAATTTTTAATTGGACAAATACTATCGAACGCGATCAAATATTCATCTGGTAGTCGAGAGAAGATTAAAGTAAATGCTTGTAAGGAAGGTAATAACGTTATACTTGAAATTGTCGATAGTGGTGTGGGGATGCCGAAGCAAGATTTACCTAGAGTATTTAAACCTTTCTTTACAGGGGAAAATGGCAGAAATTTTAAAGAATCAACTGGAATGGGGCTATATCTTGTATATGAAATTACGAAACAATTAGGACATAGTGTAGAAATCCATTCAGAAGTTGGTAAAGGTACCGTTGTACGAATTATATTTTTTAATGTGTAAATAAGTGATCTAGGCTAAAGAACTGTGGAGATAAGTTTTTTAGCCTTATTTTATCCCGCTTTAATGGGCAGTAAGACCCCCACCTCAAAATTCAGCGAAAGCAAAGAAGTTAGGTCGGGCTGCTCATTAAAGTCCGATTGGTTCAACTAATAATCAGTGGGGGATGAAGAAAAACCCCGTTGATTAAAATTTCACTTTATATCGATTATATGAAGTAGTAAAAGGTCATCTTAGTATGTATAATGACACGCTAATAAATACGATTGTTAAATTAGAAGTATTTAATAAAAAGCTGATAAATAGTTTTTGTAAGAAAAAAGCCACCCCTTTGAAAGAGATAGCTTCATGAATCCATCCTATGAGTAAGAGTATCAACACTAATAAGTATAATGTTCGAATTCTTGATATGTTTTGTGGATTATAATAGAATTAGTCTTTTGTTTTTTCATGATACAGTATTGTAATTAAGTAAACAAACTTAATAATTTATATCCAATTAATCCTAAAATAATGATAGGAATCATCATTAAGAAAGAAGAAATTCGATTAGCATTAGAGCGTTCTAATACAAGAATCAAGATAATGCCGACTATCACTTCGGTATATCCAACAGGTAACATGTGACTATAGTCTTCAAAATGTAAAAGAATGTGAAGTCCATCCGTTACAAAAACTCCACTAATAAGCGCGCTACCGAATTTATGAAGTGGATTTGTAGTATCTTTCCATAGAAAACCTGCAATTCCAAAGATAGTTCCTCCTATAAATGCACATACAATCCATACAGATATAAAATAAATAGAGTGAGCTACATTTTCAATAACTATTGCATAACCATAATAGCCTAATACCATACCGAGTAGTGCAAGGATACCAGAAAGTATAGCTGTACGCTTAGAATAACTAAAGCTAGCCACAAAAAAGGATGGAACTAACCAAACGCTTCCTAGATTAGCTAATGAATTCCAATGTCCTGGAAGTATACCTTGCCCTAATTTAGTTAGTATACCAACAATTATCCCTACTATAATCGGGATGAGAAAAATCCTTAAAAACATATTTAACTTTGTGATTTTTAATGTCCTGTCCATAAATTCAATCCTTACATTAATATTTTCTACAAACATATAATAGCTTATTACAAGGGAGTAATCAATAAAAATTTATCGAAAAACAATAAGTGATTATTGGATAACGAATAAAATATAATTAATTATAAATTTATATAAAAACTATATAAGAAGTAGTGCGTAGAAGTTTATTATTAGGGAAATCTAAAGGAAGTAGTACAACAAGCGTAATTTATGATTGTTTAATATGATGTTAAGAAATGATAAATTGCCTTGGAAGAAAGCGATCTTTATTCCAGCACATATAATTGCATTTACTCATACAGTACTATCATGGTACAATATGGTTACTAACGACGGAAAGGAATGATGGGTGGACGATGATTAACTAATCTTATTTTTAAATGTTGAAATTCAATAAATTTCAATTTATAAAAAATAGGATTAGTCTGCCCAATTTCCATACAACGGTATTGCTATTTATGTTGCGCAATAGCTTATTTGGGTATAAATAATGTAATGACTAATCCTGCCAAATTTATTTGGGAGGATTTTTTTATTCTCCCTTAACGAAAGGGATCGGTATTATGAAAGAAATTTTAAAATTAAATGATGTTTATGTTGATATAAAGGAAAATACTTTGTTAGAGAAAATGAATTTGACAGTAAAACAAGGGGATGTTATCGGATTAATCGGTAAAAATGGTGCTGGTAAATCAACGTTACTTCAATTAATAAATGGTAAAATTGAGCCATCAAAAGGCATTGTTGAATGGCAGCAAATGAATATGACAACCGCATATGTAGAACAAGAAATAGAATCTTTTGTTAGTAACGATGTGATTGCAAAAGAAGCAGAACTTTTTGCGAAATGGGGCGTGCCAACGAACGATTTTCATATGTTAAGTGGTGGTGAAAAGCTGAAAGTTCGGTTAGCAAAAGGATTTGCCGAAAATCCTAATGTCTTAATATTAGACGAACCGACAAATCATTTAGATGAGATGAGTACGGAATTTCTCATTAAGCAAATTAAAAATATGAAAGGTACAGTTATCGTCGTATCGCATGATCGATACTTTTTAGATGTTGTCGCAACTAGAATATGGTCGATTGAGGATAAGAAATTAATTGACCATAGCGGTAATTATACGAGTTATATGAAAGCACGTGAGCATAAAAGAATGACGCAGCAACGTGAATATGAAAAACAACAAAAAAAGATAGAACAAGTAGAAAATCATATAAAAGAATTAAGTTCATGGTCACAAAAGGCACATGCGCAGTCTACAAAACAAGAAGGAGTTAAAGAATTTTATCGTGTAAAAGCGAAGCGAATGGATGCGCAAGTGAAGTCAAAACGAAAACGTCTTGAAAAAGAGCTGGAGAAAACGAAAGTAGAACGTGTGAAAGAGGAATATTCAGTTGAATTCTCTATTCAAGCGAGTAAAAAAGTAGGAAAACGTTTCTTAGAAGTAAAACAATTGCGGAAAGAATTTAATAGCCGAACATTATTTGAAAACGTTAATTTTACAATTCAGCACGGTGAGAAGATTGCAATTATTGGACCAAACGGTAGCGGGAAAACAACATTACTGAAGATGATTATGGGAACAGAAACTGTTGAAGGAGAAGTATGGATTTCACCTTCAGCAAACATCGGTTATTTAACACAAGAAGTATTTGATTTACCACTTGATAAAACACCAGAAGATTTATTTTATAAAGAGACATTTGAAGAACGAGGAAAAGTCCAAAATTTAATGAAACATCTAGGATTTGAATCTTCCCAATGGAAAGAGCCGATTGAATATATGAGTATGGGGGAACGAGTGAAATGTAAGCTCATGGCTTATATTTTAGATGAAAAAGATGTACTTATTTTAGATGAACCGACGAATCACCTTGATCTACCTTCGCGTGAACAGCTTGAAAATACATTAGCTGAGTATAATGGAACACTCGTTATCGTTTCTCACGATCGATATTTTCTGGAGAAAACAACTAACACAAAACTCGTGTTTTTAAACAATACGATACAAAAACAGCTAGAAGAACCTACGAAAACAAGGGATGAAATTGAAGAGCTACGTTTAACGTTAGAAACAGAAAGACAAGAAGTATTAGGGAAATTAAGCTTTTTAACTTCTAAAGACAAAGAATATAAAGAACTAGATGAACGGTTTATGGAACTTACGAAGCAGATTAAGGCGCTTTAACGTAAGGAAGGGGGATTAAGGTGGGAGAAGAGAGTTTGACTAAGTTATTTAGAATAGATTGTGGTGATATATACCTACAAGAGTTTACGGTCAAAGATGCAGAGAGTATTTATAAAATAGCAAATCAACCGGAAATAGAAAAGTTTTTACCAGACTGGAAATCAACGAAAGAACAAAGGGTTAATTGGGTTGTAAATTATGAAATACCTGAAAATAAAGCGTTTCTTAATGCAGTGAGAACTACGACTAACATAGATGATCACATATTAAGACTAGGAATATTTAAGAAAACCACAAATGAATTTATTGGATGGTGCTGCACAGGCATGAAAGATGAACTCCCTGCACCGAACAGAGAAATTATGTATGCTGTTTCAAGTGAATATTATAATAATGGTTATGCAACGCAAGCGACAAAAGGCTTAATCGGTTATTTATTTGAAAATACAAATGTGGATGTCCTTAACGCAATTGCTTTAATTAAAAATGTGCCATCAAATAAAGTTATTGAAAAATGCGGGTTTACTTATTTGGGTCAACAGATGATAGAAAATCAAATTTATAATCATTATGTATTGAGTAAATCCGGATGGATAAAAAATAGTGCTCTTTAAAGGGAGCGATAATGCAAAAAAAGCTTAGAGCTAAAACTCTAAGCTTTTTTTGCATTCTAAAGTACTAGTTAACCATACTAAAGTGTAGATTCTGGATGTATTTTTCACCAAAAACAAATGCAGTAAGTTGTACATGCGAGAACTATTTCATAACATTATATCTAAAAGGTATTTGGGGGATTTTGTCGAATGTATATGTCTATGAAAACATTAATTTCTTACTCAAATCATCCTAAACATGAACCACTTTAGGCTTAAATAGAAGAATGTACGGCAAACGCGAAGGCAAGCGAAGGTTTGCATTTTATATTAGCGGTTGAGTGTTAGTGGATTTCAAATTTTCGGAATATGGAATAGTTTAAATGAGGGAGGGGAGAGCATATTATCATTTGGTTTCGTCACTTACCACAAATAAGTATGGATTTGTCAGAATGGACTCCTTTTATACAAAATGATTGGCACCGAAAACATTATATGAAGTTTGTATATGTACTTCAAATCATTATTTTTCTAATACCGTATTATTTTGGAGCAAGTTTTACTCATATTAATATTTTTTATCTCATCATCATAGGTATTTTTGTTTTCATTGTTCATGAATGTCTACATATTATTGTTATAAATAAAAAAGGTGATATTAGCTTGACGTGTAGTGGAATATTTTTTTGGCTAAATACAAATGCAATCTTATCCA
Organism: Bacillus pretiosus; assembly: GCF_051294775.1. Classification (NCBI taxonomy): domain Bacteria; kingdom Bacillati; phylum Bacillota; class Bacilli; order Caryophanales; family Bacillaceae; genus Bacillus; species Bacillus pretiosus. Next base: position 1,064,291 of record NZ_JBPPHF010000001.1, read on the forward strand.
AAACGAGATTTTGGATCTTTATGAGCTTGCCTATTATTGTACTATCGGTCGTTCCTGCTATTGTATCATTGTATGTATCAGGAAATATTAAATCAATTTTATTATTTGTATGTTGGATAAACACAATCATTTCTGCTTCAGATATATATAATTCATTATTAATTGCGATTAAACCGAAGAACTCAATTTTTTGTAGAGGTTATTATAAAGTGGAAGACAATAAAAAAGGGTATCTCAAAAACATTTCAACTAAAGGCATTAGATAAAAATATAACTTTGGGAAGGAAAAGACCGATAAAGCAATCGGTCTTTTCTTGTTTTTATAATAAAGATTTGATATACAATTGTATTTCCTGCCACTATACAATTATTATAAGATAGTTATGCGTTAATTTTAGTTTGAAAATAGTTTTATTATCAGTTTTTTTAGAAATCTTACAAGCGTGTAAGATAAATGAAAGATGAATCAATATGAGCTATAAGACAATTCATTTACACTCTATTGTGAGAAGTGCAAATGAAGGGAGAATAGAAATGGAAATTTTACATGCGAAAAATATTAGTAAAGTATATAAAGGGAAAATACCTTTTAAAGCATTAGTAGATATTGATTTATCAATTCAAGAAGGTGAATTTATAGGGATTATGGGGCCATCAGGTAGCGGGAAAACTACGCTATTAAATATGGTATCTACTATTGATTCTCCGTCCTCAGGTGAAATTTTAATAAATGGTATAAATCCTTTCCAGTTATCATCAGAAGATTTAGCTTTATTCCGTAGGAAACAATTAGGATTTGTTTTTCAATCATTTAATTTACTTAGCACGCTTACAGTGAAGGAAAATATCGTATTGCCGATGACATTAGATGGCGTTTCTGTGCAAGAAATGAACAAACGCGTACAAGAAATCGCAGAGAAATTAAATATTACAGATATATTGAATAAAAGAACGTTTGAAATATCAGGAGGCCAAGCTCAAAGAACAGCAATTGCTCGTGCAATTGTTCATAAGCCGCAATTATTACTTGCAGATGAACCAACAGGGAATTTAGATTCTAAATCTTCAAATGATGTAATGGAGATGTTAGATACTCTAAATAAGGAAGAAAAAGCTACGATGATGTTAGTGACTCATGATCCGTATGCAGCGAGTTTTTGCAGCCGAGTAATTTTTATTAAAGATGGTCAACTATATAACGAAATTTATCGTGGTGAAAGCAGGCAAGCATTTTATCAAAAGATTATGGATGTCCTTTCTTTGTTAGGAGGGAAAAGGCATGACTTTTCGTCAATTCGCATTTAATAATATTTTTCGTAATAAGCGTACATATGCTGCCCATTTTTTAAGTAGTGCATTTTCTATAATGATTTTCTTTACATATGCCCTTTTATTATTCCATCCTGATTTACAGGGGGAGTTGAAATCGACAAGTAAAACAATAAGTACATTTGGTACATTAGGATTTGAAGTTTCTCAAGGTTTGATTTTTGTCTTTTCATTCTTCTTCATTCTATATTCAGTGAGTTCGTTTTTAAAAACGCGTAAGAAAGAATTTGGCATTTTAATGATGCAAGGTATGTCAATGAGACAGCTTAAGAAGTTATTGCTAATTGAAAATATGTTAATTGGACTTGGTTCGATTTGTATTGGGATTCTTATCGGCCTCGTATTTTCTAAACTAGTTTTATTAATAAGTGCCAGTGTATTAATGATTAGTAACGGCTTACCTTTTTATATGCCAGTGAAGGCGGTATTATTAACTGGCATCACGTTTCTATTCTTATTTTTAATTGTTTCGCTAGTTACTTTTAAAATGATAAAAGTAACAGAACTTGTGGAACTTATTCAAGCAGGGGAAAAGCCAAAGCCTGAACCGAAATCGTCAATTTTATTATCAATTTTTTCTTTATTTAGTATAGGATATGGCTATATTTTAGTATTTCGCTTTATCCCAAGTTATAGTTTTATTACGCTCGGAATGGGTGTGCTCCTAGTAATTATAGGGACGTACTTTTTATATACACAGTGTAGCGTTTATATATTGCATCTTGTGAAAAGGAGTGAATCTTTCTTTTTAAAGAGAACCAATATATTAACATTTTCAGAATTAATATACCGTATGAAAGATAATGCAACAATGTTTTTTATAGTATCTATTATTTCAGCAGTTGCTTTTACAGCAATTGGCACGACAGCAGCTCTTGGAAACAAAGATTTGGTAAGGATGACAAACCCGTATACATTTCTGTATACAGCTCCTGATAAAAATAAAATAACGGATAAACATCTCTCGATTATAAAAAAACATCTTGCTGATTCTAATATTCCATATCGAATGGCTTCCACTTCAGATATTTATACAGAAAGTAATGTAAATGTAATGAAGTTAAGTGAATATAACGAACTTGCGAGAGCACTCGGGTATCAACAAGAAACGATTGAAAAAGAAGATGAAATGTTATTAATCCCTGGTATGGTATCACAAAAACAAGAATTTAAAAATGGTGATTATAAAAAGAATATTGAAGTCATTCAAGGAGATTGGACAAAGACATTTCATGTGAAAAAAACTGTAGAAAATTTAGTTTTACCACATGATACGAAAGGGGTATATATTGCTATTCAAGATCATGTGTATGATGAAATTCCGCTTAATAGTAATCTAGATTTTGAAAATATTATTCAATATCGAACTTATGGATTTGTTGTAGATGATTGGATAAAAACAAAAGAGATTTCAAACCAATTAAGTGACATATTCGATCAAGATCCTAGAGACATACATTTTGAATTTAGAGCACTAACTATAGAGTTGTTAAGTGCAAAACAAACGAATGGGCTATTACTTATGGCAAGTGTTTTAGTTGGAATCGTCTTCTTTACTTTCGCTGCTAGTTTTATTTATTTCCGGTTATATACTGATTTGGACCGCGATCAGCAGCAATATAAGATGATTTCGAAAATGGGATTAAGTAAACGAGAGTTGAAAAAAGTTGTAACAAGACAATTAGTATTAATGTTCTTCTTACCGATTATCGTTGCAGTGATTCATACTGTGGTCGCTTATATGGCATTACAACAATTAGTCGATTTTTCTATTATGAATAGCTCTATCATAATTTTAATTTCATTTATATGTATACAAGTTTTATATTTCTTTATCACTCGTTGGCGATATTTACAAAAGCTTTATAAAACTATGGAACAGTAGAGAATATCAGTAAGTAAGATTGCAGAAAAGCATGTAAAAAAACAATGTGAGTTATGAAAGGAACTGTGATGAAAAAAATACCATCAATTTTCATATTAAGTATATTAATTTTAATGAGTTTCAGTGCATGTGCTAAAAATGAAAAATCATTTCCAGCTAACGGCGTATTAATCATTGGAGATGAGAATCATACTTCAACAATTATAAATCGTTATAAGGGAAACACGAAAGAACATGAAGCTTTTTCAGTGAAAACAGGTAGATTTGATCAAAATAGGGTTCTGATAATAAATGAATCTACTGCACAAGCGATGATTAATGCAAAGATTTTTCGTAAACGTGATCAAGCATCTCTTTCCAAAACGTTAGATACGTTGCCGAATTTTCCAAAAGAAAGTTCCTTATTATTTATAAATGAAGAAGAAAAGAATATAAAAAGTATTGAAATAGAAGGAAGCAAGATACCTGTTACATATGGTAGTGATGCTTGGCTTGGCAATAAATGTGACTATGGAGCACTATGGTATATCATTGTGGCGAAAAATAGTGTGTATAAAGAAATAAAGGCAAATGAAACGAATATGCAACTTCTACACTTGAAAAAGTCATTAGGTGATGAAAATCCTAAAATATCGACAGATAATACGTTGATTAATGAAAAAGTAAAAGTAAGAAAGTTAATTGAAAGTTTTAAAGGGGGAGTATCAGTTCAGTTTGTAACGATTGGAGGCAAATCTTAAAAAAGAGTTCAAGGTTGATAGAAATATTATCAACTTTGAACTCTTTTTAGTTTATTCCACTATTTGTGAGGAGTGGAGCTTGATTTATTGACCATTCATATAACAAAATTACATTACTTCGTTTAATCGACTCTCGTTTGTTTCTTCAATCGCATTTGAATTTTGAACCGAATTATTTTGAGCTTCTTTTTCTTTACGAACTTTTTGTAGCATTTCAAGGATGATCCATAAAGGAACGCCTTTATCCTTTAACATCTTCCATAAATCTAATTCGTTAAATTTATGCTCAGGTTGTTTCATTTCTTTTTCAGATGAACGAATATCAAATTTGATAGGATCATTTGATTTTTTATCTTCAAGTTTAGTAGAAGAGATAGTATTATGCTCAAGAGTAGTAGGAGTTAACTTAGTAGATTGAGATAGTGTATGAGTATTTAATCCGATTTGCATATCGTTTTACCTCCTTTTCATGTAATGAAGATAGTTTTTTCATAATGTTATAGATTAGTTTAATATAAGGAAACTATATTTAATTATAAATTTAAATAATCAGATTTACAAGTTTTATTGCAAAAGTGAATACTTACTTGAATTAATATTTATCAACATTTCTGTATGTTTTCTATATATACAATGTATATAAAATACTTTACATTATGTTTAAGTTAAGAACTCATTTTTAATAGAAATATGTAAACTTTGTATTAAGGGAGGAGAAAGAATGGGGAAGTTATTTTTAAAAATATGTTTTTTTGCATTAGTGGCTGTTTGTTCGTTTACAGCGAAAATAATCTACGCTGAAGAGAAACAACAAAATAATTATCCTATCGTATTAGTAAATGGATTTGCTGGGTGGGGTAGAGAGGAAATGTTAGGGGTTAAATATTGGGGTGGTGTTCATGATATACAAGAAGATTTAAAAAGAAGTGGCTATACAGTACATACTGCTGCTGTTGGACCTGTTTCTAGTAACTGGGATCGTGCATGTGAATTATATGCGCAAATTAACGGTGCTACAGTAGACTACGGTGCCGCACATGCTGAGAAACATGGACATAATCGTTTTGGTAGAACTTATAGTGGTTTTGCACCGAATTGGAGTGAAACAAATAAAGTTCATTTAGTTGGGCATAGCATGGGCGGACAAACGATTAGAACATTAGTACAGCTATTAAAAGAAGGTAGTTTTGAAGAAAAAAATCATGTGAAAAATCATCCGAACACGAATATATCACCACTATTTGAGGGCAAGAAATCATATGTTCATAGTGTGACAACATTAGCAACTCCTCACAATGGCACGACACTTGCGGATGGTAGTCTTCTACTACCGTTCGTTAAAGATTTACTCATTGCAGCAGCAAGTTTTGGAGGGAATAATAATTTATCGTTATATGATTTTAAATTGGATCAATGGGGTATAAAAAAGAATATTGGAGAGTCTTTTTTCCAATATACTGATCGTATTGTAAATAGTTCACTTTGGAAAGATACAAAAGATATAAGTCAATGGGATTTAAGTACAGATGGTGCAAAGGAGCTTAATAATTGGGTAAAAACGCAATCAGATGTGTATTACTTATCATATAGTGGTCATGCATCACAAGCGGCACCTATAACAGGTTTACATCTACCTCATATAACGATGAATAAGGTGTTAATGGGTAATGCGTTTTTCTTAGGTTCCTATGCAAGATATGAAGAAAATCGACCATTAATTGATACTTCTTGGTGGCAAAATGACGGTGTAGTAAATACAAATTCTATGGTCGCGCCCTCATCTAATGCTATTGTAAATAGTAATGAGCATTTACAGATTGGGAAATGGAATCATATTGAAACAAAAGCAAATTGGGACCATCTCGATATGGTAGGACTTAGTGTTTCAGATACGTTAGGTTTTTCTAGCATTCAAGAGTTTTATAGAACAATTGCAGAAAAATTATCAAGATTACCGAAATAGGTAATAATAAAGCGCTCTCGATGGAATTCGAGGGCGCTTTATATTATATTGAAAGAGGGATATGGTAGAAAAATATGGGGGGATATTATGAAAGTTCAAGTTGTATTATCAGGATATGGGACAGTAGGAAGAGAGTTTATAAAATTATTAAATGAAAAATATTTATATATAAATGAATCATATGGAATAGATTTAGTGGTAAGCGCTGTATTAGGTAGAAATGTTGCAATACATAATGAGGATGGATTATCTATTCATCACTTATTAATGTATGGGGGCGGTAGCGCTGCAATTGAAGAATACATTGAACATCATCCAGAGGAACGAGCAACAACTAGCATAAGTGGAACTGTTTTAGTAGAATCAACAGTTACAAACCTTAAAGATGGAAATCCAGGAAAACAATATATAAAACAAGCGATTGAGAAACATATGGATATTGTAGCAATTTCAAAAGGCGCGCTCGTTACAAACTGGAGAGAACTAAATGAAGCAGCAAAAATCGCAAATGTACGAATTCGATATAGTGGTGCAACTGCGGCGGCATTACCGACACTTGATATTGGTCAATTTAGTTTAGCTGGTTGCCATATTGAAAAAATAGAAGGAATATTAAACGGGACTACAAATTATATCCTTTCGAAAATGAATGAGGAAGATATTACGTTTGAAGAAGCACTGAAAGAAGCGCAAAGTAAAGGAATTGCTGAAACGAACCCCATATTAGATGTAAGTGGTTCTGATAGTGCGTGTAAATTGTTACTTTTGACAAACAGTTTAATGGGAACAGAAAATACGCTTACTGATATACATATAAAAGGAATCGAACATGTTACAAAAAAACAAATTCGAAATGCTAAAGAACAAAATAAATATATTAAATTAATAGCTTCAGCATATAAGGATAAGGATGGTAAAGTGGCTCTTCATGTGGAACCGTACGAAATAGATAAAGATCATCCGCTAGCAAAAGTAAATGGAACAGAAAAAGGAATTACGTTCTTTACAGATACGATGGGGCAAGTTACTACAATTGGTGGTGCTTCCAATCCACGCGGAGCCGCAGCAGCAGCTTTAAAAGATGTAATTAACTTATACCGCAAAGATTTATCCCTTAGTAATAGGCAGTAAAATGCCTGTTACTAAGGGATAATAATCAGTGGGTGATAATCAGCCCCATTGATTAAAGTTCCACTTTATAAGACCGTACCGCCCTTTATAAAAAATACATATGTAGTGGACCTTTTGAGAATGAAATAAATATGCAAAAATGATTGCAGGGGGTAAGGAATTGTTTAAAGATTTTAAAGTTGTGAAAGATCGTCCCGTTTATATTCAATTGAAAGATTATTTAAAAAAGATGATTATGAAAGGTCATTTGCTCGGGGATCAAAAAATCCCTTCAACTAGGGAACTAAGTGAATTACTAAGTGTGAGCAGAAATACTGTACTCGCTGCTTATGCGGATTTAGAGCAAGAAGGACTCATTTATGCAGTTAAAGGGAAAGGGAATTTTGTAGCGAAGGTTGATATATCGAACACTTCGTCTGTTGAAATAGATTGGAAACATAAACTTAATACAGTTACCTTATTAGCGGATGAATTAGATTTAATGAAACATGGTGTTCGCTGGGAAAAAGGAATGATTGTTTTTAATAGCATTGCTCCGGACGAAAAGCTATTTGATGTGGAAAATTTCAAAAGAGCTTTTCTTACTCGTATGTCCATTGAAGGGGATGTCGTATTAAACTACGGATACGCAAAAGGTTATAGACCTTTAATGAATTATCTACTTCATTATATGGAAATGAAAGGTGTAGATATTTCGAACAAAGATATTTTAATTACAAATGGATTTACAGAAGGATTAGACATCGTGCTATCCTCGTTATCGAAGAAATCAGGGCGGGTTATTTGTGAGAATCCAACTCACCATGCTGCATTGAAGCTTTTCCGTTTACATGGACTTGAAGTTCACGGAATTAATATGAATGAAGATGGCATCGATACGAACGAAGTAGAAAAAAGTTTGCGTGAAAAAGAGTTTGATTTCGCATATTTAATTCCTTCCTATCATAATCCAACCGGTATTGTTACGAGTTCGGAGAAAAGAACGGAACTGATGAGATTATTCTCCAAATATAAGGTTCCTATTATAGAAGATGGATTTAATGAAGAGCTACGTTATTCAGGTTCACACTTAGCACCATTATTAACTTTTGCTGGCGCTGGTAATAATGTAATTTATATTAGTAGCTTTTCAAAGGTACTTTTCCCTGGTTTACGTGTAGGCTGGATCATCGCCGATAAAGAACTGATTCATCATTTAGAAAGTGTAAAAAGAGCAAGAACGATTCACACATCTACGTTAGATCAAGCTGTTCTATTTCAATATTTACATGAAGGATATTTTGAAAAATATTTAAAAAAGGCAAGATCAGTTTATAAGAAGAAATATGAATTAGCTGTTGGGGCGTGTAACGAGTACATTCCGTTTCAAAGAATGACCGGTGATGGTGGACTTCATTTATTTATAGAGTTAGAAGAAAAAATTCATGCCCGCACACTTTTACAAAAGTGTTATGAGCAAGGGGTTACATTTTCTCCTGGAGATGTTTTTTATTCTGATGGAGGAGGAGCGACTACTTTTCGATTAGGATTTTCACGTCTGAAAGAAGAAGAAATAGTTCGTGGAATCAAAATAATCGGTGATACAATAAAAACTGAAATTTGGAGTTGAGGAAATGAGAATTGGCGTTATTATGGGGGGAGTATCCTCTGAAAAACAAGTATCAATTATGACTGGAAATGAAATGATTGCAAATTTAGATAAAAATAAATATGAAATCGTACCAATTACGTTAAATGAAAAAATGGATTTAATCGAAAAAGCGAAAGACATTGATTTTGCGCTGCTTGCATTACACGGAAAATATGGAGAAGATGGGACGGTTCAAGGCACGCTTGAAAGTTTAGGTATTCCATATAGCGGGAGCAATATGTTATCTAGCGGTATATGTATGGACAAAAATATTTCGAAAAAGATTTTACGCTATGAAGGTATAGAAACACCCGATTGGATTGAACTTACAAAAATGGCGGATCTAAATCTTGATGAATTAGAGAAGTTAGGATTTCCGTTAGTGGTAAAACCAAACTCTGGTGGATCAAGTGTTGGGGTAAAGATTGTATATAATAAAGATGAATTAATTTCAATGCTGGAAACTGTGTTTGAATGGGATTCTGAAGTAGTAATAGAGAAGTATATAAAAGGTGATGAGATTACATGTTCAATTTTTGATGGAAAACAGTTACCTATTATTTCAATCCGACATGCAGCTGAGTTCTTTGATTACAATGCAAAATATGATGATGTTAGTACAATTGAAGAAGTTATCGAACTTCCAGGAGAATTGAAGGAACGTGTAAACAAAGCGTCACTGGCTTGTTATAAAGCATTGAAATGCAGCGTTTATGCAAGGGTGGATATGATGGTAAAGGACGGAATTCCATATGTAATGGAGGTTAATACATTACCGGGGATGACACAAGCAAGTTTACTACCGAAAAGTGCAGATGCAGCTGGTATTCATTATAGTAAACTATTAGATATGATTATTGAAACTTCATTAAAAGCAAGAAAAGAAGAAGGATTTTAAGAAGCGCTATCATGAATACTTTTGACAGTAACATGAAGTATGTTATGATGAATACAATACGAAAATTAAATATTTATCCACTAGGGGGGCCTATTATAGGCTGAGATCAAATGAGAATTTGAGACTCTTAGTACCTGATCTGGTTAATACTAGCGTAGGGAAGTGGGAAGACATTACTATTTTATGAATAAATACTGTCAATTTCACTTTCTTTACGTTTGTAAAGAAAGTTTTTTTATTTTACAGATTTAATAACTGTGGGTAAATACTTAAATTTTATACTTTATTGGAGGGATTTAAATGACATTTTCACAATCATTACGTCAAGAAGTAGATTCAATTTGGGAAGCTAGTTTTCATCACCCTTTTGTAAAACAACTTGGTGAAGGAACGTTAGATTTAGCTAGTTTTCGCTATTACGTACTTCAAGATTCATATTATTTGAGTCACTTCGCTAGAGTACAAACTTTAGGAGCTGCAAAGGCTCTAGAATTAGAAACGACAGCTCGTATGGCACATCATGCTCAAAATACATACGAGGCGGAATTATCTTTACATGAGAACTTTGCGAAGAAACTAGGGATAACACAAGAAGAGAAAGATAATTTTATCCCTGCTCCAACTGCATACGCTTATACTTCACATATGTATCGTGCTGCGTATGAAGGACATTTAGGCGATATCATTGCAGCAATTTTACCTTGCTATTGGTTGTATTATGAAATTGGTGAGCGTTTAAAAGAGTGTCAGCCAGAAGAGCCAATTTATAATGAATGGATTTCTGCTTACGGATCTGATTGGTTCCGTACATTAGTTGAAGAGCAAATTACACGATTAGATACTATCGCTGAAAAAGTGACAGAGTCTGACCGTAAGCGAATGAAACAGCATTTTATTATTAGCAGTCAATATGAATATTCATTTTGGGAAATGGCTTATACATTAGAAAGGTGGCCAGTGAGTACAGAAGTAGAAGATGTCATTGGATAATGAGTAGGGGTATTGCTATACATAGGTATGGATAATACTTATGTATATGATTTCACAAAAGAAGTATCGCAAAAAGACGCATCAATCTAAGTGCGTCTTTTTTCAATTTATAAAAATGAGCCTATGGGAAAAATAACCTAAAAATAGGTGTATGAACAAGGTGCATTATCTAGTGATAGGTCATATTTTGTAGGGGTACGTATTGAACTTAGTTTATAGCGCTATTTCTACTTAGATTTAACGAACAGAAATATAGGAAAGCATTGGAAAAGTTGAAGTTTATAAACGGAGGTAATGAAAATGAATAAGTTTCAACAAGAACTACAAGCGTTAAGCCTTAATGATTACCAATCTGGAAATATTGTGTATTGGGACCAACAAAACCAATATCCATATTACTATATTGAAGATGCTGCTCGTCGCTGTGGCGGTTGTGGTCGTTGTGGAGGTTGTGCAGGTCGCTGTGGTGGATTTCGTTGTGGTGGATTCCGTTGTATTGGTTGCTTCGGTTGTTTTGGTTGTGGCGGCTGTGGCGGCTGTGGTAGTTGTGGTAATTGTTCTAATTGTTTTAGTGGTTTTAATGGTACCACTGATACAACTGGTACTATTGTAACATATGAATATTGATAAGAGAAAAAAGGAATCCAATAGTGAAGTATTATATAATTTTTATTAAAGAATTTAATAAAAACACATGTAGCATTCAAGTGAAAGAATGATATTTAGATTTTTAGTTGTAAATCAAGATAAGATATATAAAGCAATGACTAGACTTAAAACCTAATCATTGCTTTTTTATATTTTTACCATCAAATAAGGAATCTGTTGCTTCTAGTTAGTGGGTAGCGAAAGTAATTATTACAACTATGTAAGATTAATGTAATGTTAATCGATAGTAAATGAAGATACTTGAGTGTATTTTAAATAAGATTTAAAAGTACTGTTTATTTTTAAAATATTGAGGTAAGTAAAATTCTATTAGGAAGTGTATTAAAATGATTGAACTTAAATCTATTATTCATTCGTACAAACTAAAGAGAAAAATAGCAAGTGATTTATACGGAAACAGAGATGAATTGACACTGTTATTAAATGAATTTAATAAAATGAAACACACAGTAACATGTGAAAAAAAGAAAAATAATATATTATCTCGTTTACAATTAATTTATCAACATATGAAATTAGATAAACGGTATCCTCTTCCAATTACTTTTAATAGTAAATTATTGGATCGATTAGAAAAAGAATCTCTTCATTCTATTGAGGAAGGTATAGCATGTCTACAATTAATGTTAGATATGAATTATGAGAAAATAAAACAATATGGATCGAGTACAAGTAGGTCATTTGTTCCATTATCGCAGTCTTCCATTTGTCTTGCTGATTGTATTTGCATAACTGGATTTGTATTAGGATTACTAGGTGCAATTACATTTTGGGGATTAGTTTTATCTGTATGTTCAATTACATAAAGGTTGATATTTGCAAGAAGGGCACCGACTTAAGGTGTTCTTTTTTAGTTTTATTGTAAAATTATTGTAAATGATAAATATTACATCATTCTTATCGCAACAAAGTAGTTCAGCCCCTAACGGTATGCGTCAAGGTGCTGAAATTTGAGAACCCTTCTTTAATAGATAAATATGATTATCAATCTCTTGCATTATAACACTAGGTTAATTAAATGAGAAACTTAATATTTATATGTAGTTATATAAGTGAGAATGTGAACAAATTTGAATGGGTTATTGTGATTCTAGAGATTGTAAAGCCATACATGGATGAAAAAGATTTTGAGCAAGTAATGTTTAAAACTGTAGTTCTTATGCAAGAGGAAATGGATATTAAATAAAATTGTTATTTCATTGTAAGTAAAAAGAGCACACATATAAGCATGCTCTTCGATAAGAAAGGTAGATCCCTATGAGCGGAGAGACTACATACAATATCGTATGTTCGTTTCTTTTAAATGTGAAGAAAAAGTCAACAAAAGGTCAACGTAAAGTCAATGAAAATTCAATAAAAATACTATTTGGTAAGTACATGTAAAAAAGAGCGCCTTGTAAAGGCACACTTTGTAAAGTTTTTTTCTACTGTCGTGTTTTTTTTATAGAGTTGAAAGCTATTATCCCACTTATAAAACTAGGCAGTAGACTCCAAAAGAAGAACCCCTATCGACCAGTTACTAGGGTGACAGTTAAGAAAAGGAGTGGTACTAAAATAATCATTATAAAAGATATTCTTTGATATGGATTTATATAAAAACGCCCCTTTATAGATATATAGTAGTGTATTTATATTTACAATTCAGTAGCTTTGAAAGTTCATTATTTTTAGTAAAGATTTCACTTGGTCACAAATAAAAGAGCAGCTAGCAAAAGCTAACTGCTTTTATAAGAAAATCGGAGAAAGATAACCATGTGTCTAAAGTATTGACGGAATTTTGAGTTTTATTCAGGAGAGAGAAAGAAATGACATATTTAGAGCAAATAAATAAGCTTTCTTCACAATTACCTTTAGTAGTTCTTCAAGATATTCATAATCATGTAAGAGATTGGTTGGCAAGTGGTGGAGAAGAAAATGATTCGTATATTGGTCAGAAATTACGATTTGCAGAAAATTATCTAAAGGCGAGAGGGACAGAATGAAATGCAAACATAAGTGGATTGACATGGAAGATGGAACAAATGACAAGTTCTGTGTGAAATGTAGCCAAAAGGTGAAACAAATGCAAATTGCATTACCTATAAGTATTTCTATTAGCGTTAGTGCAGCTTTACCAATGGCGAGGGAGAAAATGACTATAAACTCATATGGGAGTTTACAAGAATTTTATAAAGATGAAGGAGTTTAATAAAGAAAGAGGATTCGGAATTCAACCCTTGGGAAATGCAACAAAATAGTTATTTTAATAAAAGAAACCCCGATTGTTTGCGGGGCTTCTAAGGGTAATCGTCAAGTAATGAGGTAATCGACTAATTAACCATATCATGAGTTTTTTTGTAAATGTGTCCGAATAGATAAGGTCATCATTTTGAACAAAAACGCTATTTTATAAAAAAAGAGAAGCGCTTAATCAAGACGCTCCTCTTAATGCCAATATACAATAACTATTCCATTATAATGTATAAGCGTAAAATATTTAACAATTAGCTATGTGGTAAAAATTTCATTTTGTATTAGTTTAAAACTAAAAAAGAGCACCATATAAGTGCTCTTTTCAAGAGTGAGTATAAATACCAATCATCCTATAATAGTATATGCACCGCATTATGTAGTTGCTACTAAAATTAACTTCATTTTTTAAAATTAGAGGTTTCTTTTAATGAAACCTCCAAAAAGATAACTAAATTTACGTTATTGTAAATTCGATTGCGATAGGAGTTCCTCCATCTAGGACAGCTCCTCCTACAATAGTAGCAGCTGTAGTAGTCACACCAGTAATAGTATCCCCTGTTTGAATAACACCATTAATATAAAGTGTTAAAAAAGCATAAGAAGCAGGGAATGTTGTTACAGCACCAGTGTCATCAGTGAAGTCTGTGTTAGCAAAAGTTAAATCTGCTCCAGCGACAGTCCCTGTTGCTGCTGTACTTACAAATCGTCTTCCAGCTATAAAGGGCTTAACGATAGGCATTTATGTTCACCTCTTTTTTGAGAATAAACTCAGACAAGTTTTTTGAAAGTCTTGTCCTGTATTTTATTCTATGTTGTGCTTCTTTTAAAAGATACGGCTTGTATACTAGTAAAAAAGTATAATTATTATGTGTTTAATAGATGCTGTATAAATTTAAACAAAATAATTCGTTTATAAGTAAGTAGATCGAACGGAGGGGAACCGTATCGTATGAATCAATTGTCATTTTTTAAAGACATCGTTGAAAAGGAGATGCGTAGACTTGTGGTGAAGGAGCTGAAAAACTACAAAGCATTGTGCGTCCGGATGAAAAATCAAGAAGAACAGGCTCGAGCGGGGGGCATTGTTCTTTTTCCTAAAATGAAAGGTGACGAAAAGAATCATGAGATACGTTTTAAACAAATTGAACGGACGTTGTAACATGCTCTTGATGAAGAGGAACGTAAGATAATTGAAATGAAGTACTTAGGGAATCGAAAGGTTAAAGATTCGTTTGTGTACAACGAATTAATGATAAAGCGTGATCCGTTTTATCAGAAGAAAAAAAGTGATATTCAGTTGATAGCTACAGCTGTGGAGATTATATAAACTTAGTTTTGAGGTATCGGAAATGGGATTCTAGTATTTTGTTATGTTGTATAGATTGGTTAAGATGAGGTTGTTCTGCTTTACATGTTATATTATTTCCCTGTCCTGCCAATTGGTAGGGTTTTTTAATTCAATTAAAAATAATAATAGCTCGTCCAAACCTTTTAAATCTATCTTACATAGTATGTAGTAATAAATTTAAAAGGGGGAAACTAGTATGTCTTATTCCTACTATGATCATTGTAAGGATAACAAAAAGAAATATCATGATTGTCATAAAAGTAGTAAGAGTTATGACAAATGTGATAAAAAACATGATGAAAAGCCTTGGGTTAATGTAAAAGTGAATTGTTGTTCTGATGATTACCAATACAATCTTGTAAGAGCATCTGCTTTTAGAGCTGTGAGCACAGTTAATCAGAATGTGCCAGCAAATACTTTTGTAAAAGTCTTATTCCAAAATGAACAATTTGATTTAGCAAATGAATATAACCCTGCAACATCCATTTTTATACCAAAGACAAGAGGTGTTTATTCTGTTATTGGAACAATTGCGTTCATTCCTAATAATCTAAACACAAACTATAGAGCACGGGTAGAAATTCGAGTTAATGGAAATCCGGCAATTGCAATAGATAATGATTTTTTTGGTCCAATAAACTTTGCTAATGTTGTTGCCGTTTCATCAATAATTCAATTGAATGCTGGGGATGTAGTCGAGGTTTTTGCACAAAGTAGCGTAGCTGGAGTTATCTCTACTGTAGAAAATAGTACGCATTTTGAAGCTGCAAGATTTCCGTCTCCAACAGAATAAGTGATATGAAATCCATCAGTAATTTTATCTAAGTAAAGTCACTAATTTATATTTGACCTGCATAAATGCAGGTCTTTTTTTCGATAAAAAGGGGACGTTTCCGGGGATTTCTCAAAACAGAATCAATATTACTCTATATCTATACAGTTCTTTGAAAGAAGAATAGTGTGGGGATAGCGTAGCCCTTTTATCAAAACGTTACCGGAGAACGGGCAAGGGCGGTAAGAATCCGCAAGAAGGACGAAAAGACCAATTGAATTTATATATTCAGCCACGATGTGTGAGTGTCGTGGCTTTTGTGTTTCTTATTGAGCCCGGTGTATTTGCTGGGGTGATTGGTGACATAAACGTTTGATATACAGGAGCTCTCTTTTTATTGAACAAAATGGGGGAGGGTTGTTATAAATGATAGGGCTTAATCCACTCCATGAATGGTGGAAGATGAGTAGTTACACAAAATGGTGTCACTACTTCTGGTTGATGCCATTAATTGTAGTGTTTCTCGGAATAGCTTGGGTAGTTTTAACAATCGTTGATTCTGTTTTATTTAAGAAATAGGAATGATGCCGAATGATAAGACCAATATCAATTATCATAGACGCTGCCATGATCTGGTTGGCGTCTTGTTTGTTGTTAAGGAAAGATAAGGGGTGAGGTAGACTTGCAAATTGGAATATTATTAGTGTAAAACAAAAAAACATAGGCTAGTAAACAAGCTGTTTTCACCTTTTATTCATAGAATATGATGAATTCTATTTTTAGAGGAGGGAATCATATCTATGGGATGTAACAATAATTTTGAACATTCTCGAGATTGTAATAGATTTTGGGATGATTTAGTATTTTGCGGATGCGGTCGTAGACGCAGAAGAAACGATTTTAACGACTGTCATTGTAGACGTGACTGCGATTGTGATGAGTGTCGTCGCAGACGTAATCATGACCGTGATCGTGATGATCGTCGAGATTGGTAAAGTCTTTTAAAAGAGTGCATATCTTTATAGCACTCTTTTTTATTAAGATTTTTAATACTTAATAATTTGAAAGGCGCAGTTGAAATTGATCAGTTAATTAAATATAACCTCATCGATTACGCGCTAGACACAAGAAACGAAGAACTGTTCAGTAAGTTGATTGCGAATTAAGGGGGAGAAGAAGCCATGAAAAACACTGGTATCGTAAGAAAAATAGATGAACTTGGTCGTGTAGTGATTCCAAAAGAATTACGTAGAACATTAGGGCTGCATGAAGGTACGGAATTAGAAATCCATGTAGACGGTAAAAACGTTGTTCTTGCAAAGCATGAGAAGGTTTGTGTAGTAACCGGTGAAGCATCCGATGCAAACATTGAGCTGTTCGATGGACAAGTCGTTGTCAGTCAGAAAGGGGCTAAGTTACTGATTGATTCCATTTTTCGTGAAGGTGAGAAATGGGGGTGGTTGGGTTGAGCTATCTCCTTTACAAATTCAAACTCACCACCATTTTCGCACATTGGCCAAACGAAGAATTTGTAGTAGCGGAAATGGAAAGTAAAGCAAGGTTCCTTTACTGGCAGAAGTTTAGAACAAAGTTTCTAACGATGCCGATGGTTGAATTCATGAAGTTTGTAAAGTGCGAGAACGAAGGTGTTTTTGATATCAAGCGCATGTACAGTGCGGAAAAAGCTTTCAAGAAAATGCAGAATTACCGCAATCTTCATTTTGCTTACATGGGTATGCGAGTAACGTAGCTGGCATGTGGGGTATGATCGTTGGGAACTGGAAAACTCATTTCTTCGTTTTGTTCGATGGAGAAATTGAAAAGCACAACTGTCATCCTTTTCGGGAAATTGCTTACTACGATGATGAGGGTAACGTCGTTCGAAATTATCAAAAAGGAAAGTATGTAGTACAAGAAAAAAGGACTAGCAGTCGTACCTGCTGTCCTTTATAGGAGAAAAATTATTCTGGATTAGAACTACGAATAACCAGAAAACGCGCTTTAAAACAGTGTTGTCAAAGATGTAATAATCTATGCAACAAAAAAGCTTAGTCGGAATTCAAAACACCAAATGGCTTGCATTGGTAACAGGCTCAAAAGTAGTATATGTAAAATGAAAAATTCTATACAAAAAGCAGACAACATTTTCGGTTGTCTGCCAGTTAGTCGAATGAGTTAGCTAATTGTGATAAATTGCATTCCCATTACGAGAAGAGTGAAGCTGCTAGTTCAAACAGCTTGTTGGTATTATTTTCGATATTAAAAAAAATATACAGGAAAAGCAGATAAGTTAAGAACCTACCTGCTTCTGCTGTAATAAAAGAAAGAAGTATTAGCCGTGGATACGGCGGCTTGAAAATAGTATGTATTTTTATTGAAAAAATATTCAAGGGGTGAAGATACTTGGAATGTTTGATAAACGGTGTCTATGAAATTACTGAGTTAATCAGTAAAGCAAAAGAGAAAAACAATGAGTAAATATAACAATAAAAAGGTAAGACTAGACGGCCATGTATTTGATAGTAAAGCAGAAGCGGATTATTACTCCGGGTTAAAAATACGTCAAGCTGCAGGTGAAATTACAAGCTTTGAATTGCAATGAAAAATTAAGTAACTTTAAAAAATGAGATATGTATCGGAGTCTTTTCATGTACAAAAGAATAAGAGATTTCTTCTGAACATTTAAAAGGAATCTCTTATTCGTAATCGGTAAATTAGGTTTTAGAAAAACGAAAAGATTTTGTATGAAAAATAAATAAAAGAATCCGTTCGTTACAAACGGATTCTTCCCACAAGGTCTGCAAGAAATTCAAGGTAACTGGACCAGAGCAACCTGTGAAATTCCTTTTGATAATACTGTATGCAAATGAATCAAAATGGTTAATGGAAACTAAACAAAATCTTATTTTAAAGCTAAAGAATGCCTTGTAGAGCGCTCCTTATAGCTAATTATGAATGTTTATGTTCAATCTTAGATTTCTTGCTTGGAGGAATAAAATGCTCTTAAACAAAGTTTAGATAGACAATCGAGCCCATAATTACAATATAAAATACCGCACAAAAGAAGATTAAAATGTATTTTAATGTCTTGTTCATATTAGTACCGTCCTAAAAGAGGGTTATTTGGATTTTAATATCGTATGTAAAAAAAGGTGCATTTATACAAGGGAAGGGTAGCTAGCAAAAGTAAAACAAAATCTTTATTTAAAAACTAAAGTGCGCTTTTTAAAGCGTTCCTTAAGAAAAATAAAAAAGAATACCTCATGATACTGTATGTATTTCTTTTAGGAATGTGAGGATTTAAAACAAAATCGTTATTTGAGAGAAAGGAGAATGGAAATGTCCTTAGTGGGGAATTTGAAAGAACTCCAAGAAAAAGTCATTGATGAAAAGGTATTGGAATTTGCAGAGGAAATGGAATACGTAATAATCGAAAGTGCTGCAATTGGATATTCAGGTTATAGATATCAAATTCATAAAGAAAATCCAGACAAGCATATTCTGCACTCAAAACCATTCACGGAAAAGTTACAAGAATTAATGGATGGTGTGAAAGTTGAATTTAAGGTAGAAGAAAAGAAAAACATTTTAGGTGGATCTTATTACGAACATTACATCCGTTTTAGTTGGAATGACTAATTTCTTAATAAAAACGCTATTTTAAATAAAAGAACAGCTAGTGAAATCTAACTGCTCAGTTCTTTGAAAAATAAGAATTAAAATTTGTGTTTAAAATGGTTTACATCAATTAACGAAATTGCTGTAGAGAGATTAATAAATCTTTATGAATACGCAATAATGTTTGAACATCATCTTCTTGAAGTTGTTGTAGTGCTAATTCCATTGCCTTGTAGGAAGTAGAGTTTTCAATGGATTTTTTCGATGCTTCTTGTCCTTGGTTTGTTACCTTTAATTTTATTTCTCTACGATCTTCATCTGATTGTTTTCGCTCGATGAGCTGTAGATTAACTAATTCATCTACATTCACACTCACTGTACTTTTAGGAACTGAAAGACGTTCTGAAATCTCTTTAAGAGTAACATTAGGGAGTGCATAAATTGTATTTAAGATACCCATTTGTTGTACTGTTAATCCTAAACTGGAGGCGTTTTGATGTGTGAACTTTATAATTTCTTTGTTTATTGTTACAAATGATTGGACAACTTCTCCTGCTTGTTTGAAACTTTGATTTTTTAAACTCATAATAATCGTCCCTTTTCTTTTTTAATTTAGTTTAACATAGAATAGTTCACCAATGAACTATTTATCTCTAAAGTAATTTAGAAAAGAAATCAATACACGTTATTAATAGAAAACTTAATAAAAATTTCATTTTGTCACAAATAAAAGAGCAGTTAGCCCAGTCTAACTGCTCGATACAAAGGTAATAATCTAGATGCATAGATATTATATGCTGAATTATTGATTTTATTCAAGGAGGAATAAAGTAAAGATTTTTTAGGAAATAGGAGTAGGAACAAAATAGAAGAGCAGCTAGCAAAAGCTAACTGCTTGTTGAAAAAAGAATCCATCCCAGGTTATTTACTGGCAGAGTTTCAAGAAATAAATGATTAAATTAATTTAATTTTTCAATTACAATCGAAGCATTTATATTTGTTTGTGTTCCACCCGCCAAAGTCTGCAAAGTAACCGCAGCAGCGGAAGTATGATTATTAAGGGTAATAATATCACCTGCTGCTAAAGTGAGAATTGTTTGCCCATTGTTTTGTTGAGTACCTGCACCTGATCCATAAATGGAGTTGGTAACGGGAGCCCCATTTAAAAAGAGGGCAAATTGATTAGGTTCAACTCCTGATACAGAAAAAGAAATTTTATAATCTCCAGCATTAATAACTGTCATTTGAGAAGTTCCGAGCGTATGAGTAAAACCGGATGTGATTCTACCGTGTGAATTAAAAAGAATAGGTGCTTCTAAGGCAACAACTTGAGCTGCTGTATTGAAAACATAAGCATACTGGGATAAGCCAGATACTGTAAGACCGGCAGGCCCAGTAGGTCCGGTAGCTCCAGCGGTTCCTGGTAATCCAGTAGGCCCAGGAATGCCTTGGATGCCTTGGATACCTTGAAGCCCAGTTGGGCCAGTCGGGCCGATAGGTCCAATAAGTCCTGGATTACCTTGAATACCTTGGATACCCTGAATTCCAGTTGCCCCAGTTATTCCAGTGGGTCCAATAGGACCAATAGGCCCTGGATCACCTTGAATCCCCTGAATCCCTTGACTTCCTTGAGGTCCAGTGGGGCCAGGAATGCCTTGGATACCTTGGATACCTTGAAGTCCGGTTGGTCCTGGTGACCCAGTTGGTCCAGTGGGGCCAGTCACTCCGGTTGGTCCTGGTGGTCCCCCGGAAGGTCCAGTCGGGCCCGTTGGTCCTGGCGGTCCCCCGGAAGGGCCGGTAGGTCCAACAGCTCCAGAAGGTCCAGTTGGACCTACAGAACCAGGAATGCCAGGAATCCCTTGAGGTCCGGTCGGGCCAGGAATCCCTTGAATGCCTTGAATGCCAGGAATCCCTTGAATACCAGGAATCCCTTGAATTCCAGTGACCCCCGTTATTCCAGTGGGTCCAATAGGGCCTTGAATGCCAGGAATGCCTTGGATGCCTTGGATACCTTGAATTCCAGAAGGTCCAGTTGGACCAATAGATCCAGAAATCCCAGGAATCCCTTGAGGTCCAGAAATACCTTGAGGTCCAGTAGGTCCCAGGTTACCTTGAATTCCAGTAGGTCCGGTAGGTCCCCGAGGTCCACTTGAAGGTCCGGTAGCTCCAGTAGGTCCCGAAGGTCCCGAAGGTCCAGTAGCACCGGTTAACCCAGTAGGCCCTATTTGAGGTAAAGGAAAGGGTATGTGACAACAATGCTTTTTAAATTTACTCATTTTTACACCTCCCTTATAAATTAACTATCAATTTATATTTATACTTTAACAACTTATGAGTAAACAGACACAGGGGTGTAAGGAAAAAACCTATGAAAATTACATAATAGGTTTTAAGAGCAAGCCTCTATTTTAAATTCCATACCAAAAAGAGCACCATATATAAGTGCTCTTCTGACCAAGACTTATTGTAAACCTATGACTTGTGAGTGTTCTCGAAATTAAGATATAATTCAAAAATTATTTAGTGCAGGGGATATTAAAAAAGAGCGCTTCGGAAAGCGCCCTTCTGTAACGACTATCCATTCTAAAAAGAAATGATGCAATATATCATATGAAATTATGTGAATTTAGTTGTGTGTATTTTGTATAAAAATTTCATTTTGTAGAAATAAGGAAACTAAAAAGAGCACCATGCATCAGTGCTCTTTAAGATAGGAGGTAACACTTTGAGCTGGATGGTTAGGTTAAAAATATATGATGTAGAAAAGGAATAAGACCTAAATTTTATTATTAACTCAATATAAAAGAGCAATTAGCTTTTGCTAATTGCTCGGCCCAAGGTAATAGACATAGAGTAGGTATTAGTAAAATTGGCTATTCACGAGCCTGTTTACAGTGTAACCAAGATTATTAAATGTATTCCCTCTTTAAAAATCTATTCAAACAGTGTTATTTAAAGAGGGAGTGGAGTAATGAAAAAGAATACTTTTCCTTTAAACATGAAATGATTTTTTAATTCTCAGTATTATATGAGTGCTAAGACAAAAATGTGTAATTAAAAGAGCAGCTAGCAAAAGCTAACCGCTCGGCTCTCGACCAAGAAAGCTAGAGTGGGAAGAACTTAAAGCTAACTTTATAAAGTCTTATATAGTATCGGGAAAATTTAGATTTTTATTCGTGTAAAACATAAAAAGAGCCGCTAACAAAAGTTAGCCGCTAAGCCCTCGGGTATGAAGGGAATTTAGAAACTGTATTTTTATTATTAACGGAATGTTGAATTTTATTCGGTTGAGCCTAAAAAAAAGAACTATATATTAGTGTCCTACAGACCTAGTCTCTTATAGTAACAGTTACTGGCGTTATGTGTAAGAACTACACGTTTATCTTGAAAATAATGATTATTATTCACATATAAATTCACAATTAAAGCACAATCGCATCAATACGCTCACAGTTAACTACAGTGATATCTCCGCTTTCATCTATAAATGTAGCAAGGCCGAATCTATTATGGAATCCTACAAATATAGAAGCTTTTAATATTGTGCCGTTAACTAACAGCTGTTTTATTTTTTTTCCTAAGTAAAATGTTTCTAAAAGATAACAAATATTTTTAGAACTCTCTTTTGGGGTTGGGATAAAAGAAATTCGGTTATTTGGAAGAGATGTTAGATTAGGATTGAATACTTTGGGAGTAATAGCATAGTTGATGAAAACTGACATTTTTCCGGCTCCTCTATTTTATAATTTATATTGAAATATGCTGTATGAAATAGGGCTTTTTTCAAAGCCCCATCTTTACTCTACTCAGCTTCAATTCTAAGCGCTTGAATATCACGACAGTCCAAAACAATTATAGAGCCAGGTTCTGTTGTGTTGTCTACAAATGTTACACAAAAATTATCTGGATTAAAGTTAGTAAAAATAAGATCCTCTAGTGTTGTTCCTGTAAGGAAAACATCTACTTCTGTACCTAACTGTAATCTTTCTAATTGTTCACATACACATTTTGTATGCTCAGCCATATAAAAACCTCCTTTCCTCGATTTACTATTAAAATATGTATAAATTAAATAGAATGATTGGAGTAATAGCTTAATAATACTAATTATTTTGCTAGTTAATATGTTTATAAAATAATACTTTGAATAGAAAGCGAGGTTTTGAAAAAGGAAGATAACGTAAAGCTTTTAGGTGATGATGGGATGTTAGGGATGGAGTACAAGGAAAGACAAATTCATGTATTTAACACAGAGGGCAATGTGATGGAATTACTTTCAACAAAAGAACAGGTTCAAGAGGCTATCGATTTTCTTGAAGAATGTAAAAAGGAAATGAAGTAAAAGTTCAATAGAGTAGATCGAACGGAGGGAAACCGTATCGTATAAATCAAGAGGGGATTCCAGATAAGGAAATCAGCATTACGTATGAGTGTAGCTTTACCTATGTTGGAAAACTCAAGAAGAAGTGGGAACGTGAAGGGAAATGGACGGGGTCAACTGATATGAGAAAAATCAAAAAAGTCTAGTGTTTCTCCAAGCACTCAAGCATAAGCCGTATGGAAAGCAAGTATTGCGCAAATCGGGTATTTGCAAGTGCATTATATAACGTTTATCTGGTGGGTAGTTTGGATCGCAGTAATCTTTACGCAGGTTTTACATGATATTGAAGTTTTTGATAAAGACCAAATTTGAATTTTGTATAAAAATTAAAGAAGCCTATACTTAAATATAGTATAGGCTGAGTGATTAAAATTAATCGGTTATTAATTTCGAATAAATATTTAAATCAATAAGCTTTCCAGCTGATTTTTCGCTTTTTCTTAGAGTCCCTTCAAAAGTGAATTGTAATTTTTGTAATACTTTTATAGAGTTCACATTTTTAGGTTCAACTTTTGCTTCGACACGATTTAGTTTCAGATGTGTAAAAGCGTAATCTAATAGAGCAGAAATCGCTTCAGGAGCATAACCTTTGCCCAAAAATGTTTTCGAAATATCATAACCAATCTCTGTTTTTGAGTTTTCGAAATCTAAGAAATTATAGCCACATGAACCGATAATTTGATTAGATTCTTTTTCAATAATAGTAAAACGGAGAGCTTTGTTATTTTGAGCAAGTTCATTGAGAAAATGAATCATATCTTTTGCTTGGTTTTTATCAGTGAAATTGCTTATATTCATGAATTTTGTAACGTCACGATTAGACCATATTTTAAGCATGCTTAATGAATCAGATTCCTTCATTTGTCTTAAATGTAATCTTTGTGCTTGTAATTCTGTAATCAATACTTTTACCTCCATTATGTTGTTGTGATGGGTAGATTAAAAATATTGATATCTGCGCATAATTCAGTCTCTTCTGGATTAGTTAACTTCCATTATATAAGAAATTACTAAATTGAACAAAAGTGTTATTTTATAGTAATGCAAAAAGAGTACATATCGAATATGTACTCTTGAAAAAAGGAAGTGTATATAAGTGATGAAACAATATACTATAACATATGCTTGTCTCATTTAAAAGTGCAAGGAATATAATAAAATAGTTATTTGAAATAGAAAGGGGCATGAAAAGAAATGAAAGAGAAATTTGTTGAAGAAATGACACTTGCAGAAATATGGGAATAAATTGAAAAAGATGGTGGGATTCAGATTCATTCTGAAAGCTAAAAATGAACAAAATTCTTATTTTATGCATAAGAAAAAAGACAACATCCGAAAGGGGTGTTGTCTCAACAAATGTAAAATTCTATGAAAGAAAAGAGGAGATACAATAATATATGCTTGTCCAATTTAAATGTGAAAAGATTTTAACAAAAACACTATTTTAATAAGGAATGGCTCTTACTTAAAAGTAAAGAACGTATGGAAAGTTTCAAAATGTTTTTGATGGATTACTAGTTAGGAAAATATAAATCTGGAAATAAAGCTTGATATTCTGGGAGTAATCGAAGATCAATAGTTGAAGTTGCAAAGAATAGATATTTTTTTTCTAATTCATCAAGCGTTGCTAGGTGATGAGTACCTAAGCCATGCTGGATGCTATGTCTAGAAAGAGTCGGACCAATTTGTAATTTTCGATTTTTCATAGCTTTATTCCATGGGCTGTAAAAGAATTTTAAAACGAAAGCAGGATACATGTAAACGGTAAATGGATGAAACGACCAATGTCGCCCCGCCGAATAGTTACCTTGCGAGTAATTGTGGAGGAATCTGCCACCGTAGTATGGGGCAGGTGGAGTAGGATGGATTATTATCCCATGGTAACGCTGTTTGACAAGGGGAATGCCGTATCTCGGATTGGTATAACCGTGAAAAGGTTCATCCACCATTAGAATAGTCCTAATGGAATACATGTTTTTCCCTAAAGTAGCAAGAGAAGTGAAAAAGGCTTCCTTATCAACACAGCAAAGAAATTCAGTGGTATTTAAAACCATTTTCCATCCCGTAATTTCTTTTTCTATTTCCATTACTTCTTGATCAACTAATAAGGCATCAAACTCTAATACTTTTGAATCTCGGATTTCCCAATGAGGTGCAAATAATTTGCATATTTCAACCGAACGATCAGTAGATCCACGATTAATAAGAATGCCATGATCAAATAGTTTTGTGTGGTGCATTAACCACCAGGGGAGTAAATACTCTTCATTGTAAAAATGTGAAATTAAAGTTGTACTAATTAGAAACACCTCCGTTTAACAATGGATAAAATCTTTTTTGTTTTATTATAATATGTTGCTTATCCTAATAATTCTTAGGTATTAATTTAAATGAGTTTAAAACCCAAAAAGATATGTAAAAAAATTGTGTAAACACATTTAAATAAAAATTTCATTTTGTATTAATTTAGAACATAAAAAAGAGCACTTAATAAAGTGCTCTCGTGACGAGGCTCATTTTGTAAAGACTATTTCAATTTATAAAGAAAGGAACACATAATATTTTATGAAGTTATTTTCGATTAAGTGTGTATCTTTTATACAAAATTTTACTTTATAGGAAATGAAAAAGAGCACATATTTATAGTGCTCTAAAGTTAGGAGGTAACTCTGTCTTTGAACAAAATGAGCTACGTTGTAGATATATGTAATAAATAGAATGATAAGAACAAAAAAATAGCTAGCAAAAGCTAGCTACTTAGCCCCAGGGAAGGGAGAGGAGCGATCAATTAGGTCTAAGTTTGGAATAAGGGTTTTAGATTTTAAGACCTAACCTAAATATAGTATGGATTTTATTTGAGCTATTATGCATATAACTGGTTCCTCTTAAAAGAATGATCAACAAAAAAACAGCTAGCAAAAGCTAACTGCTCCAATCTTAAAGAAATATTAACTGAAATGTCTTAGAAGTTTCTGTATTTAAAGTATGTATCAAAATTTAAAGTATATTTAGTGTATTAAAAAAGGGGACTTCAAAAAATTCCTTTTCTCGGAGTAAATAATCAATGATATTATTTAAGGTTTAAAGAAATTTTATTGGAAATTGGTCAAAAAAGTATACAGATTTCATATAAAATTTTTGAAATAAAAAAGAGCACCATTATATGGTACTCTTCTATGAATCAGTACACCATTCAAATATTGTTAATGTTTGTGAGTCATGAACAATTAAATGGTTTGAAAAGTAAGGATTCAAGATAATGTATGTAAGATGAGTATAAGTTGTTACAAAGAAATAAAAATTAGTCGGCAAAAGCAAAATGATTAGCTCTTAATGGAAAATACAATGCATTATTAGAAACTCATGATACAAACAACTAGGTTGTGAGGGTTAAACTTTTTCAAAAAACTTCATTTGATATTACTCTAGAATGGAATTATTGAACTTATAAATTAATATGTCTTTTCATTTATTGATAAAATAAACACGTTGATAGGAGTAATAATGTATTCCTTTAAAAATATGCGTTTTTATTAGGAAATTAATCTAAGCACTAGATAAATAGATGCGTATACTTATATTATGTGAGTTGTGAAAGTAATTAAACTGAATTTTTATAGTTTAATTATTAGTAACTATTTTTATTCTAAGGAAAATGAATATTCAAAAATATTCAACACTATTACAATTGAGTGTTTCTTAGTATAAGAGTATTCTCTCAAAATTATTAAATAAGGAGGAAATAAATGAAACATAATGATTGTTTTGATCATAATAACTGCAATCCGATTGTTTTTTCAGCAGATTGTTGTAAAAATCCACAGTCAGTTCCTATTACTAGGGAACAATTAAGTCAATTAATTGCTTTACTAAACTCATTAGTATCAGCTATTTCAGCATTTTTTGCAAATCCAAGTGATGCAAACAGAGTAGCGTTATTCAATTTGTTTAATCAATTTTTAATTTTCTTAAATTCCTTATTACCTTCCCCAGAAGTTAATTTTTTGAAACAATTAACTCAAAGTATTTTAGTTTTATTACAATCTCCAGCTCCTAATTTAGGACAATTGTCTACATTATTGCAACAATTTTATAGCGCCCTTGCACAATTCTTCTTCGCTTTAGATCTTATCCCTATATCCTGCAACTCAAATGTTGATTCTGCCACTTTACAACTTCTTTTTAATTTATTAATTCAATTAATCAATGCTACGCCAGGGGCGACAGGTCCAACAGGCCCAACAGGTCCAACGGGTCCTGGAGGTGGAGTAACAGGTCCAACAGGCCCAACAGGTCCTGGAGGTGGAGCAACAGGTCCAACGGGAGCAACAGGTCCAACGGGAGCAACAGGTCCAACAGGCCTAACAGGTCCAACGGGAGCAACAGGTCTAACAGGAGCAACAGGTCTAACAGGAGCAACAGGTCTAACAGGAGCAACAGGTCTAACAGGAGCAACAGGTCCAACAGGAGCAACAGGTCCAACAGGAGCAACAGGAGCAACAGGAGCAACAGGAGCAACAGGTCCAACAGGCCTAACAGGAGCAACAGGTCTAACAGGAGCAACGGGAGCTGGAGCAGTTATTCCGTTTGCATCAGGTGGACCAGTAGCATTAGCAACTGTTTTAGGTGGGTTAGCAAACACAGGAGCACTTCTTGGATTTGGAAGTTCATTCTTCCCTGTAATTGTCCCACCTGGTGGTCCAATTACTATAGGTCCTGTACCTCCAGTATTTGATTTTGCATTTGTAGCCCCTCGCGCAGGTACAATTACTTCGTTAGCAGGGTTCTTTAGTGTAACTGTAGCGGTTGCTTTAGCATTAGGAAGCATACAAATTCAAATGCAGTTGTACAGCGCACCAGCAGCAAGTAATACTTTCACTCCAGTAGGTGTACCATTACTATTAACACCAGCATTTAGTGGTCTAATTGCTATCGGTGCTACTTCAAGTGGCATTGTCGGAGAAGCAATTGCGGTCGCTCCACAAGATAAGATATTACTTGTTGTTTCATCAACTACACCTGGTTTTGATATAGCTACTGCTATTACAGGCTTTGCAAGTGCAGGTATAACATTCGTATAATCACTTGTAAGTTTTGTAGTTGAAAATTTTGATATAAAAAAGAGATTGTCAAAAAAGTATCCACAGATTAACTTTTGAAGACAGTCTCTTTTTTTAATTGTTTTTATACTTTATGCCTGGTGAAAACCATTAAATATGCTTAGAGAATCTGGTGAGATTTTGTTAAATTAAATGATCACTGCTAGTAAATTACATAATAATAGACGTAAAAAATCAAGGTTTACGGCAGATTGTGGATTACAAACTAATTTCATACACATATAAAGGTATATATCTAAAATATTTAAAGTTTTAGCCTTATATATGTAAGGATTGAGACGTAGGAGGATTATATTTGGACCAATTATCATTTTTCAAGCATATAGAGGAGAAAGAAATCCGCCCTTTCGTGATAGAAGAGTTGCGGAAATACAGAGTGTTACGTATTAGATTCCAAAATCAGCAAGAAAGAACGGAATTGGGAGCAGAATGGCTGTTTCCTGAGTTAAAGCAAGTGGACAAACATGAGTTGAAGTATAGACAGTTAAAACGAGCTTTTGAGGAAGCTCTCGATGAGGATGAACAAAGGATTCTTGAAATGAAGTATATGAGCATTAAAGAATTGAATGATGATTATATTTATACTGTTCTTGGTATGAAACGAGGAAAGTTTTATAGAAAACGAAAATCTGGAATCGTTAATTTGGCTACAGCATTAGGTATGATATAAAAAATAATAGAATTTTTTGGGCACTGTTTTGGGCACTAAATCGGGTACCTTTTTACATTCAAATCAGCGATACGATATTCCTACAATTACTTGTTCTTTGAAAAGAGCATAAAGTGGGGATAACGTATCTATGCGCTCATAATCAATGATCATAGCCCCTTTATCAAAACGTTACTCGGTCGGAATAGACGGAGAATAAAAAAGAAGAAAAGACCAATTGAATTTATATATTCAGCCACGTTGCGTAAGTGTCGTGGCTTTTGTGTTGCTTATTGAGTCTGGTAATGTTGCTTGTCTAATTGATTGCATAATGTATTAATATAGCAAATAATTAAGTTTTTTAAGGTGTTTGTTATAGAGGAATCACGAAATCAATTCAGAGGGGGCAGGTACATTATGTTT
This sequence comes from Bacillus pretiosus, assembly GCF_051294775.1. Classification (NCBI taxonomy): domain Bacteria; kingdom Bacillati; phylum Bacillota; class Bacilli; order Caryophanales; family Bacillaceae; genus Bacillus; species Bacillus pretiosus. Next base: position 1,094,069 of record NZ_JBPPHF010000001.1, read on the forward strand.
TGACTAGGGTGTTTTGTAGGATTTGTTGTAGGATCATTCATTACTTGTGGGTTATTCTATTTTGGTTTTAGAGCTGAAGAAAATAAAAAGGCAGAATTACATAGAAGAAGTTTAGATGAATCGGTAAGGAAGGAAATGGAGCAACTGATGGAATTGTGCAGAAGAAAGGATGAATAACCATTTAACAGGAGGTTGATTATGTGTTTGATTTCTAAACGTGATCATCACTAGTATTAGACAACGTAATTAAAATAACATGTGTTTGTGTGGGGATAGCAGTTATCTACGCTACTTTAAAAGCGAGAAAAACAGAAACAAAGACAACTAATTAAAACTGTAGTAGATAATATGGAGAAGGGATTAAATAAATAGTAATTATCGTAGGCGCTGCCATGAACTTGGTTAGCGTTTTTTGTTATTAAGGAAAGATAGCGAGAAAATAAAAAAGAGAGCTAATGCCCTCTTTTTTATTGGTACGGTAATTAATCGCAGATTGGTATTCCAAGCACTCTTAAAGCTAATGCTACTTGAAGAGAAATCTCTAATCTAGCAATTTCGATACCAGCTACCGAAAGAACTAAAAAAGGTTGTCCGTTTACAAACACAACGCAACTATCCATGGTTACGCCTCCTTTCTAACAATCTACTATAGTATATGAAGGAAACGTTAATATGTAATAGTTGAACTGATGGATTTAATAGAATTAATAGATTAACCTATTTAAACAAAACAAACGAACACAACGAACCAAAATAAAGAAGCAAGAATCAAATGATTCCTGCTAGGTGAAGTGATGTTATTAATATTCCAATAGCACTAACAAACTCCGGCGAAATGTAAAGGTATGATTTAAATTCGTGTGGTGTTTTGATTTTTAGTTTCATGATTCGTCTCCTTTTGAATTTGTTGTTTGTCTTACAAGGTTATATACAAGCCGAAAGGAAATTCGTAACAAATAAATGAGAAATAATTGTTATAAGATTCATTTAGTTATAAGCATAAGAAGTGAAACCCTGGAAATATAGAAATTCGAACGTGAGGTGGCAGGGCTTTTATGTCTCTTACCGAGTCAAGTATGTATTTGCTAGGTTCAAAAGAAATATAAATTTTCATATATCATTATAATGGAAACGAAATTTATAATGGAATAAAATGGTTTGGTAATTACTTTGTGGAAGGAGAATTTTATTTGACCAGTATAACCCCGGGAGAATCAGCAATCGTAGTTGCTTTTATAACAAGTATTAGTACCCTATTTGTTATGTATTTTAATAATAAAAAACAAGATAATCGTTGGTATGCGGAATTTTTCTTGAAAATGAAGGTAGAAGCTTTAAATGATTTTCTTCAAAAATCATCAGTAGCAATGAAAAGTATTGAATATTTTTGCTCTGAAAAAGGCAGTTTTGAATTGGAGAAGACCCTAAATTTGAAAGAAAAGGCCCCCCATCATCAACCGCCAAAGCGAGATTACACTACAGTGTATGTAACTGAAGAATCAAAACAGAAATTCATCAAATTAACCAATGAAAAGGCGAGACTATTAGAAGAACATTTTTGGAAGTTAGATAAATCATATAAAGTAATAGCAATATATTTAACTAAAGAAGAGAAAGAAATATTAGAGAAATTTATTGAAGAAATGCGGAGATATGAGCATTATATATCAGGGAATATAAAAACCTTTGGAAATGGTGAAGATATTCGCCTGTCGGAAAACTTTATTCATTATTCAGTTACTATATATAAAGAAGGTTTTAAGAAGATAAAGACATATGAAACTGACGTAGAAAAAGTGTTAATTAGTCACTTAATCCCTGAAAAAGTAAAGAAGTTAGTAAAAAGGTAATAAAAAGCACCCATTCAGGTGCTTTTTATTACCTTTGTTTCAATAGCTTCTAGAGTTATTAGATGTAGTAAGAACCCAAAAGATAGCGAATAGAACTCCTCCAATGATTAGAAGCGTCAACAATAAGGACATCCCAATAATTAAAAATGTTAATCCAGCAACACCTAGTAGAAAACCAAATAAATATGTTGCTATAGAAACCCATGGTGCAAATTCATCTGCTTCCGTTTGAGAAAAATGAATTTGCGAACTGCCTAATATAAAGCAAATAATCTCTGTAATTAGGCTTCCAAACATACCATGAATATGGTTAACAGGATGTAAAAAGTAATATGAGAATAATTCACTAAAATTACCAGGTAATATGCCGATGCTAGAAAGACTGGCTTTCATGAAAATGATGCCGGCAATAAATAATCCAAGAAATACATAAATATTTCTAGTATACCTACATAATTCTATAAAATGATCCCACACTCTATATAGCATTATAGTGTCACCTCCTTTGTTTTTTATAGGAGAATCAAACTATAGGAGAATACCAACGTGGAATTGTAGGGTATTTACTGGTCATTGACATAGAACATGTACGGGAGTCTTCCAAAAATAAGGGATATATACCCTTATAAAGGGTATATGGGGAGTGGAGAAAATGATTGAATTACTACTCGTTCCAGCAGCAGGTTTAACAGTGGCATTATTCGGTGAAAAGTTCAAAAGTAAAAATGATGATAAACGAAAAATTGATGAATGTTTAAAAGAGCGTCAGCCAGAAGAGCCAATTTAAAATGATTGGCTTTCTACTTGTGAATCTGATTGGTTCCGTACATTAGTTGAAGAGCAAATTACACGGTTAGATACGATCGCTGAAAAAGTGACAGAGTCTGACCGCAAGCGAAAGAAACAGCATTTTATTAGCAGTCAATATGAATATTTATTTTGGGAAATGGCTTATACATTAGAAAAGTGGTCAGTGAATACAGAAGTGAAAAATGTAATAGTGATAAAGAAAAGAGGTATTGCTATACATATGTATGGGCAATACCTCTTTTTATACTCTTTTGTAAAATTATTGTAAATCTCAAATACAATACGCAATTTATATTGTATAATTCGAATGTAATGTATTTAGGATGTATAAGGAGGGCTATGTATGATAATTGCTTTTAACTTTTATAAGAGTCATTTCATTAATACGTTAATCGGATAAGTAGTATTTGTTATTCTTTTAAATAATTAGATTATTTGATAATACTTTAGTTTTTTTTTGATCAAGAAAAATGAAGAAAGGAAGTAATCATTTTATGGAAAAATTAAAGTTGTTAACATTTGAAAATATAGTAGAACCTCTTTTAAATGAAAGCGTATCATTTATATATTTTCCTATTGAATGGCTTGATATTGTAGAGATACATTATAAGACATTTTTATTAACAAGTAAGTTGAAACGGTTGAATGAAAGATTATATGATATGTTTTCTGATATATTATTTATTCAGCATAATCCATATGTATTAAATGAAAATACACCATGGATTGTATGTAAAGAACCTATTAGAAAAGAACAACTTGATTATATTTTTCAAAGTTGGTATGAGATTATTCATGATTGGAAACCTAATAAATTAATAGAATCGCCAAAATATGAATGGCATTACGATTTAATTTCTAATTTAACAGTACTACATGATAATGAAATATATTCTAAGTGGGTGCCTGCTTTAATTTCACATATTTTTTGTGAACAACCTGTACGATTAGAGAATATCAACGAAGAAGATATGTATTTTTCTCCTCTTAGATCACAAAATATTTGTGAGGCAATGTCAGAGCCTATTAAAGATGAAAAAACTCAAGATTATTTCGCCTATGTATATCGGTATGAATGTATCACGCGCGGAGGCGAAAATATTCCGTTATTAAATGTTTCAATAGGAATTCGGAGGTTTTATCAAGAATATAACCATCCAGATATTCCTTTGCTTTTGAGAAGAAAACGAGGCATGATTTTAATTTCTACTCCAGAATTTGCATCGAATAATAAAAAGGTTCGGTTTGTAAAACTAAAAGTACAGCAAGCTACAAACGGTATAAAGTGGATAAAGATATTTAGAAATTTAAAAGATGATTTTCATATAGGGGGAGAAGTTGAATTAGAGCATATCCTTCAATATCCGAAAGATTATATGCTAGGAGAAAATCTTAGGGTGTTACTTCCATACAATGAGAGAATATATAAAGTTCAAGGTACTAAAATAAAACCTGGTATAAAAGTAAAGGAAAGAGAGTATTTATTTAAAGGGTTTCAGCAAAAATTCACTGATTTCACATTACTACCAGAATGTAAGAAACTAGCAACAAATAATGAAAATGAATTATTCCCTTTAATTGCACCAAAAGGATTAGAGACTATAACGTTAGAAATATGGTCTGAAAAAATATCGTTGGAAGTTGAACAAGCGTTATTTGAAAGTGAAATTGTGTTAGCTCAAATCGATGAGTCGTTATATGTATTAAATGCAGATTCTCCAGTATTGTTAAAAATAGTAAGATATAATATTGAAAAAGTATTACAAAATCCATATAAAATGCAATATTGTCAGAAATACAAATCAAATTTAGTAGAGGATGTTATGAAAGCGGTTTATGCTACTGCAGGTGAGCGCAATGATGCGACATTGGCGTTAATCGCAATGGAAAATTGTGATGGGCGTGAAAAAATTGATCCAAAGCAAATCGTTAGAGAAGGGTTTGCACGAACTAACCGTATTTCAGCATTTATTAATTTATTTATAGGGCAAAGTGTAACCCGTAAAACAATTATTAATTGTATCCTTACTTTATTAGAACAAAAAGGATTTTTGAAACGTAGTTGGAATAAGATAAATTTACCTTGTACATATGTTAATTTATCAATTGAACGAATATCGAAATTTGATTTCTTACCTATTATTTCACAAATAAAAGGAAAAGAAATTTCATATAAATTATATGGGAATACAGATTGGCAAACGATTGATCGTTTATTATTAAATATAAATAAACATAATGCCTTTTTACCGCAGCCTTCAAAAAGAAATGATATGGGAATTCAATTTAAACAATTTGTTTCTGAAACATTAACAGAAATTTTACAACATGCAAAAGAGGAAAATGAGCAAGTATATTTTATTATTGATGCGAATTTAAGAAAATATTGGATAAAAGAGTTACAAAATAAAAAAATTGATATAGATATTTTACCGGAGATTGTTCCTGATGCGCTAAAGGTCCCTAATTTAAACATTATAAGAATAAATACATCTTTTGATACACCAAAATACGGTGTGATAGAACGTGATGATGTTCCTGAAGGTACAAGTTTATATGTAGATCAAAAAGGGATGTATTATAGCATTGGCGAGTATTCACAAAATGGTAGTGAAACATTGCAGCGATACATACTTGAAATATTAACGCTAGGTGTAAAACCTGTAGAAAGGAATTATATCGCTAAAATGGTACACTATATGTGCTGTAATTCAAGTATGCTTCAGGAAAAAAATATACATATGCCGTATTCTATGCATATGGCGAAAGTAATAAAGAGCTATAGGACTGATATAGATGCAAGAGAGTTTAAAGAGTTTGATGATGAATTGGATGTAGATATAATGAAAATAGAAAAGAAAGATTCAATTATTTTGCTTTAAATAATAGTAGACAAATCCTGCTCGTTATATTGATCAGGATTTGTCATTTTTTCATGTAAATAAGGATATCCTTTGTCATGTATCTTTTCTTTTATGTATTTACTTTATTTACATACAGGATTAAGATATTTTTTAGAAATACAAAATCTACATCATATGGAAAAGCAATATGAATTGATTCAAAAGAAATTTGAAAGGAATGAGGAATTGTGAAGAAATTAGATGTGTTATTAATGCTATTAAGCGGCCTCTTTCCAGTTGCAGGAATTATGAAGCAAATCCCACTAGAACAATCTTTATATATCGGAGGCCTTTTATTTTTTACTAGTTTCGGTAGCTATTTTGCGAAAAAAATATATTCACGTATATGTAGTTGGATAGCGTATGCGCCATTTATAACACTGCTGTTAGTCATTTGGCATCAAGATATTTCAACAAGTTCAATAATAGGGAATGCGAAAATCGCCGCTTGTATCGCTTTAATTCCATGTTTATTCCGTTTTCGTACATATGGACTTACTTTCGGTTTATTCTCATTATGGGCCGCTTTACTTTGGGATATTAAAGAAGTACAGTCGTTAATCATACTTGAACGTATGTCGAGTTTAATGACAAGTCATTACTTATATCTTCTACTGTTAGTTGGAGGACTTATATTAGGTGGATTACTTGCGATGTTATTACATCGTAAAGAGCAGGATGATAATAAAGAAAATATAAATCTATTTCAACAAAAAAAGAAGCGCAAAAAATTATCATTTAAGATTCCACTTCCTAGATTACCGAAATTAAAGATCAAATTATTTAAGTTTGGTGGAAAAGTATCAAAACGAAATACGCCAGAAAAAATACGTGAGCATAATTACGAAGAACCAGCTCAAGCTGCAACATATGAAATGAGAGAGCAAATAGATCCATATAAAGAAGGTATTGCTCAAGGACAAACGAGGATGGAACGTCGTAGAAATAGGTATAATGCATAAGATATTTGAGTAACCCTTTAATGATTTATCATTGAAGGGTTTTTTATGTAATTATATATAGATTGCTAATGAGGAATTTATAGCATACCCTAAAGTTAAGGACTTAAATAAAATAATGGGAGGACAAAATGCTTATTATTACATATATTTCTGTCTGTATATTATTTTTAGTTAGCTTTTTACATGTTTACTGGGCTTTCGGAGGTAAGTGGGCGACAAATAGTGTCATTCCAACAAAAGCTGGAGAAAAGGCGTTTACACCAAGTGTAGGAATGACATTGTTCATTGCTTTATTATTAAGTATGGCGGCAATAATTTTATTACAACAAACAAATGTTGTTCATTTCGAAGTTCCTAATATTATCGTTCAATTGGGCTCCTGGATTTGTATGATTGTTTTTTTTATAAGAGTAATTGGTGAGTTTCATTATTTTGGAATCTTTAAGCGAAAAAAAGATACGTATTTTGCTAAAATGGATACTGTTTTATATATACCACTTTGTGCATTTTTATCTTTATCGTTCTTACTAGCAATTATAACGTGAACATAAAATAGTAACTGCTTTTTCTAAAATAAATAAACGTGAATTAGCAAGGAGTAAAAGTGAGAAATCTAGTAGTAAATAAAAAGGATGTAAGCGTCTTCTTATCGAAATATAGATTATTATGAAAGGCGGTGACACTATGAAGTATGTTAAAGTCTGTATGAATGGCGGAAGTGAACACAAATTCTCGATGACTTTAGATCGGTTTGAAGAACTTATTACTACAGAGAATGGACTATTAGAAAATAAATTAGTTAGTATTGAAAATGTAATGATTAATCCTACTAATATATCTTCTGTAGTTGAAAAAATTGGTGTACCGGCTAAGTTTATGGAAGCTTAAAAATCGGTACATAAAAAACATCCATAGGGATGTTTTTTTATGTATAAATATAATAATTATACAATTAATAAATGAGCAGAATTTTTAGCAATACGTATACATTTGATGTTTAATAGATGCACAATAAAATAAGTACAAGCATATATTACATTGTAGGACAAGACCTTCGTGTCCTACTTAATACTCAGAAAAAACCTCTATCACATGAGAGCATCCGATTGCAGGGTGCTCTTTTTTTATCCGGCTCTTTAACTTTCAATTTTAAACATATCTTTGATGCTCATAAATATTAAAAATAAAATAATAGCAAAAATTAAGTTAGATAAATAGAAATCTTGATGAAATAGTAATTCAAAGATGACATCGAAAACATATAATAAGGCGATAGTAGGTAATATACAAATAAATATAAATCTCCAATTTTTCAAATAATGTTTATAAGTAGTAATCGCTTTCTCCATACATATAGCTCCTATATTTTTTTATTTTCTATATAATTATACATTTAAATAAAAGGATTTACAAAGGAATATTTAGTAATTAAGAATTGTAGGAGAGATTTTGTTGAAAATGTGGATAGCTGTAGCAATCTGAATAATAAATGCTTTTACTTAAAAAAAACTTTAAAAGAATGATACTAAAATGATACACTATAATATACGTTATTTATGAAACGAATAGAGGGATTTGTATGATAGATAAAATCAAAAATGTTGTAGAGGATATGTACGAAGATGAAGCAAAACATTTACTTCAAAGTATTCTTATTCAGTTGAATTTATTAGAAGAAAACTATAGTGAAGATGCAATTAAAAATTTGATGGATATTCCTAAGCAACTAACGAGTAATACATCATATATAAGAAATGTAAAAGAAAGCACACACGTACATATTGCGTTTGATGATTCAACAGCTGGATGTTTAAAATATATGCTTAGTCAAGAAGAACAATTGGAAGAGAGGGTTGTCGCTTTTTCTGAATTCTTTTCAATTGGGCCGATAAACAAGCTACATATGAATGAGGGACAACTTGCAAGACAGAAATGGTTAGTAAACAATTTAACTGCTTATGATAATTATTTTGAAGAAGAGTATTTACCAAGGTTTTTAGAAACTATGGAAGAACTACACACTATTCCTATTGAAACACCTATTACAATTTGGAAAGCTAATAACGCACATGAACATGTAGGCCTATGTTTTGTAATGGCGCAATTAAAAGATAAGAAAAACATTCGCGTTATTAATACGTCTGAAGCAAGTAAAGAAATATTAAAAAAAGAGTATGCTATTCGTGGAACTGGAGAGTTAGCACCTGAAAGTTTAGCTCTAATTCAAAAAAGTTTTGTAGAATTGCCATATTTAACTGTAGAGAAACGTATGCAGTTTGAACATGAGTGGAACAGTCTATCGAAAAGTACGGAATTTTTAAGAGTTTGGACAGACAATGAAGTGCGTTCTGTACAAGAAGATTATTTTGATCAATTTATTATTGAATGTGCGAAAAGTATAGGTGCTGATCGAGAATTCCTAAAAGCCCCTAGGGTAATTGGTGAAGCACTTGGTCATGTAGAGCAGTTAGTTGGCGATACGTTTTTAGAATATCGCTTAAAGGAATTAATTAAACAAGAAGTATTTGAATTTGAAGGTTCGTTAGATGAAATGCGTTTTTATAGTGTGAAATTAAGAAAATAATACATCTATTCCGATTATGAAGAAGCTCGTATTTTTAAAATACGAGCTTTATTTTTTTGTTGAATTTAGGCTATACATAAGCTTCCTATAGGAGGCAAATCACATATGAATGTTAAAGGTACTGAATGAAAAGTAGGTGATTTGTTAATATGTATAACCAGCAAAATTATCCATATGATCAAGGGGTGTATTATAATCCACAAAACTACGGGTATGAATCTGTAAATGAAGTGAGAGATATGGAACAAGAAGATTATAGACCAGATGATGCGGAAGATGCTCCAACGTCACCACCACCGTCACAAGCACCGTCGTTACCGTCTACATTTGCTTCTCCAGCTCAAGCAGGGAATATGAAATCATGGATGTGTAACTGTCTAGGAAGATGGGGCTACTTACGTTTGCATCGTCCTGGACCTTTCGGAAGAGACTTATGGTTCTTCCCGACTGAAGTGAGGAGAAATGGGGTTTCAGGTTACACTTGGCAAGGTGGTCGCCGTCGTAAAGTAAGTTATCGCTATCAACAAATTAGTAATTTCATGTGTTTTGCGTAAAGAAGAGTGAGAGAGTAGAAGGATTTTACTCTCTCACTCTTTATTTTTCAATATACGAAGTAAGATTTCGAATGAAAATTTACAATTTTCGCGTTTTTATTAGAGTATAATGCATATGTTGGTTGGTTTTCAAAAACAAATGAGAGTGAGGGAATACAATGTCAATGAAAAATAAAGTTGGGCTAAGAATAGAGGATGGTATTAATTTAGCTTCAGCTCAGTTTAAAGAAAATGCGTATGAAATTTATAAAGAATCTAGAAAAGTGCAACCTATCTTATTTGTGAATAAAACTGAATTAGGTGCAGAGTGGCTTATTACAAGATATGAAGATGCTTTGCCACTATTAAAAGATAATCGCTTAAAAAAAGATCCGGCCAATGTATTTTCTCAAGATACATTGAATGTCTTTCTTACTGTTGATAATAGTGATTATTTAACGACGCACATGCTAAATTCAGATCCACCTAACCACAATCGTTTACGATCACTCGTACAAAAAGCTTTTACACCGAAGATGATCACGCAATTGGAAGGAAGAATACAGGATATTGCAGATGATTTGTTAAATGAAGTCGAGCGAAAAAGTTCATTAAATCTTGTTGATGATTACTCTTTTCCTTTACCGATTATTGTAATAAGTGAAATGCTAGGCATTCCGAAAGAGGATCAAGCGAAATTTAGAATTTGGTCTCATGCTGTTATTGCTTATCCAGAAACGCCAGAAGAAATAAAAGAAACCGAAAAGCAACTATCTGAGTTTATTACATATCTCCAATATTTAGTTGATATCAAAAGACAAGAACCAAAAGAGGACTTGGTAAGTGCTTTAATACTTGCAGAGAGTGAAGGGCATAAACTTAGCGCTCGGGAACTATATTCAATGATAATGTTACTAATTGTGGCGGGACACGAAACAACTGTAAATTTAATTACAAATACGGTATTAGCGCTTCTTGAAAATCCGAATCAATTACAGTTATTAAAAGAAAATCCCAAATTAATTGATGCAGCTATTGAGGAAGGGTTACGATATTATTCTCCAGTTGAGGTTACAACTTCAAGATGGGCGGATGAACCTTTTCAAATCCATGACCAAACAATCCAAAAAGGAGATATGGTTGTCATTGCATTAGCTTCTGCAAACCGTGATGAAAATGTATTTGAAAACCCAGAAGTATTCGATATTACTCGGGAAAATAATCGCCATATTGCCTTTGGTCATGGTAGCCATTTCTGCTTAGGAGCTCCACTTGCTAAGTTAGAAGCAAAGATTGCCATTACTACTTTATTTAATCGAATGCCTGAACTACAAATAAAAGGGAACCGTGAAGACATTAAATGGCAAGGTAATTATTTAATGCGTTCTTTAGAGGAATTACCATTAACATTCTAGAATATTTATTGTAGACATGCATACATACAAAATGATTTACATAGAGTATGTATGTGTTATTTAAATTCGAAACGGAAGGGTGAAAACATCCCAATGATCAACTAATTCTATTTGTAAGAGATCTTCGTTAAAAAACGAAATATTCTTCTGAATAGGATTAGTCTGTGCATTTATAGAAAAGGGATGTATTTCGCTCTGCGAATATATAGTCTTTTTATATGATTTGTGCTGCCTCCTGTTCAGAACATGAAATAGGGGGCTTTTTTATGTCGACAAATGTAGTAACGAAACAAAACAATGGGGTATCACAAGTATTAAAAAATCGGTTTGTGCAAGGAATTCTTGCATCAGCACTATTTTTACAAATTGGAATATGGGTTCGGAACTTTGCGGTATTACTATATGTAATGGAAATGACGAAAGGTGATGCTTTTGCTATTTCAATGATTTCGGTTGCTGAGTTTGCTCCAATTTTCATCTTTTCCTTTATAGGTGGAACCTTTGCTGATAGGTGGAAGCCAAAGAAGACAATGATATGGTGTGAAACGTTAAGTTCCATTTCAGTATTCGCTGTATTAATTACACTTATGTTTGGAACATGGAAAATCGTGTTTTTTGTCACGCTTATTTCTGCAATCCTTTCGCAGTTTTCTCAACCATCAGGTATGAAATTGTTTAAACAGCATTTATCAACGGAACAAATCCAATTAGCGATGTCTATATATCAAACAATATTTGCGATTTTTATGGTGTTAGGACCGATTCTTGGAACATTTATCTTTCATAGTTTTGGAATTTATATTTCAATCATCATAACAGGTATCGCTTTTTTACTGGCAGCAGCTGTGTTGTTATTTCTTCCGAAAGATCTTGAGAATAAAAATGAGAAAAAAGAAATCACGTTGTTACAGGAAATGCTAGACGGTATTAAATACGTAAAAAAGAAAAAAGCATTAACTTTGTTAGGGCTTTGTTTTATGGCAGCAGGACTAGGTATAGGATTGATTCAGCCATTAGGTATATTTATTGTGACTGAGCAGTTAGGGTTATCAAAAGAGAGTTTGCAATGGTTACTAACAGTAAATGGCGCGGGTATGATTGTTGGCGGCGCTTTAGCGATGGTATTTGCGAAAAATGTTGCTCCGCAAAAGATGTTAATTGTAGGGATGCTCGGTCAGGCGATCGGCATTGGTATTATTGGCTATTCGACGAGCTTATGGGTGACACTTACAGCACAACTTTTTAGTGGGTTAGCTCTTCCATGTATCCAAATAGGTATTAATACGCTCATTATTCAAAATAGCGATACTGATTTTATCGGTCGTGTAAATGGCATTTTAAGTCCACTATTTACCGGTTCAATGGTAGTAACGATGAGTATTGCTGGTTCATTAAAAGAGGTGTTCTCATTAAGTACGATGTATGAGGGCACAGCTTTACTATTTATAATTGGATTATTATTTATTTTACCTATATACAATTTAAAGCCAGTAATAGCGGTAGAAAGTGAAATAAATGGTAAAGGAAGTGCTGTGCAACATGAATCCTAATCCAAATGTTAAATATCCTATTGAAGGAAATCAAAATGTCCATTTTATAAAAAATACAATAACGAAACCTAATATACTTGTTGGTGACTATTCTTATTATGATGCGAAAGATGGAGAAACATTTGAAGATCGAGTATTACATCATTATGAATTTCTTGGAGATCATCTTACTATTGGAAAGTTTTGTTGTATTGCAAATGGAGTTACCTTTATTATGAACGGAGCGAATCATCGGATGGATGGATTTTCGGCATATCCATTTAATATATTTGGAAATGGGTGGGAGAAGTATACACCTAATTTGTCTGATTTACCTTACAAAGGGGATACAGTTATAGGAAATGACGTATGGATTGGTATGGATGCAACGATTATGCCCGGAATAAAAATAGGAGATGGTGCAATCATTGCAGCAAAATCTGTTGTGACTAGAGACGTCGCACCATATACTATTGTTGGCGGAAACCCTGCAAATAAAATAAAGGAACGATTTACAAATACAATAGTAGAAGAGTTATTGCAAATTCAATGGTGGCATTTTGACATTGAAAAAATAACAGAAAATATAGATGCTATTGTACAAGGAAATATTGAACCATTAAGAAAGCTAAAAAGGTAATAAAAAATGCATGATAAAGAGTATCATACCTCCGAATTTTGTTAATGATAATAGAACAAGGAGGTGTGATACTATGGCACAAGACGTTTTATGTGAAGTAAACAACTGTAAATTTTGGGCTAACGGCAATAAATGTAGTGCAGATGCAATTTATGTAGTAAGTCATAAAGGGAAACATGCATCAACTACGGAAGAAACAGATTGCAAAACTTTCGATCCAGAAGTATAAATTTTTTAAAGGGTAGCCAAATCGTGGTTGCCCTTTTATTAATTATAGTATTGATAATAAATCTCATTTTCATTCATTATTTTTAACTTTTCTTTTTATTTTTTTCATATTTTCTTCATAAGTGATGTAATCCAGAGCAATTCATGTTCAATACGTGATTTACTAAATTCAATGACTTCTGTAATAAAAGATGAGCTAACATGTAAAGATTGAATAGCAGTAAGCTGTTTATGTAGTACGTCTTGGCGTATTGTTAAAATTTCTTTTCTAGCTTCGTAATCAAGTTTTTCAAATAGCGCGATACGCACAAGGAATTCAGCGTTATTTGTCGCAATCTTTTCGGGAAACTCTCTTAACATTTCATAAAAAATTTCTTCTCCTGTTTCAGTTATGTCGTACATATTTCGATTCGGCTTTCCGACTTGTTTATGTATTTGTTTAATTATAGCCCCCATATTTTCGAAGCGCCGAAGAGCGGGATACAGTGTATTATGGGGTTCAGCCGAGATACGTGTAAAAACGGGTTATAAGCTGTAATATATTTCTATTATTTGTTTTTTAGTTAAAAATATCTACCTCATGATTAACAAAAAGCTGATTACCTATGCGCTATAAATGAACTGCCCCCAATTGTTAAACAAAACCTAGCAATTGGGGGCAGTTCATAGTTATCATTTGACTCTTCTAGTGACTTTCTCAAGTAAAGCCCCCTTTGGTTGAATAAGATTTATTTATTCATTCCCATCAATCGCTTAATTGTTCTTATTTGTCCACGATGATTAATTTCGTCTTCCATAACGTGAAACCACAAGTAGTAATTATTATAAGACACACCATTATCCCACTTGTTTTCCTCGAATAACCAGCTATCTTGTTTTGATTTCAGATATGTTAGTGTATTTTCTCTAACTTGTGATAATTCATTCAAATAATAATCTAAAGATTGCTTTTTTATTCCTTCCCTTGCTTTGTCTCCAAGTTCTAAAGAAATTCGCCACTTTAGATATTCACTTTCAGTTAAATCTCTTTTTTCAAACGAGGTAACTTGATGAACAAACTCCATCGCTGCAATATGTGATAAGAGAGAACCAATAGTGTTTGAACTACCGTTTGGTAAGAAATCTAAATCACTTTGGTTTAAATTGGAGATTTCGCTCAATGTAACATCTCTTGTATGTTCAAGCATTGTTACAAGCTCTCCAATCTTATTTGAATAGTTTTCTCTTGAAATTATTCTATAATCTATCATATATATCTCTCCAATTCATGCTAAGCATAAGTTTACCAATAAAATAAAAAAAACAAAGTCTGAAAATTCATGTAAAATAATGATATAATTTAATTGAATATAAAGAAAAAGGAAACCTGTTTTTATCAGTGTTACCTTATCCAAGACTAAATTTTACCCATACATCATTTTTTTGATGTAGCTCTTGAAGATAAAAACTATTTAATTTTCAAGGAACAGTTATTAACTTAAAACTTATTATACGAGGAGGGTGTATCATGAAAAAAATATGCTTTGTATTAATTGTCGACGCTGGTATAAATTATGGTTCAATATTTTCTCTACCATTTTTAAGGAATCAGGATGATTTGAAGGAATATTTTTCTAAGTATTATGATGTTTCAATTAATTATATTAGGGATAAAAACTCAGTTGACTATTTGGTAGTTCCCAAACCGTGTCCACCTTTTGATAATGAAAATAATCTTCCAATAATTGAAGTACCAACAATCTTATTTATGGAAAAGGATTTTGAAAAAATAAAGACTTATATAGACAATTATTTTTCTAATAACTCATAAAGAAAATAAAAGTACAGTAAAAAGAAGTCCGATAAAAAACGAGTAGCGTAGAATATTTCTATTAATCATTCGTTTTTTATTATATTTACATATCAGTCTATCGCAAATGAACTTGTACAACATATCGGGAAATATAGTGAGGTTAATATCGCTGAAGAGTTTGCTGCACCTTTACCTGTTACCGTCATATCCGATTTATTAGGAGTGCCAACAACTGACCGTAAAAAAAATAAAGAATGCTCTGATATTTTATTTATGCCATATAGTAAAGAAAAATTTAACGATTTGGATGTAGAAAAAGGAATTGCGTTAAATGAATTTAAAACGTACCTGCTTCCAATTGTTCAAGAGAAAAGATATCATTTAACCGACGATATTATTTCAGATTTAATACGAGCTGAATATGAAGGCGAAAGATTAACAGATGAAGAAATTGTTACTTTTTCTTTAGGTTTATTAGCGGCAGGCAATGAAACAACTACTGATTTAATTATTAATAGCTTTTATTGCTTTTTAGTGGATTCACCTGGAACATATAAAGAATTAAGAGAAGAACCTAAATTAATTTCAAAGGCAATTGAGGAAGTATTGCGCTATCGATTTCCCGTTACATTAGCTAGGAGGATTACAGAGGATACAAATATATTTGGGCCTTTTATGAAAAAGGATCAAATGATTGTTGCGTGGGTAAGTGCAGCAAATTTAGATGAGAAAAAGTTTTCGCAAGCCTCTAAATTTAATATACACCGAATAGGAAATGAAAAGCATTTAACATTTGGTAAAGGTGCTCACTTTTGCTTAGGAGCACCACTTGCACGTTTAGAAGCTGAGATTGCATTAAGAACTTTCATAAATGCTTTTGAAAAAATAGAGTTATCTCCATTGTTCAATTTAGAAAAATGTCTATTGGAAAATGAACAAACGTTAAATTACTTACCTATTCTTTTGAATAATAGGTAAATCGATCAGCAAGGTACAAATTTACTGTACCTTGTTTTTTTATCCCGCTTTAATGGGCAGTAAGACCCCCACCTCAAAATTCAGCGAAATTAAAGGATTTAGGTGGGGGATCAACTGCCCATTAAAGTCCGATTGGTGAGGGCTAATAATCAGTTGGGGATGAACAAAATCCCCACTGATTAAAGTTTCACTTTATTTCTCAATTGTAAATTTTTAGTTAGTTATTTAGTATGGAGGTGTGTGAAAAAGAATGGAGGAGGACGCTTATGTTAACGTGTAATGGAAGTAAAACGTTTCAAACATTTATTAAAGCTGTAACGGATTTAATGGATAGTAATTTATTAGAAGATCAAATTGTTTGTGCGATTGAAAAATTACTAGAAGAACTTTTAGAAAAGAAAACATGGCTTCCGTTAGAAAAACAGAAGGCGAATTCGGCTCAATACGCACGACATTTGTTATATGAAGATCCTTTTAATCGTTTTGAAGTATTAGCTCTTGTATGGAAAGATGGACAATCTACACCTTTACATGATCATGATGGTACATGGGGAGTAGAAGGCGTTTTTACAGGGAGGATAATGGTGCAAAACTTTATACAAACGAAGCAGTTTGAAAATTCACTTGTTTATTTAACACATACAGGAAATCTTTATTTGGGAGAAGGAGAAACCGATAAAGTCATTCCACCAGCTGATTGTCATATTCTTGAAATAGCCGAAAATGAAAGCGTTGTCACTATTCATATTTACGGAAAGCGCTTAGAAAAGTTTAAAATATATGTCCCAACTGAAGAAAAGAATGTGTACATGTGTGAGACAAAATATATTAGTTATAGTTCATAGTTTAAAATCAAAAGCTTTTCTTTAAAAAGAAAAGCTTTTGATTTTATTTTTAATTATTTCTTGACCTGAAACGCTTTTCATAAATTATAAATAAGGAGTACTTCACGAAATCAGTATGAAAACGATACCTTTCGTTTAATATAAATTCGTGTATATATAGAAAGTGGTGAAGAAATAATGAAATTAATTGCAATTGATTTAGATGGAACTCTTCTTTCGGGAAATAAAATGATTAGTAAAGAGAATGCAGAAGCAATTCAAAAATGTCAGGAAGCGGGTCATGTTGTAGCAATTTGTACAGGACGTTCTATCGTCGACATTGAAAGATTGTTGTTAGAAGTTAATTTAGAGTGTCCAATTATTGCGGAAAATGGTGCGCTTATATATAAAGATAAAAAAATGATGAAGAGATATCCAATTCAAAATATGCAAGCACTTGAGATTGTAGAATATCTTGAAGAGAATGGCTTATATTATCAGCTTTATACTGATAAAGGTGTGTATGTACCGGATTATGGAGTAGAGAGTGTACGTAATGAAATTGAGTATGTGAAGAATTCAAAAGAAAATTTCGACTTGAAAGAATTAGAAACGATCGCAGCTTTATACCTTGAGCATACAGCGTTTCATAGTGCAGAAAGTTGTAAACCGATTGTAGAAACTGATATACATGTGCATAAGCTTTTACCATTTTCTTATGACATAGAAAAATTAAAAAAGTTAAAAGCAGCGTTTCTGCATAATACTGATTTAGCAATTACATCTTCCTATTGGCATAATTTAGAGATTAATCATCGAGATGCTCAAAAAGGAAATGGATTATATACTTTAGCAGAACATCTAAATATTCCAGTTGAAAATACTGTAGCGATAGGTGATGGGCTAAACGATGTATCCATGATGGAAAAAGCAAACATATCAATTGCAATGGGGAACGCAGTCGAAGAAATAAAAGCAATGTGTAAATACGAAACTTTATCAAATGAAGAACACGGTGTTGCACATGCTTTATATAAATATGTAATGTAATATAAAAAGAAAAAAAGAATCCAAATGGATTCTTTTTTTCTTTTTATTAGGGGTAAGGTATTCTATGAGATTCATAGAAGCCTTATTACTTTTCATTATATAGAATATATTGGAATAAATGTTTATATTTTTCATATTAATTGTGAAAATTTTATGAACTTTGTATTTTTTGTATTTTTATACTACTAAAATCGATGTGTATGACTCTGATATTAAAATCCGGTTTCTGCATGAGTACCCGTTTTAGGTTGGTCGTACATTCAGAATTAATATGTGATGAACAAAATACGTACTGATTAAGGATTCATTTTATACGCTAATTCTTCTCTATTTTAATTGAAAAATAAAATTTATTCGAATAATTATTCTGCAGCTATATACCTAAAGGCACATTCTACGTATAATGGAGAAGTATAAATTTTGAATTTGTATTAATTTTACATATTGAGGTGAAAAAGGAATGAATGCGCGGCTAATGGAACTTATTGATGTGAGTACAATAGAAACCATGGCAGAACAGTTTTATAAATTAACCAACATATCACATCAACTTCTTGATGCTGAAAAAGAATGTATATTTTCTTTTGGAATAAATGAAATGAAAATATGTAAACTTCCCAAAATTGAAATCCCCATTTTTTTATACAATCAACATTTAGGATCTTTTGTAGTATGGTCAAACAAAAGTGACATTTTCAATTGTCAAAAATACTTTGAAATGCTTTCAAATCTAATTATAGATGGAGCAACAAAAATATTTCAAAGTAAAAATTCAACATTGCTCTCTCGAAAAGAAGAGGAATTACATACGATTTTACAAAATATGCCCGTTATGGTTGATGCGCTTGATTATAATGGAGATTTTGTTCTGTGGAATCGTGAGTGTGAAATTGTAACAGGTTATACCGCTGAAGAAATAATAGGGAATCCACATGCACTTCAATTATTGTACCCTGATCATGATTATCGTCACCAAATACAAACGAAATTTTTAACTTGTGGAAAAAATTTCAGAGATTGGGAAATGCACTTAACATGTAAAAATGGTGAAACCAAAACAATCATGTGGTCCAATATTTCAGAACAGTTTCCTGTAAAAGGATATAGCTACTGGGCTGTTGGTGTAGATATTACACATTTAAAAGCGATAGAAGAGCAGTTAAAACAACAAACGTCTGAATTGGAATTGATTTTTAAGGCTTTACCGGATTTATGTTTCTTAACAAAAGATGATGGCACAATTATAGATTATAAAGCAGGATCTCCTACAAAATTTTACGTACCGGCAGAAGCTTTTATGGGAAAAAAGTTTTTCGAAGTATTACCATCGCCAGTGGCGCAGCAGTTTCAGGAAGCAATTCTTCAAGTGAAGGAAAAAGCAACGAATGTAATTGTTGAATACCCACTTACAATTAATGATAGTGTTAATTTCTTTGAAGCCAGATGTTTACCATTATTACATGATAAAATTATGATCATTGTACGTGATATTACAGAACGGAAAAAGACAGAAGAATTGCTAAATAAGTCAGATACACTTGCAGCAATCGGTCAATTAGCAGCTGGTGTTGCTCATGAAGTGAGGAACCCATTGACAGTTATTAAAGGGTTTATACAGTTATTCCAAATTAATAAAGAAGATCAAGAAAAATATTTTGATTTAATGCTTTCTGAAATTGATAGAATAGAAGCGATTCTTCAAGAGTTTTTATCAATCGCTAAAACAGATGAAATAAATACAGAACAAAAAAATATTTATCAAATTTATAAAAATGTCGTTTCATTAATGAATACAAAAGCAATTATGACGAATATTCAAGTAGAACTATATGCAGACACCAAAGATATAAGTATTGAGTGCTCAGAAAATCAATTGAAACAAGTGTTTATTAATATTTTGCAAAATTCAATCGAGGCTATGCCAGATGGTGGGAAAATCACAATTCATATAAAAGAGATAAACGATGAAGGTGTTATTATTCATGTAATTGATGAAGGAATTGGGATACCTGAAGAAAGAATTAAGAGATTAGGCGAACCGTTTTATAGTACGAAAGAAAAAGGTACCGGTATTGGATTAATGTTAAGTTATAAAATTATTGAAAGCCATCAAGGGAAAATAAGTATTATGAGTGAGGTTGGTGTCGGGACAACAGTAACGATATATTTGCCGAAAGCTCAAATCAAAAAACCTCTATCAAATTATGATGATAGATTCGAATCAATGCGTCCCATTATTAATTCTTAAATTACTAAATACCCAATAACCAAAAGCTTAGTTTTTGGTTATTGGGTATTTTTACATTTAATTTAGTAAACTTTACCTTTTCTTTAGATTTGTTTTAATTTCTATTAAGTTTTAAATATTATATTAATATTTGTAAAAGGTAATGTATGGAAGTTATACATTGCTTTTAATATATAAATAAAATATTATTTGGAATGTTATAAGGAGGAGATTAAGACGAAGTGAAAAAACAAGAGAAAATAAAAGGTAGAGCACTATCGATGCGGTTAAACATTTTATTCTTTTGTGTATTTTTATTATTTTCTGCCATGATTATACAATTAGGTAAAGTACAAATTATCGATGGAGAAACGTATAAAAATGAAGTAGAGAAGAGAGAAAATGCAACCGTAAGTCTTTCTGTCCCGCGTGGGAAAATATTTGATAGAGAAGGCAATCCAGTAGTTGATAATAAATCTTTACGTACAATTACATATACAAAGATGAAAGGTGTAAAATCAGAAGAGATATTAAAAACCGCAAGACAACTTGCAGACATAATTGAAATGCCGCAAGAAGATATAGCTAAGTTAACTGAGACAGATAAGAAAGATTTTTGGATGCAATTAAATCCAAAACTGGCTGAAAATCTAGTATCGAAAAAAGAAATAGATACATTTAGAGAAAAGGATATTAGCGGCAAGAAGCTAGATAAAAAAATAGAAGAGTTAAAAAGAAAACGGGTTACAGATAAAAATCTTCAGGAATTAACAGAGAAAGATATAAAAGTGTTAGCTATTAAAAGTAAGATGACTTCTGGTTATCAAATGGCTCCTCAAATTATTAAAAAAGATGTTAGTGAAAAGGAATTTACTATAATTAGTGAAGGTTTAGCGAATCTCCCAGGTGTAGACGTATCGGTTGATTGGGAGAGAGTGTATGTAAATGATGGATTATTCCGATCTGTTCTTGGAAATGTTTCTAATTCCGATGAAGGATTACCAAGTGAACGATTAGATTACTACTTGGTACGTGATTATAGCCGAAATGATAGGGTTGGAAAAAGTTATATCGAGCAGCAATATGAAGATGTACTTCATGGTTCAAAAAAAGAAATAAGAAGTGTTGCAGATAAACAAGGTAATACAATAAGAACCGAAACTGTTTCTGAGGGAAAGAGCGGTAAGAATTTAACTTTAACAATAGATATGGAGCTGCAGAAAAAAGTAGAAGAAAGTATTGAAAAAATATTAAAGGCATATAAAGGGTCAGAATCTATGTTGGACCGTGCTTTCGTTGTGATGATGAATCCGAAAAACGGACAAGTATTATCCATGGCTGGGAAAAGACTTGTAGAAAAAGACGGGAAAACAGAAGTTGAAGACTATGCATTAGGCACAATGACTAGTTCTTATGAGCTTGGATCAACAGTGAAAGGTGCGACAGTTTTAACTGGATTTGAAACGAAAGCTATAACTCCAGGTACATATTTTTATGATGCACCTATGAAGTTTAAAGGAACTAAGGAAAAAAAGTCTTGGAAAGATTTTGGTAATATTGATGATTTAAGAGCGTTACAAGTCTCTTCAAACGTTTATATGTTTCATACAGCATTAAAAATTGCAGGTGTGGATTATGTGAAAAATAGTTCATTAAATATTAAACAGGAGTACTTTGATAAAATGAGGTATTATTTCAGACAATTTGGATTAGGTGTTCCAACGGGTATCGATTTACCGAATGAAACAGCTGGACAAATTGGTAAAAAAGATAATCAACCTGGTTTCTTATTAGACTACTCAATTGGTCAGTATGACACATATACTCCGCTTCAACTTGTACAATATATATCAACGATCGCAAACGGTGGATATCGAATGAAGCCACAAATTGTTCAAGAGGTAAGAGAGCAAACGTCGAAAAAAGATGAGATTGGTAAAGTTGTACATTCAGTAGAACCAATCGTTTTAAATAAAATTGAAATGAAAGAGGAATATATAAATCAAGTAAAAGAAGGATTTAGAAAGGTATTCCAAGAAGGTGATGGAACAGGGGTAAGGGCGTTCCAAAAAGCATCATATAAACCAGCAGGTAAAACAGGGACAGCACAGACGGTATATGGTGGAGAAAGTGATATCGGAAGAAATGAAAAAGGCGAGAGAAGAGAATGTTATAATTTAACGTTAGCAGGATATGCGCCATATGATAATCCTGAAGTAGCATTCTCTGTGGTTGTGCCGTGGGTTATTAATGATAAATCTGGTATTAACTCTGATATTGGAAAAGAAGTTTTAGATGCTTATTTTGAATTGAAAAATAAGCGATTGACTGGAGAAACTATAAAAATAGATAGCTCTCAAGAAGGTTAAAACATATGAAATAGTACAGAAACTAGAGTCGACTTATTTAGAAATAGGTTCAAAATGGGTGATAGAGAGGTAAAATCATTCTATCAATTATTCACATTTTATAAAATAAATCATATATTGATAGCATAGGACAAGCTGAAAAGCTTATTCTAACCTCACAGAACACTCCTTATCACGGTTTGGCATCTACTTATGTAGATGCCTTTTTTAATTTAATCACTAACAATTATTTATCAACCTAAAGTAGCAAGCATATTAGGACTATTAGGTGAAGATTGACGGTAATAATTACAGTATGCTTAATAAGCGAATTGAAATGTAAGGAGTGAGAAATAAGTGCTAAATATTTTAGTGGTTAATTTTCCAGCAGAGGGACATGTAAATCCTACATTAAGTTTAGTCAAAGCCTATACTGAACGAGGTGATCACGTACATTATATTACGACAGAACAATTTAAAGGCAGAATTGAAGATTTGGGAGCTACTGTATATACACATCCAGATTTATTAAAGGAGATTTCTATTGATTCTGAAACTCCAGATGGGCTGAATTCTTTCTTTCGTGTACATGTTCAAACTTCTTTATATATATTAGAAATTACGAAACAATTATGTGAAAACATACATTTTGATTTCTTAATTTATGATATATTTGGCGCTGGAGAGTTAGTAAAGGAGTATTTACAAATTCCAGGCATAGTTTCTTCTCCTATATTTTTAATTCCTCCAAATTTTTTGGAAACATTACCTTTTCATCCAAATGCAGAAATACCATTCCAACCTGATAAAATTTCTGAACAGTTACTATATCAAATGGAACATGAATTTGGAGTAACACCTAAAAATAATCTTCAATTTATGCATAACAAGGGAGATATTACTCTTGTGTACACAAGTCGCTATTTTCAACCTAATAGCGATTTATTTGGAAGAAATAACATTTTTATTGGACCGAGTATTTCAAATCGTAAAACAAATGTACAGTTTCCATTTGAATTACTTAAAGATAAGAAAGTTATTTATATTTCAATGGGGACACTGCTTGAAGGACTCGAACCATTCTTTAATACTTGCATTGATACTTTCTCGAATTTTGATGGAATAGTTGTAATGGCAATTGGTGATAGAAATGATCGTTCAAAAATTAAGAAAGCGCCAGACAATTTTATAATTGCTTCATACGTACCCCAATCAGAAATATTAAGTGAAGCAGATGTTTTCATTACACATGGTGGTATGAATAGCGTACACGATGCCATTTATTTTAATGTCCCATTTGTCATCATTCCACATGATAAAGACCAGCCAATGATAGCGCAACGATTAACTGAGCTTGAAGCAGCACATCGGTTATTGAAAAAGAATGTTAATGTGCAAACTTTAAATGAAGCGGTAACAGACGTTCTTTCAAATGAAAAGTATAAACATGGTATACGAAAACTGAATGATAGTTTTTTAGAATGTGGTGGTACTAAAGAAGCAATTGCAGTGATTACATCTCTTTTAAATAAATAGTTTAGACAATATAAAAGCATAGAGGCACTACCTTTATGCTTTTATATTATTATACTGCAAACTGCACAGCAGTATTTGCATGTAAAAAAGCGGTATCAAAAACAGGTACAGTAAGGTCGTTTTGGGAAATGAGCAATGGTATTTCAGTGCAGCCTAGCAATATACCTTCTGCGCCATTTTGAATTAATGAGTTTGTAATTTGTAATAGCTTTTCTTTTGATGTTTCTGAAATAATTCCTTTACTTAATTCATTTAAAATAACATGATGAATAAAATTTCTTTCCTCTTTATTTGGAATAATTGTCTCAATGTTATAGTTCGCTAGACGTGATTTATAGAAGTCTTGTTCCATCGTTTGTTTCGTACCTAATAGTCCGATCCGTTTTATATTCTGCTCTACCATTTTTTTAGCACTTACATCACCAATGTGAAGAAGTGGAATAGATATTGCCTGTTCTACTTCTTCAGCAAATAAATGGACCGTATTGGAACACATTAATAAACAATCAGCTCCGGATTTTTCAACCTTTTTTGCAACTGTGACTAATTCGTTTTTCACTTCTTCATATTGATGATTTTGTAATAAAGTAGTTACTTCACCAAAGTCCATGCTATATAAAACAAGCTTCGCATTTTGGTCGTATTGAGAGAGTGTAAGTGTATTAATATGTTTATAGTATAACGATGTAGATTCCCAACTTAGTCCACCAATTAAACCGATTACTTTCATCGTACATTCCTCCCGTAACTATTTTGAATTCATTATTTCATAATTCCTATAAGAATACAATGATTTAAATGTACAGTTAAACGAAAAATGAAAATAATTAGAAAAGTGTTGAAATTTACACTTATTAGTGCCATAATACGAATTACAAATTAATACTTATCCAGAGAGGTGGAGGGAACGGCCCTATGAAACCTCAGCAACCCCTATGTAAATGTATAGGAAGGTGCTAATTCCGCAGAGGACACGATGTGTTTTTTGGAAGATAAGAGGATTCTTGAACGTGAAGAAAATGACCTCTTATGTAAGGGGTCATTTTTTGTTGTATAGAAAGGGAGTGTCGATGCATAATTCATTTTCAAAATAAATATAGAGTAATAAAAGTTGACTCATATGAGAGGGGAATTGTAATGAACAAATTATCAACGAAGTTAGTAGTGGCAATCGGAATTGGAGCAGCGTTATACGGCATATTAGGACTTTGGGGATTTTCTATTGCACCAAATACGTTTATTAAACCTGCATTAGCTATTTTAACCGTTTTTGGAGCTTTATTTGGTCCAGTGGCAGGGCTGCTAATAGGACTTATCGGTCATACCGTAACAGATACAATCGCTGGATGGGGTATTTGGTGGGGATGGGTTATTAGTTCAGGCATTATCGGTTTTGCAATGGGGCTCATTCAAAAAAGAGTTGGCTTTAGTGTGAAAAACGGGACGTATAATAAAGGCGATATTTCTTATTTAGCTATTACTGGGTTACTTGGTATCGTAATTGCTATTATATTTGCTGGGGCATTCGATGTTATTGTGATGGGAGAACCATTTGACAAAATTGTTATACAAGTATTAGGAGCAACAATTGCTGATGTTATTGTATTTTTAGTTCTTGGATTGCCAATTACAATAGGTCTAGCTAAATCTAATAAGAAACATACACATTTAAAAATTGAAAAGTAGGGATGTTAACATGCAACCAATCATTTCTTTTGAACAATTCAGCTTTCAATATGAACATGCTGCGCAGCCTACTGTAAAAGACATTACATTTCATATATACCCTGGAGAAAAAGTACTAATTGCTGGACGAAGTGGTTCAGGGAAGTCAACGTTAGCTCATTGTATAAATGGGCTAATCCCCTTTTCTTATGAAGGGATTAGTACTGGTAATATTTTAATTGCCGGAAAAGACCCGAGGAAAGAGAGTGTTTTTGAACTGAGTAAACAGGTAGGAACAATTTTGCAAGATCAAGATGCTCAATTTATTGGTCTTACAGTAGAAGAGGATGTAGCTTTTTATTTAGAAAATGAATGTGTAAATCAAGATGATATGAAAAAGATTGTTTCGGACTCATTAAAAAAAGTAAAGATGCATGCTTTTCATAAACAAAGTCCACATGAATTATCAGGGGGGCAAAAACAAACTGTTTCTTTAGCAGGTTTGTTAACAACAAATGCTGATATATTATTGTTCGATGAACCGTTAGCGAATTTAGATTCAGCAAGTAGTTTACATACGATAGAACTTATTAAAGGCATACATAAACAATATAATAAAACAATTGTAATTATTGAACATCGAATAGAAGAAATGTTAAACCTGGATTTAGATAAAATCATTTTAATGAATGAAGGGGAAATTGTTGCGATAGGGACACCAGAAGAGATTTTAGCGTCAAATATATTACCATCTATCGGCTTAAGAGAGCCTATGTACGTAGAAGTATTAAAGAAATTGCAGTTTGATGGTAATAATGACGTAATATACTACCCGCTTGAAAATCTTCAAAGGGAAAGTGTTCGTAGCATAATAGATGAGTGGATGGAGAAGCAAATTTCTTTTAAAGGTACTCCTACAAAAAAAGAATTATTGAAAGTAGAGAATTTGTCATTCTCCTATCCTAATAAACAAAAAGTATTGGACAATGTAAATTTCTCCATATATGAAGGTGAAATTGTAGCACTTTTGGGCCATAATGGAGCCGGTAAATCAACATTAGCTCATAGTCTTATAGGCATAAACAAAACAAAAAATGATAGGATTGTATTTGATGAAGTAAATATCAATTCTTGGTCTATTCGTAAACGTGGTGAGGTTATATGTTATGTGATGCAAAATCCAAATCAGATGATTACACAACCTACTGTTATAGAAGAGGTTTCATTTTCATTAAAATTAAAAAAGTTTTCAAAGGAAGAAATTAAGCTTAGAGCGGAAGAAACATTAAAACTTTGTGGTTTGTATCCATTTCGAAATTGGCCAATTCAGGCATTAAGTTATGGACAAAAGAAGAGAGTAACGATTGCATCTGTACTAATAGCAAATCCGAAACTTATCATATTAGATGAACCGACAGCGGGACAAGATTATTATCATTATAAACAGTTTATGTCGTTTATTAGAAAACTAGCTGTAAAGGGAATATCTTTTATTTTTATTACACACGATATGAATCTCGCTTTAGAATATGCAGACAGAGCGATTGTTCTAGATAAAGGGGAAATTATTGCGAATAATTCCGCGTGCGTTGTATTAGGGGATACAGAAACGTTACAAAGGGCGAACCTAAGGGAAAGTTCTTTATTCAAACTAGTTAAATTTAGTGGAATTTCATATCCTGAAAGGTTTATGGAACATTATTTTGAGGATATTAGGGGGGAGGAAGGTGTATAGTACATATTTTCATCGCATGGATGGAGCAGTGAAATTGTTGTTATTTATTTTTTGTATGACACTTACTTTTTTGTTTTTTGATTTTCGTATATTGCTATTTGTATTTATAATTGGATGTATCGGACTATTTATTGCTAAAATTCCATTTCGTAAAATTTGCATTGTTTTTACTGTTATATTTACATTTAGTTTATTAAATTCTGTCATGATTTTATTTATTACACCAACTCATGGATCTGAATTAACCGAATCATATACTTCATTTCTACATATTGGATATGCAACGATTACTTATGAAACTTTATTTTATGCAGCTACACTTTCATTAAAGTATTTTACGTTATTACCATTTACACTTATCTTTATTTATACGACTGATCCAAGTGGATTTGTGAGTAGCTTAAGTAAATTTCGAATTCATTATAAGATTACTTATGCGATAAATATTGCATTACGTTATATACCTGATATTCAGTCTGAATATAAAATTATTAAACATGCGCAAGAGGCAAGAGGAATAGCGTTTGAAAAAGGAGAAGCAAGTTTATGGATTCGTATGAAAAACCGTGTCTTAATTTTCTGGCCTTTAATTATTCATTCTCTAGATAGAATCGATACAGTTTCAAATGCAATGGATTTAAGAGGATTTGGAAAGAAGAATACACGAACTTGGTTTTATACAAATAAAGCGAAAAGCGGGGATTTCATTGCTTTATTTGTAGGTATTTTTATTTTAATTGTTGCAGTGTATTTAAAGTTACATGTATTTCAAAACTTTTGGTATCCATTTTAAAGCACTCTCAAATGAGTGCTTTTACTTATTTTTATGTGGACATGCTCAAAAAAGGGATATTTACATAATGTATAATACGAACCAGTTAAAATGATCAACTACCTATTAGTTTTCAAACCAAAAGGAGGAGAAAATATGAGTTACGGTGGTTCTTGTGGTTTTGGTGGAGGTTTCGCGTTATTAGTTGTGTTATTTATTTTATTAATTATCGTTGGATGCAGCTGCTGGGGCGGAGGGTACTAATTTCTAATTAGTCTCCACAAATGTAAACTTAAAAAACATAGAAGATACTTATGTATCGAAACAAATAAAAAAGGAGCAATTATGCTCCTTTTTTATTTGTTTTCAGATGAGTTCATATTACATCTCGGCAATGTAATTGTCAAAGTTGTACCTTTATTAATAACGCTTCGGATTTTCAAACTACCTTGCATCGTTTCAATGATCTTAACAGCAACCATTGTGCCTAAACCTGTACCCTTCGTTTTTGTACTGAAATACGGTTCACCAAATCGATTTACTTGCTCTTGTGACATACCAATTCCGCTATCCTCAATTCGAATGATAACTTTATTATTACTAATAGATGAGGAGATATGTAAAGTACCACCATTAGGCATTGCTTCAATCCCATTTTTTATTAAGTTTAAAAAACATTGTTGAAAGTGCTGTTTATTACCAACAATTGTTGCTGTAGAGAAATCTTTGGTAATATGTATTGTGTTCATGTTACATAAAGGTAAGATCATATTAATAACTCGATTTAACTCTTGTTCTATTGAAATATGATCTAATTTTTCTGAAGCAGGTTTGGCAAAGGTTAAATAATCGTCAATAATTCCTTGAGCACGATGTAACTCTTCAAGTATATGTTCAATATACTCGTCTCTTGATTCTGGAGTTAAATTAGGTGTTTTTAAAAGTTGAGTAAATCCTTTTACGACAGTTAAGGGGTTTCTTACTTCGTGCGATATACTAGCAGCAAGTTGGCTAACAATCTCCATTTTTTCCATTTTAATCATCTTTGATCGCATACATACTGCATCTTTTAAAACTTCATTAAAATAAATGCCAAACAACATCAAAATGGTTGGTAATATTATGAAATAAATAATGTACAAATTATTCACTTCAAAATCTGATAAAGTTAATACAATTACAGTTGTAAATATTGCTAGAAAAAATGTTAAAAACATTCCATAAGCTACTTTAATTTTTCTATTATACTTATTAAATTTTGCGGATGCGAATGCTGTAACGATAAACATTGTTCCATAAACTAGTATTGTTAACATACTAAATCCATAAAATGAAAATCTTGTAATTAATAAAATAGCAAACAAAATGATACCAACAGGGAAGCCACCATAAAGTGTGCCTATTATAACGGGTATTTGTCTTAAATCATGAATACAATTTTCATCCATATAGATTGGATAGCGCATACATAAAATAAGAGGGATACTCGTACAAAGGATAATAAGTAATTTTTTATATTTCTTTAAATAGCGTCCGCTATCATATATAAAATAAAAAATAAATATACTACTTAAAATGTAAAGAAGATTATTTAATACGTTTTGATTAATATAAACAAAGTTCATAATATTTTCCTCGTTATTTTGAATTTCCATTTTATATGTATTATACATGATTATAGTAGAAACTTTTTGCTTTTCATAATATAAGTTTACATCTTTTCAGCATTTGCCACGTTTATCCACTCTTCATAAAATACTTTAACTGATTCATATCGTTTAGCTCGGCTTTCATTTACAGCACGATGCGCTATTTCATATAAATCCCTACTTGCTTCCCATTTTGTAAAGGAACGATCTTTCCCACCGCCCAAGAGAGCAAAAGCCATCGCCCCCATATTAAATACATTTGTTCTTGCGTCAATCATTGCATGTAGCTCGAATTCTTCAGGAGACATAAAACGAGAGGAACCCCATAATCGTCCCATTGTATTCACATATGGTTTTTTTGAATATAAATCAATATCACAAATCTTCGTCTCATTTGTATGAAAATTATATAAAATACTACCGTCATAAAAATCTAATGCTACATAGTTTTTCTTTTCAACAAATGTATGGAAAGAAAAAATGGAATGTAATGATTGAATTCGTTCCATAACTGATAAATGCTTAAATTTATAAAATGGAGAGCTTGGATTAGTATATTTTTCAGGAGGCGGGAAACTCCAATGTGAATGAAGACATTCGCCATCAAACCAATCAAAAATTAAGACATATCCAAATTGAACGGGAAAATGTTCAATTAATTGTATAAGTGACTCATGCTTTAATTCTTCATATAAGGAAACTGAATTTTTTAATCTATCAATTGCATCGCTGGTCTTTCCGTTATATGCAATTGTATGTGCCCCTGCATATTTAATAAATTTCTTATGACCATCTTTTTCTACACCAAAAGATAGATTGCCTGAATCTTGCTGGTCAAAAACCGCAAATACGTTTCCTAATTTCAATAGCCAATCAAAATTATGATGTTCTTTTAACTGGAATGTAACTTGATTCAATTGAATTTCAACTGGAATATCTTTCATATTATACCTCGCATTTATTATAATAAAGTTGTATATTTCAGTATTCGACAAATTTTGTGAAAATCCTATGTTAATCACATGAAATTTTATAAATATAATAATAAAAGATTATAAGAGGGTGGATAAAATGGAACAACAAATCGTTATTAAGCCATATGAAAAAGAATGGCATAAAGAGTATGTAATAGAAAAAGAGAAATTTATTTCTTTATTCGGAGGAGATTGTATTGCTATTGAACATATAGGAAGTACTTCCATAGAGGGATTAGGAGCGAAACCACTAATAGATATGATGATTGGTGTAACAGATTTGCAAATTACAGAAAATTGGATTGAAGCGCTATTAAAAATTGGGTATGAGTATGTTCCAAAAGAAACACCTAATCGACGTTTTTTTAGAAAGGGAAAATGGAGAGCTGGTACTCATCATTTACATGTTTATATTTATAATAGTGAGGAGTGGAAGAATAACATTTTATTTCGTGATTTTCTTATAGAACATAAATGGGCACAGAAAGAATATAGAGAATTAAAAGAGGAACTTGCAGCTACATATCCTTTTGATCGTGCTTCATATACAAGTGCAAAAGCACCGTTTATTCAAAATATATTAGAACTGGCCAAAACTTAAAATCCCCTGCCTTTCCTACGTTATTTATAGGGAAGGATTTTTTCTTTTGTCATAACGATATACATTATTTCTAATTATTGGAGACGGATTATTTTATTTATTTCGATATTTCTAGTACATTGAAAATATTAAGGGGGAATTAAACAATGAAAGCTATTGTACATCAATATAAAAAAGGGGTAGAAGGATTAGAATGTAAATTTTTACCTGAAACAAATCCTAATGCCGGTGAAGTAAAAGTAAAGTTAAAAGCTGCAGGATTAAATCATAGGGATTTATTTATTATAAACAATAGAAAAGAAATGGATCTGCCGTTAGTAATAGGATCAGATGGTTCAGGAATTGTTACAGAAATCGGAGAAGGCGTTTCAAATCATTTATTAAATAACGAGGTTATTATAAATCCTAGCATTGGATGGGATAATATTGCCGAAGTACCAGAGTTACCAGAGGTGTTAGGTGGACCGAAAGATGGAACGTTTGCTGAATATGTCATTGTGCCAGCTGAAAATGTAGTGGCAAAACCGTCATATCTTACTTGGGAAGAGTCTGGCGTATTATCTTTATCGGCATTAACTGCATATAGAGCGCTTTTTACAAAGGGTAGATTGAAGTGTGGAGAACATGTTTTAATTCCAGGAATAGGCGGCGGTGTTGCGACATTTGCCATGTTATTTGCGAAAGCAATTGGTGCAAAAGTAAGTGTTACTTCAAGGGTAGAAAGTAAAAGAAAGTTTGCCGAAACATATGGTGCAGACTTTTCTTTTAATAGTTCTGGAAATTGGGAAGAGAGTTTAGGCAAAGAGAAAGTAGATCTAATAATCGATAGTATAGGACCAGCAACATTCTTACAATATTTTGATGTATTAAAACCAAATGGGAGAATTGTTAATTTTGGTGCAAGTTCAGGAGATAAAATTGAATTGCCATTACGTGCATTATTTTATAACCAAATCGATATTATGGGGACATCTATGGGTAGCCGTGAGGAATTTAATGAAATGGTTAAGTTTATTGAGAAACATAAAATTAAACCAATTATTGATAAAGTATATTCGTTAGAAGAAGCCATTCAAGCGTTAAGTCGTATGGAACAAGGAGAACAGTTCGGTAATATCGCTCTACGTATGGAATAAAAATATGATTTAATAACCTATGTTTTTATATGGATATGTTATGTAATATATACACTTATAGTTTGTGAATCATTTGACTTAAAAGGTTTTTCAACCCTATATATCTTTAATTCATGTAAATAGTTACATAATTGTCAAATGAAAAATAGTAAAATGAATAAAGTGAAAATCTAAATATGTGTAAATGTTGTATACTGTGTAAATCAAGTCAACTTGTATCTTTATTTCAAGTAATATAAGAAATTATAAGGAGAGAGTAACGTGAATTACACAGTATTTCAATGGATAAACAATTTAGCAGGTACATCTGCGCTCTTAGATAAGGTAATGATTGCTATTACAAATAGTGCTGCATATGTGGCTATTCTATTCATGTTTATCTTATGGTTTCATAACGGAAAGAAAGAGAATGCGATAAGAAAACAATATACAGTGTTGTATACGACACTTTCAGTAATAATTGCATTACTAGTAAATGTTTTTATTCATGTAGTATATTATCATCCACGCCCTTTTGTATCATATGAAGTGAATCAATTAGTACCTCATGCAGAAAACTCATCATTTGTTAGTGATCATTCTGTACTTGTATTATCGATTGCGTTCATTTTTATGCTTAGAGGAGAAAAGTTAAGATATATTGCACTTTTATGGGCAGTTTTAGTTTGTATATCTCGTTTGTATGTAGGTGTTCATTTTCCTTTAGATGTAATGGGTGCAGCTGTAATAACGATTATAACAAGCAGTTTATTATTGCAGAAAAAACGTATATTTGAACCAATCGCAAAACTTGTTTTCAAAATGTATGCACTCGTAGCGAAACGAATTCCTTTTCTAAAGAAATATAACCATGTAGCTTAAATTTCATAACTAGCCTTTTATATATTGACCCCCCTCCTTTGAAAATTGAAAGGAGGGTTTTTGTATACAAGTGAATAGATTACTCGCAAAAAGAATTTGAGTGTTATGTAGCAAAAATGAAAGAATGAATATTCAAAAATTTCACGTACTGTATTTTAAGTATATAAATAAACTATCAATAACAATAACTAGTTTCACATTGTTTTAAAGGAATTAATAAGAAAACTTCGAAACATATAGTATTGAAAGCAAAAACTACATAATTTCTAGCACATTTTTGCAGTAATTAATTGTAAAAGAAAGGAGATAAATATGCATAAACTTCAAACGAATAAAGGCGCGCGGTATTTTATGGTTGCTTTTATTGTTTTGTTTCTTATTATGCTTTTGCGTTTTTTCTATATTCAGGCAGTAGGAGTCTTGCATAATGTAAATGTAAAGGATTTAGCAAATGAACAGCATAATAAAAATGGTGTTTTGGAAGCGAATCGTGGCACAATATATGATCAAGCTGGAAAAGTGTTAGTCCAAGATTCCACAACATATCGTGTTGTTGTGAATTTAAAAGGAACAAATAAAGTGAAAAATAAAGATGAAACTGCAGAGCGATTAGCTGATGCGCTTGAAATTGATAAAGAGGACGTATTAAAAAATTTTCATGATGGACGCACGCAAGTTGAAATTGGAAAAGTTGGCCGGAATTTATCTAGAGAAGTAAAAGAAAGAATTGGAAAATTAAAAATTCCAGGGGTATCTTTTATGTCAGAAAAAGCAAGAGTATATCCAAATGAAGATTTTGCATCCTATATACTTGGTTTTGCGAGACCTGACGATAAAGGAAATACAGAAGGAAAATTTGGACTTGAAAAGAGCCTGGATAAATATTTGCGCTCTACAAACGGGAATATAGAATATGTGGGAGCACCAAGAGGGATCCCGCTTACAAATGATATAGGGAAAATAGAACCAGCTAAAAATGGGAATAACGTATACCTTACGCTCGATAAACAAATTAATAGTTTTTTAGAAGAAGCGATGAATAAAGCGCAAGAGCACTATGATCCTTCTATGTTAGTAGGAATCATAGCGGATCCAAAGACAGGGGAAATTTTAGCAATGTCTAGTAAACCTAGTTTTAATCCTAATAAAGGCGATATCGAATATTTTTTAAATGATCCAATCGCAAATGCATACGAACCAGGTTCAACAATGAAAATATTTACGTTAGCTGCCGCAATTAATGAAGGTGTATATAACGGGAAAGAATATTTCCAATCTGGAAAATATTCAGTTGGTTCATCTGATATTAAAGATCATAACGGTGGATTTGGATGGGGATCCATTACATTTGATGAAGGCTTCGAAAGATCATCTAACGTAGCTTTTTCTATTTTAGAAGATCAGCTATTGAAACCAAATAAGTTTAAGCAATATATGAATAAATTTGGATTCAATCAAAAAACCGGAATAGATTTACCTGGTGAAAGTAAAAATACTTTATTATTAAATACACAAATTCAACAAGTCACAACTTCTTTCGGACAAGGCTCTACAGTAACGCCTATTCAATTAATCCAAGCTGCTACCGCTATAGCAAATGACGGGAAAATGATGCAACCATATATCGTTGACAAAGTTGTAAATCCAATAAATAAACAAGTTATTATGGAAAATCAACCGAAAGAAATTGGGAATCCGATAAAAAAAGAGACAGCGGACAAGGTAAGAGACTTAATGGAGCGTGTTATTACGTCTTCAAAAGGTACTGGTACAATGTATAAAGTGGATGGTTATCCAATAGGAGGTAAGACAGGAACAGCGCAAATTCCGAATCCTGAAAATGGACGATATATGGAAGGAAAAGAAAACTATATTTTTTCATTTTTAGGAATGGCTCCGATTGATGACCCAGAGTTAATTGTATACTTAGCTATTAAGCAGCCAAAGTTAAAGGGAGATGAGTATGGAGCTCAGCCGCTCGCTGAAATATTTAAACCAGTTATGAAAAATAGTCTTGAATATTTAAAGGTGAAACCATATACAGAAAAACAAATGGCAGATGCAACGAAACGTTCTGAATTAAAAGTACAAAATTATGTAAATCAATCAATGGATACAGTAGAGAATAGTGTAAAAAAAGAGAAATTTCAACCGATAGTTTTAGGAGAAGGAAAAATAAAAAAGCAATATCCGCAATCTGGTGAAATAATGAGTGAAGGAGATCGTATATTTTTATTAGGTGCTAACGCAAAAATGCCTAATTTACAAGGTTGGTCCATGCGTGATGTTATGTATTTCTCTAAACTATTAAAATTAGAATTAAAGACTACAGGTACGGGCTATGTAACGAGTCAAAGCATTGAAAAGGGACAAGATATACAAGAAGGCGATGCATTAGAACTAAACTTAGAACCACCTTTACAACCGTTAGTAGAGGCGAATACAAATTAATTCGGACAAAGTGAAGGGTCTATATACAATAGGCTCTTTATTTTATAGATTTAAGTAATTTCACGCACCGTAATTTTTAGAAAAAATAATAAATAAAAGAATTAACAGAAACACGCCACTAAATATCTGATTATTTTTTATTTACAGTTAAATATTTCTGTGATAATATGAAAAAAATCAAATGTAGTGAAGAGAAGAGTAAATAAAATGAATTTTTCACAGAGAGCTCCATTTAGCTGAAAAGAAGTAAAAATTCTTTATTGAACCAAACCTCTGAGCAGCACATCGGAACCTTTTATTAGGGGGTGGTGTGACGGGAGCTCCCGTTATAGAGCTATGGTATAAGCATGATTTACAATGCAGTACCTGATAAGGTTAATATGGCGACATATTAACAAACTAGGGTGGCACCGCGATGATAAATCTCGTCCCTAAGACAAAAAGTCTTGGGGGTGGGATTTTTTTATTGTTTCAATACAATTTGGAAAGCGGGGGCCTAAAATGAAAAACTTACTTAAAGATTGGAAATATCCTTTATTATTACTGTCCGGAGTTGGTATTGCGAATTTAGGGGCATGGATTTATTTAATAGCACTGAATGTACTTGTCTATCATATGGGAGGCTCAGCCTTAGCTGTTGCTACTTTATATGTAATTAAACCATTAGCCGCTTTATTTACAAACGCATGGTCAGGAAGTATGATTGATCGTTTAAATAAACGGAAGTTAATGATTCACCTCGATATATATCGTGCGGTATTTATCGCTATTTTACCTTTACTTCCATCACTTTGGATTGTTTATGTATTCGTATTCTTTATCAGTATGGCCAGTGCAATTTATGAGCCTACTGCTATGACATATATGACGAAATTAATACCAGTAGAGAAAAGACAACGTTTCAACTCATTACGTAGTTTAATAGGATCTGGTGCATCTTTAATTGGTCCAGCAATAGCGGGAGT
Organism: Bacillus pretiosus; assembly: GCF_051294775.1. NCBI lineage: Bacteria > Bacillati > Bacillota > Bacilli > Caryophanales > Bacillaceae > Bacillus > Bacillus pretiosus. Next base: position 1,131,087 of record NZ_JBPPHF010000001.1, read on the forward strand.
ATTGTTAATAGCAAGTACACCGGAGTTTGCTATATATATAAATGCTATAGCATTTCTCTTATCAGGAGTAATTACATTGCTGTTACCTAATCTTGATAAAAAATCCGATATTACTACGTCAAATGATAAGTTATCTTTAGCTGTACTAAAAAAAGATTGGAACATCGTTTTAAATTTCAGTAAAAAATCTTTATATATCGTTTTTGTGTATTTCTTATTTCAAGGGATGATGGTTTTAGTTGCCGCAACTGATTCACTTGAATTGTCATTTGCGAAAGAAGTTTTATTGTTAACAGATAGTGAATATGGCTTTTTAGTTAGTATTGCTGGAGCCGGGTTTATTTTAGGAGCTATAACAAATACAATTTTATCCCAAAAAATAGCGCCTTCATTTTTAATTGGAATAGGATCATTATTCATAGCAATCGGTTATTTAATTTATGCTTTTTCAAATGAATTTTTAATAGCTGCTATTGGATTCTTTATTTTATCTTTCTCTATGGCGTATGCAAACACAGGATTTTATACCTTTTATCAAAATAATGTCCCTGTCCATATCATGGGACGGATTGGGAGTATATATGGGCTTGTGATTGCGGGCATCACCATTTTAATTACGATTTTGTTCGGAGTTGCAACTCAATTTATTTCTATACAACTTGTGGTTATTGTAGGCTCATTGGTAATGCTGCTTATAACTATCATATTGTGTGTATTTACTTTATTGCCCTCACATTCTAAAGTGCATTCCTCTGAGTCAATCAATTCAAAATAGTAATCTTGGTTTTGATTTACGGTATTCAATTGGAGGGTTTACCCTCCTATATATGGAAATATAAGAAGGGTGAACAATATTGATAAACGAGGGTGGTTTTTGTAATGAAAACAAAAGATCAAATAGACAGCATTGTAAAAGAAATGCATCAGCATATAGATTTCTCTGGGATAATTTTAGTAAAAGAAGAAAAAGGCTTAGTCTATGAAGAGGCGTTTGGTTACGCAAATCGCAATGAATGTATAAATAATACGCTACAAACAAGGTTCGGAATTGCCTCCGGTTGTAAAATATTCACTGCTATCGGTATCTGTCAACTTGTTGAGAAGGGGATAATTACTTTTCAAACAAAGTTAAAAGAGTGTTTACGTATAAACTTTCCAAACTTCAATGAAGATATTACAATACATCACCTTTTGACGCATAGTTCGGGTATTCCAGATTATTTTGATGAAAGTATTATGGATAACTTCGAAGATCTTTGGGAACAAACTCCTATGTATCTATTAAAAAATTTAAAAGACTTCTTACCATTATTCCAAAGCAGAAATATGATGTTTGCACCTGGAAGTAAGTTTCACTATAATAATGCAGGTTTTATCATACTGGGATTAATAATCGAAGAACAGACAGGATTTGAATTTACGGAATATATAGAAAAAAACATATTCAATCCAATTGGTATGAATGATTCTGGCTATTTTTCTTTAGATAGTTTACCAAGACACACAGCTTTAGGATATATAAAAGACGAAATTAACCAAAATTGGAGAACAAACGCCTACTCTATACCAATAAAAGGTGGTTCTGATGGTGGTGCTTTTATTACTACGCCAGACATGCTGAAATTCTGGGAAGCGTTATTTAACTATGAAATCATAAGCCGAGAATATACAAACATGCTTTTAACTCCTCATATGCAAGTAAATAATAATCAGTCTTACGGCTATGGAATATGGATTGAAACAAGAGAAAACAAGATATTCAAATATCATGTAATGGGATATGATCCAGGAGTCAGTTTTCGCTCAGCCGTATATCCAGGCTTAGGTATTACAGTAGTTATTCCGTCAAATAAAGGAGCGGGTCCTGAAAAGATAATGAAAGAATTAGAAAACTCTTTTTCATAAGGTTAAAAGAGTTTATGAACGCATTAATAAATGCAAAAAAGACGTACTATTTATTTGTACGTCTTTTTTGCATAAACAATGCTTAAAACTGATGGGAAATCACATTCTATATTTTATAATTTTTATTAGCTAGTATATTTAAAGTATGGAATGAAAAGAAGCGAATATAATTTTCAAATGTAAACAAGTAAATAGGAGGACTCTAAATGGATATTCTATTTGTTATTCTACTTGTTGTTTTTATAATGATATTAATGCAAGGTAAAGAATATAAAGTGAATATTAATCGTATTTGGTTCATTCCGACTTTGCTGTGCTTTGCGACAATCCAGTCTATTATTCATATGGGACAATTAACTATATTGAAAGTATTACTATTCGTTGTAATGCTGGGGATTGGATTGGGTCTTGGAATGATTAGGGGAAAAGTTTTAACATTTCGATTAGATAGTGAAACAGGTCATGTATTACGAAAAGGAAATTGGTTAAGTACAACTATTCTACTTGCCATTCTAGGTACGAAGGTTTTGATTAAACAAAGTATGTTTTCTAGCAGTACTCACTATACATTAATGGTTGTAACAAATACCTTTTTATGTATCACATTAGGTACTGTAATTAGTAAACGATATTATATTTGGAAAAAATATAATGAATTAATACAAAAAACATGAAAGTATTCATCCATTGTTTAACAGCGCCGTGAACGGTAATACTAAATAACATTGAACTTTTACAACAAGGGATGATAATATGATATTCATTTACACAGATTTCGGCGGAACGCATTCAACTTCACTTGCTGCAGCTTATCATTTAAATAAATTACCAACGGATCGTAAGTTAACGAAAGAAGAAATTTTGAATGTAGATTACTTTAATAAATTGAAAACAGAGGATATGGGCAAAATCATTTTTCATGGAATAGACGAAAATGGTAATCCGGTTTATACAATTGGATGTGGTGCATCAAAAGTCGTTGTACCTGCGATGAAACATTTAGGAGAGATTTTGCAAAAACATTATCAAAGTCATGAAAAGATTATTTTTTCTAATACATCACCAACAGTGCCTTTACCAATGACTTTCGGTGGTCTGTTTTCTAGAAGATTTCACATCGACTTCATCGGCGTACCGTTACTCGTATGGGGAGCGAAACTTTGCTGTGATAACGTACAAAGACTTGTTAGTTATACGAAAGAAGCTGGTCGATTGACAAATGATTATGTTGTAATTTTAGATAATGAAACCTTTAAATAATGTATAAAAAGAAGAAAATCGGGCAAATACTTCGGTTTTCTTCTTTTTTTCGTGAAAATGACAAAAAATATTCACATTTAATATCCATCTACTATAGCCAAAACAATAAAGTCCTGTTACTATTACAGGGATATTCTCTTTTCGTAACATAAATATATAGAAAAGTCAGAAAAGAGGAATTGAATTAAGGGAGGAACAACATGAAGCGTGTTGCTTGGATTACTGATAGTACAACTGCGAGTTTTACAACAGAAGGAGATAACTTTGTTATCCCAATTGAAGTTATTATTGATGGTGTGTCGTACAAAGATTGTGAAGAAGGTGTGCGTGAGCGCGTCTATAATGCGTTAAACGAAGGTAAAACTGTCACTACATCACAACCTAACATAGGGGAAATGGTAGAGTTATTTTCGAAATGCAAAGAAGAATATGAAGAGGGATTTGCAGTTGCTATTAGCGGAAAAGTAAGTGGAACTTATCAAAACATGAAGTTAGCTGCAGACATGGCAGGTTTCCCATTAACGGTATTGGATAGTGAAACAACAAGTTATCCAATGGATGAACTAATTAGAAAAGCGAAATCGTTATACAATGATGGTATGACGTTACAAGATATACACAAAACATTAGTAGATGAAAAAAGAAGACCTTTCCACGTATTCCCGAAAAGTTTAAAAGGCCTTTACGCAAGTGGACGTGTAAAGGGAGTTCAATTTTTACTTGGAAGTTTATTAAGTGTCAACTTAATATTAGAAGTAAAAGGTGGAGAGCTTTTACTTGAAAAGAAAGTTCGCAAAATCCAAAAATGTCGAGAATACATTAAAAATGAACTCGAAAAAGAATTACCAAAAGTACTTCATATGTTCCATGCTAACGATAAAGATGGAGCTGAGGAATGGATTTCAGATATTAGAAAAGCATTCCCTGAAATGGACTTTAAACTATATCCATTACCAATTTCATTTGCGGTTCATGCAGGTGAAGGTACAATAGCAATTAGTTATTAAGAGGAAAACCCGTGAATGATTCACGGGTTTTTTATTTAATTGAATTGAAATTGGAGGCATATCATGTCGCCATCAAACAAAAAGGCTCATTTTATCGTTTTAAGGAGCAACCAATCCCTCAACTTGATTTGAAATTAAAAATATAAGCCTTTGCCTACTGGCTGAACAGTTTCTAGAACAGTATCGACCATTTCTTCATTGATTAGGGTTCTTATAATCCAGGCTGAGAGATCTTGAGCAGCAAAACAGCCTGCAGCAGTCGAGATATTTCCTTCGTTTACGAAACTTTGTTCAATAACGTCTACATCAAATTCTTTAAGCTGTTCTACTACGGACGGATATGTAGTGGCTTTCTTACCTGTTAGTAATTTTTTAGCTCCTAGTAGTAATGAACCAGAACACATAGATCCTATTAATTGTCTTTGAGGATCTACATGAATGCTATTCAGATACTCTTGATTTTTATATAAATTTTGTACACCCTTACCACTTGCAAATATTACAGCGTCAGCAGACGGAATATCAGATATGCTTCCTGTCATGGGAATACGTAAGCCAGACATGGATATATGAGTTTTTCCCGTTCCTAATAGTTGAACGTCCCAATCAGAAATACCGCCAACTAAACGTACACGATTTAATAAATCCCATGGTAGAAAAACATCTATATCAGTAAAGTTATCAAAACAGACTATTGCAATTTTCATTTTCTAATCCCTCATTCCGTATGTATGTCCCCTAATATAGAATATAAACTGCTCCTTTTTATGTTCTATATTAAGTTATAAATTCCTGTATATTCTATGCGATGGAAATTTAATTAAATAAAAGGATTATACACCTATAAAATATGTGGCATTCAAATATCCCATACATAACGTAAATAATGTTGTTTCGAAAGTTTAAAGGGTTTTTAAATATAAAAATAGAAATCTATATAAAAAAATATATAAATGGTAGTGATGCTATGAAAATAGGCAAATTTGGAGAATTAAATAACATAAGTATTGATACAATTAGACATTATATGGACCTGGGTCTCATTATTCCTGAAAAAAGGGGAGGGCATTATTTTTTTGATGAGTATTGTCAAATAGATTTAGAACTTATATTACATTACAAAGATCTAGGATTTAGCTTGAATGAAATTAAAGAACTATTTTTTTATAAAAATTTAGCGAAATCTATGAATTACGAAAATGATACTTTTTACCAATCTTTATTTAAATTGAAATATGACAAGATGGAACAGGAAATAGAGCTTTTGGGGAAGAGGCGGGATAAATTAAAGGAAGTGTTACAAGATTTATTATTAACAAATGAAACTTCAAATTCAATTATAGGGATAGATTTAAGCGTACTTCATTTACTTACATGTTCTAAGTGTAGCGAAAAACTAATTCTTCAAAATGGAATTATTACTAACAATCAAATTACTGAGGGGAAGCTAATTTGTAATTGTGGTGAAGAATATATTATTACTTCAGGAATTATAACTGCGGGTAAATTATTTAAAGTAAATGAGCAAACGTCACTTGAAGATACTATTTCGGATTATATTCATGAAACTGATAATGCGTATTTGGAAAATATGCATAGGGAAGGGGAATGGGCGAAAAAGAAACTAGTACATTTAAATTTAAATAATAAATTAATACTGGATTTAGGATCGGGACTTGGATTCTTTTTGAGAAACATTTATGAAGAACTGCCCGAAAATTGCCTATACATTGCAGTGGATCGAGATTTAAATAAACTTTTATTTTTAAAAGATGTATTAGCGAGAAGAAATCCGAAAAGAAACATTCTCTTTATCTGTGCTGATTTTTTGAATATCCCTATTCAGAATCAGTCAGTTGATGTAGTAATTGATCATTCTGGTACGAGCAATTATAGTTTTGAGCATGAGGATTTTTTACTTCACGAATTAAATCCACTTTTTAAAACGGATTGTTATTTAGTAAGTTTATTTATTTTATTTAAAAATTTCAGCTCAAATAGCCAAATTACAAATAACTTTCGAGAAAATTTTACACTTTCAAAAGTAACGAAAGAAATCCAAAATCTACACTTTCAATCCATTGATGAAAGTACTTCAAATTATTTGACACGAGGAGGAAAGTACGAGGATTTCTTTGTTCAAGGAGAAGAAATTTATACATATTCATTTTTCGGAAAAAGATAAGGGCAATCCCATCAAAAAAAGTCCGGTTTTATAACTGGACTTTTTTTGACGATTTATATTTATACTCTTTGCGATTAAAAGACAAAGAGTATGTTAATCTACATGTTTAGCACTCACATGACACTCTCTTGTCGATGTATGTCTAGTAAGAGAAAAGATAGCCAAACCTAAAGACAATAGAACTAGAGATCCACCAACCCAGGCCATATGAGCGACATTATGTACTTGTTTTAAGGCTATACCTCCAACTGCAGAGCCGAGCGAAATTCCTATTTGTAGAGCTGAATTATTAAAACTTTGCTGTATATCTGACGTTTCTGGAGCAGTTTGAATTAAATAAGTTTGTAGAGGTGGTGCAAGTCCCCAACTCAATGCAGCCCAAACTATCATAACGGGAATAAATAGGCTAATAGAAACTGTCGTGAATGGTAATATAAATAAGATTAGAGCAAATAAAGTAATAACTATCACTATACTTTTTGGAGCGCCTATTTTATCTGATAATCCACCGCCGAACGCTCCGCCACTTACTGCAGCTATACCAAACATTAAATAAAATATGCTAATCCAATAAGGGCTTAGTTGAAACTTTTCTTCTAAAAAAGGAGTAAAATAAGCATATAAAGTATAGTGTCCTGCTAACATAAACATGGTAGCTAGATGAGCAGCACCTAGTTTTGGACTACACACGGCTTTTAATTGGATAGATAAAGGAGTTCGGTTTTCCTCTCCAGGTATTTTCTTTAAAAATAATGAAATTAAGATAATAGATCCCAATGATAAAATAGCTATACATAAAAAAATAACTCTCCAGCCAAATGTGTTCGAAATTAATATGCCTAGTGGAACTCCTAAAACAAGTGAAGAGCTAATACCCATATAAATTAATCCTAATGCTTTTGCTTGGTAAGAGGGATTAACAATCTTAGCTGCAATTGTAAGGGAAAGTACGACAACTAAAGCAGTACTCATAGCAGTTAATATTCGTGCTATCATCATAAAAGTAAAGTTCGGACTAAAATAAGTAAGTATATTTCCAATTAGAAAAGTGTAAAGTGAAATAATATACAATTTTTTTCGTTCCACTTTACTTGTGAAAATCAATAATACAGGACCTGCTATAGCATAAGTAAAGGCGAAAATTGTAATTAATTGACCAGCGGAACTTAATGAAACATTAAAATCTTTAGCGATGTCTGGCAATATTCCTCCAACAATAAGCTCTACAAGCCCTACTGCTATTGTTGCTAAAGCTAATATAAATACTTTGAAATTCATTTTTTGTATTCCCTTCTCATCATTATTTACCTTAGAATAAAAAAACTCCTGACCACAAACGCTAAAAGACGCGTTTTGTAGTCAGGAGTTATTGGTTCCTGGTAGAGACCCCCAAGCCATATTCTTGGAGTTATACATGATTCTCATATGTAATTAATCAATGTAATAGAAGATACCATATTACTTTTTACATTTTAATAAAAAAATTTGCATTTGTATACGTGTACCCATATGAAAGAGATAAAATGGGCTTTCTGAAACTCTAATAATTTTACCTTTCGATGGAAGTGCGATCTAAATAATTCAACTATTGCTAACTTTCACTAATGAAGATTATATAAATAACAAACGTAAGTATTAAACGGCTATATAAAGTAAAAAAGCGACATCCTTTCTGTAGAATTAATTATAGAAAAGGGTGGCGTTTTTTATATGTATATTTTTGTATCTAATCAATTACAACTATTTGCTTAAGCAATTCTAAGCTATTTATCTTCAAATCATTGACGGTAGATGAGATTAGTTTAATGGGCATGGGGTTAACCCCATCTTTTTTTATTTCTTTGTATTAATTTTTAAACACAATGTATTGATATTGGGTTAACCCAATAACTTACACTTAATGTAATACAAAGAAAAGTGGGGGGAATTGTTATGGGAAGTTTACGATTACATATAGAAAATAAAAAAAGAAACCAAGAACTAAGAAATATTTGTTTATATTCAATTGCAAAAACAGTATCAATATTCGGTAGCTCTATGTATAGTTTCGCGCTAGGATTATATGTTTTACAAATAACTGGATCTGCGTTAAATTTCGCGATTACGCTCATATTAGGAACGATTCCAATAATTGTTTTGAATCCCTTTGCTGGTGTAATTGCTGATAAGGTTGATAAAAAGAAACTAGTTATTTGTATGGATTTACTAAGTGGATGCTTATTAATAGCTGTTTATATATTAAGCAGCTATTATGGATTAAACTTATTCATCATTTATACTACAACCTTTCTTATGACAGTGTTTACAACCTTTTTTGGAATAGGATTAGAGGCTGCAAAACCAAATATCGTCTCTAAAGAGAGGCTTATGAGTATTAATTCTATAAGTAAAATTATCGATTCTGTATCTTTAATTCTCGGCCCTATGTTAGGCGGCATCGTTTTTTCAGTATTTAATATTAAGACTTTTATAATTATAAACAGTATTTCTTTTATTCTTTCAGGGATAGCATTACTATTTATTCATTTTAGACTGTTCGAGTACAACATAAATGAGGGAAATTCAAAAAGAGGAGTTAATTTTATTAAAGATATAAAAGAGGGGTTTTCTTACTTACTTGAAAAGGAAAGCTTAAAGAATACGTTTCATATTTTAATTTCGTTTAATTTCTTCTTAGGCTTTGCTGTAACTGTTCCATTGCCATACATTATTAACACAGTACTCAATCTTGATTCTAAGCAATTTGGTATCATTCAAGGGACTTTTCCAGTAGGGATGATAATTGGTGCAATTGTAGTAAAAAAGATAACTGATCGTTTTTCTTACTCTTATCTTTTGAAAAAACTAAGTTCTATGTTATCAGTTTTTATGATTATTTTAGGAATTCCAGTTCTATTCAAAAGTTTTGAAGTGAATGATTTAGTATTCGTTATTACGTATTGTGTTGTTATGATCTTTTTAGGATTTATTATAGCGTTAATTGATATTCCTTTAATTTATTTCATGCAAAATGAGATTCCCGATGAATACAGGGGAAGGGTTCTCAGCATTGGATTAAGTATAGGTAAAATGATGCTCCCTATAGCAATGGCACTATCCGGTCTATTATTAAATTATATCCCAGCGTACACCATTCCAATTGTAGGGGGATTCTTATATTTCATAGTAATTAAAGTTTCATCAAATCGTTTCATATTAGAGGTTCATTCGAAAGATTATAGTGCTTAGTAGATTCTTAGATTATTTATAGAATGGATACTGCTACCTCTTTCAAGCTAAGAAAAGCAAATACTATAAAACGAAATTTATAGTTTGTTAATTCCTATAGGCCTATTCTTTGTATTTGTTTTTGACTATATTCCGCAATCTGATGATTACTTACAGAATAAGTACGGTGAACAATTTACAGTGTATAAACAGAAAACAAAAAAACTAATACCGTTTATTTGGTAAATCAGTTTCATAAATTATAAAAAGCGCAGGATCATCATCCTGCGCTTTTCTATCGTAATTCAGCTGTTTTTCTAATAACAATCTTATCAATATCATCTTCTTCATCACCATTAAATAACCCGCGTTCTTTTAAATACGCCTCAAAATATAAATCTGCTTCTGCACGTTCATCATATGGTTTTACAGATAGAACGAAACCTAATTTGTTTTGTTCCTCTAAATGAGAAGTGGAGATGTAGGCCGGTACATTGTGGCGTAAAAAGAGTTCTTTAACCGGAATAATCATATCTTTCATTAATTTCGTTAACATACCCATTTCAAACTCGAAATTAAAGCGATCTATGCTACATAAATCAGCGAATACTACACCGATAAAACCTGTATTAAATACTTCTTGATATTCTACATCTTCGTCATTACCGTAAAAATTCTTTTCGATTAAATAATTTATAAAGTAAGCAACACCGTCACTTTGTTCAAATGGTTTCGTTGAAAGAACAAAGCCGATTTTCTTTTGTTTATGTAAATACACACATGACATGTATGCTGAAATGTTATGTTCTTTAAATAGAGAACTTGTTGCCCCAGAGAGGCCATCAAGTACGTGATGAACAATTTGAAGTTTTTTACGAGCGAAATAATAGGATTTCTTTTGTAACTCCAATGTATCAATAAAGACAGAGCCGATAAAGCCTGTATTTGAAATGATAGGTGTTTGCTTTTTTCTTCCTCTGCGCTTTGCTTGAGCCATTGTAAAAATCATCCCTTCATGTACAATTAAAATAAAAAAGAACATTTGTTCGTATATTTATATTTTACTATTAAAACGCTCTAAAGTAAAGGGTTTTTGACGAAAAAAACAACAAAAAAGACACCTGTAAAAGGTGCCTTAAACGCTGTAGGGAAGAGGGTTCATCCCAACTATTTATATTATGATACAGAAACGATCTCTTCTGCATCTTCTACATCTAAATGACAGTCCATAGTACGAACATCTTGATCTTCATGACTTCCGAAATAAATAGTAATTTTCATATGTATCGCTCCTTTATTCTAGGAATACCTAAAATAATTACTAGTAATGTTACTATTTATTATATACCACTTTTTTCATTCCGACAACGTTATATCATTTTTAATTCTTTTAGGGCAAAAAGAGTAATGTATAGAGATATTTTTATAGAAATAGATACATTTCTTATGTGTTATATTTAATACTGAAGAATTCGAAAACGAATTTTTATGAAAGGAGCAAAATGAATGAATTATAAACAGTTACTAATAGATAACTTCACATATAAAACCTCATATATTGCGCGCCAGTTACATGGAATGAATGTAAAAGAAATGAAGGATTACATTGCTGTCGACTGTGGTTTACCGGCAGATACATTTAATATCATTACTATACTAAACAATAATTTAACGGAAGGTATTGAGAAACTATATAAAGTGGTAAACAACTATAATCAAAAGAAATTTCCAATGAGTGTTTGGTTTTGGGATGATAGGTATGAGCAGACTATAAAAAGCGAATTAATAAAACTTGGCTTAAAAGAAGCAGAACAAAATATCGCGATGATAGCAGACTTAAAAACAATTCATCCAACAATAAACATGCCAGAAGGTTTTACGATACAAAAAGCATCTTCGTCAGGACAAATTAAAAATTTTGGGGAAACGTTAGCTAATCTATTTGGTACTTCAGAGGAAGGTACACATGTACAAGCATTCTACAATGAAACTGCTTCTTTCGATTTATGGAATAGTGAGAATATGAAACTATATTTAGGGATTTTTAAAAATGAAGTCGTATCTGTTGGTTCATTAGTATGTACAAAAGATAGTATTGGTATTTATGATATAGCAACGAAAGAAGAAATGAGAGGGCAAGGATTTGGCTCTACTATGTTTCATTACTTGCTACAAGAAGCAAAGGAATTAAATGTTTCTCAATGCGTATTACAAGCTTCACCTGATGGGATTAATATTTATAAAAAGGCTGGTTTTCAATCTGTTGGACAAATGACTGTATTTGAAAATAGACGTTTAATTGAATAAATTATTCAATCTAAATTGCTTTCATGTAGGAGTTAATACATCATTATGAAAAAAATATATATCGTTACAATCATTTTCACCTTTATAGTAATAGTCACTTTTGCTTTTCATAAAGTAAATGAACTTAAGTACACAAAAGCTATTAATCAATCAAATCATATAAAAAACATTGCACATAGAGGAGCTTCTGCGTATGCGCCGGAACATACAATACAAGCTTATAAACTAGGACAACAATTAAAAGGAGATTATATAGAAATTGATCTTCAAATGACAAAAGATGGACATTTAGTAGCTATGCATGATGAAACAGTAAACCGCACTACAAATGGTAAGGGGCTAGTTAAGGAACATACATTAGAAGAAATAAAGCAACTAAATGTAGGTTCTTTTTTCAATGAAAAGCATCCAGCTTTAGCAAAGAAAGAATTTGAGGATGCTACAGTTCCAACACTAGAGGAAATTATTGAAACGTTCAGGAATAGTACTAATTATTATATTGAAACAAAATCGCCAGATGAATATCCCGGTATGGAAGAAAAGTTATTAGAAATTATAAAGCACTACGAAATAAGTGATAAAGTTATTATTCAATCATTTAGTAAAGTAAGTTTGCAAAAAATTCATAGTTTAGATGTTCATATACCTCTAGTACAATTACTACCTTACAAAAAGGCAGTTCAATTAACCGAATTAGAGATAAAAAAGTATAAAACATACTGTATCGGTATTGGGATAAACTATAAATATATTGATTCAGCTTATGTAAAGAGAATAAAGAAACACGGATTAGAAGTTCATCCATTTACTGTAGATAATGAAAAAGATATGAAAAAGTTACTTCTATGGGGAGTTGACGGGATGTTTACGAATTACCCGGATCGTTTACATTCGTTATTACAATCTTGAATTATAATGGTGTAATTATCACTGAATCAATACCACAAGTATACAAAGATAGTTTGTGGTCCAAATGGTAACATCATTGAATACATAGAGCCGATATTGAAATGAAATCCGAAAAAGAATCCAATATTTTTATTGGATTCTTTTTATTTAGCTCCAAGAGACGAACTTAAAGCAATATGAATTTGAATTTGTTAATAAAATATTACATTGAGTATGATTTTTTGTAATTACCATTAGAAAGTAACGAAATTGTAATGAATTTTAACTACGCTTTTTATATTTTTTTGATACACTGACTACGAGAGGAATACCGATTAATGTAGGTAAAAACCAAAACCATATAGGCGGTAATAAATTAATTATGGGAATATGAATACCGACGTTTACTAAAAGTGCGGTAACGGCACCAATATAAGAACCTAACATACCTCTAATATGGTGATGGAGCCAATTTTTCCAACGTTTTTTTCGTGCGAGGTATCCATATATCGCAAATGAATAAGAGAAAATTGCTACATAAAATAAATATGCGATTTTATCCCAGCTTATAATGGATAATATAATTGCAGTAAGGGTGATGACAACATAGGATGCATGATATATTTCACCCCATTCCGTATGTTTTCCTTTCTTCTTTTGAGCAACCATCGCTACAATACCGGTGATTAAGCATATTGTTCCAAATAATATGTGGATGGTTAAAAGAATGTGAAAAATGCTCATAATAATTCCTCCTTTTTTATTTTTATAGTATTGCAGTATAGGAGGAAAGTTGAAACGCATTGTTTATTCACCTTAATATTTTGAAATAAATGTACTCCTAGCACAAATATAAACAGACAAATTTTTCTTGAACTTAGCGGAGACACGTATTACGTGAAAAGAAGGAGAGACTTCCATGTTTACATCTATTACATATTTACAATCTGGGAATGAGAAGCAACAAAAAGTGTATGATGTTTTGAATAAACTTAACATTATGGAGGATTTAATTTTGTATAGTCCGGTTCTTTGCGGGACAATTCCTATTAGAATTGATACTCTTCAATCTGACTTAGATATAGTAATGGAAGTACATAACTTTGATGTTTTTGAACAGGAAATGAGATCTTTATACGGTTCTTATAAAGGATTCAAAATAAAAAAGAAAAAAATTAAAACTACAGAATCGATAAAGGTAAATTTTGAATTTGAAGGTTTTAAATTTGAATTATTTGCTCAGCCTAAGCCAGTACGTAACCAAAATGCATATAGACATATGATAGTAGAGCACATGCTATTAATACAGCATCCCCATATAAGGGAAGAAATTCTTCGCTTAAAAGAGAACGGTTTAAAAACAGAACCTGCTTTTGCTCAAGTATTAAATATTGACGGAGATCCTTATGACGAACTTATTTTATTGGGACAGGAAATGAGATTGTGGTAAATACGATACACAAAAACTCCTCTATAGTTAAAAGAGGAGTTTTTGTTATGCCATGAGCTTACGGATTAATTCACTCAACAATTTAATTCCGCTAGTCATTTGCTCTGGAGAAACATATCCATATGATAAACGAATGTACCGATCTGATTCTTCTTCATATATACGTCCTGGGTTTAAAAGAATTCCTTTTGATAGCGCCTCTGAAAATAATTTCTTCATCGGAATGTTAGGTACAATCTTTAGCCATATAAATAATCCACCACTAGGAATATCCCACGATGCAACATCTGCGCAGTATTTATTTAAAGCTCGTATCATGAATTGTCTTCGTTCTTTTAATTGAATTCTTACGTTTGCAACATGTTCTTCATAAAAACCTTTATTTATCCATTCAGCAGCAACTCTTTGAGATAAAGAGCTCGACCCATAGTCTGTTTGCATTTTTATATCTGACAATCTATCAATAACTGGTTCGGGTCCAATGATCCATCCAATTCTAAGTCCTGGGCTAAGTGTTTTAGAAAGACTACCAACATATAATACATGTCCATGTTTATCTATCGACTTTAAAGGAGGTGGAGGTGGTTCATCAATCCATAACTCTCGGTAAATATCATCTTCAATTATAGGTAACTGTTCCTTTTCACATATTTTTATTATTTCTTTTCTTCGTTCTTGAGACATTAATGCCCCTGTTGGGTTTTGAAAACTAGGGATAGAATATAAAATGTTTTTCTTTTGACTGTATTTAATACGTTTTAATAATTCGTTAGGTAAAATACCGTGATTATCCATACATATACCAGATAGATTTATATTTGCTGATTGAAATACATGAAGTGAATATAAGTAAGAAGGTTGTTCAAGTAAAACGGTTGATTCTCTATGCAAAAGACCAATTGATATTAATTGGAGTGCTTGTAATGCACCAGAGACGATTAATATAGAACTGGCTGAAGTATGTATTCCGAATGATTTTACGTATTTACTAATTGCTTCACGTAACGGCAAAAAACCTTTTTGTTCTTCGTATCCAAAATAATCTATTTCGTCACTTACGCTTTTCATAATGGACTGCATAGTTTCTAGCGGGAAAAGTTGAGGCGCAAGTTCACCTTTACTAAGATGGATAAGTTCTTTATTTGCTTCTGCCTCATTGATTTCTCGTACCATTAACTTGCTAGGTTTGTGAATACCAGCTTTTACATAGTCACTCCAATCAGGCGGGGGATTCGTCGCTAATAATGACCATGTATTATTTGTTACAATTGTTCCTGCTCCAATTTTCCCTTGAATCAATCCATCTGCCATAAGTTCATCTAGCGCAGTTATTACAGTACTTCGATTTACATGAAATAGTTTTGCTAAATGCCGTTGACTAGGAATCTTACTTCCAATAGGCCATTCTCCATTTTCAATTTTTTCTTTCATAAAGTTTACTATCTGCCGATACTTAGGCAGTTTTTTATTAGTTGTCATAAAAAAACTCCCTCGTTCACTTTATAAATGCCAAGTGGTTGGTTTTTACGATAAATAACTGGTTGAAGACATTGTAACAACTATTAAATATGATGAAAAGAAATAATTGGTAATTATAAAGTGGTTGGTTTGAAGGGGGAGAAAAAACATGAATTATAAAAAATGGGACTTTCGGATTATTTGTGCTCATGCTTTTACGATTTTAATATGGGGGACTGCCTTTCCAGCAATTCGTATGGGGCTCGAATCTTATACACCTGAACACCTTACTTTACTACGTTTATTAATTGCTTCATTTATTCTTCTGTTGTTTTCTTTTATATACAAGTTACGACTGCCGGACTTAAAGGATATCCCAGCAATTTTTATATTTGGTGCTTTAGGATTTACTTTTTATCACATTGCATTAAACTACGGCGAAAAAACAGTAAATGCTGGATCTGCAAGTTTAATTGTTTCAGTCACACCTATAGTAACGGCGATTTTTGCATCTGTTTTTTTGAATGAAAAAATGAAATTAAATGGTTGGATCGGTGGTGTAATTAGTTTTATAGGAATTGCTTTCATATCATTTAGTCAAGGAGATGCTATTCAATTGAATAGTGGAGGATTATTTATTTTATTAGCAGCGATTTCAGAAAGCTTATTTTTTGTTTTCCAAACTTCTTACTTGAAAAAGTATGGCTTCTTGCCATTTACTATATATACAATTTTATCTAGCACTGTATGTATGCTTATTTTCTCGCCAGGAGTGTATACAGAAATACTAGCAGCTCCTCTTGAAGTGAATATGAGTGTTATATATTTAGGTTTATTTCCAACAGTACTCCCATATATCGCATTGGCATATATCATATCTCATTCTGGTGCTGCTGAGGCAACAAGTTCTCTATATTTAACTCCAGTAACTGCATGTTTTATTGCTTGGATATGGTTAGGTGAAGTACCGACTTTTGTTTCAATAATTGGCGGGGGAATTACTATACTTGGAGTTTTAATTACTCATATATCACTATCAAAAAAAGAAAAATATACAACTCTAGTAAATAATAAATCAATATAAACTCATTCCATAACCACTTTATTATACTTTCTTTTGTTGATAAATATAATATTTTGTATTTCAGTTAAATATTGTATGTTACATTTTATGTAGTAAGCATTTTAAAAGGAGATGACAACATAATGAATGGAAAAAGAAAAATTTTCACATGTATTTCTATTATAGGAATCGGACTAGCTAGTTTTTCTAATTCTAGTTTCGCAGCAAATGGAACGGACAATTCAGTACAAACTTCTATTCCCATAGTTAATCAACAAGTAGCTGCTGTAAAAGAAATGAAACCATTTCCCCAGCAAGTTAATTATGCAGGTGTTATAAAACCAAATCATGTTACACAGGAAAGTTTAAATGCTTCTGTAAGAAGTTACTACGATAATTGGAAAAAGAAATATTTGAAAAATGATTTATCTTCTTTACCTGGTGGTTATTACGTAAAAGGAGAGATTACGGGTGATGCTGATGGGTTTAAGCCACTTGGAACTTCAGAAGGTCAAGGGTATGGGATGATAATTACAGTATTAATGGCTGGTTATGATTCGAATGCTCAAAAAATCTATGATGGTTTATTTAAAACAGCAAGAACTTTTAAAAGCTCTCAAAATCCTAATTTAATGGGATGGGTTGTCGCAGATAGTAAAAAAGCACAAGGTCATTTTGATTCTGCTACTGATGGGGATTTAGATATTGCGTATTCTCTTCTTCTTGCTCATAAGCAGTGGGGATCAAATGGAACGGTTAATTATTTGAAAGAAGCACAAGACATGATTACAAAAGGTATTAAAGCTAGTAATGTTACAAATAATAATCGACTAAATTTGGGAGATTGGGATTCTAAAAATTCACTTGATACGAGACCATCTGATTGGATGATGTCACACCTTAGAGCATTTTATGAATTTACAGGTGATAAAACTTGGCTTACTGTTATTAATAATTTGTACGATGTTTATACGCAATTTAGTAATAAGTACTCTCAAAATACAGGACTTATTTCAGATTTCGTTGTAAAAACCCCACCACAACCCGCACCTAAAGACTTCTTAGATGAGTCAGAATATACAAATGCATATTATTACAATGCTAGTCGGGTACCATTGAGAATTGTAATGGACTATGCGATGTACGGCGAGAAAAGAAGTAAAGTCATTTCTGATAAAGTCTCTTCATGGATTCAAAATAAAACGAATGGAAATCCTTCTAAAATTGTGGATGGTTATCAATTAAACGGATCCAATATTGGTAGTTATCCAACTGCTGTATTTGTTTCACCGTTTATTGCTGCAAGTACAACGAAAAGCGATAATCAAAAGTGGGTAAATAGTGGATGGGATTGGATGAAGAATAAGAAAGAAGGCTACTTTAGTGATAGTTATAATTTATTAACCATGCTATTTATTACAGGTAATTGGTGGAAACCAGTACCTGATGATAAGAAAATAGAAAACCTAATAAATGATGAAACTCAAAAAGGATACGATAGATAACAAGGTTTTCTTTTTAGTAAAAGGAATTAGCACTATGCTAGTTCCTTTTTAATATTTCGTGAAGCAATACAGCTTTACACTTAAATAAAGAAAAATTTAATAAGATCATGTTGTAGGTTGTTGTCGGAAAAAGGAGAATATGTCACTCTGTTGAATATAAAAATACAACCTATTTATAAAGGAGCCTAAAATATTGAATGTCCAGTTAAAGGTTGTTACGAGAGAGAATTGGGAAGATGCCTTAAAGCTACAAGTTAAAGAAAATCAGACGAAATTTGTTCCATCTGTAGCAGTTTCACTTGCTAAAGTATATATAAAACCAGATGGAGAAAATGTAGAGTACATACCATTTGCGATATACGACGGCAATCTAATGGTTGGTTTTATTATGCATGCTGTTGTAAGAGAGACAACTGATATGTATTGGATAAACGGATTTATTATCGATCAAAAGCAGCAAAGGAATGGTTATGGAAAAGCGGCATTACAAGAAAGTATTTCTTTAATAAAAAATACATGTAAGGCGTGTAAAGAAATAAGGTTAACAGTACATAAAGATAATATCTCTGCAAAGAAACTATATGAACGTTACGGTTTTCAACCATTGGGACATGAATATGATGGTGAGCAAGTATATCGTTTGTTCGTTTAAGTATTACGAAGTAAAGATGTGAAATGAAAGATGCAATTAAATGACTGGGAGGAATAGCAATTGAAAAATAAATTTCATCATATTGTACGAGCTGTTATGATAAAGGATAAAAAATTGTTAGTGGCTGAATATATTGGCCATCATTATTTTTTACCAGGTGGTCATGTTGAAGTTGGCGAATCAGCTGAGAATGCATTAATTAGAGAACTACGAGAAGAACTCGGAGTAAACTGTAGTATAAAACAATTTTTAGGAGTCATAGAAAACCAATGGGAAGACCGAGAAGTTATTCATCATGAAATCAATCACATTTTTGAAGTAGATTCGCAAGAGTTACATATTGATTTCATACCAAAATCTAAAGAATTTCATTTAGCGTTTCACTGGATAGATTATAATCAAGAAACTTTACATACGTATAAAATCATGCCAGTGCCTTCAGTTAAAGAGTTACTAGAAAGAAAATTAAGTGATGAACTACTAAACTGTTGGATTAGTAATTTTTAAACACCTCTATTTTAAAAAAATTCGTCCACCGAAAGGAGATTAAGAAAATAGGCTAAAAAACAAGGTACATCACCTAGTGTAAGTTCATATTTTGTTGATGTACGCATTTAGTCTATAGCCTTATTTCTACTTTGTTTGCAAAAATATATAAACTTTAACATTGGGACGGAATTTATTTTTATAAATGGAGGGTTTCGTAATGAATCAGTTTCAACAAGAACTACAATCATTAAACCTTAATGATTATCAATCTGGTAATGTTGTGTATTGGGATCAACTGCAACAAAATCAATATCCATACTATTACATTCAAGATGACGCGCGTCGTTGCGGCGGATGCGGAGGTTGTGGTGGACGCTGTGGTGGATGTGGTGGACGTTGTGTAGGCTGCGCTGGATGTTTCGGTTGTTTTAACTGCTGGAACTGGTGGATCATTTAAGTATAGAAAATCAATAATATTCCACATGAAAGAAAGGTGTAAATACTATTTTATACTTTTCTTTCATGCTGTAATTTTTTATTCGTGTTAAGGGGGATTTATTTGTATACATACGATAAGTTAATTTCTTGGGTAGAAAATATAAAAGAAGAAAATCATAGTTCTGCTACAGCACTGTGCATTATAAAAGATAACAAAATCGTACTAGAGCATTATAGTGGCCATCATTCAAATACATCTACAAGTAAAAAAGTAACAGCATCTTCACAATTCAACGTTGCTTCTGCAAGAAAAAGTTATTTAGGTTTAATGGTAGCATATGCGCTTTACGAGGGGAAAATAAACTCTATTGATGAGGAAGCGATAAAGTATTTTAAAGACTTTAATCCTGTATTACTTGGTAAAACAACGATAAGACATTTAGTAACACATTCGCACGGTTTAGGAGAAACGCACGACGGGACAATTTTTCGTGAATTTGAACCTGGACAAGCGTGGGCGTATAGAGATATTAATGTAAGAATGATTACATGTCTTATTTATCAGCTCTATAACAAAAGTTTTCCTGAATTGTTAAAGGAGCGTATATTTGATTTAGCTAACTTCCAAGAAACAGGTTGGAGAATTCAGCAAGATGAAAACTTAGTTAAAGTTGTTAATAATCCAAGTGAAGACGCAATTAATGAAATTGGTACAGTAGATGATGGTTCTGAAAAAAATCTATTTGTCTCAGCTAGAGAATTTGCTTATTGGGGCAATCTTCATTTAAATCAAGGTATGATAAACGGTAAACAAATTGTTCCAAAAGAAGTTATAAAAATTGCTACGAGTTTGCAAAGTCCAATATTTACAAACAATGAACTACCACAAAACGGGTTGTTTTGGTTCGTTCAAAATGAACCTACGCTTTTAAGTGAACTTGGTGAACGAGTTCCAAAAGGATCGTATCAAATATTAGGAATTACAGGACCGACTCTTTTAGTAATACCTGAATATAATGTAGTTGTTGCGAAAATGTATAATAAAAGATATAACTACGGCGGTGATAATTATTTATATTATTTACGTGAATTTAGCAATTTAGTCGCTGATACATTTCGTAACGGTAATAGGGCATAATTACTCCTATAATGAAAAAGGAGTGAAAAAAATGAAAGATAAAATGAATAAAAATAAAAAACAAAATATAAAAGATATGAATACAGAACAAAATGCAATTTATAGCGATCCTAAAGATGCAGCTAATATGCAAACGGTACCGCAGCCGAAGGATTTTGATGAAATTGAATATTAATTTTTCGTTCATCTGACTATATGATGAATGAAAAATACATCTTAAGTCCCATCACATGATTGAAATCTTTTGGTATTCTATATACATAAGCATTTGAAAATGTCTTATCTTAACAAAGCTTTCTTTAAGTAAATCTAATATAACCTGCAGAAAGACACTTCATTATGGAGTGTCTTTTTGTGTATATGAACTTAATTTCCATTTTCCACACAGTATCTTGCTTTTTATGATGGTTATACTAACTGTGAAAATTCATGTCAAGATAAAAGAAGGGGACAGTTAGTATGAAACAAACTTCTATAAATCCGTTACTAATTGTTCTAGGTACAATTATTGTTCAAATTGGCCTTGGAACAATTTATACATGGAGTTTATTTAATCAACCCCTTGTTAGTAAGTTTGGATGGAACCTCAATTCCGTAGCGATAACTTTCTCCATAACAAGTTTTTCATTATCATTCTCAACCTTATTTGCAGGAAAGTTGCAGCAAAAATTAGGACTTCGTAAACTCATCGCTACTGCAGGGATTGTTTTGGGACTCGGTTTAATACTTAGTTCACAAGTTTCTTCCTTACCATTACTATATTTATTAGCTGGTGTCGTTGTTGGTTATGCAGATGGAACTGCTTATATTACATCACTATCTAATTTAATTAAATGGTTTCCAAATCGAAAAGGACTTATTTCTGGCATATCTGTTTCGGCATATGGAATGGGCAGCTTAATCTTTAGATATATAAACGGTAGTCTTATCGATAGTCTTGGTGTATCACAAGCATTTTTATATTGGGGTATCATCGTCTTGCTTTTAGTTTTAACCGGATCGTTCTTCTTACGTGAAGCAATCGTAAGTAACACTGTAACTGAATCATTAAACAATGACTATACGCCTCGTGAAATGATGCGAACGAAACAAGTATATCTTTTGTTTTTTATGCTATTCACATCGTGTATGGGCGGTCTATATTTAATCGGTATGGTAAAAGATATTGGTGTACAGCTCGTTGGACTTAGTGCAGCAACCGCCGCTAACGCCGTTGCAATGATTGCAATTTTTAATACGGTAGGTAGAATCGTTCTTGGAACGTTATCAGATAAAATTGGCCGAATGAAAATTGTCTCTGCAACGTTTATTATTATTGGATTGTCAGTCTTTACTTTAAGTTTCATTCCACTAAATTACGGTATTTATTTCGCTTGTGTAGCAAGTGTTGCCTTTTGCTTTGGTGGTAATATCACAATCTTCCCAGCCATTGTTGGAGATTTCTTCGGATTAAAAAACCATAGTACAAATTACGGGATTGTATATCAAGGTTTCGGGTTTGGTGCACTTGCAGGAGCGTTCATTGGAGCGTTACTGGGTGGATTTCAACCGACCTTTATTATAATTGGTGTTTTAAGCGTTATTTCCTTCATTATTTCGATATTAATTCGTCCACCAAAAGCAGAAAACAAAAAAGAAACACGACATTTATATCGGAAAGTAGCTTAATTATAAAAAGAGTCCTTGTATAGGGCTCTTTTTATATTACAAAATAAGTGAAAATGATTTGAAAGGTAATAAAGTAATTTATTTCTTTAGCAACTAAGTAGCAGATTGGTAAAATATTCATATTGTTTTATAAAGGCACTGAAATCATGTTATAAACCTACATTAACCACCTTTGTTATTAGATATGCAATTCATTTGTGTACCATTATTTTATTATAAAGGTAGTTGGCTTATATTGGTTACAACTATAATTTCTTCTTTTATCGCATTCACTTCAACAAATGTTGATGACATTTTTATACTTCTTGTTTTATTTTCGCAAGTAAGGACAGGAGTAATTAAGAAAGAAGGTAGTACTGTCCGAGGGAAAACTAAAATGAAAGAACTTTATATTGTTATTGGACAATATTTTGGGTTTAGTTTAATTATTTTTCTAAGTATCATCGGTTCTTTAAGCTCTTTTTTCATTCCTGTTTCGTGGATCGGATTATTAGGATTTGTGCCAATTTATATGGGAGTGAAAGGACTATTGTCACTTCGTTCTTATAAAAGTAACGAAGTCATTGCTAACGCTTCTAGTTCAATATTTAAAGTAGCTTCAATTACATTAGCTAATGGAGCTGATAATATTTCGATTTATATACCAATGTTCGCTAGTCAAAATCTTAATGCCAATATTGTTACATTAGTAATCTTTTATTGCATGATAGCAATATGGTGTTTTATTAGCTACAAATTGATAAGAGCTCCTATTTTAGCTAAAGTACTTGAGAGAAATTGTCATATTATCGTTCCAGTCGTTCTAATTGGTTTAGGAATGTTCATTCTTATCCGCAGTAATACAATTGAATTATTGTACTAATATGTTGAAACTTAGATTAAAAAGAATCAGACGCCATAAAAAGCCGTACTACAGATAAAATGTAGTACGGCTTTTCTTTATTTTAGTGAAATGAAACAGTGCTCTACGACTATTAAGTTAGACAGGATATTACGATTATTAAATTGAATAGATACTTTAAAAGGAGTGTGCTACTTAAAATGAAAATAGTAAAACAATGGGTCCAAGAAGATAGTGAATACATAAGAGAAAAAGTAATTGAATATAACCAAAAACATATTTCGGATGAAGAGAAAAAGCCTTCAGAAAAAATTAGTTTTATAGTGAGAAATGAAAAGGAAGAAATTGTAGGCGGAATAAC
Source organism: Bacillus pretiosus (assembly GCF_051294775.1). NCBI lineage: Bacteria > Bacillati > Bacillota > Bacilli > Caryophanales > Bacillaceae > Bacillus > Bacillus pretiosus. Next base: position 1,154,909 of record NZ_JBPPHF010000001.1, read on the forward strand.
TGCAATTACATTTTGGCACCACGTACATGTCGATTTCCTTTGGGTTTCTGAAGAGTATAGACACGAAGGCTACGGAAGCCAATTAATAAAGCTTATTGAAGAATTTGCAATTGAACAAGAGTGTAGGCTAATCAATTTAGATACTTTTAGCTTTCAGGCACCTGCGTTTTATAAAAAGAATGGATATAAAGTGATTGGAGTAAGTGAAGATCATCCGAAAGGACATAATCATTACTATTTAGAAAAACGTTTATAAAGTGTATATTGAATTAACATTAGTATTTTGAATACAAATTTATCCTTTTGGATTATGCATTTGAAGGAGAATCTTGAGTGAATTCATAATTAGAGGCACTTCTAAAGCAAAAAAAGATCGAAGTGGAATATTAGTTACGGGAAACTAATTATTTATAGCGAATATACCTAAAATAGGCATCTAAATATATGCATTCAGATGAAGGGGGAAATGCTATAAATTCATTTGTAAATGATAGGTTTGATGAAACGAGAAAACATCTATTCGAGGAAATTATGATATTGGATGATGCTCAATTCAATAGTAAGCCAGACAAGAATAAATGGAGTATAGCACAAGTATGTCATCACTTAGTTTTATTGGATAAAGTGGTCATAAAGGTTATTTCATCTGGCTTAAAAAAGATTGATAGTACCCTAAAAGAGCGTCGAGAAATCCGCTCTATATTACAAGATAGATCGCTAAAATTTATAGCTCCATGAATGATTGAACCAAGTTTAGAACCATTTGAAGTGCAGAAAATAATCGATATGTTAAACGAATCGAGAAAAGAATTAATGCGTTTCCTAAGTACAATAGAAGATGAATCTATATTAACGATTAAATCAGTGATGCATCCAGCTCTTGGAGAATTACATCTTGATCAGTGGATAGAACTGATCTATTTGCATGAACAGCGTCATATAGAACAAATCAAAGAGATAAAACTACTTTGTGAAATTGGGAAGTAAAAAATCTTTGGCTATTAACAAAAAATACGGGTTTCATATGTATACTTTTAAAATTGATTTAAAGAAACGTTAATTTGGAATCCGTTTGTTATATAAGTTTAACCTCGTCTCAAAATAGGAGCGGGGTTTTTACTAATTTAGGAGTTATTCTGGCATTTTCATTTAGTATTAATTTAATCAATTTTTATTCTAATACTTCGTGAACTTACTATTAAAACAAGTTAATGATAGAATGATAAATAGACAGAAAATTCCTTTTAGTAAAAACAGAGGAGGTACGTATGAAAAAAGTAAATGTTACATATGCACTTTTATACGATAAAACAAATGAAAAGATCTTAATGGTAAAAAACAAAGGAAAGAACGGTTCTTATTACACGCTACCAGGTGGCGCAGTTAAATTGGGAGAAACGTTAGAAGAGGCAGTAGCTCGGGAAGTGAAAGAAGAAACCGGGCTACATATAACTGTAAACGGTATTTGTTACATTAGCGAAGCTTTTTTCGAAGAGAGAGGACACCATGCAATTTTCTTTAATTTTTTAGGTGAAATAATTGATGGGGAGACAAATATAACAAGGCCAAAAGAAATTGAAGAGATTACTTGGATGGAATTACATGAAGCAGCACCGCATTTACGTATACCAGTACACTTACTAAATATATTACAAAGGAAAGAAACAGTGCCTTACTTTTTTAACGGGACAATCGTTCATCAATCTTCATAACATTATCAATTCATGTAAGGCGGGGAAAAAATGGAGTTTATCGTTAATCATAAACATTTCACTCAAGCACTTTCAGAAGTAAATAAAGCTATATCTACCAAAGCTATAATCCCTATATTATCTGGCATAAAAATAACTGTAGATCAATCGGGAATTACTTTAATCGCAAGTGATTCAAATATTTTCATCGAAAAATTCATCCCTAGTTCCACTGAAGGCGACCAAATTACAACTATAGTAAAAGCAGGAACTATTGTAGTACCTGCAAAATATTTCATTGAAATTATAAAAAAATGCCAAGCGATGTATCAATAAAAAGTACGAATGAGCAAATCATTACGATACAGTCAGAAGAAATCACATTAAACTTAAATGGACTTCCAGCATATGAGTTTCCGAATGTACCACTTATAGACGATCATGCAAAAATACAAGCAGAAACAGAACAATTGATTGAAGTATTTAAACAAACTGTCTTTGCAGTAGCTAAAAATGAATCTAGACCCGTTCTTACGGGAGTACATATCGAATTAGAACACAACAAATTAATTTGTGCTGCAACTGATTCACATAGACTTGCTATACGCGAAACGATAATTTCTACAGAGGTAAAAGCAAGTTGTATCGTACCAAGTGCAACTATTAGTGAACTGCTAAAATTAATGAATAGTAATTCAGAATTCGTATACATCTATCTTTCAGAAAGTCACATTATTTTTACATTCGGTACAACTACATTATATTCAAGATTAATTGAAGGAAAATATCCTAATATATCTAGTTTAATTCCAAATGAATTTCAAACAGTCATTAACGTAGATAGAAAAAGAATTTTACAAGGTGTAGATCGATCCAGCTTATTATCAAGTGAATGGGCAAATAACAATGTTAACTTAGAAATCATAGACGAATCCACAATTAAAATTTCTTCTAACGCTTCTCAGATTGGAAAAATATCCGAGACACAACAGATAGATGAGATTCAAGGTGAAAAACAATTAAATATATCTTTCGATGGACGATTTATGATGGATGCTTTAAAGGCGATAAAAGAAGAAACGGTTACTTTAAGTTTCAGCGGTTCTATGAGACCAATATTTATTGAAGCAGGAACACCATCTGCAGCAGTACATCTTATATCTCCAGTAAGAGCTTATTAATAACAAAGGAAGGAATCACATTATGTACAAGCACACTTTATGTTTTATAAAGAGAAATGAAGAGATACTTATGTTAAATAGAGAATATGCCCCTGTAAAAGGATTATGGAACGGGGTAGGTGGAAAGATAGAAAAGGGAGAAACACCTTTAGAAAATGCGATTCGTGAAATAAAAGAAGAGACTAATATAGAAGTTACGCATGAACAAATTCAGTTTAAAGGCATTATTAAGTGGGAGGACTCATCTTACTCTGGTGGTATGTATGTTTATTTAGTAAAGCTACATAATGAATTTACATATCACACTCCAAAAAAAGTATCAGAAGGAATTTTAGATTGGAAAGAGATTTCTTGGATTCTAAGTGACTATAATTACGGCGTAGGAGAGATGATACCTAAATTTTTACCGGATTTATTCCACAATGAATTAATATTAGAGCACAATTTTGTTTTATCTAATCATAAATTAATAGATTATAGGAATGCGGAATTGATTAAGCAGGATAGTTCTATAGATAATATAGTTCAATTATAAAAAGCAGGAATTGTAATCTATAATACGCAGCACAATCATTATAACCTAAATATAAAAGCCATAGATTATTCGAAGAGTAGCTAAGGAGAAAACTTATATGAGGATGAGTGTAATGAAGAAAATAATTATTTTACTCATAGCTGTAGTTTTAATTACTTTTGCTTTTTATCAATACAACAAAAAAGATAGCGTAGCTAAAAATGATAAGGTGTATGTAGAAGACTTTAAAGGAAAAAATGATTCAAATAAAATACAATCTGCTATTAATAAAGCAGAATCAAGTACAATTAAAACAGTATTGCTTGAGGATAAGAAGTATAAAATCACGTCACCAATCGTAGTGAAAAAAGGTGTAAAATTATTATTCGGTTATGGAACACAGTTTGTTGTTGAAGGTAATTTCAGAGTTCTAGAATTAGAAAAAAACGCTTCTATCGAAGGAGCCTATATAGCTGTAAACGATCCTACATTTAATTCTGAAGTTATATATTTAGACGGCAAAAATAAGTATTATAACACTTGGCACAAAACACAAATAAAAGATATAAATATTATTAATTGGACAGAAACAAATAAAGGTACTGGAATTTCTTTGTATTCTGGTGGGAAAGAAAATGAAATTTCATTTATTAACTTTGAAAATATAAAAGTTGTAGGAATGGAAACTGGGCTGAAATTAGTAGCAAAGAAACCGCAATCTGGTTATGCTTGGATAAATGCCAACCGTTTTATAAACTTCTCACTTGAAGATTGTGTAAATATGATTTATATGGATAGTAATGTAACTACACCAAATGAAATTAGCGGTAATCAATTTACAAATCTACAATTACAGCCATCAAGTAAAACGAAAAATATATTAAGAGTAAGTGGACAACATAACGAGTTCAATGGAATGGTGTGGGATTTACAGAAAATCAATCACGAAAACGAACTTATTGAACTAACTGATAAAAGTATGAATACGGTTATTAATATTACCTCTGTACAAACAAATAGAGTTTTAGATAGCGGTAAAGCAAATATAGTGAAATAAGGTTAAATACAGAAAAAGAGCGAATTCCTTATAATAGAGATCGCTCTTTTTTATTTATAGTTAAATTTCTCTCCACCAAGTTGATGAAGGATAGTCTGTAGATTTTAACGTGATAGATTCACCAATTTGTGGCGTTGCAATATTAACTCCTAAACGCTTTGCTTCTTTTGTCACACGTTCAATAGGATCACTCCATTCATGTAATGATAATGTAAAAGCACCCCAATGAATCGGAAGAAGTAATTCTCCTTTCACGTCAATATGAGCTTGCACTGTCTCTTCTGGTAACATATGAATAGCAGACCACCTTGGATCATATTGCCCGCATTCCATTAACGTAAGATCGAATGGACCGTATTTATCACCAATCTCCTTAAAGTGAGGAGCATACCCGCTATCACCACTAAAGAAAACTTTAGTCTCTTGACCAAGAATAAGCCATGAACACCATAACGAACAATCTCTATCTGTTATACTTCGTCCTGAGAAATGCCTTGCAGGTGCGCAAACTAATTTTATATTATCAAACGTAATTTTGTCCCACCAATTATATTCACTAATTTTGCTAGGTGAAACACCCCATTTAATTAAATATTGCGCAACTCCAGTTGGAACATAAAAATGCTTCGCACGATCTTTTAACAGCATAATACTCTTGTAATTCAAATGGTCATAGTGATTATGAGAAATGATAATCGCATCAATTTCTTGAAGGTCTTCACGTTCTAAAGAAAAAACACCACTATAACGTTTGCTATTAAACAGAGGGAATGGGGAAGAGGCATCTCCAAACATTGGGTCTAATAACAATGTTTTACCTTCTATTTTCAAAAGAGAAGCAGAGTGCCCAAACCATGTCACACTCTCTAAAGACTCATTATTTTTATCCGATAAAACAATAGGTAAATTCTTTAAAGGACGCAGCTTTGATTTCATTTTAAAGTAATCAGTCATTAAACCGATTATATCTTTCGGTTTAAAACTTACATCAGTATGAATTTGATTCATATATTTCTTTTTCATTCGTTCTCCTTTTTACGTTTAACAATATACGTATGTTGTTATTGTAGCTATTTGTAGTTTAAACGAAATTAATTTACCTTTCATCTTAAATTCAGTACATTTCATAAATTTGTCAAATTCATTATTCTTATATATAAAAAATAAATCAGGCAGCAGATAAAACAAATATAAAGTAAATGTAAATTGTTTTAATTTGGTAAATACTTTCTTATAAATAACAAAGAACATACGTTTTGTTATATGTTGTAGAAGAAAATACGTTTCTAATTATTAAAAGGAAGGAGAGGATGTAAGTGCAAATAGAGAGAAAAAAGAAATCAAAATGTAAACTATCAAAATCTCAAATAACTCAGCTATATGCAGAAGGGAAGAGTACCTCAGAAATAGCTACGCTTGCCAATGTGTCTGCTAGGTATATTCGTATGGTTTTAACAGACAATAACGTTCCAAGGCGTGCTATAGGGAGTTGGAAAAGGAAGTATGACATATCAGAAGATTATTTTAAAACATGGTCAAATAACATGGCTTATATTTTAGGGTTTATAGCAGCAGACGGTGTTATACAGAAAGAAAATCAATGTGTCAGTATATCTCAAAAAGAAAGTTACATTTTAGAAGATATAAAACAAGAACTACACACCAACCAGCCACTATATCAAAATAAAAAAACAGGCATATATATGCTAAACATTAATAGCAAAACAATAAAAGACGACCTTATGAACATTCACGGAATTAAGCCGTGTAAATCTTTTAACATTGAATTTCCATTTATACCAGAAGAATATTTACATCACTTTGTTCGTGGGTATTTTGATGGGGATGGTTACGTCAAGTATGAAACGTATACAGTCAGTTTTGTAGGAGGATCATATACTTTTATGAATTCTTTACATCAAATACTACAAAATCACAATTTATCAGCCGATTTACTAAATCAAAATAAACATTATCGCGTCATTTTAACCGGGAGAAAATCAATACAACTATTTTCAAATTGGATTTATACAGACAAAGATATTTATTTGTATAGAAAATATGAAGAATTTCAGAAAGAAAGTCTAAGTCTAGACCAATTAAAAGATCGAAAGCTAAAAAGAACTCAAGCTGCTGTTAAGCAGAGAAAACAAAATTTTCTTAAGGAATATATGAAAAATAAATGTATCGCTACAAGTTGTTATAATTTAGAAATAAAAGAATTAACTTTTAAAAGTTGGTTAAAAAATGATAATCAATTTAAAAAAGACTATGAAAGAATTCATTCATTATAAAAATGCAAAAAACCTTAGTATATCTATGCTAAGGTTTTTAATTTGAGATTATTAGAGGATACTTATTTTCGTTTATAGAAGTTAGTAAATACATAAATCTTACAATGAATTTAATAGTAAGGAAGGGGTTATGAAGTGTTTACTAATAATATTCCGGAGAATATATTACATACAGCTTATGAAGCTAAAATGATTTCGTCTGGAGATAATTCGCCATCTATAAAAATAAAAGGGACGAAACTTCAATATTTACTTGTAATGCTTCATCTTGGTTTTGAGTCAAATACTATAAAAACAATATTAAGTTGGACAAATGAGGAATTTGAAAGGCACATGAATTCATTAGAATTAGAAGGTTTATTGAAAAAAATAGAAGGGAGTTATTATCCAACGTGTATGGTTATAACAGCTAATGAAGGAAAAGAGTTGTATAACCTATGTGAGCCTTTAATTAAACCTACACTTAAAATCATTGAAAATTCTTCAAATCAAATTGATGCTATTTCTAAAAGAATAGAGACACTTAATCATTTATCTAAAGAATCTTATAGTCTTTTACTGTATAGTGGAGTGTTATTAGATTTTGGACAAATAAATTACATTGAAGGTAACTATTTAAAAAAGAAGCGACCTTTAAGAAATAAGAAACGATATTATTATGCAATTCAAGAACAAGAACTAACAGATATAGAGGCTTTCGGGATGTATGGTAATACGTATTTAGATTTAGGAGAAGTTCAAATTGGTCTTTATGGAAATTCTCGATATTCAACATTAAATTTAATTACAGCAGATAACGAAACATTTGAAGAATATTTTCAAAACACTAATACTGATATTAATTATAAGAAAAAGCAATTAGTAAAAGGTTTCGTAGCAGCAGATAGACAACTAGATTTACATTTAAATATAGTTTACGAAAAATTAGGCTTATATCAAAATTCACAACCTGTTATCCCTGTATTTAGATCAACAGACTTATCTATACTTAAAGAAATTGCGAACACAATCAGTAAAGATTTAGTCGTATTGTTTAAAGAAAACGATAAACCTTTAAAAGAATACTTTGTAAGCAGCAGATACTCAAAAGAAATAACTTATGAAGAGTTTTTTATTTGGTGGTATCACTTTTTCTATACAAAACTAACTGAAGAATTAATAAAACAAGGTATAATCAGAATCAGTTCTCATAAGAACCAGACATATATAATTTATTGAACAACACGTATAAATTTGACCTTCATATAAGTAGTAGGAGGGTATGTATATGACTGTTTTATGCTTAGTGAGACACGGTGAAACTGAATGGAATGCTACTGGAAAGCTTCAAGGTCGTGAGAACATTGATCTAAATAAAAATGGTAAACAACAAGCCGGAAAATGCGGTTTGTATTTGCGCGAAAACCGATGGGATGTAATTATTTCTAGTCCTTTATCAAGAGCAAAACAAACTGCTGAAATCATAAATCAATACATGTTAGCACTGGTTGAAATCATTGAAATGGAGAATTTTATAGAATGTGATTTCGGTTTAAATATAATTTTGAAAAAACATACAAATAGTAATGTCATTTTAGTTACTCATAGTGCCGTCATAAATACAATTCTAGCTTTAATATCAAACAATGAAATTGGATCAGGAAAAACAAAACTTTTTACTGCCTGTATAAGTAGCATCTATTATGATCAAGAACAATGGAAAATACGTGAATATAACAAAATTGATCATTTACAAACAGATAATCAATAAAAAAATAAATATATAGAAAACACGATGTAAAAGGAGAGAAGAATCTTGCAAAAGAAATTTATCAATCCAAAAACGATGCCACCAACTTTTGGATACTCGCATGTAGTCGAAGTTAGTAACGCTAAACGAACAATTAGCGATCAATGCTGATGGTCAAATAGTTGGCGTTGGCGATTTAGCTACACAAACGCGACAAGTATTCGAAAATATTAAATGTACATTAGAAACTTCGGAATTAAAATTTAACGATGTAGTAAAATTAACATTTTTCTTAACAGATATTTCTCAAATGGCCATTGTTAGAGATATACGAGACCAATACATTCAGCAAGTTCAGCTGTAGAAGTTAGAAAGTTAATTAACGATAACTTATTAATTGAAATCGAAGCAATTGCTGTAGCAAACTAATTTTTAAAACTTATTATTAATTTATCCATGCAATTCGTTTAATGCGTTCATTTAAAACGAATTGCTTTTTTTATTGTCTTAAATATAATTTATACCTGGATTCATTATTATCAACAACTTATAAAACAACAATAAGAACAAATAACTACACAATCCATCACACAGAATGAATCAAAAGAAAAAGGGGAGCCTAAAACCCAGTACTAACATATAATAAGTTTATCATTTTTTTACAGTTAACATAATATATATTATAGGTAGTTGTAGAAAAAAGCGATATCAGGTATCAAAAACCAAGTAAACTATACTTAATGAGACGGAGCGGAGATTTTTAGTGAGATTTACATAAAATCGTATCTAAACGAATTTCTACAGTTTTTATCATTCTTTTTGTTATAAATCCATCACAGCAAATTCAAATCAATAATCCATTAAGAATTATCGAATCAAAAACATTTTTGATCGACAAGAAATTTTTATACAGAAAAATTATTTCTATACAAAATATAAATTATTAAATTCATTTTATGTTTTACTTAATAAATTTATATTGCTATTTACACACGTTTTATAACTTTAGATTATTTGTTGTTATTTCTGTCAGTTACACTTGACTTTTATTGTACTTACCGTTCTTTATTCTAGTTAACATAACGTTTATTTTTAACATAAAAAAATCTCCCTCACCTTTAGGAAGATTTTTTAGCTTGCTAGTATTTCAGTTATATGTTTTTAATAACAATCCCAATTGTAAATAACATTGGAAAAATCTAGATTTAATAAGTCGTCTTTCTTTATAAAGAAATTAGCAACACCAGAATCTCCCCACATAATATTTAATGAATCATCTGTATCAATTTGCAACAATAACATATCATGTTGCTGGTATTTTTCTTCCCATTCCCTTGGATCTGTCTGTGTGAAAAATGGATAACCACCAATTTTATGCCCTTGATCTTTACATAAATCATCATACAGTTCGCCTAATTCAGTATTATGTTCTTCATCAACAATTTCTTCCCAATCAATTTCCTCACTAAACATCTTTTCAAATCGATAATCCCTTGATGTTACTGGTTGATAACCTAATTCAAGCTTTAATTTCGCTGCTTCAGGAATGATAAAGTCCTCTAATTCTGAAGTGTTTAAATAACTAAAATCAGTAATTACCTTATTTAAATCTTCTATAATTGTCGAATGATAAATAATTCGAAAGTCTTTTTGGATTGTTGGATGATCAAAATCTGCTCCGTAAAGTTCATCTTCAGCACTTACGAAAAACTGTAGCATACCCTTTTGAGGCATATATTCAACATGCGGCATTTCTTCAAAGTTTAGCTGCGCAAGTAACATCATAGGTTGTCCATTTGAATCTTTAGGATGCTCTTGATCTATAGGTAAATACGGATAACCACCAAATTTACTTTCAAAAAGCGTTGTCTCTGCTAATGTTCCAGACACTTTAATATAAGGTTTCACACTTTCTTCTAAAATACTACGATACTGCTCTAGTTCTTTCGGAATTTGAAGCTGATACGTATTCTTCATTACATTTGCCTCCCTTTAATAATGAATTGAAAATGCCTTACTTAATTATATAGCAAAAGATAGCTTCATTGAAAATTGTTAAAAATCCGTTTTCACCCTCGTTTTTTGTGCACTTGGTGGACAAAGTAGATTATGCTCTAAAACCTTTTTATTAATAGTTCGAATTAAATCCGCTGCTTCTGCAGTATTTGTATTTTCTTTTAGCTTTTCTTTTAAATCATCAATTTCCTTTGAAAGCTCAATCCACCTAGGTAAAACATGATTATTCTTTAACGTTCTATAAAGTTGCTTTTCAGGATTGTATGAAAGGTCTTTATCAAGATTAAGAGGTTTCCCTTTACCTGGCAAATTATCAAAAGACCCTTTCTTTTCTGCTTCTTTAACGATAGAACTAATATGATCCTCATACGTATAAGACCAAACTTTCTCATCTTTTACTAATATCTCTTGCTTTTTTAGTTTTTTATCTAGTTCTTCTTGATTCATAGACTCTCTCTCCTTTTTAATTTAGAGTGTTGTTTTTGTAAGTTTTAATGCTTTCAATCCATCAAACAACTTTTCTCGCCACCAAACACCGCCATGTCCGCCTTGAAACTCTTCATAAGTAATTTGGTACCCTTTTTCTTTTAAAGCTTTATACAGGCGTCTATTAGCCGTTAAAAGAGGTTTGTTTTCAAGTTCTCCTGCTGCTATGTAATTTTCAATCCAAGGAATTTGATTTTCATAACCATCCTTTTTCCAATGCACGGATCCAGACATTGACAACACGTTTCCGAAAACATGTGGATTTTGAAGTGCTGCATAATAAGCTGCTAAGCCACCAAGACTGAAACCGGCAATTGTTGTATGTTTCGCTTCTTGATGCACACGATACTTAGCGTGAATCCACGAAAGTAATTCCTCCGTTAAAAATGCATTCATTTTATCGTTATAAGTTAGCTCTTCTAGTCGATCAACAGGATCTATTGCAACAGCAATACAAGATGGGATTTCTTTTTCGTATATTAAATAATTGAGTGTTCTTGCAATTGAAAGGTTATTAATGAATGAATTCCCATCAAATGCAATGAGAAGTTCTTGAAGATGTGAAGTGTGAGAATAGTCATGAGGCGTATAAATATGAATTTTACGTGTGTTATTTAAAATCGTACTATGAAAAGAATATGTTTCAATTTTTCCAGATGGATAATGATCTGAAGGGAAACGACTGCTATACTGCACTTCCATCCCTATACTTAACACTGATGCTTTATTAGCACCTTCTCCAAATGTATTTCCATTAAATCGATCTAGTTCGTACTGTTCACTACGCTTTATCCAATCATTTTCGAAAAAATCGTTTACTGAAAAATAGTAAGTTGAAATAAAACTCTTATCCGTCCTAAACGTTTCATACCAAATATCTGTCTGTAACAATCGTTTTAATTGATTTACAGACAGATCCCAACCAGGAAAACTACCGAATACATAAACATTTTCAGTTTTTTGGTCCCCTAACCATATATACGTTATAAGCTTATACTGATTATTTACAGGACATTGTTCTATTAGCGGCGTATGATTTGACTTTATTTCATGCAAAAAAGTATAAAAAGCTTTCTCGTTTCCATTTTTTAATTGATTATTAAGCTCCTCTAACTTAGGACTAATTATTGAAGTCACCCATCTTCCTCCTTTGTATTTCTTTTCACTAGATTGCTTTTATAAAAATTAGGATTAGGATGATATTGTATTTAGATGAGTTATTTATTAGAAAGTTTATCAATTGCCTGAATAGAAAGTTCCAACGCTTTGATTCGTCTTGTTAAAAGAGTTCTTTGCGGACTACCTACTTTAGACTTATCATAGGCTCTCTCAATTGATGGAAGTAAACCAACAAGGACATTACGAGCTTCTGCTAACTCTTCTTGACTATACTGGTGACTTTCTTGATTCCAAACGTTTTCTAGTACTGCTAACCCTACACAAACGGCTTTAAGTCGTTTTTTCACTAATGTAGTATTTGCACCTTTTTGAGTCATCTGTAATAGTGCATTTTCAAGTTTACGAATAGTCGATTGTAAAGATTTTATTGATTCCGATTTATCTATATTTGATACGTTTTCCATTTTACTGTTGTTCCTCCTGGCTTAACTTATTTAATACTGGATATAATAAGTACTTGATTTCACTCGGAATATTTTATCATAAATAACTAACGATATTCGAGTTGGACAATCCATTAAAGGAAAACAATCGCTAAACGCCTCTCCTCCCTTACTTCATTCTATAAGTACTTCTTTCTGCACATTAAAATTCCTATATAAGCAAGGTATAAATATTGTCTTTTTTATGAACAAAAAACGCACAAGCAGCATAACTTGTACGTTTTAATTTTTATTCAGTAAGATAATATAGTAATAATTTTCGCGCTTTCTCATAATTCATGAAATCTCTATACAAAACGGGATACTTCACAATTTCTGTTTCTATAGAACGATATTGCGGAAACCATTCAAAAAACGATTTCCTTAACCACTTTATTTGCTGAAACGTAATGTTCTGTTCGTTTCCATTTAGTACAGAACTTAAAGTACCTGCTGTATGCATCCAATAATGATTAAAATCAGCGTTTATACAGTCATCCAAAAAGCGTTAGTAACATATACGACAAAATAACGCTTTTATGTATATTTATTCAGTTCTGAAATTACTAACCCGAGTATTTCGGAAGAATATGCATCGCTTTTGTATATTTAATCTTAAGTTACAGAAAAAGGTAAAGCGTATTTCAAATGCTTTACCTTTCTTTTTTGTAATAAATGAGTGTAGTTTTATCATTTAATTTCTTTATTACTTCTGTTCTTTTATACCCCATTTTTTCGTATAGAAAACAATTTCTTTCTTCTTCTAAAATCGTAGCAAGTTCAAAACTCCTTGCTTTTGGAAACATCTTTTCAATTAAAATAAGTACCTTTTGAGCGATTCCTTTCCCTTGATAGATTGGATGAATGAACATTGGACTGATCCAAAATTTATAAGGTAGTTCTTTTTGGGATATACATATCGCTCCAACAAGGTTCGAATCTATTATCATCTTATAAAAGTTGTTGCTTGGATTATTTATCCTTAAAATAGTTTTTTCAATAGTTTCATTTGCTGGATTTGTTTCATAGCCTTTATATTTATTTAATAAAGGGCTAAATGAGTCTATTTGCATTTGAAATAAAACTGCTGCATCATTTTCTGTTGCCTTCTCTAATGCAATCTCCATGTTACCAATTTAGTCGCTTTCTTAATGAAGTTATATGCGCTGTATGATGACGTCCATGCCATGCATATAGTCCAATTGCAGCAGCAAGTTTTGTTTCACCAGTTTCTGGATGATTAAATGTCTTTTCTAGATCTTCTAGTTCTAGAGAATATAAAAGGTTAACCCATCTTTTATGTAACGATTCTAACATTACTAGTGAAACGTCTACTGGTAATTTAGAATCAGGTAGTTCTGCCCACTTCTCTTCTTTATATGGTTTAATAGTAGGATTCTTTTCTGTTAGTGCTAATTTAAAGCGTATGTAGCTATTCATATGGCTATCAACAACGTGATGAACTACTTGACGAACCGTCCATCCACCAACTCGATATGGTGTGTCTAACTGCTTCTGATCTAAATCTTTAATTGCTTTTGCTAGTTCATTAGGTAAATCTTCAATTTCTTGAATCCATGTATCAATCATTTCTTCAGTTATAGGACGTTTGTATGTAAATTGTCCAATTGGATAACGTAAATCATTCATGTATAAGTCCCCCTTAATATAAGCGCGAAGTATTTCTCCATATATAATGTACAAAATTCACATGTTCTCCATTTAATTCTACAGATGTTGTATCTGCTTCGTTATGATAGGAAGAAAACCCGCTTTTTTCTAATACACTTTGTGATGCGAGATTATTAGTAGTTGTTTTAGCATGAATCTCATTAATTTTATTATTTTTCGCTACGTCTAAAACTAATTTTACAGCTGCTGTTGCAACCCCTTTTTTAGTAAACTTTTCTCCGACTCGATACCCTAATGAACTGCTTCGAGTTTCTGTATCAATATCTACTAAATTTATTCGTCCTACAATTTCTTTTTCTTCATTACGAATTAAATAAAAATAAGAATCTCCATCCGCTTGTTCTATTAATAAATCGTCTAGTAGCTTTCGGAAATATTCAAAATTAAAATATTGTGAGCCACGATTTGGTACCATTGTTTCAAAAAAAGATTTATTCGTAAGTTCAAACGTAAATAAATCTTTAGCATCGTGTTTCTTTAATTGTTCTATGTATATTTTCATCTCGCTCACTCCTTCTATATATACTAACTGTTATATATTCTTTTTAATCGATTATTTTCCTGCTATTTCTTTCGCTTCAGTAATACAGCAAGTAGTACTTTCGGATGAAATAGGTGCAATGGACTACGAATTAAATTCATCACTCTTACTAATCGAATATAAACATCAGAGTCAGTTGCAGATAGTTCATATATTTGTTTCGTATACCATAGCTGAAATTTTTGCTTCATCGATAATTTTCTTGTTAGCTGAGGATGACGTGATATTTCCGTTGTAGTCATTTCCCAAGGAGTTTGTATAATATTAGCGGTCTTTTTATAAAATCGCTGTGTAAATGTTTTATCAAGTTTTTGTCTCTTTTGCAAAAGTAACTGCAATTGGTGAGCTTCCATAGCTGCAACTGAAACACCTTGCCCAAAAACAGGATCAAAACGACAATGTGCATCCCCAACTACTAACAATCCTTCTGGTAAATGATTAACTAAATCAAATCGCCGACGTACTTGATAAGGAATTTTGTACGTTTTGATATTTGAAATTGCCTCAGCTTTATTTAGAAAATCTGTCACATTAGAAATTGATAGGTTTTCAGCAAAATCATAAAACTCATCATCTGTTTGTGGTGCTTTCTCATTTGCATATCCGCTGAAAGTAACAAAATAGCGATTATCCTCAATCGTTTGAATAAGAACACCATACGGATTGTCAGGGAAACTTGGAGACATTAGCATATTACAACAGTCTAATTTCTCATTTTCATTGAGTTTAAACATTCTAGTTGCGTAAAACAAATCAATGCGCACTTTCTCTTCTTGCACTTCAATATTGTATTCACGTAACCACGCTATACTTTTTGAACCGAATCCGCTTGCATCAACAACAATATCTGCTTGAATTTCTTCTTGCGTGCCCGTCTCTAAGCATTTAGCTTTTACTCCACTTACTTTGTTAAGCTTTCCATCTACTAATAAACCATCAACTAATGTTCCAAATTTAGTGGTAACATTTGAAATATCATTAATTCGTTTTTGAATATGCCATTCAAGCAAAAACCTACTTTGTTGAATCATATGTACTTTACCTATGAATTGCTGTTTCCATAAACCAAATTGATGCCATTTTATATCACGAGTAAAGTTATTTACGATACTACCTGTTTCAATTAATTCATTAGTGATAGTAGGAAACAATTCCTCAATCGCTTTTTCTCCACCTTTTAATAACACATGAGGATGATTACTTTGTGGAACTCTTTTTCTCGAAGACTTTCCATCCCATCTTTCACCAGCTTCTATAATGATTACTTCTTTAAAAGTAGATGATAATGCTTTTGCTGCGAGTTTTCCTGCGATACTTCCGCCAATAACGATAGCCTTATTAAACATATTTTCCCCCTTAATGAAAGAAGACCCTGCCTTGTATGAATGAAACAGGATCTAAACGAATAGTTACTACATTAAAACACATGAGTAAATTGTAACGTTAAAATTAAAATGCCTAATCCCCATACGTAATACGCGAATACTTTTAAGGAGTGACGTTTTAAATATTGAATCATCCATGAAACGGCTATATAACCGAAAAACGCTGCTGATAATGTGCCGACGATTAAAGATGTACTAGAAATAGATTCTGCTTTCCCTTGATAAACATCTGCTAATTGCAAAATAATAGCTCCGACAATGGCTGGCGTTGATAATAAAAAAGAAAAGTAAGCAGCAGTTTCGCGGTCTAATTTCCTCCATAATGCGGCGACAATTGTCATTCCAGAACGAGAAATTGCTGGAAAAATAGCAGCCGCTTGAAATGAACCAATGATAAATGCATCTTTATATGTAATGTCGTCCATTTTTTTACGACCATTCTTTTGTTTATCGGCCATATATAGAAAGAATCCTGTCACTAAAAACTCCCAACCAATCGTAATACCTGTTTTTGAAATATCCTCAAAAAAGTCTTTAAATAATAATCCGATTACAACTGCGGGTATCGTCCCAACAATAAGTAGTAACATTAGTTTTGAAAATGGATTTTTAATTAAATATATAAATTCTTTCTTATAATAAATAAACACAGCAAGTAAAGTTCCAATATGAAGCATCGTATCTAAAAACAATCCGGCTTCATCTAATTGAAACAAATGCCTTCCTAAATAAAGATGCCCTGTACTACTTATCGGTAAAAACTCTGTTAAACCTTGTATGATCCCTAAAATAAAAGCTTCTAACCAATTCATGATGGTCCCCTTTCTCGTTTGCTTGTACCAATATATGAAGGTTAAATTTTCGATATGAAAAAAACTATATTTCTCTATGAATTTACTTGTAATTTATGGATATATATGTAAAGAGAAGTAAGGAGGGTTACTATGTGGCAACATACGAAATTCGGCAATGTATTACTGTGGGCAGGACCTATCCTTGTGTTTATAGGGTTATGTATGACAAATGTTATTTCTGATATTCCTTTCTTTGAAGGAAAACATAAAACAATTGGAATTGTATTTATATGTATAGGTGTATGCTGTTTTATTGTTGCGAATCATTTAAAAAAAGGAGAAAAATATGGGGACTAAATTTAAATAAAAAAACAATCCCAGTCTATGTGCTAGGATTGTTTTTTTGTTACTTATTTATAGAATACTTTATCAACGTTATATTTTGCTTTATATTCATTAATAATGTAAGTTTCGTAAATTTCTCTTTCTGTTGGATCCTCTACGATACATGCATCGATGCGGTATACTTCATCACGGTGATTTTTAATTGGTGAAACATTGTCTTCAAAATGCTTCTTAATACGTTGTCTAATTTTACGAGCTTTACCTACGAAAAGAAGTTCGTCATTAATATTGTAAAACATAAAAATGCCGCCTTTATCTCTAGGGAACAAGTGGAAATCGATAAATCCATTAATTGGAGTAATTATTGGCTCGTCTCCTTTAATAACTTGTTTACGTTCAGTAATTGAAACATCAGCTTCAGGAATATTAATTTTAATCAAGTTCATTCACGTCCTCTTTTATTATAAAGATAAATAATAGCATACATATGTAAGAAAAGCTACGTTCAGAGGTATATTTCATTTTATAATTCAAATATTATAGGGATATCATGTAAAGTTTTTTTCCAAATCATATGATCACTTGATGCTCCCCAATAATCCTTCAGTACATAACTAGGCTCTCCAAACTTCTTCGTCCATATACTTTGCGCTTTTTTGTATCCACTATCTAAACAGTATTCTGTTATTCCTCTGCTAAGTAACGTAATATACATTGCATGTAGTAATAAATTACCTATACCCTTTTGTTGATATTCAGGTAGTACGAATACAGTTCCTATTTCATATAAATCTTTAAATACACCACCTGTACAGCTATGAATCAATGTACTTGCTGGACCGATTTCAATTGTTCCAATGATTTTATCATTACTTGTATCAATTGCTAATAAAAAGTAACGACTGTCTCCATTGCTCTCCATATCATTTTTCAAATACTGTTTTTTCGTATGTATTTCATTTTCTATGTCATCCAATAATTGTGATAACCCTTCATTATTAAATGTGTCAGTAATAACAAGACGAAAAAACAAATTCATTTCATCTATATCATCCGAATTGGGTCTCCTAATTTCAATGTTATACACGACCTAAATCTCCATTCTTTTATAATATAAGAGGAATTGTTAATACCATACTTTATATACTCTATTCAACATTATTCTACAAATGCCTGCATAGATCCAGCAGTATAGAAAGCTCAGAATAAATATTGATAGAATAATTTTTATATCCAAAGTTGTATGAACAGTAGGACCTAATACAGGAAATCGAAAGATATCAAGAACGACCATAATTCCTATAAGTAAACATATCGCCGAAAAGGAAACAATCCAAATCCTTCTCTTGAATTGTATAAAGGATACTCCTAACGCTATACCTAATAAACCTGTAGTAAAAGGAAAGACAATTAGTTCGCTTGGCTCAATAATAAATAATAGGAGAATAGTAAGAATGTAAGAAAGTATTCCCGTGCGAGTAGAATAACAAATAGCGAAAAATATAGGCAGCGTCGCAAAAGGACTAATAAATAAGCCTATACCAGGGAGTAGGTTCCCGGCAGATTGAAAAATAGCAGCAAGTGAACCGAGTAACGCTGTAATCACTAACCTCTTTGCTGGCGTCATCTTTCTTTTATGAACAAAATTCGCATCATGCGCGATCATCGGTTGATACCAATAGTTTCTAAAGTGATTCATCAAAATCCCCCTAAAGATATCTAATTATACAGTGGACGATTATATAATGAATAATTCCGAGAGTGTCTA
Organism: Bacillus pretiosus; assembly: GCF_051294775.1. NCBI lineage: Bacteria > Bacillati > Bacillota > Bacilli > Caryophanales > Bacillaceae > Bacillus > Bacillus pretiosus. The sequence goes on from NZ_JBPPHF010000001.1 coordinate 1,174,003, forward strand.
TCATATTAAGGAACGATTTCAAAAATAGTACCTTTGTTAAAATCCGTTACTTTCATAGAACCATAGACCCCTAAATATAATCTAGTTTGATCTAAATTTGTTCCCAAACTCATATAAAAAGCCGCTTGCGTACCAAAATCATAATCGATTTCAATAACATGAAAGTCAGTATGTTTACCATGCGTACCAGCTCTAGAATAAGCTAACGCACCCTTTACTGGAGACTGAGATTCTTCTTTCTTAGCAAGGTCAGTAAATACGACGCTACCTGTTAAATTTGGGATTGCAGTCCCCATATATGGTTGAACTCCTGTAAGTGAAGTTCCTCCAAACTTATCCGGTCTGGAATCTTTATGATAATAACTTATTAGAGGTTGAATACGATTTACTGATGTTACTATTGTTTCATCATAATAAGCCGTTATCCTCTCATCCAAAGTAGGATTCTCAGAACAGTGCCTTATAAAAGAAGTAGGTAATTCCCCTTCCCATCCTCTCCACCCAAAATTAATAAATCCATATTGATCAGGAGTATCTCTCATTAAATGGATTTGAACGATTTCGGTAACTGGTATTGATTTATATCGAACAAAAGAAAAAATAGACTCTACAATATCTTGTCCGACGTTACCGGCATATTTGATATATTGATTATGCAACCTTTGAAATGAAATACCTGTTATATTACGTACGCCTTTTGCAATTAATGTAAGAGTTTCTTGAATAGATAGAGGAAGTTCATTAAAACGTGTAACTACTGGAGGATTATTTATGGACGTATTTTTACTTACATCGATTTCAATTATTTTACCCGCTATTTCTAAATCATCCTGGCTTAAATTAAACGGATCATAGCCAGAACCACCATCTCCATTAGTAAAAACAAGTTTTCCAGTCTCAGGTGAAAAGTTTAAGCTATTTACGCCGTTATGATTAAAAAATGGCCGTTTTATATTAAGTAATGTTCTTCGCTTTTGAGGTTGGCCATTTGATTGTAAAACCCATTCTTCAACTGTATCAATATGATCATATTGAGTATCTCTATTTGTCCACTTTAAATTTAAAGTTTTCGGGTCACAAGGATTCGGTTTAAATTGTTCTGAAAGCGAACCTGGTCCTTGAGTTCCAGCTATTGAATAATGAAGGTAAAATAAGCCGTTATGATTAAATTGTGGATGGAACGCTAGTCCCAGCAAACCGCGTTCATCATAACCGCTACTAGAAACACCTTCTTCAAATGTACCTAATTTAATAATTCGGTGACGAATATTTAAAAATGTCTTTATAGCTCCGTCTCCTATGTAAAAAACCTCTCCTAATTGAGTTGCGATAAATAGTCTTTCGATCGATTCACCTGGAAGTATAGCTGTTTTCAATACAGTCGGTAAATTTACTTTATGAACGATGGGCCGTAAACGAACCTTAACTTTTGTCAATTAACTTTACACTCCTTGTTATTCTTTTTAATAGAAGAATATGATGAGAGTAGTTAAATTAGTATCAAAACTATAGACGTAAAAGTGTGATATCCCTGTTCGTACAAGTCTGTTTTCTACTTAGCATCAATTAACTTACATTCCTTTTTATTACATTTTTGATATAATATAAGTATAAAATATAAATTAGGGGGACAATTCATGGCAATCTTACTACAAATCATCGTACCACTTATATGTGCAATATACTTATTTACCCTCTATCGTAATAGTACTATTGGAAAAGCTGCTTTTCTCTTAGCAGTCGTTATTGGGATTTTCGGTTTAGAGAATATCTTTCAATATGCTAGTTTAACTGATCATACTGTTTATCCATATTGGGGTAGTTTGAAGGCTGTAATCTTTATTTTATCAGTGGTGTTTTTATTCAAAAGAACCCCCACTCCATTTAATAATTAACAATTATTCATGTTTATTTAAAGCTTATTTTCAGAAAGAGGTTATGCAATGAGAGCACCATATCAAGTATTAATATTTCCTTATATAATAATTGAAGATTCTATTCAATACGCTATTTTTAACCGAAGTGATTATGGTTATTGGCAAGGAATAGCTGGTGGTGGAGAAGATGGTGAAACTCCTATTGAATCAGCAAAACGAGAAGCGTTTGAAGAGGCTGGTATTATAAAAGAATGTCCCTATATAAAATTAGATTCTGTTTCTTCACTACCTGTAGAGGATGTAGTCGGAGGATTTCTTTGGGGAGAAGATGTTTATGTAATAAAAGAATTTTCTTTTGGATTCCAAGTTTCTACAAAAAACATTTCATTATCCAAAGAACACTCCAATTATAAATGGTTATGCTTTGAGGAAGCAGTAACGCTTTTAAAGTGGGATAGTAACAAAACAGCATTATGGGAATTAAATAAAAGGTTATTAAAGCAATTAAAGTATTAGCAATAAATAAAAAAGATTAGGAGCGAATCCTAATCTTTTTTTGTTATTCAATTGCACCAGCAACGTCATAATCGTTTAAATCTAATTCAATTGGTTGTCCGAGTGCTAATTTAGCAAGTTCTGAACCTAAATATGGACCAGCTGTTAAACCTGAAGCTCCTAATCCGTTTGCAACAAGAATACCGTCGAAGTTAGGAAGTGGTCCGATAACAGGTAAGAATCCTGGAGTAAATGGTCTGAATCCAACTCTCGTTTCAAGCATAGTACCATCATCTAAACCAGGTGCAACAGTTAATGCTTTATGGAATACTTCATGTAAACCACCTGCTGTTACACGATGATCGAAGCCAGTTTCGTTTTCATGAGTAGCACCAATTACGACATGACCATTGTCAAACGTTAAAATATATTGATCATTTGGCGGCATAACAACTGGCATATTTTCTGTTGCTGTATTTTCCGTTTGTAAATGAACAATTTGTCCTTTTTGGAATGTAACTAAGAAATTGATTCCTAATGGATTCAATATTTCATTCGCCCATGCGCCTGCGGTTACAATTACCTTTTCTGCTACCATTGTTTCGTCATTTACTTTAACTCCAATAATATGATTACCTTCACGGACTAATACTGCGTCTCCTTTTATAAAAGTTGCGCCATGTTTTTTTGCAGCACTTATTAATGCGTTACGTAATGATCTTCCGTTTACTCGTGCAGCGCCACTAATATGAACAGAACTATATTCTTCAGATAATGCTGGGAATAATTTTTTCGTTTCTTCAGCTGATAAGCGAGTGATTTCACCAATCTCTGGTGCATCTTCACGTCGTTTATAAGCGCGCTCTTCCATTTTATCTAACTTTTTCTCATCAGTATGTAAACTAATTGCACCTACACGTTTGTATCCTGTATCCGTTTCACCGTCTGCTTCTAATTGCTGAATTAAAGAAGAATAGTAACGTGCACCGCCTTTAGCAATTTTATACCACGCTTTATTACGACGCTGTGAAAGCCAAGGACATACAATACCAGCTGCTGCATCAGTTGCTTGCCCTAATTGTTGTCGATCAACGATAGTAACATTCGCACCTGCTTTAGCAAGATGATAAGCAGTAGACGCTCCTAAAATACCAGCTCCAACTATAATATACGATTTCATTTCAAACACCTTTTCTCTTTTGCTAATTATTTAAATATAAGAACTTACTTTAGTATACTGAAAGGAATCCTTTTTTCAATGTGCTAAGCGCAATTAATTGTTGCACCATTGTGATTTTCCTAACCATTATTTTTTCTTCTTGCGGAATAATTCAATTGTTTTATAGCCTTGTGAAAGAATTTCAATCATTTTCTCAAGACGTTTGTCACGTGTTTTTTCTTGTTTTACAGAAAATAAATTACGCGCCCAATCTTTTTGATATCCAGGTGTTAAACTTTGATAAAATTTAAGTTCATTTGGATGATTAACTAATAATGCTTCAACATCTTTAATACGATCTGCATAATCGGCAACACATTGACTCATAGCAGGCGTTTTCTTCTCTTTTTTCTTTTCACGCTTTAAGCCTACAACAGTAAAGACGTCGTCCATACTTACCATTCGTGCAAATTTAATATCACTCTGTCCTACATACCCATCTTCGCCAACGTTTAACGCTGGAAACATCTCATCACGGTGAATAAACGTACTGTAACGAAAATTACCTTTTTTCGGATATGCGAAGAATATGTAGCCTTTTTCAATTAGTAATTCTTCATTACTAATAATATAATTCGTTTGTTTCACCATTTCATCAAGTGTTTCTACAAAAATAAAAATGGCATCGTGTTCTTTTGAAAATGCAGTTTCTTTTCCTGTGAAAATGTCATAATCACTAGGTTCATTCATTACGACCATATTTGTATACTTATTAAGTTTCAATTTATCAATAATTGACATAAAAATCTTCCTTTACATTCAAAATTCATTGTACATACTGTTCTAGTGTATTATATCTATTAATAAAATCAAACTTTAATAGTAATTTTAAATTAAAGTTAATAAAATAGCCGATTCTGCGTAAGAACCGGCTAGCTATTCGTTTCATCTCAAATCAATAGCAAATAAAGTATTTAATAGCTCTCTATATTGATCTTCTGTAATTTCACATTTTATTTTTTCCCCATTAATCATTTCAGTTAAACTCGTATTCGTTAAAGAGACATGGCCATAGTCCGTTAATTTCACTGCAATTGGTCCCTTATTAAAAATAGATTTCTCATCTTCTATTACTCTTTTTTGAACATCGTTCACTACTGTCTCATCAATGATACGATTATAAAAGGCATGACAAACTTTCCACTCTCCGTTCGTATCTTTTCTTTCTAGAACGTAATTTCCTTTACTTGTGTCTCGTTTTCTCACTCGATACGAACCATTTTTAGAGGAAACAGGCTCTTCAGTAAAAGGTACAGGGATTAAAGGTACTAAGGAAGCAATACCTACATCAATTAAGTATCGTTCGTTAGCATACTTTAAAATAATCGTTATATGTCCATCTTCAAGTGCCCATGCATTGATTTCATTTTTATATACGGTTCCAAGTGCAAGTTGTACATCATAACCACAATCTTTTAAAAAGTAGTAAAAAAGAGTATTTAATTCATAACAAAGTCCGCCGCGGGATGTAGTTAAAATTTTATTCTGTAAATTTTCCATAGTAATTGTATTCGCATTACGTGCTATAACATCTAAATTCTCAAATGGTATAGTGTGTGCAAATGCAAAGAGAATTGTATTTAATTCTTCAAACTTCACTTCAGTACGGTTTGTAAGATTCAATCTTGTAAACAGTTTGTATTGTAGACTTGTCATATTCAGCACCCCTTAACATTTATAAGTTAAAATAGTATATGCTGATTGTAAATTTGATGGGGTACTGAAACAATGTACATTTCGTTTAACTGTACCGGTACAAAAAGTCTAATTCACAAGATTACTTAAGAAAAGAAGTTACAAATACAAATGTAATAGTTTATCTATAGGTAAATTATTATGATCGCTTATATCAACAAAATATTGAAGTTGCCACATTTGGCTCTTTTTAGCTTGGTTGCTAACAGGAGTATCCCAAATAGGATACACTCTCATAGCCATCTTCCCTTTTTGACTTTGTGTTTTTAATATTTTTTCTTTAAGAAGAATTTCTTTAGGGAAAATAAATTGTCCTAATTTATTTTCATCTATACAAGTGATAACTAAAAGATTAGGAGCAGCGTCATAAGAAAATGCTTGATTATGCATATTGTCATCTTTCTCCCAAAAAGAAACAAATTGCCCAATTTTATTAGGGGTAATTTTTGATATTCTAAAACGAATGCTTTTATGATTTAAGTGAAATAAACATCCCGCATATTCTGCGTTTTGCTGTTCTTCTTTTAGATTCGTGATTATTAATTCGTTAGGTTTGTAAATTATATTGTTTAAATTTCGGATTACATCATTAAATTTGTTCAAGAAAATCCCCCCTTTATTCACCCCTTAGTTTATCACAAACATCAGTTCTTATATATTGTAAATAATAAACGACGTGAAAAAGAAGGAGATTTTACTATGGTATTATTAATGCTTCAATGTACTTAGTTTTTCAATTGCTTGTTGTTCAGTTGCTAAGTAAAAAATGTCTTTCCCTTTATTACATTCATAAATAAAATCCTTTAAGCTTTTACTCGTATACATAGAGAAATCTCCAATAATAGCAATCTTTACTCTGTAATTTATAAACTTTTGAAGGATATCACCAGCAAGGCGTGTTTTTAAGTCAAAGAAACTTTCAGTTATTAATGATTTGTCGATAATAATATGTTTAGCATCTACCTCATATTGAACTGTTGCCATAAGATCCAACGCAGTTTGAACATTGGATATTAGTACTTTATCATTTTTTATGACCGCAATATTTATTCCATCGATAACTAATTTCTTTATTTCCATAGTCCCACCCCTTTATAATTTACACAGTATGAGTAAAATTATTTTAAAAAACTTCGTATTAACCATAGATTAAATTAGCCGCAACTATTAAAATCGCCACTATTTTTTATTGTAAATATCTATTTTTTATTACTAATACGGTCAATGAAATTAATGATAGTTTCTCTTTTTATATTTTTGAATATATATATGAAATTGCTTTTACTTGTTATAAAAACATTGTGGATTAACATAACTTAACAAACTATCCAAAGTGTTAATCTCGGCATATGGTTGTATTTGGGTAGTATTCTTGATTTTCTGAGGGTTAAACCACACACCTTTTATATTTGCATTTTGAGGACCAGCAATATCCTTTTCTAAGTCATCTCCAATAAATAATACATCTTCTGGTTGTACATTTAGCTTATTTAATGCTAATTCGAATATACGTTTATCAGGTTTACTAAGTCCCACTTCTTCAGAAATAATAATCGTATCAAAGTAATTGTTTAAATTCGTGTTAATTATTTTAGCTTTTTGTCTATGCGTTGAGCCGTTTGTTATAATTCCAATTTTAAAGTGACTCTTTATATGATTTAAGAAATGAATAGTATTTTGGTCTATCGAAAAACATTTAGGGAAATTTAAATTCCAAAAATCTTGGATATAATCGCGTGGCAATCTATATTTCGGCGCGAATTCATCAAATAATGATTCTAAAACTATCGTTTTATCACTAATGCCGTATTCCCTTTTATCGTATTCTTTGAATTTCTGTAACATATTGTTTTTGACTGTATCACTAACATCCTCATAACATTTTTCTAAAACTAATAAAAACAAGTTATCTACTGCCTTATCCCTATCAATTAACGTATCATCTAAATCAAACAGCATCGCTTTATAACCCATCAAATAATTTCACAACCTTTCTCACATGATTTAAATAATCCCTTGTTCGCACCTTAGGCCTTTACTAAATTAGCAAAAAAACTAAAAAGTTTGTGGCGTACGCTCTAAAATTTCGCTGGCTTCTTTTATATTTAAATTCATCTCCCTTTCCCCTTCTAGTAAAATATCGAAAGTATATTTTCAAACAGTTTAAAAAAACTACATACAATTTACATTATTATACATTATTTTTTTGTAAATATTAATCGTTCAGCTTTTTATATGATAAGTTTTTTCAAGCACACAAATATTTCTCCATAAAAAAGGAATATGGGTAATAATACTTTTTTATGGAGAATACACAATCTTGAAAATGGAGTTAATACGTTAAACGTCCTATGAAGTTTCCTACTGTATCTCCACATAAACTACAGATAGTACGGCTATAATGACTACCAGAGGTGATATTATGAAAAACTATCATATCCTCGTGGTTGAGGACGATCAAGAAATTCAGGAATTAATTAAACAATTTTTAATGACACAACAGTATACAGTGGTAGTTGCTTCTGATGGACTAGAGGGTATGACACAATTTAATAAGCAATCCTTTGATTTAGTGCTTCTAGATGTAATGATGCCCAATCTTAATGGATTTGAAGTTGCTAAAATGATTCGAAGTCAGTCAAACATACCAATTATTATGCTAACTGCGTTAGAAGAAGAGGAAGATCAAATGAAAGGGTTCGATCTTGGGATTGATGATTATATAACAAAACCCTTTTCGTTTCATGTTTTGATTAGACGAGTCCAAGCTGTACTTAGAAGAAGTTATGATAAAAATGTAAATAATTATTTGGTATTTAAAGAAGTGCGCATTGATGTTGATGCATATAGAGTATATGTAAATGATGTTGAAATTTTGTTAACGACAAAAGAGTTCGAAATTCTACAACTACTATTTCAAAATGAAAGAAAAGTACTTACAAGAGAAAATATCGTAGAAAAAGTTTGGGGATACGATTATTTTGGAGAAACACGAATAATAGATACACATATTAAAAATCTACGTAAAAAACTAGCTATCCCCTATATTAAAACAATAAAGGGGATTGGTTATAAAATTGATGAATAGAATTGTAAAAATCATGAAGATGAAGCAAATTACTTATAAACTCTTTATGACTACATCTCTCATTTTGTTATCCTTTGCAGTGTTGATTTATTTAACTTTATATTTCTTTCTCCCTACGTTTTATGAGCAATACAAAACAGATCAACTTCAAACAGGGATAAAAGAAATAATTGATAAATCCAAAGATCTTACGTTTCAAGATGCGATACCACTTTTTGATGAATACGCAAAAAAAAATAACGCGATGCTTTCGCTTCAAAATAAAGAAGGAATAATTATTTACTCGCCTTCATTTTCTTTTATTCAAAGTGGTACACAAACAACAGTAGTTACTAAAGCAGCACGATTTGAGAATGCAGGTACCATTAGCAATTCATATAATGTTACGGAACCAATTCAATTCCAAGATGGTAGTTTAACGCTTGTAGTGTTCGCAACATTTCAACCGATTGATGAAGCTTCGCAAGTATTAGCGCGCTTTCTCCCCTATATTAGTATCATTGTGATCGTAATTGGTATAGGGAGTGCTTATTTCTATTCCAGGTTTATTACAAAGCCACTTATTTATATTAATGAGGGTGCACAAAAGATGGCAAATTTAGATTTCTCCGAAAAAATTGAGGTTCGCTCCACAGATGAGTTAGGAGAATTATCTAATAGTTTGAATGACATGTCTATTAACTTACAACAAGCTATGTTTGATTTAAAAAAAGCAAATGAACAATTAAAAAATGATATTGAAAAAGAAAGAGAAATAGAAACAAAACGCAGAGAGTTTTTTGCGATTGTAGCACATGAATTAAAGTCTCCTCTTACTGTAATGAAAGGATACTTAGAAGGGATGATATACAATATTGGCCCTTATCAAAATCGTGATCAATATTTAAAAAAAAATCATCAAATTATTGAAAGTATGGAACAATTAGTTCGTGAAATTTTAAGTATGTCAAAGTTAGAACAACACACATTTAAACTAAAAATAGAAGAAGTTAATCTTTCAAAGTTAATAGGTACAATCACAAAAGATCTCGAATTTTTCGCTTCTCAAAAAAGCATCCAAATAATAAAAGAAATTGACTCTGACCTTTCTGTTTATACAGATCGTGTACTTTTTGAAAAAGCATGTAAAAATATTATCCATAATGCAGTTATGTATTCACCACATAATGAAAAAGTCTATATAAAGTTAAGTAAGGATTCTAAACAAAATCAAATTAAAATGCAAATTATAAATACAGGTATCAATATTAAAGATGAAGATATACAACAAATTTTCAAACCATTTTATCGAATTGAAAAATCAAGGAATCGAAATACTGGCGGAAGTGGTTTGGGGCTATATATTGTTAAACAAATTCTTGAAACGCTAAATATAAAGTATTCTATAAAAAATATGGAACATAGTGTGCAATTTTGCATGAACATTCCTTTATCTAAACAACAAACAAACAAACTCCCCTCTTAGTAGGACGAGTTTGTTTGTTTTTGTAGCAAGTATAATCTTATTAGGAATCAATAAGGGGGACTTTTCGTTTTTTAAGCTCTTTATTTCTACCATCCAACTTTAAAATAAAATCAGTAGTTGTTATATATGCGATATCCAATTGAAATTCCCGTTACAAGAAAAACTCGATCTAAATCCATATTAAATTAAGTAGAGTTCAAAAAAATGGAGTTTGCGATGCTAAAAACAAAGTTAATAGATATGTTAAAAAGCTTAATCATAAATGGAACAAATGTGTTACTTAGATTGTCTATTACGTATAAAAAAGGTGTTCTTGGTAGTCTTCTCATTTTGTACAAGAGGAGTGCTATCCAGTGCATTTGTTAATTGTATAGGTATGTAAAATACTTATACAAAATCCATATATTCTTGAAAGAGGTTGAAAATGTATGATAGTTTCAAAGAAGGTTTTTCACATTGCACATTATAAAAAGATGCTACCTGTAGTATTACTTTCATGTGTAACGCTTATAGGCTGTTCCAATAGTAATATTCAATCCGAACCATCGAAACAAACCAAACAAGAAAATACAAGTAGGCATTCTTTTGTAAAGCTTGAAAAAGAATATGATGCTAAACTTGGTATTTATGCATTGGACACTGGTACGAATCAAACTGTTACTTATCGTTCAGATGAACGCTTTGCATACGCATCTACCCACAAAGCCCTTGCTGTTGGAGCACTGTTACAAAAGAAATCAATAGAAGATTTAGATCAAAAAATTAAGTATACCAGCAAAGATCTTGTGAACTACAATCCAATTACAGAAAAATATGTAGGAACAGGTATGACTCTGAAGGAGCTTGCAGATGCTTCCATTCGATATAGTGATAATACTGCACAAAATCTTATTCTTAAACAATTAGGTGGGCCAAGTGAATTCAAAAAATCACTAAGAGAAATAGGAGATTCTGTTACAAATCCTGAACGTTTTGAACCAGAATTAAATGAAGTGCAGCCAGATGACACTCGTGATACTAGTACCGCAATGGCATTAGCTACTAGTCTTCAAACTTACGCGCTAAGTGATATCCTTCCAATTGAGAAACGGAACTTTTTAATAGATTTGATGAAAAGAAATACTACGGGAGACAACTTAATCCGTGCTGGAGTTCCAGCAGGATGGGAAGTAGCCGATAAGACTGGCTCTGGGTCTTATGGAACAAGGAATGATATCGCAATTATTTGGCCACCAAATAAAAATCCAATTGTACTTGCGATACTTTCTAATCATGCTAAAGAGGATGCGAAATACGATGATAAACTTATTGCAGACGCAACTAAAATAGCGTTAAATGCTTTAAAAATAACGAATAAATAATTACTCCTACTTTACGGTACTTATATTTTGAAAGACATACACGTGTCTAAACGCTAAGAAGTATTAGTGAATTTATCCGAATTAATCAATATCGAATAATAAGTATCTCTTGGTAAAGGTTTACTATATTTTAAATGAGCAAATACTTTAGTATATATAGCTTTTGAGTAATCAAATTTTCGTTTTTTGAAATATAGTATACTGTATTGGAAAAGAGAACCATCCACTATATTTGTCGAATCACTTTTATTTCGTCTAATATTCGGTACTTAGTTTTCTCCAGACTGATATATTATACATACAACTATTCTAGAAAGGTGATGATGTTATGTATGAACAACAAAATAATAGGGATAGAGATCAAAAAATGGTGTTTTCTATGCAAGGAGTTCCCACAAATAAAGTTAACATGAATCAATTACCTAAATGGATTAGAATCTTCGGCTATTGTGCATTTGGCTGGATGATAGTATTTAGTTTAATTATGATAGTAGGTTTAATTCTTCAATAACTATACAAATACACAGTTAAACGGGACAGCATTTAGATTATATATCTAGGTAATGTCCCGTTTTTCATGTGTGATTATCCCATGATATAGGTAACCAATTATAATAAAAAGAACTTGTAGAATATCCTACAAGTTCTTTTTCAAGTATTGTTAAAAAGGAAACAACAAACTATTTTAACATTCAGTACAGGGAGACCATTTTGATTATGGCTTGATTTTATTATATATCAAGTATAAGCTTTTGAAATGGGTGGTTTTTGAAAATTATGTGAATTAAAAAGCTAAGATATTTGTATTAGATTTGGTTTACGACCAACTTCTTCTTACTTAAATACACTGCACGATCAGATTTTTTAGCAACTTCCTGTGAATGCGTTACAACAATAATACATTTATTCTCTTTATGTGCAAGTTCTTGAAACAGTTCTATAATATCCATCGCTGTTTCTTCGTCGAGGTTTCCTGTCGGCTCATCTGCAATAAGTAAATCAACATTACAAGATAATGCTCGAGCAATTGCTACACGTTGTTGTTGCCCACCACTTAGTTGCAAGACGTTACGTTTCGCTTCTACTTCAGTGAGTCCTACTTTCTCTAATAACTCTAATGCCTTTGCCGTCTTATTTTTCACTTTAACACCTGTAATTTCCATCGCTGTTAGGACATTTTGAAGAGCAGTCATATAAGTAATCAAATTATAAGATTGGAAAATTACAGATACATTTTGATTACGATATCGATCCAAACCAATTTTTCGAATATCTTTGCCATTATACAGTACATAACCATTTTTAGGGACATCCAGTCCACAACCTAAGCTTAGAGTTGTAGTTTTACCAGATCCAGATGGTCCTAAAATCGTGTAGAAATGCCCTTTTTGAAAAGAAAAGTTAACATTGTCTAGTATCGCTACATTTTTCCCATTACTTTCATAATAATAATCCAAATTTTTAAATTGTAAAATCGTTTCCATGTTAAGCCTCCTTATTCATCTTTTAAAAGAATTTGTTTTGGATTTAAACGTAGAATAGATAATGCCGGAAGAAGCGTTGCTATTATAGCAATAGCTAGTCCAATCCCCCCCATTTTCCCTACATCTTCTCGTGTTACACTTACATCAATTTTATCAATTGGATCTTCTTTTTGATTTTGTAGAGTACCACCAGGTCCAGACATCATTACAGTACTATTTCGCGTGGTGTCCGTTCCTCCGCTTGCAATAGCAATTTCACTCGAAAGTAAATTATCCCCGATATATTGAGAAACCTTAGCTCCTGTTGTTATGGATAATCCAAATGCTAAAATAGCGACACATACTACTTCTACTACGAACTGCGCCATCAGTTTCCATTTTTTCTCTCCAATAGATAACAGAATTCCCATTTCCTTACGACGTCCTTTAATTGATAGCATAATGATTAACCCTAATATAATCGCACCTGCAATTGAAACAATATAAATAATCATTTGAGAAGTCGAAGAGATATTTTCGATAGGACCAATCATTTGCTTGTACAATGAATCATGCGCATCTAATTTATAATAATTAAAATCAATATTAGATTTTTTTGCTTCTTTTTTAAATGCATCAATATATTGTGGATCATTCAAGAAATACACGACTTGAACACTACTTATACCTTGGTCTACTTCTAATTTTTTCATAGTTGAATGCGGCATATATAGTTTATTAGCTGGATCCATAATAGGAGGAGCCTGTTGACCCATTGCTTGCTCATTTGTTTCGTAAATACCGATAATTTCAACCTCAAGGGTTTCCTTCTTATCCCCTGATTGTACTTTAACTTTGTCCCCTACTTTCAAATTGTTTGATTCCGCTAATCGTTTTTCCATTAAAGCTACATTCTGACCCTTCATTTGCTCTGTAATTGGTTTTCCATCAATGATTTTACTTTTTCCGTTTTTAAAGCTTTCTTGTAATGCAGTCTTGCGGACCCCCTCAATCATAAAAGAAGCATTCATATCTATTTCTGTACCAGAGCTTGAACCGCCTCGTACAGCCGCCATTCCCGCTTTACCTTTTCCTCCTTCTGAAGCTCCTACTAGTTTAATTCCATCAGAAATTCCAAAAGTGCTGCCTATGTAATTATAGTCATTTACATATTTTGAATCCGCTAATTGATCTGCTTCTTTTGTATTAAGCTTCGGCAGATTAGGCATTTCTCCAGTTTCACTAGCTTGTTGACCTAATTTGTCAAAATCAAGACTTAAAGTAACATCTGCGCCCAGTTTTTTTCTTGCAGCATCCGCTGCTTTTTTTGATGCATTTTGGATTGTGAACCCTGAAAGAACCAAATTTGTAACAATCAGAAATACTGCCATCAAAATTAATGATGTTCCTATCCTTTTTTTCATACTGAGAATTGCGCGTTTCATAAAATTCATTTTCTCTTACCTCCTTGATAACTTGTATTCTATATATGTTATCTAGAGTCTATATGGAGCTAATCGGTAGTTTATCTAGAGATATAAGGAGTTTATGTGTAGTTATTCATTGGCCTGGTCAAGAAAAACTGAAAACCCAAAATGTAATCAATTTTGAATATTGATAATAAGTTTGTCTATTTAAAGGACTTATAGAAAAAGAGAGAGGTTTAAGGTTAAGCTTAATTTAATGTATGTAACATAAAAAAATTATTGTATAATTTATATACAATAAATATAGAGAACCTATTTAAATATCTAAATGGTAATTGTTAATGTTGCTCATAGAAATTACGTCATTTTAAAAAGTGCACCTTTTAATACAAAAATAAGCAAGTTAATGTTCTCTTATATGGGGTAGTATCACATGCCCATATACCTAATATTTTGTTTTACCTCCAAAATAAAAAAATAAGCTTTTTGATTGGTTGGATAGAGTTGAAGAAACTTATATTTAACTATGGGGTTCCGCTACATCACTATCAATCTAATATTTTGCAATATCGATAAAACGAAAAAGACGTTATCTTTCCTATAATTCTACAGAAAAGATAACGTCTTTTTTATACTTGTATACTCAAAATTCTTTTGAATTGTTTTTGGATGGCAAAACATGTTTCTCTACTCTTTCATATAGAGTAAGCAATTGCTTGATAAAAGAAAATTTAGGTACTAACCAATAAGAAAACAATGCTGAAACACATCCTATTAAAGCCCCTATTGCAACATCAAAAGGATAATGAACCCCTACCCAAATACGGGAAATCGCTACACAAAATGCAAGTATAAGCCATAACCATCCAGTTTTTTTACGAACAAGCCAAAATGAAAAACAAATCGAAAAAAAAAGTATCGTATGGTCACTAGGAAATGAATTATCTACAGCATGGTCGACAAGTTTATTCACATCCGGCAATACTGCAAACGGTTGATAATTTAGATGGAATTTCCCTGCTATTTTTCCAATCACCTCAGCAATTACAAAAGCAACCATCGCTTGAATAACCATCATCCTACTTTTTCTGGCCCCAGTAAACCAATAAGCTAAAATAATTAAAGCAAAAATATATACCATATATTCTGCCAAAAATACCATGATTGAGTTTAAGGGTGAATATTGTTTACCTAAATCATTAATTGCTCGAAAAATATCAATATTGAATTGAGAAAAAGACATTTCAACTCCCTCCTTTTTAGTAAGGTGTTTTACTGATTACCATACACCTTCATTACATAAATAGTTTTGGTTATTGTACTCATCTAAAAATATCAACCTCTAATGAAATCGCTTTCTTTTTTCATTTTAATAAAAAAAGAAAAAGGAAAACATCGAACTTTCTTACAAACATTCGAGTATTCTTACAGTTTTGTCATTTTTCATGTTTACTGAAGAATCTAAAGTGGCGTTTAATCCTGATACTTATTATGCTGGTAAGAGCCCTGATACAGCGGTGTATGGTGGTTCAGGAACATTCACATAATCGCACCTGCAATCGATACAATATAAACAATCATTTGTGAAGTTGAGGAGATATTTTCGATAAGACCAATCATAAAATTCATTTTTTCTTACCTCCTTGATAACTTAGTTATCTAGAGTTTATATGGAGCTAATCGGTATTTTATCTAGAGATATAAGGAGTTTATATGTAGTTAGTTAAAGTCCAATTGCAAAGTTTTGTATCATCAATACTGATGAGGAAATTGTGAAAGCATATTGCGGAGAGAATGCAATTAAACATGTAGCTGGAAATAAAAATGGTTCAGCGGATGAACTTCATACAGTTATTAAAGAGGCTACTAATAAAGTAAGACATAACTCTTATACAATTCCAAAATTAATCAACCTTCATTTAAGGAATACAAATGTATGAATTCGAACAGGTATCATTTGCAATATGTCATTAAAATAAAAAAGATCATCACTTGGTTTAGTTAGAAAACTAAGTGTACATAAATACAACGACATGAAAACACTTTGTTCCTAAATCCACTACTTGTATTATTGGTTGCGTGAAACTCCTTCTTGAGAAAGGTTTTTATTTCTGAATATTCTGTTGACTGTTATAACATATCCAATTTACAATTTAATTATGGTGTTCTTTCACAATTAAACTACTTAGAATACACTTCATTTATTTGAAAATAATTACAAATAGAGGTGCTCAAATGAAAAATAGAGTAAATCCAGAATTATTACAAGGGTTAGAGATGTTTCCAGATCTCGATTTACGCCCGGAAAACTTGCAATCAATTAGAGAAGGAATAGCTCAAATGAGACCACCTACCGTTGTTGATGACTCCCTTTCGTTAACAGATGAAGTCATTGTTGGACCAGATGCTAATCCTTTACCATTAAGAATTTATCGTCCAAAATCAAATCATAAATCTTTACCTGTCTTATTATGGATACATGGTGGTGGTTATATCTTAGGTTCTATAGATGATAACGATGATACTTGTATGAGGTTTGCAAAAGAAGCTCGCTGTGTGGTCGTATCTGTAGACTATCGCTTAGCTCCTGAACATCCTTACCCAGCACCAATTGAAGATTGTTATGCAGCTTTAAAATGGATTGCTGATAATGCGGAGTTATTAAACATTGATTCGAATCGAATTGGGGTTGCAGGAGTAAGCGCTGGAGGTGGACTAACAGCAGCATTATCATTATTAGCCCGAGATCGAAAATACCCTTCGATTTGTTTACAAATGCCACTCTATCCAATGATTGATGACCGAAATAATACACCTTCGGCCAATGAAATTAAAGAGGGATTTGTTTGGAATCAAAAGGCAAATGAAGCTGGTTGGAAAATGTATTTAGGAGAAATGTATGGAACAGATCAAATCCCTGCCTACGCAGCACCTTCTCGAGCTGAGGATTATAGTGGCTTACCATATACCTACACATTTGTTGGTCAATTGGATCCATTCCGCAGTGAAACATTAACCTATGTAAGCAATCTAGCGCAAGCTGGTGTTGATGTTGAATTTCATTTATATCCAAATGCCTATCACTGGTTTGAAGGATTGAATCCAAATGCCGAGGTATCTATTTACGCTGTGAACGAAATAGTACAAGCAATAAAAACTGGTTTCAAAAGAGTATCTAAAGTTGAAGCTTAATCCCTTTACAAGAGAAACATTCATGAATAGTTTGCATTGGTGAGTATTTATTTAAATATAATAGCCGATTTTTTTAAATCGGCTATTATTACGTAAAACTTACCTAATATATCAAGGCTGAGAAACAGATATAAGACGTTTAGACGAAGTGTTTATTTCCTCTGCCACTGCTTTTATGCTCATCATGATTTGAAGCATTTCTTCTATTGTTGTCCTTGGATTGATAGAGCAAAGTCGAATTACTACTTTTTCTTTCAATCTAGTCGTACTTAGCATAGAAAATCCTCTTTGATTAATTTCTTCCACCAGTTTTTTGTTTATTTCATGAATTGTATCTGTAGACGTTAGACCACAAGGAATGTAACGAAAAGTAACAATCCCTAATTGAGCAGGTGTTACTACTTCCCAATCTTTTTCTTTCCTTAAAAACTCTTCAACTTGTTCAGCCAACATAATACCATGATCTATTGCCTCACGAAAAGCTGTGATTCCAAATGCTTTAAAAGAAAGCCATACCTTTAATGCTCTAAATCTACGAGAAAGTTCAATTCCGCGCTCCCCAAAATTCACTTTTTCTTCTAAATTAGTTTCCGTATCCTTAATATACTCTGGGATCATACGGAACGTTTTACTTAAATATTGGCTATTTCGAATGAGTACACAACCAACATCATAAGGCTGAAAAAGCCATTTATGCGGGTCTAACGTCAAAGAATCAGCACGATGAATTCCTCTTAACAACTCCCTTCCTTTTTCACTGAGAATTGCTGCAGCCCCATAAGCCCCATCCGCGTGTAGCCATACATCTTCATCACCACATAGATCAGCCAATTCATCGAGAGAGTCCACCGCTCCGCAATTCGTTGTCCCTGCATTGGCAATAACACAGAATGGTTTTTTCCCTTTTAATCGATCTTCTTTTATTTGCTTTTTTAAAGTACTAACTGAAATTCTTAGCTCTTCATCTGTTTCAATTCGGCAAATTTGATGATGTTTAAACCCTAATACTTTAAGTGCTCGATCTACAGAAAAATGAGTTTGGTTAGAGAAATACACAACCGCATTTTCTATGTCATTATTCAACTTGACCTGTCTCGCTACAGTAAGTGCAGTCAAATTAGCCATGGAACCGCCACTGACAAATAGTCCTTCTGCTGAATCAGGGAATCCTAGCATTGATTTTAACCAGTTGATTGTCGTTAATTCAATTTGTTCAGCACCTGCACCTACTATCCAAGCTGTAGGAAATACATTAAATCCACTTGCTAAAAAATCTGCTACTACACCAACATAATTATTAGGACCGGGCACAAAAGCCATAAAATGAGGATGATCCACATGAGTAATTTGATTAAACACATTGTTATTAAGGAAATGAAGTAACTCTTTTGGATTGGATCCGTTTTCCGGAATCGTTTCAATTAGCTTGTCTCTAAAAATATTACTATCAATCGTTTCCGAAACTGGTTTACTTTTTAAATGATTCATATGATCAACAATTAAGTCAACCGCTTGATATCCTAACTGACGCATCTCTTCGGCTGATAACTGCAGGTTTTTTGTCATTTGGTTTACCCCTATTCTATTTAAAAAGGCGAGTTTTTTCTCGCCTTTTTATTTTTTATAATTTGTATTCACCAATTGCCTGTATTGGATTTTGAAGAATCATGTTGATTAACTGATGGATGTGATTCAATATTTCTTGTATTGTTGCTGCTTCATATACGGTTTGATTATATCCAAACTTTATTGTAAGTGTCTCTTCAGGGAAGCACATAATTCCATACTTTACATGCGGCTCATCAACAACTTCGTAATCTGTGATAGCAAAATTTCTGTTTTCATTTGAAGAGAAGATAGCTTGGTTAGTTGGATAGTTTTCAAAAACCCAAAGATGGTCAGTCAACTCGGTTTTTAATTCACTTTGCTTTTGTATATCAACAAATGAATAATATGCATACTCATTACACTTCAATGTTTCTAGTTGTACTTTTTGCAGGAAATCTACAAAAGTTTGCGTTTCTGTCCATGCTAGTCGGATAGGCAAAACATTTGTGAACAGACCAAACATATTTTCAATTCCTTCTACTTCGGGAGGTCTGATTGATACGAGATTAGGTAATACTATTTCTCTTGTTCCATTGTATTTGCCAAGCAATATTCCCCATACAGCTAGTAATGCCGTATTCATAGTTATATTGTTTTTAGTTACAAATGCCTGTAACTGACTAGTCAAATCCTTACTTAATGTTAAATCCATAAATGTGAAGTTTAACCCTTCACTTTGAGTTATTACTTTCTTTTTAGGAATACTAATTTTCCGATTGTACCCTGATAAATAATCGCGCCAAAAATGACGTGCTCTCTCATGATCTTGTGCTACAGTCCAATTTATGAATGTTTCAAAAGGTTTTACAATAGGTAAATCCGCCATAGTTCCGGCATTTTTTGTTTCATAGAGTTGGAATAATTCGTCTATTAAAATGCTAACGCTCCAACCATCACATAACAGATGATGGGAACTCCAAACCACCTTATGCTCCTTATTACCTAGTTGGAATATACAGAGACGGTTCATGAGTTCATCATTTTTAAATCCTCGACTTAAATTTTCATTCATCCACTGGTCTAGGAATCGTTGCTGTTCTTGTTTCGTCATATCAACCAATTTTTTTATCTCTGAAATCATTTGAACATCCTGTAGAACAGCTTGCCAAGGTTGTGCTTGTTCATCTTGCACAATTATTGTTCTTAAAGAATCATGACGATTAATTAATTGTTGGAAACACTGAATAAAGAGATCAATATCCAGTTCCCCCTCAAGTGACCAAATTATTTGTTCAAAATATGCATTTGTATCCGGTTCAGTCGCAGCATGTTCATAAATAACTTTCTGGAAAGGTACTAATGGGTAAATACGTTCTATATTTATATCCGGCATTTTTTCTTGTATTTTGGTAAGTATATGTTGATTAAGTTGTTTATCTTTAACATTTAGTAATGTAGCTTTATTATCGTTCATATTGTTTACATCATTTGTTTGTGAACTTGAAAGATGGTCTAGCTTTTTAACAAATTGAACCATGTCCCCTAATATAGGAAATGAAAATAGGTTTTTTGGCTCTAGCTCAAATCCTTGTCTATATAGTCTGACAGACACTTGAATTGCTTTTATCGAATCTCCACCTAAGGCAAAGAAATGATCATTTACCCCAACTCGATCTACTTTGAGTACTTCTTGCCAAACACTAGTTAATATTTTTTCCATTTCAGTTTTTGGAGCAATAAATACTTCATTTTTTTGTTTCTCTGGAGTAGGGAGCGCTTTTCTATCTAATTTCCCGTTTGGAGTCAAGGGTAATTGTTCCAAATAAACAAAATAAGAAGGAATCATGTAATCCGGCAAGTGATCTCGCAAATGCTTTCGTAGTTCTGTTGTACTAATATTTTGCTCATTTACCACATATGCAACTAAAAATTTTATTCCATTCTCATCTGTTTGATCAATTACAACAGCATGTTCGATTTGTTTGTAAGTTAGAAGACAATGGGCAATTTCTTCTAACTCTACTCGATATCCTTGAATTTTCACTTGATAATCTTGGCGGCCTAAAAATTCAATATATCCCTCAGGATGCATTTTTCCACAATCTCCTGTCTTGTATAAAAGACCAAAATCAGGATGTGATACAAATGCGTCATTCGTTTTCTGTTCGTCATTTAAATATCCTTTAGCAAGGCCCACTCCCCCGATATATAAATCCCCAATTACACCAACAGGGCACATTTTCTTTTCATAGTTCAACACATAATACGTTTGATTCGCCAAAGGCATCCCATATGGAATACTATTCCAATGTGATTCCACCTGTTTGACCGGATAATAAATTGACCAAATCGATGCTTCTGTTGCTCCTCCTAGTGAAACTACTTCTGCAATTGGAAAATGCCGTTTTATTTTTCCTGGCAAAGAAAGTGGAATCCAGTCTCCACTATGTAAAACTAAACGCAAAGAAGAGTGTTCAAAATGAGAACCTACTTGATCCAATGCCAAATCCATGATTGCAGGCACTGTATTCCAAATTGTAATTCCTCTACGCTCGACGGTACGGATTAATTCTTGCATGTTTCTTGGATCACGAATCATTACCAACATTGCACCTGTGCTTAACGTTCCGAAAATATCGTATACAGATAGGTCAAAACACATGGAAGAGATACCAATAATACGATCATCTTCATTTATCTGATATTTTCGATTAATGTCTTGAATGGTATTTGCAACCGCTTGATGAGTAATAATTACTCCTTTTGGTTTCCCTGTACTTCCTGAAGTGTATATGATATAGGCAAGATCTTCTGGACCAGCAATAGCGGGCATATCTTCTGTTGTATATAATGACAAATGTTTTTCTTCATAAAGACTAGGTTCTAATAAAAGTTTGCATGAGCTATTTTTTAAAATATATGTTTGGCGATCTAAAGGATGATCGGGATCAATCGGAACATAAGCGGCACCTGCTTTTAAAATACCTATCATATTAGCAATTGTGTCAACTTGTCTTTTTGCTAAAAGACCCACTTTGTCACCTAGACCAATGTCTTGCTCTTTTAAGAAATGCGCAATTTGATTGGAGCGTTTATGAAGTTCCGAGTATGTTAACCATTCTTGCTCAAATACCACTGCTACTTCATCCGGTGTACGTTTTACTTGGTCTGTAAATAATTGATACAGAGTAGTTAAAGGTATTTTTTCAGTTGTTTTATTATATTGCTCAATTAAAGTTTGATCCGATTCTTTCATCTGCAAAGATGTTACGTCGCTTTGTTTCACTAATTGTTCCAATAAGTCAACAAATTGGGAAAACATTGCTTCTATTACATCAACATCAAACAACTCTTCAACATAGTTCCAGCTAATTAATAACTCTCCATTTTTTTCAATTACTACATTATCCAAATACACTTGTGGAGTCCGAGCATGAATATGGCGAAGAGAACCAAGCTGTTCCCAAGCAAACGCACCCGCACCTGCTAGCATCGAGGTGAAAACAATTGGCATAACTGCTTTTGGCGTCATTTGGTGGTATCGAGTAAAATCTCGAATAAAGTTAACTCCATCGTAATGACGATGTTCAAGGCCATCCAATAAAGTAGATTGCGTTTCTTTTACTCTAGTAAAGAAAGATTGCTCTGGTTTTACATCAACATCCAACAAAATAAGCGATGTGAAATCTCCCACAATCTGTTCTACTTCTTCATGAACAGGATAACGGTTAAATACAGTCAAATTAATTGCAAATTTACGTTGATTACTCCAATATGCCAACACATCACCATATATTGTACAAAGCAGAGCGGAAGGAGTTACTTCTTTCTCTTGTGCTAACTTTCGTAGCTTTGTCCACTTTTCATTGTCCAGGATCTTAGTAAGTGATTGGAATTTAGGAGTAGCAATCTCTGCCGGATCCTTTTTTAACAGCAAAGAAGGTGCAAATGGAAAGTCAGGAAGCTTACTTGTCCAATAATCTTTTGCTGTTTTATATTCTTCACTTTGTTCCATTTCATCATAGATAAACATGTAATCTTGAAAATCAAAAGATAGAGATTCTAATTTTTGATTTGGTTTATAATAATAATGCAACAAATCCTGTCCAACTATGTTCATGCTTGCTCCGTCCATTAATAAAGCATCGTATCGAAAACATAATAAATACGTGTCTTCTTTTAAAAGAAAGGCTTTTAATTCAAACAAAGGCCATTTCCCCAAAGGGAATACATGGTTAGTCATTCGAGAACGTTCTTCTTGTAAGCGAGCATTTTGATTCCTATCATCTAAATCTATGAGACTAACTATTTCAATCTCGTAATCAGGAACGCTTTGTAATATTTGCTGTTCTCCCTCTGGTAAAATTACAGCTCGCAACATTGGATGACGATGAATTACCTTTTGAAAGCTTTTTGAAAGACGATTAATATCCAATTTTGTTTCATATTCAAAATATGTTTGAGGTGAAATACCACTTAATTCAAACTGTGAATTCCTCCCTAACATGTACGCTGTCTGAACCTCTGTTAATGGAAATGACTTAGACAAATCTTTAACATGAGTTGGTCTATTTTCAAAGTTTTCCCCTTTATGCTCTACCTCTACACAAGAACTAAGTTGAGCAATCGTAGGATGCTTAAAAAAATCTGTTGTACTTATTTTTAAGCAGTCTTTTCTTAATAAATTAATTACCTGAAGTGCTTTAATCGATTCTCCTTTTAAAGCAAAAAAATTATCATGAATACCGATTCCCTCAATCTCCATAACTTTTTCCCATGCATGCACCAATGTTTGTTCAATTTCATTGCGCGGTGCAACGTATGGAATTGATATATAATCCGTTTGTGTTATATCTAATAATCTTTTCCTATCTACTTTCCCATTTGGATTCAGCGGAATCTCTTCCACCTGAATCATTTTTTCAGGAATCATAAACTCAGGTAATTTATCACTTAAATATTTTCTGATTTCATCAAAAGAGACCTTATTATCGGATACATAGTACGCAGCTAATAATTTCCTATTTCCATATACTTGATCAACAACGATAGCTTGCTTTATTTGTGGATATTCCCTTAACTGGCTTTCGATTTCTCTTAATTCAATCCGATATCCCCGAATTTTTACTTGATGATCCATTCGACCTAGATATTCAAGTTCTCCATTAGGCAACCAACGAACGAGATCACCCGTATGATACATCATTTCTCCTGCAGTAAAAGGACTCGGTACAAATTTTTCATCTGTCAGTTTAGATTTCCCAAGATACCCTCGTGCTACCGCCACGCCACCAATACAGAGTTCACCCGGAATTCCAAATGGTTTTAATTGACCATACTTATTCAATATATAGGAATGATAATTCGGATTGGGACTTCCAATCGTAACTTCTTTGGCGGAGCTCAAATCCTTTACTGTTGCACAAATGGTTGTTTCTGTAGGACCATAAATATTTAAAATTGTCGCTTCACTGATGCATCGAATTTTTTCAACCAAATCAATGGAAAATGCTTCTCCTGCTAACAAAATAGATTTTAAATCTTTCAGAAAATTTACCCCTTCTGGATCACTTAAAATTACTTCCATTCGCGATGGCGTTGATTCCCATAAATCTACCTTATGTACTTTGACCAAATGAGCCAATTCTTTTGTTGCAAACTGGTCCTCTGTAGCAATGACTACTTTCGAGCCTTGTGTTAAAGGAAGACATATTTCTAACAAGGAAATATCAAAAGAAACACTAGCAAGAAACAAGAATGATTGATTATCTTTTACTTTTTCTCTCATTGCACTTAAAAAATGAACAAGAGATTTCTGTTCCACCATTACTCCTTTTGGATTTCCTGTTGATCCTGATGTGTAAATGACATAAGCTAAATCATTAGGATCGCCTTCCCGAATTAAATTACTTTCTTCACCTTGGAAGAGATGTTCCTCATCAAGATACAGCACTTCACCAGCAAATTGCGGTAACTCTACTTCCGTTCGCTTGCTCAATAAACATTTTGCTTGACTATCTTGTAACATATATTCAATTCGTTCATTTGGATAGTTAGGATCGATTGGTAAATATGCTGCACCTGCTTTAAAAATTCCCATCATGCCAATGATCATTTCTAATGACCGGTCTACCATAACCCCAATAATACTTTCCTTGGATACACCTTTACTTTGAAGAATAAAAGCCAATTGATTTGCTTTCTTATTCAATTCTTTATATGTTAAATATCGATCATTACAAACAACAGCGATTTGATCTGGGGTTTTTAACACTTGTTCTTCAAACAAATCTTGAAATGTTAGAGACAAGTCTATGTTTGTCTGACTGTTATTCCATTCTTCTAACAACTCTTTCTCTTCTTCTGCAATAATACACGTATCTTTCACTGCTAAATTCGGATTTTTTAATACTTGCTTTAAAATATAAAGATACGAATTTGCAAACTGTTGCAAAGAAGAAAACGAATGAGATTTGAAAGAAATTTGAAATTCAAATTCATTATGTATTTCATTCCATTTTCTTTGTATCCAAACCGCTAAATTATTCTCTGCATATTCTTCTATCGAATTTTTATTATGTAACCCTTCCATCCCAATAACAATTTGAAAAGGAGTTAAAGGATGTTTCACTAATAATTCAGAGAGTGGATACCCCTGATTGTCATACCCGAATAAAGTCGTTTCTTCAATCTGATTCACTACTTGTTTAAAGCTATGATGCGGATGGATTTCACTTCCTAAAGGAATCAATTTATTAAGATTCTCGCTTTTTTCAAGATTTTTTTCGATTACAGGAATACCAATAGTAATTCTTTCTTGATCTGTATAGTGTGCCAAACAAATCCTTAACGCGGCCTGTAACCAGCTAAATAATAATAAATCTTGAGACTTACTTTCTTTTTGTATACTTTTACTCAACTCTACATTCATTATGATTTGAACGTGCTCACAAGGATTTTCTTTATTTAGTTGGTAACCACTATTAAATATAGAAAAATCAAGAACCTCGGAAGATAATTGTTCCTTCCAAAACGCTTCTACCCCTTTATTTCCATGAATAGAACTTCGATCTTTAATGTGCATGTTTATCTTTATCCCCCTAATATTCATTTCTTCTATTCGTTAATTTTCAGGCCAACTTCAAGCCCATGGAGAAATACTTGATGGTTATCCAAACATAAAAATTGCTGAATCTCTTCAAATTTCATATGACCAACTGAACAAACGCCTAAATTTAATGTCTCAGCAACCATATTTAAGGTAGCAGTGATAATGCCTGACTCAATACAAGCAAATAAATATCCATCTGAACCGTATTTCGGGATGGAAGCGTTCGCATTATAAACCAAATAAACTGAGAAAGCAGATTGAGTAAATAAATCCTGGTTAATTAACTCATGATCACTTTTGATTACTTGATCAATGTTGTTTACAATCACAAGACTATTTTTTGATGGGTTATAATAATAAAACCCAGCTTTTATACCTTCTATACGTTTTGGTTTTATATAAACAAAGATATCAATAGGGTAGAGTCCGCCTGCACTTGCGTAATGATAGTATATTTTTTCTTCCCTAACCTGTTTTAGAGTTGATATGAAATGGGAAAATTCTAAAAAATTAATATGTTTTTTCATATCAAATTGGCGACAAGACCTACGTTCCTTGATTATAGTGGGTAGCTCCTTTGTTGTTTCAAGTTGAATTTCAGTTGATCGCGCAGCAACGTGCGTTCGATTAAATTGTTCACGCATATACGTATCTAACTCTTCTTTAGAAAAGCGAATCTGGTTGCTATATGGATTCGGAAAAATCTTTTCTTGTGTGGAAAATACTTCTCTTGGGTGTAATATGTTACTTACTAACACACGATTTTTTATCATAAGCTCTATTGTTTTTTGTGTCTCTTCTATATTTCCTAAAGAAAAGTGCTCTACTAGTTCACTAATTTTTACACCTTTTTGAGCCATAAAATAAAACTCAGGAAACCACTCAGACAGAATGCCTGTAAATCTCATTTCCCCTATCAAAACTTCATTATGCAACTTCTCCCAATGCTTAATAGGAGACCAGTAATAAATTTTCTCGTTCATATAACCCTCCATAAACTTTTAACTTATTTTTGAAATGCAATTTTCTAATCTACAAAAAATATTTTTTAGATTCTGATCCTTGTCTCATAGTGATTATAAATACATGCACTTCAACGAAACTTGAAAATAATGAAATAACTTTTTCTTCATTAATTTTTTTTATTTCATCATAAAAAGTGTTTTTTTATTAGATATTTCACATCCTTTCCCATAGTAATCCTATAAGGTATAAACCATTTAGAATATTAAGAACATTGACGCATTTGCAATGTGAAATTATTGTAATGGATTGGAAAGCAGATGGGTATAGTTATTAAACACATTAATATTGAGAAAGTTTTATTTGTTATATCGATAAAATTTTCTCAACATTAATTACATATAGATTAAGAAAAAAATTTGAAATTTTTCTTTTGAAGTTAGTTTAAAAATGTAACGTACCATTACATACAAGTGAGTTACTAACATATCGTATTTAAAAAAGAGAAAAGACACCATTTAAGGTGTCTTTTCTCTTTTTTATGCCATATACTTTTTAAGCCTTTTTTATCTTTAAACGATTTGTAGAAATTAATACAACTCGAACATCTAGCCCGTTATATGTTCGAATATGTAATAAAAATTATATAAATTAAGAATGTATTTTAGATAATTTTATTGATAAACATCAAGGTATTTTCGCCTCCTCCTATCATAATAGCAATGTTTCCTTGTCTATCTCTTTTATTAATTTGTAATATAATTATAGTATGTGAAATTATATTACATGAACTTTAAAAGCGAAGTGAAAATAACCGTCACTTCGCTTTTTGCATTTATAATCCGTATTTAAATTACTCAATTCTATATATACTTCCACATTATTTGCTTTTATTTAATTGGTTTCTCCGTTTTTAAAACTAGTGAACTTAATGCAGGAACTTTAATTTTATTATCATGGACAACGTAAAGTGTTTTACTACCTGCCTGTTTTCCGTCTACTAGTACTTTCCACGGACCTTTCGATGGAAGTGTTATGTCAACGGCTTCCTTATTTGCGTTGTGAGTCACCATAAAGTATTCATTTTTATTCCCATTTCCCTTTATTGAATAAGCCACAACATTTTTGGGAGTATCCATAAAAGCTATATGTTTTTTTATTTGTTCTGGAGATGTCATTCGAAAAGCTGAGTACTTTTTGCGTAAATCTATTAAGCCCTTCATATATTCTACCTCATTATTAAATGCTGCACGGCGCAACCAGTCCATTTGGTTAATTGAATCAGGAGATTTGTAACTGTTATGATCACCATATTTCGTACGCATAAACTCTTGTCCTGCATGTAAGAATGGGATACCTTGTGATGTTAATAAAATCGAAGAAGACAATTTGTGCATTTGTTTTCGCACTTCTTCACTATCACTCGAATTAGTCAACTCAAGTTTGTCCCATAATGTATGATTATCATGTGCTTCCACATAAGTTAGCACCTGCTCCGGATCTTTATACGTAGACGAATTTGTATCGTAGTCAATGCCTGCCGTGATCCCTTTTTTAATACGGTCTTCCATGTTTTCCTTTCCATTTACAAATCCATTTTCCTTTTCCTCAAATACACTACCTTTTAATCCATCACGTATATTATCGTTAAAATGAGCAATCCCTTTCATTTTCACTGCATTTTTTTGATTTGCTTTCAATTCAGCTGCAAGAGGTGTATTTAAATCCCAACCTTCTCCATGCAGTATAATAGAAGGGTCAATTTGATTAACAGCTTTACGTATTTCATTCATTGTTTCATAATCATGAATACCCATTAAATCAAAACGGAATCCGTCTAAATTGTATTCTTTTGCCCAATATGTGACGGAGTCAACCATAAATTTCCTCATCATTTTCCGTTCTGAAGCTGTATCATTTCCTACTCCGGTTCCATTTGCAAATGTTCCGTCTTCATTGTAACGATAATAATAACCTGGAACTAACTTATGAAAATTAGATTCCGCAGCATTATACATATGGTTATATACTACATCCATTACAACACGAAGATTATTATCATGCAGTGTTTGAATCATTTGCTTTAATTCGGTTATTCTAACAGTTGGTTCATATGGATTTGTAGAATAGGATCCCTCTGGAACGTTGAAGTTTTTCGGGTCATATCCCCAGTTATATTGTGGTTCGTTTAAATTCTCTTCATTTACTGATGCATAATCAAATATCGGTAAAAGCTGCACGTGCGTAACACCAAGATCTTTCATATGATCAAGTCCTGTTTTCACATCTTTAGGCCCTCTTGTTCCTTTTTCAGTTACACCTAAATATTTTCCTTTATGTTTTATACCACTTTCGGGCTGAATAGAAAGATCACGTACATGCAATTCATAAATAATTGCATCTTCCGGATTTTTAAATTTTGGCTTTTTATTCATTTTCCATTTTTTAGGATTTGTTTCTTCTAAATCGACAACTGCACCTTTATCTCCATTTACAGAAGCAGCACGCGCATACGGATCAACTGCTTCTGTCCACTTATCCCCAATTTTCACCTTATACGTATAAAAGAGACCTTTTTGGTTCCCTGTAAGTTCTGCTTTCCAAGTGCCTTTTTCACTTTGTTGCATGTTTATTTCAGTACCTATTTTATCGTTCCATTTTTTATATGTAACTAATTTCGCTTCACTCGCAGTAGGAGCCCATACACGGAACTTTGTATGTTGTGGTGTATATATATTACCTAAATCGTTACCACCATAATAAAATGAATGATCAAACTCCGCACTACGAATGACTTTACCGATTTCGGTATACGTATCAGCTACGTTTTCGATTTTAACTTTGTATGATTGTTTTAAATCAATTTTCTGCTCCGTAATTATTTTAAACTTATTCGTAACATTCCCACTGTTTCTATCATAAGGACTAATATCCTTAATTCTAATGCCTTCAATTTCAATTTTCCGTTCCTTAATATGAAACGGCACATTAGTCGTTACAGTAATTTCATTAAAACTATCAATAGTTGCTTTTTGAATTGATAGATCCGAAGAAGGCTTAGAAGTATATACTTTATCATCACCAGAAAGAATCCATACTTCAGCACGACCGTCCTTTATATTTTCAATCCAACGATCGCCACCATCTTTTTCCCAATCATTTGTACGAATGATAAATCCTACACGATCATAGTCACCATCTAAATTAATTTTAGCGTACTTTCCAAATTCATCTTCACCAGTAAATTCATATGATTTACCATTCGCATTTTCTCCCCATAACCAAAGGTTCCAATCCTTTGTATTTCCAGACTGTTCTTTGTAATGAATGATAACTTCAGTTGTTTTCGAATTTGAAACTGCTTTTACACTTTGAAAAGAGAAAACAGATGATAACATAACGATTATAGTAAGTAATAAAACTGATTTGTTAATTAATCTTTTTATCATTTGCACCACATACACCCTTTCTTTAAATAGTACGTACAATTTATTATGCTCGTACTAAATTACACTACTTAAATTAATCTAGAACTCTCTTTTACTTCACCCCCATATTGGCTATTTTCACATATGTATTTCAATGATCTTTTAATACGAAAACGTTTGCATTAATGTTTAAAAAAATAGATTTATTTATGTCTGCATATATTTGTAAATACTAAAAGATCAAGGAAATCATTTTAAAGCAATCGTTTGTTATCGCTTTCATTCTATAGCACTTTCTATTAAGAGGTCAATATATTATTAATTTTCTGTTTTTATATACTTTAAACCTTATATATGTGTCGTAACTTCATAAAGATATACAACTTAATTATTGCTTAGTAAGTGTATTTTCAATCATACATTGCTGTATAAAAAAACAGCTACTATCTTTAAAATGACAGTAGCTGCTTTTCATAACGTAATAATATATGAATGAAAACTATATTTCTAACTTACTTAATTTTTGCTGCATCAAATGCATTTTGAACTGCTTGAACTTCAGCAGTATTTGCTCCATATTTATTCGTTGCCACTCGAATACATGCTGATCTCAATTCTTTGAAATTAGAAGTCATGTTTAACTCATCTGTATTTGCATAATAGAAGATATCAAACATTTTATCTTCACCAATCCCTTTAACAGTTACACCGTTATGAGTTCCACCTTTTGCAATGAGATACGCAACTTTATTAATAATACTTGAATTAAAATGAACGCCACCTTGATCCCATCCATTAAAATCGTTAAATTCACTGTAATCATCTGGATAAGGTACTCCAAGTGAAGATGGAACAGAAGCCGGGTTTTCCATATCACGGAAAACAGATCCAGTTTGTTCTCCCATCGTCCAGTTAAAGCTTCCATTATTTACGTATTTCTCAATAGATGTTCCCATAATATCAGATAGTGCCTCATTAATCGCACCAGATTCACCGTAATATTCAAGATTAGATTCGCTAGAAGTAACAGCATGTGTAAATTCATGGCCAGCTACGTCATATGCCTTGACGATAGGATCTCCATATACAAGCATACTTCCATTATTCGCACTTAATGCATTCTGCCAATTTTTCGGATCATTCGTATCTCCAGAATCCCAAGCGTGTACAACTGAAACTACCTTTTGTCCCTTATTATCAAAACTATTACGCTTGTATTTATCTTTATAAAAATCAAATACTTTTGTTGCTAAGTAATGAGCACTTACTGCTTTTGGATCGTTAAATGTTGTCGAAGTACTAGTTGCTAATGTACCAGGATAATAGCTTTCTTCTTTAGTAATGTCTCTATAATTCACATCATATGTTTCAATTCCTTGCCCTCTTGTATAATCAGCAAGAGCATATTTGCCATTACTTTGTTGAGAGATTCCAAATGTACGTGATATACCTAAATCATCTTTTCCTGTTCCAGTTAATGATGTAAGATTGCTTTTTTTACTTTTCTTTAATGCTCCAACTAGTTTTTCACTTGCTTTTAAGTTAGATTCTTGTACCATATTTTTTAACATATCACCATTTTGTGCATTTACTAAATAAGTTCCGGAAACATATTTTGGTGTTGCAGCTTCAAATGTAACTTGGTATGCATTGCTAGCTTGTCCATTATTTTCATCAACAAAAATAACTTCTTTAACTTCGGGCTCAGAAATAAAACTGATATCGTTCCCGTACTTCGTATAAATATATTGTTTTGCTTCATCTTTTGATAGATTAATAGGTTTTTTCAATTCTTCTTGTTTTAAATTTTGCGCACTATCGCCTGAAATACTTTTAATAACACCGTTATTATCTACGTGTGCAGTTAATTGACGGCCATATACTTCTTTTCCTTCGTATGTTTGCTGTATACGTACAAGTGTAGTCCCATCATATGAACCACGTTTTTGAAGAACTTTATAATCTACTCCTGTTTCTCCATTGACTTGCTTTGGAGAAAGAGCTTGTTCTGTTTTCTCCTTAAGAGCATCTTTTACTACATTCTCTGGTGCCTTTTGTGACGGTTGTGTAAGTTCACCCGAACGGAACGATTCTTCCTGAATTTGAACTTGAAGTTGATCTGTTTCCTCTGCATAACCTACTCCGTATGGTGCAACAGCCGTTAAAGCTAAACCTGTTGTTAATGCTACCTTAGTTAATGTCTTTTTGTTTTTCATTTTGTTCACCTCGTATAATTTTTGAAATAGAAAGCTTGTACAAAGTATACTTCCTGTTTCTGTCGAAAAAAAGGGAAAATACACAATTTATGTAACATTATGCAAAATTACATATATGTGGTCGATGATATAAATAAAGAACGACACATATATGTATATTAATTTCAATAAAAAAGAGCTCTTTTAGGCGCTCATCCAATTGGTTAGTTGTTAATTATCTATATTCATTCTAATCAAAGTGCCCTTACATCTAAATAACAACATAAAAACCCACTCTTTACTATTTTAAGAGTAGGTTTAATGCTATTAAAATAAAAATTGTTATAGGACATCTTATAATTTATATTACTTATTTAAACTTATATTTCGGACATGAAGTTGATTTAGGATAAAGATGGATCAAATGAATACTAATGACCTTGATAAACAAGAAAAAGAAAGTGCGTGTTTTGTTTTATGATGTATATAGTATATAAATACTGTAGTGAAGCAGCGCATCTACAATTTAGATTTTTTAATATAATGTTGTTATGTATGTCTATAGCTGCAAAGATGGATTGTAACGTTATGAGATAGCTGAAGTCTCATATGAGTTTCAGGCTTTTTTATTTTGTCAAAAATATCTTTAATTTGTCTCCCATTTAAATATAGTAAAGGACACATCTATTGCATGTTATTAGCTCAAGGTATGTTCTTTTAAAGCATATTATAAATATGCATAGTAAGAAATAAAACCATAATTATTCAAATAAAAAATCCCCCGGATTTGTTTAATGATCCAGGGGACTTTTTATTGTTGATTCTTTATATTTCCATACCGATCACAGACTTTTTTAGGATAATGGTATGTCCAAGTTTAATAGTTCTTTGCACGAGAGCTATCTATTTTATATTTATTTAATTATCCTACTAAGTTTTTTGTAAAATTCACCTTTTCTTTTTACATGATTAAACTGATTTGGATTAATATTAACTTTTTGTGAGAGTGCTACAATCTCTTCTTTTGTAATTGAATCTTTAGTATTTATAGATGCTATATTTGTATATTTTCCATCTTCTGTTTTTGGAATTTCTAAAATCCCTTTATTCACAAGATCCACTACAGCCTTGTGCTCTGAAGAATGTGTATTCACCCCAGTAATTTTCCAATTATGCATAACTTTTGGTGTGTATATACCATTCTTTACCGCTTTTAAATATGTAATAGCAAGGTTACGAATGGTGCCACCAGTTTCCCCAAATGCATTCTCTTGTTTAGATGACCATATTTGTTCAAACTTACGCCCCTCTAAAGCTCCACCTTTCGCCTGAAGAGCCTCCATTCTATAAGCATTCATTCCCAGCGTCATAACATCTTTCGTTTTGATTGGTTTATTTGTACGAATAGAGCGTAAATTTGTAATTCTACTTCCATAGGGTTTTGTTAAGTCAATTTCGTATTTTACGCCTCCAAAGAAATCGTTCGTACTGTATTTAGAAGCACGACGGGTTTTATCAAAGCTAACTGTTACATCTCCGGCACGAGATGAGTTAAAGTACCCTGCCGCCCATTCCATATAGTCTTTTAAGTCTTTCCCAGTTACCTTATATACTGTAATTTCTCCCAAAGCATATTGATAGTTATACGCAATATCTTTCTTCTTAATAGGACCTACATCCAAACGGGCATTATCGTTATCAATTTGATGGGCGACTACATCTGCTTTGCTGTAGTAGAGCATGACTTCATGAAAGAAATCTGATAAAGGTGTCTCTTGAATCTGCACACTTGGAATACCCTTTATTTCATTTTCAGGAACAAGGTTTCTACCCTTTAATTGAGCGACAACAACATTTGCATCTCCTCTCGCATACTCGTGAAAAGGTGTCAGTGTGTCTTCAAGTGTAGGATCAGATACTATTGTTGTTCCATCAGTATTTTTTACAGGTATAGCTGTAGCAGTTTTATCTTTTAAAACCAGCTTTCCATCTTGCTTTGTAAAAGTAAGGTCAATACGTGAGATATGTGTTCCATATTTATCTGGTTCTGTAATAATAACGCCATTTACAACTTCTTTTTTAACAAGTTTATGCATATGAGCTGCAAAAATAGCACTTAGTTCCGGACAAGCATTCGCAATATCTTGAACACCAGTACCAGGGATTCCATTCTCATTTTCTAGTCCCATATGCATAACGCCTACCATTACATCTACTTTACCTTCTAATTCTTTAATTGCCTTTTTTGTCTCTTCTACTGGATTTTTCACAACTAAACCATCCAAATGATCTGTCCCTTTTTCAAAATCACTAATCATTGGTGTATTCATACCAATAATCCCGACTTTAATTCCACCTTTTTCAAC
The DNA here is from genome assembly GCF_051294775.1 of Bacillus pretiosus. Classification (NCBI taxonomy): domain Bacteria; kingdom Bacillati; phylum Bacillota; class Bacilli; order Caryophanales; family Bacillaceae; genus Bacillus; species Bacillus pretiosus. The sequence goes on from NZ_JBPPHF010000001.1 coordinate 1,208,896, forward strand.
AATTGTATATGCAGGAAGAAAACGCTCTCCATTTTCCTTATAAATATTTCCTGCTAGTGTCTTGCCCTTATATTGCTCACTAACTTTTTTCAATGTATCTAATCCAAAGTTAAATTCATGATTTCCAAATGCCCAGGCGTCATATTCCATTGCATTCATCGCTACCATCATTGGCGATTGTGGCTGATCATTGAATAACTCTACTGAATTTCCTTGAATTGTATCCCCAGCATCTACTAATATGGTATTGGGATTTTCTTGACGCACCTTCTTTATAACCGTATAAAGCTGCGTTAAACTTCCACTCGTATTTGCACCATCAAGCGCATAATCCCAAGGCATAAATCTACCATGAATATCGGCAGTACCTAACAGTGTAATATTAACATCAGATTCCTCAGCTTTTGAGATAGATGGTTTGACTGTTACTGCTGTTCCAAGAAGTATAAAAATAACAAAATAACATAAATAGTTCTTCCATTTCATTTTTTGCATAATAACAATATTTCTCCCCTTTTTGTACTTTCATAAAGTTGCTTGAACTTTAAAAATGTAACTTATTATTCGGAAAACTTCAACTGCAAAAGAAAATTTTGGAGGTGGTTCTGCTGTGAAAATATAGAGAATAAAATGCATATACCCCCTAGCAGAATAGTATTTACTTCTTCCCCCAACGTGTGAAGAGCGCTAAACCAACGGTAGATGTATATGTACTGTCAAAATTATGGACATATAACTCATTTCCGGAAATCATTATAACTTAAAGATATAGTGTGTAATGCTGATTACATTTTCGGATTTCATTGCTAATTTATTTCCTTCTAAATGAAAATGCTGAGATCACTTCCAAAAATAATAACCCCGTTCTTCATTTAAGACGGGGTTCCACTTATACAACAATTCGGATTCAGTTTTTTTTCGAATATTCGTTTCCTATTCAAGAGTAAGATCTGCTAGTTTCGTATTTTCTTCTGCTTATCAGGACTTATATTTTATCACTCGAACCCTTGATGCTTTCCTAAATCGCTCAATAAATAGATAATAATTTTTACTTTTCAACTTCACAAAGCAATTTTACCTCTTTGATTTGTTCTATATGACGTTGTTCATGCAAATAGATTAATTCTATCCACTGATCAAGAAGTAATTCTCCAAGAGCTGGATGCATCACTGATTTTTTTGCCAATTTAGATTCATCTTCTATTGTACTCAGAAAACGCATCAATGCTTTTCTAGAGTCGTTTAACAAATCAACCATTTGCAGCACTTCAAATGGTTCTATACTTGGTTCAATCATTTCTGGTGCTATAAATTTTATTGATCTATCTAATACAATAGTATGAATTTCTTTACGCTCATTTTGGAAACTATCCATCTTTTTTAATCCTGACAAAATAACCGTTATAACTCTCTCATCTAATAAAACTAAGTGATGACAAACTTGTGCTATACTCCATTTATCCTTATCTGGTTTTCTATTAAATTGAGTATCACTTAACAAAGTAATTTCCTCAAATAATTGATTTCTCGTTTCATAAAATTTGTCCTTTACAAATGTATTCATGTGAATTCTCCTTTCATTAGAACCTATATACTTAGATTCCTGCGTTAGAAATATTCTCTATAGAAGAAAGATTTTCCTTCACTACTGTTTCTCTAATTCACGACTAAATATATGAGTTTTCTCAACATCCTTGAAGATTTCCTTGAGGTTATCATGTGCTGCAGCTACACCATAATACTTTCCACCGAATCCTTTCAATACAACTACATAAAACGTTCCTAATTATCAATCTAGCATTAAATAAATGTAAAAAATGCCCCTATTCATTCATTTTTCATGCGTATGTATGTACATTTGTTAATTTATTCGATATATTATGTGTATTGAATGATTACGAAAAGCTTATTGGTCGCTAAAAAACACCTTATATTTTTATATCCGAGAAAACTACAAAGTGTATAAAATTCCATTTGTCAAATGAATTTAATGCGGAAGGAGGTTTGTGGTTACTTCATCGGGATATAACCATCAGTTTTGAACTGATAAAAATATAGGAGGCGACATAATGTTTCGTACGATTTCAAATTTCATGAGAGTAGCTGAGATAAGAAACAAAATTCTTTTTACACTAGCGATGCTAATTGTTTTTCGAATTGGCACGTTTATTCCAGTTCCTCATACTAACGCAGAGGTATTAAAAGTACAAGATCAAGCTAACGTTTTAGGTATGCTAAACGTATTTGGCGGAGGAGCACTGCAACACTTCTCAATCTTTGCTGTAGGTATTACACCATATATTACAGCTTCCATCATAGTACAATTACTACAAATGGACGTTATACCTAAATTTTCGGAATGGGCAAAGCAAGGAGAAATGGGCCGAAAGAAATCAGCTCAATTCACTCGATACTTTACAATCATTCTCGCATTCATACAAGCCATTGGGATGTCTTATGGTTTTAATAATATAGCAGGTGGACAATTAATTACAGATCAAAGCTGGACTACATACTTATTTATTGCGACAGTTTTAACTGCAGGTACTGCATTTTTACTTTGGTTAGGTGAACAAATTACCGCTAATGGCGTTGGTAACGGTATTTCGATGATTATCTTCGCAGGACTTGTTGCGGCGATTCCAAATGTTGCGAATCAAATTTATTTGCAACAATTTCAAAATGCAGGCGATCAATTATTCATGCACATCATAAAGATGGTCTTAATTGGTCTCGTAATTTTAGCGATAGTTGTTGGTGTTATTTACATTCAACAAGCTGTGCGTAAAATACCGATTCAATATGCAAAAGCTGTTTCAGGAAACAATCAATATCAAGGAGCAAAAAACACTCATTTACCTCTTAAAGTAAATAGTGCTGGTGTAATTCCAGTTATCTTTGCTTCCGCATTTTTAATGACGCCGCGTACAATTGCGCAGCTCTTCCCAGATTCAAGCGTATCGCAATGGTTAGTTGCAAATCTTGATTTCGCACATCCACTTGGAATGACGCTTTATGTCGGTCTGATCGTTGCTTTCACATACTTCTACGCATTTATTCAAGTAAACCCTGAACAAATGGCTGAGAATTTGAAAAAACAAAATGGCTATGTGCCTGGTATTCGTCCTGGTAAATCAACAGAACAATATGTAACGAAAATTTTATATCGTTTAACATTTATCGGTGCAATTTTCTTAGGTGCCATTTCAATTTTACCGCTCGTATTCACAAAAATTGCTACATTACCACCTTCTGCACAAATTGGTGGTACAAGCTTACTTATCATCGTCGGTGTAGCACTTGAAACAATGAAGACGTTAGAAAGTCAGCTTGTGAAACGTCATTATACAGGGTTTATAAAAAAAGTAAATTAAGTAAAAAACACAGTTGGTTATTTTTCCAACTGTGTTTTTGATTCTACTACCTCTAATTTTCCCACTAATGTATCAATCACTTTTTCTAAGTTCACAATTTTTTCTTCTAATGCTTGGATGCGTTTTTCGCTATCCTCTACATTATTATATTTTAACTCATCATTGGAAGATTTGAACTGCTCCCATAATTCAAAAATAGTATTTTCAGTAGGTGATTTTGATTTTTCACCACTACTGGTTGCATCTTTATTTGATTCTAATTCAAATTGAAGTTCATATGTATTTCCAGTTAACTCTTTAGCTATTTCCGCAATTAAATCTTTATAAGACTTTTCAACCCATCCTTGTTGGAATTCGTTTTCAAAATAAATGATTAATGAATTTTCATTTATTCTGGCTGTCGTTTCTTTAACCCATGTTTCATATGAAGGTCTTGAAATTATTAATTGCATTTTACCTTTTATTTCATTCCAAATTGTATTGGGTTCTTCTTGTCCGGAAGTGAGTGGATTATTTTGCATATGATGAATATGTGTGATAGGAGTGGTTTTTGATTCTATTTCGAAGCAAATTTGATATTCTTCATTAGTAAGTTTCTGTACGGTACTTGAAATTATATTTTTATACTCACCTTCAAGCAAATCACGATGAAACGCATCCTCACAAAAGATTATTAATGTATTATCTTCTATAGTAGCATTTGTATTTCTAACCCAGGTTATAAATGTTTTCTCTGCTAATTTTGGCCTTAACGCTTTCTTTACTTCATCCCAGCTATTTAGCCTTTCTTTTGGAACATCTTTCAACTTTGATGGTTCGTCATTACATAGATCAAACTGAATTTCAAACGTCGTATTAAACATTTCTCTTAATGTATGAAATACTAATTCTTTGTAGTGAGATTCTAACCAGTCACGAGCAAATTCATTTGGACAATAAATTGTTAATATATCATCCTCTAAATAAACAGTAGTATTAGTAAACCAAGTTTCATATGATGGTTTTGAAATTTGCGGTCGAATTTTTTCCTTTACTTCAGTCCAATTCATTTTCATAATAACTCCCCTCTTTTTATAGTTCTCTTTCATATAGCTTAATAATATTACGCCTTTCCAATAAATAAAGTCAATCAGTATCATGAATAAAATTCAAGTAGCCCTGTTATATACAGGGCTGCTTCTTTATACAACTACATTTCCTTCTCAAATAATTTCCCTTGTTTGAAATAGCTCCGGAGTGTGGATCGATTAGCTAAAAATACACCAACCAAAATAAAACAAGCACCTATTCCCATTGTAGGGTTTAAAGGTTCTCCTAATATGATATATCCTACAATAATAGCAATTAACGGTGATACATATAACCACGTTGACGGGAATACAGGATTTGTTTTTGATAAGAGCCAATAATATAATCCGTGCCCACCAATTGAGCCGATAAAGATAAGATATAAAATAGGCCACTGTACACTCCATGAAGCTAATACAGATACATTCGGTTGTTCTACTATGACGGATGCGATTAGTAATAATACCCCTCCGTAAAACATTTGAATACCATTAATGAGAAATGGTGATACACTTTGTAAATCCGAAAGTATTTCTTTTGAGCGAATAGAGCCTATTCCGTAAAATAACTCTCCTATTATTAAAACAAAACAAGCGATACTCCATATGAGACTTACTTCTTGGTGCGTTCCTGGTAAAGAAACAAAAACAACACCTATTAGTGCGATAATTAAAGCAAAAAGTTGCTCTTTTTGTAATTTTTCCTTATTTCTCTTTGCCTGTAATAATAAAATCATCATCGGCCCCGTAGCAGAAAGTACAGCAGCTAACCCTGAAGAAATATATTGTTCCGCCCAGTACAATGTAGCAAATGTCATAAACGTTAAGCAAAAACCAGCATATATAATACGTTTTGAAAATACATGTGGCATAATTTCCTTTCGCTTTAACTTAAATATAATCATCAGAATGACGCCTGCTAAAAAGAAACGAATTCCTGCTGAAAATAATGGGGGCGCTCCTGCTTCAATTCCGATTTTTATCGTTAAAAATGTTGTTCCGAAAATAATACATACTAAAATATAATTGAAAATGACCATTTTTCTTCCTCCTTTTTACTCTTAACATGAGTATAGAAGGTATGGTGTATAACAGTGTATCTATGTATATAACAGTTACTTAAAATTGTAGTTGATTCTCTTTATATTTTTCGCTTTAATAAAATAAAAACGAAAAAGGTGAAACCATGAAGATTGTCCTTCGTAAAGAATCCAACATACCGTATTACCAACAAATATATATGCAAATCGTTGAAAGAGTACAAAGTGGCATGCTTGCACATGGTGACCTCCTTCCATCTTTACGCTCTATGGCCGAAGATTTGCAGATTAGCCTATTAACTGTTCGTAAAGCATACAAGCAATTAGAAAAGAAAGAATATATACGCATTGAGCAAGGAAAAGGTGCTTATATACATAAACATGTAAAGAAAGATTTCAAACCAATTCCGTACAAATGGCAACAAACGAAAACGATTAATGTTATGAGATCTCAATATGCAATGAATCAGCACCGAAAATATTACGATTTTTCACAAGCTATTTTGTATCCTCGTTTATTGCCAAATCCATTCTTAGCAGACGAAATGCATAAAATACTTCATAAAGACCAGATGATCCTAGCAACTTATGGGCCAGTACAGGGTGATTATGAACTGCGAGTTGAAATAGCAAATTACTTAAGTGAACACCAGAATTTAGTGACCGATCCATCTAAATTATTAATTACAAGCGGAGCACAACAAGGAATTGATTTAATTGCTCAAACATTATTAAAACCTGGTGATATTGTATTAGTGGAAAGTCCTTGTTACAGTGCTGCGCTTGATATTTTCATCAATAAAGGTGCTAAAATTATACCAGTTTCTCTTGATAATCATGGAGTTCGCTCCGACTTAATCGATGATATTTGTCAAAGTAAAAATCCCGTATTATTGTATACGAATCCAACTTTCCAGAACCCGACAGGTACAGTAATGAGTAATGAACGGCGAATGGAACTTATAGAACTAGCAGAGCTATATGAGTTTTTTATAATTGAAGATGATTCTTTCGGAGAAATATATTTTGAGGGTGCTACTATTTCCTCTCCTATCAAAAATTTTGATACGAATGGTCATGTAATATATATAAAAGGATTTAGTAAAACGTTAGCACCAGGATTGCGTATCGCATCTCTTATTGCCGATGGGCCTATTTTTGAATGGTTATATGCTGTAAAAGGTTCAATGGATATCGGTAGTCCTTTATTAACGCAAAAAGCACTCCTTCCTTTTTTACGTGCAGAACGTATGAAAAATCATTTAGAAAAATTACGTACGGCTTTACAAATTAGACGTGATATAACGATTGATATGTTATCACCACTTAAAGAATTACGATTTGAAATACCAAATGGTGGCTTTAATTTATGGATTACACTTCCTGATTCGATAGATCCCTTTACCTTATTACAAAAAGCAAATGAAGTAGATGTCTCTTTTTTACCAGGAACAGCTTGTCTATTAAATACAGATATAAGTAATAACCAATTACGGATTAGCTACTCGATGTTAAATGAAAAAGATATGTTGATTGGTTTAGAGAAATTACATGATACAATACGAAACTGTATATTATAGAAATAACATTACATATCCAATAAGAAATACTATCCAAAATGAAAATGTGACTTTTTGGATAGTATTTTTTTCTGCGTTTTTTGTAGTTCAACTTCACTTTCTCTACAAGCCACTATTTTCATTATCCTCCGACTTTCATTACAATTTTACCTCTAATATGTTGACCTTCACTCAAAATATGAGCTTCTCTAACCCCCTCTTCATTAAACGGCACAACTTTACTTATAATTGGTTTTATTTTTCCGTGTACAATTAATTTTGATAATGCTTCAAATTGCTTTCCGTTTGGTTTTAGCCATAAAAACCCTGATTTTATCCCTTTTACTTTTTGAATTGGCTCATGAACAATCGAAACTAACACACCACCAGATTTTATAATTTGAAAGCTTTTTTCTTGTACTTCGCCACCTATTGTATCTAATACAATATCGAAATCTGATAGTAACTCTTCAAATTTATCTTTTTTATAATCAATAACGAGATCTGCTCCTAAAGACTTTAAAAACTCTTCATTCTTACTACTTGCAGTTGTCGCAACAAAAGCTCCAAATGATTTTGCGATTTGGATTGCCAAACTTCCAACTCCACCAGCTCCAGCATGAATGAGTACTCGGTCATGTTCTTTTATTTTTGCGTAATCTACAAGACTTTGCCACGCTGTAAGTCCTGCAAGAGGAATAGAAGCTGCCTCTTCGAAACTTAGATTAGTAGGCATATAAGATACTAAATCCGATTTTACTGTAATGAATTCGGCATAAGAGCCCTTCCCTATATTTTCAGGTTTCGTAAATACTTTATCTCCTACTTTGAAGCACTCTACCTCTTCCCCAACTTCTTCAATAACCCCAGCTACATCCAACCCTAAAATAATTGGAAATGAAAATCGCAACTGTTCTTGTAAGTCTCCTTTTCTTATTTTCCAATCAACAGGATTAACAGATGTCGCGAGAATACGTATCAATACCTCGTTACCTTTAACAATTGGTTTTATAACTTCTCTTTCTTTTAATTCTTCAACATTACCATATTGATCTATAACAATTGCTTTCATTTCCATTCCTCCTTGCTATTTATTTTAATAACATACAAATATTTCTCAAAATTTTTTGCCTTGAATTATCATAAACTTATTTTTGGGGGTAATTACGTAAGAAGCGTTATGAATTCCGTAAAAAAACGTACACTCACCTTAGAATCGCTCAAAACTGTATTTTCAATTACATTCAAAAGAAATGGGGAGAACTCTATGACTGAAAAGATATTTAAAATAAACGGGATTGATATATGTACAGAAAGCTTTGGAAACCCTAAAAACCCAGCTATTTTATTAATTATGGGTGCTACGTGTTCAATGGTTTATTGGGATGAAGAGTTTTGTGAACAGTTAGCTAACACGGGGAAATTTGTTATTCGTTTTGATAACCGTGATGTGGGATGCTCTGTTACATATGAGCCTGGAACTTCCAATTATACAGTTACAGATATGGCTGAAGATGCAATTGGGGTCCTCGATGCTTATCATATTGATAAAGCACATCTATTCGGTATGTCATTAGGTGGAATGATCGCTCAAATTGCTGCTGTAAAACATCCCGAAAGAATTTTAACGTTAACATTACTGGCTACAAGTGTGATAGGCTCTGACGATAACACGCGCGATTTACCTCCGATGGACGAAAGAATTTTAACACATCACGCAAATGGCACGCATTTAGATTGGACAAATAAAAATGTTGTAGCAAAATATTTAGTTTCCGGATCTCGCCTATTATGTGGGTCCAAACGAACATTTGATGAAAAAAGAGTCTATAATCAAGTAAAACAAGAAATAGAACGCGCAAACAATCTATTAAGTATGTTTAATCACGCTTTACTTCAAGGTGATGATGCTTATGAAGGTGTGCTTCACTCCATACAAGCACCTACATTAGTTATTCACGGAACAGACGATACTGCACTCCCTTTTGAACATGGTCTCGCACTTATTGATGAAATTCCTAACTCAGTCCTACTAACCCTTGAAGGCGCAGGACATGAAAATCATCCTGATGACTGGGAAGACATCATTCATGCAGTTATTGAACATACATCTAAAATATAGATAAATAACGAATAGAAGGGGCACACCATAATTTGTGCCCCTTCTATTCGTTACATGTAAAAAAGCCCATCACTGTATCCGTATGTATAGTGATGGGCAATACTTATTTTTTCTATGTTTAAAAAAACGGACAATCTAATTGATCAACAGATTCCCATGATTTTTTTTTTATATTATCGGTGGATTTATTAGCTTCTAGTGGCACGTTTTTAAAGGGATTTACTTCGACCTTTAATAAAGATGATGGCTCCACGTATAATGAGAAAACATGGCTACTTGGTATAGCTTTTGACACATCAATATCTCCTACTTGTTTAAAGAGTTGCTGCGCTGCAAAGAAAAAGAAATTGGTTGGGTTTGATTGTTTATTCAGCCATGCAATCATTTCAGGTGATACTGATTTATGAATATTGATTTTTACTCGATCACCACGTTTATATCGCCTAGATCGCATACTTCCACCAACTAACTTATCGTTAAGTTTGTAAATCCTAACTCTTTTTGCTTATGCTCTCTATATTTTGGCGAACAAGTGTAGACTAATAATCCACGTGCATTTGTAAATAATGGATTATCTACAAAGATTACATTTGTTAGTCGTCCTTTTTGTTTTAAAATCATTTTTAAACTGTTTTTAATAATTACTGCGCCCCCGCCATAAATAAATACGTATGGATCGTCTTTCATGTCATCAATTTTGTTTATGATATCTGTTGCGACACGCGCTGCTAAACCTAATAATGCTGGTTGTGATTCTTCAACTAGTAACGCATTTCTTGGGTGCTTTTCATTTAAATAAATTTGGTTAAACTCTGTAATACTATCAATCGTCTTTGTTGGATACTTCCGATTCCATCTTGTAATAATTTGTAGTAACGTTTCTTTCACACCGTATGATAAGCCCTTACTTAGTTGTGGTCTAAAGTTCACACCTAGTGAAACTACTTCTTCTGTCGTCCCTGCACCAATATCAAAAGACAATAAAGTTTTATCAACAAAATCAATTTCTGAAACTTGATTTTGTTCACATTCTATTTTATGTTTCACTACATTTCCTTCTTCATCATATACAATGCCCCACGTACCAGAAGCGCCCTCAGGTAGGCATTTACAATATTCGATTGAAATATTAATTGTCACATCACGTCCGTTTGGATAATGGAACACAACCTTATGATTGCCCATATAACGTTTCGCATTTTCCGCAGCTATTTCTTGTGTAATAAGCTGCATAGGAAGAGCAACAGATAAATCATAACGAATATTAATATGACTAGAAGTTGGACTTTGACGCATAGCACTTACTGCTAAACCGGATAGAATTGTAATAACCATTAACTCATCAGTTGACTTATTTGATTTCTTCTCAACCTCAGTGCCTTTTAATTGATCTTGAATGACTTTTTCCCCAACGATATACCGCACGTTATTTAACATTAGCGATGGAGAACTAATGGTCACGTCAATGTGATTTTCTAATTCAGATAATGAAACATCACTCTCATCTAACAATCCTGTAGGCTCTCCTATATATAAAGAATATATACTCGGAATAAAAATAGGGTCTTGCCCTTTCACCATTAACTTCAAACCGTTATTTCCTGCATCAGCACCAGCTTTTAATAGAATAGACATAACTACCCCCTAAATTAATCTGACATCCCTTCCAAATATATGCGAGCCCATTCTTTTACATTCAAATGTAATGTAATTTTTTATTAATCATAAAAACAAAATATCATGTTCTTGCACCATTTGTGTAAAAAGTATTTGACATAAAATTCTTCCAATTTTATACTATATATGTAAAGAGTTTTTTACAACTATGGAGGTGTCATTTCTAATATGAATCGCAAAAATTACATTTTACTAACAATCGTTTTATCGTTACTTGGAGTGCTTATACATGGAGTCTATAAATACATCTCTGAAGGTGCGATTTTAGGTGGAACAATCTTCGCAAGTGCAATAATAATTAGCTACCTCATCAATCATATTACGTGGGGAGATCCAAACGGAGTATCGGAAGAAAGCCAAGATGAAATGGGACAGCAAATACAATATAAAAGTTTTAAAATTGCTTATTTTGTACTTATATGTCTTATGTTTTTTGTTTTACTATTATCAGAAGGATTTGCATTCCTATTACTCGATGAAATAAAGAATCTTCCTCTTTTTATCGCCCTTTGTTCTTCATTCTTTATTTATCCTATCGTCGAACTTATAGTCGCAAAACAATATAAATAAAAAGGTGAGATTTTCTATATACAGAAAATCTCACCTTTTTATATTTATATACCCTCAACTATCGCTTTTAATTTATTCACAGTCCGCCAATTTCTTACTGTAGCTGGTGTATGTAACTTCTGAAACTGGTTCATTAATTTAGAATTTCGAATGCTATTTTTGAAAAATAAATACACAACTTTTTCATGAATATAGCAATCTTCAGTCTCATTTTTTTGCATAAGCAGCTGATCTTTTTCTTTTTCAGAAAGTTCGTTTGCTAAGAAAGCAACATGTATACTTTCACCTTCTAGCAATGAATCGGCTTCATAGGGGCATCTTTTTATCATATTTATAAATTCCTCATGTGTTCTTAACATGACTGGAACATCAAAACCAAAAACGTTTTTAATTTCCGATTGTATTCGTTTATTTAAAAAATCAACATCATTTTCAGATTCGAACACGATATTACCGCTTTGAATATATGTTTTTACTTGTTTTAACTCTATTGATTCAAACATTTGTTTTAAATCCGCCATTTTGATTACCTTATGCCCACCTACATTGATTCCTCTTAGTAATGTAATATAAATTGTCATATCAATCCTCCCCATTTAAATGAGCCGAACAATTGAGTTGATTTTCACTCTCATATTTCTCGGATATTTGTTTTAATTCCTCTAACATATCATGTATAGATAATACCTCAAACAAAATGATAGATTCGCTTGAAAAGTGATGATGATATTGATTTGGTTTACAATGTCCTAAATCATTTTTATAATCCCAAAATTTTTTGTCTAATTCATCAATCAGTTTAAAATGTTCTTCATCTATTTCATTACAATTATTTCTTAATATAGAAATTACAGAATGAACCGTTCGCTGTAATATCTCTTTTTTATTTTGTGACCAGTCCCATGTTTCAATTGGTGCTCGAGCTAAATTATCTATATGGTAAATAATTTGCTGCAATATATGGAGTTGCTTCTGCATGGCTAAAAAGCTTCTCATTTCCTTCTTTGTATGTCGATGATATTTCCAATCTTTTTGCTCATATTGAACAAATTGTACCGCTTTATGTAATGATAAATTTAAACTAGATAGATTATGAGTTGTCTCTTTCGTTATAACTTTCCCTTCAATTAATGCATTAAGCCATTCCTCCATAATATTTGCTGTTTTAACAAATAGCTCCTCTGTACATCCCGAAATGGTTTTAAGGTAGTGTGGTGGCAAAATGAAAAAATTCACTAAAGTAGATACTATAATACCAGTAGATGTAGTAGCTAATCGAATTAAAAATGCAGTGAAATAATGATCTGCCGTAATAGGGATCATTGCAACAGCAGTTAATGTTGCGACTAACGTTCCCGCATGTAACTTTAGTTTTTGACATGTAACGATTGTAAACATCGCTGCTAACGCATAAGAAAGAGCCTGATGACCTAGGGAAAATGTGAAAGTCATTGCATACGCCGATCCAATTGTTGAAGCTGGAAAACGAATTAGCCCTTTTTTTATAGAATCCGTTGCAGTTGGCTCAATCGTTACAATAGCCGTGATGACAGCAAAAATAGTGGGTATATTGAAAAATTCACAAACTAGAACTGTAAGAAAAACTGCTATTCCGGTTTTTATCACCCTTCCTCCAACAATATTCCATTTTCTAACTTGATTCATTTTGTATTTCCTTCATTTCTATTTCATTTATATATATAATCTACATTATATATCGTACTAAATAAAAAAACTTACTACTTTGTTATGCAAGAGTAAGTTTTTCTTCTCGTTATTTCATGATAGGTAAATGCATTATAATTTGTTGACCAATTGGTCCCATTCTTCTAAAGCCTTTATCTTGGAAGCCGACTTTTTCATATAAATTTTGTGCAGGAATATTTTTTTCATTCACAGCAAGTACAACCTCATTTTTTATCGGGAAATAACGTTTTACAAACTCTTGTAATAATGCCAATGATTTTTTAGCATATCCTTTTCTTTGTCTATTGTGATTTATAGAAAACGAAGTTAAAAGTAAAGCATCTTGATTGTCTGTGAACTCCTGTACTCTATCCCCTGTTTGCAATGCGAAAAGACCAACAGGTACCCCATTGTAATCTAAAATAACAATCACATTTTTTGTTCGATCACTTTTTGCTTTCTCCAATAATTCACCTGGATCTGATGTGAATTGAACTTGTTCACTTGGTAAAGTAAATGTTTGTATAACTTCTTTATACTTCTCCTTATACGGAACTAATTGAATTTCCCCTGTATGTATGTTCATGCTAAACTCTCCCATTTTTCAACTTAGTAACTTAAACCTTGCTGCGCTTTTGAATGCACTTTTCCATCTAAAAAGGTAATTTCAACTAATGAAGTTGGATCGCTTCCCTTCCATGAAAAAATTTGTTTAATTTGTGTAGAATCTTCTACACCTTCTTCTATAAGTAAATTACCATCAAAACCAATTACATCTTTCACTTCAATATAAGTCATTCCTTCATTTATATTCGAGAAATGTTTTATGTTGATAGACTCTTTCTTCTCAATTTCCAACACAGTAGAAGAAGTCGCTGTTTGTTTTTTTACTTCTTTCTTCTGTTCACACGCTGTCATACTGAAACCTAAGCATAAACTACATACTATTAATGCGCTTTTTTTCATCATAACAGTTGTCCCTCCCACCATAATTAAACCATATATTCCCTTAAAAATAAACTGAATATTAAATATTATGTTGAAAAATCCCCGTACAATTAAGTACGGGGTTAACTTTATTTATTCAAATGATTATTTGATTGGTCATTCTGTTCTTTTCTTAGTTCTTGTTCTTCATCTTTTGGTAATTGTTTATCATTATCTTTAATTGGATTCGTTTCTCGATTTTCAATCATGTCATTTGGAACTTGTGGCATTACTCGGCCAACAATTGCTGCTAACTCATCAAGTATACCTTCACCTGTTTTTCCTTTTTTAATTTGCTTTCCAATTTGTTTGAGTCGTTCATACGTATCAACATCCGCTACAACGACTGCATTAGCACCATCCGGATCGTTTTTTAAACTTTCTGCTACAGAGTATTTAATGGACTCCACGCGAGTTCGATCGAGTTTCGCTTGTACATCAATACCTACAATAGCATATTTCCCCACAACTACCGCTGTTGCATCATTCACACCTGGCACACTTGCGGCTAAAGATGCTAAATGGTCCGCCGCTTTTTCATTTGGCTTATTTGGTTTGTTTGTATAATTAACATTTTTCGTTGAAACATTTTTTTGCTCTGGTTTTTCGTTTGGATTGTCCTTTTTTCCAATACTACATCCTGTTATAAAAAAGCAAAGCATCAACATATATATTAAGATCTTCATTATTCTCACCACTTTACTATTAAAGTTTAATCATAAATTTTTTCAACAGCTTGCATTTTCTTCACTTTTTCCTCTGCTCCGCTATTTGCATTAATGAAAATTTGGTACGTATCTTTCCCTAAAGTACCTACAAATTCATAGCAAAGTACTTCATTATGCAAATCATTTACAACTACGGCTTTACGTTCTTCCATAACTTTAACATCTGGATTGATTTTCTTTCTTGCTTCTGCTGCAGTTAGCTTTGCTGAGGGAACTGTTCGTTTCTGGTGTGATGCTAAATATTCTTTTGCGGAAAAACCAACGATAGAACCATCATCTAAAGCAATTTTCATTTGAATTGCTTCTGGATAAATTCGTACGCCATTCTCATTTACTACATACGTAAATACACCAACGTTATCATATTGTGAGCTATCAAAAAGCTCCATATTATTAAACTTGTGGTCCTTTAAAAATTTCAAACCTTTACTTCCTGCATCGTTTAAACTAATTTTCTGTTCTTTAATTTCTCGGTTATTCATAACCCAAATTGGATATCCGCCTTTTCCGGTAATATCCATATAAAACTCATTATTCGTTGCTGGATCTTTTATTTTCACACTATAGAAAGATTCTTTCGCACCTTTTCCGCTTTTCTCAACTTCTACTTTTTCACTTCCTTTTAAATTCAAAAATGATTTTGCGATTTTCGCCGCTTCATCTTTAGAAATTGCCTTTCCTTCCGCTTCAAATCCACCTTTTTTATTTTTTTGTGCACTTGTAAAGGTCGGTCCGAAGTTTGTAGATGAATACGATGTTACGTTTTTCTCTACTGTTTTTAATCCATCAATAATTGTATTGTCTGCAGGATCACGATTTGATGCGAGTGCCATCTCAACATCCATCCAGCGTAAATTATTTTTCAAAACAAGATGTTGTACTTTTCTTAGTTCATCTTGTATATTGCCTGCATTTGAATATAAAGTTTCCAACGTTTTGTATTCTTGATCATTTAACGGCTCTTTTTCTAAATCACGAATGGCTGCACGGTAACTAAAATCACCGATATTTGCTAAAAATTCTTCCGTTTTATTAAAAGGCATTAATGTTAAAGGCAGTTGTCCTACATCCGAACGAGCTACAGATGTTATTCTCCATACGTCTGCTAATGCAGGTGATAAAGATGCACGTGAATTCATCGCGAGTGTTGTTCCAATTTTGTCGTGCAATAAATCAACCTCATATGCTAAATCATGAAACGCACGTTGATAGCTATTTTCTGCTCGAATTAATACTGCATTCTTCTCTTGATGTTCTTTGTAGCCCCAATATCCTGTTCCAACTACACCGACTGTTAATAATACGATTATAATACCTCGTAACATAGTTCCACCTCCGCTCTATTTACAGAAAATATGTTTCCCGATCTTTTTAATTTGTGGACGAGTCCAAATCCATTTACTTGTTGCGGTATCTGGATTGAAATAGTACAATGCATTTCCTGTTGGATCCCATCCATTAACTGCATCTAATACAGCTTTTTTCGCTGTTTCATTTGGCGTTAAATATATTTGTCCGTCTGCTACCGCTGTAAATGCTCTTGGCTCAAAGATTACACCCGAAACGGTATTTGGGAATGATGCACTTGTAACTCGATTTAAAATAACCGCAGCTACTGCAACTTGCCCTAAGTACGGTTCACCACGAGATTCTCCATATACTGCGTTTGCCATAAGCTGAATGTCATTTTGAGAATAACCATTTGGAACATTTGTCCCTTTATTTTGAGATGGTTTATTTTCTTGTGCAGTACCACCACTATTTCCTTTATTCGTTGTCGTTCCTTTATTCGCTGTTGACTTGTCATACTTCGTTGCTTTTACTAGCATTTGCTTCGTTTTAGCTCCAGCTAAACCATCAACAGGTAATCCGAATTTCTCTTGAAAATTTCGAAGTGCCCAGTATGTACCCCATCCGAAAACACCATCCACTTTTCCCGTATAAAATCCGTTATATTTCAAACGAGATTGCAGTTCAATGACATCTTCGCCAGATGCTCCTCTTTGAATGACTTGATTAGAAAAAGCTTCAACATTTTTTAGTTGTATACTACTTACCATCAAAGATAGTCCTATGAATGCAAGTAAAATTGCTATTTTAAAAATAGCTTTTTGACGCATGATTTTCCCTCCTTAATTACGGAAATGATTTCTTGGTTATGTTTTGTAAAAGCCTCGCTTTTATGTAAAGAAGACAAAAAAATCCAAACTCATATCGTTGAAAAAATATGTAAACAATATAAAAAAATATAAAAGGAGTTCATCATGAAAAAATTGTTAAAGCGTATCGCACTCGTCATTTTGTTCATAACTACATGTTCAAATATATATACTGTCCCATCAATTGTTCATGCGCAGCCTCCGTATGCCAAATGGGGGAAACTTGCTGTAGAAAAGACGAAAGAACAATACCCAAAAGCGGAGATTATTGATTACCTTCATATAGGTAGAAAACCGAAAACCGTTCAAATAACGGTTGAAAAATTTAAATTGTGGCTACGTGAAGATGGAAAAGAATATGGTGTTTTTGTTGATGTAGAATTTGAAACGAAGACAGATAAATTTATAAAGATGACATTTCAGAAGACGAGTAGATAAAATGAAAGAACCCGCACTGTTTATATTTTAAACAGTGCGGGTTCTTTCATTTCTATAATCCATCCCTAAATTTACACCTTTCAAACATTCTCTCTTCTTATATAAACTTATAATGCTCCTGTACATGCTCAATAAACAATTTCAATGGAACAAGTCCACGTTTTGGCATATGACTACTTATTACAGCAACAAGTTCTAACTGTGGAATGATAACGATGTATTGTCCGCCATATCCCATAGCAAAATACATACAATACGGTATGTGAAATCTTTCGTTATTCAAAACCCACCAGTGATATCCATAAGCCCCCACATGTTCATACGTTTCAAATAGAGCTTTACTAGATTCTTCTAACCATTTCGATGATACAATTTCATTCCCTTGCCAATATCCATTCTGCAAACATAATATTCCGAGCTTTAATAAATCTTTAGATTTCATTTTCATACCGAAACCGCCGACATGTATGCCTTGCGGATCTTGTTGCCACTCATATTCGGTAATTTCTAATGGATCAAATAAATATCTTTTCGCAAACTGCTCTGTCGACATTCCGGTAACTTCTTGAACAATATAGCTAAGCAAGTGAGAAGACCCTGAGTTATAATTCATTTTTGTAGCTGGTTCTTCCATTATTGGTTTTTCTAATATATACTGCACCCAGTTTTCCGATTCTACAAAATCATTTGGGAACACTACTCCATTTCCGAACTCTTTCCAATCCTCACCTGTAGTCATCGTTAATAAATGATAAAGAGTCAAATCCCGCTTTTCATTAGATACATTTTCAATCCACTCTATAATCGGTGTATGTATATCATTTATATATCCTTTATCAATTGCAATACCAATTAATATAGATACAATGCTTTTTGTAATCGAGTTTATTTTATATAAATTACTTGCACATTCTATCGTTTTATAATATTCATTGGTTAGCTCACCTTTTTGATAAACGAGAAATGTATTTACTTTTTTCTTTTCAAATTTATTTTCTAGTTGCTTGAAATCCAAAACTTTACCTCCAATTAAATCATTACCTAATTTATTATATCTTGTAGTTTTCATTAAAACATACTTATGTTCAAATAAAAAACAAACCTGCCAGTAATAAACTGACAGGTTTGTTTTTTATAATTTCGTACGAACATTCCAAAGCTCTGGGAAGAAACATTGATCAAGTACCCTTTTCAGATAAGATACACCAGAAGATCCACCTGTTCCCATTTTATGACCAATAATACGTTCTACCGTTTTCATATGACGGAAACGCCATTGTTGTAGCCAGTCTTCAATATCGATTAATTTTTCAGCAAGCTGATATAAGTTCCAATACTTCTTCACATCTGCATACACTTCTATCCATGCTGCTTCTACTGTTGCGTCTTCTTCATAAGGCTGCGTAATATCACGATTTAACACATCTTTATGAATAGGGAATCCTTCTTTTACAAGAGCTTGAATTGCCACATCATACAAACTTGGTGCATGTAGTGCTGTATGAAGTCGAGCGTGTAATTCTGGATCTTTTTCATAAATTTTTAATGCGTGCGGCGTTTTATAGCCAAGCGCATACTCAATCATACGATATTGATACGATTGAAAACCTGAAGCTTGACCGAGTGAGTCACGAAACTCAATGTACTCTGATGGTGTTAATGTCGCAAGAATATCCCAAGATTGAATAATTTGCGACTGAATTTTTGATACACGTGCTAACATTTTAAAAGCTGGTTGTAATTTATCTTGTTTAATAGATTCAATCGCTGCGTTTAACTCATGTAAAATAAGCTTCATCCAAAGTTCACTTGCTTGGTGAATCACGATGAATAACATTTCATCATGATGATCTGATAATCTCTTTTGAGAAGATAGTAAACTATCTAATTGTAAATACTCCCCGTACGTCATATTCTCTTTAAAATCCGTATGAATTCCTTTTTCCATAATTACCTTTTCGTTTTCTTTCATATTAGCCAAACGCCCCTTTTATGTAATTCTACTTATATTGGTCTAATAACTGCTCGAACTGGACTTCCATCTGCATCTGTTAAGGCAAGTGGTAATGCGATTAATTCATAATCGCCGTCTGCTACATGTTCTAGTACGACATTTTCTAAAATGTGTATACCATGTTTAAACAATTGGTGATGCGCTGCTAATTCTTTATCGTCTAATGGATCTACTGATGGTACATCTACCCCAATTAAACGAATTCCCTTTTCAGAAAGAAATGGTGCGATATCAGCACGTAAATGCGGAATTACATCCGGGAATTCATTCGCTTTACCATGTGAAGATGTGCGTAACAACAAGCGTTCTATACCTTCTAAATGAAAGGTTTCTAATTCCTTTTTCCCAATGCTTTCAAGATTAGAAACATCAATGATCCGCGCTGGACCGACATAAACTTGAACATCTAAATCTATTACTTTCTTTCCATCATTATCAAAATGAAACGGTGCGTCAATATGAGTACCTGTATGAATACTCATCGTTAGCTTTCCGACATTTACTGAGCCACTTTCTTCTTTTGACCATGAAACTTCATACGAGAACGGTGTATCACCTGGCCAAGTAGCAATATCATTATTTAGCGGTTGTGAAATATCAATCCACTCTGAAGCTTTCATACTTATGCCACAACCTCTCGCTTATTTTCAAACTGCTTATACGCTTCATCTTTCATAATTTTCTTTAATATTTGTACAGATTTCCACACTTCTTCGTATGTGTTATATAAAGCGACCGGCGCAAGTCTTACTCCATTAGGTGCACGGAAATCAGGGATAACTCCATTTGCTTTTAACGCTTTACATATGCGTGCTGCTTCTGCATGTTCTAAATAAATATGCCCGCCTCGTTTTTCATCCTCTAATGGATTTCCAATTGTAAATCCGTAATCTTTTAATTCATAATCAATTAAATCCAGCATGTATCTTGTAATATGTAGCGATTTTTCACGTAAACGTTCTATACCAGCATCTTTAAATATTTCAAGAGAACCAATTAAAGGTGCAGTACTTAATACGTGCGGTGTACCAATTTGATAAGCACCTGCATGATCAGCAGCTGTTAATGTATGTTCCATATCAAACTGCTTATCTTTTCTAGAACTAAACCAACCTGATAATCCTGGAAGTCTATTAAAATGCTTTTTATTTACATAAAGGCCCGCAACTCCACCAGGTCCTGCATTTAAATATTTATAATTACACCAAATGGCGAAATCAACATCCCATTCTTTGAAATGATGCGGAATAGAACCGATTGAATGACATAAATCAAATCCAATATGAATACCACGCTCATGAGCTTCCGCTGTTAAACGTTTCATATCAAGAATTTGTCCACTTCTATATAGTACAGAAGGCAATAAAATTAACGCGATATCATCTGTCATTGCTTGAATAATATCATCTTCAGAAAGTGTTCTACCGTCTCGGCTCTTCACTCGTACTAAATGCTCATCTGGATCTAGACCCTTTAAACGAATTTGACTTTGAAGTGCATATATATCTGACGGAAATGTTAATTCATCAGCAAGAATTTTTGTACGTATTCCTTTCGGCTCATAAAACGTCGCAATTACTTGGTGAATATTCGTCGTTGTGGAACCGGTTACAATTGTTTCTTCCGGTAAAGCTCCAATAAGAGGCGCAGTCAATTCACCTAATTTCTCCGAAAGGAAAAACCACGGATGCTCTCCTTCAGTCCAGCCGTCAATTCCATACTCCTTCCATGAATCGAGCAACGTAAGTAATGATTTCTCTGCTCTTTTTGAAAGTAGTCCTAATGAGTTTCCATCTAAATATATCGTTCCTTCTTTTTTATAGAATTCAGTTTGAAAATCTTTCAGTTCATCATGTTTATCACATTCAAGCGCATATTCATAATTCGGTTGAAATGGTTCTTTATACATGGTGTCACCTTCTTTTAATTTTCTTTTTATTCTAACTAATCGAAATATATCACCTTAGTTGATATAACGTCAATGATATTATGTCAGTTGACTTTATATATGAATTCCTTTTACAATACAGTTATATTTTCAGATATTTCAGTATAAAGAGGTGGTTCTTTGAAAAACAATACTCTTTCATCAAGAAAACACCGCTCCTTAGAAACAAAGAAGAAACTATTACACGCTGGTTACACTATTTTTATACATAACGGATTTCAAAAAACGACTATTACACAAATTATTAAACATGCAGAAACTGGTTATGGAACGGCATATGTATACTTTAAAAACAAAGATGATCTCCTTATCGTTTTAATGGAAGATGTCATGAATCAATTTTATGATATTGCCGAGCGCTCTTTTTCCCCTCAAACGAAAGAAGAAGCACATAAAATGATTCAAAATCAAGTTAGAGCATTCCTACAACTAGCAGAAAAAGAACGAGCTATATTACAAGTTGTGCAGGAAGCAATTGGATTATCAAAAGAGATACGTCAAAAATGGGACGAGATACGGGAACGCTTTATAAACAGTATTACGCAGGATATTACATACTCTCAAGAAGGTGGATTAGCACAGCCTGAATTAAATAAAGAAATTGTAGCACGTGCTTGGTTCGCAATGAATGAGATGTTTCTTTGGGCAATTGTGAAAAATGATAAAGAATTAGAGTTAGGAGAAATTGTGCATACATTGACGGAAATGTATACGACTGTGCTATATAAATAGCACACTCATTTATATAGGTGTGCTATTGTATGGTCTATAAAAATATTTTATCTGGTTATGGTGATGCTAAAAGTGTTTTTTTAAATAACGGGAATGTCTTAGCAATATTTCCAAGGTAAGAAAAGAGAACATAACCTTACCTCTTCTGAACTTACTTATTGGATAACAGAAAGATTTTGTATTGATAAAGAGATGTACCAAACAGCTATTAAAATTTTTAATGAGCAAACTTCAAAAAAATAACCTGTTACTCAACAAATTAAGTACCAGGTTATTTTAAATATTTTATTACCGATACAATAATACAAATTAGCGATGTAAGTAAAAGCAACAGTCCCATATTCTTATTCTCTTTTTCATCCTTCTTAACATTTTGTATCCCCATTCCAGCAAGCATAAAACCTAACAATAATTGCAAAATAAGCATACTTTGCTTCGAATCATCATTCCAACTGTAAATAGAATAGCCCATTACAATAATAGCGAGTATAAATGTGGTAATTCTAATCATAAAAACACCCCCTATTTGATTCTATTGTGTTAACCTACTCACAATTCCAACAATAAACTTATACTCAGCTCTACTTTTTCTTACTTTCTTAAACCCTTCTTTCGTATCAAAAATAAAACACGTTTTCCAAAACCAAATTCGTACATATAAAGACTCAAAATAAATAGGTTTTATAATTCCTCGTTCCTCAAATTCAGTTCCATCTTTATTTTCTATTTCTGTTCGAACGAACCACCTATTTCCAATACCAATTTCAATATACTTCACATAAGTCCACCTTTCGGAAATTAATTTTTAACTATTCTATTATTTCCCCGGTAAGCGCACATTCCGACAGAACATGAGCCCATAAAGAAAAAGTAGATTACAAAAATCTACTTTATAACTTATATTTTTGCATTCGTTTATAAAATGTACTTCGAGGTACATCTAACAGTTTTGCAGCTAAAGAAACATTTCCATTCGTCTTTTCTAGCGCTTCAATCATACTATCACGCTGTATTTTTTCACGAAAATTTAATGTATGCTCCGTTTTATTTTCTGCTTGCAATTCAAGTTGATGTTGATTTCCCATCATTGTTTGTAATAAAAAAGAGATTTGTTTTTCGCATATTTCCCGTCCTTGCGACAAAATGTAAATACGTTCTAATGCATTTAATAATTCCCGAATATTTCCGGGCCATGTATGCTGTGAAAATTGATTACAAATACTCTTTGGAAATACAACATTCCAATTCTTTCGTCTACAAAAATCTTGTATGAAGTACGGAATATCCTCTTTTCTTTCTATTAACGATGGAACATAAAGTGGATAAACATGTAAACGATAATATAAATCTTGACGGAATTTCCCTTCTTCTACTAATCGCAGTAAATCTTTATGTGTCGCAGTAATAATACGAATATTTAGCGGTACCTCTTTTGAACTGCCAATTGGGGTTACTGTTCGTTCTTGTAAAACACGCAATAATGCGACTTGCATCTCTGGTGGCACTTCACCAATTTCATCTAAAAATATTGTTCCACTGTCTGCTTGTTCGAATTTCCCTTTATATCCTTGACGTCGCGCACCTGTAAACGCACCTTCAGCATAACCGAATAATTCACTTTCCATTAATTCTTTCGGCAACGAACCGCAGTTAACAGCTATAAAAGGACCATTTTTTCTTGGACTATTTTCATGAATCGCTCTCGCTACATATTCTTTCCCTACACCTGTTTCACCACAAACATATACACTAGCGTCAGTTGGAGATACAAGCTTAATTTCTTCTAACGTATGTTGAAATGCATTGCTTGTCCCAATAACTCCATGGAAAGTAATTCCGTTAATAAATTTGGAAGTAGAAAATAAATTCTCTCGTTTATTTTCTTTTAAATAAATACATTTCCCGATCATTCTATCATTACTATATACTGGTACTTCTAATTTAGGTTTCAATCCATTTTGTATTAAATCTTCAAGTTTCATTCGTGACCAATTAGAAACTTGTTCTCGAACCTTCTTGCTTGCAGAAACGATAACATCACGATGATTACAAATGACAACTTGTTCATCACTGTCAATTACATCTAAAAAACGATGGATTAAATGTAGTTCATTTTGATGCACTCGAATACTACATTCACGTTCAATCGCATGTGCAATTGAAGTTACCATCCCTAGCATATACGGATGTGAAAATTCAATTGGACAGGAGAAATCTAGAACACCAATTAATTTCCCATCATCGTTATGAATCGGAGCGGCCGCACAACTCCAGCTATGAGATGCGACAGAATAATGCTCTGTACCACTTATCATAATAGCCTCTTCAATCTGTAACGCGGTTCCTATCGCATTTGTACCAACAGCTGCTTCCGTCCATTTCACACCTTCAATGAAGTTAATATGTTTCGCTCGTTTTAACGTTTGTTGATTTCCGCTTAACGATAGAACGTAACCGTCTGGATCAATTAATAATGCCATCATTTGCAGTTCATCAATGGTTTTCCTCATATTTTGTAATTGAGGTATTGCTATATCAAGGAAGATTTCACTCTTTTTCTTTTGATCTTGAAAAAAATTAGAAGACAAAATTTTCTGACCTTTATTCATATGAGGATTCACATTTGCTTGTTTACATCGATGCCATGACTCTGAAATTCTTTCGTTCATACGGTTCGAATCAAGGACTCCTTCATCAATAAACTTTTTCCATGTATGTAAGTAAAACGGTGAAGCTAACATTGTATCATCTCCCTATTCATTATTTTGGAGATCTGTAAAAACATACTTTTATTATAAAACCGAATAAAAGCGTTTTCAATAAAACTAGAAAGACGACACAAATATGTTAATAATTTGAATATCTTAATGCGCTTCTTTATTCTTTTTTAGTAAAACTATATTTTGTATAATAGACGCAAAGAAAATACATAACCAAAACCACTTTTGTGGATTGCCGTTTATAAAGAAAACTATCAACGCTATTGCAAATAAAGTAGTGGATGCTAAACTAAAATATAATTTTGTTTTAATTCCCACTAGCCCTCACTCCTCTATTACTTTACAGTACATATTAACTCTTCATGTTTTAACTCTAATATGTACTTTTGTAAAACATATTCTCTTCCACCATGTTTTTCATACCAATCCTGTATTCTTTTAACATGCATCTCGTCACTTCTAATTTTTGATTCAATGTCTTTATACTGTTCATAACTGTCATATTCCCATATGGCGAATATTTCTGTTGTACCATCATTATTATCTTTCATCCAGCGTCCTATTAGCCTGGAACCATGCTTTAACTGGTTAGGTAAGTTTGTGTTAGTAAAATGCTCATTAAATATTTCTACAAATTCATTTTTTACTATATAGTACTTTCTTCTGTAAAACATCCCACTACACCTCTTTTATGAATCTTCCCATTACAACCGTATTATAATACTTCCCATCCGACAGCTTTTTGTCATTTTTCAAAATACCTTCTACTTCAAAACCTAATTTTTTATAAAGTTGAATAGCTTTTTCATTTGTCTCTAGCACTTGTAATGATATCTTTTTCACTTCATTTTCATCAGCCCACTGAATAGATTGTTGCAAGAGACTCTTACCGATTCTATATCCCCAAAACTTTCTTAAAATACAAACACCAAATTCTACCTTATGGGATAATCTCTTCAAATTTGATCCTTCACATCTTGAAAATCCTACGATTTGGTTGTGCACTTCTGCAACTAAAAACAGATTCTTCATCTCTTCACTATCTGCTTTTATTATTTTTTGAAAACCTATCTTATTTATAAATCCCTCTCCAGCTTCTCTATCCATATTTTCAGTTTCTCCATCAATCTGAACTCTAATCTTCGATAATTGCTCCGCATCCGGTTCAGCTGCTGAACGAATTGTATAAGTTAATCCATTTATATGAAACTCTTGTCCTTTTATAATCATTACAAACTCCTTTTAAATGCAGTCTATTGATGCGATTATAATTTCTTTACCCTGTTTCTCAAATTGTTGAATCGTTTCTTTACTAGCTTCTTCATCTGTTATTATAAGGTCAATTTCTATCAGTGACTCTCCTTTGATAAAGCAGTCTCTTCCAAGTTTCTTATGAGGAGCTAAACAAATATTTCTTCTAGCAATTTTACTTACTCTTTTTCCAAAATAAGCAACTTCCGGAGTTGCAGTACTTATACCGTTCAATGAAATGCCACCACCTGTAGAGAAATAAAGATCAATAGATAATCTACTTATCATTTCAGAGGCAAGTGTATCTGTCATATTCCCTGATGGTTTCACCTTTCCACCAATTAAGTATGTATCAATGTTCTTATATTCCCGTAAGGTACTAGCAATTTCTAAAGCATTCGTAATCACTGTAAATGACATTTCAGGTAAGTATTTTAACATGGCATAATGAATAGAAGCCCCGCCAATAAAAACGGAATCTCCTTCTTGTATGTAGGATGCAGCAACTTTCGCAATCGCTTCTTCACCTAGTGAACTATCACGATAACGTTTCGATGGTTCAGCAGTTAAATTCCTTACTCTAGTAAGTTCGATTGCACCTCCATGTGTTCTTTTTAACAAGCCATCCTTCTCCATAATAGATAAATCTCTTCTTATAGAATCAATAGACATATCGAAACTTTCCGCAAGATCTTTAGCAATTACCCTTCCATCTTTCTTAAGTAACTCTAAAATTTTCTCTCTACGCTCTTCAGTAAACATGTACCCACCGCCGTTATTGAAGATTCTGAAATCTCATCCTTATGTTAATTATATGCATGTCTCTTCCGTTTTACAATATTTTCAATTCTTATTCACTCCGTTTTATTCAGTTTTTCCCCTCTTTCTATTCCATTAACTTAAAACGAAATAAATGCATATTTGTATATTCCATAAATATACTTCCATTCCCCTTCCTAATCATGTAAAATTATTCCTATGTTTTACTTTTCAACACAGAAAGGAATTATTATGAAATCTATAATTAAAGTAACTTGTACAGCATTATTATTTACAGGACTACTGGCAGGATGTAATGGGAATACTGCACCGAAACAAGAAAAGAGCGCTCTTGAAAAGGATGCAATGCACTATGGGGAAATATATAAAAATGAATACTATAGAGCAACTGTTGAAAATGCTAAATTCGAAAAAATAGACAAAGAGTGGCGTCTCACAGCTCGAGTTACTATAAATAATGCTCGTACTGACGGACAAACGATAGATCTTTCAGAAATAAAATATTTCATAAAAGATGAAAAAACGGGTGTAAAATACGAAGGTGAAGTTATACAAAATGAAAATGCTAAAAAGGTTCCATCTGATTTTTCTTTAACTACCGACATTGAATTTAATATGAAAACTTCTCCAAAAGATTTAAATAATATGTATTTATTCATAGATAGCAAAGCTGCGCCTTTAAAAGATACATATTGGAAACTTGATAATTTAGCATCTTAATAAAAAACAGTTATATAAGACTGTTTTTTTATTTATAAAGTTTACTAGTTACTTATCTCAAGCAGTACGTCTTTTGCACAAATCGTCACTTCTTCAAATGGACAATCGAATAAAACACCCAATTCGAACCCTTCATTCGTAAGATCTATTTCATGACATAACCACCATGCACCTTCAAAATCTTCCGGAATAGAACATTTCGTTACCCCTATAAAAGTTACTTGCAGTTTATCAAATTCACTGAACGTGCCGCTGCAATCCAAAGTAATAATTAGCGTATCTTTTGATAATCTCTCTACTGATTTGACTACACTGTCATGTAGTGAGTAATCATGTAACTGAATAACATTTGTTGGGAGTTTTTTCTTAATCGAATGGAATTGCTCTAAGTAGAATCGATCTAAATGAGCCCTTCTTTTCTCACAATCCTCTATCCATTCTTTCATAAGTTTTTTCAATTCACTAGAAGGATATTCTGAATTAATTATGGTGTTATGAATAAATGGGTGTATGGATTCAGGAAGGAATTTTAATAAATCTGTTTTCCTTTCCTTTATTTCCTCTATTAAACTTTGTATATCCATTTCTGACCATTCTTTTATAGACTCTATAAAACTTACAAATTCTATAATTTGCATTTCTTTATACCAATCTCCAGTGAAATTCTTCAATCGCACCACCCCTAAAACATTTTAACATCCCACAAAAGCAATACATCTATTTATTATATCATTCCAATAACTATTTTTTCTAAAGAAAAAATGCAAAACTATAAATATTCCGCCTTTTATTTCTAAAACTTCAGAATATTTACAATAGTTGATAATTAGAATACATTTTACTAGTACAAAGTTTCACCTGTACAAAATCTAAACAAAAAGGGATGGTTATATGTTGAAGAAATTAGTAGCAGGTACACTAGTAGCGGGATTTGCATTCACTGGAGGACTTGGAGTAGCAAGTGCTGAAGAAAAAGCTAACACAATTAAGTCTTTTGATTATTTAAAAGTGGATGAACAGAATGTTAATTCACTTACAAAATTAAGTGATCAGGACAAGAAAGATATCCAAATTACTATGGTATTACCAGAGCAAAATGAAAATGGAGATTGGTTAGCTTACGGTTTTACTAGCCGCGAAACATTAGATGCTTATATTGAAAAGGATAAAAAAGTACTTAAAAATAAAATTAATCCTTTAGGTAGCGGTGCTGGTAGTACTGATTTTTATGAACATAAAGATAAAGGTGGCCAATATATTTACTGGAGCAGCGGTTTTAAAAACTTACCTTCTAGCTGGAATGACAGAATTTCTTCTGTAAGTACAGCATCGCCTTCAGCAAGTTATTCAACGACACTTTGGGAGCATACTTCAACACAAGGCTATGGAAAAGGTGTTGTATTCAAACATGCTGATTGGTACGGTAAAACTGCTAATTTAGCTGCTGATTGGAACGATATTACTTCAGCGATTGACGTAAAAAAATAATAAGATATTCAATTTTCCCTGTAAAAATTCAAACCACTATTCTCTTATTCATTTAGAGAATAGTGGTTTATTAATTTTCTATTTAAGCATGTACAGCATGCCCTACAGCTTGTAATAACGCTTCATGAATCGCTTCAGATAAAGTTGGATGCGCTGCAATATAATCTCTCATAATATCAGCGGTAACTTCTGTATGAATCATTACAGTTCCTTGTCCGATTAGTTCGGTTGCACGAGGACCGATAATAGAAATCCCAACAATTTCTTGATATTTAGGTTCCACGATAACTTTTACTTTACCCGTTTGTTCTCCAATAATAAGCGCTTTTCCGTTCGCTGTAAAAGGAAAATCTCCGATAAGAATATCACCGTATTGTTCTCTTGCATCTTTTTCGTTTAAACCAACACTTGCGATTTCTGGGGATGTGTATATACATCGAGGTACTGCATGATAGTTAACTTTCACATCTTCTCCACTCATATGTAACGCTGCTGTCGTTCCTTCATGGAAAGCAACGTGAGCAAGTTGTATTCCACCAATCACATCACCTGCTGCGTAAATATGTGATACATTTGTTTGCATATGTTCATTCACAGAAATTCCTTTATTTGAAAATTGAACACCTGCTTTTTCTAAATCTAATTTTTGTACACGTGGTTTTCGACCAACAGAAACGAGAACAATTTCCGGATTGACTACTTGGATACTTCCTTCATATTCAAATGAAGCCTGCTTCTTATAATTATTTAATCCTTTTAAAGCAGCTCCTGTAAATATTTCTACGCCATCATTTTCTAGTTTATCTCTTAAAATATGTGCGATATCTTCATCTTCACCAGGTAATAATTGCGGTGCCATTTCAACAATCGTAACTTTTGTTCCAAGACGACTATAAATACTTGCAAACTCGCAACCTATTACACCACCGCCAACGATTAATAATGATTTCGGTATATTTTCTAGGGACATTGCATGGCTACTATTTAAAATCCACCGCCCATCAAATGGAGCAAAAGGTACTTCAGTCGGTTCTGAACCTGTTGCTATAATGAACTGGGCTCCATCTACTACATCTACTTTATCACCGTGTGTAACTCGTACACGGTGATCCGTTTCAAATTTCGCTTTACCTTGTATAACTTTTATTTTATTTTTCTTCATTAAATATTGAATTCCTTGGACAAGCTGCGTTACGATCTGTGATTTCCTCGCCTGTATTTGCTTCCAATCAATTGATATACTTCCTTTGTTAAGCGTAACTCCGTAATTATTCGCTTTTCTCACAATGTCATGCACTTCCGCACTTTCTAACAATGATTTTGTAGGCATGCAACCAACATTTAAACAAGTCCCGCCAAGATCAGCTTCATCAATAAGAATGACATCTTTCCCATTTTGAGCCGCAGTAATTGCTGCTACATAGCCAGCAGGTCCGCCTCCAATAACGACTAATTTACTCATTCTCTCACCTTCTCTTTATAAAAGAATTGTTACAGGTTCTTCTAAATAACGTTTAATTGTACGTAAAAATGCAGCTGCTGGTGCACCATCTAATACACGATGATCGAATGTTAAACTTAAAGGTAACATACTTCCTTTTCTTAATTTTTTCCCTTTATATACAGGAACATGTTCAATTGCACCAACACCTAAAATACCAGTTTCAGGTGTATTTAATACTGGTGTGAAATATTCAATCCCAAAGCTACCTAAATTACTAATTGTAAAGGTTGTCCCTTGCATATCGTCACTACTTAAACTACCTTCTCTTGCTTTTTGTGCCACAATTTTAATTTCTTTAGATAACTCTACTAAAGATAAATTATTAGCAAAGCGAATAGACGGAACGACTAATCCTTTTTCTAACGCGACTGCCATGCCTAAATGAACATGTTCAAATTGATGAATTGCATCATCTATATAAGCGCTGTTCATTTCTTTATGCTCCGCAAGTACTAATACAACAGCGCGAGAAACGAAATCCGTAATGGTTAGTTTGTTATCGTATCGTTTTTGTACAACTTCCGCTATGTCTTTATGTAAAGCTACTAAATCTGTCACATCTACTTTCATCGTTAATGTTAATTGCGCACTATTTTGTAGGCTTGCATGCATACGGTTTGCGATTGCTTTCCTCATACCAGTCACAGGAATGACTTTACTTTCTTCTTGTTCAAGTACTTCTGGAATTGCAACTCTTTCCTCAAGTTCCTTTAAAACATCTACCTTTGTAATTCTTCCTCCAGGTCCTGTACCAATTAATGATCTAATATCAAGATTTTCAGTTTTTGCAATCTTTTTCGCAACCGGAGATATTTTGATTCTTTGCTTCGCTACTTCTTTCGCATATGGTTCTGGATGTTGTATATTTTTAGGTTCTGCATTAGGTGTTTTTTCTTCTACAACATTTGTATTTTCATAGACTTCTACTATTTCGTTCGGCTTACCGATATAGCAAATTACAGTACCCGGCGGCACTCCCTCATCTTCACTTACAGCTATATCAAGAACAGTTCCATCAGCCGGTGCTTCTATTTCAGTTTCGATTTTTTCCGAGTTAATGCTAGCAATTAGTTCACCTTTTGATACGTTATCGCCTGCTTTAATATTCCAGCTCGTAATAATACCTTCTTTCATCGCCATACCTAACTTTGGCATTACAACTTCTACAGCCATGTTTCTCTCTCCCTTCTCATCGTTTCATTACACATGTAATAAAGATTGGTCTCCGATCATTTCTGATACAGTTTCAATTACTTTCTCCGGCGTTGGTAAATATAACTTTTCAAGTGGTGGTGAGAACGGAACTGGTGTATGTGGTGCTGTAATTCGTTTAATAGGTGCATCTAACAAATCGAATCCTTTATCCGCTACAATTGCTGCAATATCCGTTGCGATACTACATCTTGGATTTGCTTCGTCAATAACAATTAGGCGATTCGTTTTTTCAACAGATGCTAAAATCGTATTTTCATCCAGTGGTGATAAAGAACGTGGATCAATTACTTCTACTTCAAGTCCCTTTTTCGATAATTGCTCAGCAGCTGCAAGTGCTGTATGAACTTGTTTTCCAATTGCGACGATTGTTACATCAGAACCTTCACGTTTAATATCTGCTTTCCCTAATGGAATTGTATAGTATTCTTCTGGTACTTCGCCTTTCATATTGTAAAGTGTTTTATCTTCAAAGAAGATAACTGGATCGTCATCTTCAATTGCTGCTAATAATAAGCCTTTTGCGTCATACGGAGTAGAAGGAACGACAACTTTTATACCTGGAATGCTCGTAAATAACGCATATAAACTTTGTGAATGCTGTGCCGCTGCGCTAAAACCAGCACCATGCATCGTACGTACTGTAACTGGCACTTTCGCTTTACCACCGAACATGTAGCGGAACTTTGCGCCTTGGTTTAATACTTGATCAAGACAACTACCGATAAAATCATTAAACATTAATTCGGCAATCGGACGTAATCCTGTTGCAGCAGCTGCCATCGCCGCTCCCATATAACCCGCTTCTGAAATAGGTGTATCTAAAATACGATTTCGACCAAATTCTTGTACAAGGCCTTTCGTAACACCAAGCACACCGCCCCATGCTTCATCGTCTTGCAAGTGATCAACTTGTGCACCGCCTGCAACATCTTCTCCGATTAAAATTACATTTTCATCACGACGCATTGATATTTTCATCGCTTCATTAATTGCAGTTGACATACTTACTGTTCTAGTCATTATTTTTCACCCTCCTCTTATTTGTAAGAAACGTATACATCTTTTAATAATTCTTCATCCTCTGGATATGGACTATTTTCACTAAATTCAATTGATCTTTGCACTGCTTCATCTACTGCCTTTTCCATATCGACAAGTTCAGATTCAGTTAATAGCGCTTCATGAATTAAATGCTTACGGAAATTCACAATCGCATCTTTTTCATTTAAATGTTCTTCTTTTTCTTCTGAAGTTTTATACGTTTGTGCTTCACCTTCGAAATGACCGTAATTGCGATATGTCATACATTCAATTATTGTTGGACCACCACCATTACGCGCACGTTCTACTGCTTCTTCCGCGGCTTTATATACTGCAAGTAAATCTTTTCCATCCACTTGAATACCTGGAATATTGTAGGCTTTTGCTCGATCTGCAATGGAATCACAACTTGACGCATATTCAAATGTCGTTGCTTCACCGTAACCGTTATTTTCGGCGATAAAAATAACTGGTAACTTCCAAATCGCTGCTAAGTTAACCCCTTCGTGAAATGTCCCTTCATTATTTGCTCCGTCACCGAAGAAGCAAACACTCACATCTTTCGTTCCTTTATATTTAGCTGTTAATGCTGAGCCGCAAGCAAGTGGAAAACCTCCGCCTACAATCCCATTTGCACCAAGCATTCCTTTATTTAAATCGGCAATATGCATGGAACCGCCTTTACCTTTACATAACCCTGTCACTTTCCCAAAAAGTTCAGCCATCATCCCGTTTAAATCACAGCCTTTTGCGATACAATGTCCATGTCCTCTATGCGTACTTGTAATACTGTCACGATCCGTTAAGTGGGCACATACACCAACTGCTACCGCTTCTTCACCTGCGTATAAATGAACGAAACCTGGCAGAACGCCTTGGGCGAATAATTCATGCACCTTATCTTCAAACTTACGAATCTCTAACATTTTTTCATACATCCAACGAGCTTGTTCTTTCGTAATTTCATTCCCTTTACTTTCAGTTGTTTTTAACATGTTCAGCCCTCCTATTTTCTTGTTCATCTTTTATATTGCAAGTACTGTGCCAAATTCTAATCCCTGATTTCATAGGTTTTCTCTTTTCTTTCATAATAAAAAAGTGGACAAAATGAGACATATGTCTCGTTTTGTCCACTTTTGTTCACTTAATGTTAGAATGATTATCTTATTCATTATCAAAACTCTTCTGTAACTTCCGGATGTAAATAATTTGACCAATATGATAAGCGTTATGAGTTGTTACATTTGCTAATATTTCCCACCATTTTGCGGAAACAGGAAATCCAACTACATCACTTTCAACCTTCTCTTCATTTATAAGCTTTTGCCATTGTAACAGTTTCTCTAGTAGTTTTTCTCTTAACTCATCGAAGGTTTGATTATTTGAAAGCATAAAACTTTTGTTATTATCACCAATAGCGGGCACGGCATCCACATTCGATTCTTTGTACCTAGTTTGCCACGTTGAATTCCAATACAGTAAATGTTGTACAATTTCAGCTATACTATTACTCTCTTCATTCGGTTTCCAGAAAGCTTCTCTCTCAGGTAGATCTTTCACTGCATCTGAAAATGGAATATACCAACTAGGATCGTTTGCATTTGCTAATAATTGATCTGCTAAAACATCTTTCACATGGGCCATTTTTTTCCCTCATTTCATTAACATATTCATACTCACTTCTCTATATACGCTGAGTCTTTATAATTCCCTTTTTTAAAAATCCCATAGAATATAGAATTAACGGGTATTGCTCTCAATACGAATGTAAGAATAATAGATTTTCTTATCATAACTCGTTATGATAAAAGAAAAAGAAAGCTGGCGGAAAATGGATAAAAAAATCGCAGTTATAACCGGGGCTTCAAGTGGTTTCGGTCTTTTAACAACACTTGAGCTTGCGAAAAAAGACTATTTAGTCATAGCTACAATGCGAAACCTTAATAAACAAGAAGATTTAATATCTCAAGCTACTAAACTGAACTTACAACAAAACATCAAAATTCAACCATTAGATGTAACCAATCAAAACTCTATACATAACTTTCAATTATTTTTAAAAGAAATAAATAGTGTAGATCTTCTCATTAATAATGCAGGATATGCACATGGGGGCTTTGTAGAAGAAATTCCAGTAGAGGAATACCGTAAACAATTTGAAACAAACCTTTTTGGAGCTATATCAATTACTCAACTTGTATTACCTTATATGAGAGAACAAAAAAGTGGGAAAATCATAAATATAAGTAGTATTAGTGGCCAAGTCGGATTCCCTGGTCTATCTCCTTACGTTTCTTCAAAATATGCATTAGAAGGCTGGAGTGAATCCCTTCGTTTAGAAGTAAAGCCTTTCGGAATAGATGTTGCTTTAATTGAACCTGGTTCTTATAACACGAATATATGGGAAGTTGGTAAACAACTAGCTACAAACCAATCTGATACATCTTCTCCTTACAAAGAATATATGGGTAAAATACAAAAACATATTAATAGCGGCAGTGATACATTTGGTAATCCGATAGAAGTTGCTAATAAAATTATAGAAATCGCTGAATCTAAGCGTACGAATTTACGATATCCGATTGGAAAAGGTGTAAAATTTATGATCTTTGCGAAGAGGATTCTTCCTTGGAGATTGTGGGAATACCTTGTATTGAGAACCTTTAAGAAAATGTAGTTAACTTTTTTGATAAACATTTTGAAAGAGGTGCTAATTAAATGTTAGGTTTACCGTATGGAAAAGTGTTTTTAGTTCCGTGGACTGAAGAATGGCAAATTGAATTTATGAAAGAGAAACAATTCATTGAGGAACAAATTGGCGAACATATTTTAGCAATACACCATATTGGTAGTACCTCTATTCCACATTTAAGTGCAAAGCCAATTATTGATATTGCAATCGAATTAGAAGATTATACGGACGGTTTAACATGTATTAAAAAGTTAGAACTGCTAAACTATAAATACAGAAAAGATGTATTGCCTGAACGATATTATTTTAATAAAGGAGAGCCAAGAACTCATCAAATTCATATGTATGAACAAAGGAATACATATTTAATAGAACAATTACAATTCAGAGATTACTTAATAGACAATAAAACTTCTCGTATTCAGTATGAACAGTTAAAGATTCAACTTTCACAAGCTAATCCTAATGATAAACATAAATATGCTGAGGATAAAACAAATTTCGTTACATCCATATTAGCCAAAATAAATGATGAATTTAAATAAGAAACCATTTACTACTCAATGGTTTCTTATTTATTAGTTAACTCTTGATTTGTACCATCAATTATAAAATCTGCAAATTCATGTGGTTTATGACTTTCTACATACATATCTTCAGCAACCATCCAATTGTTTTCCCACATATCACGTGCTGTTTCCCCATCTCTAGCAATCCCTCTTTTTATACGTGTTTCACGAGGACAATTCACCCATATTTTCAAATCATACATTCCCGCCAGCTCCTGACGTGTTGCATATACACCTTCTATAATTACAATCCCGTTTGCAGGGACAGTATGAGATTCTGCTAAAGAATCCGTTTCCCAATCGTAACGTTTATAACATCCTTCAATGCCATTACTAATCGGATCTAAAACTTCTTGTAAAAGGCGTTTCCAATCAAAATCTGCACCAATCGATTTATTCGTAGGATGTTCATTTATAATTTGTGAGGATGGTAAATAAAAATCATCCATATGAACAATCGTTACAGTTGAAAACTTACTTTTTATTTTATTAGCTAACGTACTTTTTCCTGCACCACCACAACCATCAATACCTATTAGTAGTGATTGCTCTACAGACTTCACTCGAATTTGTTCTAATATGTTATTTAACCCCAAACCATTTCATCCTCTCGTTTTATATCTATAGACTTACTTTTACGCTGAAATTGGATCGAAGTAAAGTAGCAATGAAATCATAACTACAAATGCAAGTAAACCGATTGTAGAAAGGATGTATTCTTTCGATTCTCTATCAAATTTCCATTCCATCAATGCTCTTAATATCAACGTTCCCCCTAAATAAGTGAAAATGACATAAGCAATATTAACGTTTTCGAATTTAACGATAAAAATAAAACTAGTTATTAAATAAATAAACATTAGTCCTATTTCTAATTTTTTGTGTAAACTATTTACATGTTTTTTATATCCCCAAAAACCACTCTTTGGCATATTCAATTTTTTTCTTAAATACTTATCCAAAAAATAAACAACTATACAAAAAATAATACTTATAATCCAAAAAGTAGAAGTTCCCATTACTCCACCTCCTATTACTTTATTTATTTTTAGAAATAAAGTGGACTATATTATGGTTATCCTTTTCTAAATAACTTACAATCCCTTCAGGGTATGTTGGCTTCGTTTTTAATTCTTCTATACTTTTCCATATTAATATAATATCCGCATGTTCTTTATGTCTTATTTCATTGGTAATTATCTCTTCAACAGTTCCCCAATGTAGCAATGTACAGTGATGTCCTTTTTCATTCTTCCACTCAAAAATATGCTCACTTACAATTGCTAACTTTTGAACATCAACTTTCAAATCATATTCTTCCATCAACTCCCGCATTATTGATTCTTGTGCCATCTCGCCAAATTCAATAGAACCTCCTGGAAAACGGTAAAATGATTCATTCTCATCACATTGAACAAGCACTTTAGAATGATCTACATTTAAAATCATTATTTCAGCACGTAATTTAGGATTTTTCATTTGTCTCCCCATTCATTCCACATATGATTAAATCCAATAGTTATAAAAAAAAAGATTAATCATAATTCCTGTTATTATTAATAATGGAACTGTTCCTAAAGAAATGACATATTCCCTCGATTCTTTATTATATTTCCACTCCATATATGATTGAAAGCAGTATAAAGTTATTAAAAATAATATGGGTAAATTACTAATATAAATAGGATTGAAAGTGGCACATATCATCGTAACAATTATATAAGAAATGATAAGAGCCCTAGTGCCCCATTTATGAGCGTTGTTTACATATTTACTATTCCAGTCAGTTTGTTTCGGTATATTTAATTTTTTTCTCACTACTTTTTCCAAAAAAACTAAGAATATGATCCATAATACTAATAAAATCCCTTTAGCTAAAAGCAGTGATGTCTCCTCCTTTATCTTTTATCCGGCTGATCACTCGGATACGTAGTATTTCTTTTATTTTCAACATCCCAACTAATAATTGTCGCACTATCTCGTCCGAATTGATGATGAACGTACTCTAATACATGATGAACACTTTCTTCAAGTTCTACATTAGTTCTATTCGTATCATTATATAGATTAAATGGTGTTTCATAGTGTCGGTCCCCGCATTCTAATACCCCATCTGTAACCATTACAATTCGATTTTTTCCAGTACGTAATTCACGAATTCCTGTTGAGTAGCAAGGTACAGATAAATCAAAGGTATTTACATTTCCAATCCATTCGTAAAAATGACGTTGATTTAATGCATATTGTCCTAACTTATGTAACTCTTCATGAAATACATAAACTAAACAATCACCAATAGATAACCACCATATGTAGTTTTCTTTTCTTACACATATTAAGCACGCTGTTTCCCCTTTTACTCTTTTGCACTTTTCTTTAAATGAGAGGGATTGAAAGATTGTAAGTAGATGATTTTCAACAGATCGAAATACTGTATCAATCGATTCATTCATCATTACTTTTATATTTTCATATTCTTTTTGGATTGTATTTACTACTAAATCAACACTTTCCGCACTATTATGTCCATCTAAAATAGCTGCAAATTCCCAATCACCATTTGACCAAACTAACGCACCATCTTCGTTCTTTTTTGCTCCGGCGCTTATATTCCCGCCGTATTTTCCAAGTACAACGTCACCATATTGTTTAACTGAAATTTCTCCTAAACACATTACTGTATTTCCAACCCATGAATATTGTCTATTATTTGTTGTATGCATTTCCATCACCAACCTTTCCATATATACTATCATAAAAAAAGGAAAAACAGGATTTATATTCCGAAAATTCATTCTTTCAATTCGGCAATTTTTGAAATAAATTTGCACCTTATTATTTCTTCAAAAACGCAATCCCAATTACGATTCCAATCACAATTCCGATTACTAAATTATTAGTAAAAAAGCCTTGAAATACACCGATTACAACCCCTATACCGACACCTATTGCCAAGGCATCATTCCTTTTATTATTTTTAGCCAAAATTGCATCTCCTCCCATCATTTCTCCCTAAATAACATACATTTACTTGAATGTATTAATATATTCACTATCTCACTTGAATATTTCCAAAAAATGCACTATAACTTCACATATAATATTTTCCATTTTCTGTACATACTCCTTTTATAATGAAAAATTTCAAGTAACCATTAAATATATATAGGCATTTACTATAAGAAATATCAGTAAGTCATTTAAGGAGGAACGATTCAAATGCATCCTCGTTGGAATCCAAATATAAATCAACAATATGTATATTCCCCCCATCCCGTAAGGAATACATTGCATCAAGATTCACAATATATGATGCAGCGTATTGCAAGTCTTGAAAGTCAATTAGCGAAACTAATCTCATTAATCGACGAAAATAATCAATTAATTAAATCAATGGAACAACAACAAAACCAAGTTTGCACACCAGCTGGCGGTTCTGTTATCGTTCGTATGTAATTTTTTGAACAAAAAACACACTTTGTATAATAAAGTGTGTTTTCCTTTTATCTTCTTTTTTGATGAAATCCTTGTGTAATGCGGTCTAATATAATCGCAATGACAACAATAGCTAGTCCGGCTTCGAATCCCATTCCAATATTAACTTGTGTTACAGAACGGTATACATCAACTCCAAGACCTGGCGCTCCTACAAGAGATGCTGTTACTACCATCGATAAAGAAAGCATTATACTTTGGTTCACACCAGCCATGATTGTTCCAGTTGCGAGTGGTAATTGTACTTTAAATAATTTTTGTGATGCGGTAGAGCCAAATGCATTCGCTGCTTCAATTAAATCTTCTGGAACTTGTCTAATTCCTAAGTCAGTAAAACGAATTGTCGGTGGCATTGCAAAGATTACGGATGCGATAATCCCAGGCACTACACCTACTCCGAAAAATGTAATTGCAGGAATAAGATATACGAAAGCCGGCATTGTTTGCATAAAGTCTAATGTCGGTTTTAAAAATTTTGAGAATCGTTCATTTTGAGAAGCTAAAATTCCGATTGGGATTCCTACAATAATTGAAATAATAACAGACGTAAGTACAAGTGCTAATGTTTGCATCGTCTGTGCCCAGTAGTTAATATTTAAAATAAATAATAAACCGATCAGTGTAAAAATAATTAAAGATACCTTTCTCGTTGTGTACCAAATGAGGAAACAAAGGATAATAATCATCAATATGGCCGGTATTATTGTTAAAAAATTAGTGAGTAAATCAACGAATCCACCGATAATATAAGAGAATCCTCGGAATAAGCCTTCAAGGTGCTCATATAAACTTGCAACAAATGAATCGACCCATTCCCCTAATGGAATACGTGGTATACTACTCATCGTCTTTCACCTCTTCCTCAATATTACCTGCAAGAGCTTGAATGACACTTTCGCGTTTAATAATTCCTCTAAGCCTTTTCTTCTCATCAATTACTGGTAACGGATATTTCATCTCCGCCATTTTCGCATACGTTTCTTCAAGTAAAGTATCTAAATACACATGCGGGATATCGGTAAGTAATAAATCAGCAATTGGCCACTGTTTTTGAACGGCTTTACTCGCATCATCTGCCGTTAATATCCCTAAAAACTCATACTTTTTGTTAACAACATACACAGTAGAAACGCCAGCGTTCCTCATAATTTGAAGTGCTACACGCGGTCCACGATCAATTAATAAAGTCTCCGGTCGTTTTAATATAGATTCTGCCGTGATTACTTTTCCTAAATTTACATCCGCTACGAATTTCTCTACAAATTCATTGGCAGGACTCATCATAATTTCTTCCGGTGTTCCAATTTGGACAATCTCTCCATCTTTCATTAATGCGATACGATCTCCAATTCGAAGAGCTTCATCTAAATCATGTGTAATAAAAATAATTGTTTTCTCCATTTTATCTTGTAATTCTAACAGCTCATCTTGCATTTCTTTTCGAATCAGTGGGTCTAATGCACTAAATGACTCATCCATTAACAATACATCTGGATTATTTGTTAATGCCCTTGCGATTCCAACACGTTGCTGCATACCGCCACTAAGTTGACTTGGATAATTATCTTTATGATGATCAAGTCCTACTAACTGTAGCGATTCTAACGCTTTATTCTCTCGTTCCTCTACTGGAACTCCTTGAATTTCTAACCCGTACGCAACATTTTGTATCACTGTACGATGTGGAAATAAAGCGAACTTTTGAAACACCATACTCATCTTCGTTCTTCTCACTCTTCGCAACTCTTCTTTTCCCATCGTTGCGGTATCTTCACCATCTATGTATATATGCCCCGCTGTTGGTTTAATTAATTGGTTTAACATCCGAACTAACGTAGATTTCCCGCTACCAGACAAACCCATAATAACGAAAATCTCTCCAGTATATACTTCAAAGGTTGCCTTTTTTACACCAACGTTCATTCCTGTCTCTTTCAAAATTTCCGATTTGCTTTTTCCTTCTTTTAATAAAGACAGCGCTCTTTGCGGGTGTTTCCCAAATACTTTTGTTACGTTTTCAACACGCACCTTTGTATTATCCATGTCACTACTCCTTTTCTACCCATCTATTCATATAGTGTTGCGATTTTACAAAGAAATATTACATAAAAATGACATTCATAAGATTTCTTTAAAATTCGCGTTTCCGTTCATAATAAGAATGCTTACTTATACATTTATTTAAAAAGGCAAACATTTCTTAGGAGGGTTTCGATGAAAAAGAAAATATGGCTTATATGCCTTGCATTATTTATTACTATGATATTCTCTTCATGTAATGCAACAAATGCAAATTCGAAAGGAAAAATTAAACTTGGTGTAACAAGTTGGAAAGAAAACATTGCAACGGCAAACATGTGGAAAGTTTTATTAGAACAAAAAGGTTACAAAGTTGAGCTCATGTACTTAGAAAAAGCTGCAATTTGGACTGGCGTTGCTCGCGGTGATGTTGATGCTAATTTAGAAGTATGGCTACCTGTTACGGATAAACCGCTAAATGCTCGTTATAAAGATGATATAGTCTTAAAATCAAAATGGTATGAAGGTACTGGACTTGGCCTTGTCGTCCCTTCTTATATGAAAAACATTAACAGTATTGAGGATTTAAATGCTCATAAAGATGAACTAGATAACAAAATTGTCGGTATCGAACCCGGTAGTAGTCTTATGAATTTAACAAATAAAGCGATGAAGGAATATGATATTAAACTAAAACTTGTCCAATCTTCTGAAGCTGCGATGATGAGTGAATTAAAGAAAGCATATACGAAAAAGAAACCAATCGCTGTTACGCTTTGGAATCCGCATTGGGGCTTTTCAGAATTTGACTTAAAATATTTAAAAGACCCTAAGAAAGTATATGGTGAAAAAGATGATATTTATTACTCTGTTCGTAAAGGTTTCGAAAAAGATTATCCAGATATCGTGAAATACTTTGACAAATGGAAAATGAACGATGAACAACTTGGTACATTAATGGTCATGTTAAATAAAACGAAAGACCCTGAAGAAGCGGCGCGCAAATGGATTGAAAAGAATCAAGCGCTAGTTGATGAATGGGTAAAAGATTAATAAAACAGGCTAGAGGATATGCTATTCCTCTAGCCTGTTTTATCTTATTTTTTCGTAACAACATCATCTACAATCCCATATTCTTTCGCTTCTTCAGCAGTCATAAAATAATCTCTTTCTGTATCATGTGCTACTCTTTCAATCGATTGCCCCGTTTTTTCTGCAATCATTTTATTAATATCACGCTTTAACTTTAGTATTCTTTTCGCTGTTATTTCAATTTCTGTTGCCTGGCCTTGCGCACCACCAAGTGGCTGATGAATCATAATTTCACTGTTAGGGAGCGCAAACCGTTTTCCTTTTGCACCTGATAATAATAACAATGCACCAAATGATGCTGCAAATCCCATGCATAGCGTTTGTACATCTGGTTTAATGAGATTCATCGTATCTAATATGGCAAAACCCGCTGTTGTTGAACCACCTGGGCTATTGATGTATAAATATATATCTTTCTCTGCATCTTCCGCTTCTAAAAATAATAATTGAGCTACGACACTACTCGCTACTTGATCATTTATTTCTGAACCGATAATAATAATACGATCTTTTAATAACCTTGAATATATATCATAGGAACGTTCTCCTAATTTCGTTTGTTCTACTACATATGGAATTGCATTCATTTTAAATCCCTCCAATAATTGTTATGCAACGCAAAGCATACAACTGTAGGAAGAAGGGTTTTTCGCATAAAACAATAAGACTGGCTGTATAGATGGTAACTTAGTAAAATCTATTGTCGGAAGGAGTTTCGTTAATAATTCTGGTCTCTCCTCACGAATAGACGTTACTACAACTTCAATATCATCTGTGAATTCGACAATCTCTATCCCTTCTTCGCTTACAGTTTTCAGCCTATTTCTACTCCGAAATAAAGAGGCTTTTACTGCACCTTCTGATACGGAACATACTTTAGCAATATCAGCGATACTATATTGAAAAACATCTTTTAATAATAAAATTGTGGATTGTTGTACATTTAATGACGATAATACTTTCCCTACCATTTCATGCAAATCTGCAATGTTCTCTTGTGGGGCATCAAAAATAATTTGTTCCTTTATTTTTTCATGGACTGATTTTGATTTCATCTGGTCTATCCAGCGATTTCTAGCTATTTTATATACAAGCGTCATACAAATATCTTTATTACTATATTTTTGAAGAACTTTACAAACTGTTTCTTGAGCTAGATCTTCGCCGTCCCATTTGTTTTTCGTTAAAAATGTACAGTACCTTTTCAATTCTCCATATTGCTCAATTAAAAAGTTTATATTTGAATAATTCATATCGATATGATTCTTTAAAATATGAGTTACTTTTGTGCACAAAATAACCACTCCTTTTCAGCGCTTACTTAATTAACGATTAAACAAATAAAAAAGTTACGGGGCATATAAAAAAATTATGTTTATGTTCAATAATTCGCGGTCATAAATATGTTATGTACAATTTTACGTGAGGAGGAACAAATTTGCCAAAATTAACAATTGAAGGTGCGGGAACTTTTGATGTAAAAGAAGGCACAAAGTTAGTATTAGCGATCGAAGATAACGGTGTACACATTCTCCATCGCTGCGGTGGGAAAGCACGCTGCACAACTTGTAGAGTAGAAATTATAGCAGGTGAGTTTTGTGAAGCAAGTTCTAATGAAAAAAATGCAATTACGGAA
This sequence comes from Bacillus pretiosus, assembly GCF_051294775.1. Classification (NCBI taxonomy): domain Bacteria; kingdom Bacillati; phylum Bacillota; class Bacilli; order Caryophanales; family Bacillaceae; genus Bacillus; species Bacillus pretiosus. Next base: position 1,253,219 of record NZ_JBPPHF010000001.1, read on the forward strand.
AAAGGAATTGAAGATCACTTACGTTTATCATGCCAAATGCACGTACATAAAGATATAGTCGTTCGTCCTATACTTACAGTGGAAAATTCAGGTCTAGATGCAGGCCCACGTCCAGCAGAATAATATGCTGAATTTAAAACAGCTCGCTGGTGAATATGCTGCAAACTTTGTAAAATATGGGATGAAAGTTGGACTTGGCACAGGTTCTACTGTATATTGGACGATACAAAAATTAGGTGAGCGTGTAAAAGAAGGCTTAGCATTTCAAGCTGTACCAACGTCAAAAGAAACGGAAGTATTAGCTAAACAACTAAATATCTCTCTAATTTCGTTAAACGACGTACAAAGCCTTGATCTTACAATTGATGGAGCGGATGAAATTGATGCTAATTTACAACTTATAAAAGGTGGTGGTGGCGCATTACTTCGCGAGAAAATTGTTGCCACTTCCTCCAAAGAACTAATTATTATTGCTGACGAATCGAAACTTGTAACACATTTAGGTACTTTCCCAGTACCTGTTGAAATTATACCCTTTTCATGGAAACAAACCGAAAGGAAAATTCAATCTTTAGGTTGTCAAACAACGTTACGTTTAAAAAATAACGAAACGTTTATTACCGATAACAAAAACATGATTATCGATTGTATATTCCCTCATAACATATCTAATCCAGCCAATTTACACACTCAATTAAAAATGATTACAGGTGTAGTTGAAACAGGGTTGTTTGTTAATATGACTAGCAAGGCGATTATTGGAACTGAAAACGGAATAGAGGAATTATAAATCCGCTTTATTCCGTGTAGTTAAAAAGGATGAGGTGCTTCCTCATCCTTTTTTCATGTCATTGGTAACGAATCTAATTGTATGAATTACAAACATTATAATAAAAATTACTGTAACAATTAACGGAAAGTAAAAATCATTAGATGTTGTTTTACGGCTATATATAATGAACCAAAATATAGGTATACCAGGTAACATTACTACACCACTAACAAAATTGAGGGTAATTTTATTTATTTTGCTTTTTAACAGAATATGAATAATGAAATTAGAAAGGAAAATAAGAAATAATGTAGTTATTAATAATGACATTATTTCTTATTTTCCATATTGATTGCAGGCGTTAGTTCATAATATATTCTTTTGGACGTCAAAAACTCAAAATCATTTATTTTATGAAAAATTTAACTTCCATCTTTTTTATTGTTCAAGCACAAAAAATAAAATAATGTTGAAGTATGATATACTATGAAAACAAAAGAACATCACTCTAGAAAGGGCTGAACAATTTGCACTCCAAAATCATAACAGAACTTACAGATTTAGAAACTGCCTTTCATATTCGAAAAGAAGTATTTGTAAAAGAACAAAATGTCCCTCTTGAAGATGAATTCGATACATTCGATAAAATTGGTGAGAAATGCAAACATATTTTAGTTTATTATAACGATCTTCCTGTAGGTACAGGTCGTATACGATTTGTTGACGGTGCAGGAAAATTAGAACGCATCTGTATTTTAAAAGACTATCGTAAATACGGATTAGGAAAAGTAATAATCAAAGTGCTAGAAGAAATTGCTCGTGACAAAGAAGCTACAAAAGTAAAACTACACGGTCAAACACAAGCTGAAGGATTTTATAAAAAATTAGATTATCAAACTTCTTCTGATGTATTTATTGAAGATGGTATTCCGCACGTTATTATGACGAAAGTACTATCATAATAAAAAGGGTAGTATATGAATTTATATACTACCCTTTTTTATAAATAGAAAAGTGAATTCTCAAGATTTTCTTTTGCATCAAAGCCCATCATCTCTTAGTTCATATCTAGGTAAAGCTTACACTGTTTTCCATAATGATAAGGCATAAATCCAGTTTGGATCCCCATTTCCTTGATAACTCTGGACAGCTTCATATACTTTTCCCTCGTGTAGAACTCTATCTCCCTTTTCATATGCTTTCTTTGCATTCCACTCTTCATATGAAGCGCTTTCAGTTTTTGTAGTAATTGTGAATATATCACTCTGTACAGATTCATTTCCAGCTACATCAACAGCTTTCACTACATATTTATAAGTAGTATTAGGAAGTAAATTTTTATCCATATAAGAAGTCGTATTGGATGTTGCAATTTTTTTCAATAATCCTTCTGTTTCTCTATAAATATCGTAATGGTCTACACCAATATTATCGTCAGAGGGACTCCACATTAGATCCACACTTGACGCTGTCGTTCCCATACTATGTAATCCTTTTGGTTGTGTTGGTATTTCTGTATCAGGCGCCTCAACTGTTGTTTTTACTGTAAGCGCTGCACTTTCTTTCGATACATTTCCAGCTGAGTCAATTGCTTTTACAGTATAAGAGTATTCTGTACTTGGTTGTAATTTTTTATCAATAAAATGAGTTCCTGGTACTGTATCAATCATCTCTCCGTTACGGAAGATTTGATACCCTTTTACCCCTACATTATCCGTAGAAGCGTTCCACGTTAGTTCTATACTATTCGCTGTTACGTTTTGTGTCTGAATTCCATTTGGACTACTTGGAGCTTCTATGTCCGGTTTCACATCATTAATAAGATTAACATCAATTACATTATAAAATGCATTTACTGTATCAGCTACATCCCATACTGCTAAAATCACATGATATCCACTACGATCAGTAGGCACATTGATTTTGTGAGTTAAATGATTTGAGGCTGCAGAACCATCATGTTGTACAGTTCCAATTGGTTCTAAATCTGCTCTTGTGAGCGCTTTATTTGGGTTCCATTCTTTTTTTGTAATATAGTAATGCCATTTACTTGTTAAGTGAGGCGCTGTATATTTCCAAGTAAAAGTATTTTCCCCGCCTGTGATTGTATTTTTAAACCAACGATCAGCTGTTTGTTGATCTAAAACACCACCAAATTTACCACCTGCAGAAGCGATTTGACCATCAACTGGGCCAGCTTGCGGGAACCCTTTTGGAGCTTCCAAACTTTGTGGTTCATACATAACACTTCCACAGTTTGCATTTAGTGCACCATAGGTTGGACTACATAAAGCAGATCGGCTGCTAGGCTTTTCAACAAAACCGTGCGCGTATGCGTTTTGAGGAATAAGTGTCGTGCCAATAATTCCAGCTGTTAATGCAACAGCTCCTAGACTTTTTTTGTTCATTTTCATGTTTTGTAGTTGTTTTAATAATCGATTATTCATGTTCCTGTCCCCTTCTTGTTATACTTTGTAGTGTAATGTGGGCTTCGATGTAAAAGAATAACAAGAGACAATTTTGTATCGATGTATGTGTTAATTATGCATACACCGCAGTGAAAATATATTTCATTTCTTGTGAAATATTTCACTTGATGAATATATCATGACATAAAAATCATCAAAGTATGTGCAGAAGTTGTGCAGAAATGATGAAAGCATTAGTAACACGTAAAACTATGGTCCGGATTTATAAAACAGAATATTTAACCTTTCAAAACAACGAATTCTCCGCTTCATATAAAAGAAGAGTATCTATACCATTTCATATAGACACTCTTCTCATGTATAATCTTACATTTATTACTGACCTATAAATGTAAAAATCTCATCAGCAGCTTTCTTATAGCCACCAGATTTTCGGAAAGACTCCTTCAAATTCAATGCAGCTTCTTTATATGATGGATTATTTAATACAAATTCTACACTTTCACGTAGTTGTTCCACAGTTAATTCATTTATAGATAACTTAATCCCAGCTCCTAGCTTCTCTACTTGCTTTGCGATTACTGGCTGATCTGCACTTTGCGGAATTACAATGAGTGGAATCCCGTTATTTAATCCTTCATGTGTACTGTTCATTCCGCCATGTGTAATAAACAACTTTGTATATGCAAGTAGTTTAGTTTGTGGTACATAGTTTTTTACAATGAAGTTTTTAGGAATGTTACCTAAATCACTTATTTTTGTTTTATTACCAATAGACATAACAATAGTATGATCACTATTCTCGAACGCCTTCATACAAAGTTTATAAAAATCAAGCGATTCATTAAAAACAGTGCCTAGTGAAATGTAAATCGGGCTTTTTTCTTCAATTGTAGTAAAATCAAACTCTTCATCTTTTACTTGTGCAGGGATGGACGGACCTACAAATTTAAATGTTTCATTAAACATATCTCCAAAAGGTTGGAACTCTTTTATTGTATACACAATAGTAAGTGGCGCTGGATTACAAAAAACTTCATATGGTGAGTTTATTTCAACATTATATTTTTCCGCAATCCCCTTAGTTAATCTTTCAAAATCATTATGTATCCTATCCTGAACTTCCATTGGGATACTTTTAGACAAGTAATCCAACATTTGTTCAAATGATTTTTCATTCTGTGCAAAAGATGTACAAGAATTTATTGCCGGAAGATTTAGAATTTGAGCAATTAAACGGCCACAGCCAAACATTGAATCATGAATGATGTAATCAAACTGTTCCCCTTCAATTTGTTCAAGAACATTTGGTATAATAACATCTGCCGTATGTAAAAGACCATTTATTCTCTCTGGTAAATAATTTCGACCACCGGAAAGAAAAGCATTTATAAATTTTTGATCGTCAATTGTTCGTACAGTAGCACCCGTCTTCTCAATACGCTCTCTAAAAGATTCTATTGAAAAATAAACTACCTCTTCCCCGCGTGAGACTAATTCTTCTACAACTTGCAATGTAGGATTTATATGTCCTTCTGATCCAGTATTAATGAATAAAACACGTGCCACTTAAAACACTCCTTCATTAAAATCTTTTCTATGTTGTTTTGGTCTTATTATTCTTCTAAATGGACCTAGCGAGCCTAAATCCAAGGTCATCTATATGAAATGTAGGATGGCTACGGCGACGACAAGTCGCACCGCAACCTCTAGCTGCTTCAGCCCAGCTACCGCCGCGGAAAATTCGGTATGATCCGTACACTTGTTCATCATATAAATCATAGCACCATTCCCAAACGTTTCCTAACATATCGTAAAGTCCCCATGCATTCGGTTCTTTTTTTCCGACCTCATGAATATGTCCACTAGAATTTTCATTGTACCAAGCAATCTCTTTCAGTTCTCCATATATGTATCCGGTAGTTCCTGCCTTACACGCATATTGCCACTCTGCTTCAAAAGGTAATCGGTACCCATTTGAATCTAAATTACAACTAACAATTTGACCACCATCATTAATAGAATAACATTCTTTTAATCCCGCTTTTTTTTGAAAGTAAATTACAAAATATAATGGCATCATTCCATGAAATATTTACAACTGGTTTGTTACTATTTTCATTACCATTTAGTGCACGATTCATAATAGCATAATATAATTCCACTGTTACAACATACTTTGCAAGAAGAAACGGTTTAACTTGAACTTGCCATTGTTTTTTTATTCGATCATCTCTTAATTCTACTTTTCCTGCTGGAATTTTCACCATATTAGAATCAACCGGGCTAATGAATCTATTCAATCCTATCCCCCCATGTTACTTCCTTTTATATTCTAACTATCTATGGTATCGTATTTCTCTAAAAATAGTCTTACTTCATTTGAAGATTTTAAAATAATAACCTCTTTTTCCTTACTCAATTGATTTAGCCTTTTTAAAATTGAGGGTCGTTTCGTTTTAGGATATTGCCATATCCATTTAAAAAATTGCAAATCAAACCTTTCTTCACATCCAGCACCCATATCCGGTCTTGTTTTATTCCGATATTGTACAACCCTTTTAAAAGCACGATAAACACATATTGTTCTATGAATATCAAGAAAGATAATTGTATCAGCAGCGTTAATTCTTATGTCCATTGTCCCGCCATAATTCCCATCAATAATCCACTCATCTTCTTTAACTAATTCATTTTGAACCTTTCTTTGCTCCTCTTTCGGTACACCTTCCCAATTCGGTTTCCAAAATAACGCATCAAGATGATGTACTTTAATATTTAATTTATTACCTAACTGCCTTGCTAATGTAGATTTTCCTGAACCACCAGAACCTATTAATATTATTTTTTTCATACATACCCCTTTTTAAATCTATTATTTCTTCTGTAACATAAACTCACAAAACATTCCAATCCCAACACCAATTGTATAAGCAACTAAATCACTCCACAAAAATCCGTAACCTAATACAAGGCCACCTAAAGTCGTTGCACGAATGCTATCTATCCATTCAGCATGATACAATTGGCTTACTTCAATCCCGTAGCAAAACAGTAAACTTATAAAAGCCAATTTCTTCGTTTCTATTTTAGGAAATAAAAAACCGAGCCCTGTAAAAATCATGAGTGCCCATAAAGCATCGCCTAAGTACGCGTTTAATAGATGAGGTAACGCAAAAGCTAACTTTCTTGAGCTAAGACCTAAAATAATTATAACTATAGTAAATAGCGCATATAATAATCTATTTCGTTTCTTATTCATCTCAAAATCTCCTAATATGTAATTAAAAACTGTAAATAGGTAGTAAAATATAATTATTTTACTACCTATTTTTTAATGGCTTTCATAATAAGAAAATGTGGATTTGTATTTAGATAATGATATGATGTTTCATTTACTTCTCTCATTTTTTCAACCGGCCTCGGTTCCACCATTTTATCTAACACAAAATAATTTGTTGTTTCATTAATTATGTCTTGGAGTGATCTTCTAAAAAAGCTAACTTCTATTGTAATATTTGGTTTAACCCAAGTATCTACTAATAATTGTTTTTCGAAATAATTTTCACTAGTAAACTTTGTAAAATCCATAAAAGGATGATGAATGGAATATATAAATTCGCCACCTGGCTTTAATACTCGATGAAACTCCTGAAATACTTTATCCCAATTTTCTAAGTAATGAAGCGTTAACGAACTTACAATAACATCAAAAGTATTATCTTCAGATGGTAATACTTCTTGCAAATCATGACAAAGAAACGTTGCTTTATTACCCGTACTTTCCTTTGCAGCTTTTACCATTTCAGAACTTACGTCAATTGCAGTAACATTTGCTCCCCTTTCTACAAATTGAGTAGTATACCATCCAGCTGCACATCCAGCATCTAATATACTCTTCCCTTCTAAATTCTTTGGAATCATCTCCATCATCGCTGGTCTTTCATAATAACTGTTATATGGATTTGCCAAGTCTAGATTTTCTTTATATGTACTCGCTAATTTATCATATGTATCTTTGATCGTGTCTTTCATTACTTCCACCCCTTATACATATTAATCTAATAACTCTTGCTGCTTTTTCTTTGAAAATGATTGTAGAACTAAATCATATGACCAATCAATCATCTTATTAATTTGCTCTTGCTCTACATCTTTATGTATATACACTGTATTCCAATGTTTTTTATTCATATGATACCCGTGAATGATTGCTTCTGGATACTCTTCTCTTAATCTTAATGCAAGTTCTGGATCACATTTTAATGTAATCGCAGCTTTTTCTCCTTCTTCATGGTTTATTATCGCAAATATTTTATTATTAAGCCTCATACATGTTGCATTCCACCCATCTGGAGAATCTTCAGTCGCTTTTCTTTTTGATAAACAATATGTTCTAGTTGCATTCATTTTAATTGGCACCTCTTATTCTTTCACGATTTGATTACGATGCATTACAATTTGTTTCGTCGCTTGAAATTGGTGTTCACCATAAAACTTTATTAACTTCTCTCCACAAAATAGACTAACAATATGAACATGAGATATTTCTTGAAGTAACATTGTAAGCATCTTCTCCCCAATCCCTTTATTTCTTACAATCTCATGCACAACAACATCTTCTATGTACGCTCGAAAAACACCATCAGAAACAACTCTAGCAAATCCGATTAATTCATTTTCTTCCCATACTCCAATTGCTATACTATGCTTTAACATTTTTTGAATATCAATTTCTTTTCTTTCTGGCCACCAACCGACAGAGTCATAAAGTTTTTTTATTTTGCCTACGCAGATTGGTTGTTCATGTTGCAATTTATACGTGTACATTTTCTTTCTCCCATCAAATTACTCATTATATTTATTTTGTCTTACTTTACTTCTTTCAATATAAAACTATAGAATCCAACCTGTTACAAAAAAACTTCATAAAATAAATTTATAATATCAATTTTACAATTGCAATCGTTACTCTCATCCTTTCATATTACGTATATCAAATATACAGAATAAGAGAAAACTAATGAATATAATACCAAAAGCATTTCTCATATTATTTTCAACTATTAAAACTTGAATTTCTTGCAATAAATGGTAAAGTTAATTAGGTAAAAAATATACAAAGTGAGGCGATTTTTTGAAAAAGTTTAGTTTATTACTAACAGCATTTGTCATAATTTTATCATTATTCATCCCTAATTTTACAAGTGCTAAATCTTTCCCTGATGTCCAATCTAATCATTGGGCAATTAAAGAAATTAACTATTTATCGGATATAGGTATCATTAAAGGTACGCCAGAAGGAACTTTTAAACCGAGTGATGATGTAACTCGTGGACAAATGGCCTTAATGCTAGATTTATCCTTAAAATTAGAAAAACCATCTAGCTATAATCATATTTTTTCCGATGTAGCCAAAGGTATCTATTACTATGATTCTGTACATAAGTTAGCACATAATAACATTGTACAACGTGAAACAAACTATTTCCCTGACCGCTCATTAACTCGTGCAGAAATGGCAGTAGTTTTAGTTAAAACTTTTAATTTGAAGCCTACAGGTGCAGACGTCAATTTCCCTGATGTTCCATCTAATCACTGGGGTTACAATTATGTCAAAATTTTAGCACAAAATAATATTACTACTGGATTGCCTGATGGTACATTTGGTCCAGGTGTAAAAGTAACTCGTGAGCAATTCGCTGCATTTTTGGCTCGTGTATTAGAACCAAATTTCCGTCCAGCTCTTCCTAAGCCTAAAAGTAACTTAGAGGTACATTATATTGATGTCGGACAAGGTGATGCTACTTTTATTAAATCTCCAAGTGGAGAAACGATCCTTATTGACGCTGGTAACAATGGCAAAGGTAAAGTAGTAGCGAATTATTTAAAAGGATTAGGATTCCAAACTATTGATTATATGATTGCCACTCATCCTGATGCTGATCATGTAGGCGGATTAGATGAAGTGCTTTATGCTATGAATGTAAAAAACATTTACGCCCCTAAAGTAAGTCATACGACACAAACGTTCAAAGACTTCCTAACTGCTGTAGCTAACAAAGGATTAACAATTAAAGAAGCGAATTCTGGAGTAACTTTACCAATCAACGGTTTAAACTCACAATTTTTAGCTCCCGTGAAAGAATACGATAACGATCTAAATGAGTGGAGTGCGGTATTAAAAGTAACACACGGTAGCAAATCTTTCTTATTTACTGGTGATGCTGAATCTAAAAGTGAAAAAGATATGGTTCTAGCACATGGTTCTAACCTAAAATCTGACGTATTAAAACCTGGTCATCATGGAAGTAAGACATCTTCTTCTCAGCCATTTTTAGATGCAGTGAAACCAAGTATCGCTGTAATTAGTGCAGGTGCAGGTAACCGTTATGGCCATCCTACACAGGAAACTTTAGCAAAGTTACATTCAATGTCTGTTAATGTATATAGAACTGATTTAAATGGAACTGTAATTATAAATAGTGATGGTTCTAACATTTCTGTAAGAACGGAGAGATAATTATGAAAAGAGGTATTATTGACCGTTTTGAAGGTGAACTAGCAATTATTGAATTGAATAACGTAACAATTGATGTACCTAAATCCAAACTCCCTTCTACTGCAAAAGAAGGTGATATTCTTATAATCGAGGATGATACGTATACAATTGATAAAGACGAAACAGATAAAAGAAGACGTGAAATCCAAGATTTAATGAATAAGCTATTTGAATAGCAAAAAAAAGAGCCATCCTGTTGGAGGGCTCTTTTTTGCTATTCAAATAGTAACTAGTAAATTTTTATTATTTAACTTCATACCACCAACCTTTTCGATCGAGCCAGCCTTTCATAGCATTTAATTGCGTATCACTAGTTGGTTCAGTAACAAAATACGTTAAACCATCCGATTGTAAAATGAAGGTAGCAGTCATTTTTAAAGAAGTTAACGCTCCCATAACATCTGGAGTTTCATCAGGTGAAAAGGCTCCAGATTGAATGATATTTTGTTTAGAAACTTGTCCTTGTATATTTTCTTGTTTCGGTATTGATTCAGTAAACCAGGAAAGTGGTTTATTACCTATTAATTGATTTAAATCACATTTGCCGATACCTGGTACATTACCTGTCTCCGTGTATTGCCAAATATCACAAGGATATGCTGGTTTATTGCCGCCATATCGAGGAATCCATACAAAATCACTTTTTACGTTCGCCATTCCGAAAGGCTCATATACATGATGGCCAACATATAAACCAACTTTTTTAGCACCTAGTCGGCGTAATTCATCGATAAAAGCTTGTGTACCTGCTCTCATGTCATCCATTGTTTTCACTTCTATATCAGCCGCCCAAACCGTAGCGCTCTTATCACCGCGATTCCAAAAATCTTGCGCTTCCTTCTTCGCATCAGCAATTGAAATAAATCGGCAAAATGCATAATTACCGAAAGGAATATTTCTTATTTTCAATGCTTGAGCGTAATTTTTATATAAAGGGTCTACGTAATTCGAACCATCTTGTACCCTAGCGATTACGAAATCTAGTTGTGGAGCTGCTACATCCCAGTTAATGTTACCGTTCCATTTCGAAATATCTACAATATAACCCATTGCTTAACACCTCCTTTATTAGTATTATATTCAGAGCTCGTCTTATTGCTCTTCCTCTCCTAAAAATTCAATAGTATTTGCTAGTACATATAATAAATACGACAAGTGTCTTCTACAAAGACAGTAACTCATTTCCATTAAAAAAGAAAATCATAGCTATACGAATCGTACTATTTGTCCCCATAATTACATCAGCTTGAGTAGTCGCTTTAAAATTAAAATAGCATCACCTTGTTTGGTGATGCCTTTAAAATCAATTTTTCTTCTAGAGCACGAATACTATTACTATAACCGCTTCTCTAAAAAGTGTTGGCTATGTCCTTTAGGATGATCTTCAACAACACCATATTCTCGGTAGCCGTGCTTTTTATAAAAATCTGGCGCTTGAAAACTAAATGAATCTAATAATATTAATCTACACCCTTTTTCCTTCGCGATGTCTTCGATTTTATGTAACAGTTGACTGCCATAACCATCATGACGAACTGTTTCTTCAACCCATAAAAAATCTATATGAAGATGATAAAAATACATCGTTCCTGTTACCCCACCAAATATTTTTCCATCCTCATCTTTTACTACGAAACTTACTTGCTCCATCGGCTGTTTTGCTTCATCCTTTAAAATCGACATGTTATATTGAATTACTTTATTTTTTATGTACTCTCCTTCAGTGAGAGTACCATTCTCTATGTGTTTCATATATTTCTCCATTTCAACTTAGTAAGCTATCTTTAATTTTTACTTTTTCTCTTTAAAATAGTAATAAACACGAATCCACCATAAGTAACAAAGCATGAAAAACCAATTATCCCTGGCACTGAAACATAGCCTATTCTTATATAACTTATAATTGCAAAACTAGCGATAGACAATAAAATAGATGGCCAAAATATAAGAGCTGTTTTGCTTCCTCTCTGTTTCGATGTACTTTCTTTCTCTTTAGAAATACGTGTGCCAAAAAGCAATACAATACAAATCAGTATCGCCGCAAAGTAAATTATATCTAATGAAAGATTATGATCGTAAATCGCGATTCCAACTTCCAAAATAATAATTGTTAAAATTAATATGATGATTGTTGAAGTTTTTAAGTTTCGTTTCAATCGCTCACCCCTAGCATGCTATCATTATATTTTTTGTATATGCATCTCAAAGCCAATACAACTGTTTCATCGACTTCGTTATTATCGAATCGATTAGGCAAATCTTTTCCTCCAATAACATATAGAAGCGGGTATTCATGGAACATTCCCATTATACCAATATTTATTATTGCTGTGGGCAATCCACCTGTCATATGAGCTATATGATAATACGGTATCCCTTCATATTCTCCTTGCTGCCTTACCATTCCATTTATTATTGGTCCCCATAATTCTGGATCACTTTTATAACATTTAAAAATATGTACTAACAGTGAATGTACTTGATTTAACTCTCCAACATTTTGTTCATCTCTAGGGTTTTCTTGAACATGTATCTTGGAAAAATACGTTGAAACATATTTTCTAATAGCGTTCCATCCTCCGCAGTACATTACAATCGACTTTGCAATAAAACTGTCATGACATGCTATCATCACTTCTACTGCTTTACTAAGTGATAGTGTATCTCTCCCTTGCAAATGCGGATATAATTGTGCGCTATCTTCTTTCGGATTAAATTTAATTTGATGAAGTATATCATCCCAACTAATTTGTTCCTCCTTTACCATGTTTGCTACTGCAAATCCAATTGCCACTTTTGCTGCTGATGCTAAAGGAACATATAGTTCATTATTATAGGAAGCAATTATATCTTCGTATTTTGTAGAAGACACAATCACTCCAACTTGACCAGATTGTATATCTTTCATTCTTTTAATGACAGTTTGCATATTCGCACCTCTTTTTATATTGTTTTATTACATTCTTAAATTTCGATATAGAATGTATAAAACCTTTTTTGTTACTTGATATGTATGCATATAATAAAAAAGATAGCATAAAATTTTCCCATGCTATCTTTCTAAAATACTTAATTCGCATAACGCAAACATTTACTCTTCCGTAGGCTTTTTAGGACCATTAAGCTTCAATTGATAAAAAGCTAAATCTAACCACCTATTAAACTTATAACCAGCCTTCTTAATTGTCCCCGCATGAACAAATCCATAGTTTTCATGTAAGGCAATGCTTTTCTCATTTTCTGCATCAATTCCAGCAATTAAGGTCATATATTCCCTTTCTTTTGCAACTGTGATCAATGCTTGCATTAATGAAGTTCCTATCCCATTTTTTCTATATTCCTTATGAACGTACACAGAATGCTCAATTGAATATTTATAGGCAGGCCAAGCTCTAAACGGGCCAAATGTCGCAAATCCTACTATTTTATTATCTAATTCACATACTAAAATCGGATAGCCGTTAGCCTTTTTTTGTTCATACCAATCTATTCTATTTTCAAGGGTTACAGGTTTATACGTATAGACGGCTGTTGTATTCAATATAGCATCATTATAAATATCTAAAATGTATGTGACATCTTGTTTCCTTGCTTCCCTTATCATCACTTTCTTCCTTTCCTCTAATTTCACTCCTATATACGAATACGAGCTTTTCGGAAACCATCAAATATATTTAACGCAGCAGACAAAATGTAAATGATAATACCTCCACCAATTAACCACTTTTTAACTTCCTCTGGAGAAGTAGTAAACACATTTGCCACATACGTAATAAATCCTTCATTAAATAAATGCGGATTTACTATAATTACAATGAATACTATTGTTCCAACTATTTGAAGAATAGCATTCCCGATTGCCAGCTTTTTCGTCCATTGTCCTTGTACTAACTTATAAAGAGATATACCTATTTCAAACACAATCACAATTACAACGATTGGCCAATACTGAAGTAACACCTCTTGATTAAAAGTTGCCGCGACAAACTTCAATCCGCTTTCTGTACCATGATATACACCTACAAGATGGTTCGCATAAAAATAAAGTGTTGCCCATATTGCCGTCCACATTAACCCGCCAAATACTTCGAACTTTGAGATCGACTTTTTCTTTGGAATATACGAAGTATTTTTCAAATCATCAGGCGTCCACTTTTTTAAACTTGTCGTCAACGGTTGGGTACCTTTGTCTTTATCTGTTCTTTCTAAAATTGCAAATACAAGTGTCAACCAGAAAAATACATGGAGGCCTACTTCGATAATTTCCCCAATTCCTTTACCTATCAGATTTAAAATAACATTTAATACCGCTTGCTCACCATCATATCCTACAAAATTTTCTGCAACCATTGCAATGAGTGCGATAACAGCTGCAATCGGTATGATCATTTTTAATAATATCGTATATACATCAAAATAACGTGGTCCAATTAAATACATCGGCCTATCTAAGTACCCATTTGCCAATGAAACTGGACTCCCCAATTTTTCAAGAACTCTTTTTTCATCATCTTCATTATAATCATCAGGTAACATATCCTCGATTGTTGACCGTAGTTCAAGAATAATATCTTCACGATTTTTTTCAGGTAATCTCTTCGCTACTTCCTCGACGTAAATATCAATCAAATTCATTCTTGTCCTCCTCCTTTAATAATTTATAAAGTTCTTTCGAATCCTTTATCCATTCCTTTTTCAACTGCAAAAATATCTCTAATCCGTATTCACTTAAAATATAATACTTACGCGGTCTACTCTCCGTTTTATCCCAACTACTCGTCACTAGCTCCTGCTTTTCTAATCGGCGAAGTAGTGGATATAACGTACTTTGATCGATTGTAATCCCTGATTGCTCCAATAATTGGACAAGTGAATACCCATACTGCGGTGTTCTTAACTGGCTTAAAACCGCTAATGTTAATGTACCTCTTCTTAGTTCAGTAATTAACGAATTTAATAAAGCATCCATTCACTCACCTCATTTTCATTACTATATGTCATACAGTATGTGTTTTATACTATGTATCGTACAGTATTAATGTGATAAAAACAATACGTATTTACAAAAAATAGAAAATAAAAAAGCACAAACTATATATTTTGTGCTTTTCTGGCTAATTTAAATGCTTATAACAATTTTAATTTTGTACCTCTTGTAATATAAACTCTCCTTTTTCTTTAATAAATGGGGTAACATTTACAACTGATTCAATATGAATTACTCCATATACATGCGGATATTCTTGACCGTTAGAAGCAAGTTCATATTTTATTTCTGCTTTTATTAAGGATCGATCAATTGTCAGTAATAAAACATCTTCTTTATGACTAAAATGTTTTTCAGCAACTTCTAAAGCTTGTTTTAAAAATGAACAATGAATAAATCCTTCTTCTTTTAGTGAAGTTTCATTAATTTCTCCATTTATCTTTGCGATTTCCC
This sequence comes from Bacillus pretiosus, assembly GCF_051294775.1. Classification (NCBI taxonomy): domain Bacteria; kingdom Bacillati; phylum Bacillota; class Bacilli; order Caryophanales; family Bacillaceae; genus Bacillus; species Bacillus pretiosus. The sequence goes on from NZ_JBPPHF010000001.1 coordinate 1,268,422, forward strand.
AATTTCTTTTTGTTATTACTTTTGTGATCATTGTTATTTTCTCTCCATGTCTTTATATAGAAAAACAAGAGGTTCTTCTTTTTGTTACTAGAAACGCCTCTTGTTTTTCATATTTATTTTATTCCTTTAATTAAAGGCGATGCTTCCCCGCTATGGAAAATCCATAAATCATGAAGTGACCTTGTACATCCGACATATAGTAACTTCGCATCATGTTTCATATTTTTATAATGTTCTTCATCAACATCGATTAATAGAACCGCATCAAATTCTAGCCCTTTTGCCAAGTATACAGGTACTACTGAAATACCACCTTCATATTTACTTTGATCTGCTTCAATGACGTTTACGGCCAATCCTGCTTTTGTTAATTTCTCATATATATCGCGACATTCATCTTCTGTTCTTCCTATTACCGCAATTGTTTTCACATCTTCGTTTTGTAGATGTTTTAACGTCTTCATAATCTCATTAAATTGATCTTCTGCATGGATTACCTTAACATTTTCACCACTGCGAAAAACTGGTGTTGCGAGCCCAACTGGAATCTCTGCGTTTTTAATTATTTCGTTCGCAAATTCTATAATTTCTTTTGTAGAACGATAACTTCTCGTCAGTTCATAATAACCTGTTTCTTGGAATACTTCCTTAAAAGCACCCCAATCTTCAATCCCTTGATAATCATAAATTGCTTGAGATAAATCACCTAATATAGTGAAAGAATTACCTAGTGTAATTTCTTTTAATACATACACTTGGAATGGTGAGAAATCTTGCGCTTCATCAATAACGACGTGATGGAATTTCTGTCCGATTTCAATACCTGTTATGCGGTGATGTAAGTAAATTAAAGCTGGTAAATCTTCTACATACACTTCTTTTTTACGACAACTCTTTTCAGTTTCTTTCACAAGTTCTTCAGGCAATACTTCGAGTATTTCTTTACTTTTCAATATTGAACTATAAAGTGAAAGTGGGCTCATTTTCGGCCAAAACTTCATATATGTGTTCAATCTCTTTGTCGCTTCTTTTTTTAATAATTTCTTCTCGTTTGTTTCTCCATACTTTTTCAGTTCAATTTCAATCCAGCGCTTCATTCGGCCGACTAATCTTTCTCTTCTTTTCTTTAATGGATAATGTTTATATTCAACTTGCATCCATTTTTTTATGTCTTCTACTGGAATAATAGCTTTGTCCCATGCCTCAAAATCACTTGTTGGTATTAATTCTTTTTCAAATTGAACCATTCTCTCTTCAATAAAGGACTTAAATTCCAGCGTGCCTTTCAATTTACCGAGCATAACCTTTTCTTCATCACGATTAATAGAAAAGGCTTCTTTCAACTTTTCTTCTGTTTGCTTTAGTTTCACAGAATCATCTAACGTACGTAATGCCCAATCTGGAAATGTTGTTTGACTAATATTCCCTACACCTAATTCAGGAAGCACACTCGAAATATAGTCTAAAAACAGACTATTCGGAGCGAATACAATCATTCTCTCAGCTTCTAATTGTTCACGATATTCATAAATTAAAAAAGCAAGGCGATGTAAAGCGATCGTTGTTTTTCCGCTTCCTGCAACCCCTTGAATTAATAATGGTAAGTTTCTTTCCGCACGAATAATATCGTTTTGCTCCGATTGTATCGTCGAAACAATATCCTTTAGTTTATTATCTTTATTCTCACCTAATCGATATAGAAGAAAATCATCGGCATGTGAGACATCTTCATTTCCTTTTACATATGTATCAACAACACGTTCTAGTTCTCTTTTTCGAATAGAGATGTTTCGCTTTAAATACACATCACCTTCTACTAATCCGTCTGGCGATTGATAAAATGCTAATTCATCTCCACCGGTAAATGAATAAAACATACTTGCAACAGGTGCCCGCCAATCTATTACAATTGGTTTCATTGTGTCTTTATGTGAAACACCTACTTTACCGATGTAGATCGGCATAACATCTTCCTTGCCATCCTCTTGAAAATCTAATCTTCCAAAGTACGGTTCTTGTACACCGATACGTAAATTTTGCCTATTAGATTCTCTCATACTTTCTAGAATTTGTTCTTTAAAATCATCTCCATAATAAACCGGAATGTTTTCGAGCTGTTCTAATTGATCATCCATCGTACGTAATGTATCTTTCATCCTTTGTAACTCTTCTTCAAAAATGTTGTTCATTTGATGATTCCCTCCTGTCCGTTCTAATTTTTCAGTCGAAATATAATTGTATTAAAAATCCATTTATAAAGTCAATAGTTTTAGTAAGAATTTTCTAAAATAAAGAAGAGTAGAGATTAATCTCTACTCTTCTTTATTTTAATTCGGTACGCCAAACATTCATTTAAAGTTGTTAATTCTTTATATTTCTCTTTTTCAAAATCATATGCTCCGCCTGGAAAGAATCCTACAATACTTAAACCAGCTTCAGCACATACATTACTAATCTCATCTACCGTATAACATCGTAAAGACTGTGTAACTATATCATTTGGATTATTAGGATGCCACCAATGATCTAACATTCTTTCATTTATACGATCATATTCGTATTTTCGCATAGCTGAGCTTAAAGACATTTCTTGTCCACTTACCTTTTTCCAATACAATGGTTGATAAATATCAATAAGTGCACATCCATCATCCTTCATCCAGTTTTTAATCCGTTTTAATAGAATCAATTGCTCATCATCTGATCCTACACCAAATCCGTCTAAATAACTAACAACATCAAACTTTTCTTCAAAATTTATTTTATAAAAATCAGCGCAATGAATATCAATATCATTAGTAGAATGTTCTTTCGCAAACATAACTAACTCTCGTACTAGCTCAACTGTAGTCATCTTTACATTCAAATTAGACATCGCTCTTGCAAATCCACCATTTCCTGCTCCTAGTTCTAACATCGACTGAAATGTATATCCAACTTGCTCTTGTACTTCTTTAGCAACTTCCTGTAACCAATTTTCATTATTTACATCATAGCTTAGTAGTTCAAATTGTTTTTTATAAAATTCTTTTACATTTAATTCGTTCATTAATATTCTCCTCCTGTATATTATTTTTCTGCTACAGGTGAGAAACTAAATTTCTGATACCCATGAAAAATCCTCCTTTTGATTTCCCTTTATTTACATTTTATCAAAATAATCAGAAATTTAAAAGTGTCAATATAAAAAGCAGATAATGGATAATCCCACTATCTGCTCTATGGCTTCTATTATTTTCCTTGTTGATGCTCCACCCAATCACCAGAAATGATAACTTTCTTTAGCATCTCTTTATCTTGAGCGACATACACAAATGCACGTATTATTCTATCTCCTAAATAAATCGTTTCGGTGATTCGGTCATATAAATCACTTTCTGCATTACCTGTATATTCTTCAAGTTCATCTAATTTTTGCAGAATAACCTCATTTACTTCATAAACTTCTCCGTATACTTTGTCCTCATTTGAACAAATCATTGCCGGATACCCCTCGTTTGTATCAAATAATTTACCATACGTCCATGCTCCGTCTGCGATGCATATTGTACCTTGCATAAAATGAGCATTCGTTTGCTCTTTTCTTAATGTGCCATACACGAAAACGTGATGCATATATCCCCTATCCCCTTTATATATATCTACTTTCTAAATTGTAAATATGCACGAATCATAAAGTAACTCACTTCATTTGGAAGTTGTTCCTTAATTGATTTCAGACCACCTTCTGCATTTTGCACGGCAGTTTCAATCAGTGATTCATATTCTGCAGGAACAAAACTGTTCCAGTCTATTTCCATTCCATCTTCAAAAGAGCGAATTAAATGATTTTCAATTGTTTGTCTTGATAAGCCACGTTCTTTCGCAATTTCATCTAGATCAATGCCTTGTTTATACATTTCATACGTTTCTAAATGAGAATTTGCTGAAGCTTTCCCTGACTTTTTCCGCTCTGTCACCACTTCTGTTTTAACTGTTTCAGCATAGTTTGGATTGTCCTTAATAAAGTGCTGAACTGCTTGTAAGAAGTGAGAACCATACTTCACAAGTTTATGTTCGCCGATCCCTTTCACAGTTAAAAGTTCAGAGTCACTTTGTGGCATTTTTGCACACATATCCTTCAACGTTTGATCAGAGAAAATAACGAATGGAGGTACACCTTCTCCTTGCGCAATTTCTTTACGTACTTCGCGAAGTACTTCAAATAAAGGATGATCTTGAACAATTTGTCTTGTCTCTACTCGTTCTTTACGTAAAACATTCTCTTTACCTAATAATACTTCTTTCCCTTTTTCCGTAACTTTTAATGTCGGATACGTACCATGTTCTACTGCAATTAACTCATCTGAAATTAGAAACTCAATAAATTCACTAACTTCTTTTACACTACGATTTGATAGTAACCCGTATGTTGGTAAAGTATGAAAATTGAATTCAATAACTTTCTTATTTTTAGAACCAGTTAAAACTTGTGCAATCATTTGTTTTCCAAATCGTTGGTTCGTTCTAATCATGCAAGATAGAACCATTTGTGATTCTCTCGTCACATCGATACTTTCCCGGTCGTCCGTACAATTTCCGCAGCGACCACAATCTTCTTTCGGTTCTTCCCCAAAGTATTGCAAAATAAATGATTGTAAACATTGTTCTGTATGACAATAATCAGTCATATTTTGCAGTTTTTCAAGTTCATTTGAAAATCGAGATTCACCTGTCGATTGATCAATTAAAAAGCGTTGTACTTGCACATCCTGAGAAGAATATAGCAATATACACGCACTATCTAATCCGTCACGTCCAGCACGTCCTGCTTCTTGGTAATAACTTTCCATGTTTTTTGGCAATTGATAATGGATAACGTAACGAATATTCGATTTATCAATCCCCATCCCGAATGCAGATGTTGCTACCATTACACTCACTTCATCACGTAAAAAGAGTTCTTGCTGCTCATTTCGATCGGTATCACTCATACCAGCATGGTATTTTGATACCGAAACTCCCGCTTTCATTAAATCTTCATACAACTGATCAACTACTTTTCTAGTAGCTGCATATATAATCCCAGATTCCTTTTGATTTTGACGAATATAATCCGCTAAATATGCATTTCGATCTTGTCCTTTAATAACAGAAAATGATAAGTTCTCGCGCTCAAACGTTGTCATAATCGTATTTTCTTGATTAATTCCAAGCGTGTTGCAAATATCTTCACGAACTTGTGGTGTTGCCGTCGCAGTTAAAGCTAATACAAGCGGCTTTTCGGGAAGATAATCTAATATGCGATGTATATGTAAATAACTTGGACGGAAATCATGTCCCCACTGCGAAATACAGTGCGCCTCATCAATTGCAATCATCGGGATTTTCATATCGATAAGTTGGTCAACAAACTCCATTGAATCAAGACGCTCAGGCGCTACATAAAGTAACTTATAATGTCCTTGTTTCGCTAATTGAATGCGTTGATTCGCTTCTGTAATTGAAATAGAACTATTAATATAAGTAGCTGAAATACCGTTTTGTATTAATGTATCTACTTGGTCTTTCATAAGTGAAATCAAAGGTGAAATAACTAATGTCGTTCCTTCGAATACTAATGCGGGAATTTGATAACAAATTGACTTACCACCACCCGTAGGCATAATACAAACCGTATCTTTCCCATCTAATACATTTTTAATTGTTTCATCTTGTCCTCTTCGGAATGACGAATAACCGAAATAAGACGCTAAAAGTTCTTGTGCTTTTGTAAACAAAAAAGAGTCACCTGCTTTTCTATATCTTTCATCTATTCCTATTATATCATCACTTATGCGTCATGAAAGTGATGAATACATGACTAACAACTTGCTTTTTCATTTTTTATGCTTTTCTACGTTTTAAAGGTTGTTTAGCAACGGTGTTTTAATGGCTATTTATGTTTATAAATTTTAAAACAAAAATAAAGCACATATAAAATGAATTACAAAATAAATATACATTTTATTACTCTTCCTTGAATACTACTAATCTTATACATATGAATTCAGGAGGTTACTATATGAAGCAGCAGAATATTAGTTCCATCAAGCAGAAAACAGTACCGAACCAACTCCAATTTTCAAATCATGATGCGTGGAAATATGAATCGTATTATAAATACCAGCCATTATTTTCTTATAGAAATATTTTCCATTTCCTTTCTCAACTTTTTAAACGTTAATGTGTATGTGATATATTATCCATAATAATTTTCTCAATATATACCTTATAGACTTACTATAATACAGCTGTTATCATATGAAATATTCTGTTGGATAAACCCCTTAAGTTGACCTGCTTATAAAAGCAGGTCTTTTTTGATTATTATACATTTCAGTACACTTTAAGATACACTTGTATATCTTTTCTCTATTTTATAACCATACTGCACTCACAACAAATGATAATAGTAACGAGATGTAAAATATAAGTTCTTAACATTTATTGAAGTAATTCTTTTTTTCTCAATACACAAAACGAATTTCACTTATTACTATAAAAGTACTCCAGATGAGTTTTTGCTCATCAACATTATCTAGTTAACGGGATCTGCTGCGGGAAGCTGATCCCATTGACTTTATTAAAAATCCACTTTCATTTGGACACATTTACCAGGTTTTTTAAATAGAATTTTATGATAACATTACTTAGTCGAGTCCGACATCTCGGCAATACCCTTTTGAGGCTCTGCAACTTCCCTTGCAGAGCCTTGTTTATTTTTATATTCATTTTATTTGTATATACCACAATAAAATTCTTCATCTTTTTCCATATCAATTTCTGAAATTAATTTAGGACACGTAACTAAAAATAAATTCCCATCATACTTTGAGTTATACATGTTCAAAGGAGTGTTACCTTTTATGTATTCTTATTGGCAATCGTATTACTCCCCCTATCATAACCCTTATGTACACTTTGATACATCTATACGTAATTACCGAATTAGTAAAAACGAGAACTTTTTAAAAGGTTATATGCGTTCTTTATGGGAACAACATGTCGCTTGGACGAGATTAGCTATTATTAGTATTGTCTTTAATTTACCAGACGTAAACGTTACAGTTGGGCGACTTCTTCAAAATGCAACACATATGGGACTGTCACTTGAACCATTCTATGGTGAAGATGCTGTAAAAAAATATAGTGCACTAATTAAAGATCACTTAGTCATTGCAGCGGATCTAGTTAAAGCCGCAAAATCAGGTGATCAAAATGCAGCTGCCGCTATAGAGAAAAAATGGTACGCTAATGGTGATGAAATTGTGGCGTTTCTTACTAGCATCAACCCATATATAGAAAAAGAAGAATTCAGAAAAATGTTTTATGAACATTTAGCACTTACGAAAGCAGAAGCGCTTGCCTTCCTAAATAAAGATTTTGAAGCAAGCGTAAAACTATACGATAAAATTGAAAAAGAAGCATTAGAAATGGCTGATATGCTAACAAATGCAATCGTAAAACAATTCCCACAAGTGTTTCAATAATAATAAGCCGATTTGAAAAAACAAATCGGCTTATAAAACTTTCTATCAATGAAATTTCACCTCTCCTCTTTACATTTAACGTATATCGATATATTTTATTAATATCCGTTTTTTATAGGAGGAAATCTTTTGATTAACGCCATTGGTCTCGTATTTATCCTCACAAATAAACACGAGAAAAAGAAGAAAGTTTATCTGAATGAAAAATTTGCATTAATAGACATTATTGATTCTAAAGAAGTAATTGATGATGAAGGGAACTCACTAGTAGAACTAACATGTAAATACAGTATTTATCTAGATGAAAAATATTACTGTAAATCTCTCGATGATTATACTGGACAAGTATTTCCGTTCTTGAGCGCTAAAATAGGAAAAGGTCTTCTCAGAAACTTAAATTACTATTTCTCTTACGTTGATGCCTATGATAAAAAACCACCCGTTAAAGAAATTAGGCCACTTATGAAACAAGTAACGAACAGATAGCGAAAAATACTAAAAAAAGAAAGCATCTAACTTCGGATGCTTTCTTTTTTGAATCTAGAACTCATTAACTTCTATCCTTCTTCTAAAAGTATGTATCTAGGCATACGTTTAATTAAAAACATTGGAGGATTAAACTAAATGAAATACTCAGAAACGATTGTTAGTAAACGGCTTCGAACACTTAAAATATCTAGTATATTTATTATGCTAGTTTTAATTGGATGGCTTGGATATACAAAATTACTTTATGAAAACGGATTTCTTCAAGAAAAGAAAATTTCAGTTGAAGTAATGAATACTAGTATTACAGGTGAAATTGAACAAAGTTTCCATGTAAACTTACAAGGTTACCGTAAAACAGACGTTGATACTATTATTGATGCAAGTAAAACCGATCCGAGCGAACTATCTTTAATTGAGATTATCAATACATCTTGTTCACGAGATTGCATAGGTGAACCATTGGCATATGTAAACTCAAACGATGGATATATCTTTTATAAGGAGTCTACCGGAACTAATGTTGCTTTAAAAATCAAAAAACAAGACTCGTGGGAAATCGTAAAAAAATCTGTTCAAGATGGAATATAACATTAGAAAATTAAAGAGTACGTAACGTACTCTTTTTTATTATTAATACCCTTCATGTTTACAATGACATTTTGGTTTCTCTTTACAATTACATTTTTCACAATCACACTTCGGTTTCTCTTTGCAGCAACACTCGTCACAATCGCATTTCGGTTTCTCTTTGCAACGACATTCGTGACAATCCCTGCATTTACATCCACATCTTCCAAACATTAAATCGTCCCAAAATGAGCGCCTACAATTACAATGATTCCCCAAGAATATGCATCCTCCTAAATAGAATTCATCATATTCTATGTTTAAAAGTAGAAAAAAGTTTGTTTACTAGTCTATTTTCTAGATTTATAAGTATAGTTATAAATGTTATACTTTTCTATTAGTTGTACCTAATATATTTAAAGAGATTACTACAAAGAAAAAAGCCCAATATTTGGGCTTTAAATTAATATGTATTTTCTATCTTCTTGCTCACAATATATATAACTAAAAAGCTCATACAACAAGTTGGCTATAGTTCCTTTCCTTCCTCCACAGCCCCTTTCAACCTCTGCAACATATACCCAATCCCTTTACACCCTGCTAACGGATACGTAATAATTTCTTCTGGATACAGTTGTGTCACTACTTTCTTATGCTTCTTCCCTGCAAGTAAAACTATTTCATCAAACTGAAGCAAGTCTTTTTCAATCATCTGTTGTTTTAATTGCTCCATACTAATAATTTCATCGCTCTTTGAATCGAAAGCAAGATCATAGTTTTCTAATACAATATCATTTGGTCTTAAAAATCCATGCTTCGCCGATAAGATAACCCAATTCTCGAAAAACATAGTTGCATACGCCTGACATGCTTTTCCGAACGGGCTAATATATACATCCTTTGCCTCCATCGGTCCGTAATCTGGATACTTATCCCAAATTTTCTTTTTTCCGCATGGAATTATGCATAACCTTTTCATCGTTATTTCTTACCTCACTTCTAACTTTTTAAATATAAAAATATAGAATTCCCTACTTCTTCATACTCAGCTTCTATATCTCCAATCCCCACTACGTTCCAACCATTATTTGTTTCTATTGGCTTTTCATTCATTATAATATGAACTTGTGTCATATTTTTAAAATCTTCTTCAAAAGATGCTAAAACAGGTTGATCTATCATAAATGTTTTATTATGTATACTCACACTTAAAAAGGTTTTATGTAATGCTTTATTTCCGTTTAAATTTACATTCATTGGATTAAACATGTTTAATTTCATATTACCTACAATATACAGATGATACCCTTTTTCTTTATAGAATTGTTTAAAATCCTTGTCTCTTTCGTTTTGAACAAAATGAAGGATTTGCTTCGTTTCTTTACTTATTGCAATTTCATTATTAAAACTCAAATCCACATTTATATTTTGTTTTAAAAAGGCATATAACGATTTATCACTATTAAAGAAGCTCGTTTTCCAGTTAGGAAGGATTTCATCTAATAATAAACATAAAAGCATTCCTGAGCTATAGCAGCTCTTCCTAATGTTATAATTAGCTTCATATGCATCTAAAATAAATCCGCTATATTTTCGTAATGTTTCGCTTTCATCCTTTTCACATATTGCATTGTAAGCGTTCATTTCTACATACCAAGCAGGCCCCTCTATACTTTCAACCATACACTCATATGTTATAAACTCTTCTTTCATAAAACTAGTTCTTTGCTCTCTTAGTTCAATAAATTGCTTAATATAATTATATTTCTCAGCTTGTGACTTACAATGCACAGCATCATATAAACACATTCGTTCATTATTTCGCAATTGTATATTTTCTTCTAATATAGGATATAGAAATCCTAGAGATTCATTTGGAAATCTACTTTCTTTATTCAAATATTGATAGCAATGAAAAAGTTCATGCACCACAATCGCAAGTAAACTTTCATAATCTTTATGCCTATTCATATTCACGATGGCAGTTGGATAATCTTTTAATAAGATACATGTATCAGCCTTAAATTGGTCATCTCGCTTTAAAACGGCATACTCACCATCATCTTTCAAAAATAATGGATGATGAAATACATACACATGCTCATCATTATATAATGCAAATGCAGCCCTATTAAAACCAGGCCAAAGCGTACTCAATAATTCTATACTTACATCTTTCTTTATTCGATTTAATATATTGTTCATTATATGTAACACCCCTATATCATTCTACATACACCTATTCTATTCCACTTAATAACAACCCTTTTATTTACATAAATGTTAGAAAAACATATATCTTTTCTCAAACCATAATGTATTATACAAATATACATGTGATGATTTTATGAAAAGGAGGTGAACAAATGAAAAATATAATCCCTGCGCTAGTACTCTATATTATCGTTTGCGTAATCGCTATGATTGCTCCAGCATCTGAAGGCTATAATCATGTTGGCTGGAAATTGTTTGTTGGGCAAGCATATGCTATACCTATTTTCTTCATTACTGCAATTATTACATTTTATATAAACAAGAAAAAATCTACGAACAAACAGTTATAAGGATAGCAAATGCTATCCTTATTTTAATTCATTTATTAGATCAAAAATTACACTTGCAGTACTTTCTATCCTTTCTTCCGAAAAGTCAAACGTAACACCTGTTTTTTCATATATTTCTTGTATAGGTAAATTCCAATCTGCATTCGCTCCCTCTTTAAAGAAAGCAATCGCTTTTTTTGGATCCTCTCGATAAATTTGAAACAATTGCATTGCTCCTATTTGCGCAATTGCGTATTCAATTTTATAGAAAGGAAACTGAACATAATGAAATGACTCTAACCAGCTTGCACCGATTTCATCTTCTAATCCTACAATATTGACTGGTGAATATTGATACCTTTTACATACTTCAGCGTATTTCTTATCACGTTCTTCTGATGTATGGTTTGGATTTGTATAGATCCAGTGCTGGAATACATCTCCTGCAATTGACGACATTAATAAAGACAAAGCACGATATAATTGTACGCGCTGCACTTCTTTATATTCATCCTCTTGCTTATAAAAGATATTGAGCTTATCCATTACTAGCAACTCAAGACCTAGGGAATAAAGCTCAGCTACCTCTTCACGAAGATATCTTTCTTGCATGCTACTATCATTGTTAAATTGTTTATAAAAATGAAATGCATGCCCCACTTCATGTATTAGCGCGTTAATTGTATAAAATGATGGACTAAAATTAGAATACACAAAAACCTCTTTACTATGAGGAAAGGTAAAACAAGCAGCTCCCGGTGCTTTATTTTCACGCTCTTCTACGTCAATTAATCCCGTTTTTCGTATATGAATAAATTTCTCATAAAAATATAAATCTGTCTTCCGAAATATTTCTTCCACCCCATTCAATAAATCAATAGCATTTTGGAATGGAGCTTTTGGTAATTTACATGGAGTAAGGTCCCAAGGGCAATATTTTTTTACACCGAGATTGTTTTTAGAAAGAATCCCCAACTGTTCCCATATTGGTACAACATACTTTTCTATAGATTCATGAAGCTTATAACACTCTTTAATACTATAATCTCTATTTTTTTGTTTAAAAGCATACTCACTATAATTATTAAATCCTGCATGTAAAGCGATCTCATTCCGCAATTGTATGAGTTCATTCATAATACAATCTATTTCTATTTTCACTATACTTCTTGCTTCACATAAAGCGTACCAAGCTTTTTCGCGAATAGCTCTATTGGGGTTATCTAGTTTTGCTTTTACGTATACATACGTCTTTTGCTCTCCTTCCCAATTAATAGATATGTTAGACATTATTTCTCTATATTTCGTAATAAGCTTTTGCTCTTTAATGGAAAGAGCAATATTCTTGTCATTAAACATTTTACTTTTTACCAATCTTGCTTTTTTCATAAAACCGTATTTCTGCTCATTTAATAAGTCGGAAAACGGAGACTTTCTAAATTTCTGGTCAAATTTCGCATTGTATCTTTTTAAAAGTGGTTGAATTGTATTTTGATTATACATATGTAAATTACGTTTATTTCTGTCATTTGTATCTCTATACGTGGCAATTAAACTACTTGTTATCTCCTCTTCTATTTCAGCGGTTACACGCAGTTCATCCAAAAGCCAACTCTCTAATTCTGAAACAGAAGTAATATTTCGCTCTAAAAGTGACTGTAATTTACTCTCCAAATCATTAAGCATACACAATCCTCCTGTTTTAAAATTTTAATTTTCTGTTTTTTGGAGATAGAAAAGGACAAGTAGCCAATCCGACTACTTGTCCTTGCTGTGTATCTGCACTCAATGAAATTAAGCTTGGAATGCTTCTGTTAATATTGGTACGATTTGTTTTTTACGAGATACAACACCTTTTAAAGTAGCAGTGTTGTTTTCTAGAGATACGTTGTATGCTTTCTCAACAACGTTTGCTGCTTTACCGATCGCAAGACCGACAGAATCGTTAGTTAAGATATCAGTTACAACGAATAAGAATAGGTCTAAACCTTTTTCTTCTACTACTGCAGAGATAACTTTTTCAAGTTCCGCTTGGTGTACAAGAACGTCGTTTGTATCAACAGCGTTTACTTGTGCGATTTCAACTTTCGCATTACCCATTTGGAATTCTTTAGCGTCAAGAGAGATTAATTGCTCCATTGTTTTTCCGCTTAAGTCAGCACCAGCTTTTAACATTTCTAAGCCGTAGTTATCAGCATCTACACCAGCAATTTCCGCTAATTCACGAGCTGCTGCTACGTCTTGCTCTGTGCAAGTTGGAGATTTGAATAGTAAAGAATCTGAAATGATTGCAGATAACATTAAACCTGCAACTTCTTTACGAATTGTAACGCCATTTTCTTTGTACATTTTGTTTAAGATTGTAGCTGTACAACCAACTGGCTCACAACGATAGTAAATAGGATCGCTTGTTTCAAAGTTAGCAATACGGTGATGGTCAATAACTTCTAACACACGAACAGACTCGATATCGTTAGCACTTTGTTGACGCTCGTTATGATCAACTAAAATAACGTTGTCCACTTCGCTTGCAACTGTCTCAACAAAACGCGGTCCTTCTACTTTAAAATGGTCTAACGCAAATTGAGTTTCACCGCTGATTTCGCCTAAACGTACAGGCTCAGCATTCATTCCTAATTCTTTTTTCAATTCTGCATAAGCAATTGCAGAACAAATTGCATCTGTATCTGGGTTTTTATGCCCGAAAACTAGTACTTTTTCCATGTTTTCCACCTCTTCATGAAAAGGATATCTTAAAGAAGCAAATATGACAATATTTAAAGCATAATTTTTTATAAATAATTGCACTTTCTTCTATATTTTTCATCGTTTTTCGTAAAAAAAGATCATCTAAAATGAATTAGATGATCAAAATGTATATTTTATTTAAAATAAGCTAGGAGCTTGCACTACATGATTTAGCGGAAAATTTGATGCTAAACCGTTATTTACAAGGTTAACATCTATAACTTGATAAAATGCATTCCCAGTATCTGCAATTTCCCAAACAGCTAAAATAAGGTGATATCCATTTCTATCAGTAGGTACATTCGCTTCATGAGTTACTGAAGTTCCTGGTCTTGTTCCCCCATCATTTTTCACATAGAATGGCACTAAATCTAAATCAGACCTTGTTAACGGCTTATTTGGATTCCAATCTTTTTTCGTAATATAGTATTTCCATTCTTTCGTACTATGAGGTGCGGTTAGTTTCCACTTGAATGTATTCGTCCCGCCGTTTAACGTAACTTTCTTCCACCTATCAACTGATTGAACGTCTAAAGCAGGAAAATGGCCTGCTCCTGCAATTTGTCCATCAGAAGGTCCTAATTGCGGGAATCCACCTATTCCTTCTACACTTTGCGGCTCGTATTGAATCGGTCCGCAATTTACATTTACCCCTTGCTTACATAAATAAGAACGGCTCGCTGGTGATTCAACATATCCATGAGCTGAAGCTTTTTCTGAAAAACCGAAAGTTAACAATCCCGTAAGTAATATACCACCACTTAATATAACTTTCTTCACCTTCTGTAAACCTTTCGTTCTCATCCCGTCATCCCCTTTCCCATAATAAAGCGAAAATAACTATAGTCGGCTAGTCATCTTCTCTACATCCATTATAAGTCAAGGAGTATAACGAAAAGAACCCTCTAAAAACTTTCTCAAATTCATTTAGTACATTATATAAATTTTATTGATACATTCAAATAACACCGCTAGAGAAATATAGACGGTGTTAAATATACTCAATTAAACTATTCGTTTATAAATAAATTACGAAATTGGCAAAGTTAGTCTAGTTATCAAATAGCCCTCTCCCTCTCAGATTTGCGGAAACTGGCTCCTTTCCGATTTCACGTGCCCATATAGATAACTGGCCGATATGATGGATTTCGTGGACAATGACATGACGTATTAACTCTCCGTGTGTACATTCAATGACTCGACGCCTAATTGGTGCGTCTCTTGAGCTAATCGGCTCTTCATTGAAGTCAGCTTTTGAAAGTTTCCGAGAATCCATTTCATTTGTCCAAGAGGTCACAAATGGCTTCACTTTCCCGTGGTATTGAGCTGAAAGATTTTTCACTTTTTGTAAGCTGGCATACTCTTCAAACAATGGCTCCTCAGGCACTGATTCACCACGCAAACCTAAGATCCACATATATTCCACATCTACAATATGAAATAGGGTATGTAGTATACTGCCGAATCCACCGACCCGTTTCTTTACCAGTTCTTCGGCCGATATGTCTTCGCACCATGTAAACCAATCATCACGAACTTGCCAGTTATATTGAAACAGTTTCAACATCACAGCAACCTCCATCTTTTAGATTAACATTTAATATTCACCAAAAGACTTCAAAATTCCTATTTAAGTAATACCTCTTATACAACTGTTAAAACCTTATACAAATTGGCCCTCAAATTGAACATTCAATATGAAGTTAATGAATGAAAAGAAAACCCCTATTATACAGGGGGTTATCAATTTTTTTACAAATCAATACTCAGACCTAATAACAGATTTTTCGTTTAAAAATATCCCTCTTTTCAAATAAAAATACTAAATCATTTTATAATAAATAACCGTTGCATCTAAATTACCATTTGGAGATATTGCGTATTCTGGTATTTTTCCAACTTCTTTATAGTCTAATGATTTATACAATCTATTAGAAGGGTCTCCTTCTCTCGTATCTAGCACTATAAGAGACCTATTTTCTTGCTTTGCTCTTTCCTCTGCTTTTTGCATAAGCGAACGTCCAATACCGTTACGTCTAAAGTTCGGGTGAGTCATTAACTTGCAAATTTCAGCTCTATGAATCCCATTAGGCTTTGTAACTAAATGTAATTGAATACTCCCTGCCACTTCATTATTTATTTTAGCAACATACAAGATCACTTCTGGTGCTAAAACAGTTTCCCAATACTTTGTTGATTCTATTTGTTCCAGTGGAGGTAAAAAACCAATTGACGCCCCATCATCTACAACCGTTTTCAAAAGTTTAGAAAGCTCTTCCATATCATCATTTATTTGCTTAATCTCTTCAATTACTAAATTTTGCATTACTAATCCCCCTTTTGTTTCATTGTACCAAGTTTTAAGGAAGGAATAACAGGTTACTAAAAGGAAATATATATTTAGTTAAAACATACTTATATAATGTATGGCAAGTGGAGGGATTAACCATTAGTAAAACAGGTTTTGACTTAATAAAACATGAGGACAACTTTAATCTTGGCTATGAAGATATCGAAGAGATAGCTATGAGCTGTAAATTCTCTAACTGCACTCATACAAATGAACCACATTGCGCAATTAAAAAAGCTATTTCCGATGGATTTCTTACAGAAGAAATAATGAATTGTTATTATCGAGATAAGAACGAATTTGAATATGTATGTAAACAAAAGAACAAAACAAAAGCTATTGATTATATGAAACAATTGAAACTTTTTAGAAAATCTTAAAACTAAATAAATAGTTGTGATTTCTCATTCCCACTACATTTAAAATTCTTACTTTAATACATCACATACTAGATAATTTTTATACTCAAATTTAATCTCAAGTAAAAGAACGTTTTAAACATAAAGTTTAAAACGTTCTTTTACATTCAATGCTTCTGATTTTTCAGTTCACTTAAACACTCTTGTACTAATGTTACCGCTTGACTCATTGCAGCTCCGCCAGCAAATGCTGCTGATACACCACATGCTTCCAGAATCTCTTTATCTGAACACCCTTGATCAAGACAACCTTTTGTATGATAAACGGTACAATATTCATCTTGCGTTGCTAGGCTAATTCCTAATGCAATAAGTTGTTTTTCTCTTTTCGTTAAAGAACCCTCTTGAAAACAAGCTTGCGTGAATGCATTATATGTTTCCGCAATTTCAGGAATTTGGTTTGTAAAACTACCGATTCCTTCTTTATAATGATGTAGAACGTCATTTACTGAATTATGTTGTTCGTGTTCCATTTTATTATTACCTCCATTCCAATTATGTGTACCTATTGTAGTATGTGATGAAAAGAAGGCAATATACAACGCTATAAAAGAATGAATATTCAGTTTATTTTAACTATAATTTCAGACTATCATCCTCTACTGTTTGTTCTTTATAATTTTTCCTTTCAATTTCTTTACTTCTTTCTTCCCAAAACATTAAACCTTCAATTCCCACATTTTTAGGATCAAATACTGGATCTTTCCCTTCTTTTTTCTGTGCTTCATAATCTTTTAACACTTTTATTGCAATTTTACTTAATAGTAGAATCGCAATTAAGTTTAACCATGCCATACTACCGATTCCTAAATCTCCAAGATTCCATAAAAGCGACGCTGATTCTACGCTACCGATGTAAACCATAATTAAAAATCCAATTTTTAAAACTGGTTTTAACCAGCTATGTTTAAGCTCACGATCTAAATAAGTAAGTGTCGTTTCAGCGATATAGTAGTATGCGAGTAAAGTTGTAAATGCGAAGAAAAATATTGCGATTGAAATAAATAATGGACCAAACCCTGTCATAACAGTTTCAACTGCTTGTTGTGTATAGATTGGACCTGCATCAACATTCCCTATATTCTTTACTATAGCGCTTTTCCCTTCAGGTATAACATTATACATACCTGTTATTAAAATCATAAGAGCTGTCGCTGTACATACAACAATTGTATCGATATATACAGAAAACGCTTGAACTAACCCTTGTTTTGCAGGATGGGATACTTCAGCAGCAGCGGAGCTATACGTCGCTTCTCCAACACCAGCAACATTTGAAAATACAGCACGCTTTACGCCCCATGCGATTGCTGCACCAACGATTCCGCCAAACATTTCATTTACACCAAAAGCACTAGAGAAAATTAAAGCGAACATACTTGGAATTTCTGTTACATTCGCAATTAATACGATACATGTAACAATTACATAACCTATTGCCATAAATGGAACAAGCATTTGCGAAACGCCCGCAATTCTCTTTACGCCACCAAAAATGATTGATGCTAATAATATAACTAATAATATTCCAGTTATATATTTGCTAATGCCATTAGAGTTTTCAAATCCAACTGCGATACTACTAGACTGAATACCTGGTAATAAAACGCCATATGAAAGTGTTACAACAACCGCTACAATGACTGCAAACCATTTCATTTTCAAGCCTTTTTCAATGAAATATGGTGTACCACCTCGGTATTCATTCCCAACTTTACTTTTATACACTTGAGATAATGTTGATTCAACAAATGCACTCGCTGCTCCTAAAAGAGCCATTACCCACATCCAAAACACAGCTCCTGGTCCGCCAAAAGCGATAGCTGTCGCGACCCCTGCGATATTACCTATTCCAACCCTACCTGATAAGGCTAAACAAAATGCTTGAAAGGATGAAATTCCCGTCTCCGAGCTCTTCCCTTCAAATAATAATTTAATCATCTCTTTAAAATAACGAATTTGCAGAAAACGAGTGGCAATTGTAAAATACACACCTGCCCCTAATGCAAAAACAACTAACCCAATACTCCATACTTGCCCTACTAACCACTCTACTAATTGCTCCATCCAAATCCCCCTTAACATTCTTTTGAAAACTATTTTATATATAAGAAAACGGACAACTATTATTAAACCTTACAGTTGTCCGCATCTCTCATTATTTCATCCCTCTATTTATTAACAGTTAGATTCTCTATTACTTTATATTTACCCAAACGCTTTTCACTTCTGTATAGTTATCAAGCGCATATGAACCTAACTCACGACCGATTCCAGATTGTTTAAAGCCACCAAATGGTGCAGCTGCATTTTCTAAGTTATAATCATTAATCCATACTGTTCCTGCCTTTAATTTATTGGCAACTTGATGTCCTGTTTTAATATTTTGTGTCCATACGCCCGCAGCGAGTCCGTATGAAGAGCGATTTGCTCTTTCGATAACCTCTTCTGTTGAATCAAATGGAAGTACAACGACAACTGGTCCAAAAATTTCTTCTTTCACAATTGTCATATCATCAGTAACATTTGTGAAAACTGTTGGCTGTACAAAATATCCTTTTTCAAATGCCCGTTCACCACCAGCAGCAACAGTAGCACCTTCTGCTTTTCCTTGTTCAATGTAATGTAGCACACGCTCTTGTTGCTTTTTAGATACAAGTGGACCCATTTCCGTTTCCTTCTCCATACCTGCTCCAAGTTTCACGTTATTCGCCATTTTCACTAGTTCATTTACGACTGTTTCGTAATGTTTTCGGTGAACGAACACGCGAGATCCAGCACTACAATTTTGGCCATGATTATACATAATGCCTTGGAATGCACCGTTAATCGCTTCTTCTAAATCAGCATCTTCTAAAATGATATTTGGTGATTTACCACCAAGTTCTAACGTTACATGTTTAATTGTTTCTGCAGATTGACGCATAATATATTTCCCTGTAACTGTTGAACCTGTGAAGGCTACTTTATCAATATCATGATGGTTTACGATTGCAGCTCCTGCTTCAGGGCCAAAACCTGGAACAAAGTTTACAACACCGTTTGGAAAACCTGCTTCTTTAAAGAGCTTCGCTGTATATAATAACGATAAAGGCGTTTGCTCTGCTGGTTTTAATACGATTGTACAACCTGTTGCTAGTGCAGCTCCCATTTTCCAAGAAGACATAACGAGTGGAAAATTCCAAGGAATAATTTGACCTACAACGCCAACAGGTTCATGGCGTGTGTAATTTAAGTAATCTTTTGAAATCGGAATTGTTTGCCCGATAATTTTCGTAGCCCATCCCGCATAATAACGATAATTTTCTACAGTCGCTGCAATATCATCATCCAGTGCTACTTGATATGGTTTTCCATTATCTAAAGCTTCTAACTGCGCTAATTCTTCTCCATGCTCTTCAATTAAGTCTGCTAATTTATAAATTAGGTGCGCTCTTTCAGCGGTAGTCATTTCTACCCAAGATCCTGATTCAAATGCAGATCTTGCAGCTTTTACCGCTACATCAATATCCTCTTCTCGCGCTTCGCATACGACAGCTAAAACATCTTCTGTTGCTGGATTGTATGTCTCAAATGTCTTCCCGCTAATGGAAGGTACAAATTCACCATTAATAAACATTTTAATTTCTTCATTTAAAAACGCTTTCACTTTTGGTCTCAGCTCAATGTTTGTCGTTAACATATATGCTCTCCTCCTTATTTAAACAGCTGCATGAGCTGCAATTTTTGAAATAATCGTTTGAAGTTTTTGATCTTCTTCTTCAGTTAATCCGAGTCTCGGATAACGAGAAGGTCCCCCTGCTTGCCCGTGTAATTCCATTGAGCGTTTAACGATTTGTACATATTTTCCTGATCCTTCAAGAAACTCGCAAAGAGGTAAAATAGCATCGTTTATTTCCCAAGCTTTTTCTAATTCACCATTTTGGAAATGCTCATACATTTTCGTAACAAGTCCCGGCAAGATATTTCCTGCTACTGAAACCCATCCCGTTGCACCTACTAAATAAGATTCCATAACTAAATCTTCAGATCCACAGAAGACTTGAAAAGCACCTTCGCCTTGTCGTACTAAATCTCTTGCTTTACGAATATCTCCGCTAGATTCTTTAATATGTGTAACATTTTCACATTCTTTTCCAATACGTAGCATGAGCTCTGTACTCATATCAACACCAGATGTAAACGGATTATTGTATAACATAATTGGTATATTTACAGCGTTTGAGATTTCTTTAAAATGAAAATAAATTTCCTCTTCTTTCGGCTTACAATAGTACGAGTTAATAATTAATGCGCAATCCGCTCCGTGTGCTTCTGCATGTTTCGTATATTCAATCGTTTCTTTCGTCGTTTCTGCTGCAGTTCCTACAATAACTGGAATACGGCCATCAACTTCCTTTAATACTGTTTCTACCATTTTAAATCGTTCTTCTTTTGATAAACTAACAAACTCACCTGTACTTCCATTAATAATAATGCCAGCTACCTTTTGATCGATAAAATAGTTTACGTTTTGTTTTACACCGTTCCAATTAATTTCTTGTAACTCATCCATCGGTGTGATCAATACTGGAAATGCCCCTTTAATTTTTTTCATATTTATCTCTCCCTTTACTATTTTATTTTAATAAAAATCCTGTCGGAAACGGATCTGTAGGGTCTAATAGAAACGTCTGCATTCCTGTAATAAACCCTCTACTTTCAAAGCGAAAAATGTATCCTTGTTCTTCTTTCTTCACTTGTTCCACTGTTATAAAGCTATTAAATATACTTTCATTTTTAAAAGGTTTATCCGCTATATAATCATTTTTAAATAATGTATGAACATAAGATACAATAGTAGAAACAAAACCAGGCGAACGTACGATAAAGTTATCTTCATGAAATGTAATCGACTTTATATGGTTCTTTTCTGTTTGCATAGATTCTACTAAAATAAGTCTTTTTATTAATGACTGTTTTTGTATAGCTTGAAGTGTAACTTCACTCCATTTTTTTAATTTAGAGATATTTTCAATACTGATTTCTGGTGAGTATGCATCCTTTTCTACAACTGCATATACTTTATCTGCCTGAATGAGAGAGTAACTTATATTACCAACTTGTAAATTTTTCTCAATCATATAACATAGTTTACTTTCAAACGAAACAGATACAACTTCATCATTCTCTACATACGCATGGATTGAAAATATACCAGATAGCGTTTCGATTTTGTATTGGTTCGTCTCTCTCTTTTTTAAATACCCGCTTTCTAGTAACATCGTTATGACTGCGACAATCCCCCCATAATGAAGCGGAATGGATCCTTCATGATTAAAAAATAATACAGCTGCATCGACTTCCATATGAATAGAAGGAACGACAATACATCCATTTAATCCGATAAAACCACGTGGTTCATTTAATACAAGCTTCATTTCTTCTGCTAATTCACCTGAAAATTGTTCGTTTAATTGATCTAAACTGTAGTAGTATTTGCATGGTACATCTTTCATTACACGAAATGCTTCACCATTTACATGTACGTCTACTGCTGTATACATTTTTTGAATGTTCATTTTACATCCTCCGTTTCATGTTCCATCGGCGGAATTAGCAAAAAGCCTTCTTTCAGTTGGTCCTTTTCATTATAAAAAAATCTATGCATCCCCATAAGCCAAGCTGAACCTGTAATTTTCGTTACGACAGCTTCAATATTTTCTACAGATGTTGTATTTATGACGCACCCTTTAAATAAAGAGCCAACGATACTCTCATGAATAAACTCTTCATCCACTTCAATTTTTTGATTTGCGTATAATACAGCTAGCTTCGCTGATGTTCCTGTACCACATGGAGAACGATCAATTCCTCCTGGGGGAACGACAACTGTATTTTTCACATGAGCACTTTCATGAGTAGGATCTGTATAAAATTCAATATGGGTTAACCCTCTAATAAACGAATACTGCGGATGAATGATTTCAAATTCCTCATTAATGATATTTCTAATATGAATTGCCTTATCGATGATTGTAGATGCATGTTCCGGTACTAACTCTAAACCTACTGACTTCGCATCGATAATGGCATAAAAATTCCCTCCATACGCAATATCTGCTTCTACAGTTCCAATCCCTTCGACTTGTACAGTAATATGTTTCAGTAAAAAAGCTGGTATGTTACAGAAAGAGACTTCTTTCGCTTTTCCATCTTGAACAAAGATATCCACTTCAACTAAGCCGGCTGGCGTGTCTAACTTTAACGAAGTAATCGGTTCAACTACAGGAATTAAACCTGATTCAATTAAAGCTGTACATACACCAATTGTATCGTGACCACACATCGGTAAATATCCACCTGTCTCTATGTATATAACACCAATATCTGCTTCAGGATGACATGGATCTGTTAATAGTGCTCCTGACATTACATCATGACCACGCGGTTCATTCATTAACAATTTGCGAATCCAGTCATACTCCTTTTTCATATGTAACATCTTCTCTGCCATCGTCTCTCCAATTAACTTTGGAAGTCCGTTTATCAATGTCCTCGTCGGATTCCCGCCCGTATGTGTATCAATCGTCGTAAAGACTCTTTGTGACCTCATCCGTTTAACACCCTTTCTGTAAAACGACTCAAACGAAGTGGTTCAATAGGAATGATTGTTTCTTTTTCATTTAATAACTCTTCAATTACTTTTCCAGTAACCGCTGCAAGGCTTATGCCATCCCCTTCATGCCCCGCTGCTATAAAGTAGTTCGGGATATGTTCCACGCGTGAAATGATTGGCAAATGATCTTCTGTCCATGGGCGTAATCCAGCATATGAACGAATCACCATCATATCCGCCATTTTCGGATAAAAACGAATTGCTCTGTTTGCAATACATTTAATAACCTCGTTGTTTATCTTCGTATGAAAACCTACAAACTCTCTACTACTACCAATTAAAAAATTTTGGCTTTCTGTCGGCTCAAACACAAGAGCTACCCCATATTTCTCAGTTAAAGCATCCACTTTTCGTTTTCCGCCAAATTTAGAAATTAAATAGCCAAATTCCATTACTTTACGGCAACCAACGTGTTGTTGCCTTGAAGCTACAATAATATGCCCTTTTCTCGGTTCAATTGGGATATTTACATCCAACATTTCTCCGATTTTCGGAGCCCACACACCGGCTGCGTTTACCACTTGTTTCGCAGTAAACGTCCCGTTAGTCGTTTCTACAATAAAGGAACCGTCTATATCTCTTTTCATTTCTTTTACTTCCGTATGATTAAAAGCTTTCGTACCAAACTTCTTCGATTCTGCAAGAAGTGAAAAAGCAAGAAGATATGGATTTACAGTCGAATCCGTTGCGCATTCTAATCCGCCTAATAAATCGTCCGCAAAAAATGGCGATTCCTCTCTTATATCTTGCCTATCGAGCATTCGAAACGGTAAACCAGCTTCCTTTTGACGATTCACCCATTGCTGGGCTGCTTCCATTTCTTCGTCTGATTCACATACGAGAATACTTCCTGGCGCCCTATATTCAAATGAGTGCTCTAACTCTTCACTTAAATCAGTAACTAATTTTTGACTTACTAACGACATTTGACTATCAAACCCTGGATCTTTATCAATAGCCAAAATATTCCCGTCACACCGTGAAGACGTCCCACTGACAAATTCTCCTTTTTCAATGATTGTTACATCTCTTCCGTATTTTGATGTGTAATAAGCGATAGAACAGCCTATAATACCACCGCCTATTATTAAAACGTCACAGTGCCTCACATAGCACCCCTCCCTTCTTTTTAATCTCTCACTTTCTTTTATGCAATTGACGTGCCAACTGTACATATATATACTTTTTATAAATAATATTTTTATTTGTAAAAATATTTTAAATTTATCGTGAATAGGTGTATTATTTTTTTATCACTGTCAAAATTTTTATACATAACAGGAGGACAATATGGCATTCTCATTTCCCACAATAAAAGATTTTCTAAAAACTTTGTCCATTGATCATACATACAGCTTGCAACATATTAAGCAAATTAATGAAAAGTATTATTACCGCCCTTCTACTACAGAAGAATATAACTGTGCAGTAATATATGAAAATGACTCATTCACCGCTTTAATTAACGCGTTTTCCAATGAAATAGTCGTTATCATAATGAACGAAAATAAAGAGCCTATATGCTGTATAACGACTCAGCAAATCATTCCGTTTCTTTTTAAGTCGTACAATGAGCTGCAATCTTTTTATAACGCTGTAATACAAACAACTGATTCTTCCGTTACAGTCATCGATGAGAAAGAACATGTTCGTACTTGGACAGATGGCGCCGAAAAGATTTTTTCAGTCAATCATAATGAAATTATTGGACAACCTATCACTCGTTTTTTTGACTATAAAGATTTAGAAATTTTACAATCATTACATGACGGAAAAAGCATAATCGCTCAGTTCCATCAGCCTCGTCCAGATTTGTTCGTATTAATAAATTCAAACCCAGTGTATTGTAACGATGAAATTATAGGAGCAGTCGTTTCAGAAACTGATGTTACGAATCAAGTTGCTTTAAATGAAAAACTATTTAATATGTCACATGAAATGCACCGATTAGAACAAGAGGTCGCAAAATATAAAGATGAATTAGATCCTTTCCTTGCGATGAATGGAAAGAGCCCTGTTATACAAAGAACGATACAATTAGCTAGAAAGGTGTGTTCGGTGAAATCAACTGTTTTAATACTCGGAGAAAGTGGTGTTGGAAAAGAAGTATTCGCGAAAGCGATCCATGAAGCAAGTGAAGCAACTAAAGCACCTTTCATTTCAATTAACTGCGGCGCCATTCCAGAAGCGTTATTTGAAAGTGAATTATTCGGGTATGAGCGCGGGGCGTTTTCTGGTGCAAATAGTAAAGGGAAAAAGGGTAAAATAGAGCTCGCGCAAGGCGGTACATTATTCCTAGATGAAATAGGAGAAATGCCACTCGATATGCAAGTAAAGCTTTTACGTGTACTACAAGAACGAAAATATTACCGAGTTGGTGGAGAAAAAGAGATTCATATTAATTTCCGCATTATCGCTGCTACAAATCGTGATTTACAAGAGGAAATGAGAAAAGGCACGTTCCGAGAAGATTTATACTATCGCCTAAATGTAGTTAGCTTGCATATTCCACCGCTGCGCGAAAGACGCGAGGATATTATTGAATTAACCTATTCTTTTTTAAACGATTTTTCAATCAACTATAACAGACCAATTCGTGACTTACCTTCCAGCATTATGCATGAGTTACTTCATTACAATTGGCCAGGTAATATTCGCGAACTTCGTAACGTTATTGAAAGACTTGTCGTATTTGCGACTGACGGTATTATAAAACAAGAATATTTACCATTTCATACAACTGAAACATTAGAGAATCATACGGCTCATTCCCTATTACTCAGCAACAATCATACAATCCTCTCTTTACAAGAAGAGATGGATGAACATGAGAAAAAAGTCATTGAGAGAGCATTACGTATTTTGAATGGGAATAAATTAGAATGCGCGAAACAGCTTGGTGTTACGAGGGCTACTTTATATAACCGCTTAAAAAAACTTGGGTTACAATAACCGTTTCCTCCTTTATATTGGCATAGTTTTTGCATAATAATTTGTGCAAACCGAACTAGAGGAGGAATTCATATGACGAATAAAGATCACTTAATTGTTTGTCGATGTGAAGAAGTTACATACGGTCAACTTCAATCGACAATTGCTGAATATAAATGCTCGGCAAGAGAATTAAAACTAAGAACACGTGCTGGCATGGGATTTTGCGGTGGCCGCACATGTAGAATGATGATAGATCGAATGATTGAAAGTGCAAATCCTGGCGGAAATACGAATGAAATCCCATTAAAATATCAACCACCTGTGCGCGCAGTTACCTTTGGAGCGGTAGGTGAAAATCAATGAATAGAATTACCCATCACCCTGTTTTAGGGAGTTTAAATAATAGTAAGCGTATCACCTTCCAATTTAACGGACAACAATATGAAGCATATGAACATGAAACGATTGCGGCCGCTTTACTTGCAAACGGAATAAGAACTTTAAGAGTGCATGAAGATAGCGGGACGCCACGAGGTATTTACTGTAATATTGGACATTGTTCTGAATGCCGCGTCACAGTAAACAATCAAACGAACGTACGAGCATGCTTAACTATTGTTGAAAAAGACATGGTAGTTGATAGCGGCAAACAGCATCCAAATATCGTGAGAGAGATGGTGAAAAAGCGATGAATGATGTCATTATTATCGGAGCTGGACCAGCAGGTTTGTCAGCCTCCATCTCTTGTGCTCGTTTTGGACTAAATGTACTTGTTATTGATGAATTTATGAAGCCTGGCGGAAGGTTGCTCGGACAATTACATCAAGAACCTACTGGAGAATGGTGGAACGGAATAGAAGAATCAAAACGCCTTCACGAAGAAGCAAAATCACTTTCAGTTGATATTCGATGCGGCATTTCCGTCTATAATTTAGATAAAGATGAAAGTTCTTGGTTCGTACATACGAATATCGGTACGCTAGAAGCGCCGTTCGTTTTACTTGCTACTGGCGCTTCTGAGTACTCCATCCCCCTTCCTGGTTGGACACTTCCAGGAGTCATGTCGATTGGTGCAGCCCAAGTAATGACAAATGTACATCGCGTTCAAGTTGGGCGAAAAGGAGTAATTATTGGCGCTAACATTTTGTCATTCGCTATTTTGAATGAATTACAACTAGCGGGAATTAAAGTGGAACATATTGTACTTCCTGAAAAAAATGAATTAAGTCAAAAGGCTGGTGAACCAGAAGAAGTATTAAACTCTCTCTTACATGCTGCCCACCTTGCCCCATCATCTTTATTACGTATAGGTAGTCGATTGATGAAATATAATTGGGCGAAACAAGTTGGATTAAACTTCTATCCTAATAAAGGTATGAAAATAAACGGAACACCACTTCACCTTCGAAAAGCAGCTCTTGAAATTATCGGTACAGATCAAGTTGAAGGTGTACGCGTTGCTAATATTGATACGAAAGGAAACATCATAACTGGATCGGAACAAATATATGAGGCAGACTTCGTTTGTATTGCCGGTGGCTTATACCCTCTTGCTGAGCTTGCTGCTGTAGCTGGCTGTCCTTTCCGTTACATTCCGGAATTAGGCGGCCATGTTCCACTGCATTCCGAAACGATGGAAACCCCTCTTCCCGGTTTATTTGTAGCTGGTAATATAACTGGCATTGAAAGTGGGAAAATTGCAATGGCACAAGGAACTGTTGCTGGATATTCAATCGTAAAACAGGCAAATAATAAATCCCATTCGGTTGAACAACACTTACAACAAGCAATTCAACATGTACATACCGTACGACAACAAGCTGCCATTCAATTTAATCCGATGATTGATCTCGGTAGACGGAAAATGAATGAAATTTGGCGTGATTATTCCCTGGCATATACACATACTAAAAAGAGCTGCTGAGATTACTCTCAACAGCTCTTTTTTCTACTCATCTGTGTTATTAAACTTTGCTAATGCGTAAATGCCTTCTTCATCATCTAATTCAAGTTGTAATCTTGCTGCAAATGAATTGACATTATATTCTCTGTCAAGTAATAAGCGTAATGCTTCAATTAAGTTCGCTTGAATTAAAATTTGCTGGCGACCATTTACCTCTACTTCAGCAGAGAAACCGTAGTCATCATCATACATTAGTTCAACTAAAACTTCTTCTGGACCAACTTGTCTTTTTTCAGCGATATATACACAAAGCGCATTGATAAGTTCTTGTTCAGAAATTTTTATTGTTTCCATGCTACTTCATCTTCCTTTTTCTTACGTTGATCTTTGAAGTATTTAAATGCACGAACTGCTAACATTACGATACCAGCCATTACTAACATATTTACCATAAACGCTAATACAGAACCAAGAGCTCCCATATTTGCAAATAGGCTACCCATTAGTAAACCACCAAGACCACCTAGTAATAAACCTTTCATAAAGCTTCCTTTATTACTCTTTGGTGCTGTGTTTGTTGCCTTTGTTTTTGAATCTGTTGTTGTTTTTTGTGAATTCACGTTATTATCTTTTTTGTTCAAATCAACTTTTGACTTTTGACCAGAACTTGGTGTGTATGATTTTTTACCAGATTTGTAACCCTTCGCTGCTGCGTGATCTACAAACATGAAGCTACTAGCTCCAAAAATAACCATGAATGCTGTCATGACTGCTACAAGTTTTTTCAACATATTATATCCATTCTCCTTTTATATAGATATATGTGAAATCTACCTTTCTAGTAAATTCAGAATGATAGATTTATTTTTAAAAACATTTTAAAAGTTCTTATGAACTTATTATATGAACTTTTGTCGAAATATGCAAGTATTATTTACTTCCGACAGTTTGGTGACAAAGGAAAAATTAAGCAAAACAGAATTGACTTTAAATGAAACAAAACATATTATAGGTTCATAAGAACTTTTTATTATTTTTGGAGGTGAAAAGATGGAAACATTTCATCTCACACGAAACGAAATGGCTACCCTTCTTCTATCATTAAGAGGATGGAATACGAAAAAGCCTCTCGGTATTTTACAAGAAGCTTGGGCGAAGTCACATAAAAAAGATATTGAAAGCGGACAAAGCGTAACTGCTTTTATTACTACCGCACTTTCACCTATTTTTGAAAAACTGATTAAAATTGATGATACAGACGTCGGTTTTTCATTAAATGAAATAGTTGCGCTTGGAAATCAGATTGAAAATACAAGTTTCTCAGTAACAGCCATGCAAAACTGGGTGAAACGAGATATAAAAGAAATGATTGGCTCTCCTCAAAAAGGAAAAAAATATTCAATTGAACAAGCAGCCTTACTATTCATTGTTGAAGATTTAAAAACAGCACTTGATTTTGAATCCATTCGTAAGCTATTACGCCTTATCGTAAATGACCCAGCCGATCGAAGTGATGACTTAATCAATCCTGTTCATTTATATGGAGCATACTCTTCTCTATTTGAAGAACTCAATCAAGGGAATTGCTTACAACTAAATGCAACAGATACAATCCATACAATTGAAAATATCGTGAAAGAAAGAGCTGATAAAATTGCAAGCAAGTTCGATCAGGTTAACAACGAACAACGTGAAGCAATTCGTAATGCGATTATTATTGCGACCCTTTCTGTGCATACCGCTTATGTACAAATGTTAGCAAAACGTTACGTAACAGCAACTTTATTTTTACAAAATTTAGAAGTGAAACCGTAAAAAATAGGAGCAGAAATGCTTCTATTTTTTTATAACGAAAACAAACATCAATCTGTTACATACTTAGAACAGGTTGATGCTTGTTTTACTTAAATTTAAGTTTCATTACATGTAAAATAGCGATATTATGTACATTTACATGTAATATCATTATAGGTTTCATGAACCCTTCCAATTCACATTATATTCAGAATTAATCACTTGTATTTTTCGTCCTTAATTCTATGCATATCATATACTTTTACTTCATTCTCTATATAAGACTTTACTTTTTTAAATCCAGCTTTCTCATAACAACGAATTGCCCTCTTATTATCTTCCCTAACTTGCAATAGAACCGCTTGTATATCGGGATCTAAAAACGATTTATTAATGAAATATTTTGTAACCTCTGTTCCAAGCCCTTTTGAATATAAATTCGAAACGCCAATGAGAATGGAGTATTCCATCACATATGTATCATTATATTTCGTCTTTTTTAATCCAACTCTACCTATTACTTCATCCTTCACTACTATTACATGATAACTTGCATAAGACCTCGCTAATTTTTTAGTCCAATACTTTCGTAACTCCTCTATTGTATATCGCTTATATGGTTTTATATCCGCTATATTATGTAATTCTTCATCGTTATACCATTCTAATATAACTGGCAAATCATTCATTTCTAAAAGACGTTCTTTCCAATCCACACTTCCACCTCATCCATTTTATGTTTTCAAGCCAATTTAAATTGAATATGCATATTCTTTTTTAGGTAACCTAACTATCTCTCGAATAAAAGAGGATTTTTCTAAAATATCCTCTAACTGCCCCTCACTATAAACGTAAATACCACCTACATATGAACTGTACGCCTTTTTCTCAGTTATTATCGTTAAATTGTTATTTTCCTTTTTAAAATCACCCTCCAGTCCTTTTTGAAATGATAAACTTTTGGTTGCTGAAAAATAAAGCTGAATTAGCGCTGCTAATCGTACATCCTCTGATTCGGCAAAGCACTTTATTTCATTAAAAATCATTTCATCTTGTAACAGAAGAAAGTCCTCTACTACTAACTTCTCTTCTGTTAGAAAGAAATTTTGCATTTCAGGAGTTTGGAACGTAAGATTTTTCTCCATTACCTTTTGAAAAATAGATTGCAACAATAAGTCTTTCCCGATCACAAACGGATGACCAAAGCCCTTATTGTATAGCTCTTCTTTCATTTTCATTAGTTGTTCGATATAAGGAATTCCCGATTCTTCAATTACAAGTTTACCGCTAATAAAACGCATAGTAGCAATCAGTTCTTCTATCCGTAATCCCCCTATCTCAAGTGAAAAATAATATAAATCTCTATTCCAAAAATCTAATTGATCCATTCCTAATGAATTAAATAATAGCTCATCTATAATGGGAAAAACTCGATCATCTGTTAAAGCTTTCGTTACATCTTCTAACAATCCACATGTCTGCTTTAAAATCATGCGTATTTCTTCATCCTCTTGAATGATTCGTACAGTCCAATCACCATGATCTTCACCTGAAATTTGTTGAAAGCAATGCGAATACGGACCATGTCCAACATCGTGTAGGAGAGCTACAACAGATAATAATTTCCTCTCATATTCTGATAAACGAATATCACCAATATCTGTAAGATGTTTTATCACTTTATTTACTAGTACATATACACCTATTGAATGCTCTTTCCTCGTATGTATTGCGTTTTCGTGTAAAAAGTATGTATGTCCTTGCTGTTTAATATACGCCAACCTTTGAAATGCTTTTGTATCTATCAATCGAAGGATATCTCTATCATGAATAGAGATTGATCCATAAATCGGATCTATAATATGCACACGTACTCCTCCTGTTTTTTGTAAATTAAAAGCCTATATCATTATACTTAATTTTCAGTTTATTTTCATTGACATATAAGAAATTTTTAATAAGCTTTTCATTTTCTCTTCATGAAAACTAAGCTCATATCCTGTACTATACTACTTATGAGAGACATAAAAGAATTGAAATAGCAATCCTCTATACAAATAAGGTATAATCTACACATGGTGAATCTTTTATGTTATTAAGTATTAGGTTCACCTATTCAAAAATACATAAATTAGAAGGTGCAACAATGGTAAGTAGTTTTATTCATTCAGTATTAACGTTTTTTGAAGGATTAGGTTATTGGGGCATTATGCTTGGTCTAATGATTGAGATTATTCCAAGTGAAATCGTCCTTGCTTATGCGGGATTCTTAGTATTCAATGGTAGTATCTCATTTGTAGGCGCCGTTGTATTCGGTACAATTGGCGGCGTTATTGCTCAAATCTTTATTTATTGGCTTGGACGATACGGTGGACGACCTATATTAGAACGATACGGAAAATATATTTTCATTCATAAAAAACATATAGATGCAGCTGAAGATTGGTTTAACCGTTACGGGACTGGTGTAATTTTCACTGCACGCTTTATTCCAGTAGTACGTCATGCGATTTCAATTCCTGCTGGTATTACAAAAATGCCATTATTACGTTTCACTACATTAACAGCACTTGCAATCATTCCTTGGTCTATCATTTTTATTTATTTAGGTGAAAAACTAGGTCAAAATTGGGAGAATATAAACGATATTGCGGGACCGTATGTGAAGTCTTTTGCAATTGGGGGCGTCATACTTATCCTACTATACTTCATCCTTAAAAAATGGACAAAAAAACGTAAAAATCTTGCTTAAGATAATATAAAAACCGCTATACATTCATTACGAACTATAGCGGTTTTTTATATTAAAATTGAATAATCTTTCAAAATCACAAGCAAATCCTTCAGTTTAACATTTACATGGATAAGCAACAATTCATTCACTCCTTTCGTATATTATATCAAAAAGGAGTGATTTCCCTATGCATTGGCAACAAAAAATACAATACTTAATCGGACGCCCTATCGGTATTTCCTTCATAAATGGGCAGGGAACTTCTGGTGTATTATGTTCAGCACATGATGGTCAATTATATGTGTATGAATACCTTTATCAAGCGCAGTTCGCAATGAAGCATTATGATTTTAGACAAATTCAAGATATACATGCCTTTCCGAATTGCCCACATCAAAATACTCTATACTAAAAAAGGAACAGCTTATAGCCGTTCCTTCTTCTCCACTCTTATTTTTCAGTATAAAAGTTTTGTACTGCTTCATCAAAGTAAATCCAACCTTTCCAACCTAAATGAATTGTATCTTTTAAGAAATACTTATCATATTCATGGCCAGAAAAATCAACTACTGGGTATCCTGCTTTCTCAACTTGTTCCCGAACTTTTTTATAATACACTTCACGGCGTTCTTTAGGGAAACCAGCGTAATCATACCACGGTCCGTTTACAGGTACAGAAATGAATAGTGGCTTAACATTTTTCTCTTTAAATATATTTAAAACAATTTGTAAGTCATCATATTCTGGTGATTCTTCATATGATTCATTTGCTCTAAAGTTTTTTAAACCTTTTAATTTTTTCTTTAAATTATGTTTATAGTAATACGGATTTTCAATTCCGAATGTGTTTGTAGTAGATTCCGTTTTTCCTTCTTCCTCCGCATGTTTACGTGCATCTACCCAAGAAATTGAACGTAGTCCCATATTTGTTTTTTCTTTCATCGGTTCAATCTTAAATAAGGAGTTAAATACATCTCTATGATCTAAAATATTTCGATGCATATAAGCAAGTGGTTTAACTAAACCTGCTTTTATGTTATGTTTCGTATCATTATATACAATACCTTCTAATGAATTTTTTAATATATCATCTTTTTGAACAACTTTATAGTCTAATAATCGTTTCGCAATTTGCTTC
Source organism: Bacillus pretiosus (assembly GCF_051294775.1). Classification (NCBI taxonomy): domain Bacteria; kingdom Bacillati; phylum Bacillota; class Bacilli; order Caryophanales; family Bacillaceae; genus Bacillus; species Bacillus pretiosus. Next base: position 1,302,210 of record NZ_JBPPHF010000001.1, read on the forward strand.
TTCATTTCAACATTTATTGTATCATTAAAAATAAAATGATATGCTTGTTGTTTGGAGAAATTGTTAGTAAAATCCCCTTGTGATACACCCGTTTTAGTAAACCATTGTGGTGATAGAACAAAGACTACTTTTTTACCTTCTAACTCATCCATTGTAGACGTCATATTTAATATATGAGCTAAACTTTGTGTACCGCCAATCCCCATTAAATATGGTGTAAAACCTGCAGGATTTACTTTAAAGTAATTAGATGGGTGATATGCATCCATTCGTAAAAATTCAGATGAACCATACATCGGTAAATACTGCGAATTCTCTAACATTTTTTGCTGTAAGAAAACACTTTGTAGTTTTTCTTTTTGTAAGGAAGTTGCCGCATCTTCTACCTTCTTATCACTAATAAGTGATACTAAACTTTTCGATGGGATTAATATGATAATGAAAAAAAGCACACACGCTAAAATTATGGGACCAAAAGCATGCTTCATTTTCATCGTCTCTTCCTCTTTCTATCGCTATTAAATTGTAACCCTTGTTTTTGACACGCCATCATTTCTCTCCTTTTTCTCTATACATGTCCCATTCTATTTATCTATTATATACATGTATGTATTTCTTTCCTTGTTCTATTAAGTTCTATACAAATATCGCAAGAAAATGTTTCCATAGAAACACGTTAATTATACAAGATTCTACATAAATTTCACACTGGAATTTTACTAATAATTTTATTTTTAAGACATGAAAAAATATATAAAATGTCTATACATTTGAAACTGTACAAAAAAACAGACTATCACATACGTGAAGTCTGTTTCTCCATAATTTTATTTCTGCACATCTGCCCATTTTAAACTAGTTGCCGGGCCGAATTGATGTACATATAAATCTTTCACATATGGCTTTTGTAAGTATGATAACCCGCGCTGGAATACCGGTGCTATTACTGCATCATCTAGCAGCATTTTTTCCGCATCTTGCATTGCTTTCCAACGAGTTTTTTCATCATTACCTAATTCTGTTTTAATCTTCTTAATTAAAGCGTCATATTCCGGATTTGCATATTCTGTATTGTTCACACTACTTCCAGAAAGGAATACTTCTAAGTAAGTCATTGGATCTGGATAATCCGGTAACCAGCGTGATAGTGACATTTCATATTCTTTCTTCTTCTCTAACGCTAGTTTTTGCGTGTGTGGTTGTAATTTTACATTTACCTTTAAGCCTGGTAAGTTTTTCTCTAGCTCTTCTTTAATGTATTCTCCTACTTTTTTGAAGCTTTCTAAGTCATAGTTTAATAATTCAAGCGTCACTTCATTTGTACCGATCTCTTGCTTCGCCTTTTCCCAATATTCTTTCGCCTGTTTTACATCAGTTTTATTAAACTCACCTGCTGTACTTCGAAAATCTTTTTTATCTGGACCTTTTAAAAATCCTTTTGGTACGTAATAGTTCGCCGCAACCGAACCATCATTTAAAAATGAAGTCGCAAGTCCTTTCTTATCAAACACTGTACTTAGCGCAAGCCTTGCGTTTTTATTTTTAAGAATCGGTACATTTTCATTGAATCGGAAGAAGTACATAACCGGATCTGTATATTGTTTTAGCTCTTTATTACTTTTATATTTATCGACGAATTCTGTAGAAATGACAGCTCTATCAACTTTATCTGTTTCATATAAATTTACCGCAGTTGAAATTTCTTTAACAATTTGATAGTTTACTTCATCTAGCGTCACTTCTTTCTTATCCCAATACTTATCGTTTTTTTTCAGTGTAAAACTAGCTTCATGCTTCCACTCTGATAGTGTAAATGGCCCGTTATACACCGCTTTATTTGCTTCTAATCCGTACTTATCGCCCTGCTCTTTCGCATATTTTTCATTAATTGGATAGAAGGACGGTAAAATTAGTAGTTTCGTAAAATACGGTACAGGATGTTCTAGTTCTACAACGAATGTTTTATCATCCGTCGCTTTTACTCCTAATTCATCTAAACCTAATTGTTTCTTATTTATTTTCTCCGCATTTTTCACATCATACGCAATGTATGCATATTGAGAAGCAGTATCCGGATTAATCAGCTGCTTCCAAGCGTATACGTAATCTTGTGCTGTTACTGGATCTCCGTTAGACCATTTCGCTTCACGCAAGTGGAATGTATATGTTTTTCCATCTTTACTTACTTCATATTTTTGTGCTCCAGCCTCAATCACTTCATCATTTTTCGATAAACGGAATAATCCTTCCATTACGTTATTTAAAACGTTAAACGATACCGCATCTGTTACTTTCCCTGAATTTAATGACGGAATTTCACCCGTTTCTAGTAACTGTAATACTTTCTTCTCATCTTTCGGCTTTGTCGTTGTTTTTTCTTTTGCGCATCCTACTAAAAATGAAGAAACTAATAGAGTACTAACTAATGAGTAACGAACAACTTTTTTCATTTGAAAACCCCCTCTATTTTTTAAGGTAAGTAACGACGAGCACCAGCGTATTCTTCTATATATCCTGGTGTATTTAGCGATATAATCTCTACTGATCTTTCAGCTCTCGGTGAGTGAATCATATTTCCGTCACCAATATACATAGCAACATGGTGAACACTACCTTTTCCTTGATCATGTGCAAAGAAGATTAAATCTCCTTTTTGTAAATTTTCTTTATCAACTGCAACTCCATTTCTCGATTGCGGACCTGAATCCCGCGGAATTGTAATACCGTGTGATTTATAAATCGTATGTGTAAATCCAGAGCAATCAAATCCGAAACCACTTGTTCCAGCCCATATATACGGTAATCCTAAAAACATTTTTCCAGTGTTTATTAAATCATCAGCTGTCGGAGTTGGAATATCATTTTGCGAACGGTAAACTGTCCCATCATTTTTTCGTAGCCAAGCTTTCTGTCCGTTTGGTAACAACACGCGGTACGAAATCGTATCTTCACTAAGTAGTGGCAGTCGCGTATTATAGCTCACTTCAAGTGATTTATGTTGTTCAGAAGGATTTATATATAAAATGGCTGTCGGTTTCGTTACTAATACGAAAGGTTCATTTGTTTTATCAGCAAATTCTTGATTATATGTTAACTGTTTTTCGGGCATCCACCCTGGGTAGCCCTCTTCATTTCGAGGTGTTGGCTGACCATGGACTAACACTTTAACCCAGTCCCCTTTTTTATCAACAACCGTTACTTCTTGACCTAATAACGCTTGCGTTTCTAATTTATTTGCATTTGTTAACCAAAGTTTCTCGTCAAGCGTCATTGATTTCGTCCACTTCCACAAATCAACTGGGTTTGTAGCGCTCGGTGCATCAATTGGCCGTAATGAATCAGGCGCAGTCCAAAGTGTTGCAGCAGATACATCAATAAACGCTTTACTATCTTTCTTCTCTTCAGCATTTGCTGATGTAAACGATGAAAATATAAATAAAGTTGTTAAAAATGCAGTTCCTACTTTTTTCATACATATCCCCCTTAAAAGATAGTTTACTAGTCTCTTCTCCTAAGATTTACTATTCACTGTCGTTTGAAGGTTTACCTTTGATCCAGAATAAGTCATTCCTTCCGGTTCTTCCATTAACCAAAGCGGTGCATCCAAATCGAAGTAATGAATATTAGGATGTGCAGCAGCTAAATGGGCTACAGCGCTAACAGAAAGTGAAGATTCCATCATACTTCCGACCATACATTTTACACCAGCTGTTTCGGCAATATCGGCAATACGCCACGCTTCACGTATGCCGCCACATTTCATTAATTTAATATTAATTAAGTCTGCATATCCTCCTTGAACAATTTTCAATGCATCACTCGCTGAAAATATGCTTTCATCTGCCATAATGGGCGTTTGTACATGATCTTTGACATACTTTAACCCATCCCAATCTTTCGCATGAACAGGTTGTTCAATAAATTCGATGTTTAAATTGCGATTTTCCATCTCTTTAATGATCGTAACCGCTTCTTTTGGATTCCACCCTTGATTTGCATCTAATCGTAACGTCGTAATTTTTGGTACACTATTTCGAATTGCTTCAATACGTTCTAAATCTAAATGAGCAGATTTTCCCACTTTAATTTTTAAAGTTTGAAATCCTTTTTCTACATGTTGCTTTGCCTCTTTCGCCATAATAAAAGGCTCATCTACACTCACCGTAATATCTGTATGAATTTCTTTCTTCCCGCCTAATAATGCGTAAAGTGGAACGTTTTGGTGTTGACAATACACATCATATAAAGCAATATCTACCGCGGCTTTCGCACTTGGGTTTCCAATACAACTCATTTGAATGTGCTGCAGTAACTGCTGAAATTGAATGATATCTTGACCAATTAAACAGGAACGCATCGGTCCTAAAATTGCTTCTTCAATCCCGTTAGCGAAATCACCCGTAATAACTGGTGTTGCGGCTGCAGCCCCCTTGCCAATAACTCCTTCGTCTGTATGAATATATACATCTATACTTTCTATTTCAGTTACGGTACGAAGCGCCGTTTTAAACGGTGTATGAAGATTTACACGTCTACGCTTTACTTTTACATCCGTAATTTTCATATTGTTCATCCTTTCATTGTCTGACAAAGTGGAACCTTAATCCACAAAATAAATTAGTTTTTTACGGACAATTAATCTCCTCTTTCGCTTACTTTTCATATAGGAGATTAATGTGAAATAAAAAAAATCCAGCCATAAGAAGATTCTTATGGCTGGATTTTGTCTAGGAATAGGTAGACAAAGCAGCAATTTGATTATATTTTTTCTGCGCATCTTTTAACGCTACAAGTAGTGCCTTTTGAGACGAACCGAAGTATCTATTTTTTATTTCTGTTACCAATAGTGGATCATTAATATTTTTATGTAGAAATAAATATTTAACGAATTGAGATGTTAATGCAATTGTCGCTGAGCAATCTGCATCTACAATTTCCCCTGTCTCCTTAACAAGTACAAACGCTACAAAATAACTTTTGAACTTTTCGGTAATAGGATTATTTTGAGGTGCTTTCGCATCCCCTACGATATAAATTGTATTTGAAGCGTACACAGCTATCTTCCTTTCTAATACGGGATAACGGTTTTCTTAATAGTCGTATGAGTGATAAACTCAACGTTGATTAAGAAATGTATCCGCTTACCTTTTATTATAATACAATTGACAGAATTTTAACAATATTTATTTCAGTGTATATTCCATAAGTATAAAAACAGCTCAAACTCTTCATTTTTACAATATGTGATTGTTACTTGTACCATGCCATTCATACATAAAAAAACAGCTAGCAATCGCTAACTGTTCTATTACACTACTTCGGCAACACAAATATAGTTTCATTTGACTTTGAAAATTGATATTCTTTTCTCGCAAACTTCAAAATTTCTTCCTCATCGTCTGTTAAATTTTCTATGTTAGTCTTTAAAGAATCCTGGTCTTTCTTTAAAGAGACCAATTGTTTTTTTTGATTCGTTATTGTATCTTTTTTTTCTACGATTATTTCTTGTTGTTTCGTTAAAATAAATTGAAGGTACAAAGTAGCCGCCGCAATAAATATAAACATGAATATAAATCGTCTTAGTTTTTTCTTATTAATTGCTCGCTTCTCATTAGGCTGTGATAGTTGCTCTTCTATATTAGGAACATTTATTCGCTTGAGTTTCCTCATTATGAAATCCCCCTAACACATATATTTTCACTACCCTCGGCATAATCCCTTACTAACTATAATTCTATTCTTATAAAATAAGCTCCTTCACAAAAATATCTTACAAATCAACCAATTAAAGATAGCATTCGACGACATTTCCATATTTACTTTGAAATTTTTTATGTATGCTGCCATAAAATAGTAGTTTCTGTTATTCTTTTTCTATTATTGTAGAAGAGTTTTTTTACACACAAAATACCTTCCCTACATATCGATGTTATAACATGCTTACAAGGAGGAAAAATATGCATTACCGTACATTAGGTAAAACTGGAATAACTGTCTCTGAAATAGGTTTTGGGGCATGGGCAATCGGTGGTGATGAATGGGGACCTATTAACGATAAACAATCTATAACCGCTATAAAAAAAGCAATTGAGTGTGGTGTGAATTTTATTGATACTGCAGATGTGTATGGTTTAGGACATAGTGAAAAGTTAGTGTCTACCGCAATTAAAGGATATCGTAATGATATTATCCTATCAACAAAAGGCGGTTTAATCGGACATCACTACGATCCGAATGGAGGTGCGACACGTTCCTAAGTGAAAAGCTTAGGCGCTGTCGGACAATTGTCCAACAGTGAACTTTCATTCCGAGTTGTCAAATGATAGGGTAACGCCTTGAAGGGCACCTCTAATATTCCGACATGCGGTTAGATTGGCAAGAGTCTAACGGTTTGAAGCTCGGAGAAGTCGGCTGAGAGCTACCGTAAGTTAAAATACACGAAAGCTGTCCAGAGGTGGATGGTGTAGCATATAGGCCGGGGGTCTACAAAACACTTATGGTTAGAATGCACGATGATGCAATCGCGAACTTTGAAAGTGCAGACGAATCTCTGATGGTACGGGTCTATATCGGGAGCATATCGAAAGGTATGCTGACACAATTAGTGTCGCTACTGTGGGCTAGTAAGACTCTCCTTTATGAACGTCCATATGTTGTTACAGGCAACATCAAGGTAGCAGGCTCATAGGAGAAACCTAAAAGTGTATGTACAGATAGGAATGAAGGAACGTGGTAAGCTACCAACGCAGAGGACTTGCCTCTGACGAAGCGTTTCTAGGGAAAGCACTAATGAGATTAGTTAGTCGTATAACCTAGATTTATGGTAGTGAAGGTGGTGGCATAGTACCTGTGAAACGTCTAATGAACGTGGAGGGATAGCCACTAGTCAATTGCAGGCTAATTGTTACTTACGGTTAACATGGATTCGAGTAAGACTAAGAGATGTAGTGTTTCTCCATAAGGAGGCTACAGCCCATGTTAAAGAAAACCAAGCTAAGACATAGCGAATACTACGATATGCAAACGAAATATGATCAACTATATTCCTATAGTCTTAACGGTAACAATTTCTATAAGTTAATGGATATGATTGGTTCAGAAGAAAATATTAGATTAGCGTATAGAAACATTAAAACAAATAAGGGTAGTAAGACCGCTGGTGTAGATGGATTAACTATTAAAGATATTTGGCATTTAAATGATACACAGGTAGTAAAACAAGTCAGAAAAAGATTGAAATGGTATCGACCACAACCCGTTAAAAGAGTATACATCCCAAAAGAGGGCAGTGATAAGATGCGCCCATTAGGTATTCCTACTATTTGGGATAGACTCGTCCAACAGAGCATTTTACAAGTGCTTGAACCCATATGTGAAGCGAAATTCCATAATCATAGTTATGGATTTAGGCCAAACAGAAGTACTCATCATGCGCTCAGTCGAATGGTGAGTCTAATGAATCTAGGGCGTCAGCATTATTGTGTAGACATAGATATCAAAGGTTTCTTTGATAATGTAAGTCATGGGAAATTACTCAAGCAGTTATGGACCTTAGGTGTGCGTGATAAATCACTCCTAAGTGTTATCTCGAAAATCTTAAAATCTGAAATTCAAGGAGAAGGTATCCCAACTAAAGGAACACCGCAAGGTGGTATTATATCTCCTCTATTATCCAACGTGGTTTTAAATGAATTGGATTGGTGGATTAGCAATCAATGGGAAACTTTTCAGCCTAAGAATTATAAGACGGCTATAGCCTTTAGGGGCTATGCTCGCAAATACACAAATCTTAAAGATGGGTTCATTGTGCGGTATGCTGACGATTTTAAAATCATGTGTAGAACATATATTGGTGCCAAAAGATATTATTATGCCACCATTGATTTCTTGCGTACGAGATTAGGACTTGAAATTAATGAGCAAAAATCTAAAGTAGTTAATCTTAAAAAGAATTCTTCGAACTTTTTGGGGTTTAAAGTGAAGTTGGTTCAACAAGGTCAATCTAAACATGGTTATGTTGCCAAAAGTAGTATGACGGACAAAGCTATGCAAAACACCAAAAGAATTCTAAAGGATAAGGTAAAAGAAATCCAAAGGCATCCAACATCAGAAAATGTAATTAAATTTAATATTACCCTTATTGGCATTCAAAATTATTACAAGTACGCTACTAAAATTTATATAGATTTGACAAAAATTAACTACACTCTACTCAAATCCATGAAAAACAGGCTCAGTGAAAATGGAAAAGTAATTCAATTTTATGAAACTCCTAAGAAATTTCAACTACGTGCCAAAGGAATTCAGTCTAATACTAAAATATATACAGTTTGTGCCACACCTTTACTTCCAGTTACAGGCGTACATCATAAGAATCCATGGAACTTCTCACAAAATATATGCAATTACACCGCAAAAGGTCGTAATAAAATTCATGAGAATCTTAAAGTCATACCTAAGGATGTCTTAAAACAAGTCATGGCAACATACTCCCGAAATAGGAGTATTGAATACAATGATAACAGGATATCGAGGTATGTTGCACAATACGGAAAGTGCTATGTAACTGAAGAAGTTATAGGTATAGATAGGGTACATTGTCATCATAAGATTCCTTTGAAAAGTGGTGGAACTGATAAATATCACAACTTAATAATTGTTGATAAATATATACATCAATTAATCCACATGACAGATAAGAATAAAATCAGAGCTGCGCTCTTGGCGTTGAAATTGAACGATAAGCAATTAAATAAATTGAATACACTCAGAACTGAGGCTGAAAATGAACCGATAACTGTATAAATTAACTTATATCAATTAGCTGAAAATGATGGGACGCCGTATGACGGGAAACTGTCGCGTACGGTGTTAGGTGGGGGAAAAGGTGGAGATGATATCAAAGCTTTACCTATCACGCACAACCTGTATATGATACTCCCGAAAAAATCATCGCCGTATTTGAAACAAGTTTACAACGTCTTCAAACAGATTACATTGATCTTTATTTTTGTCATATTTGGTGGCATAACCGTAGAGAAACAGAAGCATTTTTACGTGCATTTGAAGTATTAAAACGTGATGGAAAAGTAAGAGCAGTCGGTGTTTCGACACATGATTTACAATACATTCGACATTTCAATAAAAACAATGAAATTGACATCGTACAACTTGATTACAATATATTGAATCGAAAACCAGAAAATGATATTTTGCCATTCTTACAAGAAAAAAATCTAGGAGCTATTATTCGTGGGCCGTTAAAAATGGGTATTTTAACTGGAAAATTCACAAATAAAACAACTTTTCCAAATGGAGATTTACGCAAAGATTGGCCAAATGAAAATTGGTTTCAAGAAGACTTACAAAAGGTAGAGAAACTTCGGTTGCTCTCAAATAAAAATCAGACCTTAGGGCAACTTGCACTTCGCTATATACTCACTCATCCAGCAGTGAGTGTTGTAATCCCAGGTGCAAAAACAGAAAAACAAGCACAAGAAAATGCAAATGCGTCTGTTCGCCCTATTTTGAGTGATGAGGAGATTAGCTATATTCAATCAATATAAAAAAGCCCGGCCTGGGCTTTTTAATTTTGTAAATCAATATCATATTCCATACTTTTAGCTGTTTCCTCAGCAATCTCCACACCTAACAAATTTTTTACAATATGAAATGACATGTTAATACCAGCTGAAATACCTGCAGATGTAATAATGTGTCCTTCATCTACAAATTTCACATTCTCCATTACTTCTACATTCGGAAAATCTTTTTTGAAGGTTTGAATACTAGCCCAATGCGTTGTTGCTTTTAAGCCTTCCAGTAAACCGGCTTTCGCAAGTAATAGCGCACCCGTACAAACTGAAGTCATTAGCTTTACTTCTTTCATTTGCTGACGAACCCAATTTATTATAATATCATTTTGCACTTCATTTTCCCGAACACCTTTACCACCTGGAATGATTAAAATATCAACTGGTGGTAAATCTTTAATACTATAATCTGGCTTTACCTTTAATCCGTTTCTTGCTGTAATCATTTCTCCATTTTGGCTAACTGTATACACAGTAAATGGTTTTTCTTCATCCGCTTCGGTTACAGAAAAAACTTCAAATGGCCCAGCAAAGTCTAACACTTCTACCTCGTTAAATAAAAATATGCCCACACTCCATTTATTTATCATACGTTCACTTCCTGTTTTAAATAATGTAAAAGGTGATCATGTTCTTTTTCTAATGCAATATAATATGCTGTTCTCCCATCTTTCAAAATATTTAAGTTTCCCCTTCTTCTATATGTTCTATTGATTATGATATTTTCCTGTTAAAACTACAGTTTACATAATAATATTATCTCTCCGATAATTATCTGTTATTTTAAATATTAAATTTTTTCGTTAAAATAACACTAATCATGTTTAATACGGAGGAGAAATTATGTTAAAAGTAATGCCTTTAAATAGTGAAGACTATGATTTAATTACAGCTGCTGAAAAAGTAATCGAAAAAAAACTATAAATATGGTCGTCATCATATCGGATCAGCTGTAGGAACTAAAACAAGTAATATTTATGCAGCAGTGCATGTTGAAGCGAATGTCGGAAGAATAACAGTGTGCGGTGAAGCTATGGCGATTGGAAAATCTGTTTCAGAAGGCGATCATGAATTTGATACCATTGTAGCAGTTGCTCACCCACACCCTCATGAAGACATAGAAAAATATTGGGTTGTTGCTCCATGTGGTATGTGTCGAGAATTAATAAGTGATTACGGAAAAAATACGAACGTTATACTTTCTTATAATGATGAACTTGTAAAATGTAACGTAATGGAATTATTACCTGAAAAGTACACAAGTGAAGTAGAATAATCATTCCTGTTTTCCATTCATCAAATAATATTATTCCAATAAAAAACAATCCATTTTAAAAACGGATTGTTTTTTTATTTCTTTTTTATGCAGTTTATTTCATTTTTCTATTTTCGATAATTATAAAATTATCATTAACAAAAATGAAATTCAAATATTCAAGTACGTATTGCGGTTCGTTTTTCATTTGAAAATTAAAATTCTATTTCTCCTTACATTCGAAAAATATCAATATAAATTCTCTAAAATAAGCAGTCTTATCATACTAATCTATAACAATTCTGTCTTCTTCCCTTACCTGTTTCCTTTAACACATATGATTTTAAAACAAGCGCTGTTAATGAATCTGTTAATGTTTTATATGATAAATTAGATAATGCTAATAGATCGTTCGTATATAACATTCTATGCTTCTCTAATAATAATAGTACTAATCGTTCCGACGGTTTTAATGCCTCATCACTTTCTAGTATAAAGTCTATATTTTTCATTTCTCTAATTGTTACTCCTTATATAAAAAAATACTTGCACAACTAATTTAATATAAAAATAATACACAACAAGATTTGAAGTATATTAAAATAACATCGTTTCGAAACACTATTATACTATAACATAGAAAAAGCATTTCCCGAAATAGGAAATACTTTTTAAAATCGCTTATATGTTTCTTCCAAACTTACATTATATTTCGAATTCTTATCCGTACAATTTCCTCCTAATTTTTGCTGGTCATACCGATGTATTTGTAATCAATCGAGTTCTTCTAAAATAATATAAACAAATAAAAACGGTTAGTCTATCATACTCTAAACATAAATGAATAACCGTTTTCCAGCTTCTACTCAAATACATGTACTACCTTAAATATTTCTTGCAATATGCGGCTTACTGTAATGACTTGTACCACCACCGCCTACTACTACTTTACCGCCTTTTTCAAAAATTAATAGTTTACTTGAACCATCTGCAAGAAGTACTATTACTTCAGCATTATTACTTGTTGCTACATAAATTACATAGCCACTTTTTGATATACATGTTTCCCAATTCGCATCAAATTCTGATCTTACTACACGATTGGAATACACTTGATTTTCAATTCTGTCTTGTTCTACGTTTTCCAAATTTATCCCCTACTTCTCTAAAATATCATTTATAGAAAAATAACATTTCTATTTGAAATAGTAACTGCCTTTAATATAAGTAGTATATGTAGTTAGTAGAAGAATGCTTGGACAACCGGAACGTAATACCATGTAAGTAATATACAATTGAAATAAGGCAGCCGATATTATATCGATTGCCTTATTTTCATACATAGTTCTTTATTTTTCGTTTCGCACAGCTTCAAAAGTAAACATTTGACTTGCATTTAACGGTTCTTTTTCATAAACATAGTCAGCGGAGTAAGTAATGTTAGAGAAACCTATACTTTCTAGCAGAAGTTTAAACTCTTCTATTCCATACCAGCGTATCGCAAAGCGTTGTAGTTCTGTTTGTACTAACTGCCCTTTACTCCATTTTTCATATTTTAAATATGATAGAGTAACTTGGTTCAGCCAATCTATTTCAATTGATTTATTTTCTAATGTAATTCCGTCTCCACTCGGCAAAGAAAAAGTCGATGTATGAATCTCTCCTGTTTTCCAGTCATGCGGAAGCATAATATCTACGATTAATCGCCCGCCTGGATTAAGATGTTCATAAAAACATTTCAATGCGTTTATAGAATCTGTACGATTTTCAATTAAACAAAAAGATCCAGTTGGAATGATAATTGCCTCGTATTTATGTGGCAGTGAAAATTGTTGTAAGCTTCCTTCATATAAATTAGGATGTAAGTTTCTCTCTTTACATCGCACGCGGCACAATTCTAGCATTTCAGGTGAATAATCTATCCCATCTACTGTAAAACCAGCTTCAAGAAGCGGGATAATGACACGCCCTGATCCTACCGCTGCTTCGAGAATTCTTCCCCTACAATTTTTTAAATGTTCCTCGTAATACTCAATATCACCATTTAAAGAATAACCGACAGGCTTAGTGAAATCATAAAGTTCCGTGCAAAGTGTACTATAAAAACTAAACATTTATTTTCTCCTCCGTTTTATACGTACGGAAGATTTTCATTCAATTAATCTTCCTGTACCTTTATTTTTAATAAAAATTCGAAAGAGCTGACTGTCATAATATATCACTCGCTTTCCATACAATATAATTATATTGTATAATATTTCATTCAAAATGAACATATGAAAATTCAGAATTATATTAAAAGGAGGATATGATGAATTCATTAATTGGATTTATTTTTCTTCTTATCACTTTTAATACACTCATTTTCTTTATAGCAAAGAAATATCAACAAATATGGAAAATAGCCAGTGGTATTTTCATACTTTCTTCTCCCGTTGTTTTCTTCGCCACCTTGCACGTAATTGGTGAAAAAGTAGGAGATGGATTCGCTGGAGGTTTTGCTGGGCTTACCTTTAGTGGTCTATTGATCATGAATGCTATTTTTTTATTTGTTGTAAGCATTTTTGTATCTACTAATAAACATTCACATTAAACTCCCCATTTCAAAGTTTAAAGAGCTTACTATGCAGTAAGCTCTTTATTCATAACTATTTATTTCACAATCGGCAATGTTACTTCACTTAATTTTACTGTAAGCTTCGTGCCCGCTTTCGGTCTAATCGTATAATCATAGTCACTAGCGATTAAAATGACCCCTATTTGATGCCCCGCTTTAAATACATAATCATCAGGCTGCATATCCCATGTGAATGTATAATCTTTGCCCGGTTGAATCGCTGTTGAATTTTCTATACTCTTTAAGTTTTGTGGATCCATCCAGCCTCTCGTTACAATTTCCGGCTTTGCTCCACCATAGTCAACAAGTAAAGCAGTTAAATTTGATACAGATCGATCAATATTTCCTGTAATTGAAATCTTTGGTGTACCGCTTATACGCGTATCTTTTTGAAGTACAGGCATTGTATACACTAATCGATTGGCTACTTCTAATTCTGGGTTTTCTATTAATTGATTTGATTTCATTTTTGCATCATCTACGAATGAGAAAACTTTATTTGCAGAGCCCATACTTAATGGCAAATTAACTGCTTTGTTACTTAAATACATACGAACTTTTGACGGTACAGCTGCTGGATCCGGCCAATTTTTTATTTTATCCCAAGTTTTATTTTCACGTTGTACATCCACCATCGGTTCATTCATAATCCCATTTTCAATTCCATACAACCAGTAATCGAACCATTTATTTTGTGTTCTTTGCCAATCATTTGTTGATGTTCCACCGTGTCCACCTTGATGTAACCACATTTTACGAGGGACATCATTTTCTCCAAGTGCTTCCCACCACTGCGCAAACTGCTTCGTCTTTACATTCCAATCATTTAAACCATGAACAACAAATACACTCGCTTTTACGTTTTTAGCATCTTTTACATAATTACGTTTATCCCAAAAATCATTATAATTACCAGTTTTCCGGTCCTGTCCAGTTGTTAGCTCTTTTATTACTTGTCCGCAAACTTCAGGATTTTCTCTTGTTAGTACTGCTTCTGCCATATTATCTGTATCTTCTCCTTGGTATCCACCAGGCGCAATGACTGCACCGTTTGCACGATAATAATCATACCAACTACTAATCGCTGCGATTGGAATAATTGTTTTTAACCCTTCCACGCCAGTCGTCGCAACTGCATTTGGTAACGTACCATTATAAGAAACGCCTGTCATACCTACATTTCCTGTTGACCAATCAGCCTTAACTTCCTCACCATTTTCTGTATATGCTTTCGCACGCCCATTTACCCAATCAATGACAGATTTCGTCCCTAATATTTCTTGCTCATCCCCAGTAGTTGGACATCCGTCTGACTTTCCAGTTCCTATACTTTCACCTAAAATGACTGCATAGCCTCTTGGCACATAATAATTTCCATATGAACCAAGATTAACAGCTCCATACGGTTTCCCTTCATACGCATACAATTCTTCATCTACATTATATACAGGAACATCTTTTAAGCCAGATCGATATGGACTCATTTCATATATAACGGGAACTTTCACATTCGAATCAGTTTTTGGACGCATAACTTTTACTGATACACGATCCTTTTTTCCATCTCGATCACTATCAACTTCCGTCTCTACAAATAAATTTTCGATAATTGCTTCATCAAGCGAGTAGATCGGCTTTGTCATCCCATTTTCTAATTCAATCTTCGTATTTGATTGTAGTCCTTCTGCACCTTTCCCATTTAACTTCACGCCATTCTCATTTATGTAGTTTGTTTCTTTCTTGTCTGCATACGCAGTCATACTAGAAACTCCTGATGTGACTGATAAAGATAAGATTGTTGATAATGTAATTGCTATTTTCTTTTTCCCCATACTTTTTCCTCCCCATATATGTCTCCTTTTACTATACAACAAAATAACAGAAAATTCAGTTTATATTTCATGCAACAACTTGAAAAATTTGTAGAACACTCTTCAAACGAGCTTTCGAGGTTATACATTCTGATTTACTACTCTCATATAATCAAAAAAAACATCGCCTAATAATAGACGATGCTTTTTATAGTTTCGAATTAGTCATTCTTCATATTAATATAAAATCTTATATCTCCCTCTATTGTAGAGACTCCATAATCAAAACCATGTCTTTCTAAAATACTTTTCACTATCGCTAAACCTAGTCCTGTACCAGAATGGTCTTTACTACGAGAAGATTCTAAGACGTAAAAAGGTTCCCAAATTTTATCGATATCTTTCATTTGTTCAGCATTCATACCATTTTGAATTTGAAAATATATATTTTCATTTCTATCTTCTAAAGTAATTTTTATATTTTGATTTGCTGTATATTTTATCGCATTAGATATTAAATTTTGAAAGACCATTTTCATTTTATTTACATCAGCATTAACAACTGCATCGCTAACATTATAGTTCACTTGCAAATTGATTTCTTTCGATTCCAGTTCAATCTTATGCTTATCTAATATACTTTGGACTAGTGATTTAATATCGAATTCTTCTTTTTGTAAAACATCCCTTTCTAGTTTAGAAAATCGTAATAACTCTTCAATTAGGTTTGAAATGTGATCAGTTTGTTTAATGATTGTATCTATGTATGTACCATCATCTAAACCATCTTTTATTCCCATAGAATATGCTTTCACTAATGCGATTGGAGTCTTTAATTCATGCGTCACATCACCCATAAATCGTTTTAAATGTTCATTTCGATCTGTTAAATCTTCATGCGCTTCATTTAGTTTTTCACTCATGATATTAATACTATTAGCTAAGTCCCCTATTTCATCATTTGTTTTCACTTTCGCTCGTTCAAATTTCAAATTTGAAATATCTTCTGCAACATTACTTAATTCTTTCAATGGTCTGGTGATTGTCGTTGAAAGTATCCATACAAGTACGATAATGAGAAAAATCGTAATGCCAAAAATGTAAAAATAAAATGAATTTAACGCTTTTATTATTTCATTAGAATGTGCGATCGAAACTCCTACTAAAATTAACATATCGTCTTTCGCAATGTATTTCACAAAAAAACTAGATTTAATCTTTTCTTGATCATATATTTTATTCGCTTGCCCGAAGTTCTTTACTTTCATTACTTCTTCTTTTGTAATCCAAAGTTTATTAAGGGCAACCCTTTTCCTTGTAAGTTGCATACGTAACTCATCATTAATTCGATCTTCCGAATTGTTAATTGATGTATACGCAATCGTAACATTTCCTTTATTTTCAATGCTAGTAATTGCTTCATCCAGTTGTTTGCTCGGTATGGACTGTATTTGTGCTGTAATACCTTCTAAACTTTCTCGCGTTTTGTAAATATTATATTTCGGTAAAAGATAGTTAATTAATAATAAAGAGATTGTAAAAATAAGAATAACAGTTAAAGAAATGCTGAGAAATAGCTTTTTTCCAAGTTTATTCACTCTGCTCCTCCAAACTATATCCTAAACCACGATGCGTCTTTATAATATTTTCTCCTACTTTTTTACGTAATCTTCTTACATGTGTATCAACAGTTCGCTCTTCTCCGAAATAGTCAAATCCCCATACGATATCTAACAATTTTTTTCGAGTTAAAATCATACCTTTATGATTTAAAAAACACTTTATCAATTCTAACTCTGTTTTTGTAATATCTAACTCTTTGTCATTTTTATAAACTTTATTTTTAGTGAAATCTATTTTCAAATCTTGAACTTGAATGACATCATCATGCTGTATAAGTTTTTTCGCTCTAGTTATTAATACGCCTGGATGAAATGGTTTTTTTACATATTCATCTGCGCCACTTTGAAGTGCTGCTAATTCATCTTCACTTTCACTTTTCGCTGTAAGCATTAACACTTTTACGCTTGAATTCTTTTTTATTTCCTGACAGACAGTAATACCACTATGTTTCGGCATCATCCAATCTAAAACAGCTAAATCAACTTTTTCATCATAAAATATTTGAAGTGCTTCTTCTCCATCTTTTGCTAATAAAACTTCGAAGCCTTCTTTCTCGAAATAAGCCTTTAAAATCCTTAACATATCTTGTTCATCATCTGCTATTAATACTCTCATACATTATCCTCCATTGCTATTAAACAAAAACCAATTGTATTATACAACTTCTTTGTTTCATCAATGTGACAGAAAAATATTTGAACGTTTTAAGGGTATAGTAAAAACGAGGTGTTGTATTATGATTAAAAAAATCGGGGTTATTACTCTTCTTTGTTTCTTATTATCAACAAATGTGTTCGCAAATACAAATCAACAAATTGAAGTGTTTGATTGTCAAAAAGAAATGGTCGTTCAAAAACAATCTTTAGATCCAGCTATTCAAAAAGAAGCTGTTCAATACGCTAAATCCATTACTGGCCCGTTCAAAAACTTAAACGTCGTTCCAAAAGATGGTCACATGATAAAAATCCCATTATCTAAACCAATTTCTATTACAAATCAATGGTTACATACAACAATTGATGAAGTACTTATTCTCCTCCCGCTTAATCAAAAACCTTATATTATGCTTTACGATGATGAAAACAATCCGCATTTTTATTATGTGAAAGGTGATCCGAAGGGATTATTGAAACAAATGAATGTTAAATTATAATGTAAGAAAGATCCCACAAATATCATTTGCGGGATCTTTTATTTATCAGTTAGCAACTACATTTTCATTTAAAAAATGAATAACCTGTCTTTTATGATGATTATCATGACCTATAAATTCTTTAATAATATATATAAGAGAATACGGCGTTCCAGTATGAGGACAGTGTGATACCCCATTGGCTGTTAAAGGTGTCTTTAGATTTTCATCAGGCAGTAATCTAAGTTCTTTTACGAGTAATTCTCTTTTAGCTTTTGCTTCTTCAAGAAGTTTCACCTTAGATATACCTGATTTAGCATAATTAGATGCTAGTTTATTATATGTATCAAAATCAGGGAACTCCATTCCCTGTCCATTTCTCACTGATGATAATGTCTCACATAAAAGATAGTCATCCCAGTTCATAATATGTGATATGATCTCGCTAATAGTCCATTTCCCCTCTGATATTGGAGCCACCCACAATTCCTCTTTCATACCTTTCAATGTATTTAACCAAATTGAATATTCATTAAAATCATTAACAATTTTATTCTCTCCCATTATCTAATTCCCCATTCTAATAATAGATTCTAATAAATTATACCATCAATCTATACAAAAAACGAACAAAAGTTCTGTTAGAGAGATAAATATTAATTCACTACATCCTTTTATGTAAGTTCAAATAATGGCTTGCTCCCACATATTTTATCCCTTTCATAAATCCACTCGAAGTATAAAATTTGTCACCCTGTTCTGTATCTGTATGTAAGACAACAATATTAAAATATTTTTTCGCTTCGCCTAAAATTCGCACTAACAGTAACCTCCCTAATCCTTTCCTTCGGTATTCTTTTGCAATATAAAATCTCCTTATCCTACCAATCCTATTGTTTTCTGTATATGGGTCCTCATTTAACCCTCCTATTCCAATTAACTTTTCCCCTTGAAAAATACCATATAAACATTCTCCAGTTTTATTAAATATGTTTATTTTATTTTCATATTCACTTATTAGTTTTATTAAGAAATTAAATCCTTCTTCTTTGCTTTCTTGAACAAGATAATCGTGCTCGTATTTCATTAAATCTTCAATTTGTTGAATATGTATATCTTTCAAGTAAATTCCCCCTTAATATAAAAATACGTAAAAATGCTCAAGAATTATTTATTCTGAGCATTTTTATGGTTGTTATTTTATTTAATTTGTAGCATGCGTATTCTTCACTTCAGATGTAAATCGATAATATAGTTGCTTTATTTTATTATGAAAATATAAGAGCCTTGCTACACTCTAGTGTGTGGTAAAGCTCTTTAAAGTTGTTTAATTTCTATACATATGAAGATATTTGTACTCAAAAATCATTAATAAAGTTGTTTAATTCTTATTGAACTAAGGCAATTGTTTGTTTAAGTGAATACTTTTACATTTATAATGTCTCTCAAATATAATATTAGTTTATATATTCACTATTCTTCTCTAACAGGTTCAAGATAAATTATAATTTGTTAATCGATATGTTTGTGTAACCACTGTTCAAATATCTTGAACTGTTCTTCAGTATGAAAATAATGTTCACCTGTCTCCATGACTTCTAATTTACAACGATGTTTTTTTGTAAAATAGTTAATAGTTTCAAATTCGCACAGTTCATCCTTGGATCCGTACATAATATATGTATCTGTATTCCATGTATTAATAGGATGTTGTTTTACATAACATAAATAATCCCAATATAACTTTTGACCAATCGGTGTCTCTATAGTCATTTCTTTTTGCAAAAGCTCTGGTGTTACATTAAACCATTTCATCATATTTTCGATAATTCGTTCCATATTAACTACTGGTGATAAAAATAATGCCTTTTCTATCACATCATTTTGATAAGCTAAAAGGCTAAAATAAGCTCCTATACTACATGCAAACACGCTTACTTCTTTCCAATGTTCTTTTGCGTAATTCATAATTATCGATAATTCACTAACACAAAACTGTACTTTGCAAGGAGTATTATCATTTTTTCTGTCTCCATGCTCAGGTAAATCAAAGCTTAATGCTTGATAACCTTTTTGATTAGCTTCTTCAGCTAATATTTGAATAACTGTATCTTCCTTATTTGACATATTTCCATGTACTGCAATAAAAACTTTTTCACTTTTATCTCCCCACAAAACCGCGGGAATATTACTAATGTTAAAATTATCTTTAAGCATATTTCCTCCTTGGAATAAGATATATAGAAATTGGCAAAAAACTGCACACACTTTATAATCCTCTACTTAGTTTTAAAACAAATCAAACTATTACTGATTTATCACAAATGAATTCTACTCCGCTAGTGGAAGAAGGATTTTTATACAATTATATAATTTTTGAAAATGACTTTATTACCTCTGCACAACAGGCAATATTCCCTTTAACTCCATTAAATCATCTATTACTATATCCGCCTGCGCAAGTTCATCTTCTTGTGCAAAATCAAAATTGCATCCAATCGCAATCAAGCCATTCTCTTTCGCTGCACGTATATCAGATAACCGGTCCCCAACTACAGCTGCTTCTTTTATATCATATTTGTTTAAAATATTTTTTACTAAGTCGCTTTTATTAAGTGAGTTTATTTGCTCAATACTAAATGTTTCAGTAACCCATTGGTCTAAATCATAATAAGATACGATTGCTCGTAAATATTCAGTTAAACCATTACTAGCAATATATATTGAACAATCATTTTCTTTTATGTATGTAAAAACTTCTTTTACGTTCGGATATAAAGCACCTTTTCCGCTCTTAATGTTTTCAATTAATCTTTCTAAAAAATATGCATCTGTTTGTTCTCTTACTTCAATAGAATGATTCGGTAATAAAGCTTCCCAGACTTTCGGCAAAGGCACACCCATAATTTCACGGTATTTTTCAATAGGTGTTACCGTATCCCATAATTGTAGTGATCTTAAGTAATCAAAAGTATCATCTAACGATAATTCTAAAATTTTATCAGTTTGAAATAACGTTCCGTCCATATCAAAAATTAATGCTTGTAACATGTCATTCTCCCCTTTTGAACTATAAGTTTTGCCCGATATATTTTTCAGCATCTCAACGATAATTTCTGAACAATAATTTGCGGCAGTTTTCGCGAAGTCGTCATAAGAAATTTGCGCTTCATCATCTGCACTGTCAGAAATACATCTTATAACGAGAAATGGTACTTCATTTATGTAAGCAACATGGCCAATTGCTGCACCTTCCATTTCAGTACAATGCGGCGCATATTCGTCTATTAATCTCGCTTTTAGTTTTGAATCTTCAACAAAACATTCACCACTGACGATTCTTCCTTCATGAACCTCCATATGTAAACTACTACTATTGCATGCTGTACGTGCTAACTCAACTAATTCCATACTTGCGACAAATTCTTCTTGGAACGGGAATAAGTTTTTCATTTGAGTTTTACTTACATCATGGTGGGTAACATTCGTTGAAATAACGATATCACCAACTTTTACATCTCGGTGTAACCCTCCAGCAACACCTGTATTGATGATAGCATCTACATGAAATTTATGAATTAATGTTTGCGTACATGCGGCTGCATTTACTTTCCCTACACCAGAACGTGTAATAATTACTTTTGTTCCCATGAATTCGCCAATGTAAAAAGGCATTCCTGCAATCGTCTGTTCTTCTTGTATAGCTAGTTTTTCTAAAAGTAAGTCTATTTCGATTTGCATTGCTCCGATAATCCCAATTCTGTTCATGTATGTCGTCCCCTTTTTCACTCTAATTAAGCCTTAAATAGTCATCAACATCTTTCGAAATTTGTCTAAAAGCTTTATCCCAGAATGCATAACTTGTTATATCGATTTCAAAATGTTTTTTCATCAGTTCTTCCACCGGAGCTTTTCCTGTTTCTCGTAAAAACTTTTTATATTTCAAATGAAAAGTACTTTTACTTTCATTAGCTATTTCTAATAAACTAAAACTAGCTAAATACCCAAATGTGTATGGATAATTATAAAAAGGAACATCTGCTATATAAAACTGAACATATTTCATCCAAACAAATGGCTGATATTCTAATAATGCATTCCCGTATGCTTGTTCTTGCGATACAATAGATAATTTCTCGATTTCATCAGCACTTAATGGACCTTCTTTACACTTTTCATAAAAATTCTTCTCAAATTCAAATGATGCTCGAATTGCCATTACATAATTAAAACAGTTTCTTATTTTCCAACTAAGCAATGACTTTTTCATATCTAAACTATCTGTTGTTTGAATTAGATAGTTTAAGAGTACCGTTTCAAAGCAAATAGACGCCGATTCAGCCGTACTCATTGGCAAATAATCATCTAAAAAAGAAGTAGATTGCTCAAAACTCATATTATAAAAATGCCAAGCATGTCCTAGTTCGTGCGCAAGTACTCTTACACTATCGATACTTCCGTCATAACGCATAGAGATTCGTGATTCTTTTTCACTGAAAAAAGGAGCACAAAATCCACCAGGTGGTTTATTATCTCTCGGTTCCGCATCCACCCATCCACTCTCTATTGCATTCCGTGCAAATTCTGCTAATTCTTTATCTATATTTTCAAACGCATCGTATATGTTTTGAACTGCTACTGAAAAAGGGATATGAATCTCATTATTTTCCTTTACGGTCATAAGTTCATGCCATGTAATCGAAGCTTCCCCCTTCTTATACACGTTTAAAACACTTACTAATTTATCAAGATTTTCTTCTGTCGCATTCCACATTTGTAATAATACAGTTTCAGTAATACCATTAGCATGTAGAGATTGCGTTAAAATCTCTCTATCTTCTAATTCATTACTCTTTGTATTACGTAATCTCCCTATTTGATTTAATACAGTAGCAAAAATTTCTTTTTCCTTATGTAAGGCATTTGTTAATAACTCGAATACTTCTACTCTTTCCTTTTCATTATCACTATTCATTGCAATATTATTTGCTTGTCCAAATGATATTTGCTTATTATTGTGCTCTATTTCTATCTTATTTCTTAATTGTATGTACATATTTTCCCATGCACCAAGTTCATCTTTTATTAAATTAGTATTAATATTATTGGAAGTTTCCATTTCACTTTTCTGTATTACTTGCTGTACTTCTTTTTTCAAATCTTTTACTGTCATAGTCGATATAGTAAGGTCAGATGAAATACTTTCTTCAGCAGATCGGCAATACAAATAGTATTCTGCTTTTTCAATAGATTGTATAAGTTTTGAAAGAATCTCTACATCTTTTGTCGCATAATATTGTTCTTTCAACCTCAATATTGGAGTTACAATATCCTCAATTGGATACAATCGATCTAAATCCCACCTAGCAATTTCATGCATTTTTATAGCCGCCTCCTATTTTTACAAATAGTTACAGATATTTCTCCCTACACAATTATATATGAAATGGTAAAATTTTAATATCTTTAAATATTTAGATTTCTATAAACAGATTCTTATTTATATCCTTTTCTTCTGCTACTGAAACGCATATAACATAAACAGATAAATGATACAGCTACTGGAATCAGTATTACTCCTCCAATAAAAGGATAAACAGCTACACAACATGTAAAAGCTACTATAGAAAAAATTTTGCCTAACTTATTCTTTATTAATTTCATCCCGGCCGCAGTACCGACTATATATGTAACAATTCCTAACGAATTCGGTATTAATACAATTTTATCTATACTAATATGGAAACCGAAACTTATGAACAAACCAACAAATGCAATAAAACCTACAACTTTTACTGCATTTGTTGGTGTTTCTCTTTTTTTATTAATACGTGCTAAATAACGCGGTGCAACTTCTTCTTTTCCTAGTGAATAACCTAAGCGCTCGATACTTGCGATAAATGCATTTGTCGTCCCTAGACAAATAATAAAAGCTACAAATCCAATTATCCAAGCAAATTGGTCACCTAATGTTTGTTTGATAACAAGCACGAGAGCTGTAGTATTATCAGCATTTATATAATAAGATTTCGTTCCAATTACCGATAATACAATACCTATATATAAAACTCCAATAATTATAATCGCAAATCCCGTAGATAGAATAATATTTCTTTTTCTAGGTGTTTTAAATTCTGGAGCTAAACTTGCAATAGCTTCCCAGCCGAAAAAAGACCAAAAAATTAATAATGATGCCTCTAAAATTGGATTTATTTCTTGCATAGAAATATGTACATTTATATTTTTTATTTCAATATAAGGTAGTGAACTAATAATTGTTACAATTAAAATAAAGAAAGTTAATACACCAATACATACTTGAAACCACCCACTCATTTTTAACCCGTATAAATTAAAACCAATTGAAATACTTAAAATAATAAGCGCTATAACGTAAGAGAAATATGGTGAAAAAGCAAACACTTTCACTATATACATTCCACCAGTCATTGAGACTACGATTTGTCCAACGCTACCCGCAATAAAAAAACACCATCCTATAATAGCACCTATATTTTTACCGAAAGCTTTTTCTGCAAACGTGGCAATTCCACCTGCACTTGAGTACTCAATCGATAAAAAAGCGAATGTGAATGCAAGTGGAACACTAAGTAATATCATAACAAGCCAAGAAAAAATCGCATTCCCTTCTGCTACACTCGCCGTCATACCAGGTAATATAAGGATTCCCGATCCTAAAACCGCTCCGACATATAAGGCTATTCCCCTTTTAATAGAAATTGTTTCATCAAAATGATTAGACATTACAAGCACCTCCATTTATATTTTAATTATAGAAAGTTATCAGTCTATTCAATATGCAAAAGTGTATGTATTTTTACATAAGGTTTTATATTATGTATTTGTTTAAGAAATTTACTTTCAATTTTGCAAAGGAGCATAATTCATGGATGAAATTGATAAGAAAATAACGCTATTACTACAAGAAGATGCCAGAATGACAATTACAGAAATGACCGAACACTTACACCTCAGCCGTCCTAGTGTTACCGAGAGACTAAAGAGATTACAAGATATTGGAATAATTGAAAAATATACCGCACGGATATCATTAGATGCAGTTGGAAAATCAATTCAAGCATTTTTAAGAATTGAAAGTCTAAAGATTCCTTGTAAAAAATTTGAGGAGAAAATCTACGAAGAATATAGAATACTCGAATGTCATCGAGTAACAGGTGAAAGTAGCTATTACTTAAAAGTAGCGGTTCACTCTATGAAGGAATTAGAGGAATTAATTGATATCGTTATACCATTTGGTACAGTAAAAACTTCGATGATTTTATCTTCACCGATACCATATCGACCGATTATTACTGATTAATAAGAAAAAAAGGATTGATCAAAAGATCAATCCTTTACTCTACTTCATTTAAGAAGAACAATGTTAACGCACCAGGTCCTGTATGCGCTCCGATTGCAGCTCCAATTGTATTTACGATAAATACTTCACAGCCGAATCTTTCAGTAATTAATGCCTTTAATGCTTCGGCAGTTTCTAAATCATCACCGTGAGTCATAGCGATTGTTTGACCTTTAAGGTCTTTTCCACGCTCTTCCATAATATCTACAATTCGGCTTAGTACTTTCTTTTTCCCTCTTACCTTTTCAAGTGGTACAAGTTTTCCTTCTTGCACGTTTAAGATCGGTTTAATGTTTAGTAAACCACCGATAAAACCAGCTACTTTACTTAAACGCCCACCTCTCACTAAGTACTGCAAGTCAGCTACTGTGAAGATATGTTCTATATGGTTCATTAGAAAATCAACACGTTTTAAAATATCTTCTTTTGATGCGCCGTCTTTCGCCATTTTAGCAGCTTCTAATACGACAAGCCCTTGACCAAGCGAAGCACATTTCGTATCAATAATTTCTAAATCTAAATCAGCATATGTTTCTTTCACTTCTTCTTTAATAACAACTGACGATTGATATGTACCAGACAGTTCAGATGAAAAAGCTAAATATATACAAGGATTACCTTCTTTTGCATAAGAAACAAATTTTTCTTGGAAAGTTTCAAGTGAAGGCAATGACGTTCTATAAACAGCGCCTTCTCTCATGTTTTGCAGTAATGTAACTGACTCTAATGTAACTCCATCTAAATACTCTGTTTCTGCTTCATCATAAACACGGAGTGGAATTAAATCAATATCATATGCTTGCAGCAATTCTACCGGTAAATCCGCCGCACTATCCGTAATGATTTTAACACCCATTTTTAAACCTCTATTCTGTTATAAATATAAAAAATATAAAATAAAAATAGTACTTTTAAATTATATACGTAAAACTTAAATGAAGAAAGGAAAAGACTTTATATTGTATGCACTATTCTTCAAATGTTGAACTGTTAATAAAAATCATTCCAATTTAACCAATTGTTTATTGTTATTTTTTCTATACCACGAATAATTTTAGGGATTTTTCATTATTATATTTAAATTTTTTAATTTAATGTGGTCTTTTCAAATTTATACTGTTTAAAATTAAAAAGCCAAATCCAATAAAGGAAACGGCTTTTTAATTTTTAAAAAAATAACCAAACTTTATTTTCCATCACATTGTTTGTTAACCTTATTATTCATGCAATGTTAAATATTAGTCCAATTATGATTAATATTTTAGCCTGTACTATAATTAAAAAAGTGAATACTTATCCCTAAGAAGCACCATATTTAAAAAACAGGTCAAATATTTTATAGAATATTTAATTTTACTAGTAAAGCTAATAAAATTTGGAGAAGAATTTGAACATTTACTGCTATGTCTGTATCCGTAGTCGTAACTGTAACATTTCTAGAATTTCTAATGACAGTTTCTTGTTTATTAACTTGTTTAATAGATGATTTTTGAAACAATTCTTGTGCTACACGGTCAGCTTTTTCACTATCTGCTATAGAAATACTTATTATAACCACGATAGCTGCTTGTAATGCTGCTTGAATAGATAACGCAGCTTTTGTATCTGTAGTAGTAACTTCTACATCTGCTGAATCAACAATTGTAATAGATTCTTCAGAAATTTGGTAAGTTTTGCTTTCTTGTGCAGCTGCTTCTGAAACATTGGCATTTTTAAAAGATGGATGAGGATTTGAAGAATCTAATGCACTCCACTTTTTATTTTCATCTGTATGGCATGCTTTGTCCATAAGTTCACCCCCTTTCAATCTAAATAATTATTAACCTGTGATTGTATTTCAGAAACAATACTTTTAATTTGCTGTTTTTTTTCTGGCGATAAATTTTTTAACCTTTCTTCATTTATCCCATGCCTATTAAAAATATCTGAGAGTAAAAGGTCTATGATTATATTCTTTTGATCCTTATCAAACTTAAAGGAAGAAAATTTGTTTAAATCATCCATTTACAATATTCACTCCAATCAATTTTCTATAAAAATTTCAAATAACTACCAGCATTATATGTAATTTAATAAAAATTGCTTGGACAAGTAACTCAATCTTCTATTTCTACTTATTTTTACTAATAAAATCAAAAAGCTGTCTTCTAATAAGAAGACAACTTTCCTTCACATAAACATAAGTTTCATTTACTGTTAAATAATGTATTTAAATTTTACTATTTTGCAGTTTTCCACACTTACTTTCCCATTAATCTTGAATATTAATTCAGTCATAATAAGAATTCCAAGCTTGTACCACATATTACAACAAAAAATATTTGCTTAGAGTGAACCCCTATAGCTAAATATAAACAGATTAGAAACATTATAAAATATTTAGTTTAACTAATAAAGCTAATAAAATTTGAAGGAGAATTTGAACATTCACTGCAATATCTGTATCAGTAGTTGTTACAGTTACGTTTCTGGAATTTTTAATAAATGTTTTTTGTCTATTAATTTGTTTAATAGATGATTTTTGAAATAATTCTTGTGTTATTTTATCTGCCTTTTCACTATCTGCTATAGAAATACTTACTACAACCACAATAGCTGCTTGTAATGCCGCTTGAATAGATAGCGCAGCTTTTGTATCTGTAGTAGTAACTTGTACATCTGCTGAATCAACTATTTCAATATATTCCTCAGAAACTTGATCGATTTCATCTGCTTGTATAGCTTCTTCTAAAAAATTCGGATTTTTACTAAATGAATAAGAATTTAATGTTTCGGAATCCTGTTTTATTGATTCAGAGTCCCCTTTTTTTGGTTCGCAATCCTGTTTTATTGGTGCAGAATCCCCTTTTTTTGGTTCGCAATCCTGTTTTATTGGCTCAGAATCCCCTTTTTTTGGTTCGCAATCCTGTTTTATTGGCTCAGAAACTCGTTTTTTCGGCTCAAACTCCCGATTTAATGGATCTCGGTTTTTCTTTCTTCTACAAACTTCACAATCACACATAAAATCACCCCTTGTAGTCTAAAAAATTAGCAATATGACAATATTGGCTAACTACTAGCATTTTATGTATTTTAAAAAATATTGTTTGGACAAGTAACTTGAATTTTTATTTTATTTCTAATTCTTTTTTCTAATAACAAAAAGCTGCCTTCTAATAGGAAGACAGCTTTGTTTGTGACTATTCTAGAATAGATTTCATACAATATAATTTTTCCTTTCTTATAACCTAAGCTCGTCACTTTAGTTATAAAAATATGAGTATATCCTATAGCCTTTTTGAGGAACCATCCATAATTTATTTCAGAAAAAGTGCTTTGTTTTACTGAAAGGTAGTTGAGGAAACAACCGCCTATTTATTTAAAACAAAATAAAACTTTTATATAAAGGCCCATAATTAAATACACTTAACTTCATATGATATATTGCATCCTTTCTTTTTAGAATGAGTAGTCGTTACTGAAGGGCACTTTTCGAAGTGCTCTTATATTTATATCCCTTTTCTTTTTCTGGAGGATTTTTATCACTCAGACTGATGATTACCACTTTTCCTTAATAGTTTCAATTAATACAGTAGCTACTAACCCTATAAACTCTATACGCTTAAACAATAATGCGTTACCGAACGCATGAACTAATTTTCATTTTGACTATGTAACACTAAATTCACAAGGTTATTATCCTCTGTTTGGTGAAGCTATCATTTCAATACCAACAAACCCACACCTTCAACTAATAACTTAAACAAATGTGCTATAGCTAGTTTTTTTGATATAGCATCTTACGTTCTATATACTGAAGATAGAGCTAGTATTCTGAAGGAGGGCGTATATGAGTATTCAACTAGCCACATCTAATGATTTAGAATGGATTAATAATCAATATGACTCAATAGGTTTTGTAAGAAGTGATTTAAAAAGGGATAAAGTTGCAATTATTACTTACAACAACGAGTATGCAGGTGTTGGCCGATTAGTCCAAATAGATGAAGATACGATGGAAATGGGCGGGATTTTTATTCTCACTAAATTTAGAGGCCTACAATTAGCTGGGGAACTTGTTTCATTTTTAGTAGAAACTGCGAAGAAATTACAAGTACAACATGTATACTGTCTTCCTTTTGAGGAATTACAAAACTTTTATAAGAAATATGGCTATACTGAGGTTGATACTACGAAAGAAGTAGTTCATCCAATTATTCTAAAAAAATATAATTGGTGTTTAGATCATTATGATAAGCATGTTTTATTATTTAAGTTGTAAGTATGCCTAAAGAGAGCGTATACAAAAATATAAATTACTAGACCACTCAAATAATAACCGTACTTTATTTGGTCACCATCAGCTTCTACAAGTTATACAATTACTACATACGTTTCCTTTTTCCACTAACCTTACTTTTGTATAAAAGATTATTTTGTTTAAAATTACCTTAATTCGTATTCCAATAAACTAATCTGAAGGTGAATTCCTATATAATACAATTAAGTAATTAAAAGGAGCGTTATTCATGATAGATGTAATAAGACTCGTTATCTTTATTGTAGTTGCAATTGGTGCTATTTTTAACATTTACCTAGAATTTAAAAAACCTAAAAAAAGTATATTCTCAATCGTTTTTTTATCAGTACTCTTTATCGGTGCCTCAGGTTTAATCAAAGATATTTTATCTAAACTTTTATAGTTATTGGATTAAAAATTACTGTTCTGTCAATAATGTAAGTAACATGATTGTATTTCTCCATTCTGCTTTGGAGAGGAGCAGTTAGCTTTTGCTAGCTGCTCTTTTATTTAAAAATGATTTCATCTATTATCCACAAAATACGTATCATATGCCTTATCAAAAACATATCCTAGTTTTTCTGCCAGTTTAGCAGACGTAGTATTCGCAGCATCCCAGTTTGGATATATCTCTTTTTCTAAGCAGGCCAAGATTAGCGCTGCACTAACTATAGTCGCCAACCCTTTTCTTCTATGATTGTGATCAGTCGCCACTTCAATTTCAATCCCATTATCATAAATGCTATACGATGATGCACCGCATACAACTTCACCTTGGTACAAAATACTATACCCTATACCTCGTTTTAAATAATCTTCTACTGATTGAAATTGACTTGTAAAATCTTCAGAGACCTTATGTAGTGTAGGGATATTTACGATATGTTCATCTATTCTTCGTAACTCGTATCCTTTTGGAAGCGCTGATATAAAAGATTGTAATTTTGAACGATTAAAAACTTCCGCATTACGTTTGAATTTATAGCGTAAAAACTTATCTATTTTTCTTTCGTAAAATGTTTCTAAACGCTTTTTCCACTCTTCACTATTTACGATTACTAACATTCTATCAGGAATGTTACGTAGTAATTCTTCTGTTTCTTTCCTATTTGGATCCCCAGCATAAAATGTGAAAA
Source organism: Bacillus pretiosus (assembly GCF_051294775.1). Lineage (NCBI taxonomy): Bacteria > Bacillati > Bacillota > Bacilli > Caryophanales > Bacillaceae > Bacillus > Bacillus pretiosus. Next base: position 1,333,037 of record NZ_JBPPHF010000001.1, read on the forward strand.
TCCCTACCGTAACTTGCGCTACTGTTGGGTTTTCAAGATCATTTACCCAAGCAGTACCCATATGTCCTTGTAAATAAGAAAGTAAAACAACGTTATTGAAATCCTCGAACATAGTAACTAATTTTTCTCTCGTATGTATACTCGCTTCATATATCATTCAAATTCCTTCTTTCGTTAGACTCAATGTACTTCTACTTCTTTCATAAGTCCTTTTATTCTACATATAAGCAAACGGCTACTAAACTCCATATAATTATAAATTATTCATAAATATAAAATTATTATAACATCTAATGAATAGTAAATGACTGCCCAGTATAAAGGTTAACAGTAAATATACTTAATAGTAATTTACAATCTATAATCTTTTATTATGTAACACCCCTCAACGATGGTTTGAGGGCTCATTTAAATACATTTGTTATAACTCATTCTTATAAATATATGATTCTGTTCCTCCGTTTTTATATACTTTAGTCAATTTTACAACTGACGTGTACGTATTATTGTCATTCATTATCATCTTTTTCATCTCTTCTATCTCAGCATTACCAGTTCCACTCTCGATTTTCAAACAGTTCGAAATGTTGAGGTATCCACTCGATGCGAAAAGAATAATAAACGTAAGATCAGGGAAATTTATGAACAGTATTCCAAACTTTAAAGGATTCGCAGCCGTATCAGATAAAACTAGTCGAAAGTTTAATAGTTCCGGCACTTGAACAAAATCTTTAGAAACTATCGCTTCACCTATTATAGTAATTTGCTTTACGACATTCCCCAGTTCATCTATAAATTCAGTACAACTAGGTGCATCAATTGTTTTTGCTTGTAGTGATAAATTCAATTCTGGATTGTGAAAGTCAAAAAAGAGTGTACTACCCTCTGTTAAACATTGCGAACAAACATTCCCAAGTAAACTAAAATCCTCTTCAATAAATTTAACTTTCGTTTTACAACTACAAACTTTTCCTATTCGAATTGCATCAATCCTAGAGCAATCTACAAAAATAACCTCATTGTCCTCTTGTACGAAGGATACGATACCATTCCTCTTATTAAATGAAAGAAAATAAGATACAACAATTTCGTTTCCGGCGATTACAATACTCTCAACCTTTGTAAAAGACTCTAGACTTCGCAAAAATTCACAAATACTATTTTGGCAGCATTGATAATTTCGTTTCGGCTCACAACCCACTTACACTCCATCCCTTCCCTATATGTTTTATCTAATACATATACTATGAACGGAGTATAAAAAAGCTTGGACAATATAACTTTAACTCAGGAATATAGGTACTTACTTATCACATTAATAATGAAATTACGCCAATAATGAGTAATAGCACATAAATTTCCCTATAAATACATATAACAATTTCATCTTTCATGAAAAAAACGTTATAATAAGGTGTAGCCTCTACGATTACGTTATAAAGGAGAATAAAACAATGGCTAAAATTAAAGTGTACCAAGCAAAAGAAGAAAATATGGATACAGTAAAGAACATCATTGATGTTGAGGAACAAAACCCAACTACTGAAAACTTACAAAATCTATATGCATGTGTATTAGAAACAGAAGATATGGCATTGCCTGAATCATACATTGAAGAAGATATCTTAATTGATTCTATGGAAGTTATGGTTAACGCTTCTCAAAACAAACTAAGAGACTTAGGTGCATACGATGTAATCGAAGTTCAAAACAAAGGTAAGAAAACACAAATTTTATTATTAGCAGACGAAGAATACGAAATTATCGAAGGCTAATCTAAATCCGTACATACGAAAAAGCTCCTTTCCAATTGGAAAGGAGCTTTTTCATTACGCTTTTGATGTTTCACTCTTTTTATTCGTTTGCTGTTTCTTAATTACCATACGCTCATTTCCCATAAAGAAAATAAATATGAATGCTAGACCTGCTGGTACTAATGCCCACATAAATGTTTGAACAATGGAGCTAGAAAGAGCGTCAATAATTTTATCTAATATTTGCGGCGGGATTTGAGATCTTGCCGATTCTGATAGAATAGCTCTTGAATCTCCTAAAGCGTTTGTATTCATTCCTCCGCTCATACCTTTAAAAGCTTCTTCTAATTGATCTTGGAAACCTGTTCTTTGAATCATTCCGAAGATTGTAATACCAAGTGTCATTCCTAATGAACGAATGAAATTACTCGTTGAAGTTGCAGATCCGCGCTGTTCCATACCGAAGTTGTGAATAGCTGCCATACTTAGTACAGAGAATGAGAAACCTACTCCAAATCCAATAATAATCATATAAACCGTTAATAATATACGACTTGTTTCTGGCGTTAATGTGCTTAATAAGAATAGTCCAATTAGCATAATAACAGCAGAAATAATCATAATGTTTCGGTAGCTAAGCTTCGTCGTTAAAAATCCACCTAATTGAGCTGTTACGACTGATCCTAAAAAGTAATAATCCTGAGTTTGTTGCGCTACCACCGTATACACCTTGAATGAATAACGGTATGTATACAGTTGCTGACATGAACGCAGCACCGTAACATAATGCAATAATGGTACTCATTCCGAATAAACGTTGTTTAAACATTTCAAATGAAATGATCGGTTCTTCTACTTTACGTTCAATAAAAATAAATGCAATAATTAAAATAACGAATCCGCCAAATAAGCTTAAAATAAAGTTAGAATCCCAATCATACTTTTGTCCACCTAGTTCTAAAGCAAACATTAGCGAAACTACTGCACCAACTAAAGTAATTGCGCCAAACCAATCAATTTTTTGCTTTCTATGAACTCGTGATTCTTTATAAAAGAATGTAATAAAAATAAGTGCTAAAACGCCAAGCGGTAAGTTAATGTAAAATACCCAGTGCCAGCTTATGTAATCTGTAATATACGCACCAAGCAGCGGACCAAAAATACTTGATAAACCAAATACTGCTCCGAATAATCCACCCATCTTCCCGCGCTTTTCAGGAGGAAAAATATCAAAAACGATAGTAAACGCGATCGGCACTAATGCCCCGCCGCCAATACCTTGAATGGCACGATAAATACCTAACTGTGTAATATTTTCAGCAGTACCACAAAGTGCCGAACCAATCATAAAGACGATTAAACCGAAAATAAAGAATCTCTTTCTACCATACATATCTGATAGTTTTCCGAATATCGGCATACCTGCCATTTCTGCAACCATATAGGCAGAAACGACCCATACAAAGTTTTCAAGGCCTCCTAAGTCACCAACAATCGTTCCCATCGCCGTTACGACAATGGTATTATCCATTGATGCCATTAAAATACCTAGCAATAAGCCCGCCACAACAAAGCCGAGCTTATTATTCTTCTCAACCATAACCTTGCTCTCCCTCGTACTACTTATATTTGTTTATGTTCTTTTACAACTGCATTACCTTTTTGATTAAAACTAGTATGATATTCTACAACACTAATTTCACATCCTGGACCAATGGTAACGTTATTTCCTCGTACTACTTCAGCAATCGTATGCTCTAAATAAATTTCATCTCCTTCAATGATAGACGTTTGGAGGCTTCCAGCATGACTTGTAAATGGAATAAATCTCGCTTTTTTACGAACGGTAATCTTTTTACCGCCGATTTCTCTCACTTTGCTGCCTTCATAACGAAGTGAAATTTCAATATTTTCAGCATTAAGTAATCCATCACTTTCAAGGCCACCAGTTAGTGATAGTTCTTCAACTTCAATATCTCCTTTCACATTTAAAGCGCCTTTCACATCTACGAAATCACCAGTAAACTTCCCTTTAACTTCTATCATACCTCTTACTTTCGTTTTTTCAATATGGGCATCACTATTCATTTGTGTATTTCCGTATACTTTTACATATTCCGCAGTTACATTTCCTCGTACTTCACTATCTCCATACACGACATAATTTTTCACTTTCATATTACCGCGCACTTCACTCGTGCCGTACGTTTTAAATTCATTACAACTCATATCATTAGAAATCGTTCCTTCACCGCGAATCTTCACTTTGTTATAATCCCCGCCTGCTGAACTACCAGAACCATTAACAGTAAGACTATGTTGATCTTCCATATTACTTTCTCCCTTCCATTAAATCTGCTTCATTTCTTTTACATTTGCGCTTTTATCGACAGTAAGAACACCCGTATATTCAATGAGTTCAATCTCACAGTTCGCTCCTACTGTCACATTGTTTCCTCTTACCGTTTTTATGTGAGCATAATCAATATCAATATTGTCACCTTCTAATAGTTCAGCCTCTAATTGTATACCAAATACTGATTTAAACAGTCTACTAAAAGTACTTAGTCTATGTTTTACTTTAATCGTTTGACCACCAATTTCTTTTGCTCGACATGTACCGTGAATATTAATATTTATTTCATCGGCGCTTAATAATCCACCAATTGTAAATTGTCCTTCTGAAGAAAAAGTATCCACTTCACAATTCCCATCAATCGTTGCTTGACCGTTGATTTTAAATTCTTCTCCAGTTACATTTCCACCTACTGTACCTTTTCCTGCAATTTTTAAACTGTTTGCCTTCACATCTTGCGTAATTGTTGCTTTCCCATCAATTCGCATCGTTTCCGCAATAACTGTACCATCAACTTTACCTGATCCACTAATTCTTGCATTGCTACTTTTCAAATTTCCAGTAACAGCACCGTAACCGTTACATTCAAACTGGTCACATTCAATATTTCCATTAACAGTCCCTTTTCCATTTAATTGCACTTTATGAAATTCGCCGCCATTCGATGAACCGTAACCATTTATAATCAAATTATCTGTACGCATACTTTCTCCTCCACTACAACAGTTTCGTTTTTAATGCTTCGGTATATTTCATAATCGCTTCGCGTAAAACAATTTTAGTACCTTTTTCAAAAATTAAATCGTCCACATTTGAAACTAAGAAACATGTAGAAATCCCTAACTTTCGGACGATGATTAAGTCACAAGTTTTATGCTTAATCGCTTCATAATTTTCACGTAAAACTTGCAAGACCATTTTTCCTTCTTCTAAACTAATCTCTCCCGATTGTAGTAACTCTTCTAACATATACACATAAAGAATATCTACAAATTGAAACTCTGTTGTTTTATTCGTTTGTTCTATGAAGAATTGTAAAACTGGCTCTGATGCAATTCCTTTACGTAAGACGTCTTCTTTTGTTAAAAGAATTTCTCTAACACTCGGTGAAAACATATTTGCTAGTTCATCAAGTGATAAATCTTCTTTCATCGTTTGGATTTTATCAATACGCTCTAATATCTTTTCTTTCGGAAAAAATGTCTCTTGACCCGTGAATGTTGACTTTCGTACAAACCAATCTTCCGGTATTAAATTTTTTCTTTTCCACCTATATAACTGTCCGTATGAAATACCAGTTAGTTCTAATAAATCTTTTTTTGAAATTAAATCTGTACTCAACTGTATAACACTCCTTCCTGACAACAATGTAACATAACACTGTTACGCTGTAAATAGACTTTTATCATAAGTAGCGTAACAATGTGTAAAACAAACCTGTTTCACACACGAAAAAAAGGCTCTTACACATCATGTAAAATGCGTAAAAACCCTTATTTATCAACATGTAAACCATATTTCATAAAAATCAATCCACCCTTGTGAATTAATCATTATATTTTGTACTTTTTCGTGAGAAGTTACTTGTTGTTTGTTACGGTATAAAGGAATAATATGAATATGACGTAACAAAGTGTCCTCAATATCGCGTAACAATGTAACTCTATTCTCTAATTGTTCTTTTTTAAAATATGGGAACAACGTTTTATGAAAGTCCATGCTGCTTTGCCCATGAATAAAACTGTTTTTTGTCAGATACATATAAAGCAGACTATCTTCTATTCGCTCGCTAATTGTTGCACTATCATGCATCATATCAGCCTTTTGTATCGTACTCATTTCTAATAAATCTTCTATTTCAAGAAAATTATTTTCTACATAAATCCCGTACTTCGCACACTCTTTTTGTATCCATTGTGCATCTTCAACGTGATCTCGTCCTGTAAATGTATAAAGTTGTAGCACTTCATTATGATATTTACTTCTCTTAATTAAACTTTCTATATCTTCCTCAATTTCTACTATGCTTTCATTTGCTAATATTAGTTTCTTTGCCACTTCTCCGCGTTCTTCGCCGAGTTCTTGAACAATTTTATCGCCATGAATAATTTGATGTAGCGCCTTTCGAAGTAGCTCATCTTGCATTGGTCCTTCTTTTACAAGATTGCACGTTACATATGTTACGTTCGATTCAAGCCGAGAAATTTCTTTATTATGTTTTTCTTTATCTTTATACTGCGCCTTTACTAACACGTCATATGTATTTACACTTTGCTCCACATTCAACAGTTCAATTCGATCAAGGAAAGGTCTTTCGCGATAATATAAATCATGTGCTTCTAGTACAAATAAATATGCATTCTTCTCTCGTAATGTAAAAGGCCCAGTACCAATGAAGTTTCCTGTTTCATCTTCATGTACGATAGAACACTGTTCTGCACTAAGCATATGTAAAAACATCCTATTTTCAGCATGTAATTGAATTTCAACAACACATTCATCCACTGCACGGACGCTTTCAACATGTTGTAACATCCATGCGTGTGGGTTGTTTTCAGTTTTCATAAATCGATTCAATGAATGGATAACATCATGTGCAGTAAGTCGTTTTCCATTATGAAGATAAATGCCTTTTCTTAAATAAAATGTCCAAACCTTGTCAGCGTCATTATATTGCCAGTGAAAAGCAAGTCTTGGCTCTATACAATTTGTTTCCTCATTCACATATACGAGTGTATCAAAAATATGTTTAACCATATGACATTCTGAGCGCATCGTAGCGTAAACTGGATCTAAAGCGATGTCCAGGTTCATTTGTACTTGTAAACGAAGTACGTCTTTTCTTCCTTCAGGTGTCCGTTCTATTTGATGACCAAATATGGAATCTACCCAAGCTTCATACTCTTTCTTTATTGATGGAAATTGTGAGCTGTAGCGTTCTACAAATGAGATTCCACTTTTCACATCTCCTTTTTTCGTTAATTCTTTTCCTTTTTCTAAAATTAATGTCATCGGTTGCTTTTGAAATATTAGTTTAGAACGATTCCCTCTTCCACGCCCTGGAAACCAAGTAATCCAACGTAGTTCTTCTAATTTTTTTATTATTAATTTACTATTACGTTCCGTACAAAATAATATTTCGGATATATTTTGCACTGTTATTTCTAATTGTTCTCCTTCTTTTTCCCTTTTGCCATAGGCAATCCATAGTTCAATGTATTGATCTAAAATAAACATCATATTCCCCCTAAAAGGTGAAAAATACTCCTTATTCTTTCTACCCTTTTTCCAATTCTCCTTTCATCTTATCATTTCAATATAGAAAGGAGGAATTAATATTGAACAATCTTTTACTACGTTATAATAAACCAATCATTATAAGACTGTGGGGCGAATTATTAACCCGAACAACTGAATCCATGTTAGCTCTCATTATGATTATTTACGTTAATAAAATGTTAAACGGTAATATAATAATCACCATGCTCATTTTTGGACTACAACCTCTTTCAGACATCATATTTACACTTATTGCTGGGGGAGTTACTGATAAATATGGGCGAAAGAAAATTATGTTGCTCGGATTATTGCTACAAGGCGTTGCAATCGGCAGCTTCGTCTTTGCTCAATCTGTTTTTATATTTGCACTGTTATACGTCATAAATGGGGTTGGCCGTTCCTTATATATTCCCGCTCAACGTGCACAAATTGCTGATTTAACAAAACAAAAACAACAAGCAGAAATTTTTGCTCTTTTGCATACAATGGCTGCAATTGGTTCCGTAATTGGTCCAATAATTGGTGCTATCTTTTATCAAACTCACCCTGAATATTTATTTATAATGCAAAGCATTACACTTATGGTATATGCAGTAGTTGTATGGACGCAGCTTCCAGAAACTGCTCCAGTACTTACAACACCAAAGCAAAAATTTGAAGTATCATCTCCAAAACAATTTGTACACAAACATTACGCCGTTTTGGGACTTATGATTTCTACAATTCCTATTAGCTTTTTTTATGCTCAAACTGAGACAAATTATCGCATTTTCGCTAAAGATATATTTCCAGATTTCGTATTCATGCTTGCTTTTATTTCAACATGCAAAGCTATTATGGAAATCATTCTGCAAATCTTTCTCGTGAAATGGTCTGAACGATTTTCTATGGCGAAAATTATACTTATTTCTTACACCTGCTTTACGATAACTGCAATTGGCTACGGATTTTCAGCAACAATCTTGTCACTATTTTTCACATTACTCTTTTTAGTCATTGGAGAAAGTATTGCTTTCAACCATTTACTTCGATTCGTTTCAGAAATCGCTCCTACAGATAAACGTGGATTGTATTTTTCAATTTATGGATTACATTGGGATATATCTCGAACGTGCGGTCCTGTTATTGGTGCGGTTTTACTAAGTAAACTAAACGGTAGTATGCTATTTTATATTTGTGCTTGTTTCTTAATAATTGGGGGCATTATTCAAGCTCTTTTTGTTCAAAATTTAGAGCGTAATAAAATAAAAAAAGATATTTCAGAACATACTCCCCATGTTTTATAGGCTGCGTCCCTCATCCTTTTTTTTACCCTGCCATTTTATTAATACTATCTTCTGGTGAAAATACCGAAATATGATTTACCTTCCCAGTCGATTTTGGAATAATGAATTTTAACTCAAACTGATTGTTTACTTTATATACATATATTTTGTCTTCCCCATTTACCTTAACTGAAGTTGGTTTTCCTAATGCTTTCTCTATATCTTGTAATGTAATTGATTTCAGTTCTGCATGATAGGAGCGTACATCAAAAACTTGTGATCCTTTATTAAAACCGAAGCTAACATTTTTATTTGTAAAGGTAGCGTACATTCCGTTACCTGCTTGTTCTGTTTTATCTGCTTTCCCCCACGCTTTTTCTATTTCTTCAATATCTCCTGTATGAGCTGCGAACGGAACATTAGGTACTTTTCCTTCTTTCGCTAGTTCAAACAAATCTTTAATGTGGTTAATTGATTTTTGATTGATTACTGTATCTTTCGTGCTTGAATCTGTCTTTGGTTTTGCTGATCCTTCATTATTTGATTTTGCTTCAGGCTCTTTCTTTTCTTCAGAAGAATTATTTTGTTCGTTTTTACTATTTTCAGAGGTTGAGTTTGTTTCCTTTTTTTCGTCTGTCCCTTTACATGCTACTAATGCCAATAGGCATGTAAAAACGAGAAATAACATAGCTATCTTTACATACACTTTCATACATTTCAGCCCCCTATTATAATCTTATTCCTTTCGATAACCAATCCATTACGCTACTTTTCAAATTATATTTGTTCCAAAAAATAAATGCTTCACTTTCTCCTAGTGCTTGTACAACATCCTCTACAAAAGCTGTTCCTAAAAAATAACCAATTCGGTTGTATCCAAAGTATTGTCCGCCAGATAACCGGAACCACTCTTTCTCTTTTTCGAACGTCCATCCTTCTATATAATCTTCCAAAAAACGATTCTTTATTTGTTTTTCATTTTCTATATAGCATTGTAACCAACGTTCACCATCATTGTTATATGAGTAGTACACTGATTCATTTACGCCTTTTATAATTTGCTTTGATAAATATGTTGCAACACCTTCACGATACAAAGTAACTGCCGCGTCAGTCCACTCAGCTTTTGTCCAATCCATTCCATCATTTTGTAACATAACATTATGATATATATGTCCTATTTCGTGAGCGACAATAACACGAAGGTGATTTACATCTGGAGATAATTTTTCTGCCGCAAAAAAGATGTCTCCAATAATTTCCCTTTCTACAAATGCATTAGAGCCAAAAGCTCCAACAAATAAATGAAACTTCATATTTAAATCAAAGTTATAATTATTATGATATTCATTCGTTATCTCTTGAATAATAATCGGTAATGTTTCTGCAATGATATGAATACCTTCTATTTTTGCGGGATATTGTTTAATGGCAGTAGAAAGACGTTCTCTCGTATGTGGACAATGATACTTAAAGTATTCTTCAAATATCTCTGGATGCGAAATGAAATATTGGTTAAGAACTTCTAATTCTACATTATCACTTTCCCATACTTTCAAAAAACTTGGAATTGTATTATTTATCATTTTTCCCATCTCCTTATATATCCCTTCTCGCCATTTACACTGCAATCCTTCCTGAAACGTAGAAAAAGCAACAAAGAAAGATGAGTCTTCTTTGTTGCTTTTTCTGTTTAATCAAACCATTTATCACCATCAGAAATCCATTTACCATAATGCAAACCATAACATTCATCATAATAATAAAAAAAGCTGTCCAAAAAGGACAGCTTTACATATGTATTTTTACACTTCGATTGACTTACCATCTTCAACAATATGATAAAGCAAGTGAGCTAAATGATGAATTGGGCCATACTCTTCCTCTTCTTCATCTGTTTCACCTTGGAACTCAAGATCATTTAAGTACAGTGCTAAAAATTGATAGTATAGTTTTAAATCAAATCCGTAGCACGCAGTTGGCTCTTCATGATCACCTTCGTATTGTAACATTAAGTATTGATCGTTTCCTTCTGCATCTTCTGCGTCAAAGAATACGAAGAATCCAACGTTTGTATCTAAATCAAATAGATGACGAGTGCCTTTTTCTGTTGCTTTGTTGAAGTCCTCTTCACTTAATTTATGTACTGTTGTCGCTTTAGCATTATCTTCTTGATGGAAATTTACTGTAAATGTTTTCAATGCTGACACCTCCTGATTGTATAATACTAGCATAACATATAAAAAGGACTGCTTACAAATGTAAACAGTCCTTACATTCATTTTCGCATTGCTCGTAATAAGAAGCTTACGATGAAAATTAAAACGATCGCACCGATTAAAGCTGGAATAATTGCATATCCACCAATGACTGGACCAAAACTACCAAGTAATTTCGAACCAATCCATGAACCGATAATACCAGCAATAATATTACCAATTACACCACCAGGTACGTCCTTTCCAGTAATTAAGCTCGCAAGCCATCCTAATATACCACCGACGATTAAAGACCAAATCATATGATAACCTCCTTTATATTTTACCAATCAAAATATAATTAGAAACAATTGCTTACCATTAGTTATGTTACATTTTTCAATAGTTATTCATACAGATCAACTATTAGATTATTTCAAAATAATGAACGGCCAGTTTTTCGACTCGAGGTTGATGTTATTCGTAATACACATATTAAGGACAGTCAGGCTTTAATATTGTCCGCATAAACTCTTCTTTAAATGCAGGATAGTCAAAACCAACTGCAATTTTTTGAATTGGTCTATTATCAAATGTTGTTGGCTCGGCTATTTTTCTAAAGTCTGCCACACTTTGTCCTCTTGTTACGTCATTTGTCGTACTGATCCAAACTGCTGACTTTTTATATTCAAAAATATCATCATTAATAAAGGAAATGAACGGAAGTAAATCGTGAATCGGACTTCCAGCAATACCCGGGTATTCTTTTTTATAAAAGTTCTCATAATAAAAATCGATCATCGGTTTAATAAGTTTCGCCTGTCCTGTTCCTTCTTTATTAATAATATCCACCATTTCAGGAGTAATGAGGGCTGCTTGCGTTACATTTAACGGATAAATAGTCGCATTTTTTGCGTACTTCATCACAATATTTGCGGCGATTGGATCCCCATAAAAATTAGCTTCTGATACAGGAGTAACGTTACCAGGAAATAAAAACGCACCGCCCATAATATAATATGAACATACCTTATCCATTACATTTGGATATAATAAAAATAACGTTGCCAATGTTGTTAAACGCCCTGTCGCTACGATAATAATATCTTCTGGACAAGGTTCAATTAATTTAATTAATTCACAAAAATTTTTCCGTTTACAAATCCTCATATCAGGTGGAATAATTGGGCCTAGGCCATGCTCCCCATGAATTTCGGGAAAGAACAATGGTTCTTCCGCTGTCATTGGTCTAGCTGCACCCTCAATGATTTTCACTTCTGTAGCATAGTATCTTTCTAAAAAATACACATTTTCTGTTACGATTTCTCGCGATACATTCCCATATTCAGCAACAATACCTATAATATCTAATTTACATGTTTTATTTGCATAAATTAACGCCACAGCATCATCAATACCAAAGTCTCCAAAAAAGATGATTTTCTTTTTAACTATCCTCACCCCTCTTCAACATAATCTACTATTATTATTATGTAAAAAAGACAAGGCTGTGAAACAGTGCCAACTAAAAAAGCCGCCTATTTATTGGCGACTTCAATCTTTTTATATGATAAATATGCTAATACATTCTTACTTGAATCGTATTTTGGATTATTCCCTTTTCTCGGTTCTCTCATATGTGTTTTTTCAAATCCAGGAATGTCCGGCATTTTCTCCATAAATTCAAGCATTTCTTCTTCAGTTCCTTCAATACGTACGCGAATCATTATTACTTTTCCTCAATTCTCATTTTCTCTGTACTAAGTATAACGTACTTTGAAAAGACTGCAAGAAATTTATCTTTTTAATGTCGCGCTTTTTTTACATACAAACAATGCCATTTCAGTATAAAACGAATTTATTTTATTATTTTCAATTTGAATATTAAAGAATTCTTGCATTTCAACTGGTGTTTTCATCATACACTCTGTTAATTTCATACGTTTCAGCAAAGGTACATTCATCATATCGCACCACCAGTCAAATTCAAATTTCTTGTCAAAAGTAAGACATGACTGCATTTGCAAACCGTTTTTTTCTAACAAGGAAATCCAGTCTGTTTTTTTCAGCGCTCGTTCATGACTCGGATCCCGCTTTTTTTCTATAAAATTATAAAATGTATCGTATTCATTATTTTCCGGTGAAACATTATCTATTAAAATAAACAATCCATTATGTTCTAACGTACGATTTACTTCATATATAAACTGAGGTGGATTCGTAAAATGATGTGCTGCAATTCGGCACGTAATTGTATCAAAAAAACCATCAGCAAACGGTAAACTTTCAGCGTTTCCAACAATAAAAGATACATTTTCATGTCCATTACTGATAATAAAATTTTTCGCATTCTCTAACATTTTTTCTGTTAAGTCTAAGGCAACTACTTCTTTAAACAATGGAGCTAATATATTCGCAACATGTCCACCGCCAGTAGCAATATCAAGAAGACGATTATTATGACGAGACTCAACTTGTTGAACTATATATTGTAAGTCTGGTCCATTAGCATGAATTTTACTTTTTACATATTTTTCAGCATTATTACCAAACTGTTGTTTCACAAGCTCTTCTTTACTCATTTTATCATCTGCTTTCTATTGTTATTTACATATAGGATTCATATAATAATTAAAGTTCTCTTTATGTATTTTCAAATCCTCTTTTCAGCTTACTTCTTATCATGCTTTCCTATCATCAATATAATATAAATTTTACGTTTTATTCCTAAACAAAAAAGGCTACGGAAACTTGTCCCCTAACCTGGCTAAATATTTATTACATTTTTACTTTTTCATATACATCTATATAATATAAATCCTCTTTTAACTTCATAATAACGTCTACTTCGTTATAAGTAGCCTCACGAGCATGTAAACCAAATTGATCCATACCAATCCATATCCATCCAGGTGTATGCTGTAGAACATCTATGTTAAAATAATCTAATTTAATAAGCTCCGATTTTATAAATTTATCTTTATTAGCGATTTGTTTATCCATTAAGCCGTATTCTTTTCCATTTTCAAGTAGCGATATAATTTTCCCTAAAATCGGATGTTCACGTATAATAAAATGGTATTCCCTTTCGTCTACATTCGCCATAATTAAACGAGAATTAGATAAATCTAATCCCAAACTCGGCATATTTATTTTAATCACCTCCAATATTGGTTTCATCTCCATCCTAACAAACAAATATTTAAATAATATTAATATAATGTAAAAATATAAAGGCTGATTTCCCTTTAGAAATCAGCCTTTATATTTTTATATCGTTTCTTTTTCCTCATTATTTCTAGAAACTAAATTTCCAATAGCATCTGCCGTTACTTCAACTACAAATTCACACATACCTGCTACAACTTCTCCAATTACTTCATCCATCTTTTTTCCCCCTTATTTTATATAACTTATTTGTAGTATAGAAGAGATTGGTTATTTTTAACTATCGGAAAACGTGACAACAACATTACAGTTTTGTAATCTTTTGTAATTTGTTTAGTTTCTATCCTTTGAAACTCCAAGTATGATTAACAAGCATATAGGCCATCATAATATTAATTAAGTTCCAATTATGCTAGAGGAGGTGTGTAAAATATACTACGTAAAATTAATTAAAGGTCAATCATTCTATGCTTTTGATCATCGTTTCTTAATGTCTGAAGAAGAAGAGGTTTCCGAGAAAGTTTATAATTACTTACGTCGTAATGAATTTTTCGAAGTACGTAAAGAAGAATATTCGGCCTGATGTATTAAAAGCATCAAGAAAAATATCATTTAATAGTGATATTTTCTTGATGCTTTTATTTTATTTATCCTTAATTTCACTGAATATGTAATCATTGATTTTATACATTTCGACTTACTTGTTTCATCTATTAACACATCAAATTTTTAACAAATCAAAAAGATTGAAATCCACTCATGAAACACGTAATATAGACTCTGACTCTAAAAAAGTTCGTTATAAATTATACATAAAATAAGGAGGTTTTATATACGATTTTTTCATTTTAAAAGACGGAGAGGTTTTACATTATGTGGCGTAATAAAAATGTTTGGATTGTATTAATTGGGGAATTTATTGCTGGTCTAGGGCTATGGCTTGGTATTCTTGGCAACCTTGAATTTATGCAAAAATATGTCCCTTCTGATTTCATGAAATCAGTTATATTATTTATCGGACTATTAGCTGGTGTACTAGTTGGTCCTATGGCTGGTCGTATTATCGATCAGTATGAAAAGAAAAAAGTTCTTCTTTATGCTGGGTTCGGTCGCGTTATTAGTGTTATTTTTATGTTTTTCGCTATCCAATTTGAAAGCATTGCCTTCATGATTGCATTTATGGTTGCTCTTCAAATTTCTGCAGCATTTTACTTCCCTGCATTACAATCTGTAATTCCACTCATCGTACGTGAGCATGAGTTATTACAGATGAACGGTGTACATATGAATGTAGGTACAATCGCTCGTATTGCAGGTACTTCACTAGGTGGAATTCTTTTAGTTGTAATGAGTTTACAGTATATGTATGCCTTCTCAATGGCAGCATACGCTTTATTATTCCTCTCAACTTTCTTCCTACAATTCGAAGATAAGAAATCAACAACACCAAGTAAACAAGCTGCGAAAGATAATAGCTTTATGGAAGTATTTCGTATTTTAAAAGGAATTCCTATTGCTTTTACAGCACTTATATTAAGTATTATCCCTCTATTATTTATAGCCGGATTTAATTTAATGGTAATCAACATTAGTGAAATGCAACATGATCCAACGATTAAAGGCTTTATATATACAATTGAAGGTGTCGCATTTATGTTAGGGGCCTTCGTTATTAAACGTTTATCTGACCATTTCAAACCTGAAAAATTATTATATTTCTTCGCTGTTTGTACCGCTTTTGCACACCTTTCCTTGTTCTTTAGCGATATAAAATGGATGTCTCTTACATCATTTGGTTTATTTGGTTTTAGTGTTGGTTGCTTCTTCCCTATTATGTCGACAATTTTCCAAACGAAAGTGGAAAAAAGCTATCATGGTCGTCTCTTCTCATTCCGTAATATGTTTGAGAGAGTTATGTTCCAAATTGTCTTACTCGGCACAGGCTTCTTCTTAGATACGATTGGATTGCAATATATGGTTCTCATTTTCGGTGTGATTTCATTATTAATTATTTTCATTTCATTATCTAAACAGAAACAATATGAAAAACAACCTTCGCAATCTGCGAATTTATAGCATAAATAAAGACGCATGGATCAGACTTTACACTAGATTCATGCTTTTTCAATTCCGCCTAAATTTTTATGTGAAATTAAATAATTCTTTATAAAAATTTAAACTTTATTTATTACAATATTCGTATCGTATTCGCACGTTTATTAAAAATGAAAAGAAAGGAGTACAAAATGAAAAAGGTTCTATTAATTATTCCAATAGTCATCGTTCTACTTAGCGGATGTAGCAATAATGATATATACGGTTCTTGGGAAGTCGTTGACAACAAAAATGGTCTTTGCCCTGCATCTTATAAATTTGAAACAGTTGTAAAAGAAGAAAAGAAAGAAAAAATTGTTCAATATTTAGTGGAGATGCAAACATCAAAGGAAAAAGAAGATTTATACAAAGGCTCATTTGTAAAGAATTCTAATGTATATCACATTGATTATGGTAACTCATTTACATCGGATCAAACTTTAAAAGTTGTCGATGGCAAATTAAATGTATACTTTTATGCAGTGGAAAAGTTATGTACATATAAAAAGAAATGATTACACTTCATATAAGACGCAGAAAATATTTTCTGCGTTTTTTATGTTTCTCCTTATTATTCTCTCTCTAAATTTGTCAATCATTTTAATTTTCATAAAAAAATGATAAAATGTAAACATGTGTTTTCAGAATAATTAAAAACGCAGAAAGAAAACACTGTTTTTAGGAGGGGTTTTGATGACTTACACGTTAGCAACTAGAATGAAAGCATTCCAATCTTCTATATTTAGTGAATTAGGGGCTTATAAAAAAGAAAAAATTGCAGCAGGTCACAAAATGATTGATTTAAGTATCGGGAATCCTGATATGCCGCCTGCTGACTTCGTAAGAGAAGAAATGGTACATACAGCAAGTGAAAAAGAAAGCTATGGATACACATTAAGTGGTATTCAAGAATTTCACGAAGCTGTAACTGAATATTACAACAACACTCATAACGTTAAATTAAATGCCGATAAAGAAGTTTTATTATTAATGGGTTCACAAGACGGACTCGTTCATTTACCTATGGTTTATGCAAATCCGGGAGATATTATATTAGTTCCGGATCCAGGATATACAGCTTATGAAACTGGAATTCAAATGGCTGGTGCAACATCCTATTACATGCCTTTAAAGAAAGAAAATGAATTCTTACCTAATTTAGCAGCTATCCCCGAAGATATTGCTGATCAAGCAAAGATGATGATTTTAAACTTCCCAGGGAATCCAGTTCCAGCAATGGCTCATGCAGATTTCTTTAAAGAGGTAATTGCATTCGCGAAAAAGCATAACATTATTGTTGTCCATGATTTTGCTTATGCTGAATTTTATTTTGATGGTAATAAACCAATTAGCTTCCTCTCTGTACCTGGTGCTAAAGAAGTTGGAGTAGAAATCAACTCTTTATCAAAAAGTTATAGTTTAGCAGGTAGCCGTATTGGATATATGATTGGAAACGAAGAAATTGTTCGTGCACTTACTCAATTTAAATCAAATACAGATTATGGTGTGTTTTTACCAATTCAAAAAGCGGCATCAGCGGCACTAAGAAATGGCGCTGCATTTTGTGAGAAAAATCGCGGTATTTATCAAGAACGTAGAGATACTTTAGTCGATGGATTCCGAACATTTGGTTGGAATGTTGATAAACCAGCTGGTAGTATGTTCGTCTGGGCCGAAATTCCGAAAGGCTGGACTTCGATAAATTTCGCTTATGCATTAATGGATCGTGCGAATGTCGTTGTTACACCAGGTCATGCTTTTGGACCTCATGGAGAAGGCTTTGTACGTATTGCACTTGTTCAAGATAAAGAAGTGTTACAACAAGTTGTTGAAAACATTAGAAATAGCGGTATTTTTTCTCTTGAAAAAGTAAATGAATTAGTTAAAAATTAATGATAACTCCCCTGCTTAACTGTAGCAGGGGTATTATTTATTGGAGGTACTTTCATATGCATATTCAAGACACTCTTCCTCATCGTTATCCTTTTTTAATGATTGATAAAGTAACAAATGTAAAACATGGTGAATCCGTTACGGGATATAAACTGATTTCAAATAATGAGTGGTTTATAAATGATAATCAAAAACATATGCCTCATATGTTAATTGTAGAAGCACTTGCTCAGCTTAGTGCATTTGTAAATACAAGTGACTCTGAAGGTCTAGGCTTCCTCTCTTCGTTGGATGGGGTTGAATTCCACGGAAACGCATATCCCGGTGATAAACTTGATTTACATTATAAGCTTACTCGCAATCGTCGAGGTTTTATTCTCGGTAAAGGTACTGCAACTATTAACGATCAGCCGATTGTAACTATAGAAAAGCTATTAATATATCAAGCAGAATAGAGACGATGTAATTCGTCAGGATATCTCCCTCCTACAAATTCGTCTCACCAACATGAACAGAGTAAACAAATTACTTGGTTAGGAGCAGGAAAATGGAAAGTACTATCGGTATCGATGCTGGAGGAACATTAACAAAAATTGCTTATTTGAACGAACAAAAGCACTTAGCTTTTGAAAAATTTTATTCAAATGAACAAGATAAAATAATAGATTGGCTTAAGAAAAGCACTCGTATAAAACAAATATGTATAACAGGTGGTAAAGCAAAACAATTACAGCAACTACTTTCAGACTCATATAATATAGTAGAACTAAACGAATTTGAAGCTACTCTTGTAGGTGTCCGATACATATTAAAAGAAGAGCAATATGATATAAACAACTTTATTTTAACAAATATAGGTACAGGTACTTCCATTCATTACGTTTATAATGACAAATATATTCGAGCTGGTGGAACGGGTGTTGGCGGTGGTACTATTATGGGGCTTTCAAAATTGTTAACAAATATAGATCATTTTGAAGATGTGATTCCTTTAACAAAATTAGGTTCTAGAAAAGAACTAGATATTACGGTCGGTGATATTTATGGTGGCATTCTCTCTCCTATTGATACTAGCTTAACTGCAAGCAATTTTGGTAAAGCTACCAAAACAGATTCAAATTTTAGTAGTGCTGATATACTAGCAACTGTGCAAGGACTTGTCGGTGAAGTCGTTACTGCATTAAGCCTTCAATTCGCCGAAACAAAAAACATTGACCATATTATTTATATTGGTTCCACTCTATGTAATAACGTACACCTTCAAAATATTATTAGTAACTACACAAAATATCAAAATAAAACACCAATCTTTTTACGAGATGGTGGTAATAGCGGTGCGATTGGTGCTTTACTTCATGCTACGAATAAAAAAGGCTGACTTTTGTCAGCTTTTTTGCAACGGTACTTCAAATTCTATAATTGATTCCCCATTCTCTCCAATTCGCTCTACACTAACTCTATCAACTATACATTGTAACTTTTCAGGGAAATTATGAATATCCTTAGCTACTTCAGCAGCTAACTCAGTACGTTCTTTTCTCCCGACTGTTACATTCGGTATATACGGAATATCTTCTTTCAAAAATTGTAATAAGGCTCCTGTATATAGCAAGTCATGTAGTTCTTCTATTTGTTTTTGCCCCTTTTCAACTCGTAAAAATAAATATTCCCCTTCACCCGAAATTTGATTCGCAAATTCTATTTCTATCTCTTGTATCCCTTTTGATAATTTTAAAATATGTAATTTCAGCTCATCATTTGAAATCGAGCTTTCAAATGGGAATACAATTGTAATATGCGGTGGGATTAAACCAAATAAAGGATCATGTTTTTTCCTAATGTTCTCTATTTCATTAATAGACATGTCGTTTAGAAAAAGTAAAATTGTACGCATTTTTATATCCCCTACTTTCTCTTTTTATATTCATCATATTGTATGGTAGCTTGCACTTCAACAAATGATTTCAATTACATATAAAAAGAAAAAACTTCTCAAAAGAAAAGTTTTTTCTTATAAAGCATGATTATTATTTTCCCGCCAAACTTTCCTAAACTTTATATAACAAGCAATTCTCCAAGGAATAATATACGAGACAGCAACAACATAAAATAATAAACCAATTGTTTGTTGATCTAAGTCAACAATATATTGTCTTGAACCATATCTTAAAAAGACAAGTGCAATAAAAGTAATTAAAAAAGCTGCGCTTTTTTTCGTATAAATATTCCCATCCTCTCTTCGTTCGTAATTTGTTAGTACTATAAGTGGTACGGCGAAAATAATTCCAATGAATGCTGCTATTATAACTTGTAAAATAGCTGGATGTACGGGACCTAAAAACCATACAATACCTGGTGTTAAAAATAGTAATGGCCATAAAATACGTTTTCCTGTTCCTTTTATTGGCTTATGCATAGAACGATAACGACGCCAAAATATGAGCAGTGCAATGCATAAAAAGACTGTAATTAGTGAAGAAGTGTCTCCCATTTGTTTTTCCTACTCTCCTCAAATATATACTTAATTATATTTTAAATTGTTTGCTCAAATGATACCTTTCGAATAAATATACCGCTAGTCACGACATAGACGATAGTTAATATAATTGAACTGACAATAAAATATGGGATATCTATTAAAGATAGATTAGATGTAGAATTTAAATCCTGTATTCCTACTTCTGCATAAAGCACACTATTCAATGATATAAAAAATGTTCCACCAATCATAAGACCAATCCACTTAAAACGTTTCTTAATCACTACTACTACTTGAAAGAAAGTTGCTATTGTAAGATACAATAATAGTTGTACAATAAACTGTTTAACTGATTGTTCTCCTAAACTAATATTTACTGTACTATACAATGTATTTTTTAAAAAAATTACTTGAAGGAATGAGAAAACCACAGCTTGTAATAAGATATAGAAAACTGATCCAATGAAAAACTGTAATCTCGTTACTCCAAATGAAACTGCTAAACGAAACACATCATCCTGTATGATAAAAGTACTTACTACTATAAACAATGTAATTGCAATCGAAGGATTATTTAATATATGTTGTAAAAATCCTTCTCTTATTTCTCTCAAATCCATTACACTTGTAATTCCTTTTATAAGTAATGCTGCAATCCAAAATATTAAAATTGCTTTATAATGAAAATTTATATGTAACTTCAACTGCTTCATTAACATCGTCATTTCACTTCACCACCAGTTATGTGTATAAATAGTTTTTGTAATGTAATTCTATCAATCAGTAACCCTTCTTTTTCAAGAGAGTAATAATCTTCATTAGAAAGTTCTTCCCATATAACAGCAATCCCCTTATTTCCATAAACTTCTCGATTTATTATTTTTTTATTTATCGAAAACTCATCTACTTTATCTTTTTTTCCTGAAATAATATGAGCTTGTTGCAATAAATCTTCCACCGATGATTGAACAACAAGTGCGCCTGCTTTTATGATGATTACATCTTCAATAACATGGGTTACTTCTTCTACTAAATGTGTTGATAATATTATTGTTCGTGGATACTCACCGTAATCTTCTAGTAGTAAACTATAAAACAACTCGCGATGTGCTGCGTCTAAACCTGTAGTTGGTTCATCAAAAATGGTAATTGGCGCCCTACTTGCTAATCCTTGAATAATTCCGACGACTGTTTGCATGCCATGTGATAATTTATGATATTTCACTGTCATATTAAGCTGAAATTTATCAGCGAGTTCTTCAGCGTACTTTCCATCCCAGTTTTTATAAAACATGTTGCACATCTTAAAAATTTCTTTTACTTTAAAACTTAGATGTGCTTCTTCTTTCACTCTAACGAAACAAATATTTTGCATTGCTTTACTATTTTCAAAAACATGTTCGCCAAATATTGATATACTTCCACTACTTGAAGTAATTTGGCCTGCAAGTAAATTTAATAGTGTCGTTTTTCCTGCCCCGTTTCTACCGAGCAAACCATATATTTTATGCTCTTCCAATGAAATCGTTACTTCATTTACTGCTATTTTCTTTTTATATTTTTTCGTTACGGCTTTTGTTTCAAGTGCAATCATCCCTATTTCCCCTCCTTCGTAATTTTTTGAATCATATCCATCAATTCATCTTTGGATATTTCTAGTACTTTTGCTTCTTCCCACACTTTAGGTAAATATTCAGTCATAAAAGTATTTTGTCTTTTTTTAAGTACGACTTCTTTCGCTCCCTTTGCAACAAACATCCCAATCCCTCTCTTTTTATATAGAATCCCTTCATCCACTAATACATTTACCCCTTTAGCTGCAGTAGCTGGATTTATTTGTAACATCTTCGCAAATTGATTTGTTGATGGAACTTGTTCTTCTTCAAGTAATATGTCTTTTAAAATATCAGATTCAATCGTTTCTGCAATTTGTAAGTATATTAATTTATTTTGCTCCAGAGTAGGTTTCACAATTTCACCACCTTAGGTTCTTAGGTTCATTACTTATGTAATTAACCATATCACATTAAATTATTTATTTCCATAAATTTCTTTTACAAAAAAAGAGAGTCATTCGTTTAAGAATGGCTCTCTTTCTAAAATGTTGAAGTTTCAACTCTTGTTCTCAAATTCTTTTCATTTAATTTCAACTGCTGCACCGGATATTTAGCAAATAAAGCTTTCCGAAACTCTTTCTCATTTATAAACATTGTAATTTTTTCGCTATTATCGTTAAGGAACTTTACTACTTTCTTTTTATCCCATATATCATTTTCTTTTGGAAAATCATCAAATTTTTCATACAAGATTGATAGTATATCTTCTCTTTTTATCGTGAAATTTTTATTTTCTACTTGAAACTCGTAACTTTTCGCATTTGGTACTAAAATCGCTAGATAAATAACGTTAAAGAGAAAATTCTTCTCCATTGTGTCCTTGCCATCAAACCAATACGTCTCAACCATGTCTTCTGTCAGAGTTCCATTTGCACCATATTTTACCTTTATACTTTCATTCTCCAAACTAATACTTTGAAATGTATCACCACCGGGTAAATGATTAACAATTGCAACTACATCTGAGTTATTACCAACGTATGTCCCAGCATATTTCTTAAAGTCACTAGGTTCAACATCAGATATTTCTTTTATTCTTTCTCCGCTAGAACAAGCAGTAATACATAAAAAAATTGTTAGCATAACAACTACATTACGATGCATATATTTCATTTAGCATCCCCCATTTTATCGATATTTCGTTCATTACAATACTTCTTTCCAAAACCCTTTAAAATATACGCATTTTAATCAAAATTAAAAATTTTCAATTTTTATGTTTACAATTATCCATTAATTGTATATACTTACTAACGTAAGAAAAAATTCTAAAAGGAGGTCGAAGGAAATGATGAAATTACAATTACATGCTTTAACTTTAGTGTTAACTGCACCTTTGTTTTTCGGACAATTAAATATGAATTCGACCACCCTAATGGAGAATTGAAAATCGCACTTTATTTCTATTAATTCATAAATTCGCCACAGGAGGTCGTATACTTTCCTGTGGCCTTTTGACGCCCAGCCATAGGAGAACTATATCTTCCTGTGGCTTTTTTGTGCGATTTTTTAGCCTCTTATATTATTTTTTAAAGAAAGGAGCAACATTCGATGACCATTAGCGTATTGTTTTTAAGTATTACGATTCAAAGAAATACAATTTCCAAAGATGAAATTTTTCATAATGAGCAAATTGAAAAAGCTATGAATGATGTTAAGGAGCGCCAAGCGCTTTATTGTGATCACCTGTAATTCCTTTTCGAAAGGAGGAATTCATTTATGACTTTTCATATTTTCTTTTTTACAACTGTACTTCAGAAAAACACTTTATCTGAAGATGAAATCATTCGTAAACAACAATTAAAACAACTGACTGATAAAATGACTGACATTAAAAGTTCATACTATACGCAAATGTATTAAAAATATATTTTAAAGGAGCAATACCTTCATGAAATTCAAAGCATTCTTTTTAACAATCACCATTCAAAAACGTAAGCTTTCTCAAAGTGAAATTTTGCGTGAGCAACACATTCAAACTATTATGGACGAAGTGAAAGAGCACCAAGCTTCTTATTACAGCCGTCTTTTCTAAATAACTTTTAAAGGGGAAAAAACAAATGAAATTTAAAGTATTCTTTTTAACGATCACCATTCACAAAACTAAGTTCTCAGACAGTGAGATATTGCATGACCATCAAATTAATAAAGCTATGGAGGATGTAAAAGAACGTCAAAGTCACTACTGTAGCCATCTATAATTCCTTGCGAAAGGAGGAATGTATCATGAAGTTTCACCTTTTCTTTTTAACAATTACAATTCAGAAAAAAAACTATTCTGATGCGGAATTAAAACAAGAACAACAATATAAACAGGTTATAGACGAAATTCGAGATCGTAGAAGCAAGTACTACTCTCATCTATAATCTTTTAAAAATATAAAATTTGAAAGGGGTCGATTATGATGTTGCTAGCACGCTGTAAGGAAATGATTTGGATAGTTCAGAGGGATTCCACATAGTTTTATTGGGGCTATATCATACAAGTTTATCGTTATATTTGATATGTAATAAATATATAATAAAAGTTTATGCATACACTTTTTTACATTGATTAACAAACAAAAGATACACCACTTAAAAAGCGGTGTATCTTTCTCAACTTATACTATTTTCGATTACTTCGTTTCGTCTTAAACAATCTCACTAAGTTCGATACAACTGTTTTTGTTACTGCATAAACTGGTACTGCCAAAATCATTCCGATAATTCCCGCAAAGTTACCTACCCCTAAAATTAAAATAATAATTGTTAACGGATGGATATTTAATTTTGAACTCATAATACGCGGTGAAATGATGTTACTTTCAAACTGTTGTACAATTGTTACGATAATAATTACGTACAACGCTTGCATCGGAGATACGAACAGACCTACAATAACAGCTGGTGCTGCACCGATAAATGGACCTAGGTTAGGAATGATATTTGTAAATGCTGCTATAATTCCTAAAACGAAAGCGTACGGTAAATCGATAATTAAATAACCGATAAAAGTAAAAGCACCTACAAATATACAAACGAGCGCTTGTCCTTGAATATATGCAGATAATGTTTCGTTCGTTTCCTTAATGATACGAAGTCCTTCTTCACGGTAAGACTCAGGTAATAGACTAACTGCTTTCCCTGGAAACGCATGTCCATCTTTAAACATATAAAATAAAATAAACGGTACTGTAAAGATAACTAATGCGACGTTCGTTATAATACCAAATAAAGCCGTTGCACTCGACGTAATTGTGTTTGGTATATCCTTTAAGTATTCAATTGCATTTTTTTCAATTGTTTCAATGGAAACATAGTTTTGTGTAGATAACCATTCAAACAATCTATGATGGGATAAATCTTGTATGTATAGTTTTCCCTCTTTAATATAACCGGGCATATTTTTTACTAAATCCATTAACTGTTGCGAGATCGTTGGAACAACTACCCCAACTCCAACTGCAGTTAATGTTATAATAAAAAGATATAACAGTAAAATCGCTAAATTTCTAGGTACTTTTTTATTCTCCAAAAAGACTAACAATGGGTTAAATATGAAGTATAAAAATAACGCGATTAAGATTGGGAAAAACAACGTTGATATGAAGATACCAATCGGTTGAAATAGAAACGATATTTTTGTGCAAATAAATATGATCGCTACAACCATTAGCACTTCTACTGTCCAAAAGTGCACTTTCGATTTCAAAAAAACGTCCTCCTTTAAACTAGCACTTCTCTTCATTGTACCAAAATAAGCAAGAATTTCACATAATATTTTCCTTTACAATATTCCAAAATACCAATAAATACACTACAATGAGATTACATACAAATTTGCAGGTAAAGGTGATAAAAATGACACAATGCATCATATGCAGAAAAGATACGAAAGAACTTAGTGAACAATATGTCATCCCCGAAATATTATGTGGATATTATTTCACAAACTCAATTTGTGATACTTGCCATGAACAAATGACAACAAATATTGATCGCCCCTTAATTCGGCATAAATTAAGTCAATTTAAGATTGAGCAAATGAAAAAACAAATTGATTCCCCGCTCTATACGAATGAACATGGTGAGGAACTTGCGGCTGCTGAGACAGATGTTGTTGAAGTAAGTGATGAAATACTTTATTCCAATGCATTAATTATGAAACTATGTAAAAAGCACGATATTTCGCTACATAATGAAATTTGGAAAGAAGAACGTGTAACGAAAGTAGCTAGCTCTATTCAACGTGAATTACTTTTAGATAACCGTAAATACAAAATGAGTGTATTAAAAACAGCTTATACTTTCGCTGTCCAAGCTGTTGATGGCTATTTTGAAGATCCAGATGCGATTGTTATTTCTAACATTCTATCAAATGCCGATTTTATGGAATTAAAAGAAAAAAGTATAGTTCGCGATTTAAGTAAAAGTTCTTTATGGAATACATTAAATACAAATAGCGAGAACCATTACTTTATTTTATTAAGTGATAAAGATGGCCTGTTCTGTTTCATTCGTCTATTTGATATATTTGACGTTGTCGTTCATTTATCAGAAAAGAGATATGAACTTTCATCTCCAATTGTCGGCGTAAATGATGTAAATAGGCAGGAATTTTATGTCCAAACTTTAAAACAGTATATGGATGGGCTATTTAAAGAAAAAAAACCTACTATTTAATCGAAATCAGAACATACGGTCTCCTTTCTTGATGAAAAGACACTGTGTTATAATAAGTATGAAAAGAACAATACAATCACATAAACCAATTATTAATTGTAAATAAATAAAAAAGACCAGTGTGCGGCTACACACTAGTCCACGTAACTTAGCAGATTGGATTGTTCATTTATCCTATTTGTTTCTTACAAACAAAACAACCCACATTCTATTGGCATAGGTGGGTTGTTATTTTTTGAGCTTGTCTATTAAAACGACGACGAACGTTAACAATGCAACGAGAAACAGTCCACCTTGCAGTAGCAACGCTATTTCACTCACGTATTATCACCCCCCTCCTATTTGGAGAAGTGATAATTGAACAACCAACCGTACCTTAAGTTACTATTTAATTTTACCATATTTTCTAATAGTTTACGACGAAAACCCGCAAGTGAAATACTTGCGGGTTTTTTATCCCGTATTAACAGGCAGTAAACAAAATGAAGCAAAACATAGGTGAAACTGCCTGTTAATAGCCGATTGGTTCAACTTTATTTCTCACTATTTTTTTAATGCATATGCATCAGCTATCATTTCACCAACAATTTTATTTTCTTGTTCCTTCTCGTCTTTCAATAAAGGAAATAACAGTTCTGCCACTTCATATGCCTCTTCTAAATGGGGGTATCCTGATAATACAAACGTATCAATTCCTAACACTTCATATTCTTTTATTCTTTCTGCTACTGTATGCGGATTTCCAACAAGCGCAGTGCCAGCACCACCTCTTACAAGCCCAATTCCAGCCCATAAGTTAGGACTTATCTTTAACGACTCTCTCGTTCCTTTATTTAAATGTGTCATTCGTTTTTGTCCAACTGAATCATATCTTGCAAATGTTTTTTGAGCGAGCTCAATTGTTTCATTATCTACATATTGAATTAACCTTTCAGCCTCTTCCCATGCTTCTTCTTCTGTCTCTCTTACAATTACGTGTAGTCTAATACCAAATCGTACGTTACGCCCCTTCTCTTCCGCAAGTTTTTTTACTTCATCTATTTTCTCTTTCACTTGCTCTGGTGGCTCTCCCCAAGTTAAATATACATCACTATGTTCAGCCGCAACTTCTTTACCTGCAGCGGACGATCCGCCAAAATAAATTGGTGGATACGGTGTTTGAACCGGCGGAAATACAACTTTACTCTCCGTAACTTTAATATGTTTTCCTTCTAAAGAGATTGTTTCACCTTGTAATACTGACTTCCAAACCTTTAAAAATTCATCTGCAACTTCATATCTTTCATCATGTTCAAGATACAATCCATCACCTTGCAATTCAACAGGATCTCCTCCAGCTACTACATTAATGAGTAATCTCCCATCTGAAATTCTATCAAATGTAGATGCCATCCTCGCTGCAACTGTCGGTGACATTAACCCTGGTCTAACTGCTACTAAAAATTTTAATTTCTCTGTCTCAGCCGCAAGAGCTGATGCTAACACCCATGGATCTTCACAACCTTGACCAGTTGGAAGTAATACACCAGTATATCCTAAATAATCAGCTGCCTGTGCAACTTGCTTATAATAACCATATTCAGCTGCTCTTCCTCTTTTTGTCGTTCCTAAATATCGACCATCTCCATAAGCCGGAATAAACCATAATAATTCCATATCTTTACACACCCCTTATTTATTTTGAAACGTATACTAACATACTCTATATAAATTACTCCTAATAATTTACCCCGCTATTTGCGGGCAGTAAGATGCCGATTGGTGAGGGCTGATAATCAGTGGGGGATGTCCCCTACTGATTAAAGTTTCACTTTATATGTTAATTCCCTGTCTCTCCTTTAAAATTATCTCGCCATCTTAAAAACTTCACTTCTAGTAAACGTACGAGTGAATCAGAAAACTTTCCAACGAATGCAAAAATAATAATGCCGACAAATACGATATCTGTATTTGAAAATTGCCTTGCATCCATAATCATATAGCCGATACCTTCTGTAGACCCCATAAGTTCTGCTACTACTAAACTCACCCATGCAACTCCTAATGATAATCTTGCTCCGAGTAATAGGTTCGGCAATGCTGCTGGTAAAATTAATTTTGTAATTAATTTTCTTTTACTAAACTCTAACACTCTGGCAACATCGAATAACTTTGAATCTACACCTCGTATCCCTAAAAACGCGTTTACGTATAGAGGAAAAAATGCACCGTCCGCAATTAATAATACTTTCGATGTTTCTCCAAAACCGAACCATAATACGAAAAGTGGCGCAACAGCTAAATGAGGTACAGTTCTTAACATTTGTACAGATGGATCTAAATATTGCTCACTTCTCGTTGAAAATCCAACAATCGTTCCTAAAATAATTCCTAAACTCCCGCCGATAAAGAAACCAGCCGCAGCCCTAAATACACTAATACTTAAATGACCGAATAACTCCCCTGTTTTTATAAGTTCTTGAAAAGCTAGTAATATATCTAATGGCGTTGGTAAAACTGTTTTAGAAACTAAATCGAATACGCCGGCTAACTGCCAAATAATTAATACGATAATCGGTATAGTAATCGCTCTTACTAGCACTTTTACATTCGTCTTTCGTACTTTCTTTACATTGTTTTTGCCAATCGCTATACTCGCCCTTTTCATAACAGCTTTCGTATTCTCCAATTTACAAAACCTCTTTTCATTCCGCCTTTAATGCTTTTTCTACGAAAGAATTATCTACAACTTTATCTGTTTTGATTTCTTTCTTTATAGAGCCGAGCTTATATTGAAAATCCGCTGTCTTTTGCTGTTCCGCTATTATTTCTTTCGTTACCGGAACTAAAATTGGTTTGTCGTGATCAAACACTTCTTTTACAATTTCTTCATCTATCTTCTTTGCAGAAGTATATATTTTTATCGCTTCATCTAAGTTTGACTCTTGCCATACACGTGCTTTTTCATAAACTTTAAGGAATTTCTCAACTAATTCTGGATGTTCCTTCGCAAATTTTGTTCTCGCAATTAAAAACTCTGGTGAAGAAACATTTAATCGTTCACCATCTGCAATAACCTTTGCCCCTTTATTTAACGTATGTAGTGAAATGAATGGATCCCAAATGGCCCATGCATCTACTGATCCGGATTCAAATGCCGGCTGCGCTTCATCTGGTTGCAGTTGAATGACATTTACATCTTTCGCATTTATACCTTCTTTTTCTAATGCTCGATATAATAAATTAAATGCGCTACTTCCTTTTGCTACTGCAATTTTTTTACCTGTTAAATCTTTTACACTCGTAATCTTGCTATCTTTTTGTACAAGAATCCCTGTTCCCTTTCTCGCATAACTTGTATTAGCAATTTCAGTAAATTCAATACCTGCAGCTTGCGCTGAAATAACTGGGGAGTTCCCCACTTCACCAAAATCCAACCGATTTGATGCGATTGCCTCAAAATAAGGAGGTCCGCTTTGAAACTCTGTCCATTTCACCTTAACTCCTTCTTTTTTTAACTCTTCTTCAAACCACCCTTTTTTCTGTGCCAGTAAGAGCGGGCTTAATCCTTGCTGTATACCAATTTGTATTGTTACCTCTTCTTTCTTACTACTTGCAGTGTTTTTTTCACATCCTAATAAAAATAAAGATATAACTAATGCAAAAGAAAGAACCTTACATTTTTTATACATATATAATCCACCCTTTTCCTATATACTTGTTTGAATCAGTCCCCTGTGTTCAAACTGATGTAGCACCTTCGTTCGAAGTTGTTGGAACGATTGAGAAGTTTTATTTCGCGGATAGGGCAAACTATTTTCAATAACTTTATGTATTTTCCCAGGCTTTGCACTCATGATGATAATTCGGTTTGAAAGATATATCGCCTCGTCTATATCATGAGTAACAAATATCATTGTCGTTTTCTTTTGTTCCCAAATGTTCAGCAGCACTTCTTGCAAATGACTTCGAGTAAAAGCATCCAGTGCCCCAAATGGTTCATCAAGTAATAATACATTCGGATCTCTTAATAAAGCCCTCGCAATCGCAACACGTTGTGACATTCCGCCTGAAATTTCTTTCGGATATGATTTTTCAAAACCATCCAATCGAACGATTTCAACCCATTCCTTTACCTTGTCTTTTACATACTTATCTTTTAACGACAGATCTGCAGCAATATTTTCTTCCACTGTTAACCACGGAAATAAACGATGTTCTTGAAAAATAAAACCTTGTTTTTTACTCGGTTTTACAATTTGCTCCCCATCGATGATAACTTCACCTTCAAATTCGTTATCTAACCCCGCAACAATTTTCAAAAGCGTACTTTTCCCACAACCACTCGGTCCGATTACAGTGACAAAATCACCTTTCTCTAATTGAAAATTAATATCTTCTAATACTTGAACCGTACCAGTTTGTTTCGAAAAATATTTTGATACCCCATCAATTGAAACAGTCACTTCTTCCCCTCCTTGAAATGATTCATTTAAATGAATAGATTCAGCAGTTGTATAATAAAAAAACCAAAGGCATTTTATCAATAGATAAAATGCCTTTGGTTTCTCCAATCAGCAATACGTTATAGAATTAACTACATATTATACAAATATTTCCGATAAGTCAACTAGGTTTTAATGAACGATATTTATTTTTTTATAAAGAGTAGCAGTTTCTAAAATGATTTTTGGAAGTGACTCTTGAATTATGTTTTTGACTGTATGAAGTGCCTTTTCTACATACCCGTCTTCAAATTGTTCTAACGACTCAGGTAATTCATCCTCATCCAATATAAAAAATTCTCCACTTGGAAGTATCATAATATCAAGGATTAAATCTTCAAAGGATACCACTTCATCCGTTATACATGTATTCTTTACAATATTAAAATACGAACCTAGATACCCCCCATCCTGATCTCTCCAAACGTATAAATTATATGGACGATTTCCCCAGTAATATGCAACTGTATAACTTCCTTTCGGGATTGTTAACTTCTTATCGTTTGCTGTCATTGTAAAAGAATACTGTATTTCATGATATAAAATAATTTTGTCCTGCTGCGCTTCTATTAGTAAACAAGCATGATCTATAGTTGTACCATCATATCGGATTTTTCTTTCAATAATTTCAATGTCTGACGTACGTAAGCAACTCATTTTTTATTTCCCCTTTTATTTTAGTTCTTTCATTATATCCCTTTATATTTCCACTAAGAAAGCGTTCAGTTAATTTGTTTCTTGTTTTTAAAGATAAAATCCATATAATCTCATTTTCTACTCCACAAAAAAGCCCCTTCTAAATTAGAAGGAACTCCAATAGTATTATTCATGTTTCAACTTTTCCGTAACCATATCATAAAATTTCCGTTCCTCATCAACATTTAAGTGAACACGACTTACTGTTTTAGAAAATCCATATAACAATTGTGCTTTCACTGGCTTTTTTAGCGTTATTTCAAATATTGGAGGTTCCTTTATAAATTCCATCATAGTTGCGTCAAGAACCTCTTTCTCTTCTTCTTTCTTTAAAGGTTTGCCTTTATAAAACGCAATTTTATCAATTTGTGTAAATGGTATAACAATTTTCTTTCCTAATCCGATTTGAATGATTACTCGTTCTTCTGTAACAATAATTGGATTTTTACGCATTGCTTGTATTTCAGCTAAAAAATAAAACATTGCGTATGCGTTTAAAATAAGTAGAATCCATGCTACTACTGGATTCCATTGATGAAGTAAATAATGAAAACCAATACTTTCTATTATGGTCGCATGAATGATCATGATATATACACCTATTGCACCGGTCTTTTTGTGATATGAGAATACGGATTCACCTTCCGGTACTTTTATATGCCACGATAAAAATGCATAATAGATTAACTTACACTCTGTTACAATGATATCTACTAATTTATTTCTTTTCATAGTAGCATCAAACGCTGCATCAATCGCATAAGAAAATGAAGAATACTCTCTTCTATATTCTTTATATCTTTTGATTGTATTAGGAAGCACTTTAACGATTTTATACAACAGGAATAGTTCTAGACCTACAAAAGCAATTTCTCCCGCAACTATAATATAAGAAACGTTTGAAAAAGCTTGTAAATAGTCACTTGGAATAATAAATCTCGCAAATATATATCCAGCTATTACGACAGGAAATATATACGTTAGCGAGTATCTTTTTTGAATAATAAAGAAATATGTAATAATCGGAATTACAAACATACAATCTAACAAAGAACCAAGCACTACTTCTTTCGGAGCGGCTGGTACAATCGGAAGGGCATACAATAAATAGTTTGATAACAAGATGAAAGATACGAGTCCAATCCAAATGCCTTTTCGCCTTCGTGATAGTGTGGCATTCATACGTTCACTCCTCTATTTAAAAACCTCGTTTAAATGATCTTTATAAAATGTAATCGCACGTTCAAATTCTTTAACTTCGTCTACTTTTATAACCGTTTCAAGTAATAATTTCATCGCGGATTCATGATCGTTAACGTTATATTTTGCTAATGATAAAAATACTTTTATCACGGCATTATCCGGAAACTGCTGCAAACCTGTTTCTAAAACTGTAATTGCTTTGTCATACTCACCTATACAACGATATGTACTTCCAAGACCGATATATGCACCGCAAAGTGACTCACCATCAAGACCATTTGCAATTGCCTGTTCATAATACGGCACAGCGTCTGTTTCAAGTCCCATTACATCATGTATCCAGGCACATTGAAAAAGCACTTCTGCATCCCGCGTAAAATTGGTTAACCCCATTAGTATCTCTCTAGATTGCGCATATTTCTTTTCATTTCTTAGTTTAATCGCTTGCTTTAATAAATGTTCCATAGAATCCACTCCTCACCAATTATTTTATGTATCCATCTTGAATGGTTAACGTTTGTGTAAAAGTAAAATTCCCATAAATTAAAGTTTCGCTTACCTATATATACTATGCGGATTCACTCTTATCCAAATACTTAAAATTATAAAGCAGTAATGTGATTACATAGTACTTCTAACCTTTTGACAATTTCTTTCGCCGTTTCATCTTTCCCATTACATAACTTCCCTTTACCGTCCTGTCCAATTACGTAGTGCACCGCTCCACGTGAATATAAAGAATGTGGTGAATTTGCAATCATTACATTTGCCTTAGATTCTTTCATTCTATTTTTCGCTCTTTCAAACAATTCTTCTTCATTTACATCACTTTCAAGTTTAAAGCCAACGAGTACGGTTTCTGGATCCCACTCTTTTATTTGCTTTAAAACTTTTGGAGCCTTTTGAAAATGAATAATTGGCGCTATATCACTTGAAATTTTCCCATTCATATCAAGAACATTACCATCTTGATCACAAATTTTGTCTACAACCCAATCTGATCCAGCCGCTGCCATAATGACCGCATCGACTTTTTCATGTGTAATTATACTTTTCATTTTATCTTGTAAATCAACAATTCCTTCAAATGGGTGTAATTCTAATTGATTGTTTACATCGTTCGGTTTCTCAGCGAAATAACCGTGTAAATATATAACATGTGCTCCTTTACTTATAAACTCTTCAGCGATTATTCTACCAATTGTTCCTTTTGCCATATTCGTATGACCACGCACTTGGTCCCATTTTTCTAAACAACCACCACTCGTAATTAATACCTTTTTCCCCTTCATTGTAACCATCCCTTACTGATTTTTCTTACGAAACCATTCTGTTCCAAAGTCAACTATATCTCGTTGCTTCATAAGACGGCACGTTGCATTTCCTATTTTTCCATTTGTTACAGTTCCTTTTCGCTCAAACTCTACACCGATTTCTACAAACTTATCAGAATCGTAATCCATATCAACAAACTCTTTCCATACTCTTTCACCATTCTCTATAATTGGTGCCCCTACTTTTATTAACTCACATGCACCAGTACGTACTTCAGATAAATGTACAGACGTATTGGAATCATATCCAACACCAATTAATAATATGTATCCATCTAAATCGTATATTTTTCGTAATGGAGATTCCTCTCCTAAACTAATTGATAACGACTGATTCATCGTTATTTCTTCTGCATGTTTTCCCCATGCAGCAAAACTTCCTAATGGATGGTTGCTACGTACTACATTCGGATATGTACGAAAACATTCAACTACTTTTCCCATTGCCCTTGTTGGTGTTATATGTGGCTCAAACGCCGGGACGTTATCTCGAATAATTTGCCACCATTCTTCAGGTACAGGTGGTCTTGACCAATGTTTCGGATCAGATAAATCCGAAGATTGAGTTGGCATAATAATTGTTCCCTCTTCCGTAATAACTTTCATTAACGCCTCTACTACCGCAACGGCTCCGCCAGATACCCAGCCAATAGAACTGAGCGAAGAATGCACAATAACCGTCATTCCTTTTTCTAACCCTAATTCTCTTAAATCATTTGTAATTGTTTTGATTGTATTTGGCAATTGTGTACTTGCCACTATGTCATTCATTTTCACGATTGTTCCCCCATTTTTTAAAACTAATACATACATATATTATCATATTTTTCTTAATTTTTAACTTAATCATTTCTGTCACTTCAAAAAAAGGTTATATATTCACATGCATAATAATCAAATGACAATATATCGATCTCAAATAACAATAGCAGATAAATAAAAAAACTTTATTCTCTTTTCTACTATTTGAACTAATTTGCTTAATTACATACGTTTTTTCAGTATGAAGAAAAATAAAAGTGATACGTCAAAACAATACAAACACTATATATAAACGAAAGAGCCCATCACAACTGATAAGCTCTTCCGTTTCATTTACCCTTCAATTGTAACCCCTGTAAACATCGATAAGTTTCCCGTTATTTTCTCGCCTACACGTAAAAATAACCCTGCGGCTCTCCCGCTAATACAGTGTGAACCAATTAATAGTTTACCAGTATACGGACCATCCCATGTGTCAATTGTATAGTCAGGCATTTCTATGTATTGCTGATATATTTTCCGTTGTTCAAAGTAATACTTTGTTTTATCTTCAGCCAATAGTTCATCATTTTCGTATATAGATACTCCTCCGCCTTCACGGCCGTATAAAGGTTTAGAAACATATGATTCATTTCTTTCTATAAACGGTTTATTTGTAAAATATGTTGGTAAGAAGTAGTTCTGAATGATTTCTCGCTCTTCTTTCTCAAAGAAAACTCCCTCTTCGAACAGTCGCCAAATTAATGCGAGTACACTTTTATTTTGCATAAGAAAAGCAGCAGGTGGATTAATAATTTTCAGTCTTCCTTGCGCTATATGATCTAAAAGCTGAAGTCCAATTCTTTTCCCATTTTTATCGGTATCTGAAACTAAATATTCAATTGGATATAGTCTATATAAATAATGGATTCGTTCGCCACTTGGCGTATATATACCATCATCTGTAACGACGATATCTTGTATTCCTATATAGTCTGTTGATTGATCTAAGCAATAGCTTCTTAAAAATTGAACTGTTTGATGATCTTCATCGTGCCAATCATAACTAGTAAAATATATCGTCTCTTCAGGACCTATATTATAGTCATGTTTAATTTGTTCCCACGCCTGCACAATATGCTCTTCTATATGATTTGGGTGATTCACGTCGTGATAACGGCATAACACTTCATTTGCGACAGACGGCTCTAAATAACCTGTTGGTGTGTCACAATTTACTTCTATTAACTTTATATCTTCACCATTTACGATAAAGTCAAACCTTGTAAAATATGAAAACAAACCAATATGTTTCATTCTCGCAATTTCCCACGTTTCAGCTGGAAATCCTAGTTTTTGAAAATCTTCTGTTGTATTGACAATATATTGATACGTTCTATATAACACGTACATAACTTCCTCTGTCGCTTTTGAAATAGCAGTATAAGTTTTTACTGGCATACGATACATACCTGTTGCCATATATTGATTCCATTCTTCATTTTCTAATAGACTCGGCCATGTAAAACCATTCCGACCAGCCTCTTCCGCAAGTGAAAACCATACTTTCATATACTCTTTCTGCTCTTGTTCTGTATACATGATCCTATTATCCTTTCGTGTTATGATCCGGCTGGCGCTTTTGCGTTTCCAATTCCACTTGAACCAGAATTCACTTTCGGCGTTTGAGTAGTAGATGATTTCGGCGTATTTGTATCTGGCGTCACCTTATTTGAGGAATTGGGCTGTTGTTTGTTTAAATCTACTTTATTGGAAGAATTATTGTTGTTACTGTTAGTTCCACCGTAGTATCCTCCACCACCGCTGCCACCAGTTCTACTTTGGTCTTTTTCACGATATGGAATAATATTATTTGCATACGTTTTTTTCATTACATTGGGTTTTGCTGAATAATTCATATTTGAAGTTCTGCTTGCTAATAAATATCCCGCTACGAATGGCAGTATCGGTAAATGTGAGTTTTCATTATACGATGAAAACGATGGATTAATTTCCTTGCATAACTCATCATTTTCTACATTTTCATTGGTAGGAGTTTTATCATCACAATGTAAATTTTCTTGTTCATTTCCTTGTTTTCCACCATCCGTTTTAACAGCAGTACTTTCTTGTTGAGCAGTATCTTCTTCATAATCGCCACATCCAGTTAATAAAAAAGATGATACCCCTATTGAAGTAGCAATTTTTATAAATTTACTTTTATCCATTCTCATGTGTTATACACCTAATTTCTTTTATCTATATTTTTCCAGATACCTTTATTATATAATGTAAATCTTACTTTTTTCAAACTATACCTAAAATGCACATTTGCATATTTTTATACTATTTTTCCATGTAACAATGAAACCTTTCAATTCCTGGATATTTTTCTCCTAAACTTTTAACTTGAAAACCAATTTTTTTATAAAATTCTACTGCCTCATCGTCTGTCTCAGCCTCGAGATACGTCAATTGATGCATTCTTAATACTTCCTTTATCATTTGCAACGCAATTCCTTTATGACGGTATTGCGGGACGACTGCTATGTGGCATATTCTCGCTTTATTTGTTCCGATTATTTCAATACCTATGCAAGCCTTTTCTTCAAATCTATGCAAAGTGCCTTTATTCCTTTCATAAAATAAAACTGCTTTCTCTAAGCTAGTTTCACTTGGCCCAACTGCATACTGTAGTACATGTAAAATTAAATCATTTTCAATTTGTTCAACACGCTGTAAATTCATACTTCCATCCCTTTCTATGAAAAAAGACTAGCTCTTTATAAAAAGAGCTAATCTCATTACGCTGTTATTTTTTCTTCTTTTTTCACAACGACCGCTACATAACTATGTAGTATCATTCCGACAATAACAAGACTCATTCCGATCCAAGATAAAGATGACGGAATTGGCGCAGATAGTAAGATAAGCTCTCCTACTAGCGCAAATAAAACTTCACCGGACTGTGTTGCTTCTACTGTTGCTAGTTTTTGTGGATCATCTTTTACAAGATCTGTCGCAAAGAAGAATAGTACTGTCGCGATTAAACCAGAACTAACTGCTACAATAAAACATTGGAAAACTTGGCTACTTGACGGTAATCCGCCTGTTGATACTTCATAACCAGATAGTAAAAACCAAAATGGTAAACTTGCTAATGTCATACCGAGAACTCGCTGGAATACGTCTAATTCACCTTTACAAACTTGCATCATTTTTCGATTTCCAAGAGGATACGCAAACGCTGCAATGAGTACAGGAACTACACATAAAACGGTTTCTCGAATTCCTAATGAAGAAGCATGTTCTACTTGCATGAGTACAACACCGCATAAAATAACCCCAGACATAACTAATTCCTTCATTGGAAGTTTTTTATGTAATGGATCTACTGCAAAAAATGGTGTTAACAAAATTCCTGCGACAATCGTAATTTGCCAAGTTGATGCAACAAGCCAACCAGGTCCAAAAGCTCCGGCAAAACTAAGTGGTGCATAGAAGAGACCAAATCCAACGATACTCCACACTAACCATTCTTTCGGATTATTTTTCATATATTGAAAGAGTTGCTTTAAGTTCCCTCTATACATGACAATAAGTAAAAGCATTGGAACCATAAAGTAGTACCGTAGTGAAGCACTCCAAATCCAGCTTCCACCTTCTAAGTCCATCGCCCGGTTTAAAACAAAGGTAAAGGCAAAGAAAAATGATGCCAATATCCCTACTGCAATAGCTTTCATTATAAAACCCCTTGTTTAGTTTCTTCTTATACTATACAACAAATTAAATATAATTAAAATTCGAAATCTTTATCTCACATCTATTCTAGCTCTATATAGTTTTCTTAACTGACTAATATGAGCTTGATGGTACCGATTATGATCGGCTATATGCCATATTCCCCACCTTATAGTCGCAGTTTCTCCCTTCTCATAATAAACTTCCCTTGTTAAATCATTTTCTGTTAGTTTCATACACTCCTCATAAAACATATGCTGCACCGCTTCATAATCTTGCATTAATTCTTGTAATTTATACTTTCTTAAACTAGGCAATCCTCCCATTTCATTCAACATTGGTCCATATTTATTTTCAAGTGTCGGTGGAACTTCCTCTCCTTTTAAACGGTACACCCAGTGTAAATCGACTATTGCTAAATGCTGAAGTAATTGCCCAATACTGTTTTCATTATTTTCTGACCTTTTGAAGGACAGTTCTTTCACATCAGTACCTTCTACTAACTTTTGCAATCGTTTAAATGTATCCGTAACCGTCGCATACAAAATCGCTACTTGCGGGTTCATATTTTTTTCTAAATGGAGATCTTTCATACTAAACTCCCTCTATTAAAAGAACAAGACCATATGTTCATCATCACTATACACACCATTCATCTTTATAGCTCTCTTTTCAATCCCATACGTTTTAAAGCCCATTGATTCATACAATTTTTTTGCTGGTTCGTTTGTAGATACAACACCTAAGTTCAATTGTTCTAAGCTCATTTCTATTGCTCTTTCAATTGCCTTACGTATTAGCTCACGTGCAAGACCACTTCTTCGATTGCTTGCATCTACATACATCGCAACGATATGACCTTTATGTTTATACGCCTCTTTCTCTTCTGTTAGTAAAGTAACCACTCCAACTAATTGATTCTTTTCATTAAAAGCACCGAATGTACAGCTAGTAGTAGCTGTTAAATTATTTTCCACTCGCTTAATAGGATTTTCTTGACGAATCGCCTCTTCATAAGTTGTTACAAATGCCTCTGGATTTACTTGTAATGCCTGTAAACGTAACTCCCAATATTGTTTTGCATCTTCTTTCGTAAGTAATCGAATCATATTTCTCCAGCTCCTTTAAGTTAACATAATATTTTTATAAACTACTATTTATAGATTCGTATTCTTCTCTTAACATACTATAACGATAACGATGAATGAACTTTCCTTGACGTAATCGATCATTTCTCATTAATCCTTCACAAACAAAACCAGCCTTTTCATAACTCTTTCTAGCTTGAAAATTATCTTCATCTACACGTAGCCAAACTTTTTCTAATTCAAATTCAAAGAATCCCACATGTAACATTCTATATAGGGCTGCTAATCCATATCCTTTACCCCAATACTCTTTATTACCAATTACGATTCCCAGTTCTGCATTTTTATTTGTTTTATCAAAGTTTTTAAGATCTACCCACCCAATATGTATGCCGTTTTCTGTAGTGATAGCTCTTTGTTCATAACCATTTTTTCGATTTATACATGCTTTAATCCACTTTTTCGTATCTTCACGAGTGAACGGTGGATATTGATCCGGTACAACTAAATGATTTGTCACTTCTTTATCTAATGACCATTGATATCGCTCTTCTACATCATCTAGTGTCAGTTCTCTTAATTGAACGATTGGTACATTCATTATGCTATCCCCTTTTTATTTTCCTATAGAAAACCCTTCGAACATTCTTCCTCCATACTGTTGTAGCGTTTGTTCTACGAAAGTAATTAAGTTTCTTTTCTCTCCCGTTGTATAAAAATGATCGAACGCCGCTACAAATTGATCTGCATATTGTTCATCATATTTTCTAAGTACCCTTATAAACCATTTTGAACTTCCAAGCCATTTCCCATTTACTCTTAATACATATTCATGTAATAAATCAGCTAATAAATTTGCGATAAACAACTCTTCTTCTCTTTTTGATGCACCAATAAAATCATCCAAAGTATCTGTAATAAAATACCGCTTCTGCTTCATCATTTCTTCAGTCCATTTTGCTGGTCCTTTATTTAGTAAATCATTCGCTTCTTTTTTTAATTCCTCTATAATTTCATTTTCCCCTTTTAATACAATTCCCTCTGCAACTAATTGTGGCAACGAAGGTCTCCCTCGGTCACAATCCATTTTAAAAAAGGATTTTATCGTTTCAAAATTATGTACAAATACCTCAACGGGCCATCCATTACTATAGAAAGATTCTCTATAACAAGATGACAAACTACGATCTATTATTACAATATCCAAATCAGATGTTTTTGTCGCTTCACCTCTTGCAACGCTTCCTCCCAGTAAAGCTACATCACAATTCGGAAATTGTGATGTAATTATGCTTTGTGCTGCTTCCATTGGTTTCATAACCGTTCCCCTTTTCTTATTTCACTTTCTTTTTTTCAGCTCTTTCTCTCGCCTTTTGTATATACGGTTCTGCGTCTGGTGTTTTGCATGACGTTGCCCCATGATCAACTTGTACTTTCCCAATTTCACGTGCAATTTCAATCGCTTTTCTCTCTAAGTCTTCATTACGAATTCCTATCGCGATTAAAGCACTATTCATCGCTTCTTTTTTTCTATTTTTTTCATTATGTATATTTGCTTTAATCTCTTCTAGATACGGAGTGAAGAATTCATCATGTAACGTTTTATTTTTAATCGCTATATTTGCTAATAGAGACCATCCTGCTCTTCCAATCCATTCATCATCAGACTTTGTCCATTCTTCCATTCTTTCTATCGCGATTGGCGACGTACAAATAGCCGTCATCAAAACGTCCATTAAACAATAATAATCAACTTCCTGTACCCATTTGTTTAGCTGTTCTGTCGTAACTTTCTTTGGTTCTAAAATCATTGTTGCTAAAGTCATTGCATCCATATTTTTTGTTTTCCATAATGAAATTGCTAAATCAGGATCTTTTTTTATCTTATTTTTTAACAATTTTAAATTGGCAAAACTAACTCCGAATAGTGGCTCTTTCGCTCCGTGGTTTTTATACGTTTTACGATTTTGTTCTGTTCCATATTTCTCTAGTTGCTGCATTACTTCTTCAAGTAACATATGCCCACCTCTTTATCTTTTATGTTGACTTCATATATGTATGTACGATATATTCTACATTACTTTTTGGTTTTCCTATATTTATTTCTTTAAATACGGTACGTGAAATTTTAAAGTTTCTACAGATAACTAACACAACCACGAAAAACCTGTACATTTTACATATACAGGTTTTCATTTCATCAATTTTCCAAAGTATAAGAAATAGAATATGAAAGAACTTTTATTTATTCGATTTTCTCTATATTTGTTGTAAGCTCTTTACATCTGACCACTCTTCTATAGACACTGCGTCCGGAAAAACTGTAACTACATTAAAATTCGCACCTTTTTCTTTTCCAATTTGTTTAGCAGCTAATAAATTCGCTGCCGCAGACGTCCCTATTTTCATACCAGTTTCATTATAAAAACGTGCTATTTCATACAAAAAGAGCTTCTTTATTCAAATGTGTTCATAAGTACAATTCTCCAACCATCTGGGTCCTCTATTGTGGTCCCTTTCTCTATCCAATACGGATTTTCTGGTTCTACCTCATGATAGCCCATATTACTTAATCGATTCACTACTTTTTCAATTTCATTTTTATTAGGCATATAAAAAACTAGTAAATTATCTTTTGTCGGTGCCGGACATGGACTTCCATTAACATGCGTTGTAAACTCCAAATGATACTCGGCATCCGGTAATCCAAACATAACTCCATCATATCCTTCATGATTGTGAAATTCTCCTATACGCTTTAATCCTAACCCCGTCTCATAAAAACTTATAACTTCTTCAAATTTATCTGTTGGTCTTGCCATTCTAAATTGAACCCAATTCTTCATGCAAATCTCCTCCTTTTCATTTTCCAAAGCTTTATAGTAATTATTATAAGTTACATATATTTCCTTTCATATCCCTCATTAGTGTGAGAACTACCTAAGTTGAAAGACCTATTAGTTTATAAATAGTAGGACTTTAGTACTAAATTCATATAAAAGTAGTTATGTAAATATTGAGATGAAATAAATAGTTCTTCCGATAATATCCAATGTTCCCCAGACTAAAATTTAATTTTTTCTATACCAATATTTTAATAGAAAACAAAAATATTCGAATCAATAATTGGAATGAAAATGAAATGCTACGAAAGTATGATTAGTCCCCTTTCATTTTGATATCGATTCTCCTAAAAACCACCTACATCATTATTAGAAGAACCAAATTTAATTCCTGAAAATTTTCATAATAAACATTCAAATCACCCTGTTTATTCAAGACTGCAATTGATACAAAATCTTGCATATTTTTGAACAAACTTTTTTGCACTTGTAAAAAAGTTTTTTTGCAATTACCTCCCTATAATTGCTAATATAGTAGAGTAGAACTTTTATAGAGAGAAGGAAAATTATGCACAATGGAATTCGAATGACAACTTTAGTAAAAAGGGCTATGTTGATTTGCGCGGGGGTATTATTTACATACGAAGCAGCTTTAGGATCAGCACATATTGCTCTAGCAAGTACAGAGGATGAAGCAAAATCTGTTCAACTTGTAAGTGAAATTCAATCATCTCTTGCACCGAAAGAAGCTCCAAAACAATATAATGGGCAAGTTAGAAAAGTAGCTTATTTAACATTTGATGATGGTCCTGGAAAATACACAGCTGAGCTTTTAGATATGTTAAAGAGAGAAAATGCAAAAGCAACATTTTTCCTAATTGGTTCAAACGTAAAAGCATTCCCTGATCTTGTAAAACGTGAAGATGCTGAAGGCCACTATGTTGGGATGCACAGTAT
The DNA here is from genome assembly GCF_051294775.1 of Bacillus pretiosus. Lineage (NCBI taxonomy): Bacteria > Bacillati > Bacillota > Bacilli > Caryophanales > Bacillaceae > Bacillus > Bacillus pretiosus. Next base: position 1,376,891 of record NZ_JBPPHF010000001.1, read on the forward strand.
GACTCATAACTACAAGAAACTTTACACAGAAGGTCATTACGTAGATGAAATGAAGGAAGACCAAGGCTTAATCGCTGGCGTTCTAGGTAAATCACCAGTATTAACTCGTCCATCTTACGGTTCAATGCCAGGATTAAACGAAGCTCTTCGTAACAAAGTTGTAGAAAATGGCTTGAAAGTTTGGGATTGGACAATTGATTCTTTAGACTGGAAATATAACAAAATGCCTGTTGACGCTGCATCAGCTAAAATTGTCGAAAACGTTCTAAATGGTGCTAACAAACCGACAGAAGTTATTCTTATGCACGACATTCATCCACAATCCGTTAAAGCAGTACCTGGAATTATTAAAGGGCTGAAAGAAAAAGGATATGAATTAGAAAGTTATAGTGAGAACGAACACTTCCCATTAAACTTCTGGCACGATAATCGTATGTAATGAAAAAGACTTGATTTCCTCTAGTAGGTTATTGAGTCTTTTTTTATCGCATTGGGTATTACTTCTCGTATATTCAATTCAACTCCCTCCTCCCCTTATATGAATAGAAATTAAGAATCACATTAATTTAACTTAAAAACATTTCATGTTATACTATAGGCTAGTTTAAATGAGTAGGTGTCACATGATAGTATATACAGTTCAAACTGAAACAGCATGGAAACAATTTAAAAAACTTGGTTATTTAGAAGGAAGTAAAGAAAACATCGATCCCGATTTTATATACTCATACAATTGGATGGTACGTGTAGCTAAAAAAAGATTACCCCACTACCAAGGTAACTATCCTATTTGGGTCTGGGAAGCAAATAATTATCCAGATCGAAATGCTAAAGCCTGGGGTAGAGAAAATTCAAAAATGGTAATTTTAACACTTGATGTGCCGAATGAATGGGTACTATGGAGTGATATTAGTTACTGGTGTTGTGCCATGACTGCTAGCTCTATGTATTTTCATCAAACAAATAAACGAACATTAAAAGACTGGTTTACTTTTATGGATGAAGAGTACAGATTAATATTCGACTTCGACTATTTATTATCTCATCCTGATTGGTATAAAGGTAAAGAGGCCTCATTAGAAAAACAAGGTGTTATCGGCAAAATCCCCCTTTCCTTTGTAAAAAAATCAGACGTTTTCGTGCTAAGGAAGATAAATCTATTAATGAAATCAGAAGTGATAACTGGGATAATAGAAAAGAAAATCGTATCAAAAAGATGAATCGAAAATTAAGAAAAAGAAACGACAAGCAAAAAAATTGCAAAAGCGACTTATACGGAATTAAAACATATATATCAAAATACAGTAAGAAATTATGGATTGAGTATACAAATTCAATCCTATTTTTTATATTATCAACACTTTAGCACATATTACTCTTAAGGAGTGATGTGTATATGGATTTTCTTTCAACCGAATATTTGTCTGCCTTACTTGCCATCATTGTAATTGATTTAGTGTTAGCCGGTGATAATGCCATTGTAATTGGGTTAGCAGCAAGGCGATTACCGAAAGATCAGCAAAAGAAAGTTATTATTTGGGGAACTATCGGGGCAATCGCGATTAGAGCCCTCGCTACTTTAGTTGTCGTTTGGTTATTAAAAATACCAGGGCTACTTCTAATTGGTGGTGTACTCCTTATATGGATCGCTTACAAATTAATTGCTGAAGGTAAAGATCATGATATTAAGGCAGAAGAAGGATTTTGGTCTGCTATTAAAACCATTATTATAGCTGATGCATTAATGGGAATTGATAATGTTCTCGCTGTTGCAGGAGCTGCGCATGGTAATTTTTCTTTAGTAATCATTGGACTATTAGTATCTATTCCAGTAGTAGTATGGGGCAGTACCTTAATTTTAAAATGGGTCGATAGATTCCCTGTCATCATTACGATTGGAGCAGCTGTTTTAGCTTATACTGCTGCGAAAATGATTGTAGATGAGAAATGGTTCGCTGGATTTTTCGAAAGTAATCCTTTCATAAAATGGGCATTTATCATTATTATCATTGCCGGTGTAGTATTCTTTGGAAAGATGAAACAAAAAACAAAAAACGAAAGATAATTCTATATAATGACAACGTTATATGTACAAACAAAAGCGCTACTCAAATGAGTAGCGCTCTTTAATATTTATTTCGTTTCCCCGTCTTCAGTCGTCTTTACCTTCGTTTTATTTTTATCACGATGGTTATAGTTGTACTTCGAACGATCTACTGGTGTAAAACCTTCCGGTGTGTAGAATCGTAATAAGTCTCCGTTTACGACTTGGTCAGAGTATTTTAGTGATTTTTGAACCATTTGTTCATTTTGTTTTATTTCGTCTGTTAATTCAACAGCGTTACCAGTCGCTGTATCATAGTATTTGCCGTTTAGTGCAGTCACTGTTGGACTTACGTAGTTACCGTTACGGAATGGAACGACTTGTTTATGCTCTGGTGATAATAAATCTGATCCGAACTGGACATAATTTTTCGTATCTGTACCTAGTAAGTGTAATAGTGTCGGCAGAACATCAATTTCTCCGCCGTATTGATGTTGTACGCCGCCCTTCATTCCTGGGACACGAATGATTAATGGCACACGTTGCAATTGTGCATTTTCAAATGAGTTCATTTCTTTACCCATTACTTGAGACATTGCTGCGCCATGGTTATCTGAAATACCGTAATGATCACCGTACATAACGATAATTGAGTTATCGTATAAACCAGATTGTTTCAAGTAATCCAAAAATCCTTTTACAGACTCATCTAAATAACGTGCTGTTTGGAAGTACGTATCTACTGATGAATCACCTGTAGTCGCTGGTTCAATTGTTGCTTCCGCTTTATCAATTGGATAAGGGAAATGGTTCGATAACGTAATGAACTTCGTATAGAACGGTTGTTTCAATGTTTGTAATAACGGAATTGATTCGTTAAAGAACGGTTTATCTTTTAATCCATAGTTTACTACATCTTTTTCATTCATATCATAGTATGACGCATCAAAAAATTTATTGAAACCAAATGATTTATAAATATCATCACGGTTCCAGAACGTTTTGTAATTACCATGGAATACAGCTGATGTGTATCCTTGTTGACCTAAAATAGCTGGTGCTGATTGATACGTGTTATGAGCTTTATTTGTAAAAACAGATCCTTGTGGTAACCCATACATTGAGTTTTCTAGCATGAACTCAGCATCAGATGTTTTACCTTGTCCTGTTTGATGGAAGAAGTTATCAAAGTATAGCGTATTCGCATCTTTTGTAAATGAATTTAAGAACGGTGTAACTTCTTGCCCGTTTAATTTATAATCAATTAAAAAGTTTTGGAATGACTCTAAATGAATATAAATTACGTTCATTCCTTTTCCTTTACCGAAGTACTCAGGATTTGGACTTGCATATGTTGATGCAAGATAATTTCTAACCTCTGTCATATTATCTCCATCAGCTAACGCTCGTTCTGTTGATGCTTTCGCACTTTGAATGCCATCATAAATCGTATAGTTGTATGCCCCTAAATATTTCACAATGTAATTGCGGTCAAATGTTCTTGTTAATAATTCAGGACGATCGGATTCTGCAAGACCTAAGTTAATGCTGAATAATAAAATACCTGCTACAAATACTAGTGATACTTTATGTTTCGCAACACGAATTGGTTTTGGGTTTGCAAATTTTGTTGCAACTAAAACGATTAAAATGATTGTATCTAAGAAATATAGTGGATCATATGCGTGTAGCAATGCAAAAATACTACCACCTAAATCTCCAAAGTTATTCGTTTGTGTTAATGTCGGGAACGTAATAAAGTCACTGAAAAAGCGATAATATACTACGTTTGCGTATAACAGTATAGACATTAACAAATTAATAACAATTAACCAAATGTAAGCACGTTTCCCCTTTGCAAATAATGCGAGCCCTAAAAATAAAACTGCTGAGCTTAACGGGTTGAAAAACAGTAAAAACTTTTGGATTGTGTTGGATATCCCTAAATTAAATTCTGTCACATATGCTGCGTATGTTTTTAACCAGAATAAAATAATGGCAAACACGAAAAATCCAAAGTGATTGCTTAACACTCGCTTACTCTTTAATAGTAATTGCTTCATCTCTCCACCTCTTTTGATCATCCAAGGCTTATTTTTTATAAGTCTGTCTCTATTCAATTTTTTATCTTCAAATAGATTTTGTTTGTTTAACTAAATGAAGAATATTAGTAATTATAATTTGAAGCTAGTATTTATTCAACTATTTCTTTCTAGACATTTTGACCTTGGTTTCTATTTAATAAAATAAATTTGTAACATTTTCTGTTTTCTCCCAAGTCTCATCCACTAATTATGACTCCACATACTATAAACCTTTATTTACTGCTTCGCAAATAAATATGTCTCCAGTTCTGGAACATTAATGTAATATAGTGAAATTCACAATAGATAGTATTTGTTTTTTTCGGTGTATATTAAATTCCTTCATATATTTCAAGTTTATTCTTAATACAGTCCTTTCTCTATATGTAACATCAAAAGGTCTTTTCTTCTCTAAAGTTATTTCTGTATAATTATTCACAATTCATAAAATAAAAGATTATAAAAAAACCTCGCTCTCATAAAGAGAGCGAGGTTTTTCATCATTTATTATTGACCTTTGTACATTGCTTCTACTTGTTTTTGAAGTTCTTCATTTTCTAAGAACTCATCGTAAGTAGCCTCTTTATCGATTACACCGTTTGGCGTTACTTCGATAATGCGGTTTGCAATTGTTTGTACAAACTGATGGTCATGAGATGTGAATAACATTGTACCTTTAAATGCGATTAAACCGTTGTTTAATGCAGTGATAGACTCAAGGTCTAAGTGGTTCGTTGGATCGTCAAGTGTGATTACGTTCGCACCACTTAACATCATTTTAGATAGCATACAACGAACTTTTTCGCCTCCAGATAATACAGAAACTTTCTTCTTAACTTCTTCACCTGAGAATAACATACGGCCTAAGAAACCACGTAAGAAGCTTTCTGACTCATCTTGTGGAGAGAATTGGCGTAACCAATCAACTAAGTTGGAGTCACTATTCTCAAAGTATTTAGAGTTATCTCTTGGGAAGTAAGATTGAGATGTTGTAACGCCCCATTTGAATGAACCGCTATCTGGCTCCATTTCACCCATAAGGATTTTAAATAATGTTGTCATCGCAATATCGTTACGACCGATAAATGCAACTTTATCACCTTTATTTAAAGTGAAGTACACATTATCTAACACTTTTTCACCATCAATTGTTTTAGAAAGACCTTCAACAGTTAATAAGTCATTTCCTATTTCACGCTCAGGTGTAAAGCCAACAAATGGGTAACGACGTGATGATGGTCTAATATCATCTAATGTAATTTTATCTAATAATTTTTTACGAGAAGTTGCTTGTTTCGCTTTAGATGCGTTTGAGCTAAAGCGTGCAATGAAGTTTTGTAACTCTTTTACTTTCTCTTCTTTTTTCTTATTAGCATCTTGTGTTAATTTTAAAGCTAATTGGCTTGACTCATACCAGAAGTCATAGTTACCAACATAAAGTTGAATTTTACCGAAATCAAGATCAGCCATGTGCGTACAAACTTTATTTAAGAAGTGACGGTCATGGGATACAACGATTACTGTATTTTCAAAGTTCATTAAGAAGTTTTCTAACCATTGAATCGCTTTTAAGTCCAAGTGGTTGGTAGGCTCATCTAGTAATAGAATGTCAGGTTTACCGAATAATGCTTGAGCAAGTAATACTTTTACTTTCTCTGCCCCAGTTAATTCTGACAATTTCTTATCATGAACATCTTCACCAATACCTAAACCTTTAAGAAGGATTGCAGCTTCTGATTCTGCTTCCCAACCGTTAAGCTCAGCGAACTCACCTTCAAGTTCAGCAGCACGCATACCATCTTCATCACTAAAGTCTTCTTTCATGTAAATGGCATTTTTCTCTTGCATTACTTTGTAAAGTTGCGTGTGACCCATAATTACTGTTTCTAATACTGGGAACTCTTCATATTCGAAGTGGTTCTGTTTTAACACTGCTAGACGCTCACCTGGCGTAATATGTATATCACCTGTTGATTGTTCGATTTCTCCAGATAAAATCTTTAGAAATGTTGATTTACCCGCACCGTTTGCTCCGATTAAACCGTAGCAGTTACCTGGCGTGAATTTTATGTTAACATCTTCAAACAATTTGCGATCCGCGAAACGCAAACTAACGTTACTTACTGTAATCATTTGTTTCCTCCTACTAATACCGCTTATTTCAGCGTTTTCTCACCGATTGTCTTAAAAAATCGCATATTACGACTCAATTATTGTAGACTATAGCTATTATATAGTAGAAGATGGATGAATAGCAACGGTTGATTGCTATTCATCCCTTTTCTACCTTGAATAAAATGTTTGTTTTTTAACGAAACAATATTATATAGAAGCAAATTTCACAATTTAAAGAGGAGTTATTTCGAACAAAATATTTATAATTGGAGCATAATGTTTATCGCTCACTTCCTATACAAATAAATGGCGAAATGAAAGATGAAAAGTTTGCAAAATATAAAGACGTGATGGAAAAGTTTATTAAATAAGAAAAATCCCCTTTTAAAAGGGGATTCTTCTTATTTTCTTTTACTTAATTTCTTCGTATAATTCTTCATTTTACTCGTTAATCCTATTAAAGCAGGTAGTAATATTGGCATCACAATGATAGCTAGTAGTAACAGTGCAACACCAACAACAGATGCTACTTGTATAAGCGTCAATACACCTGAAGGGATTAATGCAGCAAATGTTCCGCCTAAAATAAGTGCCGCTGATAATACAACTCCTCCTATGTGACGAGATGCATTTACAATTTTCGTTGCGGGATCCCCTTCTAACTCATTGTATCGCATCATTACAAAAATACTATAATCCACACCTAAAGCGACAATCATAATAAAACTAAAGAATGGCACATTCCAGCTTAATGACTCTACGTTTAATACGTGTGTACTAATTTGTTCACTTATGCCAAGTGATGCAAAATAAGCTAATATTAAAGATCCAATAATAAAGATTGTATTTAAAAATGACCGTGTAATAATGATTAATACAATCGCAATTCCAATTAACATAATTGTAGCTGTACGTAAGAAATCTTGGCCTGTTACTTCTTTTAAATCAACGTTTCTAGCTGTTGTGCCGCCGATTGCTTTTTTCGCCGATTTTAATTCTGTACCATTTAACGTACCGTCTATCGTTTTATTAATTTCTTCAATGATTGGCATCGCTTCTTTTGAATATGGATTTACGTCTAAAATGATTGTCATTTTAGCAGTCTTTCTATCTTGTGACATGTACGTATTCAATGCTTTTTGGAAATCTTCCCCCTCTAAAACTTCTTTTGGTATATAAAATTTCGCAGAGCTTTTTGATTCATTTAGTTCTCCTAAATATTTTTGAGCATCTCCTAGACCGTTACTTACCTTTTCAAGCCCTTCTGTACTTTTAGATAATCCTGATTGTAATTGCCCCATCTGTTCTTGCAAGTCTTTCAGCCCGGTTAATAACTGGCCTTGCCCATCATTTATTTTTGTTAATCCGGTTTGTAACTCAGATGACTTGTTCGCAATTTGTTTTGAGCCTGAAGCACCTTCATTTAATCCATTTTTAAGATCAGCTGCTCCTTTTTGTAACTTAGTAACTCCATCGCTCATTTCTTTTAAGCCGTTATCCACTTTCGATAATGATTGATTTGCTTCTTTAAATGAACCCATCGCCGCTTTGTGCTGCGTTGCTAATTGGTTTAATTCATTTGAAAGCCCACCTAATTGCTTTTGAGCCTCCTTAGCAATCCCTATCGTTTGCAGTATGTTCGGATCATTTGCTAATTCTGGTTTCGTTTGAATGAAATTGGTCATTAATATTTCAATTTGTTCATAGCCTTTTTTCGCACCATCAATCGCTTGAGAAATACTTCCGAAGTATTGATCGTAAGAACTTAAACCTTTTTCTAACTGCGAATAACCAGCATGAAGTTGTGACGTTGCATTAGATAGAACATTTATATTTTCATTTACTGAAGTTAATCCACTCTCAATTTGCTGCGCACCTTGTGCTCCATTGTTTATTCCATTCGATAATTGATTCAACGCTGTTCCTAAAGCCGATACACCATTTTTCGCCTCGTTCGTTCCATCAATTAACTTTTGAACATTTGCGAGGCCGTCTGACTCATTACCACCCATTTTATTTTTAGCATCCGTTAAACCATCATTGATTTCTTTTATGCCACCATTGGCATCTCCTAATCCTGTATTTAGTTCTCCCGCTTGTTTATTTATATATAATTCTTTTATCTTATCCCCAGTTGGACGTGTCGGTGCATATACTTCTGAAACACCTTTCACTTTCAAAATCTTATTAGTTAGTTCGTCTAAAGTTTGCAACGAACTCGCCTCATCTAACTTGTTATCCGATTGAATGACTAACGTACTTGGTGAAGAAAAACCTGGTGGAAAATGCTCTTCTATTACGTTAATCCCCATTTTCGACTCATATTTATTATCTACTTCAAATAAATCATTGTAATTTAGTGTGTTAGAGTATTTCATTACGAAAGGAATCGATATCACAAATACGATGATTAAAGCTGCGAACGGTCTTACTACTGAGTTTTTCGCAAGAAATCCCCATAAACGACTATCCTCATGACCTTTAAATGTTTTAACTGGGTAAAACATTCCTTTTCCTAAAAGCACCATAAAAAATGGATTTAACGTAGTTAATACGAGTAATAATACTGCTACACCAATTGCTACGGCTGAAGTAGATTGATATAATTTAAAACTCGCTAAAGCAAGAGATGCAAAACCAATTAGTACTGCTATCCCGCTATATAAAACGGTTTTCCCTGCTGATTTAAACGTTTCTTTCGTAGCCAAAAATGCATTTTCTTGTTTACTTAATTCTTCTTTAAATCTTGTATATAATAAAATGTTATAGTCTGTTCCAACCCCAAACAGGACAACGACTACAAACACTTGTGTAAAGTTAGAAAACGGAAAATTAAATTGTTCTACTAAATGGGCAATAATCCCCATTGAAACTAAATATGATACACCAACAGTAAGAAGGGAAACAATCGGAACAATTGGTGAACGAAATACAATGATTAATACAACTAGAATGAAAATGATAGAAATAACTTCTGTCTTCTTCACTCCCTCTTGAGAGGAAGTAAGAAAATCACCCGCTATTAAATCACTTCCTGTTAAGTACGTTTTTACCCCTTTCGTTTGCACTTTTTTATGAAGCCCATTTGCAACTTTTGATATTTCACCATTTTTTTTATTTACAGAGATTTGCGTTAAAATGGTCGTATTGTCTTTAGATATCAACTGTTTTTCCAAATCTTTATTATCTAAATGTGAAACAACTTCCTTAATTCCTAATTTCACTTTTTCATTTTGTAAAGCATTGATTGTTTTTATTATTTCCTCTTTTTGTTCAGTTGTTAAAGCTGTTTTACTTCCACTATTAAAAACAGCTATAATTTCATACTTTTCAGTCCCGTCTTTATCCATTTCTTTTATCATCTTGTCAGCAATACTACTTTGTTCTGTATTAGGAATCGTAATGTGCCCTTTTTCTTTCACTAATTTATCCATATTAGGCATCGTTACGATCATTGTAATAGTAATAACTATCCATAATAGAAAAGATAAACTTCTCCAATTTTTCAGCTTACTCATTTTAATCAACTCCCGTTTTGAAAATTAAAAGGGAATGAATATTCATTCCTATCCTTTTAAAAGATGCTTTTTTCGGAATGAACGTTCATTCCTATCATTCTATTACATTATTTTTTAAACTCTATTAAACTACCTTTACCAGAATGAATGTTCATTCCTATTGTTACACAAATATCCTCTCCTACTCTCATGTTTTAAATCTATTCAGGAATGAATATTCATTCCTATACTTATTAGCTATAGAATCAAATGATTCTAATAGCGTTCCAAGAACTTTCTTCCAATTCTTTTACTAACTCTTTCGAGTATTCTAATTGCCCTGTTGCAATTACTTTCGTTAATTGTTCTAACGGTTGATATACAATAATAATTAAAGCAACTGGAGGCAATGGACGAAGAAAACCTTTTGCGATTCCATCTTCAATAATATTCATAAAGAAGCCTATAAAATCATCAAATATTTTCTTACTCTGTTCATCAAGAAAATAACTATCGCAGTGAGAATTTGTAAACAAAAAAGCATCCACGTTGTTTCTCGCAAATTCAAATAAACGGTTGTACGTATGACTAAACTGTTCACGAATATTTGCTTCAACAGGAAAATCCGTTTTTATCATTTCAGAAAGCTCTAACATACTTTTTGAAAATAATGAGTTAACAAGCGCCTCTTTATTTTCAAAGTAGCGATAAATAGTACCCGCACCGACCTTTGCTTTTTCAGCGATCATTGGAATTGTCGTACCATCGTAACCACGCTCTGCGAAAAGTTGCATCGCAGCATCAAAAATATCCTCTTGTTTATTTTTAGCCATTTTTTCCACCTCTATTTCCAGGAATGAAAATTCATTCCGTTTTTAATTATAAATTACATGGATTAAAAGTCAAGTGCGTGACAAAGTATGGTTGCGTTTTAGTGAAAAAATTATATCAGCGATTCTCAGGATATATCGGCGATTTTCAAAATATATCGACTTACCGACAAAAACCGACAACTAAAGAGAAAGCTGTCCCAAAATTTGATTTTGGACAGCCCTATTTTTTAAAAGAAATCATAAATAAATGCTTTACGTACTGGAACTATATTCTCAAACGCTCGTATTTCCTCTTCACTTCCGCTAATTAATTCTAGTTCATTAAGTTCTAACGGACGTTTGTATCCAAACATTATTGTAGATAATGCATTTATATCTAGACTAATTCCTTTATCCTTTATTTCTTCTTCTACAATTGTTATTTCATGATTTGCAAGCTTTACTGTAACGTTATTCCACGGTGCAAATGAATCTGTAATATGTAAAATCACTTCTTGCTGTGCATTGTTCCAATTCAACTCGTATTGTTTTAAGAACTGCTCCACATCTACAATTCTGCCCATAAAATATGGCTTTATTTCTGCTTTCACGCGTGGCTCTTTTAGTGTATATAATAACGGTTCGTTTTCACTTACTGTCATTTCAAGTTCTTTAATCATAGAATCATGCTGGCAAATAAAGTTCCACAGACCATTCCGCGCTTCATTATGCAGTGGAACAAATTCCTCTACTGTCATTTTGTTTTTTTCAATTTTATATAACATGTAGCCAGCTGCCGTTTTATTTTTATCGTAATAAATCGCTAATGTTAAATCATCATAAACAGCTTGTAACCACCATTTTTCATCGCGAACTAGCATACCGGAAAAACGTTCTGCAAATGTTTCATAAATCTTTTCGACCTCTTCTGGGTGATTTTCTTTATTGAAACGTTTCACAGTACCATTTACTTGTTTTTTCATAACTAAATCACTCTTTGCCATATGACATACAAAGAGATTCGCACAAAGTTCCCAGCCGTATTTACGGTAAAATGAAACAGCAAATGGATGTAACATTGATACTGTATATCCGTCATTTTTCATCGTTTGAAGTGAGTGTTGAAGCAATTCTTTTACATACCCGCTTCTTCTATACTCTGGATACGTCGCTACCCCTGCAACGCCTCCCATTTTAAATTTCTCTTTGCCTATGTATATATGAAACGGAATAAGATGCAGTTTTGCTGCTACATCTTCACCTTCCATAATACCGTATATTTCATGACTTTCTTTCATCTTTGTAAGTTGTTGTTGCAATCGTTCCTCATCAACTTTATATTGAAAAGCGTATTCCGATAAGCGTAATGCTTCTCTAAATATATCTTCTTTTAATCGTATAACGTTCATATATTTCTCCTCCATTCCTTGTTTGAATTGTACCATAATTCTCAATATTCCAGTGCGGTGAATGAAATTATATGGACTTAACGACACGAATCCAATATAAAAAGCAGATACATCCCGTATCTGCTTTTTATTACTTTATTTGGCTAACTTTTGAAGTTCTTCGAAGAATGTAGGATATGATACGCCTACTGCTTCTGCGTCTTCAATTGTTGTTTTTCCTTCTGCTAGACAGCCGGCAATTGCAAGCATCATTCCGATGCGGTGATCACCGTAACTATTTACTGTATTGCCTTTTAGTGCTGATTTTCCGTAAATAATCATCCCGTCATCAGTTGCTTCTATGCGAGCTCCTAGTTTCGTTAACTCCGCAACGACTGTATCAATACGGTTCGTTTCTTTTACTTTTAATTCGTGTGCGTCTTTAATAACTGTAATTCCTTCTGCTTGCGTTGCCGCTAAGGCGATAACAGGAATTTCATCGATTAATCTTGGGATAATATCTCCGCCAATTTCGATTCCTTTTAATGAAGATGTTTCAATTGTAATATTTGCAGCTGGTTCTGATGCTCCTTCGTTAATTGGCTCTACAGTAAAAGTAGCACCCATTTTCTCTAAAACATCAATAATACCTGTACGAGTTGGGTTCATTCCTACATTTTGTAATACTAGTTTACTATTTGGAATAATTGCACCTGCTACTAAGAAAAATGCTGCTGATGATACGTCACCTGGTACTTGAACGTCTGTCGCTGTTAACTTCTGTCCACCTGCAAGTTTCACTGTTTTTCCCTCGCGAGTTACGTTAACACCAAATGCTTCAAGCATTCTTTCCGTATGATCACGTGAAATATGTGGTTCTGTAACAGCTGTTACACCTTCTGCACGAAGACCTGCAAGTAAAATAGCTGACTTTACTTGCGCACTCGCTACAGGTGAAGTGTATTCAATTGCTTTTAAATCTCCACCACGTATTGTTAACGGTGTAAACGTCCCTTCTTCGCGGCCATCAATGTTTGCACCCATTTGTTTTAATGGATTTGTAACACGTTTCATCGGTCTTTTTGCGATAGATGCATCACCTTGTACGCAAGAGAAAAATGGTGTATTTGCCAAAATTCCTGACATTAAACGTATTGTTGTACCAGAATTACCAACATCTAATACAGCTTTCGGTTCTTGTAAGCCTTCTAATCCTTTACCAACTACAGTGACTTCATCACCATTTTGCACGATTTCTACTCCCATTTCTTTAAAGCAAGAAATTGTACTTAAACAGTCTGCACCGGGCAAGAAACCTTTAATTGTTGTTTTTCCTTCTGCAATCGCGCCGAACATGACAGCGCGGTGTGAAATGGATTTATCTCCTGGAATTGTAATAATACCATTTAATCCGTTATTAACAGGTTCTATTGTTCTTTCCTTCATGTTTTCACCTTCTCATTTAAATTGTTTCATAAGTTTGGTATTTTTCTACTCTAAGCGCTAGCTTTGCTTTCATACGATCTTCTTCTCTTTGGAAGCTAATACGTAATACCCCAAGCAACCCTTCACGTGCTTCTAATATTTGCAAGTTCGTAATACTAATTTCTTCACGTGCCAGAATACTCGTAATATGAGCCAATGCCCCTACTTTATCTAAAACATCGACGTATAAGTCGTGATAGGCAGGAATTGCCCCTCTCTTTCGTACTGGTAAAGAGTCACGGTATTCTTTCGCGTCTGCAAAATAGTTTTGAATCTCGCCTGCATCTCCGGTAGAAACTGTATCATATAAATCTTCCATTTCAGAGATCCACTCTTTTAATAATACCATTAAATGCTCGCGATTTTGCTTAACAATATCACTCCACATTTTTGGGCTACTAGATGCGATACGTGTAATGTCTTTAAACCCTCCGGCAGCTAATTGATGAATGAGCGGATTATCTCCTGCATGTTTCTCCACTTGCTTTACTAATCCAGCTGCGATAAGATGCGGAAAATGACTAACGATCCCTGTTACATAATCATGTTCCTCCGTATTTAGAACGAGAAAATGAGACCCTGTTCCTTGTAACCAACGCTTTAGTTCTTCCACATGTTCATTTGGCACATGATTCATCGGCGTTAAAATATAAAATGCATTTTCAAATAAATGTGCTTTTGCACTTTCAACTCCCGTTTTATGAGAACCTGCCATCGGATGTCCGCCAATAAAAGAAACTTCCTTTGAAAATAAAGCTTCCGCTTCATTCATGATCGTCCCTTTTGTACTACCAACATCTGTTACAATAACATCTTCTCGTAAATGAAATGACGCTAATTTGTGTAATAACTTCTTCGTTTCTTCAACTGGAGAAGCAAACACAATTAAATGCGCCTCTTCACATGCATGCTGTAAATCTACTGCTACTTCATCTACTACATGTAATTCTTTTGCACGCTCTACTTGTTCTTGAAATATATCATAACCTGTTATCGTTACATTGTGCTCTTTCTTAATTGCTAATGCGAGAGAGCCTCCGATTAAACCAGTTCCAATTAAAACTACCTTTTTACGCATTTTCCTCATCTCGAGACTTTCTTTTTTTATTTTCAAAGTGTTGTTTTAACACTGAAATCACCCCTTCATTTTGCTCCCTTGTTCCGACTGTAATACGGACACCATTTGGGAACGGACGAATAATAAATCCTACGTGTGCACAAGCTTCATAAATCTCCCCAGCATTCTCAACTGGCAAGAAGATGAAATTTGTTTGCGATGGATAAAACGGAATTTCATTTTCCTTACAAAAGCTTTCGTATTGTTGTAATCCCTCTGTATTCACACGAACTATTTCCTCAATAAACTCGTCATCACCAAAAGCAATCGTCGCTGCTTTTTGCGCTAATGAAGATACGTTAAATGGCAAACGTACGACATTTAATTTCTCGATTAGCTCTTCCTGTCCAATTGCATATCCAACGCGGAAAGAAGCTAATCCGTACGCTTTAGAAAATGTTCTAAGTACAAGAATGTTTTTATGTTTTTCTAAAAGCGGTAATGTCTCTGGGAAATCCTTTGCTGTTACGTATTCATAGTACGCTTCATCAATGACAATTAACGTATTTTCACTAATACCTTCAATAAATTGAGTCAATTTTCGATCATTCACATATGTGCCTGTCGGGTTGTTTGGATTACAAATCCATACGATTTTCGTATTATTATTTATTGCTGACGAAATTTCGTCTAAATCGTATACACCGTTATTTAAAGGGATTTCTTTCACTTCACAACCTTCAATAATTGCATGATGACGGTACTGCGGGAATGTTGCACCAGCCGTTACGATGTTATCTCCTGCTCTAAGTACTGCACGGCTTATTATTTGAATGACTTCATCTAAACCACTACCGCAAAGTATTTGTTCCATTTGAACATGTAACTTATTTGCAATTGTTTGACGAAGCGCTATAGCACCTCCGTCAGGATATAAAGCATGTTCCAACCACGATTTTTGCAACTCATCTAAAACACGTGGTGAGCAGCCGAATGGATTTTCATTTGATGCTAATTTCACAAATAAATGATCTCCGTACACTTCTTTCATTTGTTCAGGTGATTTACCTGGTTTATATGGTTGTAATGATGATAGTTGATCTTTTACTTGCATGTTAAAACCACCTTTTTATTAAAATTCTTTTGCGTATTTATTATGTTGCGTAATGTTTTGCTGAATTAAATCCATACGATCTTTTCCGAATTGTTCGACTAGTGCATGTGCAAGTTCCCATGCTATAACAGATTCAGCTACTACACCTGCTGCTGGTACTGCACAACTATCAGATCTTTCAATACTCGCTTGGAATGCTTCTTTCGTATCAATATCAACGCTTGCTAACGGTTTGTATAATGTAGGTATTGGCTTCATAACACCTCTTACGACAATTGGCATTCCTGTTGTCATACCGCCTTCTAAACCGCCGGCATTATTCGTTTTTCTCGTGTATCCATTTTCTTCATCCCATAATATTTCATCGTGTACTTTACTTCCTGGCTGTCTTGCTGCTTCAAAACCAACGCCAATTTCAGCACCTTTAAATGCATTAATACTCATAATTGCACCAGCAAGTTTTGCATCTAATTTACGATCGTAATGAACGTAACTACCAACACCAATTGGCATACCTTCTGCAATGACTTCAACAATACCGCCGATTGAATCCCCACTACTTTTAGCGTTATCTATCGCATCCATCATCTCTTGTTCTACTTCTTTATCTAAACATCGAACTGGTGAATTTTCAGTAATCGTTTGAATTTCTTCTATTGGTAAGTTTGAAATTCGTTTCGCTTGTACCCCACCAATTTCAAGAACATGCCCTGCAATTTCTACGCCTAATTCTTTCAAAATTTGTTTCGCAACTGCACCAGCAGCTACACGAACTGTCGTTTCTCTTGCAGATGAGCGCTCTAATACGTTTCTTATATCACGATGTCCATATTTAATTGCACCGTTTAAATCTGCATGTCCTGGACGTGGTTTTGTAATTGTACGTTTCATATCTTTACTTTCTTTTTCCGAAATTGGCTCTGCACCCATTACTTTCGTCCAATGTTTGAAATCATCATTTTTAACGATTAACGTTATTGGTGAGCCAAGTGTCATCCCATGACGAACACCACTTACAATTTCAACTGTATCAGTTTCTATTTGCATGCGTCTTCCGCGTCCGTGCCCTTTTTGTCTTCTTAGTAATTCTTTATTAATATGTTTCGATGTTAATGTTAAACCTGCTGGTACACCTTCTAAAATAACTGTTAACTGCGGTCCATGTGATTCTCCAGCTGTAATGTATCTCATTTCTCTTGCCCCTTTACTATTTTTTTGTACAAAAAAGTCCCTACTGAGCGCTCAGTAGGGACGATGTTTATCGCGGTACCACCCTAGTTGTAGACAACTATCGTCTACCTCTCTTCTTCTGTAACGATCGTTTGACCGTCTTTCCCTCCAAAAGTTGGCGGAAAAGATGCTCCAAGGCTGTAATTCATGCTTATCTTTGTACTGATTCACACCGACCATCAGCTCTCTTTAACAGTGAGATAAGCACTACTGTTTCCTCTTCAGCGCATACTATGATATGGAATTAAGATAATTTATTTTTGAAACCTTTTAACTCATCCATGAATCTATGGAATTCTGGAATATCCATTTGTTGTGCAGAATCTGATAATGCAACCGCTGGGTCTGGGTGTACTTCAGCCATTACTGCATCTGCGCCAATTGCAAGTGCTGCTTTCGCTGTTGGTAATAATAAATCTCTGCGTCCAGTTGAATGCGTTACGTCAACGATTACTGGTAAATGTGTTTCTTTCTTTAAAATCGGTACTGCTGAAATGTCTAATGTGTTACGTGTCGCTCTTTCGTATGTGCGGATACCACGCTCACATAGAATAATTTGGTCGTTACCTTGTGCAATGATGTACTCAGCTGCGTTAATGAACTCATCAATTGTTGCTGCTAATCCACGTTTTAATAATACTGGCTTGTTAACTTTACCTACAGCTCGTAATAAATCGAAGTTTTGCATGTTACGTGCACCGACTTGAATGACATCAACGTAGTCTAGCGCCATTTCAACATCGTTCGGATTTAAGATTTCACTAATGATCGCTAAGTCGAACTCATCTGCTACTTGGCGTAAAATTTGTAATCCTTCTACTCCTAAACCTTGGAAATCGTATGGAGATGTTCTTGGTTTGAAAGCACCACCGCGCATTAATTTTAGACCTTGGTCTTTCATCGCTTGCCCTACTTGGCGAACTTGCTCTAAGCTTTCTACCGCACAAGGTCCCATGATGAACGTTTGTGTTCCGTTTCCAATCAATTCACCTTTTACATTAACGATTGTATTTTCTTGTTTCTTTTTACGTGATACTAGTAATGCTTTACGGTTATCATCTTCTTGTAATTCTAAGCTAGCTTTGAAGATTGTTTTGAAAATGTGTTGAACTGTTGACGTTTCGAATGGTCCTTCGTTATGCTCTGCGATCATATCAAGTACTTCACGCTCACGTACTGGATCAAAACGTTTCGTACCTTGTACTTGCTTTTGCTCCCCAATTTTTTGAACGATTTCACCACGTTTGTTTAAAAGGTGTAATAGTTGTAAGTTAATTTCATCTACCTGTTTACGTAATTGATCTAATTCATGATTTGCCATTTGGAAATCCTCCTCTAATGTTTTAAAAGTATAGTAAGAGAATGAAAAATTCTCTATTTTCTGAACTGATAAATTATACAAAATTTAAGTGGAATCGATACCTCTTCTTATTTTAAACGAATACTTACTATAAGGACACTATCAACTCAATCAAAACCCACTTTTTTGTACAAAAAATCCCTACTGATTCAATCAGTAGGGACGATATTTATCGCGGTACCACCCTAGTTGTAGACTTATTTCGTCTACCTCTCTTCATTGTTAACGATCATCTGACCGTCTTTCCCTTCATAAAGACAATACTATCTTTACTACGAAAAAGATGCTCTAGGACTGTAATTCGCTCTTGTTTTTGTACTGGTTCGCACCAACCACCAGCTCTCTGTTACAGGGAAACAACAACTACTGCTTTTCCTTTCAACGCATATATATTTAATTTTCAAGTTAGACCACTAAAATACAAAAAGTCCCTACTGAATAAATCAGTAGGGACGATATTTATCGCGGTACCACCCTAGTTGTAGACTAACTTTCCGTCTACCTCTCTTCACTGTTAACGATCAATTGACCGCTTTTTCTTCATAAAGACAATACTATCTTTACTACGAAAAAGATGCTCCAAGACTGTAATTCATGATTATCCCTGTACTGGTTCACACCAACCACCAGCTCTCTGTTACAGTAAGACTAACCACTACTGTGATCTCTTCATTGCACTTTGTTTATTCAAATGTTTTTGAAATTGAATAAGTATGATTCGTATTATAGAACGCTTTTCAAAACACTGTCAACAACTTTTTATATTTTTTTAAAATTCCACTTCCGCCCTACATTTCTCCTTGTAAATTCTCCATAACAATTCCGATGCGAATTATCTCATTATCTATTGCATTTAATACATATTTTTCTACTCCATACTGGATTAATATTTCTTTTATTTGAATGATTTCATTTTCAAGTAAATCGGCTTCTTGAAGCGTTTGTAGTAAAGTGAAAAATACATTTGCATACAATTCTTTATACATTTTTATACTTTCTGTCTTTTCAAGTATTTCATTAAACAACTGTTTTAACTCCGTTTGATTCCCTTTTCCAACCAAACCTGAAAATGTTTTTATTATAGATAATCCTCTTTCTACTATTTCATCCATAAATAAAATAATACGCAAAAGCATTACATATTCTCTAGCTGTGATTTCACCCATTTTCGGTCGCTCTCGCAAAAATACACTGAGCCAAGATGCCCAAAATTTTTGTTGTTCTTTTGCACTTAACGTTTTGACGTAATAGCATAAAAACTGCATAAATTTAATTTTATTTTCTTCATTTTCTTGTATAAGTAACGGGTATAACCAATCTGTTTTTTGCTCCCAATATAGTACACATTTAATAAATACAAAACTGAGCCATTTCAAGAAAGCTTCCCTCGTATGCGGATGTAATACTTCCAAATGTTCTACCGCATACTTAATAAATCGTTTCATTTCTGTAAATAAAGGTAAATTGATTTGCGTGTAACATAAGCCTGCCCATGCATATTTCGTAATCTCATTTTCTTTCTTTAAATCTAAGCACGGTAACAAATATTTTCGGCACCATTGCTTCTCAATATGATAAAGAAATGTAACATCTGCTACTAAACGAGCTAACATAAAATTTGTCCGTTCTTTACTAACTCTTACTTGTTCTTCAAATAAAAATAAATATTCATATACATTACGATCGTATAAATGATCATATGATAACAGTTTTAATAATACAGCTGTCATTTTTCCAACAGGATGCTGAATCGATTCATTGTAAAAGTCTTGTTTTCCAAGCTTAAAATCTGTATCACTTTTCATTACTTGAGGGAATACCGAAAAAGCAAAACGTTTCACATTGCGTATACTATTTTCCTCTAACTCTTCTAATCGATTACTAATTTCATATAGAAAGCTACTAATTAACCAATGAAAAGAAGTATTTCTAACAAATTTCTGTAATAGCGGAATTACTTTTTGGATTTGTTCATTTGTCAATCCTCGGTTATTTCGCCACTCTCTAATACAAACAAACCATACTTCATTACTTATTTCGTGCATACCAACTAATTGATAGGCAAATGAAATACTCCATTCTGTATTCAACTTACATGCTTTCGATAACATCTCTAAAAAATGGCGTTGTTCAAAAACACCATCTTGAGAAAATTGACGAACTTGCTTCATAATTTCATCGTCTTTCAACTGCAATAATCCATCAGCAGTTACATTACAAGTAATACTTTGATCTGCCGTCTCTTTCTTTTGTACACTATATCGATCAGAATGAAAGTGAGGATGTTTTTGCTTCATTAACTCATAACCTTTTGCTGTAGATGGACTATTCGAATCACAAGTGAATAATAAATCTAAAACTAAACAAGCATCAAATGCTCTCTCCTCTGCAAGGTCCTTCAATACAATTTGAATAACCTCTTCCTTTGTTTTTTCTAAAGAGAGTGCGAAATGATTTTTTATAAGTTGAAAAACTTCGTGTTTATACGTGACATCTAAAAAAAGTCCTTCCTGTAACAACCATTTCATTTTGGCATCAGCGCTAACGAATCTATTTTTATTCATCGCATCAATTGCAATTCGGTTCTGAAGCATGCTGTTTGCTTCTATCATTTCTGTAATATAATAATTTGCTTTTTTTTCATTATTTTCACACAAATAAGCTAAACACTCTTTTACAATTTGAATTAAAAATGCAAGATCATTTTGCTGAAACTCTTTTTCAACATTTTCCTTATCCTTTTTTTTCAGTGCCGTTTGTCGTAGTGATAACATTCGCATCTTCTCTATTCCCATCATCATAATTGGTACGGCGTAATAGGAAATATGAGGTTTCATCTTCTCATTCCAAATTTGCTCCACATAAGAAAATGTAGACACTGGTAAACGACTCGATTCCTCAAGTTCTATTGATTCTTGCGTATCATTTCCCCATTTTCTTTCCCGCTTCAATTTCAGTTTTCCGTCCAAAATAAACGTTAGTAATAATAAAGCAATTTCTTTATGCTCAGGAAAAGAACATTTTTGCAGTAAGCAAGAAATTTTTTCAATAGATTTACTATCTTTTTCAGCTGTTTCTAATAAAAGAAGCGTCCATCTTGCAAACAACAACGGGTCCATTTTAATTTTCGTTTCGTTTAAGTAGCTACAAATTGTTCTCCATAATAACGGAGATATTTTAGAATGATTTTTAAAAATTAATTGAAATAATTCTTTTTGATGACTAAAAAGAAATTGTTCCACCAACCATTCTGCAAGTAATTCATCTACCTCATTATCGTTTGATGTAACTAAAAATAAATTTTGTAATTTCCCTTCTGCTTCAAGCCATTCCACCCATTCATAATCATGAGCAAATTCAACAAAGTAGCGGACTGTTTCAATTTTTTTTATGGATTGTTTTATGTATGATAATTGTTCCTGCTCTACTGACGGTGGAACTGTTACTATGTCACGAATTCGCATTCGTTTTGTAATATAATTATCTCCCATTAATTCTGCCCATCGCTTCACTGCTTTAACAAGAGATTGATGATTATTACCTTTATTCGGGTATACAATCGGCCGTATTCCTAAATGCTCCCAATGGTACGTATTTTCCCCTTGTGCAACAAATGCATAACGCCTTGTACTTGGCGGTAAACCAGTAGCCAAATATTTCATTACTGGGTCATTATGGCTATATCCAACGAATAAAACAGTATAATTCGAGAATAAATCAACTAAAAACCTTCTTGCCCAGCCTTCGGTCAAGTAAGCCCTTCCAAAATCACCATCTGTTAAAATTAAAGCTTCTTTCTCTTGTTCTATATTGCCATGTATGTAAGCGAGTCCTTTAAACGCTCTACCTGTAGGTAATGCAGGTGCGTAATATACGTTTAATTCTCTATTCATTTCTTTCATCGCAGTTGTAAAATGCCGATCAAAATTTGTCGTGACAATGCGGACTTCCGTATCTAAAGGAAACAACCTCGGAATCGCATAATGAAGCGGATTCGGCTTTGATTTTTCAATATGAACTAAATCTCTTGCAACTTGATGTATATCTTTTGTTTTCGCAATTTTACCAAGATAATAATCATGAGGTTCTGTTATTTCACGCGTTTCTACATATAACGTTTTCGCAATCTCATCAACTAGATCATCAAAATTCGGTAAGTTTGATTTCCCTTTCATAGAAACTCCCGCTCCAACAAATAGTACTAACTTTCCTTGTTCAAGATGATCAATTAACTCCTCTGGAATTTCTACTTCTGAAGTAATCCACATCATGGATTCCCCCTTACCTAAAAATGTCATATACTCTCATTTTACTATAACATTTTTTCTTTGTTTTTTTAATATTTAGACAAAAAACGAACATGAAAAAGTTTTATGTAAATATATTCGTTACAATGTATGAACTCCTAAATTTATTGTAAAACTATGTATAAATCGGAGGTGTAAATATTGAATGGTTTTACTGTAGTACTTATCAAATTTATATCGTGCATTATCGCATTTAGTATTGGACTCGCTTTATTTTTCCCTGCAACGTTCGTCCAAATTATTTCATTTAGTCTCTTTGTTACAATCGTTTCCTATATGTTCGTCGATAAAATCATATTAAACCGAATAGGCAATACCGGTGCCATTATGTCGGATTTCTTACTAACGTATTTAAGCGTATGGATTTTCGGTAATATTTTATTAGACAATTACATGCAAATTGCATGGGGGAGTTTCCTTTCCGCTACTGTCTTTACATTATCTGAAGTAATTGTTCATCGCTTTTCTAACTCACACACAAGGCACAACAACGATAACATTCATATTAATCGCCGCTTTGCATATGGTACGGAATTTGCTGAAGAGCAGAATGTGTTGGATAAAGATAAGAAGAAGTAACATTTTGATGCAGGAGCGCCTCTTTTAATTATGTGGTGCTCCTTTTGTGTATTTTCATTATGGTATGTGAAATTATACGAACAATTTTTTTAATATATCTTATAATAAAAAACTGCCTCTTATTTAGAGGCAGTCACTTTCAAATCTTTTAACGCAACAACATTAGCAAGCGCTCCAAACACTACATTATGATGCTTTACAATGTCTTCCGCACGTAACACGTCTGTATGAAACGTACTATGTGCATCACTCACTAACGTTACTTTATAACCTTCACTAAACGCTCTTCGCGTTGTCGTATCCACACAGTACTCTGTTTGCATTCCTGAAATAATAACGTGTTCAATGCCTTTTTCTTGTAATACTTCGTTTAAGTTTGTCTTATGGAAAGAATCTGGCGTCGTCTTTTCAACGATACGATCCCCTTTTTGCGGAGCAATCGCCTCATGCACTTTCCAGCCCTCTGTACCTTTTTCTAACGGATGATCTTTTGGTCCGTTATGTTGTACATAAATAACTGGAATATCATTAGAACGACATTCCCCAATAAGCTCTTGCAATATTTCTAAAAACTTTTCCCCGTTATGTACTGGCATTCCCGCTGTATACATACCTGCTTGCACATCAATTACTAATAAAGCTTTTTTCATTTCGCGCAGCTCCCTTTGTTTGTATTCTATCATCCAACAATCTTCTAATTTCCCCTCATGCAGCTCATGTTCCTTTAATATCTTCACTTTTTTAAAGCCGCATTTTTCATAACATTTTATCGCACGTTCATTATTTACTTTCGGATCCATTGCGATTGCTTCTGCTCTCGTGTTCTCCATAATATATGTAATTGCTGCCTGAACGAGTTTCGTTCCAATTCCTTTTCCCCAATAAGTCGGCTCTCCGATAAATTGATCCATTCCCCATACATTTTGTGATTCTTCATAGCCATATAATGTTTTCCACTCAGAATCAATTGGGTACATTTGTATGTAACCAATTGGAACAGCATCAAACTCTATTAAACATCTTTTTTCATGACTATTTGGATTATGTATAAAATGATTCAGTACCATTTCTACAGATTGCGGATTATCGCGTCCTTCGTAATACCGCAAGACTTCTGGGTCTGTTAGCCATTTTGAAATGATTGGTGCATCCTCTTCTTTTACGTATCTAATCGATATATTATCTTTTTGAAATAGCATATAATACCTCTTTTTAATTATTTATATTTTTTCTTGTTGTGAAATCTTTCATTACACCTATTAGTGCGTATGGTAACAATGTAATCGCAAAAAGAGCTGTAAACACATTAAAATGAGGGATTTCATATGGAGTGAACCATTCCGTGAAAAATTGGGAATGTAAAATTCTATTTGAAATTTTCCCACTAGGTTTAAAGTTTGGTGCACATCCTGTACTCTCAAACATAATAAATAGTAATTGAACAATTATAAATGCCCCTAAATAACGAAACCATGTCCGTTTCTATATAGGGTGTGTATTCTTTAATGTATCTTCCATCTAGCCCCCTCCTTTAAATATCCATCATATTGAGTATACACTTTCTTTACTTCATTTGTTAAAATTTTCTATATAATCATTCGTGTTGGAGGAATACATTATGTCTAATTCTATACTTAAATCAACTTTAATCATTCTTAGAGGAAACTCCGCAAGTGGTAAAACAACAATCGCAAAGCAACTACAAGAACATTTCGGACAAGGTACACTTTTAGTATCGCAGGATGTTGTACGTAGAGATATGCTTAGCGTACATGATACGATGGGGAACTTATCTCATGATCTACTATTTGAAATTACGAAGTACGGAAAAGGAAAGTGTGAGTTTGTTATTTTAGAAGGTATTTTAAACAGTCGTAGATACGGTGAAATGCTAAAAGAGTTAATACATTTTTTTGAAGGAAAGGCATATACATATTACTTTGATTTATCATTAAAAGAAACGATTCGACGACATAACACAAGGGACAAACGATATGAATTTGGTGAGGGTTCCCTACAAAAATGGTATAATCCGCACGATACAATTGAAGTTGCTCGAGAAACTATTTTTACAGATACATTCACGCAAAAAGATATATTTAATGCGATTCTTACTGATGTTGCGATACAAAAATAAAAGCCAGTCTCAATAAAGAGAACTGACTTCTATCTAGATAACTTTATTTATTAAAGGATTTTAACTTTAACAGTTTGTCTTCCCCAATTCATAGCTTTACTTTTTGAGCCCATTAAAACATCAATACGATTTCCTTTAATAGCACTTCCAGTATCACCAGCAATTGCTTCGCCATAACCTTCTACCCATACTTTAGATCCTAATGGGATTACTTTCGGATCTACTGCGATAATTCTCATATTCGGATTAGCCGTTAAATCATGCCCCATCGCAGTTAAAACACGTCCACCATATGTACCATTTTCACTTGGATCAGCAGTATATGCTGTCGCAACTACCGTTAATTCACGTTTAGCAGACTGTATGTTATTTTTAGACTCTTCTCTTGCTTTTGCTTCTTCCTTAGCCTTTGCTATTTCTCTTGCTTTCTCTTCTTCTTTTGCTTTTGCTATTTCCTTTGCTTTCTCTTCTTCTTTAGCCTTTGCTATTTCCCTTGCTTTCTCTTCTTCTTTAGCCTTTGCTATTTCCCTTGCTTTCTCTTCTTCTTTAGCCTTTGCTATTTCTCTTGCTTTCTCTTCTTCTTTAGCCTTTGCTATTTCCCTTGCTTCGGCCTCTTCCTTAGCTTTTGCTTCTTCTTGGGTTTTCACGTCTTCTTTAGGCTTTACTATTTCTTGTACTTTCGTTTCTTCCTTAGGCTTTACTACTTCTTGTACTTTCACTTCTTCTTTTGGCTTTACTACTTCTTGTACTTTCACTTCTTCTTTAGGCTTTACTACTTCTTGTACTTTCACTTCTTCTTTTGGCTTTACTACTTCTTGTACTTTCACTTCTTCTTTTGGCTTTACTACTTCTTGTACTTTCGCTTCTTCTTTTGGCTTTACTACTTCTTGTACTTTCGCTTCTTCTTTTGGCTTTACTACTTCTTGTACTTTCACTTCTTCTTTTGGCTTTACTACTTCTTGTACCTTCACTTCTTCCTTAGGCTTTACTACTTCTTGTATTTTCACTTCTTCCTTAGGCTTTACTACTTCTTGTACTTTCACTTCTTCCTTAGGCTTTGTTACTTTTTGTACTTTCGCTTCTTCCTTAGGCTTTGCTATCTTTTGTGCTTTAACTTCATCCTTAGCTTTAGCTGTTTTGTATACTTTCGCTACTTGCTTCGTTTTCTCTTTAGCTGTTTTTTCAACTGGTGCTGTACTTGATAGGAAAGAAACATTAACATAAGCTGTTTTTCCTTTATACTCAAATTGTAACCAACCGTCTTTTACTTGATGCGTTGATTCAATTACATCATTTGTTTTTAGTCTACCAAGTATTTCTGATTCTGTACTTGCATCAGAACGGACATTTAACAAATTCGCTGTTACATAATACACATCTTTTGTAAACTCCGCACTTACAAACACTTCTTTACCATTTAAATCAATTTTGGACCATCCTTCTTCCGTATGTATAACCTTTAACTTTTCTCCTTCTTTTACTTTTTTGACAACTTTTGATTCAGTAGTCGGTTTTTCACGTACGTTGAGTACATCTGCTGTTACGATTGTTTCTGCGGTAGCAGTTGTAGTAAATGCTCCCAATCCAAAAACAGTTGCTGTTGCTGCGCCAATTATTTTTTTCATATTAGCCTCCATTATTTTTTTGAATTCTATCAAATACTTCCATAAAATTAGGAAAGCATTTGTAACAGTATATTAATACGACTTAATATACTGCTATTAAAAATCCTTACTCCAATACTATCAAATTCTCATTTTTAATTCTATATATTATAAAGTGAAACTTTAATCATTGGGGGTTTTGTTCATCCCCCAATGATTATTAGCCCTCACCAATCGGACGTTTACGGACAGCCCGACTCCCACCTAACTTCTTTGCTCCAACTGAATTTTGAGGTGGGAGTTTTACTGTCCGTTAACGCGGGATAAATCTCACTATCTTCTATAAACTCTTCATACTAAATAGTTGTCACAATTCCTGCCAAAAACAAACTTACGATTGCTAAAAATTTTGTGCCGACTATAGCCCCTCTTAAATGAAACTTATAATCTTTATATCCCTTCATGCCTTCTGTACTAGGAATAACAACAAATCTTGGGGTAATCCAGCAAAAGATTAGCCAATCAATTATAAACAAATCTACTAAATTGAAAATCATTAAAATACCAAAAGTATGTAAATAGGCATCAACATATAATAATTTTTCATGTTTATGTAGTATATATGTAGAAACGACAGGCGTACCGAAAAGAATAGCATTATATGCAATATTAAAGTAGATTGTTTGCTTTTTTTCATGAATCGATTTTGGAAAAACTACCTTTTGAATATCTTTCGGATATTCAGTTAACGAAAGACGAGGATTATAATATAAAGATCCTAAAATCATTACAGATAGTACAATAGACATAATGACACCAACGTACATCATTTGCTCAAATGGATTCATATGCTTCATTCACCTTTTTCTTTAATTACTATGCTTCTCCTTTACTTAATTACATATTGTATGCTCACAAATAACCAAAAATTAATAACACCTTTAACACCCAATCAAAATTCTTGCAATGCAAAAACAATTTTTATAAAGTGAAAACCAAATTAGTTAAGTAAGGATTGGTGAAAACTATGAAAATAGAACATATTGCAATATGGGTAAATGATTTAGAATTAATGCGTTCTTTTTATACAAAGCACTTTAATGGTAAAGCGAACTCTTTATATCATAATAAAGCAAAACAATTTGAATCTTATTTTATTACGTTCGAATCTGGTGCAAGACTTGAAATTATGCGTAAAAAAGGTATAGAAAAAGAGCCTAACCCCAACATAACTGGCTATGCTCATATGGCTTTCTCTGTCGGTAGTGAAGAACGTGTAAATGAATTAACTACAACATTGAAAAATGATGGTTACCCTTTATTAAATGGACCACGTTGCACTGGAGATGGCTATTACGAAAGTGTGATAAGCGATCCTGAAGGTAATCAAATTGAAATTACGATTTAATTTATCTTTTTTCTGAAGAACAAATGAAAATTAGTTTGAAGGAATATTATACAAAAGCTAAATTTGAAGAAACAGATTTTAATTTATATTTCCAACTCGTATTCAATAAAGAAGTAATGGCGCAAATTACCGAACGCGCTATTCCGTTAGATGAAGCGAAAAATGACTTTACAAGGCTAGTAAAGCGCAATGAAAATCATCAACTATTCGGCTCTTATAAAGTATATGATTCTATTACAAATGAGTATATAAATCTTGGACATGTTACGGTAAACGAGGATAATGTTAAAGAGGCTAAAATTGGTTATATGATTTTGCCAGAGCACTGGGGAAAAAGATATGGATTGCCTAAGGAGATTTTGAGTATAATTATTTAACTATATAAAAAAGAAATGCTGCTTTTGAACTAAAAGTAGCATTTCTTTACATATTACGCCCTATTCAACTATCGAAAGTAAAACTTTCTCAAGCTCTTTTTTAGAAAGCATACTACCATTTATATAGATTTGATATGCATTTTCCCCTTCTTTTGCAGGTACCACTATTTTCATAGCCCGTACATTCGATTCTTTATACTCACCGAATGTAACGTCATAGCCATTTAATGTATATTTTTTTATATCTCCAGTAAAATTATGTCCTCTTTTAGATGGTTTATCAAATGGTCTATCAAGAAAATAATCTTTATATTCTCCCTCAACGATTTCTAATTGATGAATTGTAAAACCTAATTCTACATCTGAAGTATGTGGCTCTTTTTTTACATTACGCTTTTCATATCTCATCGAAATCAAAGGCATTGGTTTGTCTAATGTCGCTTCTGCTTTTACTTCTTCAAATACTAATTGATGTCCAACCGGAATATACGTTGGATGCTTGATCGGAAAGCCAGTTATTTTTTCAGCTTGTTCAAATGTATAGGTAAAATGTTCATCTATTCTTTCTTCATATGTATTTAATTGTTCCATTACTTCTCTATCTCTTTTTTCTTCATCAACATTTAGACGGTTTGTAGCAGTATATTGTCTCTCACCATTCTCTACGACACTTACTTTCTTATAAAAATGGTACGTTTCCTGTAATAACGCTACATACTTTTCAAAATCCTCTTCTGTAAATATACTTTTAGCAATTTCTATACGTTCCATTACTAAATTATAACCATCTTCAGTCATTCCGATATCCTGTCTTGCTTTTTCTGGTGTCCCTACAATTTTATCCATTAATGTTGTACCTGCAAAAGTACCAGTCGGTATTAAAATAGCCGCAGCAACAAAGCCAAGTAATAACTTTTTCTTCATAGAAGTTTTCTCTTTGTTCTTCATCTTTCGGTATTTATAAAAAGAAGCTTGTACTTTATCTTCCAGATTAGGAGAAGGCTCTATATTCGTTGCCTTTCTTTTTAATTCATTCATTACATATTTTTCAAAATCCATTTACTTCTCCCTCTCTCATGTCTGGCATATGCTCCATTTCAGCTCTTAATCGTTTTAGTGCAGTATGTAACCGGGATTTCACTGTACCAATAGGAATTTGAAGAAGTGCAGCAATTTCCTCCGTACTATATTCATGGAAATAACGCATAATTATTACTTCACGATGCTTATAAGATAATCTTTGTACAATCTCCACTAATTCATTACGTGTTTCCTTATGTAAAATATCTTCATGCATTACGTAAGAACGATCTTGTTCATACATTTTTTTCTTTTCAAAAATTCGAAACCTTCGCCACGATTTACGACGCCAATCCTGTACTCGCTTCACAACTAGTCCGTGTAACCAAAATCGAAATGAACGATTTATATCATAGTTTGTTACGGACTTCCACATTTGTATGTACACTTCATTTACTATATCGTCTACATCTTCGTTTTGACTTCCTACTAAAAATACTACTGTTTTATAAATATCTTTACATGTGTATTCATAAATAACTTGAAAGGCTTCTTGGTCCCCAGACTCCATTTGATATAGCCATTCTTTTAATTGTACTTCATCCAACATTACGTTCCCCTCTCATGATCTTTCACACTATATTCGCTCGTTTTTCACAAAAGGTTCATTTTACATGAAAATTTATTTATTACAATAAAAATATAAAGTATATTTTTAAGAAAAGGAGGATTTCAAGAATGAATACAGAGGATAAAATTTACGCTGAAAAAGTGTTAAAAAATCTATTGACCGGATTACAATTTGGTATTTCTCCAGGCGCTATAAAGATTCATTTCACAACCTTTCACGACTCAGTTGATTATGACGGACAATTATATATCAATATCGAATCAAAATGGCGTTTATTTAATAAACTTCAAAAAAGATACCCATTAAATGAAGATGAATTTGAAGATTATTCTGAGGAAGAAGAATATGAAAGAATATTTAAGATAAGAAGACAAAAAGTTACCGATATACAACTCGGCTTAGAAAGCCCTCATTTAATTATTACATTAGAAAGTGGACAAATTATTTTCGTAAATGGTTTTCATGATGATTATGAATGTTGGCAAGCTGGTGTTCAATGTGAGGATTGGCTTGTTGTTGCTGCACCTTGTAATGAAATTGCTACTTGGGTTCCCGATGAGTGTAATGAAAAATAGCTAATGGCATATTCCCATTAGCTATTTTTATTTTGAAGAAACACTAGCAAAGGGTTTCCTTCCCAAGTTTCCAACTAAACCATCTCCCATGCCCTTCTGTTTCTCCAACCGTTTCACGATATTCGTTTCCGTTAATATAATAATCAATATGAAGGTCCCGGTCCCACATATTGTTATATAGGTGGAATACATCACGTTTTGCGCCGATGTCTTGCACTTGTTTTTCTAACTTACGTTTTACTTGTTCAGGTATTTGATTTGCGACGTGTGTATGAAAAATACAGATTACAGCATCTTTACTTATTTGTTCGATGATAGATGGCAATAGCTCCACACCGTCTCCTTCTATTAATTGAACAGATTCAGTTTTCACTAAAGATGCTGCTTGGTCAAACATTTCAAGTCTTTCTTTATGCTCTGGCCAAATGAGTGCACGTAGCCACAAATAATCTTCATTACTATGTAAATCATTTACATGTAAATCTAGTCCTATTCTTTCTGCGACAGATGGACTTTCTTTTAGAAAATGAGGCACATTCTCTCCTCTTATTTCAGAAGTTACATGCACATTCGAGTTTATATTTCCGTATGTTACATCTGTTCCATACGAATAGCTATATTGATCCCAGAACAGTTGTAATCCAGAACTTGTCCCAATTTCAATTAACGCTAATTGTTTTTTCACTTTATTAAATATGTAACAAAAACTTGGGTATAAGTACGCACATCGCCTTACTTCATTCGTTTGAACGAGTTTCGTTTGTAATAAGGTAATGATTTCTTCTCGATACGTTTTACAGAAATCTTTAAAATAATCAAAAGCTTGATTTAAATCCGTATTAGCATTTTCAACTAAGCTACTGTAATACATTTTTAAATGATGTTCTTTCCCTGATAGTAATAAATAATGTACAGCACCTAATAATAAGTTTGGAATTGGTTGGCCTACTTGAGCGTAGGAAGATAGTGTAAGTACTTCCTCATCTTCAGCAATTTTTATTGATAAGTATTCATATAAATCACTTGACCCTTTACATTCCTTTATTGAAAAATTTCGAAATAAGTTTGCGATTTGTTCTTGTGTACGCATTGGTATCCCTCCTTTTCATTTTACAGAATAACCATACTATTATCAGAGGTAAAATTCCATAAAAAGGTATCCTTTCTACCCATTCTACGATACGTAAGCTTTTTCGGGATAATTTCAAACTGTAATTTTTTTCTATTTATCACCTTAAAAGAGCTTGTTAAATAAGATTTTTGGCGAATAAAACGTTAAATAGTTTAAAATTATCAGATAACACTAGATATTTTAGTCTATTAATTATTATAATAGAGTATGAGATGGTTATACAATTGAGACAAAAAAGGTAAATACCTAGGTGGGGCCTAGGCGGTGTTTCTCTTTTACGGCTTAGACATAGAAAACACCTACTCTTTTTTGCCAATATAGGGGATGGAGAGATTATCATGAGCAACATGCAGCAAAAAACAGACGTTATCTTAATTGGTGCAGGAATTATGAGTGCAACGTTAGGCTCATTACTAAAAGAATTAGCACCTGAATGGGAAATTAAAGTTTTTGAAAAACTCGCAAGTGCCGGGGAAGAAAGCTCTAATGAATGGAATAATGCAGGTACAGGGCATTCTGCGCTATGCGAACTGAACTATACTTCCGAAAAATCTGACGGATCTATAGATATTAGTAAGGCTGTAAAAGTGAATGAGCAATTCCAGCTTTCAAGACAATTTTGGGCATATCTTGTAAAAAGTAAATTAATTCGTAATCCACAAGATTTCATTATGCCTCTACCTCATATGAGTTTAGTACAAGGTGAAAAAAATGTTGAGTTTCTAAAAAACCGTTTTGAAGCGCTTTCAAAAAATCCACTGTTTCAAGGTATGGAATTTTCCGATGCTCCTAAAACATTAAAAAAATGGCTTCCACTCATTATGGAAGGACGTACACCTAACGAACCAATGGCTGCAACGAAGATTGATTCTGGAACAGATGTTAACTTCGGTGCATTAACACGTATGTTGTTTGATTACTTACAAACGAAAAATGTCGAGCTAAACTACAAACATAGTGTCGAAAATATTAAACGCACAAAGAATGGTTTGTGGGAAGTAAAAGTACACGATATGAATAGTGGTAAAATTGAGCATCACACTGCAAAATTCGTCTTTATCGGCGGCGGTGGCGGTAGTCTACCTCTACTACAAAAGACTGGTATCCCTGAATCAAAACATATTGGTGGATTCCCTGTAAGTGGACTATTTATGGTATGTAAAAACCAAAAAGTTGTCGAGCAACATCATGCGAAAGTATATGGTAAAGCTAAAGTTGGCGCTCCGCCAATGTCTGTACCTCACCTTGATACGAGATATATAGACAATAAAAAAGCTTTACTATTTGGACCGTTCGCAGGGTTCTCTCCTAAGTTCTTAAAAACTGGCTCAAACCTTGACTTAATTGGTTCTGTAAAACCAAATAACGTCTTAACGATGTTAGCTGCTGGTGTAAAAGAAATGGGATTAACAAAATACTTAATTCAGCAAGTTATGTTATCTCACGAAAAACGTATGGAAGAATTACGCGAATTCATTCCGAACGCGAAAAGTGAAGATTGGGATATTGTAGTTGCTGGGCAACGTGTACAAGTAATTAAAGATACTGATGCTGGCGGTAAAGGTACACTTCAATTCGGTACTGAAGTTGTTAGTGCAGCTGACGGCTCAATCGCTGCATTACTAGGTGCTTCACCAGGTGCCTCTACTGCCGTTCACGTCATGCTTGAAGTATTAGAAAAATGTTTCCCGAGCCGCATGGTAGAATGGGAAGAAAAAATAAAAGAAATGATTCCTTCTTATGGCATTTCACTAACTGAAAATCCAAGATTGTTCCAAGACCTTCACACTTCTACAGGTCGTACGCTTGGATTAAATGAAAAAGAAACGGTTCATAATTAAAGAAGTTATTAAAAAACGTCCGATTTATTCGGACGTTTTTTTGTTACTAAAAATTATATTTATCAATATTCTCTTTCGTAAATACAACCCGCTCTGGTAATACTATAATTCCATTTCCTTCTGCTTCATAATCATAACCTTGGATGGAGTTTGGCTCTACTTTCACTTTTCCGATTCCTTTTACTTCGAAACTATCCCCTACTTTTAACTTCTTCCCTTTTACTACTATTTCATTTGCTACATACGTTGCGAGTGCACCTTGTTGTTTTACATCCCATAATCCAAATTGTTGTACTGTTCCACGTTTTACGTAATCACGCATAACGTTTGGTGTGGAAAAACCAGTTACGACTACTTTTTTATCCATTTTTAAGTTTTCAGCTGCTTGTGCCATCGCTGGTAGTGCCGTTGCATCCGGGCAAATGACTGCATTAATATCTGGATATGTTTTTAAAATGTTCTCTCCTACAGATAAAGATTTTTGCGCATTATTTTCACCATACTGCGTCGTTACAATTTCCCAGCTTGGATATTTCTTTTTAATAATTTCTTTCGCTTTCGTTACCCATTGGTTTTGATCCGTTACTGTTGGGCTAGAATAAAAGAAAGCTACTTTTCCTTTATCTCCAATTTGTTTGGAAGTCATTTCAATTAATAAATTAGCAAGTTGATCTGGTGTTCCTTGGCTTATATAAAATGATCGGTCTTTCGGATTCACATCAGAATCCCACGTTAAAACAGTCATTCCTTTTTTCTTAGCTCGTTGCAATGATTGCGATAGACCATCTACTGAAGTAGATGAGACCATAAGTGCATCATAGTTTTGATTAATAAAGTTGTTTATATATTTCACTTGCCCTGATACGCTTGCTTCAGACGGTCCATCATATTTCACATGTACGCCTAACTTATCTCCCATCTCTTTTGCTCCTTCACCGCCCGATGTAAAGAAGCCAACTCCAGTTAATTTCGGAATGAATGCAAATTTCACATCATCTGCCCTTTTCTTATCTGCCGTTTGACTAGAGCAAGCGATTAAACCGATTAAACAAATGCATACAATGAATACAATCCCCAGTTTTCTCTTCATGACATTTCCCCCTTATGCAAGTTCTTTCTTTTCCACGGTGTGAATTGATGTAATTTGAAATGTCTCATAATAACTGAAAGAATAAGAATAATACCAATAACTACGTTAGATTGTTCATTTGTTAAACCCGTCATTTGCAAGCCATACTGCATGAGTCCTATAAAAATACTCGCCAGTACAGTACCGATTATGCTTCCTTTTCCCCCTGTAATAAGTGTCCCGCCTAATACGACTGCTGTAATGATTGGTAAAATCGTTTCACTTCCCATATCAGCACGTGCGGAGCCGAAATATGCAGTTAAGAAAGCGCCTCCTAATCCACCTCCTAACCCGGAAAGTATGTAAGCGATGATGACTACTTTTTTCGTTTTGATCCCAGTGTATTTTGCTGCATTTTCGTTTGCACCAGTTAATTTGACGTGGCGCCCATAAATAGTACGGTGAAACAATACAGTGCATAAAATCGTTAATATAATCAATAACCATAATAAATTCGGTATCCCTATAAAACTACCGTTTGCCAGTTGTACAAATGCGTCAGGCAAACCACTTATCCCTTCATATCCAGAAGCACCTGCCCCTCCTGAAATGACGAGTGCAATTCCGCCGTATAAAAACATTGTTCCGAGTGTAACGACAAGTGGCTCTACGTCTGTCATTTTTATAATGAATCCGTTTAAAGCTCCTGCTAAACAGCTGATTAAAAGAGCTAATATGACCGCTAGCAAAATAAGTATTCCATTCATCCAAAGTACACCAATTATAATCGAAGTTAACCCCATAATAGATCCTACAGAAACGTCAATTCCTCCTGTTACAATAACGAAAGTCATTGGTATCGCTGCGATTGCTATAAATAGAAAATCATTTGTACTAAAAAGGAGATTACTAATATTTAAGAAATCACTACTTATAAAACTAAAGAGAATGAATTCTATAAAAAGTAATACAATTAGAACACCTTCCCATCTGTACAAATACTTCATCGATTCATCCTCCTTTCCGCCTTCCACTTTTTCATAACACTATCTAATATAACGATTACTAATAATAAAAACCCTGAAATAGCATTATTCCAAAACGCAGGTATTTTTAAAAAGACAAGTGAACTACTAATCGCCTCTAAAAATACTGCTCCTAATGCAGCTCCAACTATAGAACCCGTTCCTCCTTTTAAATGAATTCCCCCTAGTACAGCAGCTGCGATAACCTGTAGTTCTATCCCGGTGCCTGTTTGATTTGGAACGAATCCGATATTCATGACAAATATGCAACCAGCGAGTGCAGCGCTTATGCCAGATATAATAAACGCATATATCTTCACTTTATTAACAGGTATACCAATGAGTCTCGCGCCATCTTCATTATCACCTACCGCATAAAAGTATCTTCCGAATGGCACTTTCCTTAAAAAGAAGTATAGTAGTAGTAAAATAATAAGAACAACCCATACAATTATCGGCAAACCAAGTATGACGATCGATGACAGTTTCTTAAAATTGTTTGGTACGTCTTCAATCCACTTTCCGCCTGTGAAAATTAACATCGCACCTCTAATGATCCCTAACATACCTAATGTCATAATAATAGCTGGTACCCGAAACTTCGCAACGCCAATCCCATTTATAAAACCGAGAATAGCGCCAAGTAAAATAGCAGCAAGTATGGACAAAAATGCATGATATCCATCCGTTAACAACATCCCGCAAACAGCTGCGCTTAATCCCATAATTGAACCGACTGATACGTCTATATTCTTGGTAAATAAGACGAACGATTGGCCAATTGCTAGCACAACTAAAATAACGCTTGATTTCATCATTAAAGATAACGAGTTAAGCTGAACGAAACTTGGATTTATCATTCCGACAATGGCAATGTAAATGAGTAATAATAGTATGATAGATGTTTCGTGCATTTTATACATACGTTTCATTCCGTTACACCTCCGTATGCAAGACGTGTAACTTCATCTACAGTCATATTTTGTTTCTCTAAATGAGAAACAAATTGTCCATTTCGCATTACATATACACGATTTACTAATTGAACGATTTCTTCAACATCGGAAGAGATTAATAACATTGCGAGTCCTTCTCTTTTCATTTTTTCTATCGTCTCATATACTTCAATCCTTGCTTTCGCATCAATTCCGCGAGTCGGTTCATCAAGAATAATAATTTTTGGATTACACGCAAGATATTTTGCAAGCACGACTTTTTGCTGATTACCTCCCGATAAAGATGCTAGAACTTCATCCATGCTTCGTACAACAATTCGAAACTGTTCTATATACGCCTTCAATAAAGCGCTTTCTTTTTCTTGGTTAATGAAAAAGCGACTATTCTGATGTAAACTTGCTGCAGTCATATTTTCTTTAACCGATGCAATTGAGAAAATACCATTTCTTGCTCTATCCTCTGGCACATAAACTAATCCCTCGCTAAGTCTTTTATGCAAAGAGCATGAATCAATTGATTTTCCTTCTAATAAAATAGAACCTGATTTTATAGACTTCAATCCAAATATGGTTTCTGCTAATTCCGTTCTGCCTGATCCAACAATGCCAGCAATTCCTACAATCTCTCCAGCATGTACAGTAAATGATATATTTTCGAATGCGTGACTCGTTATATCAATTACTTCTAATATTTTTTTCGTTTCTTTTGTCTCTTGCACTATTTCTCTTTTCTCTTCTTGTTTATACCCTTTCGGCAATAACCCCTCCATTAGCATGTCATATGTATAGTCACATACATCACCTTGGCTTACAATCATTCCATCACGTAATATCGCTACTTTGTTGGCAATTTCAAAGATTTCTGGAAAGCGATGCGTAATATATATCATTCCAATTCCTTTTTCTTGTAAACTTTTCATCAGCACAAAAAGACTCTTTATTTCGTGAGTTGTTAATGTCGATGTTGGCTCATCTAAAATAAGAATCTCGGCTTCCCGTATTAATCCTCTAACGATTTCTACTAACTGTTGCTGCGCAATGGATAGTGATCCTCCTAATTCTTTAAGGTCAATATCCCATCTTAAACTGTCAATCAATTGCTGAATCTTTACTTTTAATTCCTTTTTCTTCCCTTTTAGTCCGATACATATATTTTCTTCAATGGTCATATGCGGAAAAATGAGTGGTTCTTGTGGTATTAAGTAAATCCCTTCTCGGTGTGCTTTTTCCGGATTTACAAACTGTTTCCTCATTCCTTTTATATACATTTCTCCACTATCATACGAATATAACCCCGTTAATATTTTCATTAATGTTGATTTTCCAGCACCATTCCCTCCAACTAAAGCGTATATATCGCCACGCTCTACTTGTAAGTACACCTCTTTTAACACATGTTGCTTTGAAAACGCCTTACTCATTTTCTTTACATGTAATAAAGGTACGTTCTCCACATGATGTCACCTGCCTTCATCCAGAACATTTTTTGAGAAAATGATTATTTGTTCTACTTGTTTTGTAGCATTGTATATTTCTTTTTTCATATCTAGAACACTTTTTTCATCAGACAATTAATCGTTTCAACTGGAATAAACAAAATATATGGCACATATGTTTAAGCAGTGGTCAATTGTTGAAAGGGATGACGCGTATGACACAGCTGAACTTTGAAGAGAATTTATTAACTAAAGTAGCTTGGTACTATTATAAAGACCAATTAACACAACAGGAAATTGCTTCACTTCTTCACATTTCAAGAAATAAAGTTGTCCGATTATTAGATAAGGCGCGCAGTGAAGGTATCGTTACATTTCACGTAAAAGGGACTGGTTTACACTGTTTAAGTATTGAGCGTGACCTAATGAAAAAATTCCATTTAAAAGATGCTTTTATTATCCCTACTCCAATAAACAATTATCACGCTTCTCTCGGAAAAGCTGCTGCACAGTATTTAGAAACTCAGCTCCAACAAGGCGATTTACTCGGCATTGGCTGGGGTGAAACGATTAGCAAAATGCTAGAAAACATTCATTTTGAAACTTCTATTAATCTTTCAATTGTAACGCTAACAGGCGGAGTAAATCACTATCTCCCGAGAAAACAAAACTATTTTCACTACATGCAAGGCGATTTTCACATTATCCCTACGCCGTTTCTAGCATCTACAACCGAAATGGCACAAAGTATTCTATCAGAACCGAGTGTAAAAGATATGCTTCATGTCGCTTCACTTGCTCATACAGCAGTTGTTGGTATTGGCGGGCTATCCCAAGACGCAACTATTGTAAAAGAAGAAAAATTAACACTACGTGAGATGACATATATTCGTAGTCAAAACGGTGCTGGCGATATTTTAGGGCAGTTTTATAATACGAATGGTGATTTATTAAAGCTCCCACATCATAATCGACTAATTGGTACGCCGCTCTCGATTCTGCGCAAAATGAAACATGTCGTTGGTGTTGCTGGAGGTATAGAAAAGATAGATGCAATTTATGGTGCCTTAAAAGGAAAGTTCATTCATACATTAATTACCGATGAGGAAACGGCCCTCTCCTTATTACGAAAGGATGGTGATTGTTAATGTCTCATTTATTAGCTTTTGATGCTGGTACAGGAAGCATTCGAGCTGTTCTTTTTGATTTACTAGGTAATCAAATTGCAGTCAGTCAAAAAGAATGGGTTCATAAAACGGATCCTTGTTATCCAGGTTCTATGAATTTTGATGTAATAGAAAACTGGGAGCTAGTACAACAATGCACGAAAGAAGTTTTACAAAGAAGTAATGTCCCGCCCTCTTCTATTCAAGCTATTAGCGCTACTAGTATGCGAGAAGGTTTTGTTTTATATGATAAAGATGGGCAAGAAATTTGGGCTTGTGCAAATGTTGATGGGCGCGCATCCGCCGAAGTTAGTGAACTAAAAGAAATTCGGTCACATCTTGAAGAAGATTTATATACTAAATCTGGTCAAACTTTTTCATTAGGTGCTTTACCCCGCCTACTTTGGATTAAAAAACATGAGCCAGACGTCTATAATGCTATTCACTCTTTTACGATGTTAAACGATTGGATTTTATATAAATTAAGCGGTGTGTTGCAAATCGATCCATCAAATGGATGTACGTCCGGTATTTTTGACCTGCAAAATAGAGTATGGGATAACGATGTCGCTATCGAGTGCGGTTTAACGTTACCATTTTCAACAACAGTAAATGAAGCGGGTACAGTAATTGGCAACGTCACAAAAGAGTGTGCAGCATTAACTGGATTATGTGAAGGAATTCCTGTCGTCGCCGGGGGCGGAGATGCACAAATGGCCTCACTTGGAACAGGAGTCGTGAAACCTAATCAAACGTTAATATGCGGAGGTAGTTTTTGGCAACAAGAAGTCAATGTTTCAGAACCAAAAACAGATCCACATGTTTCCATTCGGGTAAATTGTCACGTCGTACCTAACCTTTGGCAATATGAAACGATTGCCTTTTTCCCAGGCCTTGTTATGCGCTGGTTTCGAGACGCTTTTTGCCATGAGGAAAAGAAACTTGCTGACAAACTCGGTGTAGATGCTTATGCATTATTAGAAGAACAAGCGAAAGACGTACCTGTTGGTTCACATGGCATTATCCCTACCTTTTCAAATGTTATGAACTACATTTCTTGGCGTCATGCCGCACCTTCTTTTTTAAATTTAAGTTTAGATGCAGACAAATGCGGAAAAAAAGAACTGTTCCGTGCTATTGAAGAAAATGCTGCCTTCGTTACACTTGGCAACTTAAAATTAATAGAAAATCTCACAGGGACATTCCCTTCTGAAGTCATTTTTGCTGGCGGTGCTGCTAAAGGAAAACTATGGCCACAAATTTTATCGGACGTCCTTGGTATTCCTGTAAAAGTACCTGTTGTGAAAGAAGCAGCTGCTTTAGGAACTGCGATTGCTGCTGGAGTTGGCGCTGGCATATATTCAGCTATGGAAGAAACTGCTGAACAGTTTGTACAGTGGGAGCACACATTTGAACCAGTTACTGAAAATCATGAACTATATAAAGAATTCTATGAAACATGGAAAACTGTGTATGACAGTCAACTCGCTTTAGCTGATAAAGGTCTCACCTCACATATGTGGATTGCGCCTGGTGCTCTGTAACACATTACATAAAGGAGTGAAAAAGTATGTTAAAAGCGAATGAAAATGACTTCTCCTATCGCTTCGGTGATAACGGGCCGAAATATTTAATACAAGGCCCGAATATTGATCTTGGCCTTGTTGTCATTCAGCCTGGGCAAGAGTTTCAAAATCACTACCATACGACGTGCGAGGAAGTCTTTTATGCATTAGAAGGTGAAATTGATTTCTATGTGAATAACGAAAAAGTTCCGATTAAACAAGGCGATGTATTGCAAGTTCGCCCTCATGAATCTCACTATCTTATTAACCATTCTGACAAACCTTTTAAAGCAGTTTTTATTAAGTCACCACATTTACCAAATAAAGATACGGTACAAACGGAAAATCCAACATTAACGAAGGAGTGATTTCTAATGACTTGGGGATTTAAAAATCGATTAAATACAATTTTACCTGATGGAAGAGCGGTTATGTTAGCGATAGATCACGGCTACTTTTTAGGACCCATTCACGGGCTAGAACAGCCACTTGAAACAGTTAAAAACTTACTTCCTTACACAGATTCCCTCTTTTTAACTCGAGGTGTGCTTAGCTCCTGTATTCCTGAAAACTGCAGCACACCGATGGTTATGCGTGTTTCAGGTGGAGCTACTGTCGTCGGTAAAGATTTAGCGAATGAAACAATTGTTACACCAGTAAAAGAAGCAGTAAAACAAAACGCAATTGGCGTCGGTGTTTCTGTTTTCGTCGGATCAGACTATGAAACACAAACTGTTTCAAATCTCGCAAATGTAGTTTCAGAAGCTCACGATTACGGTCTACCAGTACTCGGTATTACCGCTGTTGCGAAAGAATTACAAAAACGTGAAGCACGCTTTCTAGCACTCGCTTCCCGCGTATGCGTTGAAATGGGAGCTGACATTATTAAAACGTATTACTGCGAAGGATTCGAAAAAATTACAAGCACTTGTCCTGCCCCAGTTGTAATCGCTGGTGGTCCAAAACTCGATTCAATTGAAGACGCATTAAACATTACGTACAATGCACTGCAAGAAGGCGCAATCGGCGTAGATATGGGCCGAAACATATGGCAATCTGAACATCCTGCTGCGATGATTCAAGCGATTCATGGCATTGTGAAGAATGGATTGAATGTGAAAGAGGCACTCCAATTATTCGACGATGTAAAAAATTAAAATAAACGACAGACTATTACTCTTAAAAATATACAAAATTAATATTTACTATAAAGAAAAACCTCTATGTTAGATTACTAAGTAACCTAACATAGAGGTTTTCTTTTACATTTTTTTGTTCCGGATTTAGTCAGATTTCTACAGATCGCGTACGTTCCAAACAATCTCACCGCGCTCCCCCCACGTACTGTGATGCCGATGAAACCCTATCTTTTCTAATACCCGGAAAGACGCTATATTCCAAGCGCCTACAGTTGACCAAAGTCTTTGGCGCCCCGTAGCGATCGCGGCCTCAAGCACTGCTGATGCTGCCTCTGTCGCATAACCTTTTCGATGAGCACTTTGGAACAACTCATATGCAATCTCTGGCTCTTCAAGCGTGGAACGACCGATGATTAAACCACAGTATCCGATGAAATCCCCTTCTTCTCGCCTACGTATAGTAAGAAGAGAAATACCATTTTCAGTTGCTTTCTTGCGCATTTCGATAAGAGAGCTACGAACAGATTCAATGGTTGGCATGTCCACACCACGTTCGCCAATTAATTGTCTCAGCCAGACTGCATCAGATTCCTCCCACATATTCAGATCGAGTCGTTCCGTTTTTAACTGGAACGCCATATCTTTAAAAACAGCTGTCATAGCGGTAACCTCCTATTGATTTCACTGTACTACTTATAATAGTTTCGTACTTTACCATATGGGAAACCTGCTTGATTCATACATTATTATTATTTTATGCATAAGCAATTCCTCTGCTAAATAGACCTTCTTATCAAACTTCATTTTAAGTCTACAATATTTGATTTATGAATGAGTTTAAATTTACATTTAAAAATGTATCGCACTTTCTTTTTTGTTAAAATAAAGAAAAGGAGGAATGATTATGCAAAGAATGACCTTTGAACGTCCTACTGATTATTACGATGAAAGATTATATACTATCGATGAAAAAATTTGTACCCTATTAAAAGAACGGAAAGAACTTTCAGGTGGTGATCCAGGTTTTCCACATGATGAAGCCATTTATAAATGGGCAGAGCAATACGGATTTTATCCAGACTACCTAAATTCATTATTCTCTTCCATGATGGACGAAGGTGAATTTAAACCTCGCGTCGAACCAACTACATTCAAAAAACATGTACCTGTTTTTAAATCTTATGAACATGATGGTATCATGTATACCGTAACTTTTATTCGGCAATATGCAAATGCTAGTGTCGTTTATTTATATAGCGATTGGGATTCTACGAATGACACTTTTAATGAAAATAAGCCTCATAGTTTCTTCCAATTATCAATAGATGATACATATGACTGCTGGCCTGAAGGTGGTGGCGGTACTGATGGACATTTGAGTCATCATTTCGTTGTATCTCCTGCCCTTCCTGATAATTCGTCTGGAATTAGATTACGATTTAAAGAACTCAATATACCGTTTAGGAAAGATCAAACTGTACTTGAATTTGAAATTAAGATAGATTAATAAAGAAGCTGTCTCACATGCCCTTTTCCTGACTAAAATTCGTTTATTTTCACTTTTATGTCCCTTAAAATGATCAAGCCCCTTTCCAAACTGGATAAGGGGTATAGTTACATCTTCATGCAATTACTCTTGTAAATTTGTTATTAAATTTTCTTACCATCTTTATAGTCAAGGCAGGACACTTCAATTAACAATCCATTAAACATTGAAAAATAAAAACCGTAACTACTACCTCTCATTGCATACGGCGCCTTTTCTATTTCAATGCCACCAGCTACTAAACGATTATATGTTTGATCAACTTCACTTGAAGTATCCACTAAAAAACCAATATGAAAAGCTTCAGGGTACATAACTTCCTTATTTCCCTTAAATGCTTTTGGATCGCTTAGCACAAGTATAAATCCACTCTCATCACTCATCACTACTAGTGCCTTCCCCTTTTGCTCCAAAAATTGAAAATCAAAAAATGTTTCAAAGAAATGTCTCGCTTCTGATAAATCATCAACACATAGATTCAAATGATTTAACTTCATTTACTCATCTCCTATTAAACAGAAGTTATATAGACTCATTTCCATAACACCTAAATATGTAAAGCAAGATATTCAAGCGTTCCGTCTAAGACTATGCTTTATAGTCTAATACTTTTCTCTATAGCTTAGAACGCTTTTTTAATGCATGCAATTACATGAATCATTCGACATGAAATTTTAATTTACCTATATAAAATGGTCAAATTATTTACTTTTCAAATTGTGTAAAATCCACTCAATTAAGAACATTGCCGAAGAGGTACGTTCTATTGTATCCCCTACAAATAGTTTATGAAGTAATGCCTCCAAATGAATTGGTTTATTAGGAAACATTTGTATATACCTTAAAACAGATCCCGCTGGCGGTGTAGGTTTGTTATGAATGGCCCATATGCCTTCTATCAATGTCCAAGTTGACGTATGAACGATGTATGAAGCTTTTAACTCATCATTTGCTTTTAAAGCAGACTGAATTTTAATGAGCGAACTACGCAACCAATGAGAAATACCTTTCACTTTGTCGCTAGAAACACGATAGTTTTCAAATTCATATGTAGCTATTTCCTTTAACTTTTTCAACTCGCCGCTTTTATCAAATAAAATTTCCCCTTCTAAAAATGAGTATAATTCCATCGGATTGTTTTTGAAGTTTTCTAGTATT
Source organism: Bacillus pretiosus (assembly GCF_051294775.1). Lineage (NCBI taxonomy): Bacteria > Bacillati > Bacillota > Bacilli > Caryophanales > Bacillaceae > Bacillus > Bacillus pretiosus. The sequence goes on from NZ_JBPPHF010000001.1 coordinate 1,421,748, forward strand.
TGATTAACGTCTGCATACTTATATTCAACTAAAATTTCTTCTCTCGTTTCAGAATGAAATTTCTTATTTTGTCCGTCTTCTAAAAGAACATAGAAGTCTAAATCCGAATCAGGATATGCATCACCTCTTGCGACAGATCCGATAAGCATACATCCAGTTATCTTATTTATAGATAAGATTTCAGCTACTATTGTTTGCACTAATTTTTTATGTTGTTCATGTTTAACAGATATTTGTGCTTCTAACATTTGTAACCTCCAAACATTTTTTTCACTTCATTTACCTCCATTTATAACGAAACAATAAAACATATATCACATCCATATTTTACTATAAGTCAAAAAAAGAGGATATTTGTTAACAAATATCCTCTACCTTTACATATATATTACGACTGTTGATAAGCCGCTTTCGATGATTTTACATAATAAACTGCGTGATCAACGTTAATGATATGATCTGGTTTTGGTTTACCACGACTCGCTCTATGCCCTGCTAAATGTTCTTCACTTGTTTCCCAGTTTTTCCATGCTTCTTCAGATTCCCAACGAATCATAACGACAACTTCTTCATCTCCGCGTCTTACTTTTTTCACAAGAACACTCAAGTCGATAAAGCCTTCAAATTTTTCAATTATACCTTCTCCAGTGAAACGTTCTACAACTATATTTGATGTACCTTCTTTTACTGTAAATGTTTTCGTTTCGATAAACATATATCCCACTCCCTCTTTGTAATACGAATACTACTATTCTTCTATTATAATTGATTATGATAATTATTTTCAATTGTAAAGTTTTAATTTTTTGAATTATGCTGATTTCTTTTCTATCGCCTCATCTAAAAATTTGAAATACGGAAGTAATAATCCTATTAAAGAAGTAATACATATAATCGCACCGATAATAAAGTATAGTGCTCTTATTCCCCAGATTTCACTTAGTATGCCTCCTAATAACACACCTAACGGCATAGCAGATCGTATGAAAAATAAACGCACTGAAAATACTTGTCCTATCATATTGTTCGGTACTGTTTGTTGGCATATTGTCGTGTTATGAACATTGAAAAAGGCAATGCAAATGCCTGCAACAACTTCAATGAACACTGCAATTACTATACTGTGATTGAACGCTAGAGAAATATATGTGAGTCCTCCTATAAACAATCCACCAAGCATAAGTATACGCCGGCTTTTATATGTTACTTTTCCAACTAGTATAGATCCAACTACATAGCCAAATGGGAATCCGGCCATAAAATAACCAAACTCTGCATACCCGGCTGACAGCTCGTCTTTTATATAAGGAAGATTTGTAACTAGCGTAACCCCAACTCCAAATTGCACGAAAGTAAGAAAAATACCGAGCCAAACGATAACTGGTTTTGTGAAAAAATATGTAAAACCGTGAAGAAACTGTTCTAACCACGTTTTCCGAATAGATTGTTTTGTTCTCTTTTCTTTTATATAAAGTAAAAAAGCGCCGCTAACAAATAGACAAATACATACGAAAGATAGTGTAAGTTCTACTCCAATCAAATGAATAGCTACTCCGCCTAATATTGGTCCAAGAAACATCATAAGTCGAGCCATCCCATCAATATACGCATTTGCGTCTTGAAGCTGTTCTTTACTTACAATACTCGGTGTAATGGCTTGACTTGCAGGTGTATACAGCGGCGTAATAAGCCCGATTATTATTTGTACGACATACACATGCCATACTTCTATACTGTTAGTAAGTAACATGACTAACGGCAGTAAGAAAACCGAAGCCCGCATCCATTGCGAAAAAATCATAATCCACTTCCGGCTCCATTTATCAATAAATGGGCCACTTATTAGTTGTAGTATAAGAGATGGGATAAAGTATAGTAGCCACATACTACTTAATGCTGTTTTTGATCCTGTTAATTCGTAAACAAGAATTGAATTACATAACGTTCCGAAAGCCCCGCCTAACTCTGAAATTGCACTGCCAATCCACATATAAAAGAATGAACGGTTTTTCAATACATTTTTCAATTTCACACACCAACTTTTCTACTAGATTCCTCCCTCTATGTGCATTCTAGTTGCATATTATCTATTTAAAAACGCATCTAATTCTTTCGCTAATGACTGAACTGCTTTCTTTCTTAATACATATTTCCCGTCATGTATATCAACTAACTTCGCTGCACGTAACAATTTCAAATGATGGTGTACAGTCGATTTACCGAGTTGCAGTCTTTCTGTAATTTCCTGCAATGTTCGTTCTTTTTCGAACAAAATTTTTACAATGCGTAATCTCGCTTCATCCCCAAGTGCCTTATGTTTTTGAACTAAAAAATAATTCGGTTCATATAGATTTTCAGGGTGGATGCTTTCATTTGCGACTGGGTAATGAAATACTTTCGTATCTTCAATATCCGCCTCAATATTCCACGGTCTGTACGTCATTTGCGGGATAAGAAGTACATTATGAACACTTGGTTCTGGCATATAGTTCACACCGCCAGTCGCCCACTCGACGAACTCTTCCGGTTTCATCTTTTTATTCATCTCATTTTTCGCTTCATAGTCTCTTTGTAATATAGAAAGTATTTTCTCCTCCTCTTTCTGAATAACACTCTCATACCAACCTGTCATAACGGCTACTAAATGATCCTTTAGTTTTTGCACATCGATATTACATATAAAACGAATATACGCGGAGAAAAACTGATGATCCTGCGTCAGTTCCATTAGTTCATATATTGCAGTTACGTCCCCACTTGCTGCTAAATGTCTTTTCTTTTCATACTTCTCGCCTAAAAACGGTAAGCATATATATTTCAAATCTACTTCTGAAAGCGAATCGATTTTAGCATAAAACTGTGCTAAGTCCTGAAAATCCTCTTTATACAACAACTGAAGTAACGCTTTCCACGTATTATGTTCTTCTACAAACTGTAAGTGCTCTCTCATTTCTTCTGTTAATGATTCCTTAATTTCTTCCCATTCATTTTGACTCTTTTCAAGGGTATCGATTAACCTTTTATGAGTGATTGCCGCAATGCCAAGTGCGCATTCGAAAAGTATCGAATACTTCACTTGAACATGGTAAGTTTCCCTCTTTCTACTCGTTATGTGATAGACCTCCATTTTATCCCCTCCCTGTTTGCTATATATCTAATTCTATTTTCGTCGAATTTATCCTTCTATATTTTTAGAATTTATAAAATATGAGTTGAAATACATTCATTCTAAATTAAGAAGAATAGGAGCTTTTTTATATACAAATAATAACTTTCAAGGAGTTGTTGACATGCATTTCATATTGAATATGTTAGGGATTTTCATTGTTATCTTATTCGTTTTCCTATTTTCGCCTAATAAAAAACAAATAAAATGGAGACCAATCGTTATTCTAATCATATTGGAGCTCTTTATTACATGGTTTATGTTAGGCACGAAGCTTGGCAGTATTATCATTAATAAAATTGCTTCATTTTTCAGTTGGTTACTATCATGCGCGAATGAAGGTATTCGGTTTGCCTTTCCTTCCGCTATGGAAAATCAAACCGTTGATTTCTTCTTTAGTGCATTACTTCCTATCATTTTCGTTATCACGTTCTTTGATATTCTTTCGTACTTCGGAATCTTAACTTGGATTATTGATAAAGTAGGTGCAGTTATTTCAAAAATTTCTCGTTTACCAAAGTTAGAAAGTTTCTTTTCGATTCAAATGATGTTTTTAGGAAACACTGAAGCACTTGCGGTTGTCCGTGATCAATTATCCGTTTTAAAAGAAAATCGTTTATTAACTTTTGGAATTATGAGCATGAGTAGCGTTAGCGGATCCATTCTTGGCGCTTATTTATCAATGGTTCCGGCAACATATATTTTCAGTGCAATCCCTTTAAACTGTATTAACGCATTAATTTTAGCCAATGTATTAAATCCTGTGGAAGTTTCAAAAGAAGAAGATGTCGTATATACACCTGCAAAAGATGAAAAAAAGGATTTCTTTTCTACTATTTCAAACAGTATGTTAGTCGGGATGAATATGGTTATCGTTATTTTAGCTATGGTAATTGGTTATGTGGCATTAACTGCATGTTTAAATGGAATTTTAGGCTTTTTCGTCACAGGTTTAACAATTCAAAAAATCTTCTCCATTATCTTTAGCCCTTTTGCTTTTTTACTCGGTTTATCGGGCAGTGATGCGATGTATGTAGCTGAATTAATGGGGATCAAAATAACGACGAATGAATTTGTTGCAATGATGGATTTAAAATCAAACCTAAAGTCTTTACAACCACATACAGTTGCAGTTGCAACTACATTTCTAGCTTCTTTTGCTAACTTTAGTACAGTAGGTATGATTTACGGAACTTACAATTCATTATTTGGCGGAGAAAAATCAGCCATAATCGGTAAAAATGTTTGGAAGCTTCTCGTTAGCGGGATGGCAGTTTCCTTATTAAGCGCTATGCTCGTTGGACTATTTGTATGGTAAATAATCTTTAAAATAAAAGACACCCAATCGAATTGAGTGTCTTTTATTATTATTTTCGAATCTGACCATTTCCACGAATCACATATTTTGTAGAAGTCAATGCAGGAAGTCCCATCGGTCCCCTTACATGTAGCTTTTGTGTACTGATGCCAATTTCTGCTCCAAATCCGAATTCAGATCCATCAGTAAAACGGGTGGATGCATTATGATAAAGTGCCGCCGCATCAACAGATGTGAAGAACTTATTGACGTTTTCCTCGTCCTCTGTAATAATTGCTTCAGAATGCATAGATCCATACGTATTTATGTGATAAATCGCTTCTTCTATAGAAGAAACTACTTTAACTGCCAGTGTGAGAGATAAAAATTCTGTCTCCCAGTCTTCTTCTGAAGCAAGTACAATTGAAGAATCAATTGCCAATGCTTTTTGATCACCACGTAGTTCCACGCCTCTTTCCTTTAAAGCAGAAAACAGCTCTTTACCATATTGCTGCACCCACTTCTCATGAAGTATAATCGTTTCAATTGCATTACATACAGATGGACGCTGCGTTTTTGCATTAATAATAATATCAATTGCCATTTGCTTATTCGCTGTTTCATCAATGAAAATATGACAATTTCCTGCACCTGTTTCAAGTACCGGAACAGACGCTTCTCTCACTACAGTATCAATTAATTGTTTGCCTCCTCTTGGAATAAGAACGTCTAAGTAATCATTCATTGTAAACAACTGTTTTGCGCTATCTCGCGTTGTATCTTCTATAAGCTGTACACTTTCTGGAGGCAAGCTTGTTTCTTTGAGTGCTCGATGAATAACGGTAACGATGGCTTTGTTAGAATTGATAGCAGAAGAGCTACCACGTAATATAACTGCATTTCCTGTCTTCAAACAAATTGTAGCAGCATCTACTGTTACATTTGGTCTTGCCTCATAAATCATCCCAACAACACCAAGTGGTACACGCATCTCCTGAATAGATAGTCCATTTGGTCGCTTCCATTCACTTACACGTTCTCCAACTGGATCACGTAATTCGATTAACTGCTTAATTCCCTCTGCCATATCAACAATTCGTTGTTCAGTTAGCATAAGTCGATCAAGGAGTGAATCAGAAAATCCTTTTGCCTTACCTTCTTCGATATCACGTTTGTTTTCCTCTACAATATAAGCTGTTTCTACTATTAGCCTTTCAGCAATAGCAGCAAGTGCTTCGTTTTTTTGACTTGTAGATTTTAGTACAAGTTCTCTAGCAATTTCTTTCGCTTTTTTTCCCTTTGCCAACACTTCATTCATCTTCATTTCCTCCTTTTTAACATCACTATTCTTAAAGTGACACCCAATAATCTCTATGAATGACTTCATAATTATGCCTTTCGCCTCTTGCTTGAATATGTTGACTTTGCATACCTTTTATCTCTCTTAATTCCTCTGCGCTATATGTGCATTGTCCTTTTCCAATTACGCGCCCTTGCTTTGTCATTACTTCTACGACATCGCCAACTTGGAAAAATCCTGAAACATTTGTAACGCCAGCAGGAAGAAGACTCTTACCATGCTGAATGATAGCAGTAGCTGCTCCAGCGTCTACTTCAATTTGTCCACTAACAAGCGAATGCAAGGCAATCCATTGCTTATTCACTTTCATTTCTTTTTGAGGAGCATTTCCGACATACGTTCCATCACCTTTGCCCTTCAAAACATCTACAAATTTCTCTTGTCCACGTCCTGTTCCGATAAATACACTCACGCCAAGAGAAAGTGCTGTCTTCGCAGCATCAATTTTTGATTTCATACCGCCAGTTCCAAGTTTTGAACCAGCATCTCCTGCAAGAGAAGCGATTTCTTCCGTAACTTCAGGAAGGAAATAATATTTTTTCGCATCCGCATTTTTCTGAGGATTTTTGTCATATAGACCGTTCACATCTGTAAAAATCATAAGCATATCAGCTGAAACAAGTCCGCTTACTAAAGCTGACAGCATATCATTATCACCGAACGTGAGCTCCTCTAAAGAGATGGAATCATTTTCATTAATGATTGGAAGAGCAGAACGGTTTAATAACTCTCCTAAAGTAGCGTAAGCGTTACTATATTGTTCTTTTCTAGAAAAGTCACTTCTCGTCAGCAATAATTGCGCAGTTACAATACCATATTTACGGAATTCCTCCGTGTACGCCTGCATTAACAAGCTTTGTCCGACAGCCGCAGCAGCCTGTTTTCCTTTAATTGTCACAGGTCTACTAGGATACCCTAGTGCTGAAAAACCTGCAGCGACGGCCCCAGATGTAATTAACAACACTTCATGCCCTTCCTCTTTCAATCGAGCCAATGCGGCAACGTGATCTGACAGTTGTTCTTTAGAAATGCCTCCGTGACTATCTGCCAAAGAGCTGCTCCCAATCTTTACAACAATTCGTTGTTTTTTCACTTTTGTATCCCCCAAGTCTAAAATCAAAGTTTTTTATACATTACACTTTTATTCATTCGGCTTGCAGCGATTCTATTCTTTTCAATGCTGCACCTAGCCTATTTAAGAGCAAAATAAAAATGACCGCTTCGCCCTTAATAAAATAAAAAGGACGAAACGGTCATTGTTCCGCGGTACCACCTTAATTGATATACATAGATATCCACTTGGCGCCTATAACGCAGGCGAACGCCTAAACTTTCATTTAAGACTCAGGGATAGGTTCGATATATTCTATACGAGGAATCTTTCAGCCGGTGAATTCCACTCTCTTTCGCAAGAAGACATATGTACTATTTCCCTTCAACGATTTTCGGTTTAATTTTTTATATTATGCGATATAATTTGATTTGGTGTCAAGAAGTATTTTTAAAAATAAATAGAGCGGCAAGTTACTTGTATGAAATTATTACCGTACTGAATGAAAATACAAATCGATATAAGTTTAACTCATATTCATCAACATAAAACCTAAAATTAAAGTGTATATATTTACATAATGTCGAATATAATTGATTTTTATCTTTTGGTGTTGCAAAAAGGAATATATTCTCTTAGAATGTTTCTTTATATTACATAAAGTTGTTATTGTTATTTTAAGATAGCAATTTCAAAATGATATAATTTATTATAAAAGGAGCAAGATTGAGTTATTATGGATAAACAAATTGGATTCATCGGTTGCGGAAATATGGGAATGGCTATGATTGGTGGGATGCTACACAAAAAGATAGTGTCTGCAAATAATATTATTTGTTCGGATTTAAACACTACGAATTTAAAAAATGCTAGTGAAAAATATGGGCTAACTACAACTACTGACAACAATGAAGTAGCTAAAAATGCTGATATTTTAATTTTATCAATTAAACCAGACCTATACACATCAATCATTAACGAAATAAAAGAAGTAATCAAAAACGATGTTATCATCGTAACGATCGCTGCCGGGAAAAGCATTAAAAGTACTGAAGAAGCTTTTGCTAAAAAATTAAAGGTTGTAAGAGTAATGCCTAACACTCCTGCTCTTGTTGGAGAAGGAATGTCTGCATTATGCCCTAATGAAATGGTGACAGAAAAAGATTTAGAAGATGTGCTAAACATTTTCAATAGCTTTGGTCAAACAGAGATCGTAAGCGAAAAATTAATGAACGTTGTAACATCTGTAAGTGGTTCGTCGCCAGCATACGTATATATGATTATAGAAGCGATGGCAGATGCAGCTGTATTAGATGGTATGCCTAGAAATCAAGCATATAAATTCGCTGCTCAAGCTGTGTTAGGTTCTGCAAAAATGGTACTAGAAACAGGCATACATCCAGGTGAATTGAAAGATATGGTTTGTTCTCCTGGCGGAACAACGATAGAAGCTGTAGCAACACTAGAGGAAAAAGGATTACGAACTGCAATTATTTCAGCAATGCAGCGCTGTACACAAAAGTCTGTTGAACTATCTGGGCAAACGAAAAAGTAAAACTATAAAAGAGATCACGTTAGCTATGAATTTAGTTAGAAAATGGTGGATTACATACTCTCTCGCTTGCACTAAATGATAAACGGACAAACTCATAGATACTTGAGTTTGTCCGTTCTTTTGGTTATATTGAGATAATTTTATTTAGATCTTCTTTTGAGATTTTAGTTTTATCCCTTCCTTATTCCCTACTATGGTTGTGTAATTTTATTAGAAACTAATAATTTTTCAATGCATTTCGGTAACATATCTAATAGCGTTTCAAATGCGTAATTTACATCTAAACGTTCTGTCCATTGATGTGCATCTTTTCCTACCGGCCCCATATTTAATACCGGAACGTCAAACTCTTCTAGATCCTGAAGTGGAATCGAATAACCTTTATCCCATAATGGCATATTGTCTACAAGTGAACTCATTGAATGTAGTGGATTCTGTAAGCCCACATAGCTCAAATCTGAAATTCCCCCAAAATAGTTTTGGTTTTCAAATGTAATGTTATGATTGTAGTGAGCATACTTTTCCATTTCTGCAACTACATCTTTAATTAACGGATTGTTGCGTGAACTTACAGCTGGATAATATGGTGGAGCAAAGAAAAGTACAATCATCGGCGCCTTTTCTTTACATAAAATAGATAGTTTATCTACTAAATCAATTGTTACCGCACGATCATCTTGATCTTCTCTATTTTTTATTATACTAGATTGAATATCATCTATTTTCTCTTGCCCATGTTGTTCAATTGCATAAGCGATAAGCTCTTCATACGTTAATACATTTACTTTCATATTAGGCAGTATAAACGGATTATATTTAGAAAAACGATACGCTTGCTTCTCGTATGATTCTTCTATTTTTTCTGCTACTTTCGTTACTTTTTGACGTAACATTGAAACGACGGCTGTCATCGTTTTTTCCAGTAAAAACAAATTGAATAATGTGACTGCACGATGCGGAATTTGTACAGAATAATCCTCCTTTAAATCACGTTGAAGTAAGTTAGTTGGGGGAGGACTCGCTTCTCCTTCTACAACATCACAAAGGTCCGTATTCAATTCTAATTCAGCAGTTAATAAAGCAGCCATATAACTCCCATTTAAGCCTGCAAATGGTTCACCCACATGTGTTTCTTTACCATAGCAAAGAAATCCAGGTAACACTTTACCAATAGAACCAGTATAAATATACTTATTTTGGTCACCAGGATGTCGTGAAAACATAGGCTCTGAATTTAATACCGTTTTATAATCCAAGTTATGTTCTCTTGCTAACTCTAGTAGTCTTGGAACAGCAGCCCTCATCCCTACAGAGTTTACTTCTTCATCTGGAACAGCTAATAAAAGAACATTCCCATCAAATCTTCCTTCACAGGCTTGCTCAATCATTGCCATTTGTAATGTGAGGCCGCATTTCATATCCATTGTTCCTCTGCCAAACAGCCAATCTCCTTGTTCTATATCTTCACGCACATGGTCTGGTAATTCATCTTTATGAGAATAAAACATAGATGTTAACTTTTCAGGATTAAATGCATCTTCTTTCCAAACTCCGTAATCTTGCACATCTACAACATCAAAGTGACTAACTAAAATTACGGTATTTTTTGTACTATCGCTTTTCTTCACTAGGGCTGTAACAAAATATCGTCCGTCCCCCGTCGGATTTTTTTGCAAATGATGTGGGTTTTCTTTGAAGTACTGTAAATCAGATAATTGTTCCACAACAAAGTCTGGCAATATCACTTCAGCTTCTGTACCTGTAATACTAGGAATTTCAACAAGACTGCTTAATAATTGAATCAATTGTTCTTTTGATTGCCACTTTGACATATAAATCCCCCTATTTTTCCGCATTATGAAAATGAATTCCAGTATATGAATAAAAAATGACGACAGTTATCAAAATTATAGTTCTGATGTACTGCCGATTTTTATTGATATTTCATGAGCTGCTTGTTTTACCTTACTAATCAGAAAAGATAGTCGATCATCATTAATGCGGTGACTAATTAACCCAACACTTAATGCTCCTACTACTTTATGATTAAATCCGATAATAGGTGCAGCTACTGAAGCTGTCCCTTCTGTTTTTTCACCATAACTTACCGCATATCCTTCAGTTTTTATTTGCTTTATTTGATCTAAAAGAATGTGCTTTTGTTCTGGTAATGAAGAAAGTAAATGTTCTACAATATGTTCCATTTCATTCGTTTTCATATTGGCAAGCATCGTTTTATTTGCGGCACCAATTGAAAGTGGAATTTGTTCCCCTAAGTTATCAATAACTCGAATTTTTAAAGGGCTATCCATTCTTTCAATGATAATAGAATGTGTTCCATTTGGAATGTTCAAATAAACACTTTCTTCCACTTCAGAGGCTAACCGCTTCATCACTTCTCTTGCAACTGATCTGTAGTCTACCTTCTCCAATTGACGTAATCCTATTTCCATCCACATTGGCCCAATTTTGTACTGTTTCGTTTCTGAAATTTGCGTAACTAACCCATGCTCGATTAAAGAGTTAAGTAATCTATGTACTGTACTAACTGGGAGATGTGTTCTGTCCGCTATATCAGAAATTGCCCAATACTCTTTTTTATTAGTAGAATTTAACAACTTTATAATACTTATCGCTCGATCAATGGACTGCACCATAACTCACCTCAACTTGAATTGTAATATGTTAGTACGCTCAATTACCTATCAATTTAACAAAAATTTAAAATGAAATCAATCTATTTATTTAATTTTCTAAAAATAAAAACATGCCACTGATAACAATTTGTAAGCGCGAACAAAAAAATATTGACTTTTCTTTTTAATTATCTGAAAATTATAACAAGATTTCACATCACGGAATGCATTCCACAATACGGAAAAACATCAAACTTCATTCTATCAACTACGAAAGTGAGGAAAACAATGACGCAAGTAAGTAATACAAACAATGAATTAAAACGTACGATGAAAAGTAGACACTTATTCATGATTGCACTCGGTGGTGTGATTGGAACGGGATTATTTAACGGATCTGGTTTTATTATAAGTCAAGCTGGACCTGGTGGATCCGTACTTGCCTTTATGGCTGGTGGATTATTAATGTATTTCGTTATGCTTTGTCTTGGTGAACTTGCTGTAGCCATGCCTGTTTCAGGTTCTTTTCAGGAATATGCAACTAAGTTCATCAATCCTGCAACTGGCTTTACAATCGGATGGTTGTATTGGTTAAGCTGGGCGAATACGACCGGTCTTGAATTTACAACTGCCGGCATTACAATGCAGCGCTGGTTTCCTGATATTCCTGTTTGGGTTTGGTGTTTAATATTTGGCGTTACTATCTTCACTATTAACGCATTATCTGCTCGTAGTTATGCAGAAACAGAATTTTGGTTTTCAAGTATAAAAGTATCTGCCATTATAGCTTTTATTATCCTTGGCGGTGCCGCTATGTTCGGTTTTATTGACTTAAAAGGCGACGAACCAGCCCCATTATTATCAAATTTCGTAAATCATGGCGGTTTATTCCCAAATGGACTTGCAGCTATTCTATTAACAATGGTTACAGTCAATTATTCCTTCCAAGGTACAGAACTTGTCGGAATCGCAGCAGGTGAAAGTGAAGATCCAGCAAAAACTTTACCTCGTTCTATTAGAAATATTATATGGCGCACGATGTTTTTCTTCGTCTTAGCAATCTTTGTTCTTGTTGCTTTAATTCCTTGGGAAGAAGCAGGATTAACAAAGAGCCCATTCGTTGCTGTATTTGATAATATCGGTATTCCATATGCAGCTGATATTATGAATTTTGTTATTCTTACTGCTGTTCTTTCTGTCGCAAACTCTGGACTGTACGCCGCAACTCGCATGCTTTGGTCATTATCCAAAAATGAAATGGCTCCGGCCTTTTTAAAAAAATTATCTTCACGAGGAATACCTTTAAACGCTTTAATTTTGACAATTTCTATTTCTGCTTTTTCTCTTTTAACAAGCGTTGTAGCTGCTGAAACAGTTTACTTATGGTTAATTTCCATTTCTGGCGTCATTACAATCATTGTTTGGATGTCAATTTGTGTCTCTCAATTCTTTTTCCGTAAACATTATTTAGCAGACGGTGGAAAATTAGAAGACTTAAAATTTAAAACTCCACTTTATCCACTTGTACCAATTCTTGGTTTTGGATTGTATGGCATTATATTAATCAGTCTTATTTTTATCCCAGAACAACGACTTGGAATCTATTGCACTGTACCGTTTATCGTTTTTTGCTATACCTACTATCACTTTAAAGTTAAGAAAAGAATTGCTACTAACACTCATAGTGAAAGTAAAATTAGCGAGACTATGTAATACTATACTTATATATAAAAGACCGCACATGGCTTTCATTTCATATGCGGTCTTTTATCATTGTCATTTGTTCTATTCCCTTTTCATTCATTACCCCATACGAGTCAGTATTGCTATATACCTTTACTTGGATTGCAAGTTCTTTGAAAAGTGATACCAATTTCTATAATGTGGTAAATACTACAATACTAGTAATTGGAATTTTTCACTTTTTATACGTTATTGATTTTCCTTACTATTACTGTTTTGATATATTGAATATATATTGCTTAAAAATTTTAAAAAAGACAGGAGTTATCTACAATGATAAAAGGTTTCGGGGGAATATTTTGGAGAACTAACAATCTTGATGTTATAAAAAAATGGTACAGTGAAGTGTTGAAAATTGAAATAGAAGATTGGAATGGGACTGTGATTAAACCCCAATTAGGAAATGAGACTATTTTTTCTTTCTTTACCGAAAATGATAATTATTTTCCAATAGAACAGCAAGTGATGTTAAATTTTGAAGTACATAATTTAAATGAGACTATTCAGCATCTTGAACATATTGGTGTACCTCTTGAAAAGAAAGAAGAAATTAGTGAGTTCGGAAAGTTTATTTGGATTAAAGATCCTGAAGGTCGTCTAATTGAGCTTTGGGAGAAATAGACGGTTATAATCCTTTGCTATTAAGCTAAAGGTTGCTTTCATTCAACAAAATAAATAAAAAAGTCGATTCCTTAACTCCACAGGAAATCGACTTCTTCTATCCCATCGCAATAAAATGGAACTACTTCCCTTGATTAGATTGTTTTCGAACAAAAGATACGAAAAATAGTTTTTTCTGGCTGCTTATTTATCCCTTCTAATTCGCTTTAAAATTATATAATGGCTTAATAATGTGCTTTATATCTATTGTTTCTTTTGTATTTTCTATAATTTCATCCATTGGCTTGTATACCATTGGTGCCTCATCAATTGTGCTCTCTACTACCGATGTAGTCCAAACCTCTTTCATCGTATTTTGGAAGTCCTCTAGACTCAATAATTCTTTAGCCTTCTTACGACTCATGATACGTCCTGCCCCATGCGGACCAGAAAAGTTCCAGTCTGGATTACCTTTACCAAATGCAATAATTGAACCATCTCTCATGTTAATTGGAATAATTACTCGTTCATCTTTCTGAGCTGAAATAGCACCTTTTCGTAGAATCATATTTTCCATGTCAATATAGTTATGTATTGTAGTAAATTGATCAGTTACTTTCCAATCCATTTTAGTGACAATTTCATCAATCATTGCTTTACGATTGAACTCAGCATACTTTTGGGCAATATTCATGTCATTCATATAATCTTTGAATTCTTTTCCTTCTAAATAAGCTAGTTCTTTACGAATCTGTGGCTTCTTAATTCCACGTAAAGTCTCTTGTATTTCTTTTTCTCTCCCCTCTTTAGTTAATCTCTTAATAATCTCATCCTTCATTGATGTAACATGAATTAGTTGTTCATACGCGAAGTTCTGGTAATACTCTGCTATTTGTTTACCTAAATTACGAGAACCACTATGAATGACAATATATACATTTCCTTTATCATCTTCATTTAATTCAATGAAATGATTTCCTCCTCCAAGAGTACCTATACTTTTTTGAGCTCGTTGTAATGTATATGGGGCCTTCACACCATCAAAATCAATCATTTTTGAGAATCGATGTTCTTTATCTCGGATACGAAAACCACTTGGAACAAATTTACGAATCGTTTCGTCTAAGTAATCGAAATTAATTTCTTCTTTTTTCTTATCAATCATAACAACTTCCATACCACAACCAATGTCTACCCCTGCAAGATTAGGAACAATTTTATCTTGTATTGTCATCGTTGTCCCAATCGTGCAACCTGCTCCTGCATGTGTATCTGGCATAATACGAATTTGACTATCCTTTACAAATTCTTGGTTACAAAGATCAATAATCTGCCCAGTTGCAGTCTCATCAACGTTATTCGTAAATACTTTTGCTTCATTGTATTTTCCTTGTAATTTCAACATCTTTCATGTCCCCTTCCTTTTGAAAGAATTATTTTATTACGTTGTATGTGTTCTTATAATTACTATCATCCACCTTCTGCTTTCCATTATATATGTACTATATCCTTCACTATAATAAAAAATTATAATGATTTATTTTGTTTACATAATATAATTACTGTCTCTTTATATTTATACCTACACATAAGCATTCCTCCTCCTCAATATCGATCATATAATAATTAAACAAAAACTCCCCTTAAATCGAAAATGATTAAGGAGAGTTTTTTATATACGATGAAATTATAGTTCAGATTTCACTCGAACAGAAACATTGTTTTTAATTATTTTTTTGAATTCTTTAAAGGTAACAAAATTGTTACTTTTCTCATCCCAAAGACGAAAACGGAGTGATCGTAAGCTTGTAGCAAGTGTAATCGTTGGTACATTTTTTAACGGAAGCGTATTATTGTGTGCCTCTTCTAGTTTATAGTTAGGTACTCTTGGACTTAAATGGTGAACATGATGGAATCCAATATTACCAGTTAGAAATTGCAAGATTTTTGGAAGTTTATAAAATGAACTTCCTTCCACTGCCGCTTTCACATATTCCCAATCTTTATCCTCTTCAAAATAAGAATCTTCGAATGTGTGCTGTACGTAAAACAGCCAAATTCCTACTGAACCTGCTATTAAGAATATAGTGCCATGCACTAACAGAAACGATTGCCACCCAATTGCCCAGCAAAGTATAGCTATTAAAGCAACGATTATAATATTCGTCAAATACGTATTCATACGTTCTTTCTGTCTAGCACCTTTTCGGTTAAATCTATTTTTAAGTAAGAAAACATAAATCGGACCTAATCCAAACATAACGAATGGATTGCGATATAAGCGATATGCTAAACGCAGTCTAAATGGCGCAGCTAAATATTCATCCACTGTAAGCGTCCAAATATCTCCTGTACCTCTCTTATCCAAATTACCACTTGTAGCGTGATGAATAGAATGCTCATGTCCCCATTGATCAAACGGGAATAAAGTTAACACACCCATACATGTCCCTACGATTCTATTTGCAGGTCGACTTTTAAAGAATGAATAATGGGTACAATCATGAAAAATAATGAAAATCCGTGTCATAAAACCAGCGGCTAACAGAGATGGAACTAACGATAACCAATAAGAAACGGACAAACTTTTATAAGCAAGGTACCATAAAATAATGAACGGCACAATTGTGTTAATAAGTTGCCACACACTTTTTTTAATCGTTGATTTTTCATACGGAGCAACTTGTTTTTTTAAATTTTTAGTATTTTCTAATGTCATTGGTCTAATTCCTTTCCTTTATGTTGCTAATTCACATTATAGCATACTATTAGTATCAGGTGTTAAAAGTAGCTGTAATAAATATTATATAATATAAAAATCTCTTTTTTCTTACTCATTACTTACAAATTACTTACGGTCAAAAAAACTTATATAATCGGACTGATGGAGCATTTCAATTATAAAAGAAACATCTATTTTTTCCAATAAATATATATAAAAGCAGAGGACTTTTTCACTTCTGCACATCTTTTCATTTCTTTAAATGGTAATTTTTTTCGATTTGTATTTATGTAACAGTTTTTTCTCACAAGAAGAAAAGAGCTGCCATAAGTCAGGTTTCACCGACTTATGGCAGCTCTTTTTCATTTTATTTTAGCGATGGATCCAAACTGCACCTGCAGACTTGTCCTCAGCTTGACCTACTACTTCAAACTTCAATCCAAGTTTCGGCAACTTACGTCCGGCATCTGGAATAACACTGTTGATGTATTGCTTAGAATCATCAAATTTCGCAACGCCTGGTAATCCTTTATAATCAAAAATACCGCGGGTTGGCGAATTTACTTTCCATGCTGGTGTTTGATCAAATGAGAATGCCGCATCGGCAATTTGATAACGCGTACTGCTCTTCACAGTTGGTTGTCCATTTAATGTTCCTACGATTGCCTCTGGATGAGAATCTACTACCCCAAGGAATCCTTCGCCTGGATGAACGCCTACCCAGTTATCTGTAAAGCTTTGATCCGCATACCATACAACCATTCCTGTATTAAATACTGGACCACGTGCATGTTGTAGCGCCGTGTCAGACCCAGCGTAATTTCGCCACTCGATATAGTAGTTATGTTTTTTCTGTTCAAATCCGTTAGACACAGTAAATCCTTTTAGTGTCATTGCTGGCTGGCCTTCTGCATCATCAGAGAAAACAACTTTTCCATCTACAGTTAATGCTGCATTGTCTAACGCAAATCCTTTATAAGCTACTGCAATATCTGTTACATACTCAAATTGTAGTTTTACTTTCTTTCCTTTAAATTGGCTTAAATCGTATGATTTATCAACCCACTTACCATCTGTTGTATCTACGCCGCCTTTTACATCTTTTTCGCCCATTCTATCAATACGTGTCTTCGTTCCATCTTCTGCAATCGCATTTACGTCAAGGAAATCATACTTCGCTTCCAATTCATAAAATGCCTTATAATCAAATTTAGCATCCGTTGCAGTCGTTAAGTCAAATACTGGTGTCTCAAGTGTTGTATGAATGTCATTTCCTTTTGTGCTGTAATAAAACTTCTTACCAAATGCTGATTCGATATTTTTTATATCTTTGTCTGGCAAGTTAACACGAACGATTCCTGGTCGTTTTGATTTTGTAACACTTTGATCTAAATATGTAGCAGTACCAATTCCCGTGCGAAGTTTATCATAATCTACTTCGACAATATTCGCCCAGTTCCCCTTCATATTCTTTTGGAAAAACTCTTTATTTTGCGGTGAGAAACTTGTTGGCTCTGTTCCCGCAATTTTTCCAGCCCAGCTACCGCCGCTCATAAGGGACCATGATTCAACAGGTTCACCTTGTCCAGAATACTTTGTATCATATTCATCTGGTAAGCCTAAATCATGACCGTACTCATGCGCAAACACACCAACTGCACCGTCTTCAGGCTCGATTGTATAATCATATGCAGCCATCTTTCCGCCCCAGTTTGATACAGTAGATTTTGTACCATCAATCGCATATGGCTTTGATCCTAGTTTTGAACGATGGGACCAAATCGCATCATCTTTCAATTTACCACCGCCAGCTTCTTGACCTACGCCCGCATGTACAACCATTAGGTGGTCAATAATTCCATCTGGCTCGTTTTTATTTCCATTACCATCTTGATCGTATTGATCAAATTGATCATAATCAGCTAAATTAATGCCTTTTGCTACAGCTGCTTTTAATGCTTCTTTCACAAAATCTTTTGGTCCTAAAGGCCCCTTGTTATCATGACCAGTACCCGCATCCGCACCATAATCTGACGCTTTTCCTGGAACAGTAAGCCATTCTGTTACAGTTCCATCAACTGTGTAGCTTCCGCCAGATTGTTCTTCATAATATTGCTTAAATGTATTAATCTTCGATCCATCAAATAACGTAAATGGCTCATCACCAAATAACATTTTTTGATAATGTTCACGATTAAAGTCCTTAGAATACATATAACCCGGTTCTTGATCAATATTATTATGCTTAAAATCGCTAAATTCTACGAGTAAAACAAGTACTTTATCTTTTCGAACAGTTCCATTGTACTCAGCTTGCTTCGCTGGTGTAGTAGGTACTTTTCCATTTAATTTTCTAGAATTCAATCCTGCATCTTGTCCAGCAACTGGTCCTACTTCTGGTTGCTGCGCCTGTTCATTCTCCTTCATTTTTGCATCTTTTACTTTTTTCATAAAATCTGAAGCTTCTTGCGTAAGGTTATCTCCTGTCAAGATTTCTTTTCCAGGGTTTTCCCCTTTCTTTTTCTCAACATATTTTTCGACAGCCTTTGATGTCTCGGCTTGTGATGCAGATTGATCAATTACTCCCCGTTGTTTCAGCGCTTCTGCCAAACGTTCCTCTGGTATTAAGTGCTCATCTATTGGTAGAGATGATGTTGGTGTCTCAGCATACGCTGCATGACCTCCAAAAGCAAACGTACCACTTAGTACTGCTGCTGTTGTTAATACCGCTAATGGTTTTAATTTCTTTTTCAATGTATTTCCTCCCCAGTGTCTGCAAATTATCGTTTTTTTTGCCGATAGGAACATAATATTCGTTATAATACGAATATTCAATCTTTTTAAAAGACTAAAATGTTGAGAAATATTTTTTAGGGTGAAAAACATATGATAAATAAATTTACAAGAAATCCATTTTAGAATTTGTGATTCTCTTTACTCTTGTTTTCGAATGAAATTTCATCTACACAAAAAAGCCAACTCCTAAGTACTAGCTAAGGAATTGGCTTTTTTTAATGAGAATATTTTATGAATAAATGGATTGCTTCTTCTTGTATATAGAACTTGCCATTGCTTTCTACAACGACACTACCTAATTCATATTCTTTATTCTTAATACGAATTATATTTTTATTTACAAATAATTGAGCTTTTACATTATTACGTTTTACTATGAGCACCGGGTTTTCTGCATCAGTATTATCTATTGTTACTGTTGCACCTTTTCGTTTAAAGGCTAATTCACTCTCTACAAATAATTTGTTTGTTACTTCTTCTAAGTTAAAGTCCATTGCTTTCGCCATCGTCTTCGCAATGTCTGTGTTTTGGATCAAACCTGTTGGCTTTTGAGGACCGTAAGAATATAAAAACACATCCTCACCTGTATGGCCTCCTGTTGTGAAGCCTATGTTCGCATGATTGGCCAATAATGTAGTAAGTATTGGACCTACATCCGATTTCTTTTTTGCTGCTTTTACTCTTTCTTTTTCATCATAAGTTAAATTGTCCAAACCGTATAATTTAGCTACATCTTCTACATTTGATAAATCAGATTTTAGTTTATTTGTAGCACCTTCAAGTGTCATTTTCGATTTTTTTAATGGACCAATGTATGCAGAGACCGGCGTAATATTATAGCCTTTTGTCGTATTCGCATTCCCAATAGAAATACCGCTGTTACCATGATCAGTTACAGCTATTAACATCGTATTACCATCTTTTTTTGCAAATTCCAATGCTTCTGCAACTGCGTTATCAAATGCTAATACATCACTAATCATCCCTATTGGATCGTTCACATGAGCTGCCCAGTCTGGCTTACTTCCCTCTACAAATAAAAAGAAACCATCTTTATCTTTTGATAGTGTTTGAATTGCTTTTTCCGTCATTTGAGAAAGTGTTGGTTGCTCCGGATTTGTTGCTTCACGATCCATATCAAACGCAAGAGCATTATGTGAGAAAGAGCCCCAAATTTTCTTAGATTTAGAGTTCAATAATGCATCTTTCGTTTCAACAAAGTCGTATCCTTTGTCTTGAATCACCTTTACTAAATCTTCACCATCTTTTCTTTTTATAGGTAGCAGTGCCTCTTTTCCCCCACCTAATACGACATCTATATTTTGATACACTTGCTGCTCCGCAATTACGTCAAAACGCTTACGGTTAATATGGTGAGCAGAAAATCCAGCGGGAGTAGCATGCTGAATTTCAGCTGTAGCAACTATTCCAGTTGCGCGACCAGTGCGTTTGGCACCTTCTAAAACATTGGCAACTGGACGTAACTTGTCCTCTTCTTTTATTGATTTTAATCCAGGTGAACTTACAATAGAAGGTAATATACCTACATATCCTGAATTCGATTTATTCCCCGTCGCTAAAGCTGTAGCTGCTGGGGCTGAGTCTGTTATAGCTGATTCCGCCGAATAAGTACGAACTCCTCCTGTTACAATTTCATCTAGTGCAAGTGGTTTCCCTTTATACAAGCGAGCTAATGTCGTTGCTGAAGAACTCGTTCCGTCCATAACCATTATGATTACATTTTTCGGTTGCCGTTCTACTTGTTTCACCTTAGCTTCCACCGTATGATAATTCATCATGCTTTCCGTACATAACATACTTAGTGTGATTGTTCCTACTAACAGTAACCTCTTCATCAATAAACCCAAATTCGACATTGTTGTTCCTCCGTATGTTTCACATTCATTTATATACAAAAAGATTTCCACAACCTATATATGTTTTATTAGTCCCCAATTTTCATGAAGCTAACAATCATTACCTTTACTTTCTTTTATTAGTAAAGCAACGAACGGTACATATCATAGCTTTTTATGTTCAAATAACTAGAGACCACACCTTTTTTATAAAAACGTCTTATCATTCTCTTCACCAAAATTTGTTTCTCAATAAAAATCCGATTGAAATAAATAAGAATTTATTGTTAAACGATAAAATTTATGTTAAATTAATATGATAATTTAAAAATGAGGTGCTTTATATGAAACAAGGATCAACACTCTTTTTAAAGACAGCAATTATCCTTATCGGTATTCCTGTTTTTGCTTTGTGTATATTTTTAATTCCTAATATTGGTAATTACACAGCGGACTTATACCCGGATATTGCATATATAAAATATCTTGTTTTAATCAATCTATATGCAACGGTGATACCTTTTTATTTTGCTCTATATCAAGCCTTTAAACTTGTAAGCTACATTGATAAGGGGAACGCCTTCTCGAAATTATCTGTTAGAGCTTTAAAAAAGATAAAACAATGTGCTATTACAATTAGTGTATTATATGTAGTAGGTATGCCGCTTTTCTATCTTGTAGCAGAGAGAGATGATGCACCAGGTATTATAATAATTGGCATGATCCTTATCTTTGCTTCAATGGTTATCGCAGTCTTTGCTGCCGTTCTCCAAAGACTTTTAAAAGATGCGATAGATATAAAATCAGAAAATGATTTAACGGTCTGAGGTGAATAACATGGCAATAATAATTAATATTGATGTAATGTTAGCAAAAAGAAAAATGAGTGTAACTGAACTTTCAGAGAAGGTTGGAATTACAATGGCTAACCTTTCTATATTAAAAAATGGAAAAGCAAAAGCAATTAGAATTACAACTTTAGATGCTATTTGTAAAGCGTTAGAATGCCAACCAGGGGATATTTTAGAATATCAACCGGAAGACAGCGAATAAAAAGAGTCCTTCTCGTATGAAGGACTCTTTTTATTCGCTATTATGGCGCAAAACTAACTCGACCAGTCAAAACTAAAATAATCGCGATAATCCAAAATATAAAGAAGGATAAGGACAGTATTAATGAAAGAATAGCAATACCCTTCTTCTCTGTTTTTTTCGTCATCGTAATGATAGAAAGTATGATTCCTGCAACTGTAAGGGCAACTGTAATATAATCTCCCACTATATTACCGGCATTCGCTATCCTTGTCGGGGTAATAAAAACGAACAAAAAACATAAAATGCCGATGAGTAAAGATATATAACTTATTATACTGTACTTCCTTTTAGGAACTATTTCAGTTTTCATACTAATCCACCCCTCTCTATAGCTATGTGTTTATATTAGCATGAATAACCATAATTTAGTTAAAACAATAAACAGATAAAGTGGACACAACCACTTTATCTGCCATTACATTTCTACCTAATTACTAACCCAGCTATTTCTTCTTTATCGTTATAAGTTACGATAAAGGTACGTTGTTCTTTACTATACTTTGCTACAAGAATAACAGTATATAAACCATCTTTTTCTTCAATCGATTTTTTCTCAATTTTTTCGAATGTACCAGCTTTTTCAATTACAGGTGTAAGATCTTTCATTTTTTCTTCTGGCAATCCAGCTTTCATTTTACTATCAAATTTTTCGTGTACGTCTTTATACTTCGCCTCATTTAGTAATGATACAATTTCTTCCGCCTTTGGAATAAACTTTTTTGACGTACTTTCATCTACTTTATTACCGGTACATGCTGCAAGCGCGAACGCCGCGATAGCACTTATAATAATAAGTAACATTCTTCTCATTTTCATACACCCTTTCTTTTTAAAGTGAAACTATAACTAAAAACGAGTAAAGCACAAATTGCTATTGAAACTTCTGACATAATGATCCCGTTTTTCCCTGGTACGTATAGAGATATAATGCCAGCTAATGCATTTGCAGTTCCATGGATGAGAATTGCATAGACAACATAACGAAATTTCTTTTGGACGACAGCTTGTAATATAATGAAGGAAAGTCCAATATGCAATACCATCGCAAAGATGCGCTCAATACCGCCGAAATAATAACTGTCACCATTTTGAATGACTGTTTGTGACAATAATAGGGATATTACCGGGATACCAACTATCAACACCGCTTCAATACCACCATGCCCTGCTCCAAATAAAAAACCAGACTGCCAATCTCGTTGCTTCATAAAATAACGCATTGCGATAAAACGAGCTATCTCTTCAAAAATTCCAGCTGATAAACTAAGCAATAGTACAAATAATACAGGCTGCATTATTGAAAACATTTGAAAATCTGTGCTAGTTCCATTTACATAATTCAGTATTGGTATGCGGATCAATATTTGCGATACAACAAAAGCCAATACACCTAACATATATGGAATATAGCGTTTCTTCCAAACAGCATATAAAAGTGCTACAAGCGGTAAACCAAAGCAAATCATTGTTGTAAAAATAAGTCCATTCATCTCGCTTCACCTTTTACTTGAAGTGTATAAAAACGAGTGAAGAAAGTATGTAGTTCTTTCCTATTCGGTTTCATTTTCATCATAGATGGTCATTTTATCTCTTTTAATATGAATGTTTGCGTGAAATAAGGACTTACATAAGTTGTTTCTAACGTTGCATTATTTGTTTTATTCATGATACGTTTTAATGAGAATAACCCGTATCCTCTAGCCCCCTCTTTACTTGAATGGTTTTTCTCATAAATTTTTTGCAAATCAATCGCTTCACTCTTTGAACTATTACGCACGATAAAATATTGTCGTGAATCCATTTCAAAGAATGCGATTTGCAATATCTTTTCCTCACTATGTACTGCTTCTTCAATTGCATTGTCTACTAAAACTGAAATGATGCGAATAAATGAAATAACCGTCATCGAAACACTTTCAATATTCTCTGGTATATCGAGCATTATTTTTATTTGTTGGTGCTGGGCAGTGCTAACTTTCGCCCTTAATACACTTCTCACTTCAGGGATATGTACGCGAGATAATTTCGCAATATCAAGTTCATGATCATTTATTGTTTTTAACGTAGGTGCTATAACGTCATAGTACACTTGCTCAATTTCTTTCACATTTTTCGTACGTATGCCCTCTTCTAACGATAGCAATATATTCATATAATCATGACGGAAACTAGCAAGCTCATCGTGCATATCCTCTAATTTCTCTACATAATCTAATAACTCTTTATCTAAACGTTTTTCGTGCTCTTCTCGTAACTTTTCTTTCGATAAGTGTGAGCTTATTAGCACAATGATTAGTAATAATAAAAATATAATAATCGCTGAAATATAACTTACTTCACTGTATTGTTGATTTAATTGTGCTAATAACGCAGAAGATGGCTGAGTTAAGATTAGTTCAATAATAAATCCGGCAATTAATAATATATAAGTTACATAGTATAGCGGACTACCTACTATATATTGAGCAATTTTTTGGATTCTTTTACGGGCTACAAAAATACCGATAAAAGTAAGTGTCGATACGGTAAGGTGAATCATGCTTCCTGTCCATAAATATAAATTGAATGGCGTTAACATAAAGATTTTCATTCCTAAATCGAAAAGCAACATTTTTACTAACGTTATAATCACCATGCTCACTAGTGCAAAATATACATTATACTTAAGTTTTAGTTCATTTTGCATTAGTCCTAAACTTATTAAAAATAACACAATCGTACTATTCAATTCTGGATATCTCGTTACTGTTACGACAATAGCAAGTAAAATAATGAATACCGCACTTAAAGCTATTAACATTCTATATGACAATCTATTGTACCGGATTAATTGAATGTATAAAAACGTATGGCTTATACTAGTAAGCAGTATTGCAAATAAATCATAAATATACATTACATCTCACCCTTTAATATGTTACGTACTTTACTGAATAAACGACGTGATACTGGAATACGTTTCCCGCTTTTTAAAACTATCATTTTTTGCTTCGCATCATAAGAAGACAGTTGCTTCGTATTCACGATATATGATTGATGACAACGAAATAAACGTTCATCTACTAATTCAATTTCTTTTAAAGTCCCATAAAAATAAACAATTCGATCTAACGTCACTAATGCTAAACGGTGCGGTTCATCGGTCATAACATATTCAACTTCATGAAACGGAACCCGCACAGTTGCATTACTATTTTCAACGATAAAGTCATCGGACGGAATAATATGCTTATTACGCGCTTCATATTGGAGTAAACATTGTTCAAAAACGTTACGCCTCTCCTCGTATGGCAACCCTTTATCAATAAAAGTTAAAGCTGATACCATGTATTGATATGAAATAGGTGCAAATTCAGAATGCGTCGTTACAAACACAATAATTCCTTGCGTATCATACTTTCGTATCTCTTGTGCCACTTGTAACCCTTTACGTTCTTCTCTTTTTATCTCTATATCTAAAAAATAGATTGGGATATACTTCGCCTTAGGAATGTTAGTAATGATGTTTTCACTTTTACTACTCACCTCGATAAAATCAAAAGGCAACATATATTTCTCACAAATCTCTTCAACTAGCCGTTTCATTTGCTGTGCTTGTATGACATCGTCTTCTAAAATGAAAATACTCATGTAATCACTCGCTTTATTGAAATCTTTCCATCTATAGATTTATCTATAACTATATAATTCAAATCGTTATACTAATCTCCTTCCCAAGAATTAAAATAATTAATTTGCTATTACATAGAGAAACCTCAACTATTCAAGCACAAAGTTGAGGTTTTCTTCAAATCATTCTATAACTAAATCCGCCCGATCCTTCGGCAATTCCGTTTCTAAGTAATAATCCTCTGCTTTCCAATACCTATTTTCAAACTTTGAAAGGTTTTTCTGCGTTTCTTCACTCTCACGTAGAAACCGTGTCTCTCTTGGACAATCTAAATACACCATATAATGAAAGAAATCTCTCCATTCTTTTCTCTGTAGAAAAACACCTTCTATTACAATTACGCCTACTATGGGGATCTGTACTTTTTTCATCTCACTTGAGTCTGTCTCATTATTATAGAACGGTAATTTCAGTTTTGTGTCATTTTGTAACTTCTGAAAAAACTTCTGCCGAAGCCATTCAATATCCCATTGTAAATAATAATACTCATACCATTCTTCATAGCCAGTATGATACCGTTTATTACGTTCTACTATATGATCATCAATATGAAAAATATGGAACGGAATACTTTCTTGTTTCATATTTTCTTTTAAGTTTGTTACAAATGTTGTTTTACCCGATCGACTTAGTCCATCAATACCTAGAATGAACCTATTTTCTTTATGCTTCTTCATAACATTTATAAGCTCATTTGTACGCATTACTTCTTCCACTCTTCTTTTAATAACGAGTATAAAATCGTATCATGAGCAACTCCATTTTGTATCATATGTTTTCGAAGTAATCCTTCTTCTTGAAAACCTGCTTTACTTAATAATTTTTGAGAAGCTTTATTCTCCACGTATACAACAGCAGCAATTCTTATAAGTTGTAACGTTTCAAACCCGTAAGTTAAAATCGCCTGTAACGCTTCCCTTGCATACCCTTGTCCCCAATATGTATCGTCCAATTCATAACCAATTTCAGCTCGCTTATGATGCTTGTTTATTAAATGAAATCCGCACGTTCCGATTAATTGGCCCGTACCCTTTTTCTCAATTCCCCAGCGAAATACAGTTCCTTCTTCATAACGATTTTTAAACGTTTGAATAGTCGTTTTCGCTTGCTCAATATTTTCGAAAGAATCCATTCCAAAATAACGTATAACAGATTCTTTTGAAAAATAACGGAACATCGTTTCTGCATCTAACAGTGTTAGTTCTCTTAATTGTAAACGTTCTGTTTCTAGTTTCGGAAACCCCATCTCTTTTTCTCCTTCTATTCTAATGAACTGCAAATTTCAATATAATTCCCATCTGGATCGGCAATGTATGCAATTGTTTGTCCCCACGGTTTCACAATTGGTTCAACTAAGATTTTAATTCCTTGCTCTCTAAATTGTTCGATTGTTTCTTGTACATGATTAACAACGAATCCCAATTCAAAATGAGAAGATTGTAACTCGCCTTCTGTAAGTAGTAGACCTGTTAATTCTTTCACATCTTGCCTTGTGTTCATCGCTAAAATTGTAGAACCAGTATTAAATTCAATATATGTACCATGCTCCGCTTTTATAGGTAACTGTAAAATATCTTTATAAAATTTTAAACATTCTTCGAAATTTTCTACATATAAAATGATGTACTTCATTTTTAAATTCATTTTACATCCTCCTTTATATCCATCCCTAAAATTTCGACAAATGTCTCATAAAAACCTTGTTCCTTATAGCAACGAGCACAAAAAAATGAGGCCGATTTCTCGGCCCCCCAGCTTATTGGCATAAAACAGGAGATTTGGTTTGGACATAACCAGTTCGTACCTTTATTATATTTTATTTTTTCTGAATTTTGAATATTTTAAATACCCATTTATATTGAGAAAGTTTTTTGCTTGCATAAAATTAATGAGTTTAAGAAATGCTACAAATGGAGGTGTATACATATGGAACCAATGCTATGTCCAAGCTGTAAAACGAACCGTACTCGCTTTAATATTCTTGAGCAACAAGTAAAACCAGTCAAGTTAAATCCACAAACTGGTCAAGTAGAAGAAGAATACACAAATGAAACGATGAATGCTTTTCATATGTCCTATCAAGGACCAACATATAGAGTCCAATGTGCTGTATGCGGACTTGTTGAAAACCCAGAACAATTTATTAAACCTGCGCAAAATCAGTCTTTTTCTTAAATATTTTTATTACCCCCTACCACTTTTCTATAGGGGGTTTTTTGTTTCATATGTTAATGAAAAAACATTTTTCTTCCTTATTATAAATTACACCTCACACCTTCTTTGTCATCTTTTATTTTTTGATCCTCAATATGAATCGTTTTTTCTTCATTTATTATTTTCGGGATATTGTTTAATCTTTGCAACTATTAATCCCTTACCTTTATATAGAGTTTTATTATATAAAAAAGAGCGAACAAAAATGCAATTATATAAAACCAAAAGAAGTTGATCCCGATATTTCTCCCTACAAAATCAACTTCTTTTTAATTCTACTTTTTATTATAATATTTCACTTTTTAATTTCTTAATTTTCCAAGTGAGTCTTATGAAGAAGTACATCCACATACAACCTGTAAGACCCGTCATAGCTTTCGCCCAAATTGGCACTCTTGATTCCATCGGGCTTATAAATAGATTGTACATTGATGGTAATATACTTGCTGATATAATAACAAGGAATAGCAATAACTCATTTAGTTTTTGTATCCTTGTCTCCTTTTCTGAGTATATGTCAGGTAATTCATTTACCTCTTCTACTTCCTTACAAAAATAATTCCATCTTGTAAAACTCGTTACGCGTTTCCAACCTGACATTTCGTATATTTCGAAATACTCTTGTTGTTGTTCTTTCGAATCTCTATAAACCAATCTAAAATCAGCTTTGTATATTACATCTTTTGGCTCAGTTTTCTTAAACGTATACATTAAATTATATTTTTGTAATCCCCAACCTTGTTGATGCATCTTTCGTAAAAAAGCTTCTTCTTTTTCTAAATTCCATGCCGTAAAAAACTTAAATACCCTTTTTGTCTCCATCTTCGATTCACCCTCCTAATATACTATTTCCATTCCTTACAGATCTCTGTAACCTGTTATACTCTAGCTCTAATACTTCTCTACCAAGTGACGTTAACTCATAGCATTTCTTTCTATCTGTAGAGGCAACTTCAACAATTAATTTTTCTTTTAATAACTTCGTCGTATTCCCGTATAAAGTACCTGGACCGAGCTTTACTTCTCCATTTGTCATCTCTTCTACCATTTGCATAATTCCGTAACCATGCATTGGTTTCACTAGTGATAACAATATGTAATATGTCGCCTCTGTTAATGGAATATATTTTTTCGCTTTCGTATTCATTATAACCACCTCCGATACATCGCTTTCTGATATATCGACTTACGATACATCGTATATCGATATTGTATAACTACATTCTAAAATATGCAAGTATAATTTAATACTTGTATATTTATTTCTTTGAATTTAAAAATAGTATCAATTTTCTGAATAAATTGTTAAAATATAGAAATATCCGTTTATATTTTGAAAGGAATGATACATATGATAAATAAATTGAAAGAAAACATAGGATCGGTTTTTGTAGGTAAAGGAAATGTTATTGATCTATTACTCGTTTCATTGCTTGCTGATGGACATGTACTGCTTGAGGATGTGCCTGGTACGGGGAAAACGTTACTTGCGAAAACACTTTCTAAAAGTATTGGTGGTAATTTTTCTCGTGTCCAATTTACACCGGATGTACTTCCGAGTGATGTAACAGGTATTGAATATTTCAATCCGAAAACGAGTGAATTCGAATTAAGACTTGGGCCCGTTATGACTAATATTTTGCTTGCGGATGAAATTAACCGCGCTATGCCTAGAACACAGTCTAGTTTATTAGAATCGATGGAAGAACGACAAGTAACGCTTGAAAAGCAATCTACTCCTCTTCCGAAACCGTTCTTTGTTATTGCGACGCAAAATCCAATTGAATCACAAGGAACGTTTCCTCTACCAGATGCACAGCTTGATCGTTTTTTAATGACAATTTCAATTGGTTATCCATCTCCAGAAGATGAACTACAAATGATGCGACGTTTTCGTAGCGATGTACCACTAGAAAGTGTCACATCTGTTATTTCTTTAGATGATATTTTAGAAGCACAGAAACGAGTAAAAGAAATTTTCGTATCAGAACCGTTAGAACATTACATTATTAAACTTGCTCATGCTACAAGAAATCATGATTACATCGCTAATGGTGTAAGCCCGCGTGCCACATTAGCTTTAGTACGCGCAGTTCAAGCACTAGCCTTTTTACGCGACAGAGAATATTGCACGCCAGAAGATATACAATTGTTAGTTCCTTCTGTTTGGAATCACCGCATCGTCTTATCAATGGAAGGCGCATTACGTACGACAAAAAATGAAATTATGCAAAGGATTTTAAAAGAAGTTGACGTACCAGTGGAGATTGAGCAAACATGAATGGACAGCGCGTTGTAACTGTACCTTTATTTTTCCAACTTCATATTATTCAATTAAGTGTGCCAGGTGCTATACTATTCACATTTTTTATGCCACAACGAATCATTATGTTTTTCTTTTTCTTCTACTATTTATTTGCGATTTTTATTTATAAATATGTCGCTTACATAGAGAAGAAATTTGAAGTTATAAATGAGAAACAAACAACTCGGCTTTTTCCTAATGAATCTGGGCAATTTTTTATTCATTTAAAAAACGGAGCAAATATACCGCTCGTTAACGGTGTTTGTTATTTTCATTTAAATTCGTCACTACTACCACAAAAAGATCAAGGAATTGAACAAATATCAAAAACACTATTCTCTTTCCCGTTTTCACAACCTGCTCATTCGGCGCAAAAGTGGGATTTAACATTAACCGCAACGAAACGTGGTGTGTTTCAAATTGAACAGTTCGAATGTGTCTTGAAAGATCCTTTTCATCTTTTAACTGTACATTTGCCCATTGTTGATAAATTACGAACTGAAATTATTGTGTACCCTTCCCCTAAAGAAGTAGCAGGCTTACAAGAACTACAGCAACTTTTAAATGGGTCTTATCGAACAAATTTTTCTTTTTACAATGATGAAACCTCTATTATCGGTGTTAAACGATATGAACGCGAATCTTTCCGTTCTATTCATTGGAAAGCATCCGCTAAAATGCAGGCATTACAAGCGAAACAATATGAACCTGTAAAAAATTATAGTTGGACGATTTGTCTTTCTTTAGCTGCTGATCGCGGATTTGGTTGGAAAGATAATATAGAAGACCTTATTTCATTTGCAACATACATTTGTCAATACGCAACGAAGCATCAAATACCGTTTGAACTATTTATTAGTGTATTAGCTGAAGGTGGTCCTCTGCACTTACCATTAAACGACGGGCAAACACATTACGGAATATCTTTAGAGGAATTAGCGCG
Organism: Bacillus pretiosus; assembly: GCF_051294775.1. NCBI lineage: Bacteria > Bacillati > Bacillota > Bacilli > Caryophanales > Bacillaceae > Bacillus > Bacillus pretiosus. The sequence goes on from NZ_JBPPHF010000001.1 coordinate 1,452,757, forward strand.
TATTTCAGATGATAGTACGTTACTTCCGAAACAAGGATTTCTTCATTATGTAACGAGAAAAAGAGAACGATCGTCTACAATGATATACATTGGTTTACAGAGAAATGAACTCCCTCTTCTCTCTCAGCCTACGTTTCTCATTACTAACGAAGGGATGGTGGAAAAGCTTGAAAACTTGGCTTTATCACGTTAATGACTTTATTCTGCTGCTCCTCCTTTCGTTATTAACGGAAAGAGATGAACTCATCGGCATTGTTATATTTTTAGCAACAGGCTATATTGGAGTATTTCTTATCCATAAACTAATGAAGAAAAAAACAACAGGTTTTGTCATACTGTTAATGACTCAAATAATTGGTTGTTCTATCTTTCTCCCTTTCTCTCTGTTTGGCACAATTATGTTACCGCTTTTCTTCTTTATCGTACATGTAGTTGGACCCGGATATCCAGTTCAAAAGTCATTAGGTGGTATTGTATGGTTTAGTATTTCAGCCATATTTTATGCGCCCTTTCCACATTTGTGGAAACTATTACTTTTAGTTTTACACATTATGATTACATTTTGGTTAACCGGGATAAACCGTAATCAACAGTTATTACGTTTCGCTTCTCTTATTACGATTGGAATAATTAGTGCTTTCCTTATTCCTATTTTCCCATACATTCGGCTTCTTTTTTCTTATGTCGTACAAGTAGTTGCTTTAGGATTTGGATACGCCATTAATCCGTTATTTTCGGCAGCTGAATCCAAAGAAACTGACGATTTTTGGTCGAATAAAGGGAATTTAAAAGATCCTCAAATTAAAGATGAATTTGGACATCGTGCTTTTGATCCAACACTTATAAATAGCATTACAATAATAGTCTGTACAACCATTGCTATTTACGTCGTTTGGAAAATAATAAAAAAACGAAAACAATTCAGTTTACCAAATATGCCTGCCTTCGAATCTACTATCATTACTGATAAAGAAGGTATGAGCCAAAAACGTTTGAAACAAAACAAACCGCCACATAACGAAATTCGAAAAGAAATTTTCAAACTTGAAAGTAAGTTAACTCCTCCTTTAAATAGAAAACGTGGAGAAACTGTTGAAGCATGGTTAGGACGAATAAATAGTGAAGAAGATGTAAATATTAAGAGTCATATTGTTATAGATGCTTATAATACAGTGCGTTATTCAAATGAGGAAAACACCGTACTGTTACATGAATTTAAGGAAGAGATTCAAAAACTCTATGCATATCAGAAGCGTTTGAAGAAAAGAAAGAAATAACACAACAAAAAGACTCCTATTTTTTCATAGGAGTCTTTTTATACTTCTACGTTACTTGTTAAATTGAAGCATTCTTCCCTGCTTCAATTTCTAACGACTCTTCATGCCACCAAAGTGTTTCTTCAGGGTCTTCTTTAGCGATTTGGTGTGCTTCTTTTTTCGTTTCTACTGTAGGATATGAGCCTTTTAGCGCACGTCCTGAAGTTGTAACGAATAATACACTAAATGCGACTAATCCAATAATACTTACACCTGCTAAATAAAATGCTGGTGCAAGCGGGTTACCAGTAGCATGAACTAAGTATGAACATACGAGCGGTGTTGTTCCACCGAATATTGATACAGAAATATTAAATGAGATCGAAAGTGCTCGATAACGTACATCAGTGAAAAATAGTGATGGTAATAATGAAGGTAGCGTTCCTTCATATACACTTAGGAAGAATCCTAAAATGAAAATACCTGCAAATATAGCAGCAATATGTCCGTTACCTATTAAAATAAATGCTGGAATTGCAAATACAGTTAAACCAAGTAAACCAATTTGCACGACGCGTTTATTACCAATTTTATCACTTAATTTACCGAAATATAATGCCAGTGGAATCATAAGTGCCATCGTAATTGAAATAATTAATAAGCCAGTTGTTTCTTTGACTTTAAGTACTTGGGTTAGATAAGAAGGAATATACGAAAGAATCATATAATTCGTAATATTAAAGAAGGCGACAATTACTGTGCTTAATAAGAAGTCTTTTTTGTGATATTTTAATATATCCATAAATGAAAATTGTTCGTTGTCTTCAGATTCCTCTTGTGCTTTTTCCATCTCTTCAAAGATGGGAGATTCATCTAAATGACGGCGTAAATATAAACCGACCAAACCAATTGGTGCAGCTATTAAGAAAGGAATACGCCAGCCCCAGCTGAGCATTTGCTCATCTGTTAACAATAACGTCAAAATGGTAACAATTACCGATGCAGCAATGTAACCTGAGAGTGTTCCAATTTCAAGACCACTACCGAGTATACCACGCTTTTTATCTGGAGAAGATTCTGCGATATAAACCATTGCTCCTGAATATTCGCCGCCTGTAGAGAAGCCTTGAATCATTCGCGCAACTAAAAGTAGTATTGGTGCCCATGCACCAATTTGTTCATAGGTTGGTAGTAATGCGATGAATAATGTAGAAAGTGCCATTAAAATAATAGTAGTACTTAACACGATTTTTCGGCCGTACTTATCTCCTATTCTACCAAAGAATACACCTCCGATTGGTCGAACGAGAAAGGCTGCTGCAAATGTACCGAATGTAAGTACAAGTTGCAATCCACTATTATCAACACCTGAGAAGAATAATTGACTTAAGATAACCGCTAAATACGCGTATAATCCGAAGTCAAACCACTCCATTGCATTCCCTATACCAGTAGCAATTACTGCTTTCCTGGCTTGTTTAGAATTGACAATATTAACGTCTTGAGGTTCAAAATTTAAATCATTATTTTGTTGCATATAATAAATCAGCTCCTTTTTTAATTTAACTTCTTTAAGCACACCTTCTCTTATTGAATAAAATTAATTCGAAGCACTTAAGGAAAATCAACGTCTCCTTGTCTGTTATTATTATTTCACATAATTAATTATTTGTCCAATTAAATGCTCTTTTTGTATAAATTTACACCCTATTTAACTTTTTATAAAATGAAGTTTAGGCTATATAATATATACCTTTACACTACAAATGAACCTTTCATTTATTTATATTTATAACGTTTCTATAATTGCTTCCTATAACCTAGAAACCAGTAACTTTTACTAAAGATTTGCATATATTTAAAAAGTGAACTCATTAGCTCGAATTCTGTTTTATTACATTCAACTATAATATTATTATAGTTTTAAAGGAGGCTATTTTATGTTGGAAATAATACTTTCACTTACTACTGTTTCTTTTCTCTTAATTATTTCTGGATTTTTCATTACCTTAAAACAATATAAAGAAATTAAAAATATAAAGACTATATTAACTACAAAAAAAGAAAATGAGAAAACTCCATCCGAAAACTCCATCCCTCTGCAATTAGACCTTAGCGTTCTCAATAATTTACTCGCTTCTGGAATAAATAAAGGTTCTAATACAAGTAAAGAAAATTGTGAGTCTAATAAAACTAAATGATTGTTATGCTTATAACAAGAAGAAAATATATCTCCTCTTTTATCTAATCTTATTAACAACTACCTCTGATTAAAAAGGAGACTGCTTATGTGTAAAAATTCAATTTCTATTATTATCCCCATACAACATAAAATAAAAAATTTACCTAAAATTTTGAAAGCATGTGAACAACTACAACCTTTTGAAATTATCCTTACTATTATCAGTAGTGTCGATGATTCTATTGATATTGCGCGATCTTACAATTGTGAAATTATTACACTAAAAGAGCCGATAGAATCTACTAATTGTTATGTAATTGGTGCAAAAAAAGCAAAGGGAAAGTACCTCTTATTTTTAGATGAAAATTACATTATTCACTCCCCCTCACTTATACAATTTCTTCAACCATTACTAAAACAATCGGCTGACGTCGTATTAAATAATTTAGATAATTTTTTCTATCAAAAACAACAGCCAAATATAGCAATGATTTGGCAGCAAGTTACGAATCATTTTTTTCATCGCCCAGATTTAAATGTTAACTCCTTATTATTTCCTCCCTATGCAATGACAAAAGAAGTACTTGAGGTAATTACTTCAGATAGTTTATCAAATCCAATATTGGCACAAATGAAAATTATTGAACATAAATTTCGGATTTGCGATCAATTAAACATTTCTATCCCTCAAGTTCCCTTTTTTCCTTCAACTCAACTCATTCATTATCATCTTGCAGCCATTGCAAATTGGATCAATCTAGTGCGAGATCAAAGAGGAAACTATACCGATAATAATCGAAAGCGGGATATTATTTTAGGGCTTCACAACGGGGAACAAAAATCCACTCCAAAAATAATTACAGGTAAAGAGTTTTATTCGAATACTTATGGAGATAAACAATTATCAGTTATCATCCCTGTTCAAAATGAAGAAAAAACGATAGAATCTGTCATTTTTGAGGTGCAGAAATTAAAACCTTTTGAAATTATCGTTATTGTTAATGGATCAACAGATAAAACAGAGGAATTGGCGAAGGATTGCGATGCAACAGTTATTAGTTACGAAGAAGCACTTGGAAATGATACGGGACGTGCTGTTGGTGCCTATTTTGCCAAAGGTGACATATTATTATTTATAGATGGAGATTTCTTAATTTCTAGTTGTGATTTATTACCATTTGTACAATCTATTCAAAATGGAACGGACTTAGCTTTAAATAAACTAGATTACTACTATATGTATCGTCTCCCCTATTCTATCGTCACCGCATGTAAATATGCTATTAACTTAGCATGTAATCGAAAAGATTTAGGTATGGGATCCACAATTGCTGTCCCTCATGCTTTTAGTCGAAAATGCATTCATACAATTGGGTTTGATTCACTTCTTTCACCAACCTTAAGTCAAGTTAAAACAATTTTAGCAGGCTTTCATGTGCAAAATGTCCATTCTGTCGACGTCGATAAAATGAATCGTGTTCGACCTGAAAAACACTTCTCTGAGCAAGGTTGCCTTTCATTAGCAACACAACAAATCATTGGTGATCATATAGAAGCAATTTCTTACTTGATCGAACAAAAAGAGTACTTTTAATTATACATCCTGCCTACTAAATACTATATTATCTCATTTTTAATATATCACAGAATAAAAAAGATGGTTTGTAACCATCTTTTTTATTTTTACATCAGCTCAAAAGAAAAGTAGAAGGCAGGCTTTTCATTTCTTATTTTCTTAAGAAGTTTGAAAAGAGAGGCTTGTTAATGAAGATTCAACACTTAAATCATCTTTTAGTGCAATTGAGAAACATGCAACTAATGGTAAAGTAATAACAATTGATCCACTAGGACTAATTACAATTGTAGGACTTGTCCCACATGTGCCCCCACAATCCACTTCTGCATCAATTCCACTACCAGGGGTAATTGTAATTTTAAGACACACATCTAAACAAACATTATTCGTAATACATGCCATAACTCTCCCTCCTTTCCTTTAACAATATATGCAGTTAATTAAATTCGGACACGACTCTCTTACTAAATTTTATAAATTAGATGTTATTTTACTATTCGTTTTATAGCAATTAACGTTTTATTAAACTATCTAAATCAACTAAGAAACTCAAATCATCTTTTACTGAAATAGAAATACATGCAATAAATGGTATTACATTAAAATTAGATGAACATTCATCATTGCACCTTACAAATATTTCTGCGCCACCATTTGGATTGACTTTAGTTTCTAAACAAATATTAAAACAACTTTTATTGACGCAAGACAAGGTATTCCCTCCTTTCCTGTATCCGATATTAATTTATGCAGAAATAAAAATACGGTTACAGCTTTATTTAACCTTTACTTTATTTACTTAAAATAAATTGAAATAAAAAAGTAAAAACCTCTTCATGTATTTGAAGAAGTTTTTACTTTTCACTTACACTTGAATCAAAAAAGTAATTTTAAAAATTTTGTTTTTATTCCAATACGTAACTCATACTTTACCCGTTGCTATTTCAAGCCTATTAATAAAGTAGCTTCCAAATTAAAATAAATCTTTAAACTCCCTATTCTTTAGTAAATAAGAAAGCCCTTCTACATGATCGCCGGTAATTCTCAATACAGCTGGTGGATGTCCTACTGTTGCAAAGTGCTCATTTGGACGAATACGATTTGGTTTCATTACATCTACAAAATGGACACATTCAACTTTATATCCTTCTAATATTGCCTTTACTTGCGCAACACACGCTGTATGAAGAGTATCCCAGCCAATTCCCTCTAAACATTTTCGACTAATAGCGTGGGGAACAGCAATTGTAGATCCCACTCCTAAATCTTTACGGTTACAAGCAATATTCAACATATATTTATATAAATTTACAATATATAGGGGGAATCTAAGATTTAAATTTAAATCGTTTAAAGCTATATCAACACCATCCGTAACAGCCTGTGTTAACGGATGAAGATCTTTTGCTGGAATAGCAAAATCAGCATCAATAAAGAGAAGTATATCCCCTGCGGCTTCTTGTGCACCAATTGCCCGTCCTACATCATGCCCTAATGCTTCTTGATAAACAATTACGGTTGCCCCTAATTGCTTAGCAATTACTTCTGTCCGATCTGTTGACCCATTAATGACAACAATTATTTCTTTCGGTTCAACTTTTCTTGCCTCAAGAATAACTTCTTTAATCGTCGCTTCTTCATTTTGTGCTGGTATAATAATTGATAACTGTTTCCCATTATAAATCGATGAATCCATACCCCATCCTTTATGAGAACTTGAATAATTCTTTTGTTGTTTTAGTTGCTCTATAATTTCTCTTTTTCTTCCTCCATCTGTATAGTTACCTCTAGCATTTTTTCGTTGTAACCAACTTTCCAAAGCTTTTATGTTCTCTTTAATCTCACATACTTCTAATTTAGTTAATTCATTTTTATAGAAAGAGGTTTTGTTTGCGGTTATATTATTCAAAGAGGTGTTAGTGATGGCTGACGAGGATTGTAGTCGCCACCCTTTCTCAATAAGAGTTATTTGCGCTAGAACGGGATTTTGCAAGGTGTCATATCCAATGTCTTCAATTGCTTTTTTTATAATGGCATATGGCATAGATAACATCGAATCATATTTTAAATTCATATGCCCCAATACATCATTTACTATTTTTCTATACACCATAGCAATACTTGGCCATTCTACTCTCATCTTTTCAAAACATACAGAGTCTATGTTATTCAAGATTACATCCTGTTCCTTTTTCAGTAGTGGTTCTATAAATCGTTCTAATTCTACCGAAAAAATAACATCTTCTCCATTTAAAAATAAAATTACATCTCCATTAGCGATTTTCGCCCCATGAACTGGTGCTTTCCATTTATTTTTTTCTTCAATCACAACAACGTTACTCTCAACAAATGTAGGTATGGATTGTATCGCACTCATTCTATCATCAGCTACAATGATAATTTCTAATGGTTTTATATGGTGCACTTTGTTTAAAATTTGATTCAATTTCGATTTTTCTTCTCCTAAAACTATAACGACTGACAGTGCCACTTCTTTTTGTTCTTTTTTTACAGTCTGATTAGGCTTTACTTTTTTTATATATTCAATTGTTTCACTCTTACCTACCGCTGCATGCCCTGCTTTTTTATCGAAATATAAGTCTATTACAATTTGATTTACTTCTGTATCTTTATCCAGTTGTTCTAATTCAGAAATGAATGGTATTAAATGATTTTGCACATCAAATTCACACGCGAAATTTTGCAAAAAATAAATATTCGGTACATATTTAATGTGATTAAAAAATTTCACAACATTAATTCTTTCGCCAAATTTCTCCTCAACTTCTTCTCTTGATAAACCTGGATAAGACAAATCGAAAACTAGATTTATTGGTACAGGTATCCATTTTAATAAATTTGTTTGAGGATTATTAATTAAAACTGTGGAGCCCTTAACGAATCCAGCTAAAATTAAAGACATAAACCCTCCCCCGGAACTGCCATAAAACAACACATTTTTCGAATCAATTTTTAACTTTGTAAATAATATTTCTAAAATATTTGCTATATCTTGTAAGTAAAATCTATCTAACTCCCCTTGTCCCCAACCTAAAGATAATTTTCCAAGATATAATGTAGGATCATTATAATATATAACAGTATCTTCAAACTCTTCCATCCAAGAATGTCTATGAAAAATAGGTGGACCGATTGGCTGTTCTTGAAATCCACCTGCTCCGGATCCAAAAACAATAGTGTTAGAAGCACCCGGCTTAATACGAATTAAAAATTCATACGTTACTTTACCCCAATCAACCTTGAGTATAAATGGTTCTGTAGTTTGAAAATCCATTTGCCATAATTCTTCATATGAAATGTTAATTTTTTTGTACTGGTCTAACAGTTTAATCACCCTTTCCATCTATTTCAAGGTGTTCTATTAAGTAAGAGAGAGCTTCAACGTGATCACCAATTATTCTTAATACCGCTGGAGGATGTCCATTATGACTTACATTCTCCATTAAGCGAATTCTATTCGGTTTTACAACATCAACGTAATGTACACATTCTACTCTATACCCTTGTAATATAGCTTTTACTTGTGCAAGACTAGGGCATAGTAAACTTTCCCAGCCTATTGCATCTAAACATGATCTACTCATAGCATGTGGAATTGCTACTAATGAGCCATTACTTAATTCTGGACGATTATATGCTAAATTAAGCATATACTTTACGACGTCTACAACATAAAACGGAGGATGTAACATCGGATTCAAATCATTTAATGCTATGTCTACACCAGCTGAAACTGCTTTTGTAAAGTGATGCAAATTACTTCCTGAAACACTAAAATCACCATCAATAAATAAAAGAATATCTCCTGTAGCTTCAAGCGCTCCAATAGCACGTCCAACATTATGACCAAGTCGTTCGTTATATTCAATAATAGTAGCACCAAGTCTTTTAGCAATATTGGCCGTTTGATCTGTCGAACCATTTACAACGACAATTATTTCTAGCGGTTCTATTTTTCTTGCCTCAAGTATTACTTGTTCTATAGTCTCTTCTTCATTTTGCACTGGTATAATGACAGATAGTTGTTTCCCGTCATAAATTGAAGAATGCATTCCCCAACCTCGATGATACGAAGGATACTGCTTGCTTTCACCTAATCTTTGAATAATATCTCTTCTTTTTCCTGCATCAGTAAACCCTACTCTTTTTCCCTTTTTCTCTATCCATTTAGAAATACCGATTAAATATTTTCCCACTTTCTCCCTTTCATTTTCTGACAATTCTTTTTTAACTAAATAACCTTCCTCTTCTAACGTTTCATCTCTAGATAACGTTTTTATTGCATATTGATCGTTAATCCGCCAGCCTTGATTAACTATGTTCATATGAGCTAGAACGATATCTTTTATATAATCAAAGCCGATATTTACCACTACTTCTTTCGTAAGTGCATATGGTAATGAAAGTATTGAATTGCTTTTTAAATCTGGTCGACTTAAAATTTCATTTAACATTTTTCTCCAAACAATATCCGTATTTGGACATTTACCAACTTCTATAAAATTATCTATTTTGTTTAATACTACATCAGCCTGATTTGTAACAACTGGCTCAATAAAATTCTTCATTTCATTTGAAGATAATAAAAAATTACTATCTACAAATAACAATACATCTCCTTTAGCTGCCTTTACAGAAGCTTCATACCCATCATAATACGTACTATATTTATCCATCAAAACAATATGGCATTTATGTTTCTTTACTATTTCATACAAATTACTTCTATCGTTAGGAACGAAAATTATAATTTCAAGAGGATTTAGCTTCCATATAGATTGAATTGACTCTTCTAATATTTGTGCTCTTTCACTATACAAAATAATAACCGTTAACGATTTCATTACACGCCCCCTTTACACATCATGTGACATAAAATATTAAGTATTACCATTTCCTATGAATTTGCTACTTTATTAACATATTCAAAAGTGAATTATACTGTGTAAAAACAACCGTCTATTTTTGAAAATATAAGTTCTGCACTTACCTCCTTCCTCTTATCATTGTTTGTTACAACTCTCACCATTTAAAAACAAAAAAAGTCCTAATTTCTTTAGGACTCTATTAAACAAATTTATCAATATTATTAATTTTATATACTACCTTTTTCCATGTTATACCGCGATCTGTTGTAGTAAATATTTCTTTTTTATTACACGCCCAACCTTTACGCCGATTAAAAAAATGCAAACAAAATACATTTTTTAACAATGGATTACTTGCTACTTTTATCCATTTTGATCCTTTTTTTATTATTTGATATACACTTCCATTTTCACTATTTATAACCCAGCCATAATAGGAACTAAAAAAAGAAACAGCCACTTTACTAGTATTTATTGTTTTATTTGAAATATGCCACGAATTCCCCTTATCAAATGAGTAATTCATTAAAAATTTATCATCATTCATTTTAGTTGGTATTACTAATAGGTTATTTTTGTAGATTGCTTTATAAGCCATAGCAGTCCCAGTATTAATCCCTTCAAGACTTGGAATATCTTTTATAGCTTGCCAACTTTCCCCACCATTTATTGTTTTAAATACCGTTGATGTTTCATATTGTTTTTGTAATGAAATAAATCCGACTAAATCGTTTATAAATGTTATCCCTGAAATACTATCACTAATACTTATATTTTTTATTACTTTCCAAGCTTTCCCTTTCGTTTTCAAATAGTATAAATTATGTTCAAATTTATTTGATGCAAGCTTTCTAGATAATACAATCCATATACTATCCATATTCGTAGCATGCAATTGCACTTGAACATCAGTCGATTTCTCCCAATCTTCTTCAACCGGTAAAATAAACTCACTCCATCTTTCCCCTCTATTAACTGTATAAAATATAGCTGGCAATAGATCGTCATTCGTTTTTGTTAAACCATATGCCCAAGAGCTTCGAGCGTTTATTGGATATACAAATAATACAATTGAATTTAGAGGATTAACAACATCCCATTCTACTCCTCCGTTTCGAGTATATAAGATGGCTTGCTTTTTATTTGTATATTGAATACTAGCCCAACCATATTTATCCGTTCTCATTTGTAAAGAAGTAAATTGAATATCATTATTTTCCAATATATCACCTCATTCTTATTATTTATATATTCGTATGCTATTATTTTCAAAACGTTCTATCACTCGTTGTTAGTACCACTCGTTTTATCTACTATCTTTATATTTACTTTCTCTTTTCTTCAACAGTAAAATATCATTCAATCATGTATCAAATATAATGGAATCCCTTCTATTTTTTTCGTTATCATTTACCAACAACTGTATTTTACAAAATTCAACTATAAAAAATGCACCCCAATTGTAAAACTATTTTTAACAATTAGAGTGCACTTTATATAAAATTTAGCTTTTAACTTTTAAGCACTTACTACAGCAGCAACTTTATCCATACAAGAAATAAATTGAGTAATAAATGCATCAATTTCTTCTTTTTTAATTATATATGGAGGAAGTAAACGGATGATATTCCCTTGTGTAACATCAACTAACATCCCTTTCTCCATTAGCTCTACCTGTAATTTCTTTACATTTTCATTCGTATCATTCAAACTAATTCCAAACATCATACCAGCATGGCGTACTTCCTGAATATAATAAGAATTTTCTTTCTGAATTTCTTGCAATTTATCATTTAGATAGTGTGACGTTTCATACGCTTCTTGCATTAAACCATCGTCAATCAATGTGTTTAATACCGTTAACCCTAAAGCGGTTCCCATTGAAGAATGAGCAAACGTTGTGCCGTGATCTCCTGGTGCAAACACATCACATAACTTTTCACCTACAATAATTCCGCCAAGCGGTATCCCGCCTCCTGCTCCCTTACCAATTTGAATAATATCCGGAGTAATATTGAAATTTTGATAAGCAAATAGTTTACCAGTTCTCCCCATACCACTTTGAACTTCATCAACGATAAGAATAACATTATATTTATCACATAAGTTTTGAACACCATGTAAATATTCACTTGATAAAGGGTATATCCCCCCGCTTCCTAATACAGGCTCTAGCATAATCGCAATTGGATTTTCTTTAACGATTGTTTCTTCTAATTGCTCTATATTCTCACGCTCTACTTCATATACCGGAATCGATGTTTTAGGAAAATTTTGATATACACTTTCTTGTCTCGTAAAATGAAGTGCTCCTAACGTACGCCCATGGAAACTATTCTTCAGCACTACGATTCCTTCACGTTCCTCTCCCGTATTAGCTCTATATTTATCAATTAATTTTAATGTCGTTTCTGTCGCTTCCGTACCAGAGTTTGTAAAAAAGACCTTTCCGTTTTTTAAAGAGCAGTCAACTAATTTCTTTGCATACTCAATCGCAACTGGATTTAAAAAATGAAATGGAAGATGCAACGATCTCGTAACTTGTTCCATTGTCATTTGCACGATTTTCGGGTGATTGTATCCTAATACATTCACTCCGACACCAGAAAATAAATCTACATATTCTTTACCATCCACATCATATAGTTTGCAACCTTCTCCTCTTTCTATCGCAACCTTCGTACGACAATACGTAGACATCATATATTCTTTATCTAATTGAAACCAATCCGACATTTTAAATTCCTCCTAGTTATTTTCCCTGTTTATTTATGTTCATTCTCTATAAAGTCATGTATAAATTCATTTTTCAGATTAAAATTTTCATAGTAATTTTCTTCACGATATTCATTTTTCCATAATTTCTTCTATTTCAACAGGTCCACTACATGTACATTTTTTTCATCTAGCGGTCTGTTACCATTTTGGACTTTGCGTGTCATACATAATCAAGGCTATGAAATCATATTTAGTAACAATGGACAAAAAAGATTTGGAGGCTATATAGATGGATGAAAACTATGATAAACAGGGGCAATCTTTACTAGGGAATGACTTTAATGAAAATAGAGAACGTAATGAACAAGCTATACTTCACTCACAAACAGTTGGTTCACGTGGACCTATTCTAAAGCAAGATAGTGTACTTCACGAGACGCTACAAGAATTTATTCACGAAAAAATTTTAGAAAGACCTGTTCATGTAAAAGGATTTGGTGCGTTCGGTTATTTTCAAACGATCTATCCAATGTCTGAACATACTAAACTACGTTTTTTACAAAATTCTAATGCGAGAGTTCCTGTTATGGTGCGATTTTCATTAGCCGTTAGTACGAAAGGAACACCTGACACTTCTAGAAATGTACGCGGTTTTTCTACAAAGTTTTATACAGAAGAAGGCATTTTCGACCTTTTATGTAATCACATCCCTGTCTTTTCCGTTCGTGATCCGATGCGTTTCCCTGAAACGATTCAAGCATTGTTACCTTCACCTATAAATAACTTAATAGACCCTAATAGATTTTGGAGCTTTGTCGCTAGAGCGCCTGAATCCATTCATTTCGTTGTTCATTTATATTCTGATGCTGGTACGGCCAAAAGTCTTCGCCACATCCCAGGACATAGTGTTAATACATATGTATGGAGAAATGCAGAAGGTAATCGAAAGTATGTAAAGTATCATTGGTACCCCTTTGAAGGTGTACAATACATTACTAGTGAGGAAGCGAATAAACTGGCTGCTGAAAACCCTGATTATAGCGGGAAAGATTTATATGATGCAATTGCAAATGGTAAACCAGTAGAATACGGTTTATATGTCCAGCTCATGGATCCGAAAGATGAAGCACATCTTTCTTATGACCCTTTAGATGATACAAAAGTATGGGATGAAAAGAAGTATCCTCTTATACCAGTAGGCAAAATGGTATTAAATAAAAATCCTGAAAATTATATGGAGCAAGTAGAAAAAGTCGCCTTCTCCCCTTCTAATTTACTAGACGGTGCAGAACTATCAGATGATAAAATGCTGCAAGGGCGTGCTAACATTTACAGTGATTCTCAAAGAAGAAGAATTGGTTCCGAATTTCGCAAATTGGCGATTAACAAACAACAAAATTGGACGCCTGCTAATCAAATAACGAGCGGTGACGGAAGATACGTTGAAGGTAAATTTGAAAGAACTTCTATTACGAAACAGGATGACTTTACGCAGCCTACTGAATTTTATACGAAGTTAAAACCGATAGAAAAAGAACATCTTGCTAAAAACTTAGCTAGTGATTTGAAAGTTATATCCCATGATATTAGGAAGATAGTTTTGGGGTATTTCAATCAAGTATCAACTGATTTGAAAACAAGCATTGAGACAAAAATGAAAGAGCATTAAGAAGATTAAAACATGCTTTACGAATGAGAATTCAAATCTATATTAATTATTTTCTTGTCAAAATCCAATGAAGTTATTTAATTTAAAAATATAAAGCCAATATATCCCTGTTCTATAATTAGAACAGGGATATATTGAAGTAGTTTAATGTTTAACATTAAATACTTTATTTAGCTAAAAAATGCAATAAGCAGCCTTTCAAAACAAACTATTTTACTTGTACCGTATAATCCCCTGTTCCACCACCATACTTATATACACTTAAGTAATATTTCCCTGGCTTTGCATTATAATTTCCAAGTAATTTGTTTCCATCACGTTTTGTTGCATAAGCTACATAATTATTTAGATCTGATTCAGAATATAATACCCAGTTCAGTCCAAGATTTTGTTCGTTCGTAACAGAAATCTGTAAATCTTTTTGATCCTTTACATCAATAACAAATTTATCCCCCTGATCTTGATCGCTCAAGGTTCCTTTTAACAAAATATTCAAGGATAGTGGATTTGCTGTTTCAAATGAATTATTTGGTTCTTTTTCTACAGCCGTACCTTCTTCTGTATCCACTCCGCTAAACACAACATCATATTCATATTGTCCAGCATTATTTACACGGTAATTTACAAAATAAGCAGTCAATGTTTTATATCCAGTCCACTCTTTTCCTGAAAGGCGTTTCAACATATCATTTGTTGCTTCATTCATCACTTTCCAGTCCTCAACTTCTCCTTTAGCCGCACTTCCTGTATATGTCCCCTGTAGTGTAAATGTATTAAAGAATTGTGATTTATTCTTTGTTACTTTCACATCTTTTAATTTCGCTTCATTCGTAATATCTGAAGTAACGTCCGAAAGCGATTTTGGATCATGCTGAGTTAAATACTCATCTGATACTTGTGGAATTGTATACTTATCGCGATTATCAATAAGCATTTGCATATAAGATTGATATTCTTCATTTAACTTATTATCTTTGCTTAATGTAACACGGTATGCATCGTAACTTGAAACATCATTTGCGCGAATTAAATCATGTACTTTATCGAACATTTCTGGGCGTTTATTATACATATATGATTGCAGTGCAAACGAATAATTATAAAAATCCCACGTTCCATATTTCGCATTTAATGTTTGTGATGCTGTATAACGTTTTGCAGGATCATTAGATAACCCACCAATTATACTTTTTCGCGGTACTACACTATCTAATCGCGTTGCACCTGCAAAGAACTCTGCATTCCCTTCTTCAAACCATGTTAAACGTTCATTTTGATACATTTCTCCTTGTCCCCATAATCCCTGAACTTCGTACCTTCCTTGTAAGTAGTGCGTAAATTCATGGCGGAACAATTCTTCCAAACTATAAATACTTTGCTCTGGTGTACGTTCATATGTAAAGAAAGTCCCTGTCCCTTCAATATAAATCCCACCATTATTCGTTTCATATCCGTACAGTTGACGATTAAATTGATACTCATCTGGGCTATTATAAATAACCATCGTTAACACATCATCAGCATGTCCACTTTCAAGTGGTTTATCGCTACCAACTGTACGATAAAATTGAGAACGCACTTCTTTTGCCGCCCAGTATAGACGTTTAATTTTCTCTTCGCTAACTTTATCCCCAGCTTTAAAGACAATTGCTCCATCATCAAACGTATACGTTTTCGGTAAATATTTCTCTTTACCCTCTTCTCGAATTTGATCTAAATTTACAGTTTTTCCGTTCGCATCTATTCCTCCATAATTTGTAGTAATTTGTTCTGCCGCAACAAAGTATTGCTCTCCTAAATATGGATAAATTCGCATTGCATCTGTAACAACTTGTTGTCCTTTTGTCGGCGTGCTATGAAGCTTGCCCAATCGGCCAGCATAGTAAATTCCGTTATTTATTAACCATCCATTTTTATCTGATACAGTACCAATAAGTGCGAAACGACTTACTTCATTAATAAAGTTATCGATATTTCGATACCACATCGTATCTTTCGGCTCTTTTCCAGTCGTGTACATATCCGTCTGAATATCAAAGTCAATTCCCTTCATCAACTCATATATAGCGTCTCCTTTTGTTCGGTCTTCAATGAAAGTTGCAAGATTATCGTTATATTGTTTAAAAATTTCACCTGCATATAAAACCGTTTCAACATCTGCTGATGCATTTCCGATTAATTTTCCATATGATGCAATTACTTTATTTTGTTCTGATGTACCAAGTTTGAAATTTGGATTTTTTGCAATTGTTTTTAAAGCTGGTAAACATTTATCATGGTAGCTACGCTCATTTAGTTTGCTTAATTCATCATGGTAAAAACCTAAATAAAATGCTGCACGTAGAGCTTCTACTAGTGTTTCAATCCCTTTTGAATCATCTTTCGCATAAGCTTGTCCTTGTTCTGCTAGTTTATTAATAATTGCTTGCATTCGGTTATCATCTTGATAGAATTTAAGACTATCACTATTAAACTGAAATAATTCCGGAATTTGATACCATTTAATTGTCACAAGAAGATCAGTTAATTGTTTGTTATTTAATTGATTTAACTCAGCCATCGAATACTTTTTTTCTTCAGCTAACGGTTTAATATTATCGGTTGGTGCTAGTGGACGCTGCGATAAATCCGCTAATTTTAACCGTTTTGTAAAAGATGCATTTTCTTGTACTTTTGAAGGGTGCGCCAATTCATCAACAGATTTCTGTATTCCTACCGGCTCCATTTGTAATACATTCTTCACATTTTTCTCTTTTGTCTCTGCTTGAATCTGCAAACCATTACATGTTATTGTCACTAGTCCAACACCAAGAATCCACTTAGAAATTTTCGAATATTTAACCATACCATTGCCCCCTAGCGCTTTAAAAGAAAATTCTGAATTTTAAAATCAAAAAAACAATTATTTGTATGTATTTACAGTTCCGCTATAAATACAACTATGATCAATAATGCAATAGTAGCTTGTTTTATACTATTACGAGTACAGATTCCTTACATACAATCTCCCTTCCTTACATTTAGTACAAGCAAAAACTGTGCCAATCATATTAATCATATTTCTTATGAATAGCCAACATTCTTTTATAAATACTGTAGAATAAAATATACATAGGTGGTTCGGCAATGTATAAATCATTTGACACAAAATCTAATGTTTATGAAGAACAAATTCATTGAATGTTATAAGTTCATTAACCAGTAAATAATTTTCAACTAACAACATTCCCAATTTTTAAATCTCTCAAAAAAGGTAAACAAACATATTCCATAAAGCTAATATGTTCGTTTACCTTTTTCTATTTCAAATCAACAGCAAATTATCGTTGAATAAAAATAGTATTAATAAGTATTTTGTTATTCATTTCTCTTTTTTAGATAATCTTTTTCACATTGTAACGGTTTGAATTTCACTTTTTTCCCTTTCTTCTTTTTCGTTTTTATAACGAGCCATTCCCCTTTTTCAACGTCTAGTTTAAGGCGTTTCATTACATTAATATTATCTTTTTCTTTATAAAGTAAAAATGCTTCTTGCGCCCTCACAAATAAGCTGGGCTGCTCGCTAAATCCACCACTATCATAAATTTTAGTTAGCGAATTATAATAAGAATCATTTTCCTTTCCACCATACATCAAATGGGCAGCCTCCAGATCTCTTTTACTTACTTTCCAAAAACTGTGTGCATCAATATTTAAATCAAACGTAGATTTAATGTCCCTCATAATGTTTTTCACATACTTCTCATCTCGAATTTTCCTTTTTTCAAGACAATCAGAAGATAACCTTGGTGCATCTGATTGGGAATGTACAACGTGTTGTATCGATACACACAAAATAAATACGCTTAAAATGTAAAATATTTTTTTCATATTTACATATCACCTCAAATGATTTATATACTATATCATTTGAGTCTTACAATATTCTTATGCTAACAATGTGAAAGGCCCTATAAATTGGACTTTTATAGAGCCTTTCATATTAACATTACTTTATTAAATTTACCGGTGAAGCCATTACCTTACTATTTTTCACATCATATAGTCCTATAGGCGTTACCCGTATAAAAGGCAAGTGCGTCGCAGAAAAGAATAAAATGGTAAATGCCGGATCGTCATACCTGTAGCCACGCTCTTGCAATAATTTCACCAACTGTTTCTCTTCCTGTATTAATTCACTCATTTTTAAATTAGACATAATCCCGAGCAATGGTAATGCGATTTCGTGTAATACTTCATTCTTTTCAGCTATTACCATTCCTCCGCCAATCTCTTTCACTCTATGAAAAGCTGTAAGCATATCTTCTTTATTCTTCCCAATAAGAATGATGTCACCGGTACCAGAATAAGAGCTAGCAAGACCACCTAGTTCTTTCGCAAAACCTTTCACAACTGTATTCACTCGCCACGTACCGTCACGAGCAATCATCATAAGAAAACACTCATCATGATCTAGAGAAAGTTCATCACAGTTTAAATCAATTTCACTCGTGTATGGTTTAGTTATAACGTTATTCAATAAATGTATACCCATTTTATGAGAAAAAATCATATCCTCTTTTTCTATGGACCAGTTTAATAATAATGGAGTTACTTTGAATTTACTCCAGTCTATTTGTAATGATTCATTTTTGTTTATTCCGTCACGCTTCACCCATTTCCCTTTTGCAATTACACTTATTGGAACCGGATTTTCTTTACTTTCCAAAATATTAATATTAGCTATTCTACCTGTCGCAATCGATCCATGTACATGTTCCATATTGTAATAACGAGCAATATTATAACTTGCCATATGATAAGCATCTATTATTGGCACTCCTTGTTTTATCGCGGTAGCTATCATTACGTTTGTCATTCCATTTTCATAAAACGAAGGATGTGAGCCGTCTGTAGTAAGAATAAATCTATCAAACTGTTTTACTCCTAGTTCCAGCAATTCTTTCAGTAACACTTCTAAATCTGGGCGTATTGAAGAATTTCTTAGGGAAACCGTGTAACCTTGCATAAGACGAGTGAAAGCTTCCCGCCCTGTCATCGCTTCATGATCACAATCTGTACCTAACAATTTTAACTTTGCTAAAGTCGTTTCAGATGCTCCTGGAAAATGTCCTTCTACTTTTTTATGTAATCGTTTCGTTTCCTGCACCCAACGTAACATTTCATCATCGCCATGTAATAACTTTGGCCACGCTGTTAGTTCGCCGCCTTGAAGAACTGCTTTATGCTTAAGCCACTCTATTATTTCTTCACGATTAAATAAAGATTCCCCGTTTTGCAATTCAGTTTGTCCATCAAAACGACACCACCAATACATACTTGCAGGAATCTTTTCAAATTCATCTAATAAACGAAATGCTTCTTCACGTTGTAATGTGAAAAATAAAGTTAAATTATCATTAATAAAAGTCGTCGTCCCAAACTGCATCGCATAATTTGCTAACGTTTCTGGATTATATAATTGATATGGATGTGCATGCGGTTCTATGTAACTTGGAACTATATACTTTCCATCACAATCAATGACTTCGCATTCTTGTAGTTGCGCTGGTAGTTTTTCTCCTACATAAATAATGCGATCATCATAGATCCAAATATTTGCTTGTACCCACTCGCGCATATAGGAATTTAAATAAGTTGCATTCTTAAATAAAATGTGCGGACTTCTTTTGCCATCTATTACTTCAACATGTTCTCTTAATTGCTTGTTACTCCACCTGAAATACTTTTGTTCCACTGTATTCAACTCCAATGCTATATTAGTTAAGTTTAAAAATAATTAATTAACTAAACTATTTTCTATTCATGCCCCGCAATACGTACCCCTATTATATTTAATAATTATAAAAATAACAATTTTCAGAACTCTAATCTTTTTTATTGTTCACTACTTCTCCTTTTGAACATAAACATCTCTGTGCAGTTGTTTTACTGAAATCTTCGAAAGAATAACGACTATTTCGTAAAGTAAAAAACGTGTCGCCTTAATACGATGGCACGTTTTTTACTTTGCATTTTAAATTGTGATTAGTTCATACTATTTCGGAGCTGATTTATAAAGGTATGAGCTGCATTTGAAAACACTTGATTCTTTTTCCAAATAATATTTAAGTTTGCTTCTAATTTAGGCTGTAATGGTTTAAAGCAAAGCTTACTATTTCCTGACGTGTTAATTATTTTATCTATACATAATGCATACCCAATACCTTCTTCAACCATAAGCGCTGCATTATAAAGCAAATTATAGGTTGCGACGATGTTTAAGTTATCTATACTTTGTCCAAACCATCCTGTTAATTCATTACTAACAGTAGCTTGTCGTGAAATGAATAATGGTTTATTTATTAAATCCACTGGGCTAATAACTTGTTTATCCGATAAAGGACTATCTTTACACATTAATACACCCCAAGTGTCTTTAGCTGGCAATTGTGCATATTCATATTTTTGTTTATCAGTTGGCTCTATAACGACACCAAAATCTAATAATCCACTATCTAATTTACTCTTAATGTCATCAGCATTTCCGCTGTACAAATGAAATCGAATATTTGGATAGTCTTTTATTAATACTTTTAATGTTTTCGCAATAAGATGCATCGCTTCAGTTTCACCAGCACCAATGTAAACTTCCCCGCTTACCATTTCTTTTGAATCTTTTAAGTTTGCTTCCGTTTTATCTGCTAAATCAACAATCTCCTTTGCCTTTTTTAATAAGTATTTCCCCTCTTCTGTTAATGAGATTTTCCTATTTCCTCTTATAAATAAATCCGTTCCTAATTCCATTTCTAAATCTTTCAGTTGCCTTGATAATGTTGGCTGTGACAAATGTAATTGTTTTGCAGCTGCTGAAATACTTTCTTCATTTGCTACAGCAATAAAATAGCGTAACACTCGAATTTCCACGATAGTCTCCTTTTACATATAGCTAATAAGCATATGAATGTATTTAATATAGGTATTTGATATTGGAATCGTATCATTTTATGATTGTATTGAAAAGATTAGCGTTTTAGAGGGGAGTATAACAATGAATATGAAAGATTTTATAAATTTTTGTAAAACCGACAAGCCTATTTCAGGCGAGGATAAAGAATTACATGATCTACTAGTTCAATGTAGCTATGAAGCCCGGAAGATAACAATGAAATTAAATACATCTTATCATTCTAAAGAAGAGATTGTAGCAATATTTAGTGAATTAACAGGTAACAACATTGATCCATCTTTTATGTGTTTTCCACCGTTTCATACAGACTTCGGTAAAAATATTACAATTGGAAAAAACGTATTTTTTAACACTGGATGTTCTTTTCAAGATAGAGGCGGAATTCATATAGGAGACAATTGTATGATTGGTATGAATGTTACAATTGCCACACTTAATCACGGGCTAACTTTAGAAACAAGAAATACGACATACGCTTCCCCTGTTATAATTGGTGAAAATGTATGGATTGGTTCTAGCGCAACAATACTTCCTGGTGTTACAATTGGGAACAATTCAATTGTTGCTGCAGGTTCAGTTGTTACAAAAGATGTACCTGCAAACACCGTCGTTGCAGGGGTGCCGGCAAAAGGTGTGAAAGTCATTCATAGCAATTAAAAATATTCTAGATTTTTGAAATGCAAACAAGCTACTTGATTGAAATTTGCTTTACTGCTTATATATTTATGTTATCGCTCTTGTTAAGAATTTTATTTCTCCTGGTGGGAAGAGAATGTACCTATATATTTTTCTATACCGCAATAAAAAGACTTATAGAATGATTCTATAAGTCTTTTACTATAAGGAATTGACCTATACCCATCGATTAACAAATTCAAACACCAAAAGATTCGCGATGAATAAATTTCTAATAAATCACCATTCTCTCTAATCATCGAAAAGTTCACAATAGTTGAGCAGTTCCTTTTACTGCCTCGTAGCCAAAATATATTCCAAACAGAATTAAAACAATGCCTGCTACTATAGAAATCCATTTCATTACTGTATGATTAATAAATCTTCTACCAAAATGAATAGATGTAGCCATAAATATATCCCAAAGCATAATCCCAGCAAAAATGGCTGCACTATACCATAAAGCTTGTTCTTTTCCAATAGTATTCATAGCACTAGTTAGAACTGATCCATATATCCCTATCCAAAAAATAATATTTAATGGATTAGAAATTGCGATAGCAAACCCCGATAGAAAAGATTTTAAAGGATGTTCTTTTTCACCTGATGAAATATATTGAACTTGTTTAGTAGCTTCTTTCATACTTTCATAGCCCAAATAAATCATCGTTACAAAACCAAAAATCCAAATGCAAAGTTGAGCAACTGGAGTTGTTAAATAAGTCGAAATACCAAAGTAAATTAAAAACATCATTACAACATCTGCTGACATTGCCCCGACTCCTACTAACCATGCACTCAAAAAACCATTTTTTATTCCTTTATTTATTTGAGCAACATTAATCGGACCGACTGGTGCAGACAATGAAATCCCTAATAATATATAACTGAATATCATGCTAATCATTTTTCTTCAACCCCGTAATAGGACATCTCATTACACTTTCTTCATTTGTTTCTGGTAACATATATTGTTTCCATTCAAAGGTTTCTTTTATTCCGTAATCCCCTATATCTGGATGCATTGGAATATCATCATATGCTAACAAACGTTTTCTAATCACTTTCCGCACTTGTTTCCCTTGTTTTGTATCACCTGTAATATCATCCAAAGTACCTCGAGGTTGTAACGTAATTTCAAGGCCGGTTCCTGTATGTCTACTTTTTCTCTCAGAATATATTGGAGCCCTACAAACGACAAATATAGGTTCACCACCAAAACAAAATTCCCATTTAGCGTTATAAGGATCTATTGGTATTTCTGCATTCCATGGCTCCGGATCATTTCTCATTAAAAATTGT
Organism: Bacillus pretiosus; assembly: GCF_051294775.1. Classification (NCBI taxonomy): domain Bacteria; kingdom Bacillati; phylum Bacillota; class Bacilli; order Caryophanales; family Bacillaceae; genus Bacillus; species Bacillus pretiosus. The sequence continues at coordinate 1,475,973 of NZ_JBPPHF010000001.1, forward strand.
AATACATTCCAAAATTGTTTTTTGTATTCTTCAGCCAGTAATTGTTTATTAGATGGTTTAAAAAATATTACTAAAGTAGTTCTCTTTGCAATTTGTTGATATGTTTTAATATATTCATAAATCCCATCTCTTAGTTTGAACAATTCATTTTCATCATAAGCCGATTCTGAAAATATATATCTAGACCAACCATGTTTCTCAGAATCCACTGCAAAATAACACGGAAATGGTTTAGATTGATCTAAAATGCTATCGTGAAAATTATTGAAAGATACAGTTTTCCACTCATCTAAAATCCCTTTATTTTGTTCTTCAATTATTCTCTTTTGATCGTATAAATACATTTTTGTAGTTGGCATTACTAAAAGCCCCCCTAATATATTTATGATTTTTTCTCATATAGTAAAATATTATTCTCAACAATATTTAAAATTTCATTTATACTTTTTGTAGGTATTTCAATTGTTATCTCAGGTATACCGGGAGATAATAAAAATTTATTATAGTTATAAATTTTTCGATCTATAATAAGTGTGATTTCATCTGAATAGCCAAATGGAGATACGCATCCTGGAACACAAGAAGTTTTTTCTATTAACTCCTCGGCTGAACAAATAGAAATCCTTTTTCCAACCAACTCTTTCATAAGTTTTGAATCTAATTTTTCTCCTTCAACAGTTACAAATATGTAATAGTTATTTGATTTATCTTTTAAAAATAAACTTTTACTGGGTACACCTTCTAATTTAAACCTTTCTCTAATTTTTCTATCTGTTTCATAATCTAATATTGGTTCATGTGTATATTGTTTATACGATATAGCCGCTTCTTCTAACAGTTCTACTACTTGTTTATACATATTTATCCTCCCTTTGATTTCATTACACAATTTGAAAAGATAGCCTTTTCTATTGCTGTTCCCGCTCCCTATTCTTTTTCACAATATATTCAATTATAGTTTAAAACATAATTTAAATTGTAATAAAATACATATTTGTAATAAAAATGGAATAAATATATAAAACCTATATTAATCATTAATTTCATAATAGTCAATCATTTAGACACGAATCATAATTATCTATTTTTGTATACTTAATTCTATTTGTTATTAATTCATACATATTGTTTCTTTTGAAAAAGGACTTGTATATGTGTTCTATTTTTCATCTTCCAAAAATGTTTTGTTTTATCCTTCGGAAATCCGTCAACATTAATACGCTTTAAGATATTAATTCATACGATAAAAGTACATTATTATGTAAATTAAGGAAATACATTCGAATATTTTTCAACAAAAATCAGAATTTACTTATTATTAACTCTAAAATCTAGAACTACTTACCTTTGTATGTTCCAATATTTTAAAAATGTAAAAGTCACTATAAATAAGAAATATCAAATAAATATAATAGATTTATAGTAAAATAATAAAATTCAAATACATCATTACTTTTCTTGTAACAGCACATAAAAACCCCGAATCATGGGAAGTAAATTGCTCATGATTCGGGGGTTTTTTAAGACTATATTTTAATAACAATTAAATCACATACAAGTGCTTATATACCTCTATAGTAGAACTCTTTTCATCTATTATTTCTTAAATTCAATTTGCATCATTTTATTAAACTGCGTACCAATATCAATCACACCTAAAGAATTAGTACTGACAGCTAATGTATGTTTGCCACCCATTACTCCACCAGCAAAAGTAGTAAACCCAGGAATTCCCCCTGTATGCCCCCAAACTGAAGCACCGTTTGGAAGTTTAGTTTCATAAATTCCAAGACCATATCCATGACCAATGTCTTCTCTTTCTGTAGGAACTGTTGTCATCATTTCTTTTAGCTGAGTTTCCTTTAGTAACTTACCACCGAGTAAAGATGAAAAGAACTTATTTAAATCGTCTGCATCTGAAATCATATCTCCCGCTGAATTAGCTAAACTCGGATTATAATACGTCATGTCTTTCAATTCACTTGTTTCGTCAATTTTCATATACCCTCGAGCATGATTCTTTCCTGGGATGACTGGTGAATTACCTGGTAAAAACGTATTTGACAAGTCCAAAGGTTCAATAATGCGCTTTTCAATTTCTTCCGCATAACTATTACCAGTTATTTTTTCAATAAGCATTCCTAGTATTACGTATCCTGTGTTCGAATACGACCAACCTTTACCTGGCGAAAAATCTGGAGGTAGAGCAAGCCCTATTTTCACTATTTCTTCTGCTGTATACGTTTTTTTCGAATTCATAATGTCAGCGTCTTTTGACTTTAAATATTCAGCTATACCACTCGTATGGTTCAAAAGTTGACGTATCGTAATTTGATTACCATCATACCCATTTCCTTGAATGAGGCCAGGTAGCCACTTTTCAATTGGATCGTCAAGTTGCACACGATTTTCTCCTACTAATTGAAGAACAGTCGTAGCAGTAAAAGTTTTCGTCACACTACCAATTCGAAAACGATAATTCGATTTCATCGATTTCTTTGTACTTAAATCTGCCACGCCAGCAGTGTAGCTACTAGTTTTTCCGTTATTAAAAGCCTTAGCTAATATACCTGGTGTTCCAAGCTGTACCGTTTCCTGCATTACTTGTTTCCAGCCATTCCGATTCTTTTGATCATACGTTTGTGACGGACTAGAAATATTTTGAGTAGACTCTGCTTTCATAATAAAACCTGGTGTGAATAGAGCAGTACTCGCTATTAACACTGCCAAACTTCCTAACTTTATTGAAGTACATTTTTTCATAAGGTTCTCTCCTCTTTTAATATCGTATTGATTCAAGTTATACCTTAATCCTAAATGATAAAGCTTTCTTTTTCCTTATCCATTCCTTACGAAATACTTACTTTCAAAATTAGACGACCAGATGGAAAAAGTAATGTATGAGAATAAAAAAAGAACGTGTTTTCAATTTACCAAAACACGTTCTCTTACATACTAAAAACCCTATATTCACTTTTACCATCCTGCACTAGCGTTCATGCCATTTCCGATAATAGTAAGAAATAATGGCCATAGTACTGGTGCTAACGTAAGAAATAGATTAAGCAGTATAAGTATTCTATATGTCCCAGGAATATTATAATTTTTACGATTAACAAATAATAGAAAAACTAATAATATTATGGTCGTTACAAACAAAAGTAACACTAACAACCAATACCAAACCATTAAACTGAGACTCCATGGCTGTAAAAGCTCGTGTACAATACCAAAGGTGATTCCCAATACTGCAAAACTAAAGGTAGTAACCGCTGCGTTGATAAACAATTTGCTCGATTTTTTATCGTATATATACTTACAATATAAATCTATTAACGTGTATAAAGATAAAAATGCCATTAATACACCTACCCAAGACAATAACCAGTCTCCGCCTCCTCTAACTAACATAAATAGAAACCAACACATCCCTGCTGCAGAAAAAATAAAGGAAAGGAGTATGTTTTTCAATACCGGTTTCATTCTATTTTCACACCCTTACAAAAATTTTAAAATAAATAATAATTTTTTTATTTACATGCTACTCGTAATTGCTTTATCTCCTTTTCATTCTATATGGATGAAGTGAAGATAACCTCACAAAAAATTCAACGAGCAATACTCTACTAAGGCAACCTTTCTCCATTGGTATCGATATAAAAAAGTAAGTATGGATTACCATATAATTAAATATAAGTAAATAAAATTAATATTGTTAATAATTTTATTTAATGTATTCATATATTTATCTCCTAACTTTATTTATTATGAAAATTAAGAATTATTTATTTCCAAATTATAACACATTACTATAGAAGTAAATATGTTCCTATCAAAATAAAAAAGATGACCTTAGCTATACGCTAAAATCATCTTTTTCTACCTTATTATTTCACTAACTCTCCATTATAAGCTTTTATATTAAGTGGAGCAGTTAAAAACTGTGCTGCTTTACTAACGAAAGATGTAAAGTGTTCACTCGTATTATGACTCGCAACTGCCTTTTCATCTTTCCATACTTCTACCATCGTATATACATTTTCATTTTCTGTATCTTTATATAAGTCATAAGATACATTTCCACTTTCTTCTCTTGAACTATGAATCAGCGGACGAATTTCTTCTAAAAATGATTGTTGTTTTGCTGGATCTACTTGAAATATTGCGTGAATAATAATCATGGTGTTTCCCCTCTCATATCTCACTTATTTCTGTATTTATAAAATTACTTCCACTCAGCAACTTTTTCAACTGGAAGACGTACTGATTGGTAACCACTATCAGCAGCTTTTCCGATTGAAATTAACATAACTGGTACGTGACGTTCTTTATCTAATCCGAAAGCTTCTGCGATTTGGTCTTTTTCAAATCCGCCAATTGGGCAAGTGTCATAACCGTGAGCACGAGCTGCTAGCATAAATTGCATTGCTACAAGACCACCGTCAATTAGTACTGTATCTTTCATTACTTCTGGTGTAACCATTGAGAAGTAACCAGAAAGTTTTTTCATTTGATCTTCTTTTACTTCTGCTGGCATTAAACCACGCTCTACTGCTGTACCGTAAATTTCTTCTGCGTTATCAAAGTTGTTTAAATCACCAAATACAGCAATCATCGCTGAAGATGTTTCTACTTGAGATTGATTAAATTTCGCTAGTGGTGCAAGTGTTGCTTTCGCTTCGTCACTTTCAATTACTAAAAATCTCCATGGTTGCATGTTTACAGAAGATGGTGCAAGTGTTGCTTCTGTAAGAATTTCTTTCATTTCTTCTTTGCTAATTTTCACTGATGTGTCGTATTTACGAATTGAACGGCGTCCTGTTAAAATTTCGTTAAAATCATTTGTTTTTACTGAGTTAGTCATAGTTGTATTCTCCCTTTTTATAGTTCTTTTATGTTTTCTTGAATGTGATTTAACATATTTAAAAGATTATCGCGTTCTTCCTCACTTAATCCTTTAAATGCAGATGCTGCAAAACGTTCTTTTTCCTCCTGATACACTTGAATTTTATTTCGTCCCTCTTCAGTTAGAGAAACTAACGTAATTCTGTTATCATCTGGATTTTTACGCCTTGTAATCATTCCGTTTGCTTCTAGCTGCTTTAAATGCCTCGTAATCGCTGCATTATCAATATTCACTTCTTGCTGAAGTGCTTTTTGGCTAATTTCACCTACTTCATATAACTGAAGTATAAGTTCTAGTCTAGATTGACTCATACCCGTACACCCTTCAAATTTCGAACTTACGTCTTTATTTAGAAAGTGTAATTTATATAAAATAATTGCTTCTTTTGAGCATGAACTTGTCAAATTACCCCTCCTTTATATCCAATTTAAAAATATTTGATACATCAATAGTTGATATGTCAATTAATATAATCTATATCGATTTAAAATGCAAGCATTTTGTTTTCATTTATATTTTTCCAAATTAAGGCGCTTTGTAGCATTACAAAAAATGTAAATTACATTATAATAGTAATAATTCAAATGACTGGAGAGTGATTGTAATGCGGCAATACACAAATAGAAATGAGGAATTAAAAATGGAAAATGAAATGAGGATACTCACAAATGACAACAATAAATATAGGGATTGTCGCGCACGTAGACGCTGGCAAGACGAGTTTGACTGAGCGTATTCTTTATGAAACGAATGTGATTAAAGAAATTGGCCGAGTAGATAGTGGTAATACGCAAACTGACTCAATGGAATTAGAGAGACAACGCGGAATTACGATTAAAGCATCTGTCGTATCTTTCTTTATTGATGATGTAAAAGTAAATGTCATTGACACACCTGGACACGCTGATTTTATCGCTGAAGTGGAGCGATCATTCCGCGTTTTAGACGGTGCAATTTTAGTTATTTCTGCCGTTGAAGGTGTGCAAGCACAAACAAAAATTTTAATGCGGACATTGCAGAAACTAAACATACCAACAATATTATTCGTAAATAAAATTGATCGTAATGGCGCAAATACTGAAAAAGTTATGAAACAAATAAAAGAGATTCTTTCAAATGAAGCATTCCCTTTCTACTCTGCCCAAAACGAAGGAACGAAAGAAGCCCGGATTCTTGCATACAAATCATATGACGATTGTATGGAACTGTTAGCACCATATAATGAATCGTTACTTGCGTCATATGTAAATGATGAAATCGTACCGGGCGTATTATTAAGAGAAGAACTCGAAAAACAAATACAGCAAGCAAGTGTGTACCCAATCTTTTTCGGTTCAGCCATGACAGGTATAGGTGTAACTGAACTGCTCGAAAATATTTCAACTTTATTTCCGGCTAATAAGTCGGCAGAAAACGAAACATTATCCGGTGTTGTGTTTAAAATTGAACGTGAACCTTCTGGAGAAAAGATTGCTTATGTAAGAGTTTTTTCTGGTCGTTTACACGTAAGAAAATATGTTAATATACAGCGCGGAAACGTTCTGGGGCATAAAGAAAAGATTAAGAAAATATGTCTATTTCATAACGGGAATGTTGTTCAAGCTTCTATCGTTCCTAGCGGAGAATTTTGCAAAGTGTGGGGACTGAATGATATTAAAATTGGTGATATTATCGGTGAACGGACGAATTATATAAAAGACATTCACTTTGCCGAACCACAAATGGAAGCTGCTATTGAAGCAGTACCAAAAGAACGAATTCATGATCTATACGCTGCACTTATGGATCTATGTGAAGAAGATCCGCTCATTAAAGTGTGGAAAGATGATATTCATAATGAACTATATACTCGCCTTTTCGGGGAAGTACAAAAAGAAGTAATTGAAACAACACTTTTTGAGAAATATAATTTGCAGGTGACTTTCTCAAATACGCGGGTTGTATGTATTGAGAAGCCAATTGGCGTAGGTAATAGCGTTGAAGTAATGGGTGAAAAAGCGAATCCATTTTACGCAACAATTGGCTTTAAAATCGAACGTGGTGAGCTGAATTCTGGCATAATATATAAGTTAGGCGTTGAACTTGGATCGCTGCCTTTAGCATTTCATAAAGCAATTGAAGATACAGTATTTCAAACGTTAAAACAAGGTTTGTACGGATGGGAAGTTACAGACATTATCGTCACGTTAACACATACTGGTTATGCAAGCCCTGTTACAACAGCGAGTGACTTTAGAAATTTAACACCACTCGTTTTAATGGATGCTTTAAAGCAAGCCAAAACATGTGTATATGAACCAGTAAACGAATTCGAATTAACTGTCCCGGGGTATGCAATTAGTACTGCAATGTATAAACTAGCTGCTATTCCAGCAACTTTTAGTGAGCCTATATTCAATAATGATTCCTACCATTTAACAGGATTATTACCTGTTGCGAAAACGGAGAACTTTAAGCGAATGCTTCATTCATTCACTGAAGGAGAAGGCATTTTTACAACGAAGCCAGCTGGTTACAAAGAACTGAAGGCTCCCTTCCCTACTCGAAAACGTGTTGATAATAATCCGCTGAATCGTAAGGATTATTTACTTCATGTGCTTAGAGCTTATTAAAGTAAAAGAGGTGCAAATTGCACCTCTTTTTTTATGTATTGATAGGTTGGTTTGTCCTAATAACTTCTTTAAGTTTTTTTATTATATTTGCTATCGCCTCAATTGAATTCTCTGTTTCATATTCCCCAACATTTACAGAATGAGTTGCATTTTTGACAACTTGGATCTGTAAATTTGTTTTATATAACGGATCGATTTGATCTGCATTATATTGGTGATCTTTATCTCCAATTACTAATAACCCTTCATGACGACTATGTAAAATCGAATCAAAAATTGAATCAAAAGTAAGCAAAGGTGTAAGTAGTATCATCTTTGACTTTGCAAACTCTTCTCTCTTCATTAAATCATTTGCAATCGGAATTGTTCCTAGTGACTTCCCTAAAAACATCGTCTCGTTGTATTGCTCACCTTTTAATACTTCCTTCATTATAGGATTAATATCATCCATCATTACTTTCGTTATTTCTTCCATTGGTTTATTCATTACTTGTTCGTCATAAGAATAATGAATATGTACTACATCTATTTTATTTTCGAGCATAAGCATCGTCGCATAATAAAATAACGGTTTATCGTAATTGTATCCCGAGCCTGAAAACATAAAGCATACTGTATTAGAACCTTTTTCAATATGTGTATACGGAATTACTTTTCCTTCTATAAGAATTTCTTTTTTAGTCCCTTTCATCCTTTTCCCCTCCCATACATTTACTTTTGTAAAATGATATGTTCTGTATGAACTAATACATCCTTTACTTTCTCTTTTATAAATGATGGCTGTAAGTTATATGTATCTAACTCTTCTACCGGCACCCACTTAAAGAAATACGTTCTACCTTCTTCTTCCAAAACATATTGCTCCGCTCCATTCGCAGGTAATTGTTTCAGCTCTACTTCATAGTAAAAACTAATTTCATGAAACTTTCGTTCAGAAAGTGTAAAGAAATTTTCTACCGACCATATTAATCTCTTCACCTCAATAGGAACCGCTAACTCTTCCGCAAGTTCTCGTGTTAACGCGTCTTCACTATTTTCTAGCATTTTCACTCTTCCGCCTGGTACATACCAAAAATCTTCACCGTCACCTTGCAGAATGAGTATTTTATTATTCTGTTTACAAATTGCTCCGACTCGGTAATTAAAACATGTTTCCTCTACTTTAAATGTTAGATCCACACCATTTCCCCCTATATTTCATTTGAAAATCGCTATAAAACTATTATGTATGTACTGCACAAATAAGATTACTGATTTTTTCCATTTCTTTCAATGATTTTTTAACTTTCCAAAAACAATACACATCATTTATCATCACGAGTATAAATACATATGTCACAATCACTGCATACACTAGAGAAGCATTATGGGGGACGAATGGAAACATTGTCAATATACAAAACTGAAAAATCAAATAATTCCTAAGGAATCATTATAAAAGATAAAGTAAAACTTCAATAAATGGAGTTTTATCTTTCCTCTGTTGTTTTTAAATATTGTTAAGACATTATTAAAAAAGATGCAAGGTCAACTTATGTGCTAATTAATTTTTTTTCTAGAAAAAGCGTCTTTTATTACACTTGTTAATACATTTAGGAATAGTAAAATAGCCATAACTACCGTTAATACGTTAAATTGCTTTGTTTTATAAGGAGCGAACCATTCCGTAAAGAACTCTGAATTAACGAGACGCTCCCCAACTCCTCCTTCCTTGAAGTTCGGTATCCACGAATTCATATCAAGGATGATAAAAATTAGTTGCATAACGAAAAATGCTCCAAGAGTTTTTAGCCAATTTCGTATTCGAATAGGACGCCATTTTTTTGATGTCATGTAAATGATCCTCCTTTTAGAACTTGCTATTAAAGGGCCTTGTTCTGATAGATACGAATAGATAATATCCATGAAACCCCATAGCACCCTACTGCTATGACAGCAAATATAAGAAATAATTTCAAATCTGAAATCTCTTTTAAAAAGGTCAGTACGCCATTAGCATATTTATTTAATAAATATGGAGTATTTCGCATTAAATATATAACTCCAATAGATAAAAATATAAAAACTGGTACCAGTGTTTTCACTTTAAATGCAACAAAAAATGGGATGTAAAATGCAGTAATCAGCATGACTGCCAAGAAGCCTAGGATGTAACTTTCTAAGGAAAGTTGAAATTCCATGCTGTCTAAAATGAAATATTTCCCAACCAAACAAAATGGAATGATTACTATTGTAAAAAATAAGGTTCCAACGTATTTTGAACTTATAATTTCCTTCCTAGTATACGGTAATGAGTTTACTAAAATATTAGCATTATCTTTATCATCAGATTGATATGTGTTAATTACAAAAACGGCACTACAAATGATTATGACATATGCAACATCCATGCCGGCCCACAAATAGGTAACTAAAAATAAGAGATAAGCAGGTAAAAAAGTTTTTTGTAAAATCAAATCCTTTTTAATTAAATTAAGCATCTTGACTCCCCCTTTTTCATGAAATACATAATATCCTCTAAACTTGGTTTTTCAATCACCACTTCTTTATTAAATAAAGTTTCGATAGAATTTACATTTTCAATCAATCCCTCGAAACCTGTATTTGCCTTACATACAGATATAAATTCACGCTCAGTATCAAAATCTAACATATCTAGTGGTCCTTTGACCAAAATATAATCTTCTGCAATGGCATAAATATCTTTTGTAAAAATATGCTTCCCATTTTGAATAAATGTAATATAATCGGCAATGCGGTCTAAATCCGTTGTAATATGAGATGAGAAAAAGATAGTTTTCTCACCATCCTGCATAATATTTTGTAAAACATCCAATAATTCTCTTCTAAATACCGGATCGAGTCCGGAAGTAGGCTCATCCATAATAATTAGTTCAGCATGATGTGAAAGGGCAATTGCAAGAGAGGCTTTCATTTTCATTCCTTTGGAGAATGTTTTCATTTTTTTATTTAATGGTAATTCGAACAGATCTTTATAATATGTAAATTGGTTAAAATCCCATTTTTTATAAGCAGGCGCAATAATTTTAGTAATTTCCTTTAATGTGAGTTCATCATAAAACACATTATCGTCATAAACGAAACCAATTCTTTCTTTAATTCGCTTCGCATCAGTCGAATAGTTCATGCCAAATAAGGAGACATTTCCACTATCCGGGTTCATTAGATTCATAATCATTTTAATCGTTGTAGATTTACCTGATCCATTTCCCCCAATAAAACCCGTAACAAATCCTTTTTTTACTTCCATCGAAAAATTTTTAATTTGAAATCCTTTAAAAGATTTACTGACATTTTGAAGTTCTATTACGTTTTCCAAGAGTTTTCCTCCTCGTATAAAATTGTAAGCATTTCTTTTAGATCATTTAAAGAAACATCCATTTGTTTAGCATTTTGAATCGCTTCACACAACTTTTCTTCAACTGTCTTTAATTTTTTTTCTTTCATAGTTTCAATGTTTTGTTCTGCTACAAAGGACCCCCTTCCGACAATTGAATAAATAAAACCGTCTTTTTCCAGTTCTTCATATGCTCTTTTCGTTGTAATAATACTTACTCTTAAATCTTTTGCTAACTGACGCATTGAAGGAAGAGCATCTCCTTGCTTTAAATCACCTAGTAAAATAAGTTTTTTTATTTGGACGCCAATTTGTTCATAAATAGGTTCCTTTGAAGTGTTCGTAATAACGATTTGCATGCAAATACCTCTTTTTAAAAATATTGTATATATACTTTATATACAATATATACTATCGCATATTGTAAATCAACAGAAAATTTCCAAAATATAGTCACAAACACAATCTAATAATAGTAATTCATACAACTTATTTATACGGGGCTTCCTCATATTTGCTCGACTTTGAGGTGGAAGTCTTACGCGGTATAAAGACTACGTTGTGTTTTAGGCACAGCCGGTAGTGTGAAAGCAATAGAGTTTGAAACAGAAGAACAATCTGAGGGAGTTGATATGAAGTTAGACTGGAATGAAGATGACGAAGAAGGATTAAAAAAGATGTTTCCTAAGTTATAGGACATGTACGGGGAAGAATCGATAGAGTGGTAGATTTTTTAATTGCAAAAAACGCCTTGTTTCTTTCGTAACAAGGCGTTTTTCATGATACTATGTTTAAATTGTTATCTTCCCACTTTCCCACCACTTCATGAAAGTTTCTAACGAAGGAGCAACCCAAGTTCTACTATTATTTTTATGATTCCATCTTATGTGCAATCAAGTATATTCAAAGGGCTCATCTAAATTTATTGATACCACTTTTCTAACAAACCTTTCTCCCTCTCGCCTGAAATACCTGCTTTTAATTCCCATTCGTCCACACTCTTCATCCACTCATACACATCTGTAACTGTATGTTCTAATCTTCTAAAAGTAAGCCCTTCTTTCACAGCACTATCTATACTAATAGAAAAACCACCTTTCCACGGCTTCGTCTCACCTTCTAATGAAAAAGTTTCTGGAAGCCATAGTGGCATCTCTGTCCAAGGCTGTACTTTATGTTCATTCATAAATGATTCATCTACCCAAACGAATGCAGCATCACTACTCGTAACCTTTTTACACGTATTTAATAGCTCTTCCATCGTCAATTCATAACTTGGACCTGTAACATTGAATATACCTGCTTTATTGTTTTCTGCCATGTTTAGTCCCCAGTTTGCGACGTCTTTTATATCAACTACCTGCACTGGGCGGTCTTTTCTTCCTGGAACTAACACTTCTCCTCCCTTTGCTACACGCCCAATCCAGTATGGAAGCCGGTCTGTATAATCATACATACCTGAAAGAAGTCCTGCTCTTACGTGTAGAACACGCCCCGGCCAATACTTCTCTGCTTCTTTTTCACACAATACTTTCAGCGCACCATAATACTCATAAGGAGAAACTTCACCATTCTCCACAGCCTTTAATTGATCACCCGTAGGTTCAGCTTGTAATATATAATCTTCTTTTATTTGATGCGGAATCCAATCTTTATATACAGAAAGACTTGAAATGAATATATAATGCTTTATATTATCCCGTAACACTTCTCCAACATTTCTAATATGATGCGGAGAAAATCCACACGTGTCGACTACCGCATCCCATTTTCGATTTTCTAAACTTGAAACATCATTATTTCTATCACCAATTAACTGCTCTACTTCAGGAAAAATTTCTTTATTCGTTCCGCGATTAAATAATGTAACTTCATGCCCTCTTTTTAATGCCTCTTCTACAAAAGCTCTTCCTAAAAATCGTGTACCACCTAGAATTAAAATTTTCATGGTTCTCCCCCATTCGTATTAATAACCCTTCCTAATGTTTAACGATTTTTTATTGAGGAAAGTTACGGAGAGCATTTAAATTTTTCTACAAGTTCACCATTACTCTTTCAAAAGTATATACTCTTTAATTAATCTCCATCTATCCTTTGCTTCTGGCACAACTTCAGAAGCAATCACCACCACCAAATCCTTCTCCGGAATACAACAAATCATATTCCCACCATCACCCATGGCACAGTATGAAAAGATTCCATCCTCTTCTCGTAACCACCATAAGTAACCATATTGATTTTGGTTCATTTCTGTCGATTCTTTTATCCATGATTTTGATAGTAGTTGTTTTCCATTATGAATACCTTCACTCAAATACAGCTGTCCAAACTTAGCCATATCTTTAACTGTTAACGTTAGTCCCCAGCCGCCTGTCGAAATACCATTTGGATCATGAACCCATCCCTTTACATCTTTTCCAAATAAGTCATCGAATCCAAATGCTTTCATATTATAGTTTGGAATTTCTCTCATGCCGAGTGGCTGAAATAAGTATTCATTCGCAAATTCACGTGCATTTTTTCCTGTTACGCTCATTATGATTGCCGATAATAAATGAGCTCCTGCAGATGAGTATTTAAAAGACCCAATTTCTCCGCCTTGTCCAATCCTATTCAATGTATACTGTACCCAATCTCGTTGCGTACATAGTTCTTCTAACGGTTCCTGCCAGTCTACGAAAGGATGTGGAGCTGTCATCGTAAGAAGATGACCTACTGTTATTTCAGGTGAATGAACGTTATATTCCGAGAAAAATTCTATTACTTTTTGATCAACACTTTTTATATAGCGCTTATCTATACATATCCCAATTAACGCAGAGATTATCGTTTTTGTAACTGACGCTACATGAAACGCATCATCTGGACTGTAGCCATTATAATAATTTTCAAAAACAACATTACCTCTCTGCACTACTAACATACCATTAATATTTTTGTATTCTTCTTTTATAATACAGTCTAGCTTTTCAGCAGTTTGCATTGTTCCTCCCCCTTAATCAACGATTAAAAAGGTTCGATAGGTACATATATATCAACTATATGTTTCTTTTCCGGGTGCTGCCTTGGGTCATTTTTATACATTTCAAAAGGATATGAATCCCTCGGTTTATATCCGCTATTTGGAAGCCACTCACCATATAAGAAATCCCATGCTCCTTTATATTCATCTTGGAATATTTCAAAATGACCTACCGCATACTTTCCAGAAGGTATTACCATTATTCCAATGTCGCTCGTTTCTACTGCGGATTCATTCGGAATTGTTATACATAAACTAGTTCGTAAATGATTGCCCTCAGTAAATTCATGATGATCGTGATAAATGGTTAATACTTTCGTATGCTCAAATACATGACAGTTTTCCTCCGCTGCGTAATGAAATAATTTCTCTATCATTTTTGGAAAAGCAATCGTTAACTCTTCATATGTACCGATATGTCTTTTGTATGCGACGTTTATATTATCCGCTGTTACAATTTCAACATTTCCTCGAACCTTCTTACACTCATTGTATTGAGAAGTTTCGCTTACGTCTTTGCAATTCTTGCTATTGTCGTTTCGATATTGAGATGGACTTATTCCGTAATGACTTTTAAATGTACGGGAGAAAACTGCTGAATCTGTAAATCCGAAGTGATACGCAATATGTGTAATTGTCATATCCAAACGGTATGTAAGTAAATTTGTTGCTCTTTCTAATTTTAATCGGTTTACATACCGTGATAATGGCTCCTCTACTATCCCCTTAAAAATACGATGAAAATGAAACTTTGAAAATCCTGCTACATCCGCCAGCTCTTCAATTGAAAGTGAATCATCTATGTGTGATTCTATATAATCTTGTACTTTGTAAATGCGTCGTATGTATTCATTTCTACTTTGTTTACTCTCCATATTATTATCTCCTCACAACAAAAAGGCTAACGTTAAGCTAGCCTACTTTTATACATTTTTTAAAAACAAAACTCTACTACCGCCGTTCCCATCATAATTTGTATGTACCGATACACCCTCTACCTCATCATCCCCAGCCTCAATCCGAAAACCGATTTCTTGATGAAACTGTATCGACTTTTTGTTAACTGGTGAGGTAATTGCTTTTACAACTTTACGGTTATTTGCACGAGCGGCATCAAAGAAATAAGAATACAATGTCGATGCGATTCCTCTTCTTCTATACTTCGGATTTACACCGATAAAGTGAACGTATGCTTCATCTTTATATGTTTGTGAAAAAAATCCACATAAGAAACCTAACGTTTCTCCATCTTCTTCAATGATAAAACTTGTTTCTTGAAAGTGAACGAAAAACAGTTTTGGCAACATAGCAGACATATCTCTCCCGCCCCACCAATCATTTAAAACAGAATTAATCTTTACATAATCTTCCCCTTGGATGTTTCTAACTCGCATATGTTTCTCCCTCTCACTCACTTCATTTTTTCATATATTTTAATGACTGTTTCTACTAATAGGATGAATACCCATATCCCGCAAAATATAAGAACAGACTGGAATATCAATCCAATTATCATAACACCAACTGCACCTGTTATTGAAAAGGATATTCCACCAAGCCCTGGATCCTGTATAAATGCTCCAGCAGAAAAAGGGGTTATAATAGATACTATTAAATAAATAACACTCATTATTTTTAATATTTTTATAGAAAGATACGAAGTTTTTTCTTGCTCCACTTGTGATAATTCGATTTCCCCGTTCGCAATTCCTTTTTGCAAACAGTCCTCACATAAAAATTCTTCCTTAATTTTTTTACCACCGTGCAGCGTACCTGTTATCTCTTTACACCTTGAACATTTTCGATTTATCATGTTGTTACCACTCCAATCTATTAAGATTATAATTATACCATTCTGCATTTACCTTAATATTCCTTTTATGTATTTTATAGAGAAAGGTCGTATTTTATGATTTCAAAACTTACGTTTGGCTTGAAAAAATCTACAGCTCATTATGTATTAAGACCTAGTTGTTATGCGATTATTTTCCATTCATCTTCTTCAATGATTGCTGTTATCCAAAAAGGAGACCGTTACTTTTTACCTGGTGGTGGTATGGAAGGTAATGAAACAAAAGAAGAGTGTTTGCACCATGAACTACTAGAGGAATTAGGATGGGCAATTGAAATTGATCAATATATTGGTAATGCGGCTCGATATTTTTATGCAGAAAAGGAAGATATATATTATTTAAATGACGGGTTCTTTTATATTGCGAACGTGGTGCAGAAACAAACTGAAAACTGTGAGGATGATCATGTTCTAAGGTGGATGTCTCCTTTACTTGCTGTCCAACTTCTCCTTCACGATCATCAAAAATGGGCTGTTAAACAAACCCTTTTATTACGAAAACAAAAAGGATCTCCTTCTATATGAAAGAGATCCTTTTTACTGTTAACTTACTTTTTTCAAATTGAGAGCTGGCTTTTTCATTCCGCCTTTTTTTACAACATATAGACCCACAAAGATAATAAGTCCGCCAACGAGTTGCATCATATTAATTTGCTCCCCAATTGTTACTGCTGCAAAGATAACTGCGAATAATGGTACGAGATACATATAAACCATTACTTTTGTTGAACCTATTTGACTAATACCGACATACCACATTGCTAGTCCGAAGATGGTTGCAAAGATGATTGAATATGCTAGTGATCCCCAGCTTGGCGTATCTACTGGCCACGTTAAAGAATTTACGTTGAATAAACAGTATATAACAAGTGGTACTATCCCAATTAAAGTAGACCATGATGTGACTCTCATTGCGGAGTATTTTGTAATAAGAGGTTGCGCTAATATTGGATACCATCCCCACGCAATTGCTGCGACTAATCCAATTACATTTCCGAGCCACGCATATTCATAAGTAGCTCCTCCTGTATGTCCTGTTAATAAAACGAATGCTGCACCAATAAACGCTATTATTGAACCAATTTGTACTTTCATCGAAAAACGTTCTTGTTTGTGTAATACTGCTAATATCCCTGTAAATATAGGTGACATCGCAATTAATAATGAGGCGTTCGTTGCTGAAGTATATTTCACAGATAGCATAAACATCGTTTGATACATTGCCGTACCAACGATACCGACTGCTACTAATCGTAACCAATCTTTTCTTTCAATACGTAATGAGCGTTCCATCATAAATGTAATAAGTAATAATACCGGAGATGCTACTAAAAATCGTAAACTATTAAATTGAATGGATGACATATATGCCACGCCATACTTTCCAATTGTATAATTTGCTCCCCATACTAATGCTACTGATACTAGGAGCCATTCCATTTGCCATCGTTTCATCCGAATCTCCCCTTCCATATTTAGCATAGTAAAATTGGCTGGATATAACACCGTCCAATTGGCTGTTTTTTTACCCAGCCAATTTGTTATACTTAATTGTATATAAGAGATGCGGAGGTGTTTGTATGGAATGGAAGCTAGATAACGACAGTAAAATTCCTATTTATCAGCAAGTTGTTGACTTTATTGAAAAACGTATTACATACGGAGAACTTCCTCCAGGTAGCTTCCTCCCTTCCGAACGGAAATTAGCTACACAGTTAAATGTAAACCGAAGTACAGTAACGACTGCTTATAATGAGCTACGCGCTATGGGAATTGTAGAAAGTACGACTGGTAAAGGGACACGTGTAAGTACACATATGTGGGGCGTTTCTCCAACATTAACGCCGAACTGGAGAAATTTCGTAGAAGGTGGTACTTTCTTACCAAACTTACCTTTACTTCGCCATATTCGAGCGGAAGTACAACAAAATAAAAACATTATAGATTTTGCAAATGGAGAGCTCGGTTGTAACCTCTATCCTCACGATCAACTACAAACGATTTTACGAGAACAACCGTTAACGCATTCATTAAGTTACGATCATCCGCAAGGCTATCTGCCGCTAAGACAAGCGGTCGTAAAATATATGAAGGAATATTTAAAAGTTGAAGCGACTGAACAATCCATTATGATTACATCTGGCGCACAGCAAGCACTTCACCTTATCGTTCAATGTTTATTAAATCCCGGTGATGCAGTTGCTTTTGAAAGTCCTTCACACTGTTATTCCTTACCGTTATTCCAATCAGCAGGTATTCGTATTTTCCCGTTACCTGTCGATGAACATGGTATTAATCCGGATGATGTGCAAGAATTATATAGAAAGCATCGTATTAAAATGATTTTTTTAAATCCAAACTTCCAAAATCCTACGGGAACTATGCTTCATCCAAACCGTAGAAAAAAACTGTTATCACTTTGTGCAGACTTACGAATTGCGATTGTGGAAGATGATCCGTCCAGTTTACTTACGCTAGAAAAGAAACAGCCTTGCCCTACTTTAAAATCGATTGATGAGAACGGAACTGTCATTTATGTACATTCTTTATCAAAAATGATTGCACCAGGTTTACGAGTCGGCTGGCTTGTCGCCCCGCAGTCTGTAGTAGAAAGATTATCCGACGCAAGACACCAAATGGAATTAGGCATGAGTATTTTCCCGCAGTGGCTTATGCAGCAATTTTTCGAAACCGTACCATTTCAGTCTCATATCGTGCCGTTACGAAAACAACTAGCAGAAAAAAGAGACGTTATCGTTCGTGCCCTAAACGAGCAACTTCACGATAAAATCTCTTTTTCAAACCCGACCGGTGGTATATACATATGGGGAAAATTAAAAGAACCAATAAATGAAAAGCAACTTATTATGCAAAGTTTAAAACAAGAAATCGCCTTTATGCCAGGTAGTATTTTTGGCGCGAAAGATGGTTATATTCGTTTATCTTATGGAAAAGTGAATATTGATCAAATTGAGGAAGGTATTTCTCGTTTGCGAGAAGCTATTTTAGTTTGTGAAAAATAACTTTACATAAAGCTCTATCGTTTGACAAAAGAAAAATCTACCATTATTATCAACACGAACCTAGTTCCCCCGCATTAACGGGCAATAAAACTCCCAACTCAAAATTCAGCTGTAACAAAGAAGTTAGGTGGGAGATCAACTGCCCGTAAATGCCCGATTGGTTCAACTAATAATCAGTGGAGGATGAATCCCCCCCCACTGATTAAAGTTTCACTTTATAGGAGTGGTAAAAATGAAAATTTACGTTGATGCAGATGCTTGTCCTGTAAAAGATGTAATTATTTTTGAAGCTACGAGTGCAGAAATTCCTGTAACTCTAGTTACTAGCTTTTCTCATTATTCTAATGCTCAGCAGCCTAAAGGTGTGGAAACAATTTATGTTGATTCTGGAGCAGATGCTGCAGATTACCGAATTATGCAGTTAGCAAAAAAAGAAGATTTAATCGTAACACAAGATTACGGTCTTGCTTCGCTCGCTTTAGCAAAAGGTTGTATCGTTCTACACCATAAAGGCTATAAGTATACGAATGATAACATTGAACAATTGTTACAAACACGATATTTAAGTGCAATGGTTCGAAAAAGTGGTAAGCGTACAAAGGGACCGAAACCATTTACAGCAGAAGATAAAGAGAAATTTAGAGCGCTCTTTAAAAGTATGATCGCACTTTAAAAATGAATTGTCTATTTGCTAGGAAAACTTCGCAAAACAAAGAAGAGAATATCCAAATGAACATTCTCTTCTTGAGGTTTACCCTTTTAAAATGAAGGTAAATTATCTAAGTTATTTTCTTTTATTCCATCCGGTTCACTACGTATAATATCTCTACCATACTTATGAAATACATCTACATGAGCTAACTTCCCTAATTTCGCTTCACTAAGAGCAGTCATATAATCTAACTCTCTCCCGCTACTTGTTTTAAACGCAATTAAATCACCATCATCATTTTTACGAACGGCAACAATTTCTTCTGCTCCTGAATTGACTTCATTGTCTACTTCAAATTGAGCTTGCCCTTCTCCTTGATGTAAGTAATCATTATAAACTTTTTCAAAGTCTTTTTCGTCCATAACATTCACCTCCAACACATTTTATTAGTATGGTTGGGAGGTGTTGGTTTTATGTAATTTGCTCTAAACTTTAGTATTTTCAAATGAAAACATAGTACCCCCACTATTTGATTGTAAAGTGTATTTTACATCGAACATCTTTGATATATCTTCAATATTTTTCAAACCAAGTCCCGTACCTTTACTGTTTATATCAAACCCAATCCCATTATCTCTAAAGGAAACAATATCTTCATCTATAATAATTTTGAGTTTTTTAGCTTTAGAATGTTTAAGGACATTTTGAAAAATATTATCAAATAACCTTTGCATCCATAACTCATTACTATTCCATATCAACTCTTTATCTTGTAGATTATATGCTAATTCAATTTTATGAATGCTATACAAATAGCTCCATTTTTTAATCATATTTTCTATTAAATTATGTATATTAACTTCATCATTCACAATATAAGTATTCTCTAAGGTCTCTGTAGATTGAATATTAAATTCGTTAGTTAAATCACTTATATATTGTATCTGCTCATACATTGATTCAAGTACTGGTGCTTGTTCCTTGTACTCACCTTCTAAATAATATAATTGTAATCTGACTGCTGTTAAGGGTGTATTAATATCATGCCGTAATTTATTTAATAGTTCCTTTTTTATTTGTTCCTGTTGTTGTAGTTCTAATTCTCGATAAGTTGTTCTTTCTATAAGCAAATTTACTGATTTAATCAGCTCTCCCATTTCATCATCACTTTTAACATTTATTATATTAGGGATTTTTTTATCACTTGCTAAATCTCGAATCGTTTGATTTAATACATTAATTTTATTTAATACTGTGTTAATCGATTTTGAAAATACAAAAGCTAATATTAATAGTGATAATAAAAATATGATTAACATCGTAGGATATGCATAGGATTCGTGAAAAGGAATGTTCTTATTTTTAGTTTTAAAGACAACATTATAAATAACTGATACAAAGATACTAATTGACAATAATAACAGTGGTACGCTAATAATAGCGGAGAGTAATAGTAACTGATATTTTTTCTTTAAGTTCATTTCTTCATATAGGTATTTAGTCTATACCCT
Organism: Bacillus pretiosus; assembly: GCF_051294775.1. Lineage (NCBI taxonomy): Bacteria > Bacillati > Bacillota > Bacilli > Caryophanales > Bacillaceae > Bacillus > Bacillus pretiosus. The sequence continues at coordinate 1,496,909 of NZ_JBPPHF010000001.1, forward strand.
TCTCCATATATGTTCTGAATAATATCACCCGTTTTATCATCAATTTTGGTCCTGATTTTCTTTATATGTACGTTCATGATATTTTGATTTCTATCTTCAAGTTGCCATAGGTAATCATAGAAGTGTTCTTTCGATAAAATTCTATCTCTATTTTCATATAAATAGAAGAATATTTTACGTTCGATTGCTGTAAAAGCAACTTCATTACGCAAATCATTAATGAAAACTCTTTTATATTCTGCATCTATAAATAAATGGTTAATTTGCGTGAATGTACCATATTGATTATCTAACATTTTCTGAATCCTTAACAACAACTCTCTAGGATCAAAAGGTTTTATCATGTATTCTTCTCCAATAGTCAAACCTTTTAGTTTACTATCCATATCATTCCTAGCTGATAGAAATATAATTGGAATATTTAATCCTAGATTTTTTATTTTCTTTGTAATTTGATAACCATCTTCGCCTGGTAACATAACATCCATTATGACTAAATCTATTTCATGAATTACATCAAGAACTTTCCTTCCCTCTTTTTCCCAACACACATTATACTTCTCGCGCTGTAAAATTTTTTGTAATAATTCTCCTATAATCAAATCGTCTTCAACAATTAATATGTTATATACTTTCATTATGTAGACCTTTCATCACTAAAATAACAATAGCTTAGTTCTTCATTACTTTATTCTTAATAAAGTCCATAGTAAATTTGTATATTTCATCAGGAGCGTATAAATAAATGCTATGTGTACCTTCAATTATTTTTACATCAGCTATTAATAACTTGCTAGCAAACTCCTTATAATCTTCGTTTTTTTGCTTTGTATAATTCGAATCTTTATATTGCCTAGCAATCGCATCTATAAATAACATTGGTGTTTCTTTTGGGATCGATAAGGAATTTGATTTTTTACTGTTATTGTAGCTTTGTAAAAGTTCTTGCTTCATATCATCATTAAAAGCCCTCTTAAACGTAAGCGCTTTATAAATATCTTTTTCCTGTTCGTTTAAAAAGGATTGACGAATGACTTCGGGATTATAAGTAATAGAGGGAGCTAATCTCTGAAAACCAAATTTCGTTAAAATATTCATCCCTTTTATTTTTAATGAATCAAGCATACCTATTTTATTAGTTACGTACTGTTTAGGTAAACCAATATCTAATGCAATAATCCCTTTTACTTCACTTGGATATTTTTGTGCCCAATAAATAGCCTCTATTCCCGATAGAGAGTGTGGTACTAAAATGTAAGGTGGTTTATTTCCACTTTGAATAAGCGCTTCTCTCGTTTGTTCTAATATCGTATCAATATCTCTATCATCTTGAAAAACATCACTGTATCCATAACCCGCTCTCTCAATTACAGAAATCTTGTTTTCTTTTGAAAATTTACTATATAAGCCTTTCAATTCATAAACAGGAGCGGCAATTCCAGATCCGGCCATAAATACAAATGTATCCTCCCCGCTCCCCTCATTATAAATATTCACTTTTTTATTATCGAAATTAACAAGTTCACCTTCATTCTTCATTAATTTCGATTCGATTTTTAATTGATAGTTATGATATATAAATACAGCGCCTGTTCCAAAGAAAATCATACTAATACACATTAAAAATATTATTTTCACTGACTTCAATAATTTTTTCATTTGACACCCCTTTCAACCTATATTGAAAGGGTACAATATAAAAATAAATTTCTAATAAATTTTTCAAAATTAATATCTATTCATTGTTTCTAAGGATGAATCACTTTTAATACCTACGCAAACCCTTCAAAGTCTCCAATATATCATCTGTAAAGGCTGTACTACCTTCTGCCTCTAAAACTCTGAAATAAAAACTTCTTAGGAAAGTTCTAATATTTTGTACTAAAATAGCATGCTGCGGATGTCGAATGTCTTCAACAGTTGCTATACTATGTAACCAGTTGCTCCACTCTTCTTCAGTTAAAAGATTTTGGTTACGTAAAGACATAATCGGCTTTACTAATCTCTCATCTTCAAAGTGCACATACACGTAATCACTTAATCGAACCTTCTGACGAACAGCTGCAAGAATCGCATATGAAAACTCACGATTTTGTATAGTACGTGCTAAAGCATCAAGTGCATCAGCAGCGTGTGCTGTAGAATGTGCCCAACCTTTTCCTTCTACGTAACCTCTTACATCTTCTTCTAAATATACATATTCCAACACTTGTTCTGCCACACTGTACAGTTGTTCTTCAGATAAAAGTGGTTCTCTTTCATGAACAGATAAAATAAGTGGTGGAATTAGTACGGAGAATGCACGTTTAAATACAGAGTCTGTGCCCTTTTCACCAATTTTATAAAATAAATAATCAGGACTAATTGCTTGTAACATTAATCCTCGTAACTCTTTTTGTCTAAATTCATCATTTGTAATCCATGTGTGAAGCGTACTATAAATTAAATCATCACGTAATTCAGCATCAGGTGAACCGATATAATCTAACATCCACTGCGCATATGGATATGCATCTACGTCTTCTGGTACAGCATAATTATTATTTTTAATTTGTAGTAGTTCTTCTTTTAGTTCTAGTACTTCATTCATTATATTTCCTGTCCCCTTTTTACTTTATTAACATATTTTCGCCTTATCCCCTGTAATTGCCTATCCTTATATGAACTTGATTCAATTATATAAAATTTATCCTGATAAATAAAAGGAAATACATTAGAACATCGCAGTCTCTCACTTTGTTTACATGCATTTCATGTCAGTTTAAGTTATAAAATACAGTATGTTTTTTCTTTTATATTCAAACGTAGTTACAATAAAAGGTTGCATCATTTTAGAACTTGTTTAATAAACTCTGTTTTAGCTTTTGTGTATGCTTCTCTATCTTGGTTATATCTTTTAGCTAAATCTTGTTTCAGATTTGAATAATCATAAACTAATTGTGGATTTTCTCGTAAGCGGTTACGAAATAAAAGTTGATGGTCCCATCGCTCAGTTCCTTTAACCATTAAATGCAGGTGTGCTACACGCCTATTATTCTTAACTTTCACAAAGAATCTTCTCCAAGGTCTTTCATCTAATTCTGGGCTTACATAATGCCAATTATATATGGCCAATGTAGCTGAAATATCTAGTACTCTTTCAAATGAGTCTATTTCAGCCATTAGATCAATGATAGGTTTTGCAGGTAAACCAGGTATGGATGTACTTCCTATATGTATTACTTTGCTTATACCTAGAGGAGCAAGCAGTTCATATAATTGCTGCTCTTCACATTGGCCTTTATCTTGCCAATCAGGATTTGCATTAACTATCTCTACTGACTCATTCGCCCATACAGGCCAATCGTTCAGATTATCTTTCTTATCCATCCAAAGCAGCCCCTTTCACGATTTTAGATTCCTTTAAATACAATTACCGGATCATCAAAATTACTATTTCGAAATACAATATCCGCACACTCTTTCGGATTATGCTAGTTCGTTTGCAAATGTTGTTTTTCCTGAAGCTGTAATACCACTTACTCCAACTCTTATTGGATGTGTTAAATTTAATTTTAAAATATGATCTGCAATTTCTTTCATGCGTTGTATTCGGTTCATGATATTTCCTCCTACAATTAGTTTACATAACATGATTACAGGTGACAATTCATACCATTATTTGTCGGTAAGTCGATATATCGAAAAAATCGTTGATATATTATGATTGGCTTACTTTCCCTTAAACCCTCGATATAAAGCAGTCCGTAATTCTTGTTTGTATTCTTCAATTTCTGGCATATCGAGTTCTTCTGCTAGTCTGATGGCTAGTTCAATATCATATGGTACACGTACGAGTTGAATAGAAAAGCTCGCTGCTTCTTTTTCATTATAAGTTCCTTCAAATATTAAATAGGAAGCTTGTGTAATTTCAAGAGGATTACCTACACTACCAGAATTACATAACGTTTTCCCTCTGAAGTTTTGAACGAATGCTTGGTGAACGTCACCGTAGCAAACGACATCGGGTTTTCTTTCCCCTTCTATATTCTCTGTGAGCTCACTGTTTTCGAACATACTAATACGTTCTTCTCTTGAGGCATGTGGTTGAATTCTTTCATATAAACTTCTCGGTGATGCGTGGAACATACGAATCAGTTTGCCGCTCATAAAAAATTCGATTGAAAATGGTAAGCTTCTTAAATAGTCATTTTGTTCTTCTGATAATTGTTTTTGATGCCATTTTAAGGCTTCAAATTCAGTCGGTTTTGTAATGAAATCATCCCAGTTTCCCATTACAACTCCATCACATTCTTTACGAATGATTTTAATCACTTCGCTAGAATGAGGGCCTTTTCCGACTAAATCTCCAAGACAAATGATGCGCTCAATTCCTCTTAATTTAATATCTTGCAGCACAGATTCTAAAGCTGGAATATTACCGTGAATATCTGAAATTACCGCTATTTTATCCATATAAATCCCTCCATTACTTATTGTTTATTATATCCTCATGTTGTGATTGATACCATTTTGGAATATAGGATGAAAAATTGTTATGATTTTCTAAAATTCCGTTCAATCTTTCCTTCATATCATCTACTAAATGTGGCGTGCTTCGGTTTGTCCATACGATATCAGCTGGGAATGTCATTGCTGCATATAATGAATACAGTTGCCAAAAATGAAGTGACGGTTCTCCCCCGCAATAACCGTAAACTTGTCCAACCGCAAATGGTTTACTTATTCTTGTAGTAAAGATCGCTACGTTATAAAAATCATGTATTGGATCGCCAAAATCATATCCACCAAAATCGATAACGATAAACTCCTTATTATGAATCATACTATTTGCTGGATGGAAGTCATCGTGTAAAAATGTGATTGGGCGATTTTTCAATAATTGTTTATGCTCCCCTACAAAACTTAATACTGGCTTCAAATCAAGGAAGTCTATTTCATAGTTTGCTAACGCTTCTACGTATCTTTCGTATTTATTCCATCGAACCGTTTCCCATTTATTACTTGCACTTTCTCTTTCAATTGAGTGGATTCTCTTTAATACTTCTCCTGCTTTTCTTCCTGCATAATACTGTTCTTCCACCGATAGTTTCCCTAAACCTTCTTCACCATTTACACCTTGGATCCATTCAAATACTTGAATACATTTATTTAAATCCTCCAGCTTTATAAAATGAATGAACTTAGGCGTAGGAATATGTAATAACTCTAATTGTTTCATATACGTATATTCTTCTTGTTTACGTTCAAAATGAACAGCATCACATATTTTTACAAAATATGTCACTCTATTTTATATTTCTCTTCATGTGAAAAACCTTTTGAAATAGCTGTACACTTTGTAATACGAGGCCATTCTAGTTTTCTCTCTATCTCTCTCAGTATTTCTTCCACTATGTTCACCTCTATCAATATATGTACAAACTACCTAACACTTCATGCTCTCGTTTATTTTCCCCATTACACTCCACTGCAAATGGATATTCGCCATGATGATTCAAACGTTCTAGTACTAACCCTTCTCCTTTTGGTTCACAAAACTGCACATGAACATCTCCGAATGATACGCTTTGGCACTCTGCATTCCATTCTTCATTCTTAACGACCTGGCTTGCAGTTAGCCCCATTACTTCTTTCCATTTCCGTACTGTTTCTCGAACATTTTTCACTGCGTAATGAATCGTTTCAATTTGTTGTACTTTGTTTTTATGTTCAGTGATCGTCCCTATGTTACGTAAATCGTTTCTTCTTTCTTCATCCGTTTCATTCCATTGTATAAAGAATGGTAATTTCGGTCCGTTTTCCTCTTGCTTTACAAATAACATTTTCCATTCTAAAAGGCGGCCATCTTTTCTCATACGTTTCCCTTCAAATGGTCCTATCGTATGTAAACCTTGCTTACTAAACTTAACTGCTAGGTCTTCAATGGCATCTGCTCGAATTGCGATTTGTAGCATTCCTTCTCCGTCTTGTAATTTCACTACTGTTTCTTGTACTAATGGATTGTCTGCTTTCTTCGCTTTTTCTTCATGCTGAATTGCTAAAAATTCTATATAGGATAAATCAAAATAACATAAACTATTCCAAGTACCCCAGGTCGTATGCTCTCCGCCTAGTGCAGTATGAAATCCACGCTTCTGCATTTGTTTCGCCGCTTCCTCCGGTGTACCATGTACTGCGTGTACGAGATGATCAAATCGTAACATGTCTTTCTCCCCTTTCTCTCCATCCTTTTATTGTATATTTTATTTTTCTTTCATTCAATTCAAAAAACTTTAAAACCCAGTTGATTTATACGATTAATATGTATTATAATGAAACAAATTTAATTATTGCTGATTGGAAAAACCAAAGGCACTTTTCTCATACGGGAAAAGTGTCTTTTTCATTTATTATTACAGGGGGATTATTTATGCAGAAATTAATTGCCTTTGCTATTATTGGATTTTTCGCTCAATTGATTGATGGGGCGCTTGGAATGGCGTACGGGGTAACATCTACCTCACTATTATTAATGTTTGGTATCGCACCGGCTGTAGCTTCCGCATCTGTTCATTTAGCTGAGGTCGTTACAACCGCCGCTTCTGGTGCATCTCACCTCAAATTTGGAAACGTTGATAAATATACCGTTTCCAGGCTTACATTGCCAGGAGCAATTGGCGCATTTATTGGAGCATGTTTTTTAAGTAATTTACCTGGCGATGTAATTAAACCGTACATTTCCGTATTTTTATTTACTTTAGGGGTTTATATTTTATTACGATTCCTCATTCAAAAACAAATTGTTACTTCAAATAAGCGTATGTCTGCTAAACAGCTTGTTCCGCTTGGCTTATTTGCTGGATTCGTTGATTCAACTGGTGGTGGTGGCTGGGGTCCAATTACGACACCTGTGCTTTTGGCAAGAGGAAATGAAGCTAGAAAAGTTATCGGATCTGTAGACACGAGTGAGTTTCCTGTCTCACTCGCTGCAACAATCGGCTTTTTCATTTCTCTTGGCTGGGAACAAGTAAGCTGGGTTTGGGTATTTTCTCTTATGCTCGGTGGTATCGTTGCGGCACCGATCGCTGCATGGCTAGTGCGCATCGTTCCTTCTCATTTACTTGGCGTATTAGTTGGCGGCCTTATTATCTTTACAAACATTCGTACACTGCTTACTACATTTAAAGTTGATCCAACTATTATTTCACTTTCTTACGTGGCAGTTGGTCTTGTCGTTATTATTTCTATTTTCATTGCTGTTCGCAATCATTCCAAGCGTTCTAACGCATCGACAGCTGGATATCCGAATGATCAAAAACAAATGCTACCATAACGATAAAAATACCGCCCGATATACTTCGAGCGGTATTTTTTATTGTTCTATTTTCCAATTAATCATCGTTTCTGTAGTGCCAATTCTCTTCATATGTAGTTTCTCTAATACACGAATCGAGCTAATATTTTCAAGAAGTGTCTCTGCAATAATCGTTTCTACCTCTTCTGTTTGAAAAGCCCAATTTATTAGCTCTCTTACAGCTTCTGTCGCATACCCTTTATTCCAATATTTCTCAATAAATCCGTAACCAATTTCTACTATATGTTCCTCATTTGGTTTCCCTTTAAACCCTATATCACCTAGAACGATGTCATCTTCTTTTCGAATGACATACCACGCCCCCCAAGGTAATACTTCCTTATCTTTTTTTACAGTTTCTACATGTCCTACAATATGTGGACCACTATCATATCCTTGCTTGCTCGCAGCGTGCATCCTCTCTTCTGTACACGGTACTATATAGAGCCTTTCTGTTTCTAATTTCATGTTGATTTCCCCTTTTCAATTAAACAATACTTCAATTTTACCAGAAATAAAAAGAATATTCATTCTATTTATCAGATTTATACTTATTCTTTGAAACGAATTTAAGGAATAATCCTCTTTTGATACTTATGTCGAATTATATTTTCTGAATTTTCTTTTAATTTTAGAGGGTTTTTCAATATTTTTTGCGAAACATTTGTATAACAATTTTTTCTTTGCTTATTGTTACATAATAGTAGGTTCGAGTGGAGTTTCGCAAGCGTTTCCTATACAATAACCGATATTTTTTGACTTTTCCTAACAAAATATCTTGCAATATATTCAGAAAGTCATTACAATTGCCATATATTAAAAATCTTAGCAATATATCAAATCCTCATCAATCCGATGAGGTAGAGGTTGCGACTTTTATGAGTAAAACGGACGAGACACAGAGAATGTCACCGACTCCGTTTGAAAGGAAAAGTTGCCGAAGTTTATATTTCTTCTCTGGAATTATGAGCTGGGTCTGTCTCCGAAAGGAACAGAACTGTCACGTTTACAAAATTACCGTGTAAACGTGGGGTGCTATCTTAACGGAAGGGTATGATGGGGTGGTTATTTGTGAAACGTTCCGCCAAATTCCTTTGGCGGTTTTTTGTATTTTTCTCCCCCGTTCCTTCCTATCTTACAAGAAAAGGAGTGTTGAACATGAATAGCGCAACGAATCAAGCTACCTCTAAAACGCAAACTACACAAGGACAAGGTGAATTAAAACGCGGATTAAAATCTCGTCACCTTACGATGATTTCTCTCGGTGGTACAATCGGTACCGGACTATTTCTTGCCAGCGGTGGTGTCATCCATTCAGCTGGACCTGGTGGCGCATTAATTGCATACGCCGCAATTGGGATTATGGTTTACTTTTTAATGACAAGCTTAGCTGAACTCGCAGCTTACATGCCTGTTACTGGATCTTTTAGTACTTATGCAACAAAATTTGTTGATCCGTCCCTTGGCTTTGCACTTGGATGGAACTATTGGTATAACTGGGCCATTACAATTGCTGCTGAACTCGCTGCTGTAACATTAATTATGAAATTTTGGTTCCCAGATACCCCTTCTCTTATTTGGAGTGGATTATGTTTAGCTATTATTTTCCTTTTAAACTATTTATCTGTTAAAGGGTTTGGTGAATCTGAATATTGGTTCGCACTTATTAAAGTAGTTACTATTATTATCTTTTTAATTGTCGGCTTCATGATGATTTTCGGAATTATGGGCGGCGAATCTGTTGGCTTTAAAAACTTCACTGTTGCAGATGCACCATTTAATGGCGGCATTATGGCAATTATCGGTGTATTTATGGCTGCTGGGTTCTCCTTCCAAGGAACTGAATTATTAGGAGTTGCTGCTGGTGAAACTGCTGATCCAGAGCGTAACATTCCAAAAGCAATTCGTTCTATCTTTTGGCGTATTCTTTTATTCTATATCCTTGCGATTCTCGTTATCGGTTTATTAATTCCTTATACAACTGAAAGCCTTGCCGCAAGTGATGTTACAGTAAGTCCATTTACACTTATTTTTGAAAAAGCTGGCGTTGCTTTTGCTGCTTCTGTTATGAACGCTGTTATTTTAACGGCAGTACTGTCTGCTGGTAACTCTGGTATGTACGCATCAACTCGTATGCTTTGGGACTTAGCTCGCCAAGGAAAAGCACCGAAGTTTCTTGGTAAATTAGATAGCCGCGGTGTACCTGTTAACGCATTAATCGTAACGTCAATTGTTGGTAGTATCGCGTTCATTGCTTCCTTATTCGGTGACGGTGTTGTATACATTTGGTTATTAAATGCATCTGGAATGTCTGGCTTTATCGCATGGGTCGGAATTGCAATTAGTCATTACCGTTTCCGTAAAGCATATATTGCTCAAGGTAAAGATTTAAAAGACTTACCATATAGAGCAAAATGGTTCCCGTTCGGTCCAATCTTCGCATTTGCACTTTGTGTCATCGTAATTTTAGGACAAAACTACGGTGCATTCATGGGCGAAGCAATCGATTGGAACGGTGTACTCGTTTCTTACATCGGTTTACCACTCTTCTTAGTACTATGGTTAGGATATAAATTTACGAAGAAAACAAAAGTGATTCCACTTGATAAATGTGAATTGAAATAAAGTGAAACGAGCAAACAAATATGTTTGCTCGTTTTTTATTCCAATGCTTCTCCCTTCCCTATTCCTCCTGTTTTTGCAATAATAAAGGAAATATACATAAAGGTTGGGATACCATGAACATTCGCATTACTGATGAAACAAAAGCAGCTATACATAGATTAGAACGTGAAGACAAAAAAATCATTCGCATTAGAGGAACAATGACAAACTCTTGCAGTATTTTCGTTGATGTTGATTTAATTTGGGATACATATGATGCAGATGATGTTGTATATGAAGATGCTGAGTTTATCGTACAAATGGATTCATTTACGAAAGACTACACTGGTGATACGGTGACACTTGATTATAAAACGACAGGTTTTAGTATTACGACTCCGAGTGAGACTTTAGTTTATGGATTGTCGATTAAAAAATAAGAATTGTTTTCAGCTGACAAATGAGGTGAAAAAATGGGTAATTATGTTCCGTTAAAATTTTTATTTAATGAAGAATTAACAGAAATAATGGCTGATTCTATCTGTAAACACGACCCTAATTTCTCTAAAAGAAACTTCGTATCTTCCGTAACATGTAAAGTTGAAAATTTAGAGTTAAAGCAACGTATAGAAGTAATAGCAGATGAATTACACGATGCATTACAAAAAGATTTTAATGCAGCAATACATATTTTACTGAAAACATTGGGGCCAGAAAACACAACAGAAGTAGGCACATTTACAAACGGATATATGTACATGCCTATTGCAAAATACGTTGAAAAATATGGGCTTAACGATTTTGAAACCTCATGTAACGCCATGTATGAAATAACAAAAAGGAATACTGCTGAATATGCCATTCGGCCTTTTCTCGAAACATACCATGAAGAGACACTACACATATTACAACAGTGGATTCATGACGAAAACAGCCACATTAGGAGATTGGTTTCCGAAGGTACAAGGCCCAGACTTCCTTGGGCTAAAAAAATAGGAGCTCTGAAAGGTGACTTTAAGAACAATTTACAGCTTCTTGAACCATTAATGAATGATTCTTCTAAATATGTCCAAAAATCAGTAGCCAATCATATTAACGATATTACAAAAGAAGATAAAGAACTCGTTTTTCAATGGTTGCAGCAGTTACGTGATAAACAGCATCCGGTTAATCCTTGGATTATAAAACATGGGTTAAGAACGGTGATAAAAAGTGGTAATTTGCCAAAAGATTTTTCTTTTTAAGTACTTTATACAAAACCGCTTATACTTCATTTTTGAAGTATAAGCGGTTTTCTCTTTCAAACATTACCCTTGTCTTAAAATATTTTGAAACATTTTTGGCTTATTTCGTTTAAACAACTACCTTCCCTAATAACTTCAAAGGAATTCCACTCGGTTATCCCGAATATATAAATAACCACTCTAACAAGGAGCGAATGTATATGAATCTATTTGAACACGAAACGTAAAACCGTTCCCCTTTAATAAGAGGTCCTCCTTTTTTCTTTTCTCATCATATCATTTACTTACAAAATAGGAGGATACAATTATGAAACGTGATTTATTATTTTTAACTTTATTAGAAAGTGCTAATACAAATTTTAGCGGTTGGGATTTTTCTTTTATTTCAGAAACGGGTCGAATGAAGAGCGAGCCTTTATCGTGGTCATATGGCAGTACAGCTTTCCAACTTATGCAGCATGCAGAATCAATGGTAGATATGGGCACTGGCGGTGGAGAGTTTTTATCTATGTTACAACCGTTCCCATCAACTATTTTTGCGACTGAGGGCTATGCTCCAAACGTGCCGATTGCTCGGAAGAAATTAGAACCTTTAGGGGTTACAATTATAGAGGTAACGGATGATACTGCTTTACCATTTCAAGATAGTCAGTTTGATTTAATCATAAATCAACATGAATCATATGCTGCTTCTGAAGTAAAAAGAATACTTTCTACAAATGGAACATTTCTTACCCAACAAGTTGGCGACCTTGATTGCGCGGAACTGAATGAGCAGTTTAACACGCCGCTAAATAGCGAATTTGCAAGTTGGTCGCTCGAAGCGGCATGCATTGAGTTAAAGGAAAATGGATTTACTATTTTAGAGGAAAAAGAAGAGTTCCCTTTTCAACGCTTTTATGACATTGGCGCTATCGTCTATTATTTAAAAGCGATTCCGTGGCAAATTCCTGATTTTACTGTCGAAGGTTACTATGAGGAATTATATCGTATACATGAAATCATCTTACAAAAAGGTTATTTTGATGTGAAGCAACATCGTTTTATGATTAAGGCGATTCGCAGTTAATCATGGAGCATATGAAAAAGAGATGGATCCACCATCTCTTTTTTTATTTTCACTCAATATTTTCTATATTTAAACACTTCGTTTCACAGTAATAGCCTTTGCCACCAACATAAACTTTTTCTATTTTATTCTCACTATCGGTTGCTAACTTAACTAATATTTCGGAAGGCGAGTGTAAAGAATAACCTTGTTCAAATACATAGACTTCTTTTTGTAAGTAGCGCTGTTCATAAAGGTAGCAAGCTAATGCACTGTTTGAAGTTCCAGTCGCTGCTTCTTCATTGATGTCGTATAGCGGAGCAAAGTTTCTGCATATAATTCGATTGTCATTAAAAGTATATAGATGCATCCCGACAACATTATAATACTTGCTGATTTCTTTAATTTTTTCAAAATTAGGTTGCATTGTATGTAATTGTGTTTCGCTTTTTATAGGAATTAAAATATCTTTTAAGCCCGTGGAGACAATTTGAATTGGGTATGTATTGTCTATATCTTTAATGTCAAAGCAGTCGATAAACTCATTTGGAGATATAACATCATAGAATATCGGTTCGTTTTGTTCCATGAATATGATGTCATCTTTTATGGTAATAGTAAGAACACCGCTGTTCGTTTCAATCGTATAGCGATTCTTGAAAAGTTTATTTACATGCATCAGTATCGTGAAAGAGCCAATTGTGGCATGACCACATAAATCAACTTCCTCTTTTGGTGTAAAATACTCAATTTTATAATCCGCAATTTCAGATTCTGATATAAATGCGGTTTCCGCATAGCCCAGTTGTTTGGCTATTGCCATTTTTTGAGTAGTGGTCAATGTATTCTCCATAAATACCACTCCTGCTTTATTTCCACCTTTATGATCCTTGCTAAATGCACTTGCAACATAAACAGATATTTTCATAAGACACCTTCCTTCCTCACTTATAGTAAATTGTAGCATAGAACGTACTACGTATATATATTGTTGGATAAATTTTCTATAAAGCAAGAGACAAACTATTTTTTTAGTATCTGAACTCTCCCAAAATAGTTTGTTGCGGCCTCTAGTTCGTTAAGTAAGTTCGCTTCTCCCAATCGCATCAGCTAATGTAATAAGTTGCTCGTGCGTTATCTTTCCGGCTAACTTTTCTTTTATAACTTTTTCCATTTCTTTTGTAATGGTCATACATTCTATTTCTAGGCTCGCTTTAGCTGCCTAGAAAGCTTTATTCAGTTCTTCCTCGCTTTTGAATGCCATAATTTAAGTTATCTCCTTCACATCATTTTCATTTCCTTTTCTAATGAAGCAAATTGTGTACTTATACATACGTCCATTTCCTTCCCTTTACACATGAGTTATTTAGCTTATTTTTAAGTAAAAACACTCGCCTTACAATTCCTTATCACATAATATATAGTACAACTTTCATACGTAAGCACTTTACGTAAAGCGAAAGAATCCTTGTTAGAAAGGAGAATTAACATCGATACTATAAGCAATGAATTTCTAAAACTTTATTACGACAGCAACGTTTGGTTACATGATACACACTGGCTCGGGGTCCCCATTTTCAAACTTCCCTCTGATCTTTTTTTGTATCAAGAAATTATTTACGAATTAAAACCCGATTTAATTATTGAATGTGGCACTTGTTATGGTGGTAGCGCATTGTATTTAGCTTCTATATTAGATTTAATTGGAAAGGGTCACGTTGTTACTATTGATATATTCCCTCAACCAAATCGTCCATCCCATGACCGAATTACGTATGTAACAGCTTCTTCTGTTTCTGTACATGCTGTTCAAACTATATTAAATATGCGCAAACCTGATGATGTGATTTTAGTTATTTTAGATTCTGATCATAGTAAAGAGCATGTATCAAAAGAACTTTTACTTTATAAATCTATCGTTACTACTGGTAGTTATATTATTGTAGAGGATACATCTATTAATGGAAATCCTGTTTCTCCCGATTGGGGTCCTGGCCCAATGGAAGCTGTAGAAGAGTTTTTAGCTAAAAACAACAACTTCATAATTGATGAATCTAAACATAAGTTTTTCATATCATTTAATCCAAAAGGTTTTTTAAAGAAGATAAAGTGAAACTAATAATAAGTGGGGGTTCATCCCCACTTATTATTAGTTGAACCAATCGGGCTTTTACGGGCATTTGATCTCCCACCTAACTCCTTTGTACAGCTGAATTTTGAGGTGGGGGCTTACTGCCCGTTAATGCGGGGTAAAGTGAAACTTTAATAAGTGGGGTTGTGTATAACCCCACTTATTCTATAATCTTCATTTTTGAAAAAGGATAATATACAAATTCCACTTTGCCTATTATATTATCTTCTTCAATATATCCTAAGCCATTTCGACTATCTCTACTAAGTTCACGGTTATCTCCCATTACAAATAATTTATTTGGCGGGATTTTTGTCTTTTGAAAGTTATAAAACACTTGCGTATTATTAAATAAATCTTTATTTGTATACGGTTCTTCTTGCTTTTTATCATTCACATATACTGATCCATTCGTTATGTTAATTACGTCACCAGGAAGTCCTATTACTCGTTTTACATAATATTTCGACTCATCCTCTTCCTTTATAATGACAATTTCTCCGTGCTCTAAATTTGAAAAATGTACTGCTGCTTTATTTACAAATACGTAGTCTTCTTCATATAAAGTCGGTTGCATCGATTTCCCTTCCACTTTACATAAAGTAAAAGAATGATAGGCTACTACCAAAACAAACACGAAGAGTATGTATTTCCCCCAGCCTCTTTTAATCTCCTGTTTCATATCCATTCCCACCTTATTTAAACGCTTTTTAACTCAAAAAATATATCACTGCACAATATGTCTCCATGCAGTGATACTATTTTTACTGGGTCTTGTTCGGCTGTTCTACTGGGACTGGATTTCCACCCGCTCTTTTCGTTTTCAATTCAAAATACGCATCCAAAATCTCTTTACCAATCGCGGAATTAATTCCTGATTTGTCATCATTCACCCAAGGTACAACAACTGAAAAAGCTACTTCCGGATCAGCATCATATGGTGCATAACCGGCAAGAGTTAAATTATAACATTTTTTTCGGTTATTGTTTTCATCTCTCCCAATATCACTTTCTCCACCGTATACAGTTTCAGCTGTTCCTGTTTTTCCAGCTGGTTTATATGGTAATCCTTTAAACGTTGCCGTACCTGTTCCGTCAGTTTCTTGAAAAACTCTTCTAAATCCTTCTTTTACATGATTAATGTATGAAGTGTCCATATCCACTCGATTTAAAATAACTGGTTCAATAGACCGAACAACTTTTCCAACATCCTCTGGTCTATGTGGTTGCTCTCTCACTTCTTGTACAATTTGTGGTTTCATTCGGTAACCGCCGTTTGCAATTGTTGACATATATTGAGCAAGTTGAAGCGGCGTATATGTATCATACTGTCCAATCGCGTAATCAAGTAAAAAACCAGGTATATTATCTGTTCTACCCATTTGTCCAATCGATTCATTCGGTAAGTCAATTCCAGTCGGTACCCCTAAGCCAAACTGTCTAAAGTAGTAGCGCATTTTATTAAATGTCTCTTTTTTAATATCTAACGGATTGTTTGGCACATAATTAATACCTGCCATTTTTAATGCTGTATTAAACATATAAACGTTTGATGAAACTTGTAAAGCTCTTAAATCATCAATATCACCAAAATCTTTCCACGATTTCTTTGGCTTAGTACTACCTTTAAAATACATTGGTGCATCAAAGAAATGCGTATACGGCTTAATTGTTTCAGTTTGATATCCGGCTAATAACGTAGCCCCTTTCACAGTTGACCCTAACTCATAAGAACTTGTCATCGTTCCTAAAGCGAAGTCTTCTATTTGCATGCCGCCATCTTTATTTACAATTTTCTTTCCTGCCATTGATAAAATTTGGCCGTTTTTCGGGTTCATCATTACAACGAACGCACGATCCATCATCGGCTCTGCAGAATGAAATGCTCGTAAATTCTTTTCAAGACTTTGCTCTACTTTTTTCTGTAACTCCATATCTACTGTTAACATTAAATTATTTCCGCTTTTTCCTTCGGTCACTTTTTCAGTTCGAATAATATTTCCTGCTTTATCCGTAATATTTTTAGACTGTTCTTTCGTTCCATGTAATGCATCTTCGTACTGTTTCTCGATGTAACTCTTACCAATGCGATCATTTCGGTTATAATCACGTACTAAATAATAATCTAACTGTTCTCTCGGCAAGCCCTCATTTTCAGTAGAAACGCTACCAAGTATGGAACGAAGTATTTTATCATTTGGGTATTCACGTTCCCAATCCACTGTCGTATCCACTCCTGGCAAAATTGCCAATCTTTCACTTACAATTGCATATTCATTTTGACTTACATCTTTTTTAACAATTTGCGGCGTCATTTTATATCCCGCATTCATCCTACTTTTAATTGCTAGTACTTCTAAATCCTCTTTTGAAAGTTCGCTTAATTCTTCTTGCGTAATTCTTTCACGGCGCAACTCTTCAACTTTTTTATCTAATTCTTTCCCCTCTATCTCTTGCTTCCTAAATGCACTCTCATCTTCTTTCGTTACTTTTTCTGCTGCTCGCTTTTCATTTAACTGCATCCAAAAATCTTTTTTATCTGTTTCTGTCAACTTATTTATATCTTCTGGCGACATTTCAATAAGCTGAGCTAAATTTCTTGCTACTTGTAAAACTTCTTTCGAATCTACTCCTTTCATTTTCGTATATGTAACGGTTCGTAGTGGTTTATTATTTACAATCACTTGACCTTGCCGATCAAACATTTTCCCTCTAGGAACAGGAGTGCTCACCGTTACATCTTCCTTTTTATTCACTTCATTTCTATACGTTTCTCCATCAATGATTTGTACTTTACCTAATTGAATTATAATAGCTGAAAATAAAAGAAAGACGATAAAAAATAGTACATTTAATCGAAAAGGAATATGAGTCTTTTTCTTTTTCGATTGTTTCTTCTGCTCCTTTTTCTGTCTCATTTCGCTCCCTCGCTTCATTCTATTAACATTTCTACATAGAACCATTATGTATCAAATTTATTTATATGATATATATAGAATTTTATATTAATTACTAAAGAAATAAAAGATTTAATTTTCAGTTTTTTAATTTTATGTCCTATTTATTACCATTCCCCTTAATTCGTCATAGCATGAATTTTTTTCTGAAAGAATGAGTGTATACAATTGTTTTTTTCATACCATTCATTTACATTTCTCTGTATACTAACAATAAAAGACATTACTAAGGAGAAAATGAAATGACAGATTCATTCACAATTCATACTAATACGTCATATTGTTTAAACTTTATGATTTATATTCAAAACATTTATCTTAACCAACATGAGAATAAAGAAAATTTGCGGTTTCCTTACATAGCAAAACAATTTAATTTTTCTAATGACTTTGAAGTGAATTTCAAAGAATTATGGCTTACTCTTCGCAAACAAATTACTGACGACAAATATGATTTCCACATTTTTTATGAGGAAAACCATATCTTTTATGAGAAGCTTTTTGACACTCAATTATGTAATGAGGACTCTTTTAAAGAATTACTATGTAGTTTTAAAGTATGGTGGACTAGCATAGTAGGTCAGCATTCATTAGAATGTTCTGTAAGTGAGTATAGTACGCAACTTTATAATGACTTAGTTTTATACTTAAAACAAAACGAAATAGAACCTTTACAACAGCTACACATTAGCTTACTTTATGACGACTGTGTATTCGCTAAAGAAAACATTTCTTCCTATTCTGCTATTTTGCCAACCAAAACCTTTTTTATAGGTTATAGAGATGTGGTTGCTACATTATTAAAATGTTTTAAACAGTGATTACCCAAATAAAAAAACTGAGGTGAATACCTCAGTTTTTTCGATAAAGTGAAACTTTAATCAGTGGGGGTTTTCTTCATCCCCCACTGATTATTAGTTGAACCAATCGGACTTTTATGGGCAGCCCGACCCCCACCTAACTTCTTTGCTTTCGCTGCATTTTGAGGTGGGGGTCTTACTGCCCATTAAAGTGGGATAACTTATTTCATTGAAGATAACCCTTCAACAAACTCACCAATCTTATTTTGAAAAACAAAATCAAAGTTATATTCTTGCCCTGTTAACTCTTCATTTACTAAAATTGTCGTTGCCCCTATTTCCCTCTTTGCGATTTGTGGGAATGAAGCGACAGGTTGTACTTTTAACGACGTTCCCATAACGATAAGTACATCTGTTTCATATAAACGTGTTATCGCATTTTGATATTGCGGCAATGTATCTCCGTATAAAACAACGTCTGGATTTAAAATGAAATTACACTTCTCGCAGCGAGGCACTTCATGATCAATCATATACTGCAAATCATAGCCCACTTTACACTTCGGACAATGTGCTGTTTGAAGTGTTCCATGTAAATCAATGACATGCTTACTACCGCCTAGTTGATGTAAACCGTCAATATTTTGCGTTAAAATCGTAATATCTTTCCCTTGTTCTTCTAATTCAGCTAAAAAGCGATGGCCACGATTTGGTTTATATTGATGAAACGTATTAATTTGAAAGATTTCTTTATAATGCTTCCAAAACTCTTTCGGGCTTCTATTATAATATCCTCTTGATAAATACATCTCCACATTCGCATCAGCATACAATCCATTTGCTGAACGGAAATCGGGGATACCACTTTCCGTACTTGCACCAGCGCCTGTTAACACTGTAATTTTCTTCGCTTTTTCTAAAATTGAACGTACTTCTTCAAATTGTTGCACAAAAATCACCTCTATGTATTTTCCTATACTTATTATACCAGTTGTTTACAGGAGGTGTTGTATGATTCGATTTATTTAATGCGTCGTACCCCCAATTTCAACAATATCCACCTCAACTGTCGTCGTTACCTCAACTGCCAATTCTATCCCTTTACTAATCGTAGAAAGTGACATACTCGGTTGACCTGGATAGTTACTAGCTTGTTCTGGTAAGAACGGAATATGAATAAATCCGCCTTTTATTTTCTTATCCTGTTTCTCTAGTTCATGCATGAGACCGTAGAATAAATGATTACAAACGAATGTACCTGCTGTTTGTGAAACGGAAGCTGGTATGCCTTCTTCTTGCAGTCTTTTTACAATTGCTTTCATCGGAAGTGTAGACCAATAGGCAACTGGTCCTTCTTCTACAACTGGTACATCTACGGGCTGATTCCCTTCATTGTCAGCAATTCTTGCATCATCAACGTTAATTGAGATACGCTCTATCGTAATATCTGGTCTGCCTCCAGCTTGTCCAATACATATAATCATTTCAGGGTTTAGTTCTTCTATATACTCTTTTAATACTTTTATTGATTTATGAAATACCGTTGGGACTTGTTTGCTAATAATCTTGTACTCTCCAATTGTTTTTTCATGTAAACTTTTTGCTACTTCCCAAGCTGGGTTGATGCTTTCTCCGCCGAACGGATCAAATCCTGTTAGTAATACTGTTTTCATAGTTTTCCCTCCTAATTAGAAACGATATACAAGGCCGTACATAATAAACATATTTATGATAAAGATTGAAAGAGCAATTGGTACTTGTGCTTTAATAACTGCATTTTTATCTTTTAGTTCTAAAAGCATCGCCGGAACAATATTAAAGTTTGCTGCCATTGGCGTA
Organism: Bacillus pretiosus; assembly: GCF_051294775.1. NCBI lineage: Bacteria > Bacillati > Bacillota > Bacilli > Caryophanales > Bacillaceae > Bacillus > Bacillus pretiosus. The sequence continues at coordinate 1,516,868 of NZ_JBPPHF010000001.1, forward strand.
AGTAGCGTTCCGCAATATCCAGCAAACATACCGAGCGCTGCCATAATTGCTGGATTTCCGCCGTGCATTTGTACAATTAAAGGTAATCCAATTCCCCCAGTAATTACGGCAAACGCTGCGAAAGCATTTCCCATTACGACTGTAAAGAGCATCATTCCTAAACAATACGCCATAACAGCAACGAACGGATACTCTGTCGGTAACACTTGTCCGACTAAATCAGAAACGACTTGTCCAACGCCAGACTTTGCGAAAATACCGCCAAGTGCCGCTAACATTTGCGGTAAAATAACAGCCCAGCCGACAGCTTGTAATAATCTGCTTCCTTCTTGAACAGGCGTTGTTATTTTCGATTTTGTAATACGCATCGCTGCAATGAATGCAAGTAATGCTCCTAGTGCTAATGCTACTAGCGTTACTTTATCTGGATCAACAAGGGAAACATTTCCCCATTTGATTTTGCCTAACGTTAACGTACCGATAATTGTAAAAATAGGGATTAAAAGTGCAGGCATAAAAATTTTATTTTTTAATTTCTCCGCATGTTTTACACGTTCTTGCACTGGGACTTCCTTTTCCTGAGACTTTGTTACTTTATTTAATGAAGCTAATACGACCATAGCAAGCACGATACAGCCAACATAAAACGAAGGGATTACATTTCCGAATAAAAAGGTAACTGCAAATAGCGCCCAAAATGAGCTAGAACCAAATCGATTTGGATGTTGACGATCAAATGCAATACGAACGGCGATAAAAGCAACGATTATTCCTAATACGTAATAAATTGTATCCATTGTGATGATGTTCATTTTATATTGCCTCCTTCTCTTCTTTTTCTTTTGATGCCATCGTTTTCGCTATATATTTATCAAATCTTCTAAATCTGATCCAGCTTACGATAAGTGCTGATATTGCAGTTGGAATGCCCCAAAGCGCCATATCCCATACACCGACATGCATACCTACTGAATCGAAGAATCCTTTCATTAATAAAATAGCACCAGTCGCGATAAATATATCCTCTCCGAAAAACCATGCTGTATTTTCCGCCGCTGCTGCATTTGCTTTAATTTTTTCTCTTAACTTTTCAGGGAGCTTACCATATTTCCCTTGCGCAGCCCCTTCTGCCATCGGTGCAACAAGCGGTCTTACTGTTTGTGCATGACCACCAATGTTCAGTCCAAGTGCTGCTGATGATTCCCTTATCGTAAAATATGACATTAATACTCTTCCAGTTGTTGCGCCTTTTGATTTCGTAATAAGTGCTTCTGCTCTTTCTTTTAAACCGTAACGCTCTAAAATTCCGATTACCGGTAAAGTTAATATAATTGGCATAGACATATATCTATTTTCTATGAAAAACTTACCGAACAAGCTGATCACATCATAAAAGCTTAATCCCGAAACCATACCCGTAACAATACCTGCAACCATAACTACTAAAAGTGTATTCAATCTAAATAAAAAGCCCACCGCAACAAGTAGTATCCCGATTAATTTAATCATTTCTAGCACTTCCCCCTATTTTTTATTTCGGTGCACAAATAGAAATACCATTAAGTTCGAATGTTCTGTATATTTTTTTCGCAAATTGGACTGCTTTCTCTCCATCACCATGTAAACAAATTGTTTGTGCTTGAACTGCTACTTTCTCTCCGCTCACCGCTCTTACATAGCCTTCTTTCACCATTTGAAGCACTTGCTTTATCGCTTCGTCTTCATTTTTTATGAGCGCATTTTCTTCTGTCCGGCTCGTTAACGTTCCATCTTGCTTATACGTACGATCAGCAAAAGCTTCTTGTACGAGAGTTACATTATATTTTTCCGCACCCTGTATAAACGCCTCGCTATTTGCTAATCCGTAAAGTAATAGATTGGGATTACTATGATAAATTGCCTTCGTGATTGCATCTGCAATTTCCGGATTTGTCGCCGCCATATTATATAGGGCACCGTGCGGTTTTACATGATGCATTTTCCCGCCTGCCGCTTTCACAAAAGCATCTAATGCGCCGATTTGATATAAAACGTAATCGTATACTTCACTTGCTGAAACATTCATGTTTCTTCTTCCAAATCCAATTAAATCAGGAAAACCAGGATGCGCGCCAATTGCTACGTTATGCTGCAGTGCCTTTTCGACCGTTTTCCTCATTACAGTCGGATCACCCGCATGAAAACCACAAGCAACGTTTATAGAGGAAACAAACGGAAGAATTTCATCATCATTCCCCATTTTATAAGCTCCAAAACTTTCTCCTAAATCACAGTTTAAATCGATTGTCGTCACGATGTTTTCCCTCCCAATGTCAGCTTCGTAAAGCGATGAATTTCTTTAATAGATTCATATTTACTTCTTGTTCTATGTACAATTGTTCCGCTTCTTCAAGCGTAATTTTCTCAAATGAAACATAGTCCCCCGGTTTTAGCTGAGAAAGAAGAGGTAAATCTACTGAAATGATATTTCCCATTCTCGGATAGCCACCTGTCGTTTGCCTATCTGCCATTAATATAATCGGCTGTCCACCGTTTGGCACTTGAATCGTTCCGAATGTAACGGGGCTCGATAAAATCTCTTTTTCTTCCACTCTATTTAAAACTTCTCCTTCAACTCTATAACCCATACGGTCAGCGTAATTAGATACTTTATACTCTTTTGTAAAAAATGCCTGTATACTTTCTTCTGTAAATTGATCATATTCAAAATCAGTTATGACACGAAGCTTAGAGTACTTCTTATACTGTGGCAGTATGCTGCTGCTAATTACCCATTTCGTTTTGTTTCGCTCATCGTTTTGTAAGTTTTGAATGCAATGACTCGCCATTTCTGTGTGCGTTCCAATTTGAAAATAATCTCCCTTTTTCAGCATTCTTCCTTCAATACCACCAATTGCAGCACGTATGTAAGTACTTTTGCTTCCCATTATGCGATCAATCTGTATACCACCTGCAAAAGTCACATACGCTCTGCAACCGCTTTTCACTTTCCCAAAACAAAGCATACTACCTTCTTCCGCTAAAATGGGACGCCATAATGGAATTCGCTTCCCATTCAGTAACGGCTCCATATTTGCTCCGCCAATCGCAAGTAAAGTCGTTTTCTTTATTAACAATTTAGGCCCCATAATTGTCATTTCGAGTCCCGCTTCATTCTCTTCATTACCGACTAACATATTGATCATCCGAAGTGCACTTTGATCCATGGCCCCGCCAACTGGTACACCGTATTGTTGATAATGAGCTCGCCCTAAATCTTGGACTGTTGTAAACATTCCTGCATGTAAAACTTCTACATCCATTCTTTAGCCCCCTCAAGTAATACGTACTCTTCCTTCGTTATTGGGATAAATCGTAAATACATACCGCTTTGAATATATGTTGGTGTTTCTTCTTCTGGATTAAATAAGGAGATTGGTGTTCGGCCAATAATATTCCATCCACCCGGTGTTTCAAGCGGATATATACCTGTTTGATTTCCGCCAATCCCTACTGAACCAGCAGGTATTTGTAACCGTGGTGTTTCTTTTCTAGGTGTTTCTAGCTCTTTTGATAGCCCTCCTAAATACGGGAACCCTGGTGTAAAACCTAACATATACACAAAATATGTTGTTTCACTATGTATGCGAATGACATCCTCCGCTCGTAATCCTCTATAATGTGCGACCTCTTCTAAATCAGGTCCATATTCTCCACCGTAGCAAACTGGTATAGAAATATGTTTCGTATCTTGATTCACTTCTTCTTTATACGAATTACACAGCTCTTTTATATATTGGCAGACGTAATTATATGGCCCTTCACTGCTCCCATTTTTCTTCCACACTTCGTATACATTGTAATAAACCGCTAAGGAAGTAAACGTCGGAACGCATTCTACCATTCCTGTAAACGGATGCCGCCTCAACGCTTGAAACAATCGCTGCACTTTTTCGTATGTCTCCATCCCAATTTCTTCACCAAATGTAACAATAATTGCTTGATCCCCTAACGCAGAAAATTTCATCCCACTCCCTCTTTCTATGCTAAAAAGCCGAGTTCTTTCGAAATTCGATGTGCTGTTTCTTTCACCTTCGCAATAAAATATGCAATGTTACTTTCGTTATACTCAATTGCTAATCCCGAAATACTAATACCTGCTACAACCGTTCCATCGCTTGCGAAAATGGGCGCTGCTATAGCCGCTGTATGATTTTCTAACTCAGAGTAGCTAATTGTATGTCCTTCCTTTTTCGCCACTTGTAACACTTCTAGCAATTGTTTCTTATCCACAATTGTTCCATCTGCAAACTGTTTTAAATCCGTTTCCTCTACGTATTTCCGTTTCTCTTCCTCAGAGAAATACGAAAGTAAAATCCTCGGACATGCGCCAGCATAAAGCGGTGCTCTTCTTCCAACAGCTGTATACACGCGTACAGGCTGAACACCTTCCATCTTTTCCACATAAATCGCGTCATTACCATCTTGAATAATTAAATTAACTGCCTGTCCTAAACTATTTCTAAGCTCTTTCATATATGGAATCGCAATATTTCTTACGGATAATCTTTGTGAAACAAGTTGACCGAACCGTAAAAAAACGACTCCTAGACGATACTTCCCCTTCTCATTTTTTTTTAAAAACTCCATTTCTTCTAACGAGCCAATTAAACGATAAACAGATGTTTTCGGCATACTCGTAAGCTGAACCATATCTGTTAAACTTAGCTCTTCATGCTCATAAAACAACTCTAAAATATCCATTGTCTTAACTGCCGTTTTATTTATACTCATTCTATCTCCCTCTTGTTCCGAATTTCGGAACTTAAATTCCGTTTTTCGAAACAAACATATAATTTAAAATTATAAAATATTCTTTTAATTCTATCAATATTTTTTTCAAGCCTATGAACCGATATATTTGTCAGTAGTTTAAAAAACGTAAATAATTAAATGCATTTGTAAATTTTCACATCAAACTATTACATATCCAATATATTTCAATTATCATGATATATGTAAAACAACATATAAGGAGTGTTTCTTTTGAAAAAGTTGCTAGTAATTCCTGCTATTATGTTATCTTTTTGTATAGGTTATAATGTAACATTTGCGACGAATGAAGATACTCATGCAACCGCTACAGTTGCCCAATATCATAAAATAGCGAACGAAGAAATTCATTTTTTCGGATCAAGTATTTCTGGCTTTAACTACTCTCACGGTGATGAATTAAGCCTTTTTGTAAAAAATATAGGCGATTCTCCTTTTAGTTACACTTTATATAACGCTAAAGGTTCTTGGATGATTGACGGAACTTTAAAAACTGGGGAACAAGCAATCAATGAATTTAATATAAATTGGAGTGATTGGCTTCCTGAAGGTGAATACAAAATAAAATTTAGAAATAATGATGGTTCTCTTTCAAAAGTTCAAGTTATAGCAAAACCTAACATTTAAATAAGTAGGACAAAAAAAGATGATTTCTGTATTCCCAGAAGTCATCTTTTTTAAATTCCATTTAATTTGTTAGTATACTTTTTCGCTTCTTTCATGACAAGATTATTTACAAATATTCCGTAATAGATCTAGGCTTGTACTGACCATCTTTATACATCTTTTCAACTCATGTATAATTAATGTCTGAATAATTTTTCAGTCTTTAACTTGACTTTTCTTTCAAAAACTTTAAAATTTCTTGGTTGAATTGTTGGGGATTTTTTCGTGCAAATGTATGTCCCTGTCCAGAAACTGAGACAAATGAAGCATTTGGAATTGTCTTTGCTAAGTATATGGAATGTTTGCGTTTTATAATGTCATGCTCCCCAACCAATATTAAAGTCGGGCAACTTATTTGTTTTAAATCTAATTCTGAGACACCAATATCATGGAGTAACAAACTGAGAATGGATAGTTTCTGCTGTATTTTCTTACTAAATAAGGAAGGAATGAAAACAAAACCATACAATGCATAAATAGCTGCTAACACTAAAAAACGAACTCCACTTGTTTTTGTGTTTCCTGCATTTAAAACGAGTCGATGAACGTATTCGGGATACGAAGTAGTAAACATCATTGCTAAGTTGGCTCCATCGCTAAACCCGAGAAAGTCTGCTTTCCGAATGTTTTCTAAAAGCATTATTGTTTTCAAATCATCGACCATTAGTGGGAAGTTTAAATTTTTGGAGACGTTAGTCGAACGCCCATGCCCACGGCTATCGACTAAGAATATTTGAAAACACTTTTCCAATTCAGGCACCTGCTTAGAGAAATATTTCCCGCTGCCACTATTCCCATGTAACAAAAATAGTGGAAAACCTCGTCCGTTTTTCTCGTAATAAATTTGACTGCCATCTGCCATAATAGCATATTTCCTTTCTTTTTCCACAAAATCACCTACTCGTAATATATATGATCAAGGAGACAAACCTTTTCTTGCTTGCTTCTTAATAGTCTTTTATTTTCAATTGATTTATTATACAAAAAACACCCTATAAAATAGATTTTTTTCGGGTGTCTATTCTATAGGGTATTATATTTCATACTTCTTTATAACGCTCTTACTTGTTTCAACGGCCAGAAAACAGCTTGGCCTTTTCCGACAATTTCATCTTCTGAAATAAATCCGAACATTCGACCGTCTTTTGAAACTTCACGATTATCTCCTAAAACAAACACTTGGCCTTCTGGCACTTTCGTTTTTCCAGTGATTTGTTCTAACGTAAAGTCTGGAGTTAATACACGGCCTGCTGCTTTTTCTTTAAACTCTTTTAAATATGGTTCTTCCATCGCTGTTCCGTTTACATATAAAACATCGTTTTTATACTCCACTGTATCGCCTGGTAAACCAATCACTCGTTTTACTAAATCGTATCCTTCTTTTCCGTGGAAGACGATAATATCAAAGCGATCTAATCCACTTATACTATAACCAATCTTATTCACAAGAACTCGTTCGTTATTTTCTAAAGTAGGCATCATCGATTCACCTTGTACTAATGAAGGTGTAAATAAAACACCGCGAATAATAGCAATTAATACAAGAGTAAATCCTATCGTTTTAGCCCATGAGAATAATTCTTTCTTCGTATTTTCCTTCATCGTTTCTCCTCTTTCTTACGTGTTTATTGTATGATTTGAACTAATTCTTGCACTAAATTAAGATCAATTTCAGAAAAACATGATTTCCCTTCTCTTACCGCTGTACCGACATGAGCTTGCGAAATTCCAGTTTCATCTAGCAATCGCTTTATATTTTCTTTCGTCACGCCAGCTCCAGCAACAAGTTGAATTTGACCATCGCTTACCTTTTGCATTTCTGCAAGCACCGGAATATTCTCTACTATATTTCCTTGTCCACCTGAAGTTAAAACGTGAGTCACTTTATGAAACTTCTTTAAAGTTTTCATCGCTTCTACTGGATTCTCTATATCATCTATCGCTCGGTGATACGTTACATTTATTCCCTCTACAACAGATAGTAAATTCGCTAATTTCTCTTCATCCACTTCATTTCGTTCGTTTAATACACCTAATACAACACCAGCTGCACCTAACTTCTGCGCAATGATAATATCTTCCTTCATCATTTCAATTTCTTCTTCCGTATATGTAAAAGACTTCGCATGCGGACGAATCATTACGTGAATCGGTATATGTACTGCTTCTACCGCTTTTTTAATAAATGCATAACTCGGCGTTAAACCGCCTTCTGTATAAGATGTAATTAATTCAATTCGCTTCCCGCCAGCTCGTTCAATTCGTTTCACATCTTCTAAACATGTTGCAATAACCTCTAGCATGAGATGACCTCTTTTCGTGCTTTTTTCTTATTATACAGTAGCTGAAATAAGAAACATAGCATTCTCCTATAAAACTGTAAAAAGAAGAATGAAAAGAAAGATTTTTTTATTGATTGCCTTCATTGTTAATATTATATTCTACTAAAAAAGGAGTAACCCCTAGAACTTCTGACTAGGTGTCACTCCTTTTTATTTTACAAAAATACTAGGTTTCCCCTATACATTTAGTTATTTTTCTTAGTTACTTCATTATAATAGTGGCTAAATGCTTCTACTAATGCGTCAACTGACGCATACAATTCTTCTGGTGTATTATCTACCCCTCCCATTTCAATAAGTAATGCATTGGGAGAAAGGTCTTGATTATATACTCCGTTCCCGCTTTTACGATCTTTAATAAAAATCCCTCGGCTTAAACCGTAATACTTCTCATCTAAATATGAATTTATTGCCGTTACTATTTTTTTATTTTTTTCATAGTTAGGATTTTCTCGTCCTAAAATAAAATAGAGCCGAGCATAATTCTTTCCGTTAATATTTTTTGTTGTAATATTTTTTCGTGCATCGTCTCTATGAAGGTCCATTGGAAACATAATATTTTTATCTTGTGCTAATTTATCTTGTAATATTTGACGGGATCCTTTGTAAGATTGGGCCCAATTTAAATTTTTATTTCGCAGAAAATCCCTCATATTTGTCGTATCATGTGAAACACCTATTCCTTTTTCTTCTAACTTTTGTTTTAAATAGTTTCCAACAAACGTAATATTCACTTCATTATTTGTACTGGAAGCATCATCGGGTATCGTAGCACCTGGAATGAGAGGAATAAACGCTTCCCAACTATGTGTATGATAAATAAAAACTTTATTTTCACCGTTATTTTGTGTATTTGAATTTTCACCAGTAGAATTGTTTTCTTTCCCACTCTTTGGGTGTTTAATAGCAGTACCTTTATCTTTAATGTTATCTAAAGGAATACTGGATTCTTCAGGAATGTTCGTATAATCTGTTCCTTCTCCAGCAATTAATATTTCCGAATAAAATTGATTCATATTAGGAAGTTCTCTAGTTAATAAACTTCGGAGATCATTTATATTAATGTTTGTAGAAAGTGACAGTAAAAAAGATTCCAAAGACGCTCGTCCTTTTTCTTTATGAAATTCTTCTGCAAAATAACGATTTTCACTTTCTATCATATACATAAGACCTTTAGTAGAATTCGTTCCTAATAACTGATTCATATAAAATGATTTAAATACGCTGGAATTACTAGAAATGAAGAATGAAGTGAGGATACATATAATAGTGAATAAAATACATATCACTACATACCTTGCATTTAATACTTTCAGTTTCACTTTATTCATTTTATATCTCCCTTCATTTACTATATTCTTACGCTTAATTTTCAATGAATATGATTAATAATTTAATAGAACTGCCTCAAACTACTATGTTTTCATTTAACCTCTTTCCGTAAAGCAAATGAGGTTAAAGTTTCCATATACAAATATCATCAAAGATTTTAAAACAAATTAAATAACCTGAGTCTATATAAATATAGAACTCAGGTTATTTAATACTGTTTACTCGATAGGAGTCACTGCATTTTGATGGACTTTTTTATTTTCCATGTCAATGCCTAATTGGTCTTTCAATAATTTCATACCTTTTTTTGTAAGATGGACGGCTCTATTCTTATCCGTTTTTGTAATCCATTCCTGTTCAAAAAATAGTTTTGCTATCGCAGATCCTAACCAACCAGAAATATGGTAGCGTCGTTCACTCCAATCAAGACAAGGTTTTGCAAATACCCTTCTCTTTATATCTGCCGTTTCAATATTTATTCCAAAATTCAGAAACCATTGCTTACCTTGTTCCGTTACAATGTATTCTCCTTCCTTTAAAATTATAAATTCCCTATGTAGTAATTTTTCAGTTATCTCTACACCGAGTCTGCCTGCAAGATGATCATAGCAAGTTCGAGCATAACGAATTTGTTTTAGTTGATCCGATTGTTTTAAAGACCGAACTTGGACTGATGGTGCAATTGTTCCTAACTTTTCAAGAACTTCTGCTACCTCTTGATTAGCAAGTCGATAGTAACGATGTCTACCATGTTGTTCAACTGTAAGTAGATTCCCCTCTACTAATTTAGAAAGATGAGAACTAATCGTTGGATGTGACACCTTTGCCATATAAGCCAATTCGCTAGCAGGTAGTGCCTGATTATTCATTAGACAATCTAAGATAATTGCTCTTGTAGGTTCAGCAATTAGTTTAGCTATATATGAGATATTCGGATATACATTCATATTTCGATGATACCCTAACTATTAAACTGATACAATTATTTTAAGTTTAATAGTAAAGGAGAATGTATTATGAATGCAATTGATCTTAGTATATTAAATTTGAAAGAAACGAGAAGGCGCTCAGAAAAATTATGGAATTCTCTTCCCGATAATTTTCTTAATTGGAAGCCTGATCATGAAGCTATGTCCTTTGGTGAGATGATTCGTCATGTATGGAGCTCAACTTTTTACTATCATATGATTTTAAAAAACAACGGCTCAATAAATGATATACATTTCCCGTATGATGACGAGCCAATTACTTGTATAAAAAAAGAAATTGAATTGGCACAATCGTACTTTACTGACTTCATAGAGTATGTTCAATCCATAAGCATAGCTGAGCTAGATTCAACCCTTATTGATCGAAGCGATGTTGGCTATCAAAGATATTTAGGCGACATGCTATTACGAATTGCCTATCATGATGCGGTCCATGCTGGTCAATTTTTACAATATTTACGAATGATAAACTTTGAAAGACCTTTAATTTGGGATTAAATATAACAAATGTTTACAAAGCTTTCAAACTGGCATTATAATAATACGCAATCAATTATCTAACTAGTCAAAATTCTTCCCGTTAGTTAAAAAGAGCAATTTAGTTGTTGTACGATAATTAATATATGGGGATGATCACGTGAAAAAGCACTCTGAATTAAAAAAGCATTTATGTGAACTGGAGGAAAAACTATTAGAACCTAAAACTCGTACAAATCCAGCAGAACTGGACAAATTACTTGCAGACGACTTTTTTGAGTTTGGAAGTTCGGGAAACGTTTGGTATAAGAAGGATTCTGTTGGTGGAGACGGACTTAGTGTGAGAGAAATGACTCTTTCTAATTTTGAAATATACCCTTTATCGAAGGATACTGTGTTGGCGACATATCTTGTAAGAGATGAAACTAGAATGCAGAATACTTTGCGAAGTTCCATTTGGAAACTGATAGATGGAAAATGGCAAATGTTTTTCCATCAAGGAACACTTACAAAATCATGATAACCATTTATACTAAAAATCTACATCTCAATTTGGTACGTCGTACACATAAAAAGCACGTGTTCGATTACTAATCAAACACGTGCTTTCAAAACAACTATATTGTCCATAAACAATAAAATGTAAGTTAAAAAAACTACGACCGAAACGCCGCATCCGCTAACATAGATAGTGTTGCATCATCCATCGGCGGATTGTGCAATCCTGCTCTGACGTTTAAATAGTAACGATGAAGCGGATTTTTTTCTGATAAACTTTTTGCTCCTACGATGCGCATTGCTTTATCTACAATAGATATTGCCGCATTTGTTACAGCATATTTCACTGCTGCTAGTTCGGCTTGCAATGATAGTTTATCCTCTGCCTCATCGTACTTTTTCGCAATTTGATATAAAAAGACGCGAGCTTGCATAAGCTCAAGTTCTAATTCTCCAACTAATCTTCTAACATTCGGCAATAAACTAATAGAATGATTTAAACTATTTGGCTTGTATGATCCCGCAAACTGAACTGCATAATTTCTTGCTGATTGTGCAATTCCTAAATAACATGCTGGTATATGTAGCAACCAGCCAATACCCTTTTGTTTCACTTTCCCGCCCTTTACATCTGTAAAAAAGCGATTTTCTATCTCTACATTTTGTAAGACAAGGTCATGACTAGCAGTCCCTCGCATCGCAACGCTATCCCACGTTTCTTCAATGGATACACCGAGCATATTTCTCGGAATGACAAACTCTCCAACTTCTTCTCGACCTTCAATACTCGCTGAAATAATAAAATAATCAAGTATTGGCGCCATCGTTGTAAAAGTTTTTCTTCCATTTATAATCCACTTCTCGCCTTGTTGAACCGCTATTGTTTCTGGCTTACCACCACGCGTCGGACTCCCTGTTTTTGGTTCTGTTGCTGCCCGATTAAAGAGTGCACCGTTACGTACTTCTTCGCAAAACCATTTGAACATCTCATCATTCCAAGAGTGATTTTCCGCTAGCTCTTTCACAATGCCAATATGCCAGCCAATCGATAACGCAGTAGCTCCGCAGCCTTCCGCGATTTTCTCTTGAAATAAAACAAAGTCATATAAAGAAATCGCACTACCACCAAATTCCTTCGGTAACGTTAATTTCGTATATCCGATATCTTTCAAATCACTTATATTTTCATACGGAAATGATCCTAATTCACTTAGTTGATGCTCTCTTTCCATGAACTTCGGAATCAATTTATTTATTTGTTCAATAATGAAAGATTGTTCTTCTGTTTCAACAAATGAGAGTGCCATACTATAATCTCCTTTATGTTCGATTCATCAACCGCTCACTTTTTCATTATGATTATATGAAGCTACCTCTCTATTGTTTCACTATTCCGATAAAAATACAATGTTTTTGACCAATAAGAAAAGTTCCCATTTAAAATAGGTTCTTTTCTTATATTAGTCTCCCTTCAATGCCTTTAACGGCAAAGAGGTTACATATCCAATGTACGAGAATAATTCTTTAAAGAAGAATGGTATTTCTGTGTCTAACGTTTTATATGCTGATGTCGGCGTTGGTGAAGCATACGCTTCAATATTAATATGTTTTGCGATTCTCATTGCGCGTTTCATATGAAGTGGATCACTTACAATCGTGTATGTGCGTATTCCGTTCTCTATTCCAACTTCCTTCGCATTCTTTAAGTTTTCTTCTGTGAAAAGGGATTTTGTTTCAATTAAAATATCTTCCTCTTTTACACCTTGTTTCATTGCATATACTCTTGCAGTACGCGCTTCCTCAAGTTCTGCCTCGAACTTTGTACCACCCGTAAAAATAATCTTTTTAATGTTTCCGTTCTTATATAAAGAAATTGCATGATTAATTCTTTCTTTAAATACAGGGGATGGTTTTCCATTCCAAGAAGCCGCTCCTAGTACGATACCAGCATCCGTTTTCATACTATCATCTGTTTTAAAACGATAGCTCCAAATATCGTAAGCTGCATAACTTACATATAAAATAGCAGAACAAATCATTAGTAAAAACACTTGAAAGATTCGTCTTTTCTTACTTTTCTTATTTTCTTTCATTTGTAATTGCCTCCGTACATCATCCATACTTCTATAAAAAACATTTATATCAAATCGTTTTGTTTGAGTTTATTTAAAAGAAGGAACTTTACTTGTTATTTATATATAAAAGGGTTTTCATTTAAAATTGAGGATTATCAATTCATTTTCATTTGCGGTTTTCATTACATGTTTTAAATTCATAAGTTTATTACCATACAACTACATTGTAACGAATTTTTTCTCAGAAGGGAACGATGAAACAAAAGTAATTAAAATAAAGTAGCATTTTGTAAGAAAAAAGGTATATTTTTCATGTATTACGAACAATATACCTTTCAAAACACGAATTATAACTTTTCTTTATACAATTCTAATTTTTCCAATAAACGAGCTTTCACTATTGGCCATTCGCTTGCAATAATACTATACACAACTGCATCTCTCACATGACCACTTGGTAATTTTCTTTCATTTCTAAGCACACCTTCTTTAACTGCTCCTAAACGTTCAATTGCTCGTTGTGCTTTTTCATTTCTTGCATCCGTCTTAATTTGTACTCTCAGCATATGCAATTTTTCAAAAGCATAGTGAAGAAGCATATACTTACACTCTGTATTTATACTCGTACGTTGCACACTTGGATGATACCAAGTCTGCCCTAACTCTACTGTTTTATCTTCTACTGAAATATTATATAAACGTGTACTTCCTACAATCGTATTCGTCTGTTGATCCACTACAACGAAAGGTATTTGAGTACCCTTCCCATAACCCTGTATCGCTTTTTGAACGTATTGCTGCATATCTTGAACACTATCCATTTTAGAAATTAAATACGCCCAAATATCCCGATTTCCTTCTACAATCGAAAACAAAGTTTCGACATCATCACTATCTATTATCCGTAACTTTGCTCTTTCGTGAATTATTTCCATTTGAAAGCCCCCTTTGTTGTTACTATATCATATGAAAATAAAACGTTTTATAAGAATAATAGAATGTATTTAAAACAATTCCTTTTCAAATATATTCTTCTCGTATAAGGCGGGAAAGCTCATCACTGACCTTTAAAAAGGAAAATTTCGATAATTCCCAATAAATGCTATATAATGATAAACGGGAGGGGATAAAAATGCTAGATCAAATTACTTGGGGAACGCCAGGCAGCTTATTATGCTTAGGTTTCTTTTTTGCAGGGCTAGGAATCTTCTTAAGAAGTATGACATCATATTCAAAAAATAAATAAAAACATCACAAAAACAGAAAATAGTATATTTTCACGTTTTAGGATATTTGATTTTCTTAGCATGATAGTGATGTGGGAATACCCCGATTTTAAACAAAAGAAGCCTTCCTTTTACAGAAGGCTTCTTTTGTTAGAGATTTATCTTTTTAAAACTTTAAAGTAACAAATAAGCAATCGGCGTAATAATAAGTAATGTTAATATCGTTCTTTGTACGTAGAGAATAATAAGTTCCGATACTTTTAACGGAATGTCTGTCGATAAAATACAAGGAATGGAAGCTGAGAAGAACAATATAGATGATACCGAAACAACCGCAATGACAAACTTTGTCACAAGTGGTGCACTTACAACTAAAAGAGAAGGTAAAAACATTTCTGCGATACCAACAGATGCCGCTTTAGCAGCTAGTTCTGCTTCTGGAAGCTGTAAAGCCCACGTAAATGGATAGAAAATATAACTGATCCAATCAAATATTGGCGTGAATTTCGCTAAGACGATACCAATTAATCCGACTGACATAATGGATGGTAAAATGCCCATTGTCATGATAAATCCGTCTTTTAAATTTACTGCGATATTTTTCATAATACTTGGTGCAGATTTCGATACTTCTAGCGCATCTTCCCAAGCGCGTTCTAGCATTTTCTCTTTATAAACGGGCTCTGGGAACCCTTCTTCTGTTACATATGTATCTGGTTTTCTACTAAGTGGTGGAATTCTTACGGTGATAGCAGTTACGATGAATGTTACAACAAGAGTAGTCCAAAAATAAACATTCCATAAATGCATAATGTCTAATGTTTTTGCGATGATGATCATAAATGTTGCGGATACTGTAGAAAAACCTGTAGCGATAATAGCTGCTTCTTTTGTCGTATACTTCCCTTCTTTATACACGCGATTCGTAATTAATAAAGCCAACGAATAACTCCCCACAAAGGATGCAACCGCATCAATTGCTGATCGTCCAGGTGTTTTCCATAACGGTCTCATAATCGGACGACAAAACGTACCGATAAATTCTAGTAATCCGTACCCGACTAATAACGCTAAAAAAGCCGAACCAATTGGCACGAGTAAACTTACCGATATTACTAGTTTTTCATACAAAAACGGCCCTACATCTGGTGCAAAGAACCAAGCTGGTCCTACTTTCAAGCAATATAATACACCAAAGACAACACCAACTACTTTTAAACTAGAAAAACAAATGTCTACGATAGATGCATTCCATTTTTTTGTATAAAACGGATAAATTGCACCCATTATCATAACGAGTAGTGCGTAATAAGGTACGACGCTCGGAACCGAAGTCCTGATCCATGATACGATATGATCAATCATAATGGACGAAGCACCATTTATCGTAACTGGTACGAAAAACATAAACACCCCAACTAGACTAGCGAGTATAAACCGAAGAATGATCCCCTTCTCACTCCTTGTCTTAATTACATTCTTTTTTAATTCAATTTCACTCAAAATTCCACACCTCCTATTATCTAAATATTCTGTATAATAATGTTACATTCCTTCTTTCGATTTCTAATATTTAATCATATGAAAAAGCCTATTTTAAAATAGGCTTTTTCTACTACCTCTCATAATCATCCACAATAACTTGAATAACACGATACGATTCTTCTGCCACTATTTTATTACTAGTCTTATTCGCATCATATGTAATTAACGCCTTCCAAAGTGCCCATCCTCTCGCTCTATTCCACATTTCTTCATCTATGCACAATACTCCTTTAAATACGTTTCTGCTACTTTTATCAAAAAATGTCCATGCCATCGCTGCATCACAAGAAGGATCCCCTACTCCTAAAATCCCAAAATCAATTACGGCGCAAAGCTTTCCGTCCTTAACGAGTAAATTTCCTGGTGCAACATCTCCATGAACCCAAACTGGTTTACGCTTCCACGTTGACTGAAGTGCTACATCCCAAAGGTGCTTTAATACAGTTTCATCAAAAACGTCCTTATTATTTTCGATAGCACCTCTCGCTTCTTCATCATATACAGATATAAGCCCGCCTCGGTAAAAATTATGTGCTCCAGCTATCGGTCCATTACTCGCATCAATGGATTGCAATTCTACTAAAAATGCACCTAAGTCCGCCGCAAATTCATTTAAGTCACGAATATTTTGTTTCGTAACTGTTTCGCCCTCTATCCATTTATTAATAGACCAAGGCCATGGATACGATTCAGACGGATTACCTTTCGCAACTGGTGTAGAAATCAGTAAAGAAAGCTCCTTACTTAATATCGGTAACCACTTATTTTCTTTCTCTACTTGTGGTGCATATGCCGCATCACTTGGCAACCTTACACTCATCTCATCCCCTAGATGAAACGTTCTATTATCATGCCCACTAAACTTTACAGGTCTCACTTCTAAATGTGCCCATTCAGGAAACTGTTCCTCTATCAACCTTTTAACTAAAGCAGTAGGAATTTGATTCATCCACTTATCCCCTCCTCTTTTGAAACTTACTAAGTCCTTCTGTACTCCCAACATATTCAAAACCATTTCTCTTATAAAAATCATTCAACGTTCGATTATGTCCAACACAATCTAGTTTCAAAAACTCTTTGTCACAGTACACATTCTCGTCTATCCATTGTAAAATCCACTCTCCGATTCCATTCCCCCTATACTTCCGTTTCACTGCAAATCTATGAATGTATAAAGAATTAGAAACTTCCTCTTTACCAAAAATACGCTCATCCCATTCATTTTGTTTAGGAGATACAGTAACAGTACCGACAATTTCACCTTTTTTCGTAACCACATATGTATATTTCTCTCTTATACACTCTAGTATTTCAGCTCGAGCCTCTCCGCCTAACAAGTACTGCCATTGATCCACTTCTTTATGTTGTAGCCACTGTGCAACTTCTTTTAATAGAATGATAATGCTGTCGCTTTCCTCTTCAGTAGCAGTTCGAATTGTATATTCTTTAACTGTGTTTCGCTCCATATTGCCGTTCTCCTTTCAAATTACTACTATACTGACAAACGCGTTCTACCGTCATTTTCGTCTGTCACGTATTCAACATAAAAACCTTGATTCCGTGCGTTTTCATACATCAATTCAATCGCTTTTTGGTCTTTCGCATAAATGTGTATGTAATCACCGTCTGCTACTAATACGACTACTTCACACTTGCTCTCTGTGAACTCTTCATATGTTTCAATCTCTTCTAATACTTCTCCTTTTGGATACGCTTTCAAATCTGCAAAAATGAGATAATATATGTTGTCTTTTATTAATTTTTTCAATTCTAATCCACTCATTACCTTGTTATCTTCTGAAAATAATTCTGGTCCTAGTCCATCAGGTAATATGAAATAAGATTCCTCGTTTTCCACTCGCCAATCAAATGAAGTAATATCGATTGGCTTTAACACTTTCCAAAGTAGATTGTCATATTCATTTGGAATATCTACAAAAATCCCTCGTTTCATTTGTTCGCTCCTTTCTTGTGTATTGTCGTTTTTGTTTTATACATTATATAACACAATTAACTACTACATCTTAAATATATCTTCTATGTTACCTAGCTTATATCTCAACATAAAAAAAACGCTCCACTACTAGTGAAACGGTTTTTTCTCTACTATTTTTTAAGCATTTACTTCCGTTTTATGTTCCTTTACTACACTACGTTTTAAAGCTGTTCCAAGTATGATAACCATGCTTACTATACCAATCCAAACGAGTACTGTTACAGGTGTACTCCAGCTTAACCCTTTTCCGAAGAAGAATATTTCTCTAAGTCCTTCAATCATAAATCGCATTGGCAACCATGTGTACACCCAATCTTGGTAAAATGGCGACAACATTTCCGGTGCTAACGATAATAACGGTGCCCCAAAGAATAATAAGAGTGCGAATACACCAATTCCTTTTAGTCCAACTAGTGAAAGTACTGCTGATATCATTAAGAAGAAACTAAAGGATGTAATGGATAAAAATAAGGCCGTATCCGTAAAATTCGAAATATTTAATCCTACCATACCATCCGCAATCCATGTAAGCCCAAATCCAATGACAAGTGCCGCGACAGCTCCTGTTATGATTTGTTTTAGTTTTAATACGAAGCTTTCTTTTCTTGTACCTACTGGCATTTTACTTATCGCAGTCAACTACCCCCTCTGAGTTGAAACGTTTCAGTGGGGGCTTGAGTTCGAACGCTAGGTCTTTTCGTCTATCGCTAGACAGTTTGACGCTCTAGCATTCATGCCACCTTATGGTAACACCCCAAGTATGTTTTTGGTTGGTACTGGCAACGAAAGATTGTTTTCCCACTTGTACCACCCTTTCGAAAAAGAGCAGTTCTTCCTTCTGGAAGAAGCCACCACTCAGATGAATCCGGCGTGTGCTACAAGCCCCGACAAGTCGAGTACACATGAATGGATGGTTGACGCACCCACTAAGCTATGCGTGAAGCAACAGCCTTACGTTTTTGCACTTCTAATAGAATCGGCGTTTTCACTTTCAAACTTTCCTCCAATTCTACAACTTTTGATTTTTTCAAGGTATTCAGCGCACCATTAATATCAGCATGGATACATGTTCCTACCTTACTTTGGTACAGACCACGAGTGATTCGTTTGCCGCTAAAGTAATATTGGACTCTATTATCCTTAGACCAAACTGGAACTGGATCTTTATCCAAAAAACTAGCTTTTGAAGTATAGCTTTCTTCTTGTTTCAAAAATCGGATGCCTTCTTTTACACACTTATTCTCAATTGCCGCAATCAATTTATGAAACGGGATTTGCACAAATGTTTGATTATTCTTTTTTCCCATATCAGATTTTTGTTTCCAACCAACGTTATAGCCTACGACAACCGTATCTATGCCTAATGCTTTCACTTTTTTGAACAACAGGCCTATAGTTTGTGAAATGTAACCATTTATTTGTCGTTCACGTTTATGCCAAAGTGCAGCCATTTTGTTCGTTACAATACGTTTTGAAATTCCGTTGTCCATATTTTTCTGTTGGAGGTTACATATCATTTTGTTAAAATATTGGTTTATAGATTTTAATTTTTTCCCATCAATTAAGAATGCATCACCTGTATTGGTTACGCAACTTACTAATCTATCTACACCTAAATCGCAACTCAAAGCGTTACTCGTAGTCGTGGATGGTTGCTTCATTTGAGACACGTGCATCTCATATGTGTAATGCACCTCAAAGAACCGACCTTTTTGCTTCGGTACAATCTCAATGTAGGAGATTTTTTTATTTCTTATATTTTTTGGCATACGTATTTTAATGGGACCGAATTTTTTCCTGAATGCAACACTCATCGGAATGGTCCAATACCCGTTATCATCCACTTTTGGAACTTGATAGATTTCAATAATTCGTTTGTCAGTGGAACGAGAATAATTAGGAAATTTAGGACGACCTGTGAAGGTTTCAGGATTTTTCTTCCACTGTTCCATTGCTTTAAAAAAGCTCTTCACTTCTGTAAATAAGGCTCTACGAATCGCTTGAACAGAGTTTGATTGCATGCCCCAGTAGTTCATATCGGTTTGCATGGCAGTATCTACTTCTTTTACAGTAGCCATCTTGTTATTATTCAGGTAACTTTGTTTTATCGTGTACAATCCAACATTTCGCAATGCTTTTGAACTATGTGACATGCGTTGCAGTAAGCGGAATTCTTTTGCAGTCAAGCAAGCTCGTCCGATATTTTGTTTTTGCGTGAAGCATTGCATGTTTTCTCTTTTCTTTTGTTTACGTAATACTTTCACTGCTTTCTTTCTAGCCATTGTTTTCACCACCTTTCTTAGAGAGTTCATTACTTTTGACACATTCATATTGGGGCCTTCATCGCAAATTCCTATTGGCTCAACTAACAAAATGATTATGATTATTCAATTTCGTTGTCTTACGATCTATTCCCTCCTTATCTAAGGGCAGATTGTATCGTAAGACAAAAGGAACAAACATTCGCCTAGGAACATCGTTATGAACGAAACAAAAGAGTTCAGCCTACCTTCTTGCCGAAAAGGAGAAATTTGATTTAATGACGAAATGCCAAGAAGAAATTATGTATGAGTTTTCTAGCATTGCCAAACAGAGATTGCCTGAAGTTATTGCTGATCTTGGGTCAAACCCTTCCCCAACAATGCCGTTTATACTTATTACTTCTATTCTTGAATTTCTAAATGAAAATAGTGATTTTATGAAAGCAGTATTAAGCCCAAAAGGAGATTTATCTTTCCAAACAAAACTAAAAGACTTTATGTGGAAAACACTATTTG
The DNA here is from genome assembly GCF_051294775.1 of Bacillus pretiosus. NCBI lineage: Bacteria > Bacillati > Bacillota > Bacilli > Caryophanales > Bacillaceae > Bacillus > Bacillus pretiosus. The sequence goes on from NZ_JBPPHF010000001.1 coordinate 1,537,603, forward strand.
AAGATACGAATGGTGCCCTCATTAATAAGGAAAATTTACTTGTCCCAAGTCAATACTTAGCTTCTTATATGGCATCTGCTCATATAGGTGTCATTCAGCAATGGTTAAATAACGGGCAAAAAGAAACACCTGAGGAAATTGCTCGTATTTTATCAACAATCGCAGTTCATGGACCTTTTTATGCGGCTGGCTTAAAAAAATAAGTCAGCTATATAATAAAAGATCATCCACTATAATAGCGGATGATCTTTTATTTCATTACAACACTTCAATATAACCTTCAGTCCCATGTACCCGAATTCGTTGCCCATCTTTTATTCGTTTCGTAGCATTCTCTACCCCGACGACTGCTGGTAATCCATATTCACGTGCAATCACTGCCCCGTGAGTCATAAGCCCGCCAACTTCGGTGACTAACCCTTTTATAGACACAAATAACGGTGTCCAGCCCGGGTCAGTAAAAGCAGTAACTAATATATCCCCCTCTTCTAAATTCGCATCTTCCATGTTTAAAATAACGCGAGCTCTTCCCTCAATCACTCCTGAAGAAACAGGCAAACCTACAATCGCGTCAGCTGGGAGGTTTTCTCGTTTATATTTACCTGTAATGATTTCTCCATCAGACGTCATAACGCGGGGAGGCGTTAGTTTTTCATATAATTTGTACTCATTTTTTTGTTTATGAATAAGCGCGTAATCTAGTTTATTCGTGCGAACAACTTCGTGCAGTTCTTCAAAGGTTAGATAGTATACATCATCGATTTCATGAATGACACCTCTCTGTACAAGTTGCTCGGCTTCTTTTAATAATGCCTGTTTATATATGAAATAACGATTAATCATGCCGTATTTTGGATATTCACGATAACCGATACAATTACGGATGTTACGAATCATTTGCTTCGTCTCTTCTACTTTTTGTGTACCATCCGGCAAGTGTTGCAATCGATCTACTAACTCTTTTTCTTTTTTCAAAGCTTCTTGCAACCCTTCTTCAAACTTCCGTTTACTAGCGCCAGCTTCAAAGTCTCTTATATTATTTAAAATCATTGGGATAATGATTGTTGGCTTTTCACTCCAGCGCGTTTTCGTAATGTCGATTTCTCCGCTGCATCTCATTCCGTATTTATTTAGAAAAGTTAGAATGGCATCTCGAGTTTTTTCTCCGCCTTTAAATTGAACTAATTCATCTAAAAAGTTATCATTTTCTACATGTTGTAAATACGCAATAACTTCTGGATATGGCCGAATCACATCAGCAACATCGAGTAATGCTAGCCCCATTTCAGACGTAATATTGTTTTGTACGGATTGAGAAAGTGTGTCCGCTGCATTCTTTTCGCCTAGCCATTGCTCCATCTTTTCATTGATCCATGTTGAAGCATCCATACCTGCCATAATGACAGCCATACTTTGCGGATGAAATAATATTTTCTTTAATTGCTGAATGTCTTCCAAAATAAAATCAAGTACATCCACCCCTGATTTCATGTGCATGTTTCGTTCTAACTCTTCGATTGATGCTTCACTATTCTGTATTAAATTCGTAACGATTGCCGGATCATTTTCGATTTCTGGTTGCGAATTTGCAGGTTGCTTACTTTTACTAACACTCTTTTCTTTTTCATCATCCGGCAACAATGTAATAAAATTATCTCGCTCGATTATAGTTGTTAATGCATCTCTTACGAGTGGATCTGATTTTCCTAAAGTGTTTATTAAATAATCTCTGCTAGCAGGTGAAGCTAATTGTTGCGTAGCATCCACAAACAGCCGTCCTCCCGCTTTACGCATAGGAGCATTAGTCGTTAACAGGAAAAAAGATAACCCAAGCGGTTTCATCGCATCGGTCATCATTTGTTGATGGCCAACTGATATATACACATGATTTCCCCCATCATTTTCTTCAGGAATTGGATATAAAGTCGTAATGGGGCGACTTTGGACAATATAAAATGTATCATCCACTAAACACCATTCAATATCTTGCGGACAACCAAAATAAGCTTCAATCTGTCTTCCAATCTGTGCTAGTTGTAAAATTTGTTGTTCAGACAATGTTTGAATTTTTTGCTGAGCCGGATCAATCTGTTTCGTCTCCGTTCCGCCCTCTTTTAAAGCATAAATAGCTAATTTTTTAGTTGCTATCATCTTTCCGGTAATTTCGCCTTCTTTTACTTTATAATTATCGGCAGAGACCAGTCCTGATACTAATGCCTCACCAAGTCCAAAACTGGCATCAATTGATACTACCTTTCGGTTAGAAGTAACCGGATCAGCAGTAAATAAAATTCCCGAAGCCTCAGGGAAAACCATTTTTTGAACGACAACACATATAGAAACTTGATTATGTTCAAAATCATTTTGCATGCGGTACATAACTGCTCGCTCTGTAAATAAAGAAGCCCAGCACTTTCTTACATGCTGCAAAATTGCTTTTTCTCCAATAATATTTAAATACGTATCTTGTTGACCAGCAAATGAGGCATACGGTAAATCTTCAGCCGTAGCACTAGAACGCACGGCATACGCATGTTCATTTCCAAAACGTGAGAGATAATGAGCTACCGCTTCCACTACATCAGTAGGGATTTCTACTGCCATAATGACTTCTCTAATCTTCTTACTCATTTCACCAATTTGAGCTCGCTCTTCCTTTTTCAACTTTGTTAGTTGCTGCAACAAAGTTTGAAGCTCCTCATTTTGCTCGATCGCCTTTTCATATCCTACCGTTGTAACACAAAATCCTTCTGGCACTTGTATCCCTTGAACGCTTGATAACTCCCCTAAATTCAATCCTTTTCCACCAACGAGTGCAAGCTGCGTGTTTTCTATTTCCTGAAAATCGAGAACGAAAGAACTCATTTACCATCTCTCCTTACTATGCATGTGTTCTTGATTGTAGCAGTAGTAAATACGAATAAACAGTCTATTTCGAACTTGATTTACATGATATAATTAAGTTAGGAAGAAAGTAATAAGATGCCCCAGTTGCCGCTTTTTAAAACTGGGGCATCTTATTTAATATCCATATTCATCTTAAATATTTCTATTGTGTCAGCAGCTTTAATATATCCACCAGCATCTTTTAAAGTACATTTGATTTTATGACTATTTTCTAAGTATACATCATTATATAATACCTCCATTACTGTATTATATAATGTCGCTGGAGTAAGATTTTTTAGATTTAATTGTATACCAGCTTTTAAATCTTCTATTCTTTGAGCCACTATCGGTTGATCTCCCATAACTGGTATAACGATCATAGGAACACCAAAATACAAACTTTCACTAGAACTATTCATTCCCCCATGTGTAATAAAAAGATTCGCCTGTTTCAAGACCTCTAGCTGAGGCACATAATTATAAACCTTGAAATTATGTGGAACATTTTTCAATTGGTTAATGTCAATATGTTTTCCTACAGATAATATGATAGTAGCAGGAAAATTTTTAAATGTTTCAAAACATGTATAATAAAAATCCATTTGTTGATTAAATACAGTTCCCATAGAAATATAAATAAGTTTCTCTTCTTCCTTTTGTTTAAAAGTAATTTCTTGCATATCTTTCCGTGATGTAATAGAGGGACCAACAAAAATATAAGAATCATCTAATTCCTCCACATCTGGTTGGAAGAATTCAGATGTATATACAAGAGTAATATTTCCAGCACACGTCATTACATTTTTCTTTTCATTCATAGAAAAACCATATACCTTTTGCCATTTTTCTAGAATACGCGTAACTTCTTGATAGGAAGGTGATGTTTTATCTCCTTCATTGTGATTGTTCATCAGGGCGTTAAATACCTTTTTAGTAACTGCAAATGTTGTACATGAAGAAATTCTAGGTACATTTAGTACTTCAGCTATAATCCATCCTACTGCAAAATTGTTATCATATATTACATAATCATATTTTTCTTCTTCCAGCTCTTCTATAATAATCTTTATTATTTTGTCCATGGATTTTACCATATGTAATAATAGTTCAGAGGGATGTATTTTTCCATTCATTCTTTCCAACATGTCTACTTTTTCTAAAAAATTTTCATATGGACGAAACGAAGCTCCTGTTTTTTCAATCTTCCCCTTATACTCCTCTACACAATAGTAAACAACTTCTTCTCCTCTTTTTACTAATTCTTCAATAAGAGCAAGAGTTGGATTCACATGCCCTTCCCCTGGAAAATTAAACATCAGTACCTTTGCCATATAATAGTTCCTCCTCTAAAATTAAAAATTCCCTATAATAAAGTGCGTTTCTCTCTTCATTTTAATAATGGATACTTGTGATAGTAAATGTAATAAACGAGTAAGAAACAAAGTCGATATACTATAAATTCTCCAAAGATGGATGCCTACTTCAAGTGGAGACTTTCTGAATTGTGACAGAAATAAGTTTGAATATGCACTCTATGTAAGTAAACATAATGTAAAATACTAGAAAAAATGAATGAAATTGTATTTTTAAAACGTCATCCCCAAAAATGGATTTTCAAAATTAGGGAACTATAATGTGTAGGAAAATAACTTAAGGGAGATAAAAAATGGACAATGAAATGAATTATGGAAGTGATTATAAGTTTATTCCAGCAACTTCTATTGAAAGTGGTCATGGCATCGAAGTATTGCCTGATTTATTTTGTTACACGATTCAAATCGTCAACATATGTTTTGTTGGACATCCGCATACCAATGATTTTGTTTTAGTTGATGCTGGAATGCCTACATGTGCAAATGAAATTATCTCTGTCACTAAGAAGCGATTTGGTACAAATAGCCGTCCAAAAGCAATTATTTTAACTCACGGGCATTTTGATCATGTTGGAGGAATAATTGAACTCATTAAGTATTGGGATGTTCCCGTCTATGCCCATCAAATGGAGATACCGTTCTTGACTGGACAGCAAAGCTATCCTGAACCAGATCCAACAGTTGAAGGTGGTATGATAGCGAAAATGTCTCCCCTGTTCCCTAATGAGCCGATTGATTTAGGACATAGCGTAAAAGTACTACCTACAGATGGAACTGTTCCTCATATGCCAGAGTTTAGATGGATTCATACACCAGGGCATACTCCTGGGCATATTTCATTATTCCGAGAAAAAGACCGAACTTTAATTGCTGGGGATGCTTTTGTTACAGTGAAACAGGAATATCTATATAAAGTATTTACTCAGGAACAGGAAATAAGCGGCCCCCCTCGTTATTTAACAACAGACTGGAAAGCCGCTAAAGAATCAGTCATTAAATTAGAAGAAGTAAAGCCTCTGGTCGCTATTACTGGACATGGGATACCAATGTCAGGTGAATTGCTAGCAACAGGCCTTAAAACACTCGTTCAAGAATTTGATAAAATCGCTGTACCCGATTATGGAAAATATGTAGACAAAAAGATACATTAAGCATGAAAATATTTTGTTTATCTTTTCATATTAGTGAATCAAAATATAATAGAGCATTATCATTCAAAAGGTTTTAAACTTAATCTGTTAAACAACTGAATGTAGGCAATATATATATCCTAAGAATAGAACTACTTTTTTGGAATAAAAATCGAGCTTTCGCACACACTATTTATAATAAAGTCTGCTTCTTACCCAGGCTTTATTTCTTACCATTAAAGAGCAGTCATATAAATAACTGCTCTTTTTAATTTTTTAGTATAGGCTTAAATTTTTTGTTCATACTATACTTAACCATGATATAGTTATACTCCTTAAATTCATGGATGTAATTTTCTCGCTGCAGTTAGCTTTTGCTAGCTGCTTTTTATTTATAAATTTTAAAACTCATACAAACTCCATATTTTTAACCATATCCCGAAATTCATTCCTTTTAACCGAGCTGCTAAAGAAGTTTTAATGAAAGTTATTAATATGCTGTGACAGAAGTAAAAGAAATTTATGTAGATAGATTAATGACAAACTGGACTCCATCATCTCATCTTGTATATTTCATAGAAATGATGTAATTAATTCAATGTTAGAGTCTTTAGGATGAACATGGAGATATTTCAATATTGAATAGTTATAACGTAAATTTTAAAAATGAAAATATAATACTCATTTTTATCAAAGTTTCTTTTAAGTACAGTATGATTAAATTTTATTTCAAAGTTTTTAGTTTCAAAAAATCCGATAATCTTATTATATTATTGACTTTCGTTCTCGATTTGCTACTCCTGAACCATTGTAAACAAAGTATAAAAATTAGAACAATATCAACGAAATCCCCACCATAATACATCAGCACGCCCCCAATTTCAGCTTGTTCAGTGACTACACCAGCAGGCGGATGAGCATATATGTATTTCGATAATATCCCATGACCAGCTGATGCAACTATTAAAATAATTGATCGGCATATATAACTATACCTATGGGATATTGGATCAACATAAATCATTGATGTGGTAAACAGGTATCCTGCAATAAAAACATGGAAATGTATGAACAAATGAAGAAGTATACTTTTGTGCATCATCGAGTATAAGTTAGTCGTATAGAGAATCCATAACCCTCCTAAATTAAGCAAGGTTGCGATAATTGGATGAGTAAGGATTTTTAAAGGCCTACTCTTTAGTATACTTGAAAGACGTCGCGCTGTTCCCACATTGAGCGTTCGTAAAAAAAGAGTCATCGGAGCTGCTAATGCTATAAAAATTGGAGCAAACATCCCAAGGAGCAAATGCACAAGCATATGTATTGTGAAGTCATTATGAGCACGATGAGCTAAAGGTCCAACAACTGCTATTGCTACACAAATAAGCCCTAAAACCCAGAAGACACTTCGATATAACGGCCATCGTTTGTACTGACGATTTGATAATACCGTCGATACAACATAAATTATTAATATAATTAAAATGAATACGAATAACGAAAAATCCAATAAACTCCATATTTCGTGATGAAGATGGTTATTGTTCATCTAAACTTTTCCCTCTCAATAATCTTTCATCGGTTCTTGTCTGAAAAACTAGTAGAATTCCAATTAAGACCATTACAGTCGCAATTATATTCCATATTACGTCGTAGATAAGAACATTATTTACGTATCGAATCTGATGTATTTTCATTAGTTTATGTTGAATTATACCGTCATATAATTGAAATCCACCACTACCAAGCATTAACCCGCTCCACCATCTTTTCAACCAAAATGCATTTCTACGGCGAAGATCAGCAACCATGAACAAGGAACCAATCGTTGCAAACCAACTAAAAGCATGAAAAAGACCATCTGAAATCAGTCCAATATCTGTTGTAGATTTATCATAGAAATGGTGCCAATGCAGCAGTTGATGAAAAATAGTTTCATCTATAAAAGCTACTAACCCTAAACCAAACAACATACCTGACCAGAGATTACGGGTCAAATAAACAGAAGAGGTTAAATAGCTTGTATTATCGGTTTTGGTAACCATTAAATCCTACCCTTTCCACTAATGTATATTCTTATTTTTCCCAAAAGAAAAACGTGCTAAACATACTTAGCGCCAAAGGAAACTAATGTTCAGTTAGAAATATCGTATAGATACTTATTCTCTAGCATATTTAATATTTGATTAAAACTCCCTAAAAAACTTTAAGGAGTTCACCATTCTAAAATAGCGTTAGTATAATTTCTTTAGTATTTTCGAATGAATCTATATTTTTATCCTTTAATCAATTTATTAACAATGGAAATTACCATTTAGTATTAACTATTTGATCCTCTATAAATAAACTATAGTTTTTCTCTAATGATAATTTCCATATCTTTATTTTAATATTGCATTTGTATTGCCTTTTGCACATTTTGAACATCATTTTTTAATAGTTGCTTTAAATCGTAAGCTGGATAGTAACCACGTTCATACATAAAGTTAAAAACCTGTGCATGTAATTGTATAGCACCATTTATTTGACGGGTTAAAACTTCTCTAAGTCGGGGTGTTGCAGTTTCAGTAATTGCTATTGCATAGTTTCGAACAGATGTCTTCGCTAACCCAAGCAAATCTCCAGCGTAAAATCCAGTTTCATCACGATGCTGCGCTTGAAATCCAGGAGCATACGGATAAAACTGTACTAACTCTTGTAGATTGTTTTGGATGGCATTTATAGCTTTAATATATAACGATTGAAGTGCTTGATCAGGTACATTTCTAACTGACTTTTTTAATTTGATTAAACCGTTCGCTTGGAATGCTACTAATTCATGTAGATCCAATGTTTCATGCCAAGCTAACTGATTAGGATAAGACATATATGTTCCCCCTTAATATTCATTCATGCTACATTATGCAAAAAAATGTAAAAGGGGCCTATACTACATGAATTCATTTCAACCTAATTTATCATTACTTTCCATTTTCTATGTTAATCACCATAAAATAAACTTAATTCCTCTTCCCTACTTTTTTATATCCTTAATTTTAATTTTCAAAATGACTTCTTCGCCTTTACAATCTATAAATTTAATTTTTTCTTCCTTAAAAATCCCCACTATAATACATCCTTTCTCGTTTCGTTATAAACCATACTAGTTAGAAAATATAAATGTGAACATTGTACCTACATATTTTTTAAATTTTATAGTTACTTAATTTTATATATGATTAAAAATTAAGTAACTACATTGAAGGGGATTCTCTATTAAATCACTTTATTTTTATAGATTAAAAAATAATTATTTTAGCCGTGTTAGTCACCTATTCCTAAATAATTAATAGGCTATATATTATGACTTAGGAGGGATAAAAAGATGACTATAATTTACGATAAAGACTCTTTACAAAAAAATATTACTAACCTTCCACATTGGCAACAAGAAGCTTTCCGTTCTTTTAAATTAAAAATGACAGATAAAAATAAACCTTTCCCTTGTATCCCAGCTCAACACGGCTTTACAGCCAATCACCTCCGGTACGGATTCATTGGTGATCCTAAAGATATGAATACTAGCGCTGATTTTGCTACATTACTTAAAGAATATACAGAATGTTCTAGAGACACAGGGCAATACGCTTCACTTATTGTTTTTATTCATACACCAATAGATTTAAAGCGAGAAACTACCGTTGAGGATTTTGAACATATTTATTGGTCTCTACTTAATACAACTAGCCGTTTGGACGAGATGGAATGGCCTATGCACATTCCAAATGATCCTATGGAAAACACTTGGGAATTTTGCTTTCATAATGAATCATATTTTGTTTACTGCGCTACACCTGCCCATGTCAATAGACGAAGTAGACATTTTTCATGTATGATGCTTGCTTTAACCCCTAGATGGGTTTTACAGGGAATTATGAATTCTGAGAAACGCAGTAGAAAACTAAAAAACTTAATACGTCAACGTCTAGCTGCTTATGACAAAGCTCCTATTCACCCTTCTCTTAAAGATTATGGTGAAAAAGATAATTTTGAATGGCAGCAATATTTCTTACGTGATGATGAAACAATTCCATCCAAGTGTCCGTTTTCTCGAATAATAAAATACTTGCATAAAAATAAGTAATTCACTCTGCTTTTTATTATTTAGTTGTACAAACTTTAACCACTGAATAGATTTAATATAGATCAATTTTAGTGGGAGGAGCATGTTATACGTGGGCATATTTTTAAGCTATGTTTTTTTAGGTTTATCATTATCTGCTCCAATGGGGCCTATTAATGCTGCACAGTTAGAAAAAGGTATTAGGAGTGGTTTTTTTCACGCTTGGATTCTTGGCATAGGAGCCTTACTTGCAGATATTATCTATATGGCGCTTATTTATTTAGGTGTCATTCATTTCCTCGAAAAAGATATTATAAAACTTTTCTTATGGTCTTTCGGCGCTTTTGTTTTAATCTATACAGGTATCGAAAGTTTAAAAAACGCGAATCAAATTAGCATTAGTAATACGAGAAATGATGATTCAATTAGTAAAAGCTTTTTTTCTGGTTTCTTTATGTCTTTATCTAATCCATTAACAATTCTATTTTGGCTTGGAATTTTCGGCTCTATATTAGCAAAAGCCGCTTCTTCCTATAATAAAGAGCAGCTTTTGTTATATAGCTTTGGTACCATTTTAGGTATTTTTATTTGGGATATTACGATGGCAAGTACATCTAGTATATTTCGTAAATTTTTGAATACTCGTATATTGTCTCTTATAACGGTAGTATCTGGAATATCACTTATTATTTATGGATTATATTTTGGTTTTCAAACTTATCAAATTATTTTTCAATAACTTCTATTATTTAGTTCTGACCTACTATTCCTGTTGTGTAAAGAAAGATACTTCATATAACTGTATTCCTTTTTCTTGAGACAAAATGAACAATTATAGTAACAATAATAACTATTCCTAAAAACAACAAACTCACTAGGAAACCAAAACGGGTTGTTTTTTGCAATAGTGTTCCACTAACAGCTAGTGCAATCATAATAAGACCAATAATACTTTTTATCTGCATCCAACCTTTTGGATTCATTAGTCTCCAAAAGGAAAGAAGAATTAAACTCCATGTATATAACAACATTAATCCAGCTGCAGTTGTGACATACTCATATATATTTTTTGGTAGTAATAAAGCACTAAGGATAGAAGCACCAAGTCCAATTATAATAAGAATTAAAGCTGGAAAAGAGATATTTTTCTTGTTTTTTTTAGCAAACATTGCAGGTGCATCACCTTCTTCAGCTAAGTTCATTAATACACTTGTCACTGCAAATAATGAACCAACTAACGTTGAAAAACCCGCTAAAATTAATACTATATTTAAAATAAATGGCACATACGGCAAATTATAGTCTTGTAATGCTATTACAAAAGGACTTTCTTTCGTATTAAACTGGTTTAATGGTACCATCATAATTGCCAACCCTAAAGAGACTACGTAAATAATCGTTAAAATCATTAACATTACTCTACCTGATTTTTGTGCATCTTTAGGGTCTTTAAGTCTTATTGTCATTAACCCCATAATTTCGATTCCTCCAAATGCATAAAATGCATAAATTAGAGAGGACCAAGTACCTTTTAATCCATTTGGGAACCAGTCTTTAAAATTCCGCGGAATTTGCGCTTTATATAAACCACCCTTTATAAATCCTAAAATAACCAAAATAGCAATCACAATGAATCCTATAATAGCCGCGATTTTTATAATAGCCATCCATTTTTCTAAACGTTCGAATATTTTTACCCCTATAAAAATAATTAATATAGCCGCTACTCCATATACAGCAGCAAATATCCATAGTGGTATTTTAGGGAACCAGTAACGTGAAAAGATTCCTAACGCACTTAACTGGCTGCCCATAATAAGCAACTCCGAACACCAATATGTCCATCCGTGACTAAAACCCGCCCAATTTCCAAAAGCTTTTCTTGAATAAATGCGAAACGATCCTTTTTGCGGATCTTCCACAGCCATTTTTGCCAATGCTTCAAATACAATATATGTAGTGAATCCCGTTAAAATCAAAATAAGAATAATTGAAGATCCACCTATTTTAATCCCTATACTGGATCCTAAAAAAAAGCCCGTTCCTATCGTACAACCAATTCCAATAAGTGAGAGTTGCCACCATTTTAAATCTTTTTTTTCTTTCGTTTCGTTCTTAACATCATGGCAGGTCATATTACGATTCTCCTTTATTCATTTTGAGAATGCCCCTCATGATCACTTAAGTACTTCTCAGCAAGCTTTTCAACAACATCAACGACATCATGAGCCTTTATTTTGTGATTTGCTACTCTTTCACTTCCTACAGAAATCTCAACTGTAAATAATGCTTCATATTTCATTTTTTCTGCTCCTTTCGCATCAAATATAACCTCGCATCTTTTATCCTTTTATTACGCAAAAATTAATTATGTATTTAAAACCTTGTAAGTCTAAAAGTTAAACAAATAAATTCGAGTTATAGTTGTAAATCTAAAAAATGTATGAGAAAGGAGAGACGACATGCCTCTCCTCTATATCCATTTTGTATATAAAATTAACGAGTAACTCCACCACCAAGTTGTTGCTCCGCTAATGATACAAGACGTTTTGTAATTTCACCACCAACAGATCCGTTAGCACGAGCTGTTGCGTCTGCTCCAAGTTGCACTCCAAATTCTTGAGCAATTTCATATTTCATTTGATCAAGAGCTTGTTCAGCGCCGCGTACTAATAATTGATTGCTGCTTCCACTGTTATTATTTGACATATTAATTCACCTCCTTCTTCTTTCTTTAATATGTTAAATTACATGCTAAAATATATAGCTAATTAATTGGTAATTACGACCACGAATTCAAAGGTATAATTGATGCACTTTAAGCCCAATATAATAATGTATAGGAGAACGAAATATAACATACGTGCCATGGGATATTCTAAATAGTCCTCCAACACAAAATAAAACGGGTTACGCTATATAAAAGCATAACCCGTTTTCAATGAAATCTTTTATTCCATATACGTTTAAACAATGGAGGAAAATGATGAAACATATTGTTGCTTTATTAATTAAATACACAGCGATAACTGCAGTATTACTAATGGTACTCGGTATCTTTCAAGGCATTTCGATTCCTAGAGTATTACTCATTTCTCTTTTCCTAACAGGAGCTGCCTATTTAATCGGCGATCTCTTCATTTTACCTAAATACGGAAATATGATTGCTACAATGGCAGATTTCGGCTTAAGCTTCTTCGGCATTTGGCTTTTAACATCCTTATTTACAAATTTAGATGCTACTCGTAATATTGGACTTTCTTCATTTATTGCCGCATTAATTATTGGCGGAATAGAGGTTTTCTTCCATATTTATATGAAGAGATTAGTACTGCGTAACGACGATGAATTAAGAAATCACAATCATATTCATCATGATAAATATGCTATGGAAATGTCAGATGAATATATGGATTCTTCTACAATAAATAAATCCAAAGTTGAGGATACATCTAAAAAATAAAAAAGTGGCCAATGCCACTTTTTTTATTTTTGTTTCTTAAGCTTGATCTGAATTTCTTACATGTAACGGAGGTGGAACTACCCACCCTTTTTTCTTACTTAGACGCAGCAAAGTTACACCTGCTTGCGCTTTTTTCATATGAAATTGTCCGAATAGCATCCCTACATCTTCTCGAAGACATTTTCCCATCACTTGACTACATGTCACAAGTCCAGCTGCTAATCCTGTAGCAACAGCTGCTGCTATTTCAGCATCATTAATACGCGCTCCTGGAGGAATATCTTCGATAGATGCAACTGGTCGTTCTGGAGGAGCAGGCGGTAATGCTACGCCATTAACCTTTAAAAGAGTTTTTAACTCTTCTATTTCTGAATTCATATCATTTTCAATTAAGCTTTCTAAAAACTTCTTCAAATCTTCGTCACCTGTGTGATTCATAAATACTTGATGGCTTGCGATTCCACCTTGTGCAGCTAGAAGGTAACTCCAAATATCAAATACTTCTCCGTAATGTAACGGTTCATTTTGAGGGTTTCCACTTAAAATACCCATTTTTAAATTCCTCCCTTTCGAAAATATCATAATAAATATTGATTTCAATATTGAAATCAAACTTTCAAGTATGCTTTTTCCTGCAAAAGATTTTCTATTATGCATGGAAAACACCTTTCCAACACTACGTGTTTATTGTTTAGGAAAGTAGTTTACAAATTAAATACTCAAAGATTATGAAAGAAAATTATCGATAATCTTTGAGTGAGAATCCATTTAATATAAGGGTTTGTTTTTATACATATACAAAAGAAATTGATTTACATGCCTGCTATCTTTTACACTAATTTACTTAACGGTTAGCTCTACCACCAAGTTGTTGTTCAGCCATTGCTACTAAACGTTTTGTGATTTCACCACCAACAGATCCATTTGAACGAGCTGTTGTATCTGCACCAAGTTGTACACCAAACTCTTGGGCAATTTCATATTTCATTTGATCAAGAGCCTGTTCAGCACCTCGAACTAACAATTCATTACGACTTCCACTATTATTGTTTGCCATATCGTTTCACCTCCGATGTTTTTAATATGCTACAAATTATGAAATAATAATTATCCTTTTTGTGGAAATTAGATTATGAATAAATATTGAGTTTCTTCTTAAAATAGGGCAAAAGATATAAGAAAGAAGAGTTGCTATAACGTACTTTTATAACAACACTATGTATAGATTTCTCTTTACTAAAGATTTCTGTTTTGCCAAGAGATACATATAAATTATGAAAAATGATTCCTAAGGAGATATGAGATGAAAGCTGTAACCTATCAAGGACCAAACCAAGTACAAGTTACACAGGTGGATGATGCAAAGTTAGAGAAAAAAGATGATATTATTGTAAAAATTACTTCAACTGCTATTTGCGGTTCTGATTTACATTTATATCAAGGCAACATGTCTTTACCTCCAGGGTATATTATCGGTAATGAGCCAATGGGCATTGTTGAAGAAGTTGGTCCAGATGTTACGAAAGTAAAAAAAGGCGATCGTGTTGTTATCCCCTTTAATGTTGCTTGTGGACATTGTTTTTATTGCCAACATGAAATGGAAAGTCAATGTGATAACTCCAATCCTCATTATGATTCTGGTGGATACTTTGGTTATACAGAGAAATTTGGTAACCATCCAGGCGGACAAGCAGAATATTTAAAAGTTCCTTTTGGAAATTTCACTCCATTTGTTATACCAGAATCATGCGAGCTTGAAGATGAATCTCTACTGTTTTTATCCGATGTTTTGCCAACAGCCTATTGGAGTGTAATAAACGCAGGTGTTAAGCCAGGTGATACTGTTATCGTCCTAGGTTGTGGCCCTGTTGGATTAATGACACAAAAATTCGCTTGGATGCAAGGGGCTAAGCGCGTAATCGCAGTCGATTACTTAGATTATCGGATACATTATGCAAAAAAGATTAACAATGTTGAGGTATTTGAGTTTACAAAATTTCCTGATATGGGAGAACATTTAAAGGAAATCACACATGGCGGTGCCGATGTAGTCATTGATTGCGTGGGCATGGATGGGAAGAAATCGCCACTAGAATTCCTGGAACAAAAATTGAAATTACAAGGTGGAACTCTCGGGCCTATTCAAATTGCTACGAAAGCCGTAAGAAAATACGGAACGGTTCAAATGACGGGTGTTTATGGCGGCAATTATAATGCTTTTCCACTCGGGGCATTTTGGGTTAGAAATATTAATCTTAAAATGGGACAAGCACCTGTTATTCATTTTATGCCGGAACTGTTTGAAAAAATAATAAACAAAGAATTCGATCCAAAAGAAATTATTACACACAAAATCCCCCTTGAAGAAGCGAGCTACGGTTATCAAATTTTCAATAATCGTGAAGATGATTGTATAAAAGTCATTTTAAAACCTTGAAGATACAATTTATTATTCTTCATGAAAAGATAAGATTACACTCCGTAATCTTATCTTTTTTATTACATGCTAAGTAGCTATTCCCCCACTCTCATCTCATATCGAAAATAGTTATTTCAAAAAGACTTTGCATTTTACGGTAACGATTTACTGGTAAAAAAATGAATTAAAGTATTAAGTAACCAATTAGCGGACACGATAACAATGTTAACTAACTTAAAAAGAGGTGTCCTTCATGTTTTATTATAAAGAGGAAATAATTAATATGATTAAGCCGGATAAACCAGACCCAGCTGCTGCAAAAGTTTTACAAGAAATATTAGGCGGGCATTATGGTGAAATGCGTACAATGATGCAATATTTCTTCCAAAGCTCAAATTTTAGAGGTAAAGAGAAGCAATATCGTGATTTACTTCGAGGTGTTTTTTTAGAGGAAATAAGCCATGTAGAACTTGTACAACATACAATTAATCAGCTATTAACTGGATCTGGTGAACCTACGCCAGGAAATGCTGGTATTGACAAAGCACCGCTTGATGAAGCGGTTAAACATGCAAACCCTCACCATTTTATTGTAGGTGCTCAAAGTTCATTGCCTGTTGATGCAGCTGGAAATCCTTGGAATGGATCTTGGGTATATAGTCATGGAAACCTAATTAGCGATTTACTAGATAATGTAGTACTTGAATCTACAGGTGTACTTCAAAAAACTAGAATTTATGAAATGAGTTCTAATCAAACATTTAGAGAAACTCTTGCATTTTTAATTGTTCGTGATAATGCACATCAAAATGCTTTTGCAAAAGCTTTAGAGACATTAGGGGTTGAATGGGGGAAACTCTTCCCTGTGCCGAACTATGATATCAATAAATATCCAGAGTGTAGAAAATATGTAGACATGGGATTCCATAATGCACAATTTAATTTCAGCTTAGATCCAACAAGAATGGGAGAAATATTCCAAGGTGAATCTCCAAGTAGAAATAAAGGAACATTAACAGTAACTGACCCACCAAAAGGTTTTCCTGTACCAGAACTTCCTGAAATGCCAAATGAGCATAGTCCCGGATTAAAAGATATGGATCTTTAAGATCATTATGGCCAACTATTTATTCATGGTTGGCCATAAACCTTTATATGAATTCCAGTTACACTTTATTCCACTTCCATTACATCACCAAACTTAAATATTTTTTGATTACGAAAAGCATCGGTACAAGTAATCGTCTTATTTAATGGATTTATATCAGCTACTGTTATGTAATTTTTATATAGAGAGCCATTTTTATAATATGTAAGTAAAACCTCTTCTTCACCTAAATATGAAATTAACAGCTTATTTTCAATCCTTTCTTTTGCATCTTGCGTTAAGATTGGACGCGGGATCTTTGATTGCTCCTGTATCATGTCTTTAATACAGACGAACTGCTCTGGCATACTAGCAAATGGTTGCCACTTGACCATTCCTCTTCCTTTTGGCATATTAGCATTCATCACGATTTGTGCCCTCCTAATAATGTGTTTCTATATCTTGCTGTTGCGACGCTTGTGTAGGAAATTCCACGTAATATACTGTTCTTACCAAATCGTGTTCGAATTTCGTCCATAACCTTCGTTAATCTCATTTCTTTTTCTCTTTGTATAATGTTATCGAAAAGCGAAATTTGCTCTTCTCCTTCATGTATTAAATTTGTTAAGGAAAGACTTATCGAGCGAATCGGCTCTCCTGTATGCCGTTCGTATAAAAAATATGTACAAACGTTGTAAATGTCCATCGTTAGATTTGTTGCTCTATTTAACGTATGTGCTTTTTTTATTCCTCCCCCGTATTCCCTACTATATCCGACTGAAAAATGAATCGTTTGCGCGTATTTCTTTTCGCTTCTCAATCTGTAACAAACTTCTTCTGCATGCTCTAATAAAATAACGGTGAACTCTTCTATTGAATAATCACGAAATAATATTTGGCTTTTCGCTATAGATGTTGTCGCTGGAACATATTTCTCTGCTATTCTGCTGAAATCAATCCCGTTACTATGCAAGTGTAATTCTTCCCCTATTAAACCAAACGATTGTTTTAAATACTTCAACGGGTACTGCGCTAAATCCCCAATCGTATGTATACCTTTTCGATTTAATTTCATTTCCGTTTTATACGATATACCCCAAAATTTACTGAGTGGTCTAATACTCCATAACTTCTCGGGTATATCGTCATACGTCCACTGCGCTATTCCATCGTTATTCTTTTTCGCTTCCACATCCATCGCTACTTTACTCAATAATAAATTTGGCCCAATACCAATCGTACTTTCGATCCGTGTACGTTCATATATTTCTCGCTTGAACTTTAATGCAAACTCGCACGGATTACTCGCAAACAAATGAATACTCGCGGTCATGTCCATAAAAAACTCATCAATACTATATTGATGAAAATCTTCCGGCGCAACATACTGTAAAGCTAAGCCTGTTATGTAAGTTGAACACTTCATATACGTATGCATAATCGAATTCACAATAATAATATCTGGTCGCTTCGGTATTTCGTACAACCGTGCCATTTTCTTAATTCCTAATGCTTTTAATGGCGGTGTTGCTGCTAATACAATTGATCCACTGCGGTTTACATCACCTACAACAGCCAATTTCGTATATCGTGGATCAAGTCCTTTTTTAATACATGACACGCTTGCATAAAAGCTACGAAGATCTACACATAAAATAATACGATTCGGTAAAAGAGAATAATCATACAAGGTTATCACTCCTAACAAAAGAACGTTTGTTCTTATTATACACGAACCTACGTTCCTTTTGAAGGTATTTTCATGAAAATTTTGGTTAAAATAACCGTTATATCTACGCGCTATCAATTAAGGCGAGAAAAATTATGTATACAAAACCGCTATAATTCCCAATTAACTCATAAATATAAAACTACTAAAACAAACCAATTAAACCTTTATCATCAATAACATACTTTATATAAAGTGAAACTTTAATCAGTGGGGGTCTTACTGCCCATTAAAGCGGGATAAATTCCTTTGTTTCTTATATGTGTGAAGATAATAAAATAAAAAGCAAAGATTTTTATTTTACTTCAGCTTTCTTGTCTCCCATACATATATTCTTCTAAATTTGATTTTTTCTTGTATATTTTTTCAGCAACATCTCCTATATAGCACATGTACCAAGATCCATCCGCATAGCTAGTTACATCCTCCTTTTTTCTATTGTAAATAGCTTCACAATAAAAGCTGTTAAACGAAAAAATTGCGAAGTCTTAAATTAGACTTCGCAATTTATATAAATTTACAATTAGTGACAATACCCATACAAATACAATAGTATATATAATAATCACTCATTATATGTGTTGCTCTTTTAAACGACCAATGCATAAACCAAACCTTTTACTTAGCCATCTCTTATAGTTGGTTTGTGTGTTTCTATATACTTAACCCCCTCTATACTCATTTCAAGCGATAATCTATTCCGATAGAAATTACAAATGATAAAATTTATCTGTTTTTCCTACTTGCTAAATTCAGCAAGTAAAATATCTTTAAAAAATTCCAGATTATGAATGTTTAAACTGTTCGCATTGATAGCAAATGTACGTTTTCCTCCAAGTGTTCCACCAACAAAAGTGGAAAACCCTGGAACGGCACCCCTGTGTCCCCATACCGTAACACCGTTCGGAAGCTTAATTTCAAGAATTCCAAGGCCATATCTAGTTCCCTCTCTTTCTGTAGGAACTGTAGTAAGCATTTGTTTTAGTTGCTGTTCCTTCAGTAATTTGCCACTGAGTAAGTAAGAGAAGAATTTGTTTAAGTCGTCAGCATTAGAAATCATATCTCCATCCGAGCTACCTGGGTTAATATAAGTAACGTCTTTTAGCTCACTGGCTCCGTCTAGTTGCAAATATCCACGTGCATGCTTGGTGCCTGGAATCACGCTTGAATTGCCAGGTAGGAATGTATTTGACAAATCAAGCGGTTCAATAATCCGATTTTCAACCTCTTCCGCATAGCTGTTTCCTGTTACTTTTTCGATAAGGATCCCCAGTATTACGTATCCTGTGTTTGAATAAGACCAACCCTTCCCTGGAGCAAAGTTTGGTGGAAGAGAAATCCCCATCTTTACAAATTCTTCAGCCGTATACGATTTTTTTATATCCGTAATATCAAAATCTTTTGAATTTATATAGTCAGCAATACCACTTGTATGATTCAATAGTTGCCGGATCGTAATCTGGTTACCATCATATCCGTTTCCTTGAATGACACCAGGCAACCATTTTTCAATAGGGTCGTCTAAATTTAAACGGTTCTCTCCAGATAATTGAAGTAGAACTGTTGCAATGAACGTTTTCGTCACACTGCCAATACGAAAGCGAAAATCTGCTTTCATTGGTTTCTTAGTTCTCAGATCCGCTACCCCAGCAGTATAACTCCAAGTTTTACCACCCTTAGAAATTTGAGCGAGTATTCCCGGGTATCCTAGTTGCAGTGTATCCCGCATTGCTTTCTTAACGGAAGTACGATCGCTTTGAGCACTTGTTTGTAACGAACTAGATACATTTTGCGTGGGTTCTGCTTTTACAATTGAGGCTGGTGGTATGTATAACAGAGAACTTCCAGCTATTAAAAGTGCTAGACTTGCACATGTAATTTTACTGCGTGTTTTCATAAAGCATTCCTCTCTTCTATTAAAATTGTATAGATAGTTGATAGCTGTGTCATATACGAACCAAACAGCTATCCATTCTCCCAATGATGAAAAAGCAACAATGCATTTGCAATCATTGTACTCATTATTTTCACAAAACACTCTTGTTACTGATTGTTTTATATGTAGGCCGTACTTCCCCCCCTTCACGCCTCCTTATATTTTTATCCTACACAATGAAAATCTCTTTTTCCTTACCTATCCCTTACGAATTCCTTACATTCGAAATCGTTTCTATAATAATAGGATTGCAGTAGCATCTGTGCTCGAAAGCGCAAAAAAACACCGATGTCGCTTCAGTTTTTTTTCGCGCTTTAAATATTGAATATTCTTTTTACTCTTAACAAGTTTCATTGCTGATTTTTTCTAATATGATTATTTTTCTTGCTATATAACAAAATTTCATAGCGCTATATGAAACATTTATCACGTTGTCATTAAGACATATGATTCTACTTTTATTGATGCACTTGAGATGGACTCACTTTTTGAATTTGAACAAGTATATCAAATGATTTCCCTAATGATATATCAACAGTTTTAGGTATAGTAGGCCCTTCGGTAGTTATCCCCGCGAAAATTGGATGTTGTTCGTTTAACCAAGTTCTTGTCACTCCGTTCGCCTTACGTAAATCAATAAAAAATTGATCTTTTTTAACTTGTCCGAAGGTGTAGTTATAACTGTTTGGATCATCTGATTTTAATGTTCCATAAGGGCCAAATTCACCGTCACTATTATAAACATTATATTGTCCTTCATAAACTGATGTTCCAATAGATACATACCGTTTCCCATAGTATTCTGCTAAATGCTGCCCAGCTACTTTAGGGTATATAAAAGGAATCATATTTGTTTTCGAAACGTGCCCATTATGTCCCCATACAATGGTTTTTCCTAAATGTTCTTCAGTCCACTTCGCATTTTCATACATTGCGATATCATGTTTCAAAAAAATATCCGATGTTTTATCAGGAGGTGACGCTAACATTGTAGTGAACTGTTCAATAATACGGGCATTTTGTTTTATCCATGCGAACTCTTTGGATTTTCCATTTAGATAACTTTTATTTTGTTCTAATAAAGCACTGATTTGTTTAGCATCTGAAATATACTTTTCTTTTTCTTCTTTCGAAAGAATCTCAAAAGTATTCATATCCTTTGTTACAGGAATAAGACCTTTTATCTTCGCTTCTATTCTAGGCACAAGATCTGAATTGTTCCTCTTTACATATTCTATTATATTATTATAAACATTCTCATTTACTGATTGAATATCCATCCCGATGACACGCACTTTAGATTTATGTTTTGGATTAGCATTATATTGCCGAATCCAATCAAGTAAATCCAACATTTCTTTCGTTTTAAATGTAGGTGATAGATGTTGGATTGGGTTTCCCTTACCAGTAAGAACATATCGATCAAGTTCCAAAGCTCTGTCCCACCCCTCTTCTAAAACTAAGTTGGTAAAGCCCTTTTCAGATACTAAGTAATTAACAATACGGTGTTTCATCGTAAAAACTTCATGAGCCCCATGTGTTGCTTCACCTAAACCTACGATTGAAGCTGAACCTACCATATTCTTAAGTGGTTTTAAATCATTAAGAGATGCAGTTGGATTAGTTGTTTTTAAAGGCTTTGCATGTGCTTCTAACCATCCCGCTATTTGATTTGTATTGTAGGGAGCTGTAACAGAAACTTCTATTTTCGAATCTGCATAAGTACTTCCTACAAAATTAGTCAGTATTATAGCAGAAGCACTAAGTGCAATAATTATTTTCTTTTTCATAAAAACCTCCTGAAATACTAATTTATTAATTTTTGACATACTATAAGGACTACCGTTTAATACCATTACCTCTCTTATTACTGTTAAGATACATTTATTCTAATTCCTCAAACTCACTTATTTCTTAATAGGTTCTTAAGAAATCCTTAATTCACTCATACGAATATAAAACTACATGAGCTTCAATCCATTATAGTGTAGTTAATATTGGGCTAATATGAAGTTCCAAATTTTAATTATTTGTAGTCTCTTCATCATAGAGTTAATTTAGGGGTTATTTTTTGTCTACTCCATTGTTTTCTGCACTCTGCATCTAGACGGTATACCCATTGGCCACAGTAAGACTTTATTTCAAGCCCATAAAAAATAGATTACCTGCACACGAAAAAGTTAGCGTACAGGTAATCTATTTGTTTTTGAGACTAATAAAAATCTAATTTATTTTTTGAATTCTTCCATCAATAACAGATTGAATTGGTTCTTTTGATTTTTTTATATAATCTACTAATGCTTCAAAATCAGTTGGTCCTGTTTCAGCATCTTTACCGTTTTTAAAGGATACAAACCCATCTCCACCTGAAGCTAGAAATGCGTTCGCAACGACGCTGTAAGTTTGAGAAGGAATAATTTCTTCTCCATTTGTTAGGCGAATACTTGTTACTTTTTCTCCATTAGGCTTGTTCGCATCCCAAGTGTATTGGATTCCTGAAATTTGAAGCATTCTTGTTATGTCTTTTTGCCATTGTTGATTTAAAATATCACGAATATCTTGACCTGTTAAATTTACTTTTATTAATTGATTTCCGAATGGTTGAATACCATATATCTCTCCCCATGTAATATCACCAGCATCTAAGTCATTACGAATACCACCAGGATTCATAAGTGCAATTTGAGATTGCATTGTTGTACGCTGGGCATCAGCAACTAAATTTCCAAGAGTAGATTCACCAGCCGTATTGAGTTTGCGATCTAGTGGAGCAATAGACTTACCTACAACTTCATTAACAAGAGGTGCGATTTTTGCTTGATATTTCTCCATCTTCTTCTTTATTTTTTTATCAGGCTCCATGCCTTCATGGTAAGTTGTAACAATTTCTGCTTTTTTCTCAACAATATCTTGTGTTTTACGATCAATCTTTACATCAACATCAGCAAAAGCCATACCATAAGAATTTGCTTGTACGACAAGTTTATTATTAACAGTTCCATTTACATAAGTGTGGCTATGCCCACCAAAAATAACATCGACTTCTGGATCAGTCTCATTTGCTAATCGGACGATATCACCATTTGTTACGCCGTTCCCATCTGTTGTACCTCCGTTATGCGCAAGAACAACAATAGATTTAACGCCTAGTTTTTTTAATTGCTTTACGGATTTGTTAATAGCTTCAACTTCATCTGTAATTTCCACATTCTTTAGCATAGTAGGCATAACAAGATTAGGAACATCCGTTGTTACGACTCCGATAAATCCAACAGGAACTCCTTGTACCTTTTTTATAGTGAATGGTGGTAAAAATAAACGACCAGTGGATTTATTATAGAAATTTGCAGCCACATATGGGAATTTTGCTCCTTTAAAATTCCCTGTTTTCTCATGGTATCCACCATAAATAAGGCGATTCATTTCCGCAACACCTTCATCGAATTCATGATTCCCTATAGTTCCAACATCGAATTTCAAATCATTTAGAAATTCAATCGTAGGTTCGTCTTGTAATAATGCTGAAACAGGAGTACTTGCTCCAACAGCATCGCCAGCATGTACCTTTAATGTATTCGGATTTTGTTTTTCACGATCACGTAAATAAGCCCCTAAGTACTCAATACCCCCTGCATCTTTATTGTTAATTTTTTTTACAGTGTCTAGTTGCCCATGAAAATCGTTAATACCGAGCATTTGCACATCTATGTAGCGGTTTGGTTCTGTACTTGCTTGGGCTGAAGGCGCAGCAAATACACTAGTAAAAGTAACTGTACTTAATGCTAAAGCAACTGGAATGATTTTTTTTAACATAAATTTCTCTCCCCTAATTAAAATCTGACATAATACGATGTTATTTTAATATATTAAGAGAATTATTTCTATAAAAATTCAACTAATTATAAAAATTAATAAGATTTTATTGTTTTCTGACAAAACATTTCTTTGTTTTGAGGATTATTCAAAATATTATCTTGATAGTAATATAGCAATCCATCTAAGAGGTCTAAAAAAACTCTAACCAATACATTTTAGCTGTTAAGAAGATTATTCAATTCGAAATTAATGAGTATTTTTCAAGATAACATCTCAATATCAATATTTAAAAATGAATAGAAATTTCATAATGGAAGATTACCGTGGTGCACTACTCCTAATTTAAAAAGATGCTCCTGGATTTATCCAAGAGCATCTTTTATAAAGCTTTATTTTTACTTGTTTATAATTTATCAATTAACAATTATATAGTTGTAATCAGTCCTTTAAAAATGATAGGAGCGCTTCATTAAATTCTTTGGCATGCGTTGCATTTAGCCCATGTGGACCACCCTTTATTAATACTACTTTAGAATTAGGAATTGCTTCATGTGTTAATTTCCCACTATATTCAAATGGTACAGTTGCATCTGAATCACCATGAATAACAAGGGTAGGTATATTAACCTTGGCTAAATCGCCTCTGAAGTCTGTTTTGCTGAAAGCAGCGATACAATCTAGTGTTCCTTTAGGTGATGCACCCGCAGCGATATCCCTATTGTAAAGTCGAAATGGTTCACTAACTAAGTCAGTTCGATCTCCAGCAGCAAAAAATCCTTTCGTAAACTCATCAAGGAATGCTAGGCGATCACTTTTTACTCCATTTTCAAATCCTTGAATTGCTTCATCATCTAATACACCCTCAGGATGATCTGCTGACTTGTAAAGGAATGGTGGTACAGCCCCTGCAAATACAGCCTTCTCCACTCTATTAGTTCCATATTTTCCAATATACCGAGCTACCTCGCCTCCACCCATAGAAAAACCAACAAGTGTGACATTTTGAAGCTCTAAATGTTCTAATAGTTGATGTAAATCAGAAGTAAAGGTATCATATTCATACCCTTCCCACGGCTGAGATGATTTTCCAAAGCCTCGACGATCATATGTTATAACTCTGTACCCAGCCTCAACAAGAGCGGGAACTTGGTATTCCCAAGATCGACCACTTAGCGGCCAACCATGAATGAGTACAACTGGTTTTCCTATGCCATGATCCTCATAATATATCTCAATTGGTGCTTGATTTTCGGTTCCTACAGTAATCTTTGCCATTCTTCTACCCCCAATATTTTAATATATATCCTTTTCTTCAATAATCCGGATGAATCTCGTAACCTATTTATGCACATTTATATTGTGAACTCTATGCATGAAACTCTACTGTTCCGCTGAATTTCTGTTTATGGACAATTCCCCATCTCCTACCTTTTTCATCACGAATTATTTACTGAAAATTCCTCCTATTCAATTCTAATAACAAAAATAGGTAACTATCAATATCGTTCTATCTATAGAATGTATAGGTAAAACCAATCAATTTTATGGTGAAAATAACTATAGTTACCATCTATCCGAATTATAGATAATTTAGAATTGATTAATGAATCGGTTTTCAAATACTATAAATTTGTATAGCGCTTCATATTCTGTGAATGCTGTTATAACTAATATTATCGTTCAGCTTAGTTACAAACTAATCGTAACAAACGAAGAAAATCATGATAATATTTGACTATTTAAACTTTCTTCGATTACTTAATTTTTAGGAGGAATACATAATGACTGATCTCTATTCTCGTATTAACAAAGATGATGCTGTCGTGCTTTTAGTAGATCATCAAACTGGTCTTATGTCCGGACTAGTACGTGACTATGGTGTTGATGAATTTAAGAACAATGTTTTAGCTCTTGCTCACACTGCTAAGTTTTTTGATTTACCAGTTATTTTAACAACTAGCTTTGAAAACGGACCTAATGGACCTTTAATGCAAGAATTGGTTGATCTCTTTCCTCACGCACAAAAAATAGCTCGACCTGGACAAATTAACGCATGGGATAATGATGATTTTGTAAAAGCAATCGAAGAAACTGGAAAAAAACAACTTATCATCGCGGGCGTAGTTACAGACGTTTGTGTTGCTTTCCCGGCACTTTCTGCTATAAAAGCTGGATATGAAGTATTTGCTGTTACTGATGCTTCAGGAACTTTCAGCAAACAAGTTGCAGATGCTGCCAATACTCGTATGGCACATAATGGCGTACAACTTATGAACTGGTTTAGCGTAGCTTGCGAATTACAACGCGATTGGCGCAACGATGTTGAAGGTTTTGGCAATTTACTTGCTAGTAATCTTCCAGGTTATCAAAATATAATTGGAAGCTATTTAGGAGCTCAGCGCGATCTTAGTAAACAAAATGCATAGATGTATTCCAAAGAAATAGCTTTAAATGGCGGTATTGCCATCCAAGACCGCATGGCTTTTCAAGGTGAATACTTTGTTGATTTATACGGAAAGGAAGCTGCAAAGCGTACTCCTCCAATTTATCGTATGTTAGACCTAGGTATACCTGTTGGCGCTGGTAGTGATACAACTAGTGTTTCCAGCTATAATCCTTGGGTTGCTCTTTACTGGATGGTTGCCGGAAAAACCATTGGTGCTCTTTCAATATACGATGAAAAAATAAACTTGATCGAAAAGTAGAACTGGAACTATATTCCAAAGGAAGTGCGTGGTTCTCTGGTGATGAAGGTAAAAAGGGAACGCTTGCAGTAAGTCAGTTTGCTGATATTGCTGTATTGTCTTCTGACTACTTTACTGTGCCAGAGGAAGAGATCAAGAACCTTGAATCATTACTCACCATTATGGGTGGGCAGGTTGTTTATGGAAATGATGAATTTAAAAATTTATCACCTGAATTACCGCTAGTATCACCTGATTGGGCACCGACGGGTGTTTATGGTTATGGGGGTACTAACCTAGCCCAAACTATACTTTCTCACGTTTCCCATGATAACAAGTTACATAGTTGCAGTAATCCCCTCCATCAACACACTCATACTGTAATAGGAAAAGATGGAACTAAATGGGGTATTGGTTGTACTTGCTTTGCTTTCTAAGTCAAAAACACCGGTATAATGTCGGTGGTTTTCTTTCTACAATAAGGGTTTGGAGCCGAAGACGGATCCAAATAGTATTGGTATTAAGATCATAATGGTAATATGGGCTCTATGTAGATTCGAAATAGCAGTATATCCCTAATGGAATCTATTACTATGCGATAAGACCAAAGAGTTAATTGATTAACTTGACTGGTTTTTAACAGCCTTCTCTCCTTGCAAAGTCGGCCCTTTTTCCCTTAAGTAAAAGTCCATGGTATTCCCTTTTGAAGCGACTACACCACACATATAAATCTACTTGCTCTTTGACTTTAATGTAGGTCTTATCCCAAGAATTATGTATCATTTTTAATTCTCACACTATAATCATTATTATTTCTATTATACTGATACTTTTTCAGGATCATTTAACTTTTGCATAAAGATACGTGCTGCAAAACTTAAAAATTTATCATCAAAGTGAATAAGATTAATATCTTGACTTGGTGTCGGATCAATAATACGAACTATACTCAAATTATCATTATTAACAAAGTCAACTAGTGAAAGAGGTATTATGGCAACGCCATGTCCATTATATACAAGGCTCAATAGAGAAATAGAAGATTTTGTTTCTATATTTGCTTCAGATAAAGATAACCCTAAACTCTCACAATATATCTTAATAGATTCACGACAACTACATGAAACCATTATTCTACTCAGCCCTGCTAATTCTCGAAAAGAAACAAATGATTTTTCATTCAAAGGATGTTTTTTTGGAATTACAAGGACGAGCTCTTCGCTATACAAAAGGGTGCTTGTTAATGTGTCTGGAATTTGAGCACTACGTGTGATTCCTAAATCAATATTTTGGTCAACGATTTGATTTACAGCAACTTCGGATTCTATAATTTTTACTATAATGTTGGGATAATGTTGTTGAAACTTCATAATATAAGGTGTTAAATAAGTGAGGTCCTCTAATAAACCTCCTATAGTAATCACACCTCTTTTTACACCCTTTAATTCAAAAATTTCATTATAAACGTCATCAAATTGTTGCATGATAAATTTTCCTTTATCAAATAGCAGCTTACCCGCTTCTGTCATTTTGATACCTCTTCCAACTCGATGAAACAAGGGTGTATCAAGTTCACCTTCTAACACACGTATTTGCTGACTTAAAGTCGGCTGTGAAATACCTAGAACTTCCGCAGCTTTAGTAAAACTATTATTATTACAAACTTGAATAAAATACTCTAAATGACGTAATTCCATTCTTGATACCCACTCTCCGCTTTATGAAAGATTTATAATGAAAAGGACAATATGTATACGTTAACATAACAACTTTATTACCTACTACACTAATTGCAATTACATAATTTTTTTATTTTGTATTACAACAAATTTACTACTATTTATTAATTTTTCCTCCTATTTATTTAATTTATATTTAATTAGGATATTACTAAACAGAAATAACCTCTAAAAACTTACAATTTCCGTGTGTAACATCCTAACTTTTTCAACTCTTTAATTATCATTTCTTCTCCATATAGTCCAAACTATCAAATATTTGCCGAATCCCCTCTTTATGCTGAGGAAAAATAGTATCCATCAATTCAATACCTTCTGAAGTAATTGACGTATACGTGATACTACTACTACTTGCAAATAATATTTTGTCTCCAATTTTTTATAGGCTGATCGCCTTTACTGTATAGTAGCTCAAGCACTGCAAATTCAGTTGGATTAAGTCTATAACTTTTTATATCCTCTTCAATACGCTTAGTGATTGACTGTACTGCCCTTGATAATATAACAAATAACTTTAAAGATAAGCTCTCATCGTTAATCACGTTCCTAATTACCAATCCTTTACAAGTTATCTTGAATTCGAGATTTATTATATTATCGTCAAAATATTATGTCAATAATTCGTTTTAGCTTTATCAAGCCACTTATAATTTATTTCTCAACATAAGACATATGGAATTAGAAGAAAACAATTGTTACTATATAAGTATCTCAATTGCGTTATTTCTTTTAAAGAGAGCTTGTTTTCTAACGCAAGTTCTCTTTTGTCATATTCTAAATTGAATCCGGACAAATTTCAGATGATAAGTCTGCCCATGTATATGGTATAGTTTTTCAACAAAGATTAGAGCCCTCCTTCGTGTAGGAGAGCTCTAATCTTTCATATAAATATTCACCATTTTTATCATTGCGGGGACATCAAAACTTTAACTTAATAGGGATATGGCATTACCCCCATTAATAAATATTACTAACCATATATCTAGGTTAATATCTATCATATTTTTTATAAACAGGATTAATTAGATTTAAAAAAAGATTTCTTTTTCTTTACTCGTAATAAATCACCTGTCCATCCTTTGAATCGCATATATAAATACATCCCCCCTGTTGTAAAAATAATAAATAAGAGAGCGATTAAATAGCTATATTTCCATTCTAGCTCAGGCATATATTTAAAATTCATCCCCCACAATGCTCCTAAGGC
This sequence comes from Bacillus pretiosus, assembly GCF_051294775.1. Lineage (NCBI taxonomy): Bacteria > Bacillati > Bacillota > Bacilli > Caryophanales > Bacillaceae > Bacillus > Bacillus pretiosus. The sequence continues at coordinate 1,567,177 of NZ_JBPPHF010000001.1, forward strand.
TGTCAAAGGCGTACTTACAGCAGTTAATACCGTAAGAGCTTTCATAATTTCATTCCCACGATGAGAAGAAACAACTTCTTGTAAATGAATCATCGTGTCTAATTCTTCTTGGTACTCTTTAACGAGTTGTAATCCACGCTCTAATTTTACGTGCGTTTGTTTATAACAAAGGGTGTTTGTTAGGTTGTCTAACCAAGCTTCCTCCAAGCCTTGTAACACTTCTTGTATTAAGCGAAACACATGTGTGTTCATAAATAATTCATGACGAATATGATAAATTCTTTCTAAAACTGCTATGTTATTATGATGATAAAAATCCCATAACACATTTCTGAAATTGTTTTCAAAATAGTCAACCTTTCGTAAATAGTGAGATATAAATATTGATAAGATAGCACACATTCCTTCAGCAGAACTATTACAATTTTTTATACTCATAGAGAAATTATGTATTAATTTTTGAAAATCCTCTTCCTCTTTTTCTTGGACCGTTATCAATATTCCATGAGCTACAAAATAATGAAGAAATTTTTGGATTTTGGCGTCCTTTTTATCTTGATCATATAAAAACGAACCATATACACAAGTTTGACTTGGTGATAACGTATAAACATATAATCCATTTTCACAAGGAGAACTTATTTTTTTTACAAATTGAGAGAAATAAGATGTTACATCACGAGGTATTATAGAAGAAAGTTTTTCAAGTTCACTAGTTTGCACATGATACCAATCCCATTTCGGCATTTTTATACATTCCACAATATTCTTCCTTTCTGAATAGTTTTATGTTTCATCGAATAATATCCGTAATATGAAATTTATATGTAGGTATTCATGTCTTGGAGGAAAAATTTTTAGATCCTCTAAATTACAAACTAAATGGCATAGGAGGTCTTCTTCTGTTACAAAGAAGACCCCCTATATATTAGTTATTTGGATTCTAAATTTTAAACATTTCCTCTATACAAGCACTTTTTATCTTTTCTTATTTATATGTGGCACGTCTATTTAACGAAATCCATTTTGGTCGTTATTATAATTTAGATTCATATGCAGATTGACTAGTGATGTCGTCAAATACTTGACTTCCAATAATAAAGTATCCATGAAGTGCAGCCTCTTTTGAAGCGTCTACCATACGGAAAGAAGAAATTTCACCTTGCATTTTTTCAATTCGTTTTTTGTGGATGTCTACTATTCCTCCTGTCCAAATAATAGTGTCATACTGGTCTAATTTAAATTGTTCTTGTAATACACACATAACGTCTTGGAAGTGTGTATCCAACTCTTTTTGAATCAAAGTATTGACCTGGCTTGTCTGAGGATTTTCTTCTCGACCTCCATATCCTTTTTCTAATATGTTTGGCATGTCGTTAATGTGCAAGTGATCACTTTCACCGGCATGATTCTGCAGGATATTCTTAATATTTTTCAAAGGCTTGCTACATCCTAGTTCCGTCTCATAATGATTTAAAATGACATTCTGTTTCATATCTGTCATTTCTAATGTACGAAATCCACCATCAATAATTAAGATACGATCTTGTTCCTGAATGATTCCCTCTTTTAAGAAATAGGCATGTAAAGCGACCGGTTGCTGAAGAATCAAAACATTTTCCACCGTAATATTAATAAATTTCCCATCAATTTGTACGGAAGTTTCTTTTTTTAGTGCACGTTGTAATTGCTCATGCTGACTACCAAAACAAGTAACGGGAAGCCCGGTTACAACTAAAGGTAACACGACATTTTCTTTATAATCCTTTGCAATGCAACCAAATATTTGTTGTTTAAACTGTTCGCTTTCATAATAATTTTCTATTTCTTCGTCAAATGGAGGAAGAAATGAAGCGTCAGATTGATGTGCTTCATTTCCCATATAGTACGCAAAGTCTAAGTCTATAAAACTTACCTTTGTTAAATCTTCACTTTCAGCATGATTAGGTACAGGAGCTAGTGTGGCAGCTTCACTCTTAATCGTCACCTCAGAATCTACATCCTGTCGATATGCCCGCTTAGTAAAACCAATTCCTACATCAATTGCATACAGAGATTTCATACTTTTTTCCTCACTTTCTCTTTTTAGAATTAAATCTAAGCACTCTCTTCTTTCCCTTCTTTCATATATTTCTTTTCATTTTCCGTTTTTTCTCCGTCTATGTCCTTACTATTTTGATTTATTTTATTATCCTTTTCATCTTTTTTCTTTTTGTTATTTTCGTTTTCTGTTAAATCTTTAATAGTAGAAATGACAACCGGTGTGGCTGTAAGCAGTTGTGGTAATGTTTGTTTGGCAACATTAGCTGCAGTTACAGAGAATTGTTTACTTGTCTCGGTTACCTTCTCTAATGTTTCCTTTATGTTTCCTTCTTGTAGTTTGTCTTTTACGCTTTTTCCTTTTGTTTGTACAGCTTTCCGATTTTCTTTTTTTAACAGAGAAACCATGACTCCAGTCGTAATCCCAATCACAGCATATTTAAATATTGTATGTTTCATTTTTCTCACCCTTCTCTACTTTTATTTTCTTCCATGCTACAACCTAAAATAATTAACTTATCTATTTATCAGATATTGCAATCTATTAGAGAGAATGATAGTTTTGCGGCTGCCTATCACTCGCCGTTAGTGTTTCAGCTGTTACTAGGAGTAAAATTCTCCCTTGATCTAGTTTTTCTTCATATAAGTTAGCTTCCTCCTTCGACAACCCCATTTCCTCCATTTGATTTCGGAGCTCGTCCCCTTTTTTGGAGAAAAAGTTGATAATACTTGTGCCCAATCCTTGTTCTTTTACTCCAATCGTATTTGTGTTTGTATCATCCGCAATCTTTTTTGTTAGATGTTTTTCATGTGTTAAGACGTAAATGTCATCTTGGTGAATCCCTTGCAATTCTAGCTCTTTTACTTTCATAACTACTTCCTGTTCATTATCATATTCATGAACCACCGGTTTTCTTTCATTCTTATGCATCGTATTTTTCCTCCCTTAGATTTTTTATTTTCTTATTTAGTTGTTATGTAATATGTAATACACCTATTTTAAAGATGTTAAACCTAAATTTTCAAAAAACTTCATACAATAGGTTATTAATGTTTTTGAATATCAAAGAAATGTCACGAGCACTTTGCTTTGATAACAGTGTTACAAATAACGATTTTTTTAGAAGGCAAGCCCATTGTTTTATAGAAAATTTCTATTTAAAAAAGTTACAAAAGGAGTACAAGATATTTTTTTCGTTAATTAAATCAAAGGAAAATAAAAAAAACACTCTTTTTAAAAGAGTGCTAAAAAACATATAACCTAATAATGTTTCTAGTTTGATTACAGAAAAAAGTCTTTATTAAAACATATAGTTGCTAATTTAATTGCGATCTTCCTTGCACCCAAGCAGCAATATCATTTATAACATACTCAGGAATATTAGCAGGACTATAATATTCATCCGGTTTACTTATTTCTCCATCCCCTTCTGTAAAGAAATGATTTAACTTTGGATATAGCTGATAATCAACGTTATCTCGTTCTTTTAATTGTTCTTTCCAAAGAGGAATTTCGATTTTTGATTGAACTTGATAGTCTCTTTCCCCTTGAATAATAAGAAGCGGTGTCTTTTGTTCTTTTGACATTTCTGCTGCTTTAATTTTCCGAATAGAATCCCAAAATACTGCTGATCCTAAGTAAAAATCTTTTGGAGGATTCTGACCAGAGAAATTTGGATCATTTAATAATTCAAATTGTGATTTGTAGAATTTATATTGCTCCTGGTTCATTGCTCCAATAGAAAAAAGATACTCAAATTGATCTAAAACAACGTCTTGAATCGTACGAGCTGGCCCACCCATTACAATTGCCCCAGCAATATTTTGATTTTGGTCTTTTTCAATCATTTTCGGAAGCATCATTCCACCTTGACTATGACCAAGAATATATATTTGATTCTTATTTATTAGAGGCTCATTTTTAAGAAATTGAGTTACAAGAAGAGCATCATCTGTTGTCTCTTTATCAACTGTATAGAAGGGACTGAATTGTGTTTTCAACCCATGTTCATACGTTCGTTTATTATAGCGAAGGACAGCAATTCCCTTCGATGCAAGACCTTCAGCTAAATCGCGAAATGGTTTTAAAGCAAACGCTGTTTCATCCTGATCAGTTGCTCCTGATCCTTGAACAAGAATAACCGCTGGAAAAGGACCCTTTCCTTTTGGAACCGACAATGTTCCTGGTAATGGAAATGCACCACTTCCAACTACTACTTCTTTATCAACAAATGATTCAGGCTTACTATATGATGGACGCTCAGCAACAGGACTAAACGACATGCTGAGTTGAAAATCGTCTATTTTTCCAGATGGATCTAGTTTAATTAGTAAAGGTACAGTCATTTTTTCAAAAACTAATTGAATCTCTACATTTGTATGAACAGGATTTGTCTCTTTTTGTGTAACCTCTCCAATTTCTATAAAAGAACCTGCTTGTAATTGAATTGGAAGTCCCTCCCAATAGCTCTTCAACCATTCTTGGGATATTATTTTCTGTAATGACCTTGAGGTTAAATCAAATGCAGATTTATAATCTTCACTATTCATATGGCGAATAAATGAAAAAGTAGTAGATATAATAGGATTTTCATCATCACTATTGTCTATTTTTTTTATATTTGTGTTTACTTCCTTTAATTTTGAAATAAATTGGTGGTTAAATGGATTATTATATGTATGAGGATATAAATTTGTTTTCAAAATTTCCGTATTTCGTCCCTTATAAAAATTTGAAGAACTCTTAAAATTTTCAGGTGAAATTACTTCCTCCGCATATGAGACTGAGGGAATTGCTATTGTAAAAATTGCACTGATAAGTAATAACTTATTACTTATTCTTCTTTTCTTACCCATACTTATTGATTCTCCCTTCAAAATTTAAAATTTCTAATGCAATATGCCAACTATAAGGAAAATAAAAATCACCAAAGAGATTAATAATCTATTTTACGATCCCCCTCTCAAGTTAAAAATCTATCATTAACAAACTTCAATAAAAAACGCCTTCCCCCTCTTTTTTTATTGTTGGATTTTCCAATGACCTAGAAGCACAGCACGAAATTACATGTAACCGACCCATGAGATTCTCTGTTTCAAAAGAAAAAAGCCCCCCACTAGATACTTTCTTTAATTGTTCTCACTATCATTTATTTAGGTAATTCTCTTATTACTGTAAGATAAATTCATTCTATTTTCTAAATCTCACTTATTTCTTAATTCACTCATACCAATATAAAACCTAATAACCTACCATCAAAAAATAAAGAAAACAAGTTATTTGGCTATTCATTTCTTAAACTTAATGCTCAAATTAGTTTTTTTCACAAAGTTAAACTTTATTAAGAAAAACTTAAAGAATTTCCCTCTATATTCATAAGAACTTTTTTCTATACTCAAAAATGTAAATAGACAAAAGGAGAAACGGTCATGAAGAAATTTGTAATTTGCATACTAGGGATAGGCCTCCCTATATACTTACTACCTTTCATATTACGCGGAGATTTAGACAGATTTAATCCGATTGCTGAAGAAAAAAATGTATATGCCGTTGCGAAAGGATATGGTGTTCCAGATTATCATCATAAAGGAAGAGCTATGTACTCACTAAAAGGTGTTGATGAATTAAGCAATGAAAAAGAATATAAAGTTGGAACGAACACGCCTAATGATTTTAGAAGAAAAACTTACTTAAAAATTCATGTGAAAGGAAAGTATGTCTATTCTTACGATGTTATTTCTGAAAAGGACATTCCAGAGAAAATAAGGGGACAATTGGAGATAGCAAATAAATAAAAGAGCCAATTCGTACGAGTTGGCTCTTTATTATCGCTCCTATCTACCGTTTGGAGAATTCTTTCGGTAGATTTATTACATTCATTATCATTGTTTTAACAACCATTCTTCAATTACTTTCACTGTTTCATCTCGTTGTGCTTTTGGCGCAATTAAACTCGCATTATCACCTTTTTGCTCACCATACATGCCAAAATGAGCATGATTGCCCCCTTTTATCATGTGCATAGTTGTATTTTTCGACATTAACTTTTTATTGTTCTCTATTTTTTCTACTGTTGCTAAAGCATCTACTTCCCCATAAATTGATAACATCGGAATTGATTTCGTAGAAAAGTCATCTGCAGGATACGAACCTAAGAAAATGATCCCGTCTATCTTGTCTTCATGTTGAAAAGCATACTTAGAAATCATAGCTCCCCCCATTGAATGCCCCGCAACATACCACTTCTGAACTTCAGGATACTGTTCTATTACACTGTCTACTGCATTGATTCCAAATATCGCTAAATTTAATGGCAACTTAGGCATCACTACAAAATGTCCATCTTTTGCGAGAGCTTCCCCTAAGTAACTATAAGCCTCAGCTTCTACTTTAGCTCCTTGATAAAAAATAACCCCTATTTTACCATCTTTCTCTCCAAAAACTATATTCTCTTCATCTTTTTTATCCTCTACTAACGATAAAGCCTCTTTCGTCGGTTTATAAGTAAACTGAGACCAAACAAAAAAACTAATACTTCCTATAAGTAAAATACCTAGTAAAGAGTACATCGTAATTTTTATCCATTTCTTCACAAAGATGACCTCCCTAAGATGTGTATATTCTATATTTCAGATTACCATTCATACACATAAAAACTCGAGCATTTTTATTATGCTCAAGTTTTCATTTACGTCTTTAATTTATACTGTAAATTGTCCAAGATAAATATGTAGCAAATGCAGACCATAAAAAATATGGAATTAGCAACCATGTCGATACTTTAGATAATTTGGAAGAAACCACTATGAGAAGTAACGTAGTAATAGCGACTAGTAAACAATCTACTGTTGCTAAAAATAAATTTTTTTGACTGAATTGAAAGTAGCTGAACGCTTGATTGCACATGTAATTTAAAAGGAATACAAACCAAAATGTTTTTGGCTTACGACCATATTTATTGTAAATAATTGCAACTGAGAATGCAATAAGTCCATATAATACAGCCCAAACTATTCCAATTGTCATACCAGAAGGTGTCCAAGACGGCTTTTCTAGTGCATCGTACCACATACGATCAATAGGAAATAAAATACTAGAAACATAAAACAAACCATATGTTAGTAAAAATACTATAATACTAGATTTTTTCATAAACATTCTCCTTTTTCAACAGAAGGTTTTAGAAACTCTATATGATTATTCTGTCCCTTTAATGGGTAACATTCTAATATTTAAATTTCAAATACATATTGTTTAACCTATTTTATACGAACTCTTTCATACTTTTATATGCAAAAAGTGCTCTCTCACGTGCTGCCTTATGATCAACAATTGGTAAAGGATATGTATGACCAAGCTTTATATTGGCCCTTTGTAAAATATGCTCAGGTGCTTCCCAAGGTTTATGTATATATTTATTAGGCATATCTCTTAATTCTGGTACCCATCTTCTTATATACTCCCCATCTTTATCAAACTTTTCTCCTTGTGTGATAGGGTTAAAAATACGAAAATACGGTGATGCATCTGCTCCACTTCCAGCAACCCATTGCCATCCCATTGTATTATTTGCAATATCAGCATCTAGTAGTGTATCCATAAACCATTTTGCTCCTTCTTGCCATGGAATTAACAAATGCTTTACAAGAAAAGAAGCTACAGCCATTCTTGCCCGATTATGCATAAAACCCGTTTGCCATAGTTCCTGCATTCCCGCATCAATAAACGGATAACCAGTTTCACCCTTCTGCCATACTGTTAATAACTCCTCTTCATTATTCCACGGAAAATGTTCAAAGCTTTTATTAAGAGGTTTATATACTGTAAACGGATAATGATATAGTAAATAATAAGAAAACTCTCGCCAAATCAATTGACGTATAAAGCTATTCACTTGTTTTTCAAAAAAACTACATTGTCTTTCCGTACTTTTATTTATTAAGTAATGATACATCCATCTCACTGATATTTGGCCAAATGAAAGATAAGATGCCAACATCGAATGAGCATTTTCATTTGGAAAATCTCTTCCTTCACTATAAGAGGCTAATTTACTAGAGAAAAATTTCTTGAATATTTTGTATGCCCCTTCTTCTGTAGGCTCCCATATTGATTCAATATGAGATGTCCACCGTATAGTCGGCAGCAAATGTAATTCTGAAACAGATAAGCTTGCTGGTAAAGAGCTTCCTCCCTTTATACGCTGCACTTTACTAATAGGCTTAGGTATTACCTGCTTTTGAAATGCATTGTAAAAAGGCGTAAACACCTTATATTCAGTGTTATCTTTCTTTTTAATAATCCACGGTTCTAATAATAAATGCGAATTAAATTCCTTACAGATAATACCTTTCTCTTCTAACATTATTTTCATTTTTTGATTAGATTGTAATCTGTCCGGATCATAACAAATATTCCAATATACAGCCGTTATACCTAATTGTTCTATGAGAGAACGTATTTCTTCCAGTGTATTTCCTTTGCGAATTATTAAAGTAGATCCCAATGCCTCAAGTTGCTTTTGGACATCTATTATAGCATGGTGTAACCACCACTTTGACGCACTTCCTATTGAAAAAGTTTCGTCATGTACATATACCGGAAGAACCTCACCAGACTGAACAGCCTCAAATAGAGCTGGGTTATCATATACACGAAAATCTTTTTGAAACATAACAATAATTTTTTTTTGCATAACTATCCCTTCTAATTCTTAAAACATATTAAATTTTATTATATAACAGTAATTTATACATAAGAATTTATTTGTCTTTAATAGTTTAAACTTTTTCAACTATTTTATTAGTAGCAATTTTAACAACCGTTTCTTTTTCACCTGTTCTATCAATCATGAAACCATGAACTTTAATATCAGAAGGTACTAACGGATGATGACGAATCATATCTATACTCTTCTCAATATTTTCACTAACATTTTCTTGTCCACTTAGCCATGCATTCAGGCTACCACTTGAAAATTCAGGCATGCAATTTTTAAAGAGATAGTCTATTTCTCTGTTATTTTTTATGGAATCACGTTGAATTTGTAGATTAACTATATCAGTTTCTTTATCCTCTATTCCGACAACAATAATTTCTTCAACTTTTTCTTGATAAATAGCAATAATAACAGATCTCATTATATCTCCATAAGGATGTACAATTACAGAATCATAGCTGTGTATAGTCAACACGTTTTCTTGTTGAATGTTAGTTACTTGTTGGATAATCGGCTCTATTCCGTGTTCAATGTCTGTTAATAATAATACTTTTTTATTCTTTGAATTCATATGGAGCACTCCTTCTTCATTATTGTATTTATGAAACTTTTAAACTAGTAACGATAGTTGATTATTCATTACATGATTGTTACCAGTTTTTCCATTGTCCTTCTGGATCAACACTTGCAAGTCTGACCCATCCATTTTGAACTTTTTCTCGAAATGCGAAATCATTATTTAGCAAACGTTCTATATATTCAATAGGCGCTTGAATTACAATTAGTAAACGAAGTGGTGAATGATACGTCTCACTATCTGACTGCATAACGGATTGCCAAGGTAAGCCTGGCAACAGGTCACTTGCATTTCCTTGCATAACACCGAGACCTGCCGTTACGGTTTGGGTTGTTTTGTTTCCACTACCATAATAATGAGGAGCTACAGTTGAAGCGTAATATTGTAAATTTATCCACTGAGCTACTGTTCCTGGCCCTGCAATGATGCTAGCTAATATATCGCCACTTCCATCCTGTTTCCAATCATAATTATGAAGGAAAGCCCTTCCTTCCAAGTCACAATCCTGAGTTAATTCTCGTTTTCCGATAATAAAAGATGCATTACGGGCTAATCCCCATTCCGGACGTATTTCACTCCAATCTTCTGCAAATCGATGTGCCTCTTTACTCGGATTTTTTATTTTCGTTTTAAAATTAGGTAATTGTGTTAAACGCTCTCTATTTGCATGTTGGCTCACACTTGGCATAACCGACTCAATACTATCAAACGCTTCTTGCGCAGTTTCCGAAAGTTCTGGGACATAAATCCATTCCAATTCATCCACTGTTGTTTTATGTTCAGCTGCTGCAAAAATGGTGTCCTCCGGAATTTTAATGCCTTCAGCAGACAAAGCCTCTCTGACTTCTGGAAGATTACATAAAGTAGCAAAAACTCTTGCATTGAATCCCCCTGCCGCTCCGCCACAAGCACCACACTCAAGCGCTGCGGCATAAGGGTTGTTCGTACTTTGACTACTATGTCCGCACATTACAACTAAAGGCGCGAATTTTTCTGTTAATCCCACCATTTTTAAAGCTTGACGCACATAGTTCACTTTTTCTTCTTTCGTAAAACCGATAGGCATCTCACATTTTGTATCATGAACATGATTAAGTGAGAATGTCGTATCAGGTTTTTGTAACATTGTTTTGCGAAGGTTACCAATGAAACTACCTACTCTTCTTGGCACAAAACTTCTTGTCATCATTTGTAGACCAAGTAAAGGGCCACTTATCTCAGGTAGTAACATACTTGTAAGTACATTTTGTTTCATCGTTTTAAACGTATAACTTACTGAGCTGTCTATCTTCTTACGTTGCTCATAAGATTTATATTCATTTTCATCCGTGAGCTCTTTTATTTGATGTTTCGGTTTTAATATAACTGGCAAAGAAGGATGACTGTCATTACTACCTAGTTCACTAGTCGCAATTGGTAACCCAAAGAAACCAGCTATTCCAAACGTTTCGAACGGACCTAATTTTTCTAGGTGGCGACGAAACGGTTCTGAACGTACATCAATACAAAATGCTAATTGAGCTAATACACGTTTTTTATCATTAGTTGCACGTTGCTTAGAAACAATCTTTTCCCTTAATTGCTCTGCATGCGTCTGTTCCCAAGCTTCTAGCCAAAGTTTCCTGCGAATATTTTCATCAAAACGATATGCAAATGCTAATAATTCGCTTTGTTCAGCTGCAGACATTTGTGACCATTCCAGGGTTGAAATATTCCCCCAATAGATCCAAGAAGCTATAAGTGGGACAATCGCAACTTTCTTCTCAGCCTTTTGATTTTTTGTAGGTAAATAAGGTTTGACAATGGCCAGCTCCATAGAAATTCGAACTGCTAAATATTCAATCATAAGTTCCTGTTCCTGAATTGATTGTTGGGAACGCCATAGTATCATTCCTGCCCACCCAGGCAAAGCAAGCAAGTGCCCTTCAAGGTAAGCTTGCTTGTTAGATTCAGAAATTCCTAATTCAGATAAAGCTCTTGTTAAAGCTACCTCGGCATCCTCTGGCCAATCTTTTAAAATGCTACGCTCATTTTTACTGAGCGCTGGATCAAATTTAATAAGGTGATGCCATGCACGATACAAACCTTTCTCTCGATTTGGCATCGTCCAACTTGATCCGGAGTCATCCAAATATAATTTACACCATTTAATGATATGATAATTAAGAATATCAGATAGGTTTTCACCCTTTTGATTCTCTATAAGTGAACTTACAGGTTGCATAGGAGAGTCTTTCATACTTCCTGTATTTATATAACTCATTTCTTCTGCCAGTTTATTTAATTGTGGCGATGATAATAGGCTAGAAGGTAATTTCTCTAATTTTAAAGTTGCTTGGCAAAACTGCTCCGCTTTCTTTCGCGGGATATGAAAAGATTGTGAATCAAGCCAATGAGACAAGCCACTTTGTAAAAATGATTCCTTAATCTCCCCTTTCGCCTTTGCCGAATGAATCATAGTAGCACTAGGATATATATCCACATTACGAATTTCTTTTAACCAATCTGCAACTTGTTCAAATGATTGTTTTTCAAGTCCCATCCAAGGGTGATGAGCTGCAAATGTAGCGATCGGCCAAAGTGGTGCAATCACTCGGCTAGCAGATTCAACTAACTCATTCATATTATTTTCTTGTACTTCAATGTTTGTATCTTTCTTTTTTAAAGTTTCTTTCGTTACGATTGACGGTATGCTCATCACTGATTACCTCCCTTTGATACATAATGTTTAAGATAGCTCGGATGACTTTCTACTGACTTTTGTCTCGCCTCCCCTACTCGAACGAACCAAAGATACATTACAGCAAATATAGTAGAGGATTGATTATGAGTAACGAGAGTACTAATAACACTACCAAATAATAAGAGACATATAACAAAAATAACGGCTGAAACTGAAGGTTGAACATTTGGATACATGTCAGTATGCAACCATTTATAAAGAGAATTATGAACGGTAAAGTAAATGAGAGAAAATCCAACTAAAATAAATACGCCAACAATTCGTCCCATTCTTCCCTCTCCAAAAACAACAAGTTGTTTCCATGAAAAGTATAATGACCACCCTAAGATGAACGCACTAACTAATTCATACCCTTCTCCAGAAGTCGTAAACCAAAAAGCAATCGCTATAAATAATCCGAAAACACGTCCGACCATAATCCATAAATCAGATATCTTTTCATTAGACTGCTTCACTGCCCCAAAACGTTGTACGGAAGAACCAGCTTGTAAAAACAATGTAGCTTTAAACAAACCATGTAAAATTAAATGAATAACAGCCGCCAAATAAGCTCCTAATGCGCATTGAATAAGCATAAACCCCATTTGTGCAATAGTTGACCCCACTAGCTGACGTTTATAATCAACTTGAACTAGGCTAATTCCTGTTCCGATTAAGACAGAAATACTAGAGAAAATTAGTAAAATGATTTGTGCCATATCATCATGAAAAAGAGGTGAAAATCTAGTTAACATGATACCGCCAGCATTTACTAACCCCGCATGCATAACAGCAGAAACAGGAGTTGGAGCAACAGCTGACTCAATTAACCATCTTTGAAAAGGCCATTGTGCTGCTGGAATCATCACAGCTACTATAATCAATAAGTTAATTCCTGTTTTCTCCAACGTTCCAAATTGAGCTACATTTTCATTCGTTAAAACTAATGTTAACTGCCACTGTCCAGTAACTTGAAAAAGCCAAATGATAGCTGCTAGCAAAGCAATCCAGCTTATTGTAAATAAATAACTAGAAATTTTTGTTGCTTCACTAACCACTTTCCACCCTTTATTTAGCCCTATGAGTAGAACCAATCCTATAAGAGTTGCTCCCCAACACATAATCATGAAACGAAGATCATCACTTAACCATGCAACCGAAGATATACCTGTAGTAAATGTAAAAAGTGCAAAGTATTTTCGATATGAGCGATCTCCCAGTAAGTAACGTATAGAAAAACGCTGAATGACTAAACCAATTGTAAGAACAAAGAAAGCCATGAACCAAGCTAAAGTATCTAAATGCCAAGGCCCCACAACTCTATCTCCATTGTGATTAACAAGTGCGAGTAAAGAAAACAATGAAGGCAAAGCAGCGATACCAATATGGATATGAACAAAACGTAAAGGCATCCTTGCATGTAAAAACAATAATCCACTTAGCCAAGAAGCGCTAAGCGCCATAAAAAATAATGTTAACAGTGTTGATGAACTCAGCGAAATTAACATGTACAATACTCCCTTCCAAACGAAAATAACCTATAAAAATTCCTTTTAAGTAAGATAGTTTTTTAATTTCAATTTTCATTCACTCTTTTCAGTACATCGTTTTTTCCCATAAAAAAAACCGACAACTTCCATAATTCAATGATTTTATATCATCATTGAATTATGGAGATTGTCGGTTTCACTTCAACTAACTTCAATAAAGTTTTTTGAAGAGCTCCCATTGTATAGAGGATAATAATGTATGTATTAATCCTGTTAAAAAGAAAAGTATATTTCTGATCTCCTAGATTATGCAATCAAATATATCAATTTATGTTATACGCTATCTTTTCATTAAGAAACTTTTTCATTTAGTCAATATTACATATTAAAAAAATGCTAAAGCCTTAATTATAGCAAACTGTTAAAATGAGCATCTATCAATTTTTTAAAACAATTATAAGATAAACCATATTAAGCAGTTTGTCAATTTCTTTATCAGTTTTTTAAGAGTTATTTGAATTACGATTTATTATACCTAAATAACTTCAAGTTTTTTAATTATTAGCATGTTAATAAAGTTAAATAAAGTGCAAAACTTGTAGGTTTCTTAATCCTTCCACTAACCTTAAGTTTTATTTTTAAAATTTTTCCTCAAGATTATGAAGCAATTTAAAAATCATTACTCGTTCGCCTGTACGGGAGCTTATATCCGTATGAAAGCTTTTCACTTTCTCTCCAGTTAATTCTAGTATAATCTCTTTCAAATCATCAATTCCAGATTCAACTAGCTCCGAACGGTTTTTCTTTATCGTTAGCATGCCATCTTTTGTTTCGCAAACAGTATATTCAGCCGGGGTTAAAATACCTTGTAAATTTACGATAATCATATCCCGTAATATATCTGTCTTAACGGATATAGAACCGCGTCCTAAGTAGTCCTTTTCCCAATGAGTAATTGCTTTGCTTATCTCTGATTCAATAGAGCCTTTTGAGCTTTTCATCTATGTATCCTCCTTCAATAAAATAAATTTACAATAACAATATAATAATCTGGATTGATTTTATTTTCAATTATTGAGAAGAATTTATTGGGGTTGTTGTAAGGTATCCTTTCATATCATAGTGATTTTTTATATTACAATATAGATTTTTTGATCATTCCCAACAAGTTACTCTTACTATAAAGGCTCTGTTGCATAGATTTCTAAAAAGGTCATTGTGGGGGGAGTTGTATTTTCTTAGCTTGATAGCGATGGGGCAGGACCCCTGTACGTTAAGAGATTAGGTTGTATATTTGAGGAGATGTACGAAACAGGTGTGAATTTAAGGTAATCTAATATTTTCCATTCAAATATGATAGAATAGAAGTATATCCAAAACGGAGGAATAACAAATGAACTCAAACACAAAACAGTTTATTTATGATATCCAGCAACGAAAGAACAATTATATAGAAAATGCTTTAATAGCAATACAACACCCTAAAAAAGAGCAATCTGAACAGGTCATTCAAAATATAGTAGAGAAGATGGATATGATGATTAGTCTAGTTACTACGTACATGAGGATTGAATCTGGATCTACAAAAGAATTAAAAGAACTTCAGAAAGAAATTATCCATGCTCAAGCATATATCCAAAAACGAAAATTTGAAGAAACACAGAGATAAAACCCTGTGTTTTTATTTGATGCTCTATGACGCTAATTTGATTATTGTTTTGGCATAATCCATACAATTTGTTGAATGCGTACAATATATGGCACCGTATCTTCAATGAGCAAATGATCGGGTTTCACATCCTTTAATTTACCTCTTATATTTCCTCTTACAGTTTCAATAACCACATGTTTACCAATTACTGATTGTAATGTCTGATATACATAGGGATTAGGCACACTTACCATATTTTGTTTACTAAAGTCATTTCCCTCCAAATAACTCATTCTATAAGACTCCTTTCTAACTCGCATTCTTTCTCCTAATATATGATGTAAATCTTATAAATATGCTAGAAGGATAATTCATTATATGAACGGAAATAACATTTTAATAAGATACGGTTTCTATTTCTACATTGCTAAAAAATTATTTATATAAAGTTACTTTTACTAGTTAATAGGTGATGATATAGGGATATTTTGAATGTACATCTAGGTTGTTCCTTTTAGGATATGTATCATTTTAAATACGCCCTTTATTAGAATAGTACTCATACTTTTTTTGAGATTCTTTCGTAATACGTGCGTTAAGTAAAATTGCTAACAATAAAAACACTCCATATTTTCCCCCTGTAGCTCCTATGATAATCACACTACTACAAACAAGTACAATTAATAGGATAAACGAAACTAAATAAATACGATCATAATTCTTTGACATCTTCTCGTATTTTATGCGTTCTTTCCTTGCATCCATCTAAATTCCTCCTTTAAATAATCCATTTCACTCTCAAATAAATCTAGCCCTTAAAAAGGAAACAATCTATCGTTTTAAATAATTAGTTTGTTTTTTATCAACTAATTTATATAACGTAAAAAGAAATCCTACCAATATTAAGCTCTCTACCATGATAATCCCGACCCTCTCCTTCCTTTTAATCCCAACAAATCAGATAAAAGTTATGTATATCCCATATTAGCTGCAACAAGCAAAAAGGATCCCCTTCTCTTAAAGGCCGATCCTTTTCTCCTTGTATGCAACTATTTTTACCTATTCTTGATTAATTAGAATAATAGCTGGTCCATCTACACGAATTCCACCAACTTCGATTTTTTCATAAGACTCAACTGTAATAGAGATGATCCCTTCTCGCTTCTTTAATTCATTACTTAATTCTTTTGTTAACATTTTTTTCATGTGTGTACTCCTTCTTACTGCTTAATTTACTATTGGTATGTAAATAAAATTTAAATTGGTTTCCTGGTCTGGAAACCAATTTTTTGTAGTTGACCATATGGTGTTACCAGTTCGTTTATCAATTTTACGTAAAGAAGATAAACAATTACTATTCACCGTCTCAGTAGATATAAGGCACTCTTACAGATAGTGGTGAGATTGATTGTTTTTTCTTCTAGAAATAATGACTTAGATAGTATATTACCTAAAACAATGAAAGCCCTACCTCTCTTTCATCCTTACGGCTCCTTGTCCGTGCCAGTGTGAATCAGGATTGTAAAAATCAAGTGACTATTTAATCGAGTTATTTGATGAAACTTCAAATGTTCGTAAAAGAAATTTAAAAATAAAAATGGATTAGATTGAAGTGATAACAAAAGAGGTATCTACTCTAAAAGTGAGTTGAAGAAATTGAATATCTTTGAAATACTTTCCTTTTAATAATCAACATATACCCAGAAAATTCAGGATATTCCCAAGGGATGTCATACAGTATTTATAATAAATCTCAACAGAAACTTTTTATTTGTTTTTCAGTGATTCCTTTAATTAATTCTAGCTCACTGACCAAAAATTTATATGCATCATCCAACAATTTTTTTTCGCTTGTATTCAGTGCTTTTTCCTTCTTTATACGGATTAAATCACGTATAACTTCAGCACCTTCTTGTATTTCACCCGTTTTTATTTTATCTGTGTTTACTTTATACCTTTGTTTCCAAGGCATTAATTCGCCTGATTCTCCATGCTGAAAAATGTGTATAATGCGCGTTAATGTAAGTATATCAATAACTGGTCGTATATTCGAACTCAATATTTTGCCCTTAGGAATCATGATTTGCATATTACTAAGGGACATTTTTATGACATAATAAAGTTGCTTTTTCCCTGAGAACTCTTTTTCTTCTATGGCTTCAATTATACCTGCTCCGTGCATTGGATAAACAATGTTATCGCCAATTTGAAACATATAACCCACCTCCATATGTGGTAACCTTCTCAAGCTTAACACATACGTTATTTTTTATCAAATATTTAATAATATCATGAGTTTATTTTTGGTGTCAATCACTTTTTATTCGGAAGTTAAATTAAGGAAAACAGCCGCAAAATAATAGAGAGCGTTCTAGATTTCAAATAAAAGAAAAGGGAATTCCCACGCGTATATTCTGAAATCTCTACTCATTAACGTAGATCAGTTTTTCCTTGAAAACGGCCAAATCGATCCCGTATTTTTTTCAATCTTATATGATACTCCAAAATCTCAATTCTTGCTTTTTCTGCTAGAGGGGCAATTGGTCGTAAGTCTTTTAACCCCCAATACTCAACCACTACATCAAGTACTTGATCAAAATATTGTAGTGGCCCATAGTTTGCTTCTTTTGCAATCACAGCCATTCTATTTTCAAAATCAGGCATGACGGCACCTGGCATTTTAAAATTCCTAATCACATTGGCAATATGGTAGCAATAATTTGGTTCCAATTCTAAATGTGTTCGAATAACGTCTCGATAAAACGCATAATGAAGTGTTTCATCTTTTGCAAGACGGCGTAATAATGTAGCAAGATCTGGATCATGCTTACTTGCCACCTTAGCTACATTATTGTAAAACACCATTGTTGCAAGTTCTTGTAGCGTCGTATACGTCATGGCTTCGATTGGTGTATGAAAATCAGGCTCAAATCCACACTCAACGACTGATTTTCTTAATTCATGTATACGTTTAGGGTTTACACTTCGAGTGAGTAGTAAATATGTCTCTAATAAATTCGAATGTTGATCCTCTTCTGAGGTCCAAGTATGAATAAAGTCTGTAATAACAGAAAGGGAACCTTTAAAAGTCGCAGATAAATACGTTGTAAACCATGGTAAATTCACTTCTGTTAATAAAGCTGTTTCAATGGCCGTAATTACACCAGAAGGGAGAGTAACTTGACTTTCATCCCAAGGAACTCTTTTAAAGTCCATTCCCTTATCCCATGGTAAAAACTCATGATAACCCCAGTCTATCTTCTGCGCTCTTATTTTATGTTGTTCATACAGTTCTTTTAAACGTGGTTCTAATCGGAAATCTAAATCATTTGTTAGCATATAAGTGCCCCCTTTTCTTACCATGAATATTCAGCTTATTTTTATCTCTAAAAATTTTCTACAAATAAAGATTACTTTCCTTTTTTTAAATCAAACATAACAAACTTGTAACAAAACTCTTTAAGAGCGCTATATTTTCATAGGATTTTTTTATCAAAAGAGGGACCGTTACATCTATTTTCTTTTTTATAAAATAGATATTGAGGCAAACAATATGTTAGTTAGTCAAAATAAAAACTAACCTCAGTAAATACAGAATAACATTCATCGATAAAGATACTCGTCATGCTATAAATTTTGGTGAGTGTAAAAAGGTGCATGCCTATAAAGAATCGTTTTATAATAAAGATTGATAATGTTTTATATACACTATCAACTTATTTAGACGTAAGATAATAATCCAATATATTAGATTAAGCGCTTGAAAAAAATATAGTTGATGAGATAGCCTTAAACGACAATTCCCAACAAGCTTAATGCACATTGGCTATGATGAGTTAGACCAAATTTTGTGAAACAGTATACAAAAAAAGGGAAGAGGCGATAAACATGCAGTCAACGGAAGCGCATATGAAGGAAAAACAACGTAGAGAAAAAATAGAAATTATATTTAGTCACAGGGTAAAAGGAGAGAATTTTTTTCACGGGTCTTCCTATCAATGGAAAAACATTGTATATCAAAATTATAATAGGATACAACAAAAAGAGTTGAAAATTGAACAACTCATTTCAAAAATGGAAAAAGAAGGGATCCGTTTTACGCAGCACCGTTCACTCATACACTATCCCGTCATTGATTTCATAAAATATATAGCTAAGATTTATAAGGAGCCCCTTGAAATAAAATAATCATATTTATAAAAGGTTTATTTCCGGGGGGGTTTTTAACTTAAAACCAGGGGTAACCGCCCCATTTCCATCAAGATAAAGTTTTATAACACCCCCAAAACGAATTTTTTAGGTTTTATTGTGAAAAAAGCCTATTTATCGTTTTGGGGGTGACCTGTTTTCTGCTAATCCAGTAACCCAAAAACCATACCAGGATAGGAATGTATAAAAAATGAATAGAGTTATAAAAAAAGTGGATTTCTTTTGAGAGTGTGGATTCGCTTTTTTCTTGCTAGTGATAATAGGACATTATGTTAACCCCACATGTATACAATATGCATTTTTCTACTAAAAACATAAGATAATAAAACATTTTACTTTACCAATCATTGATGTTAAAATCTTGATTTGTAATAAAATGGATTACACCACTACTTTCCCTACTACCCTACTACTAATAGTTATTTAAAACAAACCAGGTAATTTAACACTTAAATATTTAGGAAGAAGGCTCAGAATGAAATTAAATAATGAAAAAGATGGCATTGTGTTTGCAGTACTTTCTTATATTATGTGGGGTATTACTCCAATTTACTGGAAGCTTATTCAACACGTATCTTCAGGAGAAATTCTAGCACAACGAGTTTTTTGGTCCTTTATTTTTATGCTTGTACTTTTATTTTTCATGAAGAAATGGTCTACATATGTTGAATTCATGAAAGAAATTGTTAAAAATCCAAAATTAGTTTGGTCACTTTTTATTGCTTCTGTACTGATTAGTTCAAACTGGGGCATCTTTATGTGGGCAGTGCTTAATGGAAAAATATTAGAAGCAAGTCTTGGTCAATACATTAATCCTTTAACAAGTATGTTAATCGGTGTAATCGCATTAAAAGAAAAGTTAAGTGGTTCTCAAATTCTTGCATTTATATTAGCAGGCATTGGTGTATTAACACTAACGTTCCATTATGGTGTGATCCCTTGGATTTCTCTTAGTTTGGCGCTTACCTTTGGATTTTATGGTTTAGCCAAAAAAATGATTAAAACAGATTCAGTCATTGGATTAACACTTGAAACGATGGTAATTTCGCCTATTGCGTTAGTATATTTGGCTTACTTGATGTTTCAATCTCAAATACAATTTTTCGATTCTGTTTCAACCAGTTTATTATTAATGGGGAGTGGCGTAGTAACAGCTCTACCACTTTTATTATTTACAAAGAGTGCTAAAAAAGTTTCATTATCTATGCTTGGTATTCTCCAATATATTTCACCAACTCTGTCACTAATAGCCGGTGTTTTTCTTTATAACGAAACGTTAACAAAAACTCATTTTATAGCTTTTACCTTTATTTGGTTAGCCCTTATAATTTATACTTTTTCTTCTATAACAAAGTCAAGTAAAGAGAGTAAAAAATAAATGAGTTTAACTTATAAATAATGAAAATCATGTAAATAAGCTGTCCATATGGGCAGCTTATTGTATTTTTTGCTTAGCGTTTTTTTGATGCATGTTGAATTGATGGTATTTTTGTACCAAGTACAAGTATGAATGCAACAAGTGCTAATCCTGTACATAGAAGAAATAGATAATGGAATGAAAATGATTTTATTACTCAAAGATCTAATACTGGTCCTAAAGCCATGCCATTGCTTCTCCACGAAGAGATCGTGGAATACATCAATCACAGCCTTTTCTATCGAACTTGTAGCAACTGCCCAGCTGATTCCATGGAAAATATGTAAAATCACTAAGCATATAGCCCCTGTTATCCAAGTATAAAAATACATTGCCTTTACAAATAATACTCAAACATTTTTGCAACCTTTTCTTTTATTTTTTCTTTTATAGATAATTGGTTGACGTCAGAGGATGTTACTTGCTTTGAATTTTGTAAGTCTGCATTAATCACAGGTTTTATTTTCGAAATATAGATAGGGTCATGAATATAACAGTTCATTTCTTCATTTAAATGAAATGAGCGTGAATCAAAATTCACGGTCCCAACCATCAATACTTTTTCATCAATCAAAAATACTTTACCGTGTAACACCCCTTTTTTATAACCATATACTTCCATACCCTGTTTTAATGCTTTTCGGATATATGGATATGCTGCTTCTTTAACTAATAGTGCATCCGAATGAGGTGAGAATAGAATTTTGACACGGACTCCCCTCTTTCTTGCATCTACTAATGCGTTCCAAATAGTTTTGTCTTTTGGTATAAAATAAGGTGTTAATATAATAATGGATTCCTTTGCTTGTTCAAACAGCATTTTATAATCTTGCCCAAGTTTTTCTCCACTATAATATGCAGTAAATCGTTGCGAGGTTGCTCCCTTTTCCTTTACCGCATTGTGTATCGGAATCGGTTTCTCTGCGTTTCTCTTCCAGTCTAATACAAATTGTTGTTCTAAATCTTGAACTCCTTCTCCTCGTATTTGAAGATGATAATCTCTCCAATAACCAAGTTTTTCTTTTTCCCCTAAATACTTCTTTCCGATGTTGAATCCGCCAATGTAACCAACCTTTCCATCAATAACTGAAATACGACGATGATTCCGATGATCCAAAGAAGAAAAAAGATAAGGGAAAGCAGGTTTATTGTAATATGTAAAATGAACTCCTTTTTTAACTAATAATTCTCTTTCCTTTTTCTTTAGTAAAATTCCACCTAACCTGTCCAAAGCATAGTATACTTCTACACCTTCTTGACTTTTTTTCCGTAATAACTCTAGAAACTGATGGCTTACTTTATCATCAGCAATAGAAAAAAAGTTAACATGCACGTAATGCTTTGCTTTCTCTATATCTGAGAATAGTTGATTGTTTAACTGTTTCCCATCTGTATACAAAGTAATATCACTTTGACGCATAGGGTATTGACTAGAATTCTGGCTAAATACCCCATTTTTTTCGGCTATCGTTCTGTCAATTTCACCCCAAACAAACAGAACTAAACATCCACCGATAAATAAAAAGAGGAATACTCGGAAAATTCTTCCTATCTTTTTCAGCATATTTAATCTCCTTTATATATTATCGTTTTATTTCTGTTAGTTTTTGTTATTGGGACAAAACTATTCCATGCATCTATTAGCTAACAAAATCCTTCTTTGAATGATTAACTATAAAATTTCTCATTCGCATAACCCTAAAATTGGAAGTCGTACGACGATAACAAAATAGGCACTCTATATTTTGAAGTACATTTACAAGGAGGAATACTACATGACAGTAAGTACTAAACTTAAACAAACTATCGCTGGATTAAAGAGTGCTCAAGCATGCCTAGAAGGATTTGTTCTTGATACTGATAACAAGCAAGCAAAACAATTATATAAAGGTGCAGCACAACAAACTCAAGAAATTATTGAATCTTTAAATCCTCGTCTTCAACAAATTGAACATGAAGAGCCTCAGTACAAGTAATAACATAATACCTTTCACATAGAATATCGTCCCCATGGAAGAGTGCCCAGCTTAAATAACGATTATCATAATGCTAATTACGATTAAAGGGTCTCACCATATTGCCATCAATTTAAGCATTCAAAATTACCCCAAAATGAAAAAATGAATTCAACTCTCATGGACACCTATGAAAAGATAAAATTTTCGTTTTTGGGCATTTCAAAATATTAGCTTGATTGGCATAGGGGTACCGCCACATCGCTATCAAGCTAAGATTATACAATGTCAAGTATAGTAGAGATTATTTCTTTTTTCTAAAAGCCAGGCTTAGAGAATTTAAAGGTTTGCATGCGAAATAAACCCTATCGGGTTTCATTTTTTGAATTAGGCCGCTTGATCTTCAGAAATGGTATAATTATAAACGACACCTAATATATCAAAGACTGTTTTCTTCTCATATCTGTGAGATTTTCGCCCATTTTGCTGTAGGAGGTTGAACAGGCGAATGAGAATCTTTGATAATTCTTGGGTGTCTTTCTGTATGGCTTGATAAATAAGAAAAAAATAATCTCTAATCATATATATGGCCTTATATTCACTCAGCTCTCGTTTCTTTTTCATAAGAAGTAATTGACGCATTTGAAACATAGTAGAAGAACAGAGGAGAATGGCGATCAGTTGCCCATACAAATGGCATTCTAATCTTTCTCGTTTTATCTTTTTACAATGGTGAATTTGAAAGAATGATTTCCATGTTTTAAATAAAATCTCGATTTGCCAACGTAAAGAGTACCAATCATGTACTTGTCCCATCGGGACAGTATCTGTAGGGGTATTTGTCATATATACATTGATACCACTGAGACGTTTACTACGAGGGGAATACTTTATTCCTTTCTTTTTCTCTCTTACAGCTTGATCTTGCAATCGTTTTTGTTGTTGTTCATCTGTAAGTCGATGAACAATCACACGAGTTGGTACTTTATCAGTCATTCCTACATAAGCATCGGATATTTCATAGGTTTGCCCTGGTTGAAGAGATTTCATTAATACCTCCATATCTATCTGTATATACTCTGTACCTTTCTTGATTCTTCCATCCTGAAAATAATCAGGTGTGAGATTTTTTTGATAAATACGTGTATTGGATTTAATACGAGAGATATAGTAAGCCTTTTTATCTTGTATATGTTGAAGATCTTTTAAATGAAAATACCCTAAATCACGGATACATAAATCATTTGGTGTTACAGTTGGAACACACAGAGAACCATAGGTTCGATCATGTTGTTTTCCTGGACCTGTATGGATATGTAGGAATTGTCCGCTTAATAGGTCATATTCAAGTTGAATTTTCATCCCAGCAGTATGGCTACATCCTCCAGCCCCAGGATAAATGGTTGAAAATATATCTGGAAGCTGAAATGCAGTGGAATCTAAAATGCGAATACGCTTGAAAACAGAGGTGTATGGAGAAGAAAGTGGCATAGATGAAGTTAATTTTTTATTTAGAAGGTTAGTCAATATATGTTGTAAAAACTGAACAGCTGATGTATTAAACCGTTGATTCAGTCCTTCTGGACTGATGAGTACTTCTGTGGATGCTTCTAAACAGCTAGATAACTGAGCTAAAGAGGTTGTAGCGATATTTTGACTCATCCATATACATAAAGCGACTAAATCTTTTGCTTGGTATTTACTAGTTCGTTGTACAAAACCAACATCTTTAGCAAGATCCCGTAAGGTATTTGGAGATAAAAAACTTTGAATCTCTTGAGCAAATAGTTGTAATTCATCAGACACAGAAACAGACATAAAAAACGCCATCCTTTCCTATAATTCTACAGAAAGGATAACGCCTTTTTTGCTTTATGGATAGTGTAAAACCTTAGTTTTATAGCGATGTAGCGGTACCAAATAGCCGTTTAATAATTATTTATGCTACCTTTATATATCTATATGATCAAACATTATTACTCATTTTTAATTGCTCTAAAAGATAATCACAGACATTCACAAAAATACATTGTTTTTTTAAACTTAATAATAAGTACTTTAATTCAAATTCTTGATAAAAAATCTTAGTGATATATAGTTTAAATTCATCTAAATTAGGCTTTTCTGTGTTGTATAGCATATCTAAAGGAAGCTTAAATTTAGAAAATAAATGATCGTTTTGGGCAAAAATCGAAACTTCTTCTCTATTTAATCGATCATTAAATGCAATTAAAATTTTTCTTAAGACATTTACTTGTTCTTCTTCAAATTCATGATCTATAACAAATCTATAAAATGGGAATTCATCTGACTGAATCATACTTTGCATAAGTCTAAATTGATATCTTAATAAAGTCACTTCTTTGATTAAATCCATATTTCCCCTCCTTTATTTCCCTAAATTAACCAGTTTATCATAACAATTTATAACTTAAAATACAAATAATTATGATATATCACCCATACAGTTTTTATTAACATAACCTATCATTATCAATAGTTAACGATGCGTAAAATTTTCGTTATGGGGGTAATTAAAACTATTAGCTTGATAGCGATGGGGTACCGCCACATACCCATCAAGCTAAAGATGTATATTCCATGCACTTCTTTTCTTGATGCTCACATGCTTGATATTTTTATTTGTTTTTAAAGTTTGCTTTTGATTAAAAGGGAAAATACACGCTATAAAAATAAAACCCCAATTTCTCTATATTAAAATTGAGAAATTGGGGTTTAGTCACGTAATAATATTTTTTATTTAAAACAAGTAACTGATTAATAATCCTGCCGATAATAAAAAGCCAAAAATCGTATTTGTCATCGCTGTTGATTTCATTGCGATGCGCATATACCCGGGATCCTTTGCTCCTTTTTGGAAACTTTGAATGGCAGAAATTGGCTTTCTCAAACCTAGGAACATAACTAATGCCCAAGGGCTTATATAACCCATCAATACAATTACGGCGATCCATAAATAAGCAATGAAAAAGGCTACAGCTAGTGTTACTATTGCTTTTTCTCTCCCAAGGAGGATTACTAATGTCTTTCTTCCACCTTTAATATCTTCTTCGATATCTCGGATGTTATTCGACATGTTGATTGCACCGACTAAAATTCCAATTGGAATGGAAATCAATACACTTTCAATCGTTATCGTATTCGTTTGAATAAAGAAAGCAATGAGTACAAAACATGTCCCCATTAACAATCCAGAAACTAATTCTCCAAATGGAGTGTACGCAATTGGTAATGGACCACCTGTATATACGTAGCCAACCGCCATCCCAATTAAACCAATAACGACTAACCACCAGCTGCTATTCATACAAATATAAACTCCAATAATTGCTGCTACTACATACAATAAAAGCGCAACTGTTAACACATTTTTTGGTTTCAATCCGTGACGGACAATTCCACCACCGATGCCAACAGAATCAGCGGTATCTAATCCACGTTTAAAATCATAGTACTCATTAAATAAGTTCGTTGCGATTTGCAATGCTAAACACGCAACCATCATCGCAATAAATAAAAGCCAATGAATTTCGGCAACATAAAGTGATGCCACTGTCCCTAAAATTACAGGCGAAAATGTCGCCGTTAATGTATGCGGGCGCGTCATCTTCCATATTAATTTAGCGGAACTAATTTCTTTTTCTGTCCCCATAACTCTGTTCAATCTCCGATACGATAAACTTAACTAAATCTATACAATTCAATCAAATTTACACAAGTTAGTGCTTCATCGTGTTCTCGCACCCCCGAAGGGACGAGGGGTATAACACTCCACACGAGGCAGTATCGTTACCTCCATTATCAAGCATTTATTTTACCCATCTTGATAAATTTATCGACGCATTTACATCCCTATCGTGATGGCTATTGCATGAAGCACAACACCACTCACGTATTTTTAAACTCCACTGTCCTTCTGGTTGAACTGAATGGTCGTATTTTACTCCGCAACATGAACAAATCTTGCTTGAGGCGAACCATTTATCAGCTTTTACATACGCAATGCCATATTTCTCGCACTTGTATGATAAACATTGAAAGAAGAAGTGTAATTTTTGAAATGAAAATGCTTTCGATAGTTTTTTGTTTTTTAACAGGTTTGAGATAGATAAATCTTCCACAACAATCCTCATTGGTTTGGTTTTCACCAATTTAGCTGTTGCTTGATGAATATGGTTATTTCGGATATTCGTAATTTTCCTAGATAACCGCAGGTGCTCAGTTTTAGCTCTTTCATATCCGGCAGATTGAATTTTTACACCTTTTTTAAATCTCCTAGACATATCTCTTTGTGCTGACTTTTTCCTTTTCAAAAGTTTTTTAACCTCGGCATCTTTGTTTATATTTCGTTCTTTCATACCATTAGAAGCTACAAACAGCTCTTTTAAACCAACATCCACACCAATCGACTCATTGGTTAGTGCTTGTAATTCAAAGTCTTCTTGGAATCCTACACTAATCCACCAGTGACGACCGTCAAATGTAACTCTTGGATTGGATGGTTTTTTGTTTCTTGGTAGTTGTTGGCTTGTTTTCACTTCCCCAATAGACTGAATATGAACTACTTTCTTTCCTATAATCAGTCTTTCATAATTGGCATAAAATCCTTGGATTACATCTTTTTTGGATTTATAAGAAGTGTGATAACCATTTTTGTACTTTTTGAACGAATTTTTTCTCGCCGTATCAAAATCTTTTGAAGCCTGTTTAGGAACTTGTGCATTGATGTCTTTTAACCACTCATATTTCTTTCGCTTCTTGATCTTTGTAAATCGTTTCTGTAAAGCTAACTGTGAAACAGATTTTCCAAATAGCTTATAGTATCTATCACTCATTCTTTTACAATAGTTATAAGCAAATCTTGCAGCACCAGCATGGTTTCTAAGCACTTTTTCTTGTTCAGGCGTTGGAATCAGTCTGACTTTCTTCGCCAATATCATCAGAATGTAACTCCTTTAATGAAAGATTTGTTCTTCTGAATAGTAGCGTGTTCCACCAGCATTCTCCTGAGACTACTCGGATGCAAACCTGTTAATTCCGATACTTGACTAACTCGTGAAAATTTCATTAATATTCTCACCCCATTGAATTTACCACAATGCATAGGTTCGGTAGCTTCAATGGGATTTGATAGATTTAATTAAATTTATCTCGTTCAACTAAGGGCGCAATTCCTTAGCCAGTTCTCTTATGAACTTCTCATATTTTCACATGAGCGCAGACTATATGTTTATCTCTTTAGAGATAGAGGATTTTTCCATCACCATAGGCTTGTGATGTACTCTCGTCAGTTATACGAGATAGTCGTTGAACGTTCATCTTATCCATTTTGACTTAGATGATTCGAGGCGGAAGACCCATTATTCTAGTGTTTAGGATTTAACCGTGCACGATCTGATTGATTTTTTCTGCTTTCGCAACATTCACGCTCGCTATTTCTAGCCACGTTGTAGTTCAATCAGCTTTAGGGATTGCCCGCAGTTAACCCTCACTACTAGCCAATCACTTGACTAGCAGGGCTTACTGATATATTTAATTAACTTTCGTTATAACTGGTTAAATAAATCGTAACAGTTAGTTACCCTACATTTAAGTATAAATTACTAGCAGTATCTTTCTATCTATTTCCTGCTTCACATCTATTATATCAAAAAATGAATTGGTAATAGAACTGTAATGCTCTTGCTTATCCCTCTATCACTCTTGAATTCAGTTTTTCAAAAGAAAATCCGTTGCTCAAATGCGAACAACGGACCTTCTTTATATGAACCAATGTAAAACATCCTCAGCAATCTCTTCCGGTCTATCCCAATGCATTAAGTGCCCTGTATCTCTATAGAGCTTAGTCGTAATATCAATATGCTTCCTAAATTCTGCAATTTGCAATTCCCTTATTTCTAAATAATTATGTGGGAGATCACAATACAATAATAAAATATCATTTTTAATTTCATGCGATTTCAACGTTTTATACACCGTATATTGAAACTTAATTACACTTCTAGCGGTATCGCCAGTAGCATGCCATTTCACTTTATTATCTTCTTCTCGCATTAAGTCATAAACCGCACGTTCTATTTATGGTTAGACTACATCTTCACGCCTATGAAATTAATATAGTTTAATAATTGTACTATACGTCTATCGTAAGTGTGATTTTTCAAAGTTTTATCCAGTCCATTTTTCGCTATTTGTTTTCTTTCTTGTACATGTTCCAAATAATACTCCGCTTTTTGTATAAACTCCCGTGCACTATTAAAAGTTTCTATTTCAACACCTGGTATGTAATGCTTTGCTACATCTGGTCGTATATCAGTTAATTGAAAAGAACCTACAGCATTAATTTCAAAAGTCCTATTATTTACTGAATACGCTTGGATGTTTGCGGCATTACAATTCAATTCTTTATCATTTGGTGAACGGTGTAAATTTATATTAATTTTAGTAGCTACGTAATATTGCAATGCATCCTCATACTTCGCAAGTGGCAAGACATGTATTTTATCCTTTAATCTTTCATAATTCTTTAACTTCTCCCAACCGAACCCCACAATTTTTATATTTTTTTCTGCTAAATACTCTGAAATAGAATCAATAAAGGTAAGTCTATTTTCAAATGCTGTGCCTATAAAACTAAGATCATACTTATATGTATCCCCTTTATAAGAAGGTTTAAACACATCTTGATGCGCCGCTAACGGAAGATGAAACACATTCTTACATCCTAACGCTCTATAAAACTTGATACAATTTAAATCTTGCGTAAATATGTAATCATAATACGGAACAAGATTTTGTGTTACATCCGTATAATAAGGATCATCT
The DNA here is from genome assembly GCF_051294775.1 of Bacillus pretiosus. Lineage (NCBI taxonomy): Bacteria > Bacillati > Bacillota > Bacilli > Caryophanales > Bacillaceae > Bacillus > Bacillus pretiosus. The sequence goes on from NZ_JBPPHF010000001.1 coordinate 1,596,803, forward strand.
GTCAGCCAAAGTCCAGTAGTAAAACCTGCACTCTTTATTACTGGCATGACACTAATAATACCCTCGTTTAAACCACCGAGTACCAAAATAAAATCCGGTTTCATTTTTAATGCGGTTTCTATCGCTCGTTCTGGGTTCACCATAATTGTATTACTGTTTACCTTTTGTAAACTATTCAAAATTGCTGCTTCGATCATTGGGTAATAAAAAGGAATTCCTGATTGAATAAATAAAATTTTCTTAGGCGTATTGTCTTTCATGTCATCCCCCCTATTTCTACATAATCAAAGTGCACGAAAATTAGCAGTCTTTATTCATTTTATGACATCTTACTTTACATGTATAAGCAACGTTTATGTCCATTATGTTGCACTTCCCCTCATTTTACAGACTAATGAGATTTTGGAAGCTGTTACGAAGGGATTAAAATTAGGTTATATTCAGCCCAATTATTAAACATAGAAAATGAATACAAAAAAAGAGCCTGCTCGTACTAGTTGGCTCTTTCTCTTTTACAATATCTAATACGCTATACGGCAAAAAAGCTATGATTACGGTCAAATTACTTCCAAACAACACCTCGCCGCTCATATTCCATTCTATATTCAACAGCAGCTGCGATTTTAGGACTTGCGAATCTTTCCGTGATCCAAAGTCCTAAATCAACTCCTGAAGTAACTCCTCTTGCGGTAATAACATTCCCTTGATCCACAATTCTGTAAGGAAGCAATCCTGCTCCATATTCACTCATTTCATTCTGCGCCAAATGATGCATTGTCGCCTTTTTATCATTCAATATACCGGATGCAGCTAGTAACATACCTCCAGTACAAACTCCCGCAACGATCGTTCCTTCATTATGCATCTCTCTAATTATTTTAGTCAAAGTACCAAGCTCAGCTTCCTTTCGCGCCCCATGTTCAGCTTTATGATTCCAGCCACCACCAGGCACAATTAATAAATCTGGACGATTATCCATTCGTAAAAAATCATGTAGTTTAATCGTAACTCCGAACGAAGTAGTAACTTCTTGTTTTCGTTCACTTGATACGAGTTCAACCGTAAATGGAGCCCCTTCTTCTATCGCTCTTTTTAGTACTTCAAAAGGTGCAAAGGAGACAAGTTCTCCGAAACCGTCAAACAATACAATTTGTATTTTCATTTTTTGAACACCTCATATGCTTTCTTTTTCGCATCCAAAATTAAGAGAATAAATGTTATATACAAATTAACAATGAAGATTGTCTTTCTCCTCTCACTCTATAAACTTCCAAATGTTTTTCCAATTCCCTCTCATCACTTATTACAAGTAGCGTTTTCTTCACAAAGTTCCAATTTAAACTACCGGATAACCATAATAATGAAGAAAGCCTTTTATAATCATTTGATGTTAAAATATTATGGGCCTTATACCCTTCTAAAAATGCTCTAGCAACTTTCGAACATACTTCATGCGACTCTATTCCTTCTGTCCGGGAATACCATTTTATTAAAAAGGCTAAACCTTCAATACGATCTACATATCCAATCGATTCAAAATCTACAATCCCTTTTACACATTGATTTGAATCCCATATGACATTTAAAGGATTTAAATCAGTTTGTACAATATACTCTAGATCATTCGTATGTGCGCTTTCTATATGATACTTAGCGAGATCTATATACCCTCTTAATTCCTTACATGTACCACCCTTATTTTCTAATAGCTTTATAAACTCACCATATCCATCTAAATGTGATTTCTTTTGAAAAATCGGGCTTTGAAACGTACTAGAAATATCATGTATCTTTCTTGCTTCCTTTCCAAAGACTTCTACCATCGTTTCTGTACAATAAGTGACATGTTCCCCTTCCATCCAAGTAGACAATACAAACCGGTACTGTTCCTCATTCCAAGTGACTAATGTAAAGGACTCTCCCGCCCTATTCTCCTTAATCTGCATAAATGGAATTCCATGCTCACGTAAATAATACGTAAACCGTACTTGCTCTTTCAATTGTTCATTTGATAACGTCCCAAAGGCCGGATTGATTGTTCGAGCACGATTTATAAACCGTGCGGAATACTGGTCTCCATTTACGACGATTTTATAATGCAAATCGGTATTCCAACTGTTCTTATGTAATTCTTCTTCCACTACTAATGTATGGATTTCTTTAAAATAATTTATTAATATGTCTTTTATTATGTGTTTCATCATTTTTTCCTTTCATGTGAAAACCCTCGATGATAGGTTTGTAACATACACTTAATTCACTCAAAAGGAAAATAATATCCTACATAATTAAACACATTTGAAAAACCTACATTTTCTACAACCGCGACAGAAGGCTTGTTCAAATCCATGCAGTCCCAATATGGAATAATATTATTCTCCAAACACTCTTTTACGAAACTATGAGCTATCCTTTGAGCTAATTTTCTACCTTGGTGACCTTCTATCGTTTCAATATCTATACAGTGTATATTTTCAAAAACGAACCCTGAAAAACATACACTTACAATCATGTTGTCAAAAACTATACAATAACCAATTCCCTCATTAAAAAATCCATCAGGTGAGGACCAAAACTCTAAAATTTTTGATTGTAAAAAATTCAATATTCTTCAATACGTGCCCTTTATTTTCATAGAGAGCTTTACTCATTTTTAGTACTGTATATCCTTGTTCAATTTTAGGTTCACGATTACCCTCATAATTCTCTTCTTTTAGCGTATACACTCTTTGATTCCAACTCTTTAAATTACGATGTTGAAATATTTTTTCGATTGCTTTATTCCACTTTAAATGATTACCGATTGCTTCAAAGCAATTTAGTCCAGCCTTTCTTGCCTCAGGTTCTATCACATTATCAATAAAACTATTCATTTCATTATTAAACTTTTGATTTTCTGCACTTCCTATAAAAAAGAAGCCATCGTTATTCCCTAACCAAATAAGTCCTGAATTAGGAGAATAGATGTTATCTACAAATATACGACCAGGATTCACCCCTGCAATTACAGCCTTTACCTCCAATTGCCCTTTTTCATTTACTAAACTATTACATTTATAAAAATCAGTCTTGTTTAATTCAGAAATCATATGTTATCCCCCCTGAAACTGCTCTATTCTAACTTTACCACCATGACAGAATATTCTTTATTCGTTTTAATAATTGTTTTAAACCAAAGAAGTAGATAATAAAAAAGAGCCAATCTCCTATACGTTAGAAGATTGGCTCTTTCCTTTATTTACTCCCCTGTTTCAGCAAATCGCTTTATACGTTCTCCAATTTCATCACGAACACGTTGAAATTCAGACCACTCTTTTCCTGCTGGATCGTCAAATCCCCAGTGAACACGATTAACGTGCGGAGGTGTGGAAGGACAAACAGAATCTGCATGACTACAAAGGGTAACAACTAAATCAGCGTTATTTAAAATATTTGAATCGATTATATCCGATGTTTGATTCGTTATATCAATATTTACTTCTTTCATCGCTTTAATAGCATTTGGATTTACTCCGTGTGCCTCAATTCCTGCAGAATATACATTCCACTTATCACCTACATATTGTTTGCTCCATGCTTCTGCCATTTGGCTTCGGCATGAATTTCCTGTGCATAAGAAATAAATTGTCTTTTTGTTTTCCATGTTGTTTTCCACCTTTGTTTTTAAATTATACTGGTTGATCATTAAAATATTTACGCTTAAACCAAAAAGCGACGTTTACAAGGGCAATCATTACAGGTACTTCAACTAACGGCCCGATAACAGCTGCAAATGCTGCGCCTGAATGAATACCAAACACACCAACTGCTACAGCAATTGCTAACTCAAAGTTATTACTACCTGCTGTAAATGCTAACGTTGTAGTCACTGGATAGTTTGCACCAATTTTCCTTCCCATAAAGAAAGAAACAAAAAACATCACAATAAAATAAATAAGTAATGGAATTGCTATTCTTACTACATCTAATGGTACGCTAACAATCATTTCCCCTTTTAAAGAGAACATAATGATGATTGTAAATAATAATGCAAGTAATGTAAGTGGACTAATCTTCGGTATAAACACCTTTTCATACCATTCTCTTCCTTTTAACTTAACGAGTACAAAACGTGTTAACATACCTGCTATAAAAGGAATTCCCAAATAGATAAATACGGATTTCGCTACTTCTATCATTGTAATATCAACAATAGCCCCTTCAATCCCTAACCATTCTGGAATGACTGTTACAAACACGTATGCATAAACGGAGAAGAATAACATTTGAAATACTGAGTTAAAAGCTACTAAACCTGCAGCATACTCTTTATCCCCATCCGCAAGGTCGTTCCAAACAATTACCATTGCAATACAGCGTGCTAAACCAATCATAATGAGCCCGACCATGTATTCTGGCTTATCAGGAAGAAAAATAATTGCTAAAACAAACATAAGTACAGGTCCGATAATCCAGTTTTGTACTAAAGATAAAACCAATACTTTTACGTCTTTAAATACTCGGCCCATTTCCTCATAGCGAACTTTCGCTAATGGTGGATACATCATGACAATTAAACCAACAGCAAGTGGAATAGACGTCGTTCCAACTTGTAATGTATTTAGTCCGTCTACTATACTAGGAAACACAAACCCTAAACCAATCCCAACAGCCATAGCTAGAAAAATCCATAGCGTTAAATATCGATCTAGAAAAGATAAACGTTTCATTTTATTTTCCATCTCCTATTAACAACAAGAATTTTTTTCTACTACGTTAGAAGTCGTGCAACAAGAAGGCTCTTCAATTTTATGAACATCACTATGTGCTTTCGTATAAAAGAATTCCCACTCGTTCCCATCAGGATCTGTTACCCAAAACTTATCTTGAACCGCATAGCAACAAGTCGTATCCATCTCATCACGTGCAAAGAACCCTTCTTTTTCTAATCTTTCTTTATGCAATGTAATTTCTTCAGCTGTATCCACTTGGAAACCGAAATGATTTACCTGATTTCCCTTCACTTCATCTCGTACGTTCAGCGTGAAGTTAAGTCCTGGCGTCTCTAATAAAAATTTTGCATAATCCACTTTCACCTTAACTGGTGAAACACCAAATACCTTTTCGTAAAATTCAATAGACTTCTCTAAATCCGTAACATTTATACCAACGTGAACATATCTCATAGCTAATTCCTCCTCTTTATATTTCATTAATCAATTTTTTTTGATTAATGGTGCAAAATTTTAACAGCAACTACCTTTGCCTGTTTTTCTAAAGATACAGCATAATTCTTCTGATAATAAATTATTTACTTCCGCATCATTTAAATCATAATAACTCCACGTGCCTTTTGTTTCTTTTACAATTAAACCTGCATCTAATAAAATCTTTAAATGATAGGACAACTTAGATTGCGTCATGTCAAAAACCTCTGTTAAATCACATACACAAGTCTGGCCTCGCTGACAAAGTTCATACATGATTTCTAGACGCTTCTGATCCGCCAACGCTTTAAACTTTTTCTCATAGAGCTGAAAATCTTGTGCCACTGTAGTTCACTCTCCCTTCATCAATTTTTTTTGATATTTATAGTATATACGCAGATGAGTTCTATATGCAACTAATTCATCAATTTTTTTTGATTTATCAAAAAAAATTCCTCTTCAAAATCTATACTTGAATACTTTTTCTTGCTCAATATAAAATAGCTTTCTTACAAATTAATACGATAATTTAATATTAACATGGTGCAGTTTCAGGGGTAAGTTATCAGAAAACATATGAAGTAAGCACTCTACAAATGATAATATATTAAATCTCGTTAAAACAAAAAGATATGTCCTAGTAGTATACCTAGGACATCCCCTTCATTTTATAATTTCTAGATTCTATACATCACAAACAATTGAATATACCTTCTGTCTAAAACATAGTATTATCATTAGCTGCCTCATTTGGAATCTCTTGAATTACATCCCAGTGTTCAACAATCTTACCATTCTTTATACGAAATATATCGACTATAGCAACTCCCTTATCTTGAGAATTAGTACGAGAATGTACATGAAGAGCAACTGTATCTCCTTCTACTACTACTCGTTTAATCTCTGCAGAAGAATTAGGATTTTTAACAAAGTCCTCCTTAAAGAAATCCATGAAGGCTTTTCGTCCGTCAGCAACAAAAGGATTATGTTGCTTATAATCTTCACTTACATATTTAGGGATAATATCGATATCATGTTTGTTAAAAACTTCATTATAGAAATCAACTACCATCTTTTTATTCTTTTCATTTTCTGTCGCTTCTTTCGATACCGATGCAACATTCTCACTCTTTATTGAGTGACCTTTGGTATTACCAGTTGAAGCTTGAAATATCAAAGTCGACACAATTCCTAAAATAAACACAGAAATAATTATTACTATTAAATTTTTCTCTAATTTCATTTATGCCTACCTCTTCTAATCGTATAATAAGTTATCTTCCATAACACGCTTGAGAAGTAGAAACCTTCCCAAAAATGTAATGTGAGGGGGAATGTGAGGAAATTACACTCCCCCTTATACAAGGCATGTTAGAAACTAATAACTCTAACTTAATACCTCATTAACAGTTGCACTGTCCACAATTTGAATAAACTTCTTAACCTTATCGTTCTCATCAAACTCATAAAGATGACAGAAATCTGCTATGAACGATTTCCCTGTTACTTTATATGTTCCACTATATTTTCCATACACGATAACAGTATTGTTATTAAAAGCATAAATTTCATCTTTAGCGTTATAGTTATCCCATTCCGTGCCAAGACGTTCATGTACATTTTTCACTACTGCATCAGGACCTGTATAAGTGCCCGCATATGGAAACCCAGCAGCTTCTGTCCAAGATACATTCTCACTTAAATACGTTTTGAAAGCATCCATTTTCCCCTCGCCAGTTAACACATACGTTTCATGTAATAGTTTTTGATATTTATTCATAGCATTAACCCCAAGGCATTTCTTTTGTTACAACTTTTGCACTTAATTCTAATACACCTTTATTTGCATAGTCTGGATATGCTGCTTCAAGTTTCGCTACAAAATCTTTTGAAGTTTTACTTTCCTCAGAAGCTTGAACCGCAGTTCTTAGGTAATCCATAGTTGCAATAATCGCTTGATTATCTAAGGATTTTTCAATTGATCCATGGCTAGGTACAATTATGTCAGCATTTAATGCTTGTAATCCTTTCAAGTTCTCAATCCATGCCTCCATAGCCGCTTTTGAGCTAGTATCCGCTAAGAATACATGTATTTCGTTAAATACATCAATACCACCAATTAATACTTTTAGCTCTTTATTAAATAAGCTAGTTCTGTAATGATCTAAGCCTACTAGTTCAAATGTTAACCCCTGAAAATCAATTGTTTTTTCTTTAAACACTTGAGGTAATACTACGTTGCTTGGTGCGTTTTCTCCTAGGGCACCTTTCCAAACTTTTAATTTACCTAAGACAGAATGAACAATATGTTCAACAGTAGACTCTGTAGCATACGCTATAGCTTCTGGGTAAGCAGCCTTAATAATTTCTAATCCAAAGTAGTAATCAGGATCCCCATGAATAATAAAGATTTTATCTAAAGATAAGTCGTTTTTTTTCAGATACTCAACAATTTCTTTCGAATCAGATTGAGTAAATTTTGAGTTTATTAAAAATGCATGTCCCGCTTTCTCAACTAAGGTTGCAGTGACCATAAAACTTTTTTCGTCTGAACTAAACACCGTCAATTTCACATCTTTTTGATTTGTATCAATTGTTTTAAACATAGAATGTTATTCTCCTTTTGTTAAAGTTATTTTCTAGTTAACATATTTTTATCTTGTTCCGACAGAAGCTCCCTCTTCAATTTACCTGAAAGTGTGATAGCACCAGCAAATAGGCGAGAGATGAATGTCGGTTGGCGTAAGCTAACATGTTTGCTACTATAGCTGATAGTAAAATTAAATTTGGACTCTTTTTAAAAATAAATTGAAACCGACTGTTATAAAAAGGTTTAAGTCCATCCAATTCTAGTCTTTTTTAAAACGTTAAATGTTATATACTGTAACTTAAAATTCATTAATATAAATTTTTAAAACGCGCTTCAATTTTATCCGGCGTCATTACCCCACCACCAATAGGGATAATTTGATTATCCTTTTGTAAAAGTAATGAAGGATAACTATTAACACCAAGCTGTCGCACTTTATTGAAATCGTTTTGGACATCTATTATTGTTTCTTGAGCGTTTAAACGTTCTAGTACTTGTTCAGGGTCCAAACCATGCTCGATTGCAATCTTACGATATGTTTCAGGATCACTCAGACTTTGGCCCTCATAATAAAACGCTTTTTGCATAGCCGCAGTGAATTCTAACAAACGATCTGGTGCTAATGAGCGTAAAGCTGAAAAGCCAATTGCAGCATCTTTCGAATTCATTTTAAAAGTCCCTTCTTCCACCAATTTTTGATATGAAGGACCAAATTCTGCACCTGTAAGTTGATTAATTCTTTTATTCCCCTCTTCTATATATGAGAAATTTTTTATTGGTAAATTATCTAAAAATAAACCTCCACATAAAACGGTTAACGGCATTTCAGTGTGGTTTTTGTAAAACCCTTTAATACTTTCTGAAAAGCCATAGCACCATCCACAATAAGCGTCCCATACATAAATAAGGTTATCTTGTTTCGTCTCCATTTAAATCTCCTACCTTTATTTTTATTATCCAGCTCAGCTAAATTTCTGGTTTATATAAGTACATCTTTTTATATCTTGTTCTTTTTTGAGTTACCTTACTATATTTTTCAAAACTAACCTTTCCCAAAAAGATTAGATAAGATTTCTAATAAAAGATAGCGCTGCACATCATTGCTCCAAAATAGAAGATACTAAAATTCGGAATATATCTTGATTTAAATATGTTAGTAACTTCCTACACCGGGCGATAACATGTGGACTACCATCCTTAATTAAATATATAAACCTTATTTTCACTTTAAATATCCATAAGATGTAACTAACTCAATTACAACCTTATGTAACCATATTAGTTACAACTGTAGTAGAAGTCAATTCTTTTTTAACAAAAACAATAAATTTCTACCCTAACGCTTTTAAAATTCTATTATTAAAAACTGGCTTCTTGTTCTTAAATTTGTTAAAAAGCCTAGTAATTCCCTAAAAACATCACTAGTAAATATGGAACAACAAATTCAAGATAATTTACAAAACAAATAATATAAATACCTCTTTCATGGCTTACCGACAGAGTACCAGTTCTAGTACATAGTTTTTTTCAAAGCATTACATTTTGTTTTTACCTTTAATAGAAACTACCTGATTAACTAAAACAGGAACTGTCCCACCATGACTTATAATTTTTTATCCCTGTACATTGTGCGGGAATTTTTTTCATAAAGAAAAGACACCCTAAAGTGCCTTCTTTCAATGTGAACCATCACAATTTCAATAGTAAGTATTGGACTCTCATCCAAATATACTTTTACCATGTTAAATTGTTTGATTCATTGAGGAATAGGGTTCAAATTTGGGTTAGCATCACATCGCTAACATACTAAGGTTTTATGCTACCCAAAAACAATGATTTTTACTCTGGGGATCTCAATTTTACTATTTGGGGATTTATGCTTTTCTTAGCTTGATAGCGATGTGGTAGGGCCCTATATTTGACTCTTTTTCTACACCTAGATATTCTAGAGTTCGTTCTAACATAAGTGCTGCCTGTTGACGTGTGAGTGTGCCATATGGCGTAAACTTAGTAGCTGAAACACCTCGGATAATTCCTGTACCGTATAGGGCTTGTACATCATAATACCAGCTGCGAACGTATTTACATCAAGAAGATTAATGGAGCAAATGATGATTGCCCTAAATTGGTTTGATAGCTGTTTTTGCAGAGTTTGAGCGTGATATTATTCTTTGAAATTCTCTTCTTAAAGATAATACGTAAATACAAACAAAACCAGCAAAACAACGTTCCTATGTCTTACTGGTTTTGTTGAAGTCCATTTTGAATTGTAGCTAGTTCAACGTAATTGCAAATTCTGAGTTCGGTACCCCAGCAATTACAATCGTTCCATTCTTCGGCAGTTTTACTTTGTTATTGCCGCTCACGATGGTAAAGTTGACACATACTCCGTTCTCATCATACACCGCGAACGCACCCTTCGATGGCAATGTCACGGTCATCCTTTTTCCTGCTGCCGCTTGCGGAATCGTAAACCATTTAGCATGCCCATTTGCTTGCAGAGTAACTTTGGATGATTGGCTAGCATCAAGTGGTTTTACGTTGTTTCCACTTACGTATAACAACCCGGCCATTTCCATATATTCATTGCCGCCTTCTGTATAGAAATGCGTTTCCGTCGTATCACGGCCATTCATCACAGGGATCTGGAGCTGATGCGCCGCGGTGTTCGGACTTGTAATTTTTCTGCCCTCCCAATAGCCCGTCAGGCCTTCCTTACGAGTAATTTGTGTGGTAATAAGTTTCGGTTGTACGAGATATTCAATAGAACTAAATTTCTCATTCACGAGATAGAACTTGACACCTTCCCGCTTCGCCCATGCGGCAGCGGTTTTCTTCGATAGCACATTGTCTTCTAGTTTCTCGGCTAAATAGTGAGTCATCGCACCTTGCCCTAAGTCTGGTGTCGATTTATATGTGCTCTCTCTCAAATAAGTTCTTCCATTCTTCTCGGTGACAAAGTTGAGCTTAGAAGTACCCTTCTCATTAATAAAGCTTCCATCCATAGTATATACATATTTTTCTTCTCGATTAGATGGTAAGAACAGTTCTCCATTCTTCGTAATTTCAATTTTGAAATGAGTTTCGCTATTGCCATAAAAGCCCGCTTTCTTTGCCACGTCTTGAGGCATCTTGACCTTGACCGGCTTGCCAAAAGATTTGTTCGGCTTGATGTTCTTAATTGTCCCCTTCTCTTTAAGCACGGCGAGCAGCAATTCAGTTGCCAGCAGTTGATTTGTAGAGCTTCGTCCACCGGATGACAACACAGCCGCTGCCATTTTCTGTTCCGGAAGCACGACCAGTATAGCATGTTGCAGTGCCGTGTCGCCGCCCTTAGCCAAGCCTTTTATCCCATATTCACTGAATGGGTATAGTTTCACACTATCCCAGCCAAGACCATAGTTAAAAATATTATCTCCATCCCCCGGCCACATTCCTTTTTTATATTCCTCTTGCTCCATCGCCTTGACTACCTTATCAGAGAGGATCCCTTTTCCCTGTCCCATAAATAATTGTGAGAATCGTACCATATCTTCTGCCGTGGAAGAGACCCCTCCCGTACCAATCACATTCACCGATTCAATTGGAAGCTGACCTTGGTACGCCGGAAAATAAAGTCCAGCCCGCTTTTCGTCTCTCCATTTGTCCTGCGGCGTTTTTGTATGATTCATCTTTAAGGGTTCTGTAAACCGTTGATGTAGAAATTCGGTAAAGCTCATACCGCTGACTCTTTCCACCAAAATTTCGGCCAGCGTAAAACCATCGTTGCAGTATACCGAGAACGCGCCAGGGTCTGCTTTCAGGCTCTGGTTGGACAATTGCTGCAACAAGAAATCATGGGAATAGGTATCATTATCGTTAAATAAAAATGCATTACTTAACGTGGAACCTTGCAAGCCGGAGGAGTGATTCAACAACATACGCGGGGTAATGCGTTTGTACCGCCCATCTTTCATCTTAAAATCAGGAACATAGTTAACCACAGGAGCATCCAAATCGACTTTTCCTTCGTCGACCAATTTCATTACAGCCGCTGTTGCATACATTTTACTGACTGAACCAATCCCGTATAGAGTATCTTTGGTTAGTGGCTGTTCCCCTTCCATATCGTTCTTTCCAGCCTGCCCCGACAAAGTAAGCTTGCCATTATCAATTAGCGCATACTGCACGCTAGTCGTCCCATGGGACTTCGTGAGTAGCGCAGCCTTCTCTGCTGCAATCTTCTTCAGCTCTTGGCTAGCTACTTCTACGTTAGATACAACTGTAGTCTTACTATCAGAAAATGCTTTCGCCCCTGTTGGTAGAATCATAGTTAGCGCTAATGTAGCGGCTAATACACCAGTTAGTTTATTTTTCATGAGGGAATTGCCTCCTTAGATAAGTGATCAATTTCATCATTTGTTTGTTTAACTATGAAAATATGATAAAATTTATCCGTTCTTCCTTTTGGCCTACTTGCTAAATTCAGCAAGTAAAATATTTTTAAAAGGATCAGGACTATCAGCATTAAGGCTGTTCAAATTGACAGCTAATGTACGCTTGCCTCCAAGTGTACCTCCAGCAAAAGTAACAAACCCTGGAATGCTACCTCCGTGTCCCCATATTGAGACACCGTTTGGAAGCTTAGTTTCATAGATTCCAAGACCATATCTGCCAAGTGCAGCTTCTCCTGTTGGAACTGTAGTAAGCATTTGTTTTAGTTGCTGTTCTTTTATTAATTTACCTCCAAGTAAGTAAGAGAAGAATTTGTTTAAATCATCAGCAGTAGAAATCATATCTCCAGCCGAGCTCCCCATACTTGGGTTATAATACGTAACATCTTTTGGCTCACTTGCTCCGTCTAGTTGGATATATCCACGGGCATGCTTGGTTCCTGGAATCACGCTTGAATTGCCAGGTAAGAATGTATTCGATAATTCAAGCGGTTCAATAATCCGATTTTCAATCTCTTCCGCATAGCTGTTCCCGGTTACTGTTTCAATAAGGATCCCTAGTAATACGTATCCTGTATTTGAATAAGACCAGCTCTTTCCTGGAGCAAAATCTGGGGGCATCGAAATCCCCATCTTTACTAATTCTTCAGCCCTATACGATTTTTTTGTATCCATAAGATTAAAACTTTTTGACCTTGTGTATTCAGCGATACCACTTGTGTGGTTCAATACTTGCCGGATAGTAATCTGTTTATCATCATATCCGTTTCCTTGAATGACACCAGGCAACCATTTTTCAATAGAGTCGTCTAGATTCAAGCGGTTCTCTTCGGCTAATTGAAGTACAACTGTTGCCGTGAACGTCTTCGTCACGCTACCAATGCGAAAGCGAAAATCTGTTTTCATTGGTTTCTTGCTGCTCAGATTCGCTACCCCAGCGGCATAACTCCATGTTTTTCCACCCTCAGAAGTTTTAGCAAGTATCCCCGGGAATCCAAGTTGCAATGTATCCCGCACTGCTTGCTTGACAGAATTACGATCTCGTTGAGTACTTGTTTGTACCGAACTAGATACACTTTGAGTAGGTTCTGCTTTTACAATTAAGGTTGGCGTTGTGTATAACAGAGAACTTCCAGCTATTAAAATGGCCAGACTTGCACATGTAATTTGACTACATGTTTTCATAGGGCATCCCTCTCCTCTATTCATATTGTATAGGTGGTTTCTTGCTATTTCGTATTAACCACACAGCTACCATCTCCACCAATGAAAAAAGGTCAACATTGAATTCGTAATCATCTTCATATTTATTATTTTTACAAACGCCATTCTGTCCTGGGTAAATCCCTCTTTTTCCACATATATGTTAACCACATAAATTACTTCTTTTCCTTGAAACAGTCTTGTTACTGGTCTGTTTTTCATATATAAATCATATCTGTTCCGCCTTTCACGCTTCTTTATATTTTTATCATACACAATGAAAATTTCTTTTTTCTTACCCATTTCTTACAAATTACTTACTTTCAAAATCGCTTTTATAATAGGATAGAAGGAGCATCTGTGCCGTAAAGTTCAGTAAATATATTAATCAAAAAGAAACACAGTTTTTTTTACTTCTGTGTTTCTTTTTACCATCCTTTTAAATATTAAGAGTCGATTTCCCCTTAACAGGATGAATTCTGGCTCTTTTCTAATGTAATTTTTTTCATGCAATACAACACAAATGACATTGTGCTGCATGAAACACTCCTAACGTTGTTAAAATCACTTGTTTTTAAGTCAAAATTTATTTAACTTAGGGCGGATACTCCATATCCATCAGCTTAAGAAAAATAAACGCCCTCAAAACGAAAAAATAAGCTACCTTCTCAAAGTAACTACCTGTAGAAAAAGAAAATGTTCATTTAGGAGATATATTAAAACCTTAGCTTGATAGTAATGTGGTGCTACCCCACATCCATCAACTTAAGGAGAATAAACGCCACCAAAACAAAAAAAGCCCCAAATTTTTCTCGAAAATAAGGTGGGGCTTTTGAACCCGAAAAGTATATTTTTAACTATGAAAACTACAGTAAATTTTTCCTTTTTTCCTACTTGCTAAATTCAGCAAGTAAAATATTTTTAAAAGGATTAGGACTGTCAGTTCTACCCAAACTATTCCAATTGACAACCAACGTATGCTTGCCTCCAAGTGTACCTCCAACAAGAGTAGTAAACCCTAGAATGCCACCTGTGTGTCCCCATATCGAGACACCGCTTGGAAGCTTAGTTTCATAGATTCCAAGACCATATCCATCGATTCCTTCTCTTCCTGTAGGAACTGTAGTAAGCATTTGTTTTAGTTGTTGTTCTTTCAGTAATTTACCACCGAGCAAGTAAGAGAAGAATTTGTTTAAGTCGTCAGCAGTAGAAATCATATCTCCAGCAGAGCTACCTGCGCTTGGGTTATAATAAGTAACGTCTTTTAGCTCACTTGCTCCGTCTGGTTGGTCATATCCACGGGCATGGTTAGTGCCTGGAATAACGCTTGAATTGCCAGGTAGGAATGTATTCGACAATTCAAGTGGTTCAATAATCCGATTTTCAATCTCTTCCGCATAGCTGTTTCTGGTTACTTTTTCAATAAGAATACCCAGTAATACGTATCCTGTGTTTGAATAAGACCAGCCCTCTCCTGGGTCAAAGTCTGGGGGCAAAGAAATCCCCATCTTCACTAACTCTTTAGCCGTATACGATTTTTTTGTATCCGTAAAATCAGCGTCTTTTGACCTTGAGTATTCAGCGATACCACTTGTATGGTTCAATATATGCCGGATAGTAATCTTGTTACCATCATATCCATTTCCTTGAATGACACCAGGCAACCATTTTTCGATGGAGTCGTCTAGATTCAGGCGGTTCTCTCCAGCTAATTGAAGTACAACTGTTGCGGTGAACGTCTTCGTCACACTGCCAATGCGAAAGCGAAAATCTGTTTTCATTGGTTTCTTGGTTCTCAGATCCGCTATCCCAGCGGCATAACCCCACGTTTTTCCACCCTCAGAAGTTTTAGCAAGTATCCCCGGGTATCCAAGTTGCAATGTATCCCGCATTGCTTGCTTGACGGAAGTACGATCTCGTTGAGTATTTGTTTGTAACGAACTAGATA
>NZ_JBPPHF010000195.1:0-305 GCF_051294775.1 Bacillus pretiosus
CCCCGAAACTATATATTGTTATGATACAATGAATATTATACAACATATTGAAGGGATGAGGAAGAAATGGATATCGTCGCATTTCAACGATGGGTGGAGGAATTTTACGAAAAACGAAGCTGGTCACAGTATAATTCCTTTATTCGCTTAAATTTCTTAACAGAGGAAGTCGGAGAAGTTTCACGCGTTGTTCGCGCAATCGAAATTGGCCGTGATCGTCCTGACGAAAAAGTGAAAACAGAAGAAGAACAAAAACAAGAGTTAAAAGAAGAACTTGGTGATGTACTATCTAATCTTATTATTCT
>NZ_JBPPHF010000196.1:0-305 GCF_051294775.1 Bacillus pretiosus
ATCTACTGGTCCTCGCAGAATGTTTATTTTTTTGGTATCAGGATTAGTTGGATCGATGTAGTAAACTGCACTTTCAGGTATTTTATGTGCTTGCACTAACTTCAAAACCTTTTGGCATAAATCATTACTGGGTTCGATAACAGTCACACCATTTAAAAATGTTCCTTTTACTTCTTCTGTATGATAATGCTTCTTTTTAAAGACATTTATGAACTTATTGATAAAACGTGCCATCCAATGTAAATCTTGATTAATCATGGGAATAATTAAACTAGATGTTTTACCAGAACCAAAAGGACCAATAA
>NZ_JBPPHF010000197.1:0-305 GCF_051294775.1 Bacillus pretiosus
ATAACCTCAGTGTAATTATACTAAAACCTTTCTCCACGAAAAGATAAAAAACTTACCACTTTCTATCCTTAAATAGAAAGTGGTAAGGTTAATTTACTAGGAATATCGGAAGGAAAATGTGGTGTATGCACAATTGAAAATGCATATCCTTGCTCAATAAATGATACTTCATTATGTTTACATTGAAATGGTACACTATTTCTCTTAAAATAAATTTGAATTTGCTGTAAAAATGCAGGATTCGGTGTTCCGAAAGATACGTGTACTTCCGGTGGTAAAGCTTTCATCGCAATTGGGATCCAAGG
>NZ_JBPPHF010000198.1:0-278 GCF_051294775.1 Bacillus pretiosus
CGTATATTCTCGTATTTATTTCTACCTTCTTTAATCGCTGATTTAATCGTAGCAAAATTATCTTCTAGCAAAACAAGAGAAGAAGCTTCTTTCGCAACATCTGTCCCTGTAATTCCCATCGCTATCCCAATATCCGCTGTTTTTATAGCCGGAGCATCGTTTACTCCATCACCTGTCATCGCTACAATATGCCCTTTATTTTGCAACGCCTTAACAATTTTCAATTTATGTTCAGGTGATACTCGAGCAAATACATAAGCAGTCTCTTATAGACATCT
>NZ_JBPPHF010000199.1:0-305 GCF_051294775.1 Bacillus pretiosus
CTTTAAAACATAATGGTAGTTATTATTTACCGTAATATTCGTATCCAACGAAGGAGCAGTTAAAGAGGGCATATCCTCGTATAGAAGAATTACTTCAGAAGAAAAAAGAAGCGGATCCAAAAGAGAGATTTGTGAATTTATTTTATAGGGACTATACGAAATGACATATAGAAGAGTTGTAGCGTCACAAAGCATAATTATGATGGCGGGAAGTATGGTATTTCCTTTTTACTTTCTATTGCTTCGGAATGTTGGGAATAGCTTCTCGCAGTTTGGCTGGGCGTATGGCTTATTTGCTTTAACTT
>NZ_JBPPHF010000200.1:0-305 GCF_051294775.1 Bacillus pretiosus
GAAATATCAAACGCAAATGTTGTCACTGCTAATAAATGATCATGTTCATGTAACGAAAACTTTTGTTGCATAGCCATTAAAAAGTTACTTAAACCTCTCATAGGAACAATTACACCTTTTGGGTTACCCGTTGAGCCTGAAGTATATATTGTATAGGCTGGGTTTAAAATTGATACATCATTCTTACATTCTATATTCATACGAGAATATGTATGTAATGCTAGTTTCGTTTCTTCGTCATCTAATATAATTTTTTTCATATCATTTTCTATAACTAACTTAGATGAAACAGATGAATGTGTTAT
>NZ_JBPPHF010000201.1:0-304 GCF_051294775.1 Bacillus pretiosus
CAACAGGAGCAAACCAAGGATTATACCAAACGCTTTCTGTTGAAAGAGGTAAGAAATATACTGCTTCTTGCTATGTGAAATCTTCATCTGGGCAAGGAATTATCCAAGTGAATGATGGTGCATCAGGTTATCCAGGCGCAACTATGGATGCAGGTGATGCAGGTAAAAATAAATGGGTCAAGTTGTACGTTACCTTTACCGCAAAAGGAAACACCGCACAGGTATACATCGGTAGAAGTGGTGGAGGTACAAATGGAACCTATTGGTTTACTGGTATTAAGTTAGAAGAAGGATCAAAGTTGAC
>NZ_JBPPHF010000202.1:0-304 GCF_051294775.1 Bacillus pretiosus
TATCGTAGATGAAGCTGTACAAATCCATGGTGGTTACGGTTATATGCAAGAGTACGAGGTAGAACGATTATATCGTGACGCTAGAATTAGTCGTATTTTTGAAGGAACAACCGAAATTAATAGATTAACAGTTGCTAAAATGTTAATGAAGCAAATGGAACAAATTGAAGATACTGAAGTAGAAGGTGATGTAGCAAATGTTGAAAGAAACCATCGTTACATTTTATTAGCGAAAAAATTGTTGAAACAATCTTTGAAAACGCTCTCTAAAACTCCAGGGTTAAAAATTGACCAAGAACAAGAA
>NZ_JBPPHF010000203.1:0-304 GCF_051294775.1 Bacillus pretiosus
AAGAAGGAATTGATAAACTTATCAAAGCTGTCGATAGCATAGATGACGTGAAAGAAAAAGAGTAAAAATTTTCAGAAGCATTAGATAAGGCTGAAGAGGCACAAGCAAGAATTGAAGCGAAGAAAAATAAATAGAGTTGTAGTTTAAAAGGCTGTCGTGTATAACGACAGCCTTTTTACTTTTTTCTGCATAAGAAGTGATGCTATGTAGTAAAAAAGAAATAATTTTAGAATTCCATCTGTCCTCATGATGAATTGTATAAATGTTACGCTGAAATTCAAATTCAGGGATAGGAATGTAGGAT
>NZ_JBPPHF010000204.1:0-304 GCF_051294775.1 Bacillus pretiosus
ATCAGTGGGGGTTTTGTTCATTCCCCACTGATTATTAGTTGAACCAATTGCCCACAAATAGCGTGATAAATAAAAACGTCAGCTTATAAGCTGACGTTTTTTCATATTATTGCGAGTGAGAAGAAGAAATGAATTTAAAATACAAAAGATCGTGAATTGGAATAGCAGCTCCGATTCCTTGTGAGGTAATATTTTTTACTACAAGCCTCTTTTGATTTCCTTTTAACACAAGGTACACTCTGTCTCTTATACACATATCCGAGCCCACGAGACGCTCATGAATCGGGGTTGGCGGCTTTTGCTT
>NZ_JBPPHF010000020.1:0-2588 GCF_051294775.1 Bacillus pretiosus
ACCCGTTCCCATACCGAACACGGAAGTTAAGCTCTCTAGCGCCGATGGTAGTTGGGACCTTGTCCCTGTGAGAGTAGGACGTCGCCAAGCAACTTTAAGACGAGTCAGAATGACTCGTCTTTTTTGTGTTTTAAACTTCTTATCAGCTTCAAGTAAGTAATCCGTATTTTTTTGATCCCCTCATATTCATTTTCTTTCATCATTTTTGATGTGTAGTTTAAGATTTTCTATTCTATTTTTTGTAGAAGCAATCTATCGGTGTGTTAAAATAGTACAGTTGTTTTTCGAGGTACTTTAATATAGGAAGATTTAAATTTTTTTAAGGAGATAATATGAAAAAGATAGGTGTAATTACTATAGTAGCTTTAGTCCTTCTAGCAATTACTTATATGTTAGTCGGGAATTATTTTTATAATTATGCGTTGAATGCGAAACAAGAGAAAGAGTTTTTAGAGGATAATCCTCACTTAGTAGAAACTGTGAATGCATCGGGAGGTGTGTTCGCTACAAATGAAGAAAAGGATGCGAACTTTGTATCAAATCATAAACCTAATACACGAAACATAAATTCTTTCGATAAGTTGAAATTAACAGGTTATGAATATATGAATGAACAATCTAGTCATAAATGGGCAATTGTAGTTCATGGATATGATAGTAGGGCATCGAAAATGACGAAATATATCCGGGGCTTTTATGAACAAGGATATAACGTCATAGCGCCAGACCTTCGTGGGCATGGAAATAGTGAAGGTGATTATATAGGGATGGGCTGGCATGATCGTAAAGATATTTTGATTTGGATTCAACAAATTGTAAAGAAAGACCCTAATGCTGAAATAGCACTCTTTGGTGTTTCAATGGGGGGAGCAACTGTAATGATGACTTCAGGTGAAGAGTTACCTTCTAACGTTAAAGTTATTATTGAAGATTGTGGATACTCAACTGTTATTGATGAATTTACGTATCAACTAAAAGATCTATTCCATTTGCCAAAGTTTCCTGTTATGAATGCGGCAAATACAGTTACAAAATTAAGAGCTGGATATGATTTAGAAGAAGCTTCAGCTATAAAACAAGTGGCGAAAAGTAAAACACCTATGCTATTTATTCATGGGGATGCTGATACATTTGTTCCTTATGAAATGTTAGATGAAGTATATAATGCTGCAAAAGTAGAAAAAGAGAAATTAATTGTTCCAGGTGCTGGACATGGAGAAGCCGAGAAGGTAGATTCGAATAAATATTGGAATACCGTATGGAAGTTCGTGGGGAGATACATTCCAGCGTAATTAGATTGTTTTAGATTTGTATATACGATAATCAGAAGGAAAGGTTTTTATACTTTTGATTATCGTTTTTTCTATTTAAAAACTTATTTTAGTTTGTAGTATATAAGGTTTGAAGCATAAATTTTTGAATTCCTTATTGCCAGTGCTACAATAATTGAAAACTACATGTTAATGAGGTGTTTCTATGAAAATTGAAGTATGGTCAGATTTTGTATGCCCATTTTGTTATATTGGGAAACGTAGATTAGAAATGGCTTTAGAGCAATTTCCGCATAAGAAGGATGTTGAAGTGGAGTTTAAAAGTTTTGAATTAGACCAAAATGCTCCAATCTATTCTGGAACAAGTATTAATGAAGTACTTGCATCAAAGTACGGGATTAGTATTGAAGAAGCTAAGCGTAATAATGTACAACTAGGAAATCATGCAGCTAGTATGGATTTAAATTTTAATTTTGAAGAGATGAAGCCGACGAACACTTTTGATGCGCATCGTCTAGCTAAATTTGCAAAGGATCAAGGGAAAGAAAAAGAGATTACGGAAAATCTACTTTTTGCATATTTCACTGAATCGAGAAATTTAAGTGATGTGGATACGCTTGCTACTATTGCTGAAGCTTCAGGTTTAGATAAGCAAGAAGCTTTACGTGTTATTAATGATAAAGGTGCATATGCAAATGATGTTAGAATTGATGAATCGATTGCTCAGCAATATCAAATTTCAGGAGTACCTTATTTTATTATTAATCAAAAGTATGCTATTTCAGGTGCGCAACCACTCGAAACTTTTGTCGGTGCACTTCAACAAGTGTGGGAAGAAGAGAATCCTGCACCTAAGTTACAAGAGCTTTCTTCAGAGGGTGGAAGCGATATGTCTTGTACGGATGAAAGTTGTTCGATACCTTCAAAAGAACAATAGTTTTTATGAAGGAATAGCAACCCATAGAGTATTTTATGGGTTGCTTATCTATTCTTATAGAAGAGGTATATAAATACATAATTTAATAACGTAAATAGGATTTATAAAAAATGAAGTTTTTTTATAAAAACATATTGACGGTTGTATCTTAGAGGTGTAATATAGAACAAGTCGCCGATGCAATAACGCAGAACGCGGTAAACAAAATAAAAAACTTAGTTGACATTAACTAACGAAGATGTTAACATAAGGGAGTCGCAAATGAGCGACCAAGTAGTTCTTTGAAAACTGAACGAAACAAACAACGTGAAACGTCAATTTTTATTTTTAGATGCTAGACAAACTAACTTTATTGGAGAGTTTGATCCTGGCTCAGGATG
>NZ_JBPPHF010000205.1:0-304 GCF_051294775.1 Bacillus pretiosus
CTCAGAAAAACTCGCCTCTGCTACTTCCATCGTTCCTGATGTCCCTATTCTTTCTCCTAGCACTTCGCTCGTGCTACACCCCACTACAAAAATTTGTCCACTTTGTAATGAAGCTTGTTCTTGGAAATCAGCAAGCGAAATTTGTAACTGTTCTCTTACCTTTACGATTTCTGTCATTACGCCTCTTCCTTTCACAGGTTGGTTCACCAAATTATATTTCATACTACTTCTAGTTAGAATCTATTTCTTTGTGTCGTATTTTTTAATTTTTCCTACTCGGTTTTCGTGTGGACCTCCTTCATAG
>NZ_JBPPHF010000206.1:0-304 GCF_051294775.1 Bacillus pretiosus
TACGTACACACATAGAGTGGAACGTAGAAATCCAAATATCTTCTGCTTCTGGTCCGACAAGTGTATCAATACGCTCGCGCATTTCTCGAGCCGCTTTATTTGTAAAGGTTATAGCTAGTACATTCCATGGCGCTACACCTTTTTCACCAAGTAAATACGCAATACGATGTGTTAACACACGTGTTTTACCACTACCTGCACCTGCCATTAATAGAAGTGGTCCGTTCGTTGTTTGTACTGCTTTTTGTTGCTGCGGATTTAAACCATTTAATATCTTATCTGTCTTACTCATATACGCCTGCAC
>NZ_JBPPHF010000207.1:0-304 GCF_051294775.1 Bacillus pretiosus
CTGTAAAGTAATAGAGGAGTGAGGGCTAGTGGGAATTAAAACAACATTATATTTTAGTTTAGCATCCACTACTTTATTTGCAATAGCGTTGATAGTTTTCTTTATAAACGGCAATCCACAAAAGTGGTTTTGGTTATGTATTTTCTTTGCGTCTATTATACAAAATATAGTTTTACTAAAAAAGAATAAAGAAGCGCATTAAGAAATTCAAATTATTAACATATTTGTGTCGTCTTTCTAGTTTTATTGAAAACGCTTTTATTCGGTTTTATAATAAAAGTATGTTTTTACAGATCTCCTAAAT
>NZ_JBPPHF010000208.1:0-304 GCF_051294775.1 Bacillus pretiosus
GCCTATTTACTCAGTAAAGGCCATGAAAAAATCGGAATCTGTTTAGCAAGAAAAACGAGTGCAACTTCTATGGAGCGCGAAAAAGCATTTGCTGATACGCTGCATAACGACGGTAAAACGGTACATCCAGATTGGATTTTTCATCAATGCTATACGATGCAGGATGGTGCAAAAATACTTCATCGCATTTTACACATGAAAAATCGCCCAACCGCTATTTTTACAGCGAACGATCAAGTTGCAGCTGGTTTATTAACAGAGGCGCGAAAACATGGCATTCGAGTCCCTGAAGAACTTGCTATCG
>NZ_JBPPHF010000209.1:0-304 GCF_051294775.1 Bacillus pretiosus
CGATTATTGTAAGACATATCATTCCTAACATTTTATCAACCATTATTATCGCCGCGACATTAACGATTGCGACATCAATTTTAATGGAATCATCACTTAGCTTCTTAGGTTTAGGTATTAGAGAACCAGATTCTTCTTGGGGCAGTATGCTAAACAATGCGCAAGGATATATCGGTGAAGCTTGGTATTTAACACTCTTCCCAGGATTCCTTATTCTTTTAACAGTACTAAGTTTTAACGTAATTGGTGAAGCGTTGAAGAAAGCTTTCGCACCAAAAGGAGCTGGAAATGAAAACTAAATTGT
>NZ_JBPPHF010000210.1:0-304 GCF_051294775.1 Bacillus pretiosus
GGGGATGAGAGGCTATGGAGCTGATCCGAGATTTAATGATCCAAATTGCCATCATTATTTTGCCACTATTTGTATAGGAAGCGATTCGTTTAAATCGTAATCAAGAAAAGCCTCCGAAGCCGAACCGCTACTTTATTATGTTTTTATCCAGCATTACACTCATTCACTCCATGACATACTCTATTTGTTTTGGTGACATTTGTGGGTATAATTTTCACCCAATCCCGATTGTTAGTGGTTTTTTATATGGTGGGATTGCTGTCTCTTATACACAACACCGAGCCCACTAGACTCACATCAATCT
>NZ_JBPPHF010000211.1:0-303 GCF_051294775.1 Bacillus pretiosus
GTCGTTAATCCAGAAATAACATCATTACTTCTTCGTAAAATAACACCTGCCCCAAGAAAACCAATCCGACTCACAATTTGAGCAGCTAGACGCATTGGATCCATAGTTGTATGCCCTGGAACAGAATATACATGTACGGCTTCAATTGAAACCATCGTAATTAAACAACTTGCTACAGAAATAACCATACTTGTTTTCACACCAAGCGGGTTATTCTTTAGCTGCCTATCTATCCCGATGAATAATCCTAAAAAGAGTGCTAAACCTAATTTGAGTAAAAATTCATATGACATATTTCCATTC
>NZ_JBPPHF010000212.1:0-303 GCF_051294775.1 Bacillus pretiosus
AATCATATATAAATTCTGATAACGATTTTTCAACGCATACCATAATAAGCTAAGTGTTAGTATCGTCTCATATCCAAAGAAAATATAAGGATTAGGAGTCGTACTATTTACTAAGAATGGCACGAAGAACGCTCCTACGGCTACGAATATAGTAAGATATTCCGATTGATACCTATTCGCTACATAAATACCTAAAATGACCCATGCAATATTACATACAAACGCAACACTTGCTGGAATAAATCCATATAAATAATGCGCCCCAAATGTCGTTAAAACTATACCCGTAATACTTCCTCCTGC
>NZ_JBPPHF010000213.1:0-303 GCF_051294775.1 Bacillus pretiosus
TCCATATAACGTTTCTTATTTTTAGATCCAGGAATATTACTATGCGCAAGTTCATCCACAACAACTTCCCCGGGTGCACGTTTTATAATTCCTTCTACATCGAGTTCATAAAATACTTTCTCTTTATAATCTATTTCTTTTAAAGGAACCTTTTCTAAATCAGCAATTGCGTCTTCTGACTCTTTTCTTCCATGCGTTTCAATTAAACCAATTACAATATCCATACCGTCCTTTTTCATCTCTCTTGCATCAAGTAGCATTTTATAACTTTTCCCTACTCCTGGAGCCGCTCCTACGTATAGC
>NZ_JBPPHF010000214.1:0-303 GCF_051294775.1 Bacillus pretiosus
GTATAACGCTTTTAATTTGACTAATGCCGGCATAACTTTTAAAGAATCTCCACCCAAATTAAAGAAATCATCTTTTAAACCTATAGATTTAATGTTAAGAAATTAGGACCATACTTTTGCAATGTTTTTTTGCACTTTAGTTTGAGGCTTAAGTATACACTCATCGTTTTGCTCATTATCAATCTCTATTTCTGGCAGTTTTTCGAAATCAATTTTCCCATTAGCCGTTATTGGTATTTCTAACACATGAGAGTAATATTTAGGGATCATATATTCTGGCAATACATTTGATAAATATAAAGC
>NZ_JBPPHF010000021.1:0-1759 GCF_051294775.1 Bacillus pretiosus
AGCATCTAAAAATAAAAATTGACGTTTCACGTTGTTTGTTTCGTTCAGTTTTCAAAGAACTACTTGGTCGCTCATTTGCGACTCCCTTATGTTAACATCTTCGTTAGTTAATGTCAACTAAGTTTTTCATTTTGTTTGCCGCGTTCTGCGTTATTGCATCGGCGACTTGTTCTATATTACACCTCTATAGCCTAATCGTCAACACCTTTTATTCAATTAATAATAAAAATAATTCCAAAGTTATTTTCTATATTAGTTTCAGTTATTTAATTCCTCTCATTCAATGAAAATAATGAAAAGGACATCCTATTACATACAAAGCGTCCTTTCCATTAAACATTATATACATGCTCTTATAAACTTTAACATTCTTCATTCTCTTTAATATTTTGATCGTCTGATATAAATAAATCAATTAGTTTACGTTTATCCGCCCATATCACTCCAAATAAAACTAAGCTGCCACCTATTACTATTCTCCGCGTTAAAGATTCATTTAATAGAACAATTGAAGCAACTATACTTATTAACGGTAACGCATTTAAATATAATCCACTTACTGATGCCGAGACTGTCTCTAATGCTCTATTCCAAAACCAATACGCTAAAATTGTTGCCCCAATAACAAGATATATTACACTAAACCCTGTCTTCCATGTTTCGATTTTTGGAAAACCATAATAAAAAGTTTCTGCCATTGCAAATGGTAATAGAATAACAGCTCCAATAATTAAAGTTAATGTTGTAAAAACCTTGTTTGATAGATACTGTTCTTGTTTTGGTCGTTTCAGCAATACTGTATAGAAAGCAAATAAGAACGTACTTAATAAAATAAGGATATCTCCTATTAAAGATACTTCTTGATCGACATTACTAGATGGAATTGTAATAAGAAGTACTCCGATAGCCCCCAATACAATACCGATCCAATAATTAAGCCGAATTTTTTCTTTCAAAAAGAACGCCGAAAAAAGAATTGTAACTAAAGGTAACGCAGCATCAATAATACTAACATGCAATCCACTTGTTAAAGAAATACCGTAGGATGTGAACATAAAGTACCCAGATACGCCAGTAAAAGATAGTAAACTCATTCTTTTCCACGGGACCTGTTTATGTACAACTGATCTTTTTAATTGTTTAAATGAGAATAGTAAACAGATTCCACCAGCTAAGAAAAGGCGAATAAATAACAAAGTAAATGGCTGAATAGATTCTAATGCCCACTTTGTTGGCGCAATGGCTGTCCCCCATAATATAACAGCCACTAATAACATGCATATTTCTTTCATAATCCCCCACACCCATCAAAAAATATATGTTAACTATCTTAATTATAGATTTTTTCTTATGTAAAATCCTTTAAAAATGAAAAACCGTTATGTGAAAAACAACTAAATAGCTATTTTCCACATAACGGTTTCATATAAAAAGTAAAATATTTTAGTCATTCCACGACTCAATTAATACAAAAAGGTAATTCTTACCTTAACCTAACACTTAAATGTATTACTTTATTATCTTTTATGGCATTATCGTTCAAAATTCATTTTAAACAGTCTCTATTTCATCTTTTTTCTTCTTTAAGATTATTAAATTTATGGATTATGACATTTAGTAAATAAAAATAAGCACAAAAAAACCTAAGTCGAATCGACTTAGGTTTTTGCTTGGCGACGTCCTACTCTCACAGGGACAAGGTCCCAACTACCATCGGCGCTAGAGAGCTTAACTTCCGTGTTCGGTATGGGAACGGGTG
>NZ_JBPPHF010000215.1:0-302 GCF_051294775.1 Bacillus pretiosus
AGGGATTACTATGTACATATTACGTTATTTATGGCGTATTATGATTTTTGGATCTTCGTTAAAACTAGCCCGTCAATTACGAAAGAATTTATATGACCATTTTACAAGGATGAGCCCATCTTTCTATCAATCACGTCGTACGGGTGATTTGATGGCGCATGCGACTAATGATATTCAGGCGATTCAACAAACTGCTGGATCGGGCGTTTTAACACTTGTTGACTCAGTAGCGGTTGGGGGATGTGTACTCGTAGCGATGGGTTTTACAATTAGTTGGAAGTTAACATTGTTAAGCTTATTTC
>NZ_JBPPHF010000216.1:0-302 GCF_051294775.1 Bacillus pretiosus
GGTAAAATGGACAGGATAATGAGAAAATTACCGTTCATAAGATGAGGAGATACATGTATGGAAGTTGTAGAGGCATTAAAAGATATAAGCCACATTGAGGCTATGAAAAAGTATTTAAAAGAGCATTCGCAGCGAGATTATCTTTTATTTGTTATTGGAATTAACACTGGATTAAAGATCACTGAACTACTTAGTATGAAATTTGAAGAGGTATTGAATGAAGATTGAACTGTTAAAGAGTTCTATTCTCTTCCTGTGAAAGATGAAAAATTCAAACAAGATATTTATTTAAATACAAAAGT
>NZ_JBPPHF010000217.1:0-302 GCF_051294775.1 Bacillus pretiosus
GTACGTGTATGGTATACGATAAAGCTACTAATATACAAGGAATATCAGAATTAGACCCGATTAAACCAGCTTCTCCATATGCTGGATCAAAACTTGCTGCTGAAAACATGGTTTTATCTTACTATTATGCTTACAAGCTGCCAGTTGTGGTTATTCGTCCATTTAATACGTATGGCCCATTCCAGAAAA
Organism: Bacillus pretiosus; assembly: GCF_051294775.1. NCBI lineage: Bacteria > Bacillati > Bacillota > Bacilli > Caryophanales > Bacillaceae > Bacillus > Bacillus pretiosus. Next base: position 190 of record NZ_JBPPHF010000217.1, read on the forward strand.
CAGGTGGTGAAGGTGGGGTTGTTGCTATTTTTATAAATAATAAATTAGATAATGTACCACTAAATATTTATGGAGATGGGAAACAAACGAGAGATCTTTTATATGTTGAATAT
>NZ_JBPPHF010000218.1:0-302 GCF_051294775.1 Bacillus pretiosus
CCTTTTTTAGCGGTAATACAACGTCGTTTTCATCACCTTGCTTTTTGGTAATAACTACTTTTCCGTACTCAAAACCACTTAATCGTTCTACACTAACAACATCATTAAGAGAGTAATCGAACTGATTCGGATCGACCTAATACACCTTTCCGGCCTTCTTAAAGCGAACACCTACTACATCATACAAAACGGTCATCCCTCCTGCAACCGCAACACTAACTGTTCGAACACAAGCTGCGCATTTACAGTAGCGTTGATTCTATTTTTTGCCTCTAATATATTAAAGAGAGCTGATACAATGC
>NZ_JBPPHF010000219.1:0-302 GCF_051294775.1 Bacillus pretiosus
TCGTTGTTCGCTTGCTGATTACCATTATCTCCTTGTTGGGATCCTCTTCCGTTGTTCCCTTGCTGATTCCCATTATTTTCTTGTTGCAATTCTCTACCATTGTCCCCTTGTTGATTTCCATTATTACCTTGTTGCGATCCTCTTCCGTTGTTCCCTTGCTGATTCCCATAATTTCCTTGTTGCGATCCTCTTCCGTTGTTCCCTTGCTGATTCCCATTATTTTCTTGTTGCAATTCTCTACCATTGTCCCCTTGTTGATTTCCATTTTTTCCTTGTTGCGATCCACTTCCGTTGTTCCCTTG
>NZ_JBPPHF010000220.1:0-302 GCF_051294775.1 Bacillus pretiosus
GGCTCGGAGATGTGTATAATTGACAGATATAATTGAGGAGGAACTAGTTGATGAATAAAAAATCTGTAAATCTAAAATTTGGTGATTCTGTAAAATTCAGTTATCGTCATGATTCGTCAGTAACACTAATTGGTTCGGTAGTTAATGTATTAACTAATTCCATTATTGTGGATGTCTCAGATTATTCAAATAAGATCCCTGGACTAGAAAATCGGCAACTAGTAAAGTTGGGTCATTTTAAAAAAATTTGTAAACAATATTTCTTATTAGCATGGATATTATTCACAGCTCACGATGCCCAC
>NZ_JBPPHF010000221.1:0-301 GCF_051294775.1 Bacillus pretiosus
GAGTAGTACTAAATACCAATCAATCGTTTTATAGAGCTGACTCGGTAACGATCTATGTCAAGATTAACCTTCGCGCTTCTGAAATAGGTTTCAATCGACCAACGTTTGCCGTAAGTCATGATTACATAAGTCTTATGCCATGAAGCATGTACCTGCTCAATCATTTCGCTCGCAAGCTGAATTTTGCTCTTACCTTTGGATAATACGACGAGACATAAATGGAAAGCTAACATCGACTGACCGAAGCGATGATTGGAGACCATAAACTCGTTTGCGCTTCAGTTGTGAATGATGGTTTGAG
>NZ_JBPPHF010000222.1:0-301 GCF_051294775.1 Bacillus pretiosus
GTACGTACGTAGTCGATAAGTTCTGGTTTGTGTTATTTAGTTTATTTATTGGTCGAGTCTTCGTTTGTATTGTATACTCACTTGTTTCTATTTTCGGAAACGTTGGGAAATCGATGGCGATTATTTTACTTGTACTGCAAGTAGCAGGATCGGGCGGAACATTCCCAATTCAAATGACACCAGCGTTCTTCCAAGCAATTTATCCGTTCTTACCGGTCACATATGCAATTAGTGCAATTCGTGAAACAGTAGGTGGAATGCTTTGGGATATCGTAACGCGAGATTTACTTGTGTTAAGTGC
>NZ_JBPPHF010000223.1:0-301 GCF_051294775.1 Bacillus pretiosus
GGGTCTAATCGATCTGAATTTTGAGAAAGTACAGCTCTTTGACAAGCTAACACCGCTTGACTAGGTCCATAATATGATAGGAAGTCTGTACACTTACGATATTTTCGTAATAGGTCATGTGTGTATAAGTCATACACAACCGTATTACAATACATCGCTAGACTCATCATATCACTATTTAATTGCTCTTTTGATAGAGATTTAGCTCTCTTACACATATAAAATAATGTAAATTCCAATACTTCTTTATGAGATAATAAATGTTTACAATCCTTTATACATTTCTCATTAAATTTAACCC
>NZ_JBPPHF010000224.1:0-301 GCF_051294775.1 Bacillus pretiosus
CGATATTGTATTCGCATTATGATGACTTGTTTACTTGTATCCGCATTATGCGTAACATGGAATGCTTTCACAGGAGTTTCTTTATTAGAGATTGTAACGAAATATGAGGGAACGAGTGCAAAAGAAGTACATGCAGCAGAAGTTAAGAGAAATGTTGCTCCGAGTAAAGAAGTGATAAATGCTTAAGAGCAGGCAAACGACTGGTCTAAATATCGTTCAATTGAAATGACTGCAACAGGTTATACGTCGGGAATTGAGTCAACTGGTAAGAGACCGGGACATCCGGAGTATGGTATTACAT
>NZ_JBPPHF010000225.1:0-301 GCF_051294775.1 Bacillus pretiosus
CCACCACTAACTGTTATACCGCCTCCAGAAGCTTCAATAAAAGGAAGGTAACATGTCACATCCTGCATTACTTCTTCAACTGTTATTTCTTTTCCGTTACCGATCTCCCACGTATCAGCATTATGACAGTATTGACAACGTAATAAACACCCTTGTGTAAATATGACTTAACGAATTCCTGGGCCATCAACAGTACCACAAGACTCTACAGAATGAATTCTTCCTTTTATCATGTTACTTCCTCCTTTAGTGAAGCAGCCCCCCACTGCTAGTTATAAAAAGCAGAGGGACACTTTTTCAC
>NZ_JBPPHF010000226.1:0-301 GCF_051294775.1 Bacillus pretiosus
GTCCTGTAGAGTATCTCCCAAAATCCTTTACTACAATATCCCAATTTTTCTCTGGGTTCTTTTTTATAAAATTTATAATGGGCTGCACCGCTAACATTAATAGCTCCTCAGACGTTTTCCCACCTTCATTCATTTCCACAGGATACTTTAATATACTTGGATCTTTTTCGTATTGTTTTAATGTCGTTTTTCGGCCAGTTACGTAAACGATATCTGTCTCATTCCTATTAATAAAAGGGCTTACCTGTAGCCCGAATTTTCTTATATATGCCATCGTTAATGCTGTCTCTTATACACAAAA
>NZ_JBPPHF010000227.1:0-301 GCF_051294775.1 Bacillus pretiosus
ATGTTGAAAAAATTGCAACGAAAGCTGAGAAGCACTTCCAAGATAATAAAGACGTCAACACAATTCAATTCTCATTAGGTGGCGAAAACCCAATGAGTCCTGGTCAATCAAATCAAGCAATGTTCTTCGTGCAATATGATAACGACACGAAAAACTTCGAAAAAGAAAAAGAGCAAGTCGTTAAAGAGTTACAGAAGATGTCTGGAAAAGGCGAATGGAAAAACCAAGACTTCGGAGCGAGTGGCGGTAGTAATGAAATTAAACTATACGTTTACGGAGATAGCTCGGAAGACATTAAACC
>NZ_JBPPHF010000228.1:0-301 GCF_051294775.1 Bacillus pretiosus
GTTGGGTGAGTACCAAGTTGCATTGTAAGTACTTGTATACGCTCGGACTTTCCGTTTTTAGTCGGGAATTGCTTTTCGGATACGACTGTAATCAAACCTTTTCCTACAGTACGCTCACGTTTCATACGGGCTAATTCCTCTAGTTCATGTTCACGTACTCGCTCAAATTGATTAAAGTTTGTTTCTGAGAGTGTGTCACTTTGTGGTGTCTCTGATTCAAAAGCCAGTCCAAGTTCTTCTACAGGTTGAGTGTTTGTCTTATCTTCCGCCATTATATTTTCCTCCTAGAACGTAAAAAAGG
>NZ_JBPPHF010000229.1:0-301 GCF_051294775.1 Bacillus pretiosus
TAATTCGGCCGCATTCTACTAAGCGTTTTGTTACTTCAATATCTTCTCGGCTCGGCGTGGGGTCTCCTGAGGGTTGGTTATGAAGACATATGATAGAGGCTGCTGCACGGCGGAACGCTTCTTTAAATACTTCCCTTGGATGTACAATTGATGTGTTTAAGCTTCCAATGAAAATTGTTTGCCTATGTATAACTTGATTTTTTGTATGTAAATATAAACATACAAAATGCTCCTGCTGCAGGAAGCGCATTTCTTCCATCATATATCTCGCACAATCTTCTGGGCTTCGAATGCTATATCT
>NZ_JBPPHF010000230.1:0-301 GCF_051294775.1 Bacillus pretiosus
GTCGATAACCCCTTGGACAAGAATTGTTTCGTCACTCTTTCCTTGCCAATCTTGATACGCCTCTTCTGCTGCAAGCATCATCGTAAATGGTACTTCACGCTCAACACTTTTCGCCGCTAATACCCTTTTACCTAGGTCACTGTCAAAGAATGAAATCACTTTTTCAATTGCTATTTCTTCTGCTTGTTCGAATGTTAAAAATTCTTTATTAACCATGCCATTAATTTGCTCCCGAATCACTTCTTCTGTAATCGGCTTCTTCAAATCAACATGCTGCATAACAGCGTGAACTGCCGTACCT
>NZ_JBPPHF010000231.1:0-301 GCF_051294775.1 Bacillus pretiosus
CATTTATACAGTAAAAGAGTTATATGAAGCAATGGCAATCTTTTCTGCAAATGGTGCAACAATTGCATTAGCAGAAGCAATTGCAGGTAAAGAAGTAGACTTCGTAACAATGATGAATGATAAATCGAAAGAACTAGGGTTGAAAAATTATAAATTTGTCAATTCTACAGGTTTAACGAATAAAGATTTAAAGGGAATGCATCCTGAAGGAACTACAGCGGATGAAGAAAATAAAATGTCTGCAAAGGATGTTGCAACTTTAGCACAACATTTAATTAAAGATTATCCAAAATTGTTAGAT
>NZ_JBPPHF010000232.1:0-301 GCF_051294775.1 Bacillus pretiosus
GAATAGAGCACCGATTGTCATACCTACCGTTTGGCTATTTGCACCACCGCCCATTTTTACGCTTACTAATAAGATGTTTCCCCATGCAATTGCAGGAAGAAGCGCTAATAAAATGTCCATTACAAGACTCCCTTCGGTTTTCTATACCAATATAATTACATATCGTTCTAACGATCGGTAATGCCCCACTACTAGAGTAGAAGATTACCGATCGCTAAAACAGGATGAAGAAGTCACGATATAAATGCGTTTTCATTTCTTCATTTTTTGAAACACCTCCATATAATAACAGGAAATTGCC
>NZ_JBPPHF010000233.1:0-301 GCF_051294775.1 Bacillus pretiosus
ATGTAGATGATACTGCTCTTAACATCTACATCATCCACTTTAGAAAGCGCTACCGCACCTTTTGTTAAACTATTTTTAGCAGTAACAGAAATCGGTTCAGCTTGTCCTTTTTCAATAGTGAAAGGAATCGGTTCTTTATTTAAATCGTAGTGTTTCGGAGCTTTCGTCTCGACGAATTGATATTCACCAGGACGTAAGTCAGAAACGCTAATTTTACCTTGTGAATTTGTAGTAAGATACTTGCGGATTACAGTACCATTCATATCAACAATGTTAAATACTGCGTCTTCAAGAGTAGTAC
>NZ_JBPPHF010000234.1:0-301 GCF_051294775.1 Bacillus pretiosus
CATAAAAGGAGTGGTTATATGTATCGCAATCGATAGAACGATGTAGCTGAAGTACCACCAGAACAAACCCCTGTCTGGGAATGTGAATCAGAGGATTGTTTAGGATGGATGAGAAAGAATTATTCATTTGAAGAAGAGCCTAAATGCCCTTTATGTAAAAGTAGCATGAAAAGCGGAGAACGTTTATTACCTAAAATAGGTTAATTTTTACTTACCCCCCTCTGTTATAAGAGGGGGTTTTTATTATAAATTTATATCCTCTACATCCGTTCGAACTATAGAATACAATAGTGCATCATTT
>NZ_JBPPHF010000022.1:0-1559 GCF_051294775.1 Bacillus pretiosus
GATGAGGCCCTCTTCCAATGCACCAAACCCAGTGGAGTCCCGAGAGGCCCCTCCCACCTCCAGTTTCCCTGGCTTCTCAGAGCCACCATGAGAAGCCCCCTGAGGTCACCTGCACAAGTCGAGGGAACCCAGGGTTTCCTGCCTCAACCCGGGAAAGACCTCGAGAGACCTTCTTCAACACGTCTCGAGGCCAGATTCCCCTACCATGGCTCGGGAGCAATGACGCGCTCCCCCTCGCCACTCGCATGGAGACCCGACTTCCCTGGCGCCCCACGAGAGGCTCACTGACCTCGCCGTCGTACCTCGTGAGAAACCGCACACTGGGGCCGCCGCTCGAGAACAACCCCGAGATTCCCCCGTCATCGAGAGATGAGGGCCTTCGTCTCCTGCATGGCCTAGAGACCAATCTCGCGACCTCTCTCCAAACGCCTCAGGAGGCTTGACTCCCTTGAGTCCACCCAGTGAGCTCCAAGAGATACCCGTCGCGATTCGAGAGCAGAGCGGGGTTCTTTGCTTCCACTCGAGATGAATGCCTGTCTCCCCGGGTGCGTCTGGAATGCAACCCCGAGATCCCTGTCGCCCCTGGAGAGGAACATTGGCTTCTGGACACAAGCCTAGATGAGGTCTATTGGCCCTGCAGTCACTCGAGAGCAATCCCCAGCTTTCCTTCGCAACTCGAATGGAAGATTGGACTTGCCTGGGCCAACACAAGAGGCATCCTGAATTCCCCGTCGTAACTCGAGAATCCCGCCGTAACTCGAGAAAAACCACGTGGCTCCCCCGTCATCGCAAGATGAAGCCCTTTCCCGCTACAGCGCCTCAGGAGAAGTCCCACGTTAGGAATTGGAGGTCGAAAGGGCACTTGGCACCCTTGATGCGACCCACAAAGTTCCCCGAAATCCCGGTCTCCCTCGAGAGGAACACTGAGGTTTTCCGGCACCCCCTCCTCTGAGCCCTTTCTCCCCTCCTGATCTGGACAGGAGGGTCGACTCCCCTGCTTTGTCTGGAAGGGGTTCCCGACCTTCCGGTCGCACCTCAGGATGAGGCCGGTCTCACGAAGACATTCCAGACGTGGCCTCGTGGGTGGTTCCACATTCCGTAGGACCCCGATTTCCCGGTCCCCTCTTGATAAGAACCCGATGCCCGGACACCTCTCCGAACTCCAGCCTGTGAATGAAGTCAACACGAAGGGGCAGTTTTTCCGTGCATCGTTCGGAAAAAACCCCAGGTTCCAAATACAGCTCGACAAGCGGCCTCTCTCCCCGGGGACATCTCGAGAGGCAAGCGGAGTTCCATGCCTCAACCCAAGACGAGGCCTGACTCTCCTGTCCCCAGTCTGCAGGGACCCTGCGATCGGAGTCTGAAATCAGAGGTACCCTGCGGTTCCTGCCTCAACTGGAGATGAGGCCCTCTTCCAATGCACCAAGCCCAGTGGAGTCCCGAGAGGCCCCTCCCACCTCCAGTTTCCCTGGCTTCTCAGAGCCACCGTGAGAAGCCCCCTGAGGTCACCTGCACAAGTCGAGGGAACCCAGGGTTTCCTGCCTCAACCCGGGAAAGAC
>NZ_JBPPHF010000235.1:0-301 GCF_051294775.1 Bacillus pretiosus
GTCATTTAAATCCCTCCAATAAAGTATAAAATTTAAGTATTTACCCACAGTTATTACATCTGTAAAATAAAAAAACTTTCTTTACAAACGTAAAGAAAGTGAAATTGACAGTATTTATTCATAAAATAGTAATGTCTTCCCACTTCCCTACGCTAGTATTAACCAGATCAGGTACTAAGAGTCTCAACTTCTCATTTGATCTCAGCCTATAATAGGCCCCCCTAGTGGATAAATATTTAATTTTCGTATTGTATTCATCATAACATACTTCATGTTACTGTCACAAGTATTCATGATAGCG
>NZ_JBPPHF010000236.1:0-301 GCF_051294775.1 Bacillus pretiosus
TGCCCAAGCATCATTGCAACAGAGCGCATCATTGCAATTGGATTTGCCTTATTTTTCCCGGCAATATCCGGTGCTGATCCGTGAATAGGCTCGTATATTGAAGGTCCCTTTTCCGCATGACTTGCTGATGGAAGCATTCCTAATGATCCTGCTAATACTGAAGCCTCGTCACTCAAAATATCCCCAAATAAATTTTCCGTTACAATTACATCAATCCGTCCTGGATTCCGAATTAACTCCATCGCAGCTGCATCTACTAAAATATGTTCTAGGTCAACGTCTGGATAACGAAGTGCTACTT
>NZ_JBPPHF010000237.1:0-301 GCF_051294775.1 Bacillus pretiosus
GTACATGGCTGCACTTCAATTACCCTCTGTCAGTAACTAATAAGAAGACCTATTTCTTTCTCAATGTATTTATAACTGGATTCCTGTCACTAAAACACATCTCCGAGCCCACGAGACGCTCATGTAACTGGGGTTCGCTGTTCTCGGTGAGCGAGAACCGGGGGGGGGGGGGGGGGGGGGTGGGGTGGGGGGGGGGGGTGGGGGTGGTCGGTCACCCTTACAACAATAAGCACCTACCCCACACAAAAATAACAAAAAACACCCGACAGCGACCAAGACAGGCCCTATCTACATCACTCAA
>NZ_JBPPHF010000238.1:0-300 GCF_051294775.1 Bacillus pretiosus
TCCATGCTGCGTTCTGTCACTAGAGCCACTAGATCGTTTGGAGCCACTCCTAAATCCCGAAGAGTTCGCGCCAACTGATTTGCTCTTTCATTCAGCTCGGCATATGTCATCTTATTATCATCACATTTAAGTGCAATATTTCCTGCTGTTTTCTCTACCTGATTCTCAAATAAGCTGACAGCTGTTTGTTCTCGAGAGTATTCTACATTCGTTGCATTGAAATCAACCAAGATCTACTCTTGTTCTCTGAGATCAAGCATATGCAGATCTTTAAGTTTTTTGCCTGGATGTGTTATGGCT
>NZ_JBPPHF010000239.1:0-300 GCF_051294775.1 Bacillus pretiosus
ATGAAAGGCAATACCACCCATTAACTGCACGCCATACGGACGCATTCCAAGAACACGAGTCGCAGCTTCGCGAACAACTGCAAAAGCTTCAGGAAGTAGATCATCTACTGTCTCACCTGTTGTTAGACGTTCTTTAAATTCAAGCGTCTTTCCTTTTAATTGTTCATCTGTTAGTGGCTTAATAGATGATTCTAATGCATCAATTTGCTCAACTGTCTTCTGCATACGTTTAATGTGGCGTTGATTTACATCAAATACCTTTTTTAAAATACCGATCATAGGAAATACGCTCCTCGTTTT
>NZ_JBPPHF010000240.1:0-300 GCF_051294775.1 Bacillus pretiosus
ATGGAAAGGAGGACTCTATTTTATAGGGGGTTCCTTTCCATTTTGGATGTTCACCAAGATTAATAGATAAGGAGTCAGGATATTGAATAAATACACAGCAAACAATGTTTTACCACAGAATGAGTATTGGGACGTAATCACCTCTACCCTTTCCTCTTACGAGGCAAAAGAAATATTGGACGATGGGAATGTCAAAACGTATAAGGGTGAGGATAATTACTTTCTGGTCAATGATGTTTGGGAACTTCATACCGTTGGTCAAATCCCTAACTTTGCAGAGCAGTATGAGAAGAATAAAGG
>NZ_JBPPHF010000241.1:0-300 GCF_051294775.1 Bacillus pretiosus
AGGCATTACTTGCTATATCCTTGCTTATATAGTTGGTGGATATGCAAAAGCGAAAGAAGGTATTGAAGATACCATTGAAGAGAAAGAGCTACATGTCGAAATGCTCATGCTCTTCGCTGCTATCGGTGCTGCAATCATTGGCTACTGGGCAGAAGGCGCGATTTTAATCTTTATCTTTGCACTGAGCGGTGCGATGGAGTCTTATACATTAAGTAAAAGTCAAAAAGAAAATTCAGCGCTTCTTGATTTACAACCTGAAGAAGCATTACGTATTTCAAATGGAACCGAAGAACGTGTTCC
>NZ_JBPPHF010000242.1:0-300 GCF_051294775.1 Bacillus pretiosus
GTGGGCTAGGTATCTGTGTATAAGAGACAGATCTTCTGCTGTCATTCCAGCTTCGATAGCTAAACCAATCTCAGAGATAATATCAGAAGCGCCTGCACCTGCAACTTGAGCACCTACAAGAAGACCAACTTCTTTACGTGTTACAAGTTGTAGGAAACCGTCAGTGCTGTTTAATGATAATGCACGACCGTTAGCAGCGAATGGGAACGTAGATACAGCTACTGTCATTCCTGCTTCTTCAGCTTGTTTCTTAGTGTAACCAACAGATGCTAATTCAGGATCAGTGAAGCATACTGCATG
>NZ_JBPPHF010000243.1:0-300 GCF_051294775.1 Bacillus pretiosus
CGTTGATACAATGTACACAGCGCCAATTACATTAGCAAATTATATAATAAGGTTGCTTCATATCTTATTGTTTTTATTATCTATCAAATATGTATTCAAAGTACCTAATCTTTTTTTCGTAATAGGTACTTTGAATAATAGTTTTATTATTAGGTTACGTTCCCTATTAATAGGTATTGAAAATGCAGAAATTGAAATTCAAACAATATTAAGAGTTAAAAAATAGGAATACCTTCTCTTATAATTGACTCATTATTTAAAAACTAAAGGGATTCACTATTGACATCATTTGTTTACTTC
>NZ_JBPPHF010000244.1:0-300 GCF_051294775.1 Bacillus pretiosus
GTATTAGTATCCGAGGATGAAGACGGAGATGGTAAGAAGAAAAAATAACCTTGCGCGTACGCAAGGTTATTTTTTCGTTTCTGCTTGAAAACGTTTATAGTATGTTGATGCTGTTGCAACGTTAATTTCTATATCACGAATCAATGATGAGTCTTCTTCTTTAGCTAACTTCTGTAATTTTTTCATTGCTTGTTCCGATTCATTCAAGAAACCAGCGTATTCCTCATGTTCTTGCTCTTTCGACTTTGGAACAAGAATTTCTTTACGTATATTATCAATATCTTCTAACATGCTAGTCGC
>NZ_JBPPHF010000023.1:0-1323 GCF_051294775.1 Bacillus pretiosus
ATTAGGCACGCCGCCAGCGTTCATCCTGAGCCAGGATCAAACTCTCCAATAAAGTTAGTTTGTCTAGCATCTAAAAATAAAAATTGACGTTTCACGTTGTTTGTTTCGTTCAGTTTTCAAAGAACTTTTTTTGGTGGAGCCTAGCGGGATCGAACCGCTGACCTCCTGCGTGCAAGGCAGGCGCTCTCCCAGCTGAGCTAAGGCCCCAAACAATTATCGGGAAGACAGGATTTGAACCTGCGACCCCCTGGTCCCAAACCAGGTGCTCTACCAAGCTGAGCCACTTCCCGAAAGAAAACGCGCCCGAGAGGAGTCGAACCCCTAACCTCTTGATCCGTAGTCAAACGCTCTATCCAATTGAGCTACGGGCGCATATGGTGCCGAGGGCGGGGGTCGAACCCGCACGGTGGTCACCCACCGCAGGATTTTAAGTCCTGTGCGTCTGCCTGTTCCGCCACCCCGGCATGTCATATTGGAAATTGGAGCGGAAGACGGGATTCGAACCCGCGACCCCAACCTTGGCAAGGTTGTATTCTACCACTGAACTACTTCCGCAAGACATGTTTGAGTTATTTCATTAAAAGTGCGGGTGAAGGGAGTCGAACCCCCACGCCAAAGGCGCTAGATCCTAAGTCTAGTGCGTCTGCCAATTCCGCCACACCCGCATATTTCATTAAAATGGTGAGCCATGAAGGATTCGAACCTTCGACCCTCTGATTAAAAGTCAGATGCTCTACCAACTGAGCTAATGGCTCTTACAATAAAAACTGGTGCCGACTAGAGGACTTGAACCCCCAACCTACTGATTACAAGTCAGTTGCTCTACCAATTGAGCTAAGTCGGCTAAATGGTGGAGGATGACGGGATCGAACCGCCGACCCCCTGCTTGTAAGGCAGGTGCTCTCCCAGCTGAGCTAATCCTCCGAATTGCCTGGCAACGTCCTACTCTCACAGGGACAAGGTCCCAACTACCATCGGCGCTAGAGAGCTTAACTTCCGTGTTCGGTATGGGAACGGGTGTGGCCTCTCTGCCATCATTACCAGACTGTATTCATTTAAGACAAGAATTATTGTAACTTATTTAACTTTTAAAGTCAACAAGTTTTTTATATTCTTTCAAAACTAGATAACATTGCTTCATATTATATGGTTAAGTCCTCGATCTATTAGTATTCGTCAGCTCCACATGTCACCACGCTTCCACCTCGAACCTATCAACCTGATCATCTTTCAGGGATCTTACTAGCTTACGCTATGGGAAATCTCATCTTGAGGGGGGCTTCATGCTTAGATGCTTTCAGCACTTATCCCTTCCGCACATAG
>NZ_JBPPHF010000245.1:0-300 GCF_051294775.1 Bacillus pretiosus
ATTGATAACTGTAATAACGTTGACGTAGTTACGGGAATAAAAAGTACGAAAATGGTGCGAACACAACAGTTAGCCCAATCATTACATACAAAAACCACGCCCCCCAAACAAACTTTATCATGAGGAAAAGGTAAGCTAAAATGACGAGAATACCGATTCCTTCTTCAATTACAGCACGAACTTTCCACACCGTGACCATGTCAGGGTTAATTTCATTTTTCAATGGATCCATGTAACCACTCCAAATCTAGTAATCTAATATACGAATACTCTCAATCTATATTTTACATAACTTTACAT
>NZ_JBPPHF010000246.1:0-300 GCF_051294775.1 Bacillus pretiosus
CTTCCAAACTTAGTGAACGGACGAATCGGCTTATGTGCAATATAATGTTTCCATTCATAAACGAGTAGCATGATAATCATTCCAATTCCGAATGAAAGTGTAATAGTAGCACTTTTTGTTATACCATATGCTATAAGTAAATATATAGTAAAGCTAGGTATACTAAACCATACAGGCAAAAACAATAGTTTTAAATCATCTGGATATACATGATGATCATAATGTAATCTTCTTAACATTTGTAATAAAACTACGTTTTTAGGTGGCTTTAAATGGAATAAAAACCGATGTGTCATATAT
>NZ_JBPPHF010000247.1:0-300 GCF_051294775.1 Bacillus pretiosus
CTGCAAACGTGTTGCAAGTTGAGGAATAAGGGAAAGCAAAGCGCAACAGAAATGCAAGTAAAGAAGAATAGGTAAAAGAAAGAGCAAACATGTTGCAAGTTGAGGGATAAGGGAAAGCAAAGCGCAAAAGAAATGCAAGTAAAGAAGAATAGGTAAAAGAAAGAGCAAACATGTTGCAAGTTGAGGAGTTAAGGAAAGAATGGCGCAAAATCTTGTAAATATCTGTTACAATAAATTAAATATAATAGTAGTAAGAAATTTTATAATGAAAACTACTTTGTTATGATCCATGGTTTAGGG
>NZ_JBPPHF010000248.1:0-300 GCF_051294775.1 Bacillus pretiosus
GAGTATATGCGGCCTATTCTTTCTAAATTGAAAGCTGCCACTATAAAATAATGGCAAACTGTCCCTGTTGATTGATGCGATTACTAAAAATAATAGGAAATAAAATAGAAAAGTCCGGAAATGAGGGAGCTTATGTACGTACCAAAATATTTCGCAATAGAAGATGAAAAGATGAAGTATGAGAAAATGGAACAAAATAGCTTTGCAACATTATTTTCTCAACATAACGGGGAACCATATGCAACGCATTTGCCGTTGTTATTAAATAGGGAGACTCTAACGTTACATGGTCATTTCGCA
>NZ_JBPPHF010000249.1:0-300 GCF_051294775.1 Bacillus pretiosus
GCTTTACTAATTGACTACTTGCAGATACAACATCCTCTAATGTACACATAATTTCTTGACGAGATATCGCTAACTGTTAATTCATATTTTTCTCAGAAGATGCAGGTGTTTGAAAATAAGGGGGATTACATGTAACTACATCATATTGATGACGTCCAAGTTTCTCCGGCATATCTTTCAAATCCCCATGTATTAAGTGAATTCTTTCTTCTAACTTATTGTATTGAACGCTACTGATTCCCATATCATATAAACGTTCTTGAATTTCTACACCTGTAATGTTTCCCTTTGTTCTTGTAC
>NZ_JBPPHF010000250.1:0-277 GCF_051294775.1 Bacillus pretiosus
TAGTTGTGTATAAGTGACAGACCTTATTTTGAAAAGGTATTAGAAATGGATGAAGAGCATGCAGATGCGTATTATAATTTAGGTGTTGCGTACGTATTTGAAGAAAATAACGAGTAGGCTCTTACTTTATTTAAGAAAGCAACTGAAATTCAGCCAGATCACTTTTTAGCTGGTAATGGTGGTCGTTAATTGGAGCAAGAAGCTGAATAAGATGAAAATATAGGTTAATGGGTAGTTATCCCTCATCTAAATAGGTGGGGGATGTACTGCTCATTAA
>NZ_JBPPHF010000251.1:0-300 GCF_051294775.1 Bacillus pretiosus
GAAGAAGTTAGAGTCTCACGCATTTTATCGGAATTGTTTATTGTCTATTTATGGTGAAAAGGTTATGCCTTATTTATTAGATTTAGTCATTATGGTAGAAGGCATATGCCGTGGATATTTAGAACAAATCATTTTACAAGCACCAGAAATTGACTTATCTTACGTTTCTGCTTTTTTTTTGAAAAGATTAGATGATTTAGTAGATGGATTGTTAGAATCTTGGGAATATGCTGTGTTACATGAAGAAAAGATTGGGTAATTTCTTTGGAAATCAGAGCTTATTAAGGTGCAGTTTAAGTA
>NZ_JBPPHF010000252.1:0-300 GCF_051294775.1 Bacillus pretiosus
CCCCCCCCCACCCCCTGCGCGGCCCAAGACCCTGGCCTGTTTTTTTTATGATATGGCTATCTTCTTGAAATACTCTGTGAGTTAATTTTGCAGATTTAGTTAAGTATAAGCCCCCCCCCCCCCCCCCCCCCCCCCCCCCCCCGACCCCCTCTTGCCTCGTGCGCTGGGCGAAGAGCAGATTCTTGAGAGTCTCGTGGGCTGGGATATGTGTATAAGTGTCTGCAATAGACCAGTTTTAGCAGGTGCAGTAGCAGCTGTGTCTCTTATTGGTAAACTCGCTGCTATTGTATTTTTTGAAGA
>NZ_JBPPHF010000253.1:0-299 GCF_051294775.1 Bacillus pretiosus
GTATACTGCCATGTTCGCTTGTGCACCAGAATGTGGTTGAACATTTACATGCTCTGCACCAAAAATTTCTTTCGCGCGGTCACGTGCGATTTCTTCCACTACGTCTACGTGCTCACAGCCACCATAGTAACGTTTTCCAGGATATCCCTCAGCATACTTATTCGTTAAAACAGAACCTTGCGCCTCCATTACTGCTTCACTTACGAAGTTTTCCGAAGCAATTAACTCAATCGTTGAACGCTGTCTTCCTAGTTCTGCCTCAATTGCAGCAAATACCTTTTCATCTTGACGTTTTAATT
>NZ_JBPPHF010000254.1:0-299 GCF_051294775.1 Bacillus pretiosus
GAATAATGCTAGAGAAACCATACTTACAACGGCTGCGAAAATTTTAGTAAGTTCTGCACCTAAGAAGTAAGTCACAAGGAACTGAGTTTTAGCGAAAGAAAAACCACTTACAAGAATACCTTGCCAAGTTTCTTTAATACCTTTAATTCCATCAACCATTGAAACAAGTAAGAAAGGTAAAACAATACTAATGAATGGTAAAATAAGAACAGGTTGACGACCGATAGTTAATGCGTCTAGCTCAGTTAATTGTGCTGGTACTGTAACTGGGATACCCATAGCACCCATAGCACCACCAG
>NZ_JBPPHF010000024.1:0-950 GCF_051294775.1 Bacillus pretiosus
CAGACATTTCTTTCGCCATGTCAGCGTCTTCGATTTGAGAAGCAGCAGAAGCCATGTTAGTAGCTTGGCTAGTTACGTTGTTTAAGTTATGGTCTAAACGGTTTAATTGAGAACCGAAAGTTGCTCTAGCGTCAGCAACAGCTTGGATTGCAGTGTCGATTTTTTCCATTTCTGCTGTTGCTGCAGTTATAGCAGCTGCTGGATCAGCAGCGTCTGTTAAAGTTCCAACGGCCGCTCCAAGTAATGTAGCTGCCTTTGCATTAATAGCTGTGATATCAAGTGTATCATTTGCAGCGTCAGAAAGTTGAATCTTAATATCTGTACCACCACCAGCTTTGTTTAAGAATGAATTACCGTTAAAGTTAGTTTTTTCAGCAATATGGTCAATTTCCTCTGCTAATTGTTTGTACTCTTTGTTTAGAGAAGCTGAGTCTTTAAGGTTATTCGTACCACTAGCAGCTTGCGTAGCAAGATCACGCATACGAAGTAAGATGTTAGAAATTGAGCCTAAAGCAGCGTCACCAGTACGTAAAGCAGACATAGCGTCTTGTGTGTTACGTGCTCCAACGTTTAATCCGCCTTCTTTTGCACGCATACGAGTAGCGATAGCTAATCCAGCAGCATCGTCAGCGGCACTGTTAATAGATTTACCGCTAGATAAACGATTCATCGCAGTATTCATTTTGTCTTGGTTTTGGCGCATGTACTCTTGTGTACGCATGCTGTTAATGTTTGTATTAATTCTCATGTAAAGAACCCCCATTTTTTATCTTGGACTTTTAGTTATATATAAATCTCTTTGTAATCAAAGAGATTTATATGATCAAATGGCTTATTGTAATAATTTAGAAACCATTTGAGGAGTTTGGTTAGCTTGAGAAAGCATGCTGATACCAGCTTCGTTCAAGATTTTGAACTTAGTCATTTCAGACATTTCTTTCGCCATGTCA
>NZ_JBPPHF010000255.1:0-299 GCF_051294775.1 Bacillus pretiosus
TCTCTAGCAAGATCCCGTAAGGTATTTGGAGATAAAAAACTTAGAATCTCTTGAGCAAATAGTTGTAATTCATCAGATACAGAAATAGACATACAAAACCGCCATCCTTTCCTATGATTCTACAAAAAGAATAGCGCATTTTTTCATTTTAGGGGATAGTTTGTTGAAGTAGCCTAATAGCGATTGGTGGTACCCCTTATAGGATAATAGAAGGTTGCATTTTTAATTTTTTCACACTCTATTAACAAGGCAGTTATAGCATCCTGGTTTAGCGTTAAGAATGTGAATATATTCTACTT
>NZ_JBPPHF010000256.1:0-299 GCF_051294775.1 Bacillus pretiosus
GTAATAAGTTGCGCTCAGTGTCAACTTGAACGATTTCTAAGTTTTGGATAGTAACTTGGTCTCCACCCATACGTCCAGCAAGTTTTTTGCCTTTGAATACACGGTTCGGAGCATCTGGGCCCATTGAACCTGGACGACGGTGATAGCGAGAACCATGAGACATAGGTCCGCGAGACTGTCCGTGGCGTTTGATAACACCTTGGAAACCTTTACCTTTAGTAATTCCTGTTACGTCAACGATTTCACCTGCAGCGAAAACTTCAACTTTTACCTCTTGACCAACCTCTAATCCGTCCACG
>NZ_JBPPHF010000257.1:0-299 GCF_051294775.1 Bacillus pretiosus
TTGGAATTCTTTATCAAGATTTGTACTTACTACAGGGATTTCATTGTTATCCCATATTATAAAAATCTGTTCAGCAAAATCTAGTTGATTTGCTCTAATAAGGGAAATTAGTTGTTCTTTGTTTGAAGCTATTAATTGACTGTCTATCTGTTCCCAATCTACTCTTCCCGATCCAGTTATAGGAAATAAGTTCATTAAAGTAGTAGCAATCTGCTTGCTTTTTTCCTGAGAGAAAATGAGAGTTTCGTTTCCTAGGGATTCAAGGCATTCATTAAACAAAGGGGTTGTATCATTTCTGT
>NZ_JBPPHF010000258.1:0-299 GCF_051294775.1 Bacillus pretiosus
CACATCATCTGCATTCGCAAACACATTTGCAACCTCTTTATTATTCTCCGCTAACTGTTTACCCATTCCAACTGCCTGTGAACCTATCCCCGGAAAAAGAAATGCTATATTTCACATTTCAAATCCTCCTCATATTGGAGTGGCTCTTTCTCCATTACGCTTGAAATAGTAGGAATAACTTCTTTCGCTACCATTTCTCTCGTGTGACGAATCGCACTAAATATTGATTGGTCATTGGAAGAACCGTGAGCCTTAATGACTGGAGCTTTCAATCCAAATAATGCCGCTCCTCCATACTC
>NZ_JBPPHF010000259.1:0-299 GCF_051294775.1 Bacillus pretiosus
CCAATGATTTTAGGAATGCTATTTTGGTTAGGATGGGCTTTATTCTACTGTTAAGCTCTTTTTGTAGCAACAGATGAAAATAAGTATTTAAAAATCCTCTTGTTTAGTATGTTTATGACTATGTTATTAATTAAGGTGGGAGGATATTAATAGAGGGGGATTAAGCCCATTTTCTATTATGCCAAATTAGTAGTTTCATTTCGGTAAAAAGAGATCTCCATATAAAAATGGAGATCCTTTTAAAATGGCGATGAGATAGGACTCAATATCTCATGTATGACACTTTAACTATATATTAT
>NZ_JBPPHF010000260.1:0-299 GCF_051294775.1 Bacillus pretiosus
TTGTGTATAAGAGTCAGCTTCTGCAGTTGCTGCTGGAGTAGCTTCCGCTGCTGGAGCTTCTACTGCTGCTTCTTCAGCTTTTGGAGCTGCATCATGATCGTCACCTTTAAAATTAAGGTTTTCGTATCCAGGAGCATCAAATTTAATTAATGTATCTCCTACAATTGCAACTGTTCCTTCTTCTACAAGTACTTCAAGTACTTTACCTTTAACAGGAGAAGGGATTTCTTCTACTGCTTTATCATTTTGTACTTCAAGAAGTACATCGTCTTCGTTTACTTCATCGCCTGGTTTAATAA
>NZ_JBPPHF010000261.1:0-299 GCF_051294775.1 Bacillus pretiosus
GAAACAGGTTGCTCGATAACACAGTTATCAGCAAGTTGCATTTCACGCGCACGTTTTGCAGCTACTGTTACAAGTGTATATTTAGAATCGATTTTTGTTTATAATGAATCAATTGATGGATTTAACATAATTATAGACCCTCCGTCATTTCTTTATAATATTTTGCTACTCTTTCGCGGCGGCAATGTTCACCAACCACAATTGCTTTAATTCTTTCACAAGCTAATTCAACTTGATCGTTTTCTACAACTTAGTCGTAAGCGTCCATCATATCAATTTCTTCTTTCGCTACCGTTAAA
>NZ_JBPPHF010000262.1:0-299 GCF_051294775.1 Bacillus pretiosus
GATTAATACAGATAGTGCTAACATTATTTATAACGGTGTAGAATCTACGTTAAAAGACATTAACTGGTATGAAGACTCTACGCATGTCATTACACTTGATAAGCAACGTGACGAGCTACATGAGGATGTATATAACTTCTTGGAGCAACTAGATTGGTAAGATCTAGTTGCCTCTTTTTTTCATAAGGAATTTTTTGTGAAAACTGTAAAAATCATTAGGGGAGTATTAAATTTTCGCTTTATACATCCCCAGTCTTTCGGATACACTATATAATATAAGTGTTTAATGGAGGTATTTC
>NZ_JBPPHF010000263.1:0-299 GCF_051294775.1 Bacillus pretiosus
GAGCAGCACGGTAGCTCGTCGGGCACATAACCCGAAGGTCGCAGGTTCAAATCCTGTCCCCGCAACCAAATGGTCCCGTGGTGTAGTGGTTAACATGCCTGCCTGTCACGCAGGAGATCGCCGGTTCGACCCCGGTCGGGACCGCCATTTTAACTTCTGCTATTTGGCAGTTGTTTTTAATTGGACATTATGTTACAATAGCATTTGTCTTTGAAAAGAAGATAAATATTTCGATGGGCTATAGCCAAGCGGTAAGGCAACGGACTTTGACTCCGTCATGCGCTGGTTCGAATCCAGCT
>NZ_JBPPHF010000264.1:0-299 GCF_051294775.1 Bacillus pretiosus
TGAGAATAAATGTACTCTGTTGATTATACATATTCTTTATATATTTAATTTGAGAAAAATCTGTTACATACATAATTACAATATGTGGTTTTGTTCTCTGAAACAATAATTCTCCTTCTTCAAAACTATTTGCTATAAACATACATTTAGTATGAATATTTTCTATCGTTTTTTGATGTGTACATCCATTTTCTATATAAAGGACATTTAACTGAAGATCTTGAAATACATTTTGGAAAACCGTATTCTCTAATAAAAAATGTAGTATGTTCATCACTAGTCTTCTCTCACTTCATATA
>NZ_JBPPHF010000025.1:0-852 GCF_051294775.1 Bacillus pretiosus
TGCGTCTGCCTGTTCCGCCACCCCGGCATGTCATATTGAAAATTGGAGCGGAAGACGGGATTCGAACCCGCGACCCCAACCTTGGCAAGGTTGTATTCTACCACTGAACTACTTCCGCAAGACATGTTTGAGTTATTTTATTAAAAGTGCGGGTGAAGGGAGTCGAACCCCCACGCCAAAGGCGCTAGATCCTAAGTCTAGTGCGTCTGCCAATTCCGCCACACCCGCATATTTATTTAAAATGGTGAGCCATGAAGGATTCGAACCTTCGACCCTCTGATTAAAAGTCAGATGCTCTACCAACTGAGCTAATGGCTCTTAATGGCTGGGCTAGCTGGATTCGAACCAGCGCATGACGGAGTCAAAGTCCGTTGCCTTACCGCTTGGCTATAGCCCATTAATTAAGAATGGTGGAGGGGGGCAGATTCGAACTGCCGAACCCGAAGGAGCGGATTTACAGTCCGCCGCGTTTAGCCACTTCGCTACCCCTCCGACATATATGGTGGAGGATGACGGGATCGAACCGCCGACCCCCTGCTTGTAAGGCAGGTGCTCTCCCAGCTGAGCTAATCCTCCATTTTGCCTGGCAACGTCCTACTCTCACAGGGACAAGGTCCCAACTACCATCGGCGCTAGAGAGCTTAACTTCCGTGTTCGGTATGGGAACGGGTGTGACCTCTCTGCCATCATTACCAGACTATATTCATTTAAGACAAGAATCATTTTAACTTATTTAACTTTTAAAGTCAACAAGTTTTTTATATTCTTTCAAAACTAGATAACATTGCTTCATATTATATGGTTAAGTCCTCGATCTATTAGTATTCGTCAGCTCCACATGTCACCATGCTT
>NZ_JBPPHF010000265.1:0-299 GCF_051294775.1 Bacillus pretiosus
TTTTTTTTTTTTTATTTTTTTTTATATCGTTAATTTTGTCGTTATTCCGTTATAGGACTAACACCCCCTAACACACCCCCACCCCCCACACCCCCCCCCCCCCCCCCCCCCCCCACACCCCCCCCCCCCCCCGCGCGCTTAATTATACAATAGACGGCAACCCAGATTCATGAGCCTCTCGTGGGCTCGGAGATGTGTATAAGAGAGAAGTCTAATATTCTACTAAATATTCAGTTTTACTTATCGGGAATACTTGAAACTCCTCGAGTTTCTTTTGCAGTGGCAAATAAGAATTTTAT
>NZ_JBPPHF010000266.1:0-298 GCF_051294775.1 Bacillus pretiosus
GTACTTGTCCCCCGCCCCTACTGTGCATACTATTTGAATTATGAACGAAAGCTTCACACGCCTGATACGTATCATTTTCTGTTTCTTTCCATGCAACTTCTTCTATTTGTTCTTTCGTAAGCGGATATGACTGTAATCGTTTCTTATGTCTCGCTACTGTTTTTCTCACATATGGAGCTAAATCAAAATCAAAGAGTGCAAATGATTGACCACCGTGCTGCATATTTTGATTCGCCTGAAAAATAATAGACGAAAGAGCCAATGCACTTTTAATATCCGGCGGTTGTCTCATATGCCC
>NZ_JBPPHF010000267.1:0-298 GCF_051294775.1 Bacillus pretiosus
TTATGCGACTTTATAATTTTCATGTCTACCGGCAAGTTATAGTCTCTTCCTTCGCCGCATAAACAGCACGTGCTCCACCAATTAGTTTTCCACGTGTCGTGGCCATCGTTACATGCGCACTTCCAATTTCCTTCACACCTGTACGAACCGGAACAGCTACATGCTTTAAATGCATACCGATAAATGTATCACCAATATCCATTCCTGCATCTGCTTTAATAAACTCAATTACTACCGCATCTTTCAAATTGTGATACGCATATGTTGCTAATGCACCACCTGCTGATCTAACAGGCGT
>NZ_JBPPHF010000268.1:0-298 GCF_051294775.1 Bacillus pretiosus
GTCTAATATAGAAATATAAAGTAGTGCGAAAGGAGAAAATGACATGACATATATATTAAAAACGAATCAGTTAACGAAAGTGTTTAAAGGGAAAGAAGTTATTTCTAGCGTTACCATGCATGTGAAAAAAGGAGAGATTTATGGTTTCTTAGGACCGAATGGTGCATGTAAAACAACGATTATGAAGATGAACACAAATCTAATAAAGCCGACGAGCGGTGATATTGAAATTTTTGGTGAGAAGTTAACGGATACATCTTATGAATTGTTAAAGCGCATGGGGACAATTATTGAATAT
>NZ_JBPPHF010000269.1:0-298 GCF_051294775.1 Bacillus pretiosus
CATATAACTGGAAGCATGGTTTTACCATGTTCTCGCTCTTTAGTAGATGTGACATTACCATTTGACATTAAAACAACTGAGGTGTTCCAAACTTCACAAGAAGAATTTGAAACTGAAGCTGAATTTCATTGTTTAGAAGGAGAAGTACTTGACTTACTGCCCGTAATCAAGGAAAATATACTTTTGGAGATTCCAATGCAAATTTTCAGTGATGATGTTTCTGGTGGAGCACCGATGCAAGGTCAAGACTCGCAAGTGATTTCGGAAGAAAACAAAGAAAATACTGTTTATCCACTTT
>NZ_JBPPHF010000270.1:0-298 GCF_051294775.1 Bacillus pretiosus
AAGCTAGCTTGTGCAATTTTTAATACAGAAACAGTTTGTTTTAGTTTTGTTATTACAGTCATTGAATGAAGCCCCCTTTGGAATATCAATTCAAAGGTTATAATTTGTGAGTTGGGGTGAATTTATGATTGGGAATTTTAGGGGATAGTAATTTGTTAATATATTCCTAACTAATGTACATAAAGGATTACATGGATATTTTTATTGATTTAGATGGATTTTATTGCTATTATTATGAAAAGAAAATGAAGTATTTTCTATAATCATGCGCCCATAGCTCAGTCGGATAGAGCGGTGG
>NZ_JBPPHF010000271.1:0-298 GCF_051294775.1 Bacillus pretiosus
ATGTGTATAATAGAAAGCTTCCTCAACTGCACACGTCATAATGAAAGAATGATGTTGCTTTTCAATTTCTTGTTGACTCAACTTGCGATCAATGACATACTTCACGCTTGTTGACAGGTTTTCTATATATTCATCCAGTTCGGTATTTGAAATTTTAACCTCTGAGAATTCCGGAAAAATCATATAAGCATGTACATTTGAACTACTTTTACTTACACGTAATACCTGAACTTGTTTTCTTTCATAGCGCACCGGTTGTTCTAATTTTTCTACTACATTTTTACTTAGGGAATTAATA
>NZ_JBPPHF010000272.1:0-298 GCF_051294775.1 Bacillus pretiosus
GAATATGGAAGGTTATTGTTATATTATAATTTATGTTCAGGACAAAAATGGAATAAAAATCAAGAAAATAGATTAAAATGAAAATTTATCCTTGAATATGGAAGGGTAATATTATATTATAATCATCGTTCAGGACAAAAATGGAATAAAAAGAAAAAACAGGAGGAATATTTATGAAAAAGTATGTTTCACCAACAATTGTCGAATTTGGAAACGCTTCAGATGTAGTAAAAGGCTGTGGAGGCTGGGGTTGTGAAGTTTGGTTAAATAATTATTCTTACACAAATGAGACTGGTAC
>NZ_JBPPHF010000273.1:0-298 GCF_051294775.1 Bacillus pretiosus
TGTTAGAAACCTCTGACAAAAATATATTTTCGGTATTTTTGTACTTTTACCTATACTTTTTGGATGTTTTGTTTTATTTTTGTTAGGGGACATTAATGATGTCGCTATTATAAATTTGCATTGAAAGGCGAGATTGTACGATGGAACTATGGTTCACTGAAAAACAAACAAAACATTTTGGGATTACGGCGCGTATTAACCGCACAATACATACGGAGCAAACAGAATTCCAAAAACTTGATATGGTTGAAACGGAAGAGTTCGGAAACATGCTTATTTTAGATGGCATGTTTATGAC
>NZ_JBPPHF010000274.1:0-298 GCF_051294775.1 Bacillus pretiosus
GTGTTCAAGGAATTAAAGGGCCGACGGGAGCGCAAGGTGTGAAGGGGCCGCAGGGAATTCAAGGAATCCAAGGTCCAACAGGAGTAACAGGGGATACGGGTGCAAACGGATCATCAGGTGAAGTTACTAGGGGACCGACAGGAGTAACCGGTCCAACAGGGGTCACGGGTCCTTCTGGAGGACCGGCAGGACCGACTGGTCCTACGGGGCCATCAGGTCCGATGGGAGTGACAGGTCCATCCGGTGGACCACCTGGCCCAACAGGAGCAACTGGGGTGACAGGAGCAACTGGAGATAC
>NZ_JBPPHF010000275.1:0-298 GCF_051294775.1 Bacillus pretiosus
GGATAATATACAGCACCTATAATTGACTCCGATAGAAACGGCTCTTTCTCTCGTAACAGGTCTCCTGTTAGAAAATAAGAATCTTCACCTGTTTTCTGCTGCCAATCCATAATGTGAAGAATTCTTTCCTTCTCATCTTCATTTTGGGCAATGCGATAAATGCCTTTCTCTTCATATCCTATATCGATGCCTGTTTTTTCACGCAAAACTGCTGCAAGTTGTGGAAATATAGCACGTCTTTCTCTCGCAAGTTCAAATAGTGGGTCATATGCATCCCATTCTGCCTGAACCCCAAGTA
>NZ_JBPPHF010000276.1:0-298 GCF_051294775.1 Bacillus pretiosus
GTCCGGGAGTGTCGAGCAGCGGGTCGAGACCGGCGTCGTGGCCGAGGGCGGCGGCCGGGGCGTCGCCGTCGGCGTAGAAGGTGGAGGGGAAGCGGCGCTCGGTGGAAATCATGCGGACAGCGTAGTGGCGTTTGGCAGGATGACCGGTGTGACTGCGACGCCGGCCTCCGCCGCCCCCGTGCCCCCCACCGGCCCGTTGATGCTGCTCGACGGGGCGAGCCTGTGGTTCCGCGCGTTCCACGCGCTGCCCGAATCGCTCACCGCCCCGGACGGCCGCCCGGTCAACGCGGTGCGGGGG
>NZ_JBPPHF010000277.1:0-298 GCF_051294775.1 Bacillus pretiosus
TCTAAGAGACAGCTAGTTGTGTCTAAGAGAGAGCTACTGGTGCTACTGGACCTCAAGGTGGTCAAGGTAACTCGGGTGCTACTGGTGCTACTGGACCTCAAGGTGTTCAAGGTAACACGGGTGCTACTGGTGCTACTGGACCTCAAGGAGTTCAAGGTAATACAGGTGCTACTGGTGCTACTGGTGCCACTGGACCTCAAGGGGCCCAAGGTATCACGGGTGCTACTGGACCTCAAGGCGTTCAAGGTAACACAGGCGCTACTGGTGCTACCGGACCTCTATGAGAAAAAGGTAACTC
>NZ_JBPPHF010000278.1:0-297 GCF_051294775.1 Bacillus pretiosus
GTCTTCCTGAAAAGATGAATTTAGTACGCGGTAAATTAATTGGACATGCACGTGGCTTAGCATTCGTTGTACCAGAAGAGAAGAAAACGGGAGATGATGATCTTTTCATCCCACCTACAGAGTTAAACGGTGCACTTCATGGCGATACAGTATTAGCGCGTGTTAGCGCACAATCAAGTGGATCACGCCAAGTAGGTTCAATTGTACGTATTTTAGAGCGCGGCACGAAAGAACTAGTTGGTACATATACAGAATCGAAAAACTTTGGATTTGTTGTACCTGACAATAAGCGCTGGA
>NZ_JBPPHF010000279.1:0-297 GCF_051294775.1 Bacillus pretiosus
GGTATATAGTGCCTTTGCTAAACGAAGAAATCCTGAGTTGCCAACTATTTCTAATCGATATGTAGATTATGTTGAGTGGGAACAGAAGCAGTTAAAATTAGGTCGGTGGGATACAGAAAAATATTATTGGATGGCCGAACTTGCAGCACCGCTTCCTATACTAAATCTTCCTTTAGATTTTAGTAAGAATCATCAAAGTACAAATAGAGCTACAGTATTTGAAATGAAGTTAGATAATAAAATGAAAGAGTCTTTGAAACAAGTATGTGAACAAGAGAATGTTTCGATGTATATGCT
>NZ_JBPPHF010000280.1:0-297 GCF_051294775.1 Bacillus pretiosus
GAAGTATATAATAACGAAGCTGATGCAAGGATTGTTAGAAAAACAGATGGAAAGGCATACACTTGCGGGAGTGCTGGAGGAAATGGTGTTGTGAATAAAGGGCAAACATCATGCTATACGCCACTGGTATATGATTTAGATCCAAGGAAGGCACAAGCGCAAGGGAAACATGCCATTCCGAATAGTGATGCATATAATTATGCGGAGACAATTTGTTATTAATATAACACATGAGTTAAGAGTTGTTATTTGATATAAAAATGAAAGAGCCTTACTGCATTTTATTGTGGTATTTTT
>NZ_JBPPHF010000281.1:0-297 GCF_051294775.1 Bacillus pretiosus
CGATAAACTTGTTTCGGTGCTTTTATATTATAAATGACACTATCACCAATTACTTGCCCTTCACGATCATAATCACATGCTGAAATAATGGCATCAACATCTACTCTAAAAAGTAAAGAGCGGATTATATTTAACTGTTTTTTCGCACCACTATCAGCCTTATCTCTATCTTTCGGACTGCTTTTTACTTTATATTGAAACTTCTCTGGAATAAAAGGAAAGTTATCCAGTTGCCATTTGGCCATTTTTTCATCATAGTCTTTCGCATCATATAATTGAAGCAAATGACCAAATGCC
>NZ_JBPPHF010000282.1:0-297 GCF_051294775.1 Bacillus pretiosus
CGATTGAAGATACTGATGGAAAGTTAAATGATTCAATTAAAATTTCATCTAACCCTGAAAAAATTACCACTCCAGGACTGAAACGAATTTATCGCATTATCAATCGAGTTAACGATCAAGCAGAAGGCGATTATATTGCATTAGATTCTGAAGAGCCAGGAAAAGAAGAACGGTTAAAAATGTTTCATCCTGTTCACACGTATATAAGTAAATTTGTAACAAACTTTGAAGCACGCGAACTGCATAAAGACATTTTCATTAACGGCGAAAGAACATATGAACTACCAGGTATATTAG
>NZ_JBPPHF010000283.1:0-297 GCF_051294775.1 Bacillus pretiosus
GGAATCTTTAGTAAGTTGTTTAAATGAGCCTAACAATTCAGTTGTATACGATGCTCTCAATGATCGCAATGGGTGCTTGGATTGGAGCGTCTTTAGATACATACCAACGATTTTTAAAGCGGCAAGAACGTAAACGTTGGCTTGTATTTATTCATGATATACTATTTTGGATTGTCCAAGCATTTTTCGTTTTTTATGTACTGCTTCTTGTAAATGAAGCTGAACTACGTATATATGTATTTTTGGCATAATTATGTGGTTTTGCGGCATATCAAAGCTAATTGAAAGCAATATACA
>NZ_JBPPHF010000284.1:0-297 GCF_051294775.1 Bacillus pretiosus
GAATGGTAACGCCGCTTTTTATCCCAGCAGCGATAAAAATTGTTTCATAGTTAGGTTTAGTTGGAGAGTATCCATGCGTACCAAATGTATATTTTTTACTGGGCGTAACATCTTTTTCAGTAATTTCTTTTATAAAATCGCCTGTATAGTTTTCAGTGAAATTATATCCTTCTTGTGCTTCCAACATAAATAAACAATTACCATCTGCACCGCAGTCTTTTGCAGCTTCATCATGAAGCATAAATTCAATACCGTTTTGTTTATTTTGAAGTAACTCTTCAAGTATTAGTTGTAGTT
>NZ_JBPPHF010000026.1:0-764 GCF_051294775.1 Bacillus pretiosus
CCTCTTGGTTTGGGCTATGTTCCGTTTCGCTCGCCGCTACTCAGGAAATCGCATTTGCTTTCTCTTCCTCCAGGTACTTAGATGTTTCAGTTCCCTGGGTCTGTCTTCCTTACCCTATGTATTCAGGTAAGGATACCATACCATTACGTATGATGGGTTTCCCCATTCGGAAATCTTCGGATCAAAGCTTACTTACAGCTCCCCGAAGCATATCGGCGTTAGTCCCGTCCTTCATCGACTCCTAGTGTCAAGGCATCCACCGTGCGCCCTTTCTAACTTAACCAAACTAAAAATTAAAAAATATGAGCTACACTGTTATCTAGTTTTCAAAGAACATACCATTTGCTATTTAAAATAGCTTTTTGGTGGAGCCTAGCGGGATCGAACCGCTGACCTCCTGCGTGCAAGGCAGGCGCTCTCCCAGCTGAGCTAAGGCCCCAAAAGTTGTATGGTGGGCCTAAATGGACTCGAACCATCGACCTCACGCTTATCAGGCGTGCGCTCTAACCAGCTGAGCTATAGGCCCATACAAATTGCAGGATTTATTTATATCATATCCTCATTTAAGAGTCAATACTTAATTGAACTCTCAAAACTAAACGAAAACGAAACACGGAAACTTTTATTGATGAACAGTGTTCATCAATTCTCCATAGAAAGGAGGTGATCCAGCCGCACCTTCCGATACGGCTACCTTGTTACGACTTCACCCCAATCATCTGTCCCACCTTAGGCGGCTGGCTCCATAAAGGTTACCCCACCGA
>NZ_JBPPHF010000285.1:0-297 GCF_051294775.1 Bacillus pretiosus
GCTCTGCTGTTATCGTATCAGCAGAGCTTTCTTTTTATGAAAGATCGACAAACTACTACTCGAATTTAACAATTTCTATATGTTTCGTTTCATTAAACATAACACTAGTCCTTTATAGTTGTAAAATCAGCACTTATACAGGAAGGGGACTCCAACATGTTAGCAGCTTTCCAGCAACAACAAACTCGAAAATTTTCACCTATTACAAATACTTCTGCGTCTCGTTTGAACATACAACCTAATCCACCTAAAATTTCAATCGCTCCTTCTGTTATTTCAGTCATTGGTGTTCATATG
>NZ_JBPPHF010000286.1:0-297 GCF_051294775.1 Bacillus pretiosus
GACTTAGAGGGAAATGGTATTGAAATATATGCGGATCGTCCGCGCGATCAATGGGGAGAAGGGCCAGGAGGACGTACCCCGCTGGATTTAAAAGAACTAGCAACGCTTGTTGATTATGAGTTTGATGGATTACCTGCTAATACTGTCGTTGGACATGTACATTTACGAATAGCTAATGTAGAAGAGTCACATGACTTTTATGTAGATACAGTAGGCTTTGAAGTGCAGCAACGTGAAGATGACTGCTTATTCATTTCTGCAGGAGGATATCATCACCATATAGGCGCAAATACGTGG
>NZ_JBPPHF010000287.1:0-297 GCF_051294775.1 Bacillus pretiosus
TTTGTGGGCAGTAAGATCCCACCTCAGAATTCAGCAACAGCAAAGAGGTTAGGTGGGGGGATCAACTGCCCGTAAAAGCCCAATTGGTGAGGGCTAATAATCAGTGGGGGTGAACAAAACCCCCACTGATCACAGTTTTACTTTATAAGAGATATGAATTTTTCCATTGATGTATTAGGCCCTACAAAGTGGCGTTTAATTAAGTACTGTTCGTTTGGCATCCCTTTTTTAATGTGATTACCGTGATCAGTAGTTACTGCGAACTCATAATGGTGTCTCTAATACACATCTCCCGAG
>NZ_JBPPHF010000288.1:0-297 GCF_051294775.1 Bacillus pretiosus
CTCCAATGGTATGGCTGCAACTCTTTTAACGGTTTGAAAATGATTTCTTGTTTAGAATTTGTAATGGCGCATAGTACTTCTGGTCCCCAATAAAATAAACGTTCTTGGCATACACCACAAGGTGATAATACTTTTAATTTAGAATGCTCATTTTCCCTTGCAAGACAAATAGAATGTGTAACTTTCTTATGAAATTTATGTGCTTCTAAAATTGCACCTGTTTCCATACAAAGTTCTGTTGAAGCGGTTATTACGTCAGGGGCCACACTTGTATAAATGGATCCATCTTCTACACGG
>NZ_JBPPHF010000289.1:0-297 GCF_051294775.1 Bacillus pretiosus
CCTTGTACTTTTTGACTCAAGTGTTTATTCCATGCAGCCTCTTTTTCTTGTTGTGGTACATCCGCAGGGAATTGCTTCATGAATCCACCCTTATGATCTGCAGTATATGCCTTTTTAAACGCAGCAGTGGAAGCACCCACAAGTGAGTCTACTTGTCCCATATTTTGATGGCCACTCTCTAGAGTTTCTCCTTTTACTCCTTCATCTGCTTTTCCAACTTTCCCAAGTGCAAGTTGAGAAGCAAACGCATCTTTATTCACATAAGACTTATCAAACAGGTTGTTCCCTTGCTTATCC
>NZ_JBPPHF010000290.1:0-297 GCF_051294775.1 Bacillus pretiosus
TCCTAAGATTTAGTTCACATAAAATCAAATTATCAGTAGTATCCCAAAAAAATCAAAATTCTCATATAAGTCAAAGCATTACTTTTCTATTCATTTTCCTATATTTTTTAGAGGTGGCAAGAGATAATTAATAAAATTTAAAAAATTATTTCCAAAACTCATACCATTTCTTATCTTTACTTGCTGCAATCAACTTCTTAACTTCCTGGACTTCCCTTATTGTTTGCATAAGCATTTCATCGCTTCTTTGATTCTTCGCTACGTCTTCGCTAGTATTCATCGCTATAAGCGTTTGGG
>NZ_JBPPHF010000291.1:0-297 GCF_051294775.1 Bacillus pretiosus
GAATAATCCTTCGCTTTAATGAGTTTGTTTTTATATTTTCATTAGGATGTAGCGTTTCTAAATCAATATGCGTCATAACATCATTCGTAAATGAATCAACATTTATCAATGGAAGCTTTTCATGTTTTTAATCGATACTTTCCATATAAAGTGCTTAACAATGATCACATTCATAAAGGTGTTCTTCCATAGATTCACGTTCATTGCTTTCTATTAAATCTAAAGTATAATTGCGCCTATCTTCTTTTGAATAATGCGTCATAGAAACTCTTCCTCCTTCCAATGTTTTTTAATCCA
>NZ_JBPPHF010000292.1:0-297 GCF_051294775.1 Bacillus pretiosus
ATGTGAAACCGTATACGAAAAGGCGCATGCTCCCGTACTTTTCACGGCATATATGGAAAGTAGGAGTTGCTGAATATATGACATTTTTATGTTATGCAGGTGTATTGCAGAAAGTAGGGACTTATAAGTACCGGAAAAAAAGAGAAGTAGTTATGTTAAAAACAGAGGAGGAAGATATAAAATATGATGAAATTTGCTTAACGTATGCCTTATCTTTATTTGAGGCAAAGTACAACATGAGAGAAGGAAAAGGGGATATAATAAAGACTGATCGTGAAGGAATTTCATAATAAAAAT
>NZ_JBPPHF010000293.1:0-297 GCF_051294775.1 Bacillus pretiosus
CTCATTGATTTATCCAACAGAATATTTTAAAAACCTTTATAAAAACTTGTTTATAATTTATCAATTACCAATTATATAGTTGTAATCAGTCCTTTAAAAATGATAGGTGCGCTTCATTAAATTCTTTGGCATGCGTTGCATTTAGCCCATGTGGACCACCCTTTATTAATACTACTTTAGAATTAGGAATTGCTTCATGTGTTAATTTCCCACTATATTCAAATGGTACAGTTGCATCTGAATCACCATGAATAACATGGGTAGGTATATTAACCTTGGCTAAATCGCCTCTGAAGT
>NZ_JBPPHF010000294.1:0-296 GCF_051294775.1 Bacillus pretiosus
TCTTGTACTAAGTTGGATTCACTGTTTTTAGTAGGTTTTTTACTTGTTTCAATTTTCTTCGTTACTTCTCCGAGCCTTTGTCCAACTTTTTCAGCTTCGGCAGGTTCATTCGTAACTTAGTATTCTTGGTGCTCCCATACTAACATAGGTGGCACTTGTTCTCGTTTGTTACATATTATATAAGTAATACTAGCTATAAGTAGTAGGCATGTTAATAAAAAGTAGATAGTGTTTTTATTCATATACTATGCTCCCTATCTATCATTTTATTAAATTATATAATATCCATTTTATGT
>NZ_JBPPHF010000002.1:0-313563 GCF_051294775.1 Bacillus pretiosus
CTACGGATCAAGAGGTTAGGGGTTCGACTCCTCTCGGGCGCGCTTTTATTAACGGGAAGTGGCTCAGCTTGGTAGAGCACCTGGTTTGGGACCAGGGGGTCGCAGGTTCAAATCCTGTCTTCCCGATTTTCCAAAAACACGGGGCCTTAGCTCAGCTGGGAGAGCGCCTGCCTTGCACGCAGGAGGTCAGCGGTTCGATCCCGCTAGGCTCCACTTATTTTAATATATTTTATGGCGGTGTAGCTCAGCTGGCTAGAGCGTACGGTTCATACCCGTGAGGTCGGGGGTTCGATCCCCTCCGCCGCTACCATAAAGGACCTTTAGCTCAGCTGGTTAGAGCAGACGGCTCATAACCGTCCGGTCGTAGGTTCGAGTCCTACAAGGTCCACCACTAAAGCTTTATATCTCGGAGGTATACCCAAGTTCGGCTGAAGGGATCGGTCTTGAAAACCGACAGGCGGCGAGAGTCGCGCGGGGGTTCGAATCCCTCTACCTCCTCCATTTTTTCTAAATTAAATATTTTATCATCGCGGGGTGGAGCAGCACGGTAGCTCGTCGGGCTCATAACCCGAAGGTCGCAGGTTCAAATCCTGTCCCCGCAACCAAATGGTCCCGTGGTGTAGTGGTTAACATGCCTGCCTGTCACGCAGGAGATCGCCGGTTCGACCCCGGTCGGGACCGCCATTTTTTTACATAAAGGCTCGGTAGCTCAGTCGGTAGAGCAGAGGACTGAAAATCCTCGTGTCGGCGGTTCGATTCCGTCCCGAGCCACCATTTTGAAGTCGCAAGCCGACTTAGCTCAACTGGTAGAGCAACTGACTTGTAATCAGTAGGTTGGGGGTTCAAGTCCTCTAGTCGGCACCACTTTCAAAATGAGCCATTAGCTCAGTTGGTAGAGCATCTGACTTTTAATCAGAGGGTCGAAGGTTCGAATCCTTCATGGCTCACCATTTACAATTTAATGCGGGTGTAGTTTAGTGGTAAAACAAGAGCCTTCCAAGCTCTGGTCGAGAGTTCGATTCTCTTCACCCGCTTTTCAATTATGGGCCTATAGCTCAGCTGGTTAGAGCGCACGCCTGATAAGCGTGAGGTCGATGGTTCGAGTCCATTTAGGCCCACCATAATTATTCCGCAGTAGCTCAGTGGTAGAGCTATCGGCTGTTAACCGATCGGTCGTAGGTTCGAGTCCTACCTGCGGAGCCATATTATAGAGAAGTACCCAAGTGGCTCAAGGGGCTCCCCTGCTAAGGGAGTAGATCGCGAACGCGGTGCGAGGGTTCGAATCCCTTCTTCTCTGCCAGATTTGGCCCGTTGGTCAAGTGGTTAAGACACCGCCCTTTCACGGCGGTAACACGGGTTCGAATCCCGTACGGGTCATACTAAAAGAGATAGCATAATCTGCTATCTCTTTTTTGTTGTGTAAAAGTGGACTTTAGATAGTCTGCTTTTTTTATGGGTTTTTTGTGTCTTTAATGCTTGATAGTAATTATTGCAATAAGTTGTAGGAGATTTATATATATGCATTTATTTTTGCAACCTTTTTATTCTCTCATTCGACTATATTAGTAAAGGGAGGAAGAAATAAAAATGGACATAGCCTATCTAGTAAACCAAGCAACAAGAGGAAATGATCAAGCATTTGAACAACTTATTACTTTTGTTCGCCCAAAGCTATATCGAACAGCCTATTCTTATGTAAGAAATGAACAAGATGCACTGGATATATACCAAGAAACAATTTATGAAGCATATCTTTCATTGAGAAAATTAAAAAAGCCGGAGAAATTTCAAAGTTGGATTACTAAAATTCTTGTTTTTAAATCCATTGATTTTGTAAGAAAGTCCTCTAGACAATTTGTTGCGAATGATGAAATGTTATCTAATTTATGTACAGAAGAGAGCATGAATAAATTAGAGCAATCGCTGGATTTAACCGAGGCATTTAATTTCTTAGATCCTACTTACAAAACCATTATTTTATTAAGGTATTATCACGATTTATCTATTAAGGAAATTGCTGAGGTTCTTAATTCTCCAGAAGGAACGGTAAAATCTCAATTACATCGAGCAAAGCAAGCCTTACGCCCCATTTTAAAGGAGGGATATAGTTATGAATAAAGAAGAAATTAATCACCATATCAATGATATTGCTATACCAGAAGATCGGTTAATTCAAAGAGAAAAAACAGCCATGCTTCAAGCTAAGAAAAATCAGTACCGTAGAAAAAAAACAATTAAGTATTCTAGTCTTATTGCTTGTGGAATATGTGTTTCTCTCTTAGGTTTTGGATTCATTTCTCCTACTATGGCAAAGACATTATCGGGTGTTCCAGTTATAGGCTCCATTTATGAACAATTTAATGATATTGCTTCTGATAAAATTGAAAAGGATGAGCTTGCCACATCAATTGAGAGACGAGATAGTCATAGTGGTTTAACGATGAATGTGAAAGAAGCTGTTTACGATGGTGGACGTTTAGTGGTCACGGTGGAATACAAAGGAGAGAATCCTATTTCCAAAAGTAATGAAGAGAAAGCTGGATTTAGTTATATAACCATTAATGGGAAAGAAGTCAGAGCTGCAATTGGTTCTACTTCACAGAAGTCAAAAGGACAAAACACCATTATTGAGCAGCATGAATTTACTCTGGCTAATTACGGTGAATTTGGTGATAAAATTGATATTTCCGTCCATGGGAAAGATTTATTTGAACAAACAGGAATATGGAACGTAGCATTTCCTCTTACAAAAGTTGAAGGTGAGATTCATAAATTCACTCCTAATATAAAAACATTAACGAAAGATAATTTATATGCATTAACAGTAAATCAAGTAACCTTTTCTTCACTTTCAACGAGGATTGATTTGACCTTTGATTATCCAAAAGAAATGGAAGCTAATGATAGCTGGCCAGCACTTGATTATACCGTAACTGATGATAAAGGAAAAATCTACGAAGGAGTCAGCTTGCAAGTTGGTAGCACGGGACTATACGGACACCATATTGTTTTAGCTCTTCCACCAATGGATAATCCTCCAAAATCCTTAACAATTGAACCTACGTATCTTAGTGGTCTAAATGATACATTAAAAAATGGAGGTGCTGAAGATTTAAAAACGACTGTGTTGCTACAATAATTAAAGAGCTTTGCTAGGTTCACATGTTTATTGACTGTTAATAAGTGACGGTATGTTAATTTGACGTGTATGGAAAAAACATCGCTGTCCAGCTAAGATAAATTTGTATCCATATAATCAAAAAACGCTATTCTTTTTGTAGAAATATACAGAAAGGATGGCGTTTGTTATGCTGTTATCATTGTCGGTTTTTGTCGGTAAGTCGATATATTGCAAAAATCGCTGATATATTTGGAGTTACGGTCCATATATTTAAAAAATCGCTGATATAATTTCACTTACCGACAAAAACATAAGAAAATCCCTTTCACAATCTAAAGAAAACGTCTCCATTGAGATGGATTCCACACCTATTCCATCAACTTTACACTCTATGTGAAAAAGTTCACAAATAGGTCATAATTTGTGAAGTAATTCACAATAATACGTGCTACAATATGAATGTAAAGAAGTTAAACAACATTAAATTAGTATTTTAATTAATTACTTAAACAATCATAAAAAAATATATGTGAACAATAGAGAGGGGAAATTACCATGAAAAAAGGTATCAATCGTGTAGTATTAGTAGGAACAGGAGCTGTAGGTTGTAGTTACGCTTACTCAATGATCAACCAAGGTGTAGCTGAAGAATTCGTATTAGTAGATGTTAATGAAGCAAAAGCAGAAGGGGAAGCAATGGACTTAAGCCATGCGGTACCATTCTCTCCATCACCAACAAAAGTTTGGAGCGGTAGCTATGCAGATTGTAAAGATGCAGATCTAGTTGTTATCACTGCTGGATTACCACAAAAGCCAGGTGAAACTCGTTTAGACTTAGTTGAGAAAAATACAAAGATCTTTAAACAAATCGTTCGCGGCATTATGGATAGCGGGTTCGATGGAATCTTCTTAATCGCAACTAACCCAGTTGATATTTTAACTTACGTAACTTGGAAAGAATCTGGTTTACCAAAAGAGCGCGTAATCGGTTCTGGTACTACTTTAGACTCTGCTCGTTTCCGTTACATGTTAGGTGACTACTTAGATGTAGATCCACGTAACGTTCATGCTTACATCGTTGGTGAGCACGGTGACACTGAACTTCCAGTATGGAGCCACGCTACTGTAGGTGTACAAAAGTTAGAAACAATCTTAGCTAACAACGAGCAGTACAAACAAGAAGACTTAGATAAAATCTTCGAAAATGTACGCGATGCAGCTTACCATATCATCGAGCGTAAAGGTGCAACTTACTACGGAATCGGTATGTCACTACTTCGTGTAACTAAAGCAATCTTAAGCAACGAGAACAGCGTATTAACTGTATCGGCATACCTTGAAGGTCAATATGGTGAGAAAGATGCTTTCGTAGGTGTTCCAGCTGTTATTAACCGCGAAGGTGTACGTGAAATCGTAGAACTTGAGCTAAATGAAGAAGAAAAAGCGAAATTCGCTCATTCTGTAAAAGTATTAAAAGAAACAATGGCACCAGTACTATAATAATTGCTAAATAATTCAGAGGCGGGAAACTGCTTCCTACCTCTGAGTTTTTATATAATTTAATATAAATTCCTTTTCCGGTTTCCCTTGTATATCCCCAATATACCCCTTTTGCTGGATAAGGGTCGTTTATAGAAAAGAGCACTCTACTTTATATAGAGTGCTCTTTATTATTATTTTTTAGGTGTTAATCCTAATTTCTTTAAAATATCTGCCAGTGTACCGCTTTTTGATTTTTCAACAGGTATTTGTGATTTAGATGCATCTGGTCCTTTTTTCAAGAAGTTCTTTTCAACGAAACGAATATCTTTTTCGTCGACAATGCCATCTTTGTTAAGGTCGCCGTCTTTCACAGATAGTCCTTTTTTACCATAGTTGCTAGCGATAATTTCAGCATCTTTCATATCAATTACTTTATCAGCATTTACATCGCCAGCAAGGTTTTCGTCAGGTCGTGCATAATAATATTGACCAAGTAGTTTACCATCTTTTTCAGTACCTAGTTTTGTAGTTAGTCGGCTTGTTAAATGTCCTGGAACCTCCACGTATAAGTTATAATCACGTTTATTAACAGGAAGTCCATTCAATTTGAAGTAACCGTATTTATCAAGTGAGCCTTCAAACTTATGACGGTAAGAATCTGTTGCATATACTTTTACACCAAGCTTTGTATAATCGAATTTCTCATCTAAATATCCACGTTCATTTAAGAATGCACCAGGTTTAATATTTCCTTCTACTTTTGAGTTTAAAGACATAACTGAGAATGTTTGATCTTGAAGCACACGCATTCTGTTTGGCTCTGATTCACTTTGTTTCCAGTAAACGAACACCGGTAAATCTAATTGAGCATTTGCTTCATAAAACTCATCATTTTCTACCTTGAAAGTTACATCAATGAACGGGAAGTCACCATCTAATCCGGCGAAGTTTTTATCATCGATAGCTCCGCCTACTGTAACAGAACCTTCTTCTAGTTTCGGCTCATTTACTTTTGCAGTTACCCCTTTTTCAGAAAGGAGTTTTTCAAAAGTAGGATTCAATTTCGCATTTGCAAATTTGAAGTTCTTCTCTAGGAATTTTACGTTAAATTCTCCAGATACAAATTGTTTCACATGTTTGGCGTTTAGTGTCACAGTGAATTCATCATCTTTATATAATTCTTTTTTATCATAACTAGCTTTTGCATATTGTGCACCTTGCGGAATAAACCAATAGTTATTTACACCGCTTGGATAGTCAGGACCTGCAGTTGCATAATCGAAAATATATACGCCTGTGTTCATTGGACCTTCAGTTTTAAAGGAATCAGGTGTAATACCAACTTTAAAGTCACCATTTTCAGTAATAGGTAAAAACTTGTGCAAGTAGGGAGAATAGTCATAGTACATAACGCCGTTCGCTTCTTGCGTAATGTTTAATCCTTTTCCTCTTAAGTAGTCAACGTTAGAATCATATACATTTCCTTTAATCCATAGTGCTTTTTTACCGTCTTCTACTGTATAGTTTTCTTCATTTAATTCATAAATACCAGGCTGTAATCCAGTTAATTTCACTTCTGGCGGTGTATTATCAATTACGACATAATCACCTTTCACACGTGCTTTCCCGGCTTTATCGTAGCCAACAAATTCAATTGTGTAATCTCCTTCTGGTAAGTCGATTTTTTCATCACCAATTGGTTTTGCAGGATCATTTGTAAAAGGATACACTCTGCCGTTAAAGAATGAATCTAAATAGTAATACACATCTGTTTTTAATCCACTCGTGTTTAATGTTCCGATGAAGCCAAGTGCTTTATTTGTTTTGGAATCTTTCACGATAAGATCTAACGTTTCAAGTTCGCTATTTAATTGGAACGCCCCGTGAACATATGATTCGCGGTATGGATTGAATGTAGATGTATCAGTTGAGATTGTTTTTCTTGATAATAGTGCATTTTCAATACCAGGCTCTGACACACGAATAGAGAACGGAATTTGATACGTTTCTTCTTTATTTTTTGTATTTGTAATATGAATATATCCTTCATATCGGCCTTGCTTTGCACCAGCTGGAATATTAATTTTTGCTTCAATTTCATCTGATTTACCAGCATCAATCGTAATTGTTTCAGAAGTAGAAATTTTTACACCGTTTGCGGTAGCGTCGTTAATGGCAGAAGAAGCTGGTGTATAAGAAATGTCTGTTTTAAATTCTTTCTTCTCTTGTTTATTGCGGTTTTCAATTTTAATTTTTCGTTTTTGTTCAATTGATTCCCCGTCTTTTTGATAGTATTTACCGAATGCAATGGATCCAGTTTCTTCTGGTACTTCAATCACTTCATCATTGACAATTGTTTTTGTCGTATCTAATACTTTAAAACTTGTTTCCGTGTGAACAGAGTTATAAGCATCTACTCGTCCAGCTCCAACTTCATATACGGAATACTTTTCTTTTAAATCATCAGCTGTGTTCATAAGAGATGCCTTTACATCGAATGGAGAGTATTCTGGGTGTTCTTGCAAAATAAGAGCAGCAACGCCAGCGATATGAGGAGATGCCATGGATGTTCCTTGCATACGTTCATAGGAAACATCGTAGTTTTCACCTTCTTGCGGGTCGTTAATATATTCAGGTACTGTTGAAAGTACCGCAACACCAGGCGCTGTAATATCAGGTTTAATATCATCATTTGATGTAACAGGGCCGCGTGAGCTAAAGTCTGCAAGATGATCGCCTTCTGTTTGAATGTAATTGATTTCATCGAAAGTTAAGGATGTTTTGCCTTGTTCAATTTGAGCTTTTAGTTTTTCGCCATCTTCTTTCGTTAGGCGGAATGCTGGAATGTATTTTGTACTTTCGCCAATGTAGTAAGAAATTTCTCCATCCACATTGTTATAAATAATAACTGCTTTTGCACCAGCTTGTTTCGCATTTGCGATTTTTTCATCAAACGAGATTGTACCACGTGCAACGAGAGCAATTTTTCCTTTTACATCCTTTTTACTAAACTCGTCAGGAGTACCGATCCCTACAGATTCAATAGGGAGAGATTGTCCTTTGAAATCTTCTATTTTATCAGTGAAGTTTTTGCCGAATAAAATTAGGTTAGGGAATTGTAATTGCCCAGCATGACCGGATAGTTTCGGTAATGAAATAGAGCTATCACTTGCTCCAACTGTAATAGCAAATGGAGAAGCGCCTGGTGACCCAAGTGTCGCTGGATTTGGGCCAGAGTTCCCGGCAGCAACGACTGTAACAACGCCCGAAAGCATTGCGTTATTGACAGCGATAGACGTTGGATCAAGCGGATTGTTGCTATCGTCACCTAACGATAAGTTAATGACGTTCATACCGTCAGAAATAGATTTATCGATTGCAGCAATAATACCAGAACTATCGCCGCTTCCGTAAGGACCTAGTACACGATAGTTATACAGTTCAATGTCAGGTGCAACACCTTTTACTGCGGAATCTGATTTATTTTTCTTTTGAGCAGAAACGATACCTGCTACGTGAGTACCATGCGCAGTATAGAAGGAAGAACCACGATCATCAAATTCAGGAGCTCCAGATTGTTGCCACTCTCTATAAGTTGTTTCCATCGGATCTGCATCGTTATTAATAAAGTCCCAACCTTTTGCGGAGTTTGGGTCTACCTTACTAGAATCCTCACCCGATTTTGCGCGATAGCCTTTATACACGTCTTTTAAGTCAGGGTGATTGTAATCAATACCTGTATCTAGTACACCAACTTTAATTCCTTTTCCGGTAATGCCCTCGCTATGTAACTTATCTACCCCAATTTTGGGAATGCTATCTGTTAGTTTTTGAGGTGCTTTCTGCTCTGCTTGTTTTGGTAAATTTAATTTCACTTCGTAATCTTTCCAAATACGTTTTACAACGCCAATGCGTAACAATTCTTCAACTGTATTTGCAGGTAACGTTAGCGCAACACCATTTATAGCGTGCTTATAAGAACGTTTAATTTGTACAGACTGGAAATTCCCTGATTTTACTGATGGGCTGAATTGATAAAGGCGTTTTAATCCTTTTTGGAATTCCTCATGTTCTTGATCAATACGTGCCTTTATATTTTCAGGAGCAGCTTGTAATCCTTTTTCTTTTTGTTTTAATTCATTAATCTTTACTGGAGCAGTTTGAAATTCTACAATGATATTTACTGGTTCAGAACTACTCGTATTAATATCTGGCGAAATAGTAAAACCAGGATTGGCATCTAACGTTTGTAATGCTTGGCGCTGTTCTTTAGAAAGTTTTGATAGTAAAGACTGGGCGTTTGAAGAGTCAATATGGTTAATAGGGTTTTCAGCAAGTACATTGAACGGAAGGGCAGTTGAAAATAGAACGCCAGCCGTCACAATTCCGGTAACAAAACGATTTTTCTTTTTCATATATAGGCCTCCGATAATTTATATTTTAAAAATTATTTCTCCACGCCTGGTGTTTGCTCTGCATGGAATGTCCAGTTTAGCTGCAGGGAATCACCCTGGAATTTATTTTGATCTTGGTCGTTATCTTCAAAGGAGAAGAGAACGTGTAAATAGTCTGTTTCACCAGACTTAATACCGTCTATTAAGTTATGACGTTCTAGAGAAGTAGCTACATCCTCAGGTTTCATAGTTTTTAATTCTGATAATTTTGTTTCCCACAAAATTTCATGATCATCGTTTGGATTAGATGGCTTTCCATCATTCACGAAAAATTTGACGGTGATGTGATCGCCTAAATCTTCACTATCATTATTTTTCTTTGCATCTGTAACTTCATAGGATGTTTCAAGTGCTACTTTTGCAATATTTAATGTTCCTTTATTTTCAAGCTTGAAGTTTCTTTCAATCAAATCACCTGGTTTTAAATCTTTCACATTAACAATTACACTTGGGTTAATAGAAAGATCTAGTGTACCAGCTTGAAATGAGTTACTAGATGTTTCAGAATCACTGAAATAGGCGAATACACCGCCGAATGTAAGGGATAAGCCAAGTGAAGCTGTGACAACTCCCATTCCAACCTTTTGTTTTAATGACATAAGAAAGCCTCCTAATTTAATTTTTTATCAAACTTTTTTCTGGAGCATGGACAGAGTAAACATAGTGTTTCAGTATGAATTATATTTGCGAGGGTTCGCAGTTCTTTATTGAGAACAAGTATATGCTTATGAATTTTCCATTTCAATAAAATTGTGACAAAAAATGTTGAGAAACATTTTTTTATGACAGATTATTTTGTTGTGATTTTAAGTGATAAATAGCAAGTTAAATAGAATCAATCTAATGAAATAAAGGTTGAGAAATAAATAATAGGATGAAAGACTAGTAGGAAATGAAGCGTTTGCAATGGATATTCGTCAAAATTCGATATTTTACACAGTAAATTTGAATATTTTAAGCGAAATTAAAGAAAAAAACGAATATTTTTTAAAAAATAACAAGGATATTTCAGTTTTTCGCAGAAATGATAAAGAGTAAAAAAATTCTGTCATCTTAGTGAGGTGAACATATTGGATGTAATAAATTGTGAAGAAGTGAAACGAGATGAGTTTCATACAGAAAAGTACTATGACAGTTATAACATCTTTGGGGCACATATTGTGACGGAAGATGGGATGCGAGGTGTACGATTCACAGTATGGGCTCCTCATGCGAAAGCAATGAGTGTTGTTGGAGATTTTAATGAATGGGATTATGAGCAACATAAGATGCTACAAGTGACAGAAGAGGGGATTTGGTCCTTGTTTGTACCGCATATTGAAGAGAATGATATATATAAGTATGCGATTGAAACGATGGATGGTGACGTTATTTTAAAAGCAGATCCTTACGCAGTATATGCAGAAGTAAGACCAAATACGGCATCTGTAGTTTTTGATATAGAGGGATATGAATGGAATGATAAAAACTGGATTCGTAAGAGAAAGAAAAAATCGATTTATAAAGAAGCGATGACAGTTTATGAATTACATTTCGGTTCTTGGAAAAAGAAAGAAGATGGCGCTCTGTATTCTTATAGAGAAATGGCCGAGGAGCTCATTCCGTATGTGGTGGAACATCAATTTACACATATTGAAATTATGCCGCTTGTTGAGCATCCATATGATCGTTCTTGGGGATATCAAGGGACGGGATATTATGCAGCGACAAGTAGATTCGGCACGCCACATGATTTGATGTATTTTGTCGATGAATGTCATAAATATGGAATCGGTGTCATTTTAGATTGGGTGCCGGGGCATTTTTGTAAAGATGCTCACGGTTTATATTTGTTTGATGGGACACCGACTTATGAATATAAAGATATAGATGTACAAGAAAACCTAGTATGGGGAACTGTTAATTTTGATTTAGGGAAGAGGGAAGTACGTAATTTCTTAATTTCAAATGCGTTATTTTGGATGAAGTATTTCCACATTGACGGTTTCAGGGTGGATGCAGTTGCGAATATGCTGTACTGGAATAAAGAAGGACAAGAGCAAAGTAATGAGCACGCTGTTTCATTTTTACGAGAGTTAAATGAAGCGGTGTTTGCAGAAGATGAAGATTTTCTTATGACAGCAGAAGATTCAACAGCTTGGCCACTTGTAACAGCTCCAACGTATGAAGGTGGGCTTGGGTTCAATTACAAATGGAATATGGGCTGGATGAATGATGTGCTGAAATATATGGAGTGTGCGCCTGAGTACAGGAAGTATATTCATGAGAAAATGACGTTCTCTTTAATATATGCTTACTCTGAAAATTTCATATTACCGCTTTCTCATGATGAAGTCGTTCATGGGAAAAAGTCGTTATTAAATAAAATGCCAGGAGATTACTGGGATAAGTTTGCTCAACTTCGTTTATTATATGGATATTTCTTTACTCATCCAGGTAAGAAATTGCTCTTTATGGGTGGAGAATTCGGGCAGTTTGATGAGTGGAAAGACCTTGAAGATTTAGATTGGAATTTACATGATTTTGAAATGCATCGTTATATGCATGATTACTTTAAAGAGCTCATAGCATTGTATAAGCGCTCCAAACCACTTTGGCAGCTTGATCATTCACCTGAAGGATTTCAGTGGATAGATGCTAATAATCATGAGCAAAGTATTTTCTCGTTTATCCGCCAAGGGGATAAACAAGAAGATGCGTTAGTTGTCGTATGTAATTTTACGAAAGCTACATATGAAAACTATAAAGTAGGTTTGCCAGATTTCGAGTATTATAACGAGATTTTAAACAGTGACGCTGAGCAATATGGCGGATCGGGGCAAGTGAATAAGAAACGTCTCAAGACGATTCAAGAACCGTATCATAATCAAGCGGCACATGTAGAAATTACAATTCCACCATTCGGCGTATCCATATTACGACCAGTGAAGACGAGAAAGGGGAGCAAAAAACAAGATGGCTCAAAAGCAAAAGTGCGTAGCAATGTTACTAGCAGGGGGAAAAGGTAGTCGATTAAGTGCATTAACAAAAAATTTAGCCAAGCCAGCTGTTCCATTTGGTGGTAAATATCGCATTATTGACTTTACGCTAAGTAACTGTGCGAATTCTGGTATTGAAACGGTTGGGATTTTGACGCAATATCAACCACTCGAACTTCATAATTATATCGGAATCGGCAATGCTTGGGATTTAGACCGAGTAAGCGGTGGAGTCACAGTGTTACCTCCTTATGCGGAGTCTTCAGGTGTGAAGTGGTACACAGGTACAGCAAGTGCCATTTATCAAAACTTAAACTATTTAAGTCAGTATGAACCAGAGTATGTTCTGATTTTATCAGGCGATCATATTTATAAAATGGATTACAGTAAAATGCTAGATTACCATATTGAGAAAGAAGCGGACGTTTCGATTTCTGTTATTGAAGTGCCGTGGGATGAAGCGAGTCGTTTCGGTATTATGAATACGAACGAAGAGATGGAGATTGTTGAATTTGAAGAGAAACCGCAATTTCCAAGAAGTAATCTTGCATCAATGGGAATTTATATTTTTAACTGGGCAATTTTGAAAGAGTATTTAGAGATGGATGCAAGAAATCCTGAATCTAGTAATGATTTCGGAAAAGATGTACTTCCGCTTTTATTAGATGAAGGGAAAAAGCTGATGGCGTATCCGTTTGAAGGATATTGGAAAGATGTTGGAACGGTGAAAAGCTTATGGGAAGCGAATATGGATTTACTTCGCGATGAAACATCGCTGAATTTAAACGATCGTAATTGGCGTATTTATTCTGTAAATCCAAATGAGCCACCTCAATATATTGCAGAAAAGGCAAAAGTAGAAGAATCACTTATTAACGAAGGATGCGTCATTGAAGGGGACGTGAAGCATTCTGTATTATTCCAAGGAGTGACGGTGGAAGAAGGTAGTATGGTTATTGATTCCGTCGTTATGCCAGGAGCGAAGATTGGTAAAAATGTTGTGATTGAAAGAGCGATTGTTGGATCGGAAATGGTTATTGAAGATGGAACAATTATTCGTCCAGAAAAAAATGTCGACGATGTAGTACTCATTGCTGAAGGGAAATAGAAAAGGGGGATGAAATGAATGGGAGAAAAAATGTTAGGAATTATTAATGCAACGGGAAGTTTTCCTTCCTTAAAGAAAGTAACAGGGCATCGTTCATTAGCGGCGTTACCATTTGGGGGCCGTTATCGACTCATTGATTTCATGCTTTCAAATATGGTGAATTCTAATATTCATAGTGTAGCGGTTTTTACAAGTCATAAAAACCGTTCACTAATGGACCATGTTGGTTCAGGAAAACAGTGGGATTTAGATAGAAAAAGAGACGGACTGTTTTTATTCCCGCCAAATTGCCAATGTGACCAAGATGAATTTGGGTCTTTTGCACATTTTAGAAGACATATTGATTATTTTTTAAGAGCTAGAGAAGAATACGTTGTTATTACGAATAGCCATCTCGTAACAGCATTAAATTTTCAAGCGGTGTTAGAGCGACATATACATACGGCAGCTGATATTACTGAAGTTTGCCATGAAGGGGTTTCGCTTCAAACATACGTGTTAAAGAAACAATTATTGTTAGATTTATTTGAGACATATAAAGATGTGGAGCAATACAGTTTATTTGATGTAGTGAGAGAAAAGCGCGGAAAATCACTGCATATTGCTACTTATGAGCATACAGGATATGTAGCTATTATTGATTCAATTGAAAGTTACTATAAACATAGCTTAGAAATTTTGCAACCTGCTATTTGGAAGCAATTATTTAAGAAAGAAGCACCGATCTTTACGAAAGTAAAAGATGAACCACCAACTCGTTACCTGAAGGGTGCAGCCGTGAAAAATACAATGATTGCAAACGGCAGTATTATTGAAGGAGAAGTAGAAAATAGTGTTATCTCCCGTTCTGTTAAAATTGGAAAAGGCTCAATTGTTCGTAATAGCATTATTATGCAAAAGAGCAAAATTGGAGATAATTGTATAATAGACGGTGTTATTATTGATAAAGACGTGAAAATTGGTGACGGTGTTGTACTAAAAGGAAACGCCGATGAGCCATATGTTGTAGAAAAAGGAAGCATTCAAAACAGTACGATTAATAGTTATTCTTAAAAGAATCAGTGGGGGTTTTTCCTCCACTGATTAAAGCATTCATTCAAATGAAAACTCGAAGGGAGGAAGCTGCAAGGGAAGTCGTATAAGCTTTTCGTGCAGTGGGACAACAAGTGAATATTTTATTTGCAGTATCAGAATGTGTACCATTTGTTAAATCGGGAGGATTAGCTGATGTAGCAGGTGCGCTCCCAAAAGAGCTAAAAAAATTAGGCGTGGACGTTCGCATTATACTTCCAAATTATAGTCTTATTCCGCAAAAATTAAGGGATGGATGTACGTTACATAAAGTAATTAACGTCCCGCTTGGGTGGAGAAATCAATATTGCGGAATTTTAAAAGGTGAGCAAGACGGGATTACGTATTACTTAATAGATAATGAATATTATTTTAAGAGAGATTCTCTATATGGTCATTATGATGACGGAGAGCGTTTTTCTTATTTTTCGAAAGCAGTTTTAGAGTGTATTCCGCATCTTGATTTTGAAGTGGATGTTCTTCATAGCCACGATTGGCATACAGCTATGGTGAATTTCTTACTGCGTGAAAAGTATCAAGATAATCCATTATATGAGCATATTAAAACGGTGTATACGATTCATAATTTGCAGTTCCAAGGTGTATTTCCTCCTGAAGTGATGTACGACTTGTTAGAACTTGGTGATGAATATTTTCATAGTGAGCAGCTAGAGTTTTATGGAAATGTGAACTTTATGAAGGGCGGAATTATTGCTTCAGATCAAATTACAGCGGTTAGCCCGACATACAAAGAGGAAATTCAATATGAGTTTTTCGGTGAGAAGTTAGATGGGTTGTTACGAAAAAATAATGGTAAGCTTAGCGGCATCGTAAATGGAATTGATACGAGCGTATATAATCCAGAAACAGATTCGTATATTACTGCTCAGTATGATGCAGAATCATTAGAGGAAAAGAATGAAAATAAACGCGCCTTGCAGCGTTATTTTGGTTTGCCAGAAAAAGAAGATACACCAATTATTTCGATGGTAACGAGATTAACGAAGCAAAAAGGTCTTGATTTAGTACGTACTGTATTCCGCGAAATAATGGAGGAAGATGTGCAATGTATTATTTTAGGATCAGGTGATTCTGAATATGAACAATTCTTTGAGTGGATGGCATACGAGTATCCTGAGAAGGTAAAAGTGTATATCGGATTTAATGAAGAACTAGCCCACCAAGTGTATGCGGGAAGTGATTTATTCTTAATGCCATCACTATTTGAACCGTGTGGACTTGGACAACTTATCGCATTAGCGTACGGTACAATTCCGATTGTAAGAGAGACAGGCGGATTAAATGATACTGTACAATCTTATGACGAAGAAACTGGAGAAGGAAATGGTTTCAGTTTCACGAACTTTAATGCGCATGACATGTTGCACACGGTTCTTCGTGCGATTGAATTTTATCATGATAAACCGGTATGGGAGCAGCTTGTAAAACAAGCGATGACTGAAGATTATAGCTGGGAGAAATCAGCTCTTGCCTATAAGAAATTGTATAAAAGTCTCATGGAATAACATGTAGGTGGTGAAGAAATGTTTACTCATGTTGAAAGTTTCAAATCAGCTTTTCTAGAAAAGTTAGAGACGATGTATGGTAAAAGTTTTAAAGACTCTACAACTCGTGATCAATACAATACGCTTGGGTACATGGTACGTGAGTATATGAATAGTCAATGGATTGCAACGAATGAAAGTTATCGGTCTGGAGAGCAAAAGCAAATGTATTACTTATCCATTGAGTTTTTACTTGGGCGTTTGCTTGGAAGTAACATATTAAATTTAGGCATCAGGGATGTATGTGAGCAAGGACTTTCTGAGCTTGGGATTTCTTTGCAACAGTTAGAAGAGGTGGAAGCAGATGCAGGTCTTGGAAATGGTGGACTTGGACGATTAGCAGCCTGTTTCCTTGATTCACTTGCATCTTTAAACTTACCAGGTCATGGCTGTGGAATTCGTTACAAGCACGGCTTATTTGATCAAAAAATTGTTGATGGTTATCAAGTTG
The DNA here is from genome assembly GCF_051294775.1 of Bacillus pretiosus. Lineage (NCBI taxonomy): Bacteria > Bacillati > Bacillota > Bacilli > Caryophanales > Bacillaceae > Bacillus > Bacillus pretiosus. Next base: position 16,231 of record NZ_JBPPHF010000002.1, read on the forward strand.
AATTTCCAGAACAGTGGCTTCTGCATGAAAACGTATGGGAAGTAAGAAGGCATGATCAAGCTGTAGAAGTAAGTTATTTCGGCAATGTTGAACCGCTATACATTGACGGGCGTTTAGAGTTCAGGCATACGAATGCAGAAGTGATTATGGCAGTACCATATGACGTTCCAGTAGTAGGTTATGAGACGAGTACTGTAAATACACTCAGACTTTGGAATGCTGAACCAGTTCCTTTCCCGCAAAATTGCAAAGATATTTTGAAATATAAGCGTGAAACAGAGGCGGTATCGGAGTTTTTATATCCAGATGATACGCATGATGAGGGGAAAATACTTCGTTTGAAGCAACAGTATTTCCTCGTATCAGCAAGTTTGCAAAATATCGTTCGTATGCATAGAGAAAGATATGGTGACCTTCGTCAATTACATGAGAAAATTGCGATTCATATTAATGATACACATCCAGTTTTGGCGATTCCAGAACTAATGCGTATTTTATTAGATGAAGAAAAACTAGCATGGGAAGAAGCTTGGCACATAACAACACAAACGATTTCTTATACGAATCATACGACGTTATCAGAAGCGCTTGAGAAGTGGCCAATTCACATTTTTAAACCGTTATTACCGAGAATTTATATGATTATTGAAGAGATTAATGAACGTTTCTGTCATGAACTTTGGGAACGTTATCCATATGAATGGCATCGTATTGAAGAGATGGCGATTATTGCGCATGATCTTGTAAAAATGGCTCATTTAGCAATTGTCGGTAGCCATAGCGTAAATGGTGTAGCAAAAATTCATACGGAAATTTTAAAGCAACGTGAAATGCGATTGTTTTATGAGTTTTATCCAGATAAGTTTAATAATAAAACGAATGGAATCGCTCATAGACGTTGGTTAATGAAGGCGAATCCGCAGCTGACAAACCTTATTTCGGAGGCGATTGGAACAGAGTGGAAGAAAGAACCGATTAAGCTTCAAGAGCTACAATTAGTTCAATATGATGCGAGTTTTCAAGAGAAATTTGCAGAGGTAAAACAAGAGCGTAAAGAGATTTTAGCGGAGCGTATTCATAATAAAATGGGGATTACAATTGATCCTAATTCTATTTTTGATGTGCAAGTAAAAAGACTACATGCTTACAAACGACAACTATTAAACGTTCTTCATATTTTATATTTGTATAACCGTTTGAAAGAGGATGCTAGTTTTACATTTTATCCGCGTACTTTTATCTTTGGAGCGAAAGCATCACCTGGCTATTACTATGCGAAAAAAATTATTAAATTAATCAATGAACTCGCAAGGAAAGTGAATAATGATCCGTACGTAAGCCAATATATGAAAGTTATCTTTCTAGAAAACTATCGAGTGTCTGTAGCGGAAGATATATTCCCAGCTGCGGATGTGAGTGAGCAAATTTCAACTGCGAGTAAAGAAGCATCAGGAACAGGGAATATGAAATTTATGATGAATGGTGCGATTACACTCGGAACGTTAGACGGAGCTAATGTTGAAATAAAAGACCGGGTCGGTGATGATAACTGTTTCATTTTTGGCTTAACAGCGGAAGAGGTTCTTCATTACTATCAAAATGGTGGATATCGTGCAAGTGATTATTATCACCACAATATGCATATTAAAAAAGTAGTAGATCAGTTAACGAATGGTTTCTTTGCACATTCGGGAGCTGAATTTGAAGCGATTTATGATTCTCTCGTAATTCAAAATGATGAATACTTCGTTCTGCGAGATTTTGGTCCATATGCGGAAAGGCAAGAAGCTGTCGGTAGAGCGTATGAAAACCGAACGAAGTGGCTAGAGATGTCGATTTTAAATATTGCACAGTCTGGTCATTTTGCGAGTGATCGAACGATTTTACAGTATAGTAATGAGATTTGGAGTATTGGTAATGCCGTTACACAGTATTAAGTGAAAGTCCCTTTTGAAGGGACTTTTATTCATGGAGACAAAGTGTATTCACTTTTAAAAGAGGAATATAATTGCTAAAAACCGAGCTTAATCTCATTAAGCTCGGTTTTCTTTTTTTGCTTAAGAAAGAAATGGGATAGCGGTATATATGATACCTGTTCCACCATATTCTCCCGTCGCAAAGTATGAAAATGTAAAGAAACCTGTAAACGTAAAAATTACAATGAGAAAAAGTGCAAAGATAAATTTTAGCATGTAAGGTCCCCTCATCCAAAAATAACTTCATATATTATTATAGTATAAGGATATAGGGTTTCCAATCATTACCTGGTTAAAAATGAGAAGTCAGACATGTTTTGTATGTTGTCATGGCATGATTATTTGTAATAGATTTTGTGTTTTTTGTAAATGTCATGTTGTGATGAACGTGTGCATATTCCCAGTCTTGGTCATTAAAATGGACATTGCGCGGAGGGAGAAGAGGAACGACATCAAATAGATTAACGAAGCGAAAGCTACTAGCTACTTGTAGTTTATAATAATTACGAAATGCAATATCGCCCACTTTGGGAGAGGCAAATGTATAAAGACCGTACTGTGCGAAGGCGGTGTTGATACGCGCATCGAGTATATGTAGTGTGGCGAGCGCGCCGCCTAAGCTATGACCTGTTGCAAGGAGTTTTTTATGGGCTGGTAGTGATACGAGCATATCCATAATAGAATCTCGGCAAGATTCATAAATGGAAAGAAAGCCGTTATGGACATTTCCGCTGTTTAAAGCATATGGGTATGGTTTTTGGTTAACGAGTGAATCGATAATCCAGTCTGTATCTGTTTGTGTTCCGCGAAAAGCTACAATAATCGTATCCTCAGATTCTAGTATGAATCCGAACCATTCTGTCGTTTGAATGGTTTTTCCTTGAAAGCCTTGTACATATTGAAAACCATCCGGTATTTCGAAAATCCCATTTTGTTTATATTGTTCATACGTTAACTCACAACAAGAAGCTAACAATATGGCGGTATCTTTATCGAAGGATAAAGGAGTACGCATTAAGGAAGCCCTCCTTAAGAAAAGGTATAGTTCAATATATGCAGTGAGGGACTTGATTCATTCTTTTGGAGGGGGCAAATAGTTTGTATCGCGTATTTAAATTAGTGGATGAAATTATAGCGACTTATGGACGAATCATGCCAAAATAAAACAGCACCCCATAAGGGCACTGTTTACTCTTTTCCATCTAATAAACGTCCAAGTCCGCCTAAAACGCTGCCTTCACCGCTGTTTTGAGCTGCTGGGCTTGTAAGACGTGCTGCTAAACGGCTAAGTGTTAAGGACTGAATCCAAACCGTTCCAGGACCTTCTAACGTTGCGAAGAATAAGCCTTCGCCGCCAAATAGAGCTGTTTTTACTTTTCCAACGAACTCGATATCGTAGTTAACGTCTTTTGTCATGGCAACGAGACAACCTGTATCGATGCGAAGTCTTTCGCCAGGTTTTAATTCACGCTTATATACAGTTCCTCCTGCATGCATGAAAGCGAGTCCATCACCTTCAAGTTTCTGCATGATGAAACCTTCACCACCGAAGAAACCAGTTCCAATTTTTTTCGTAAACTCAATTCCGATAGAAACACCCTTTGCTGCACAAAGAAACGCGTCTTTTTGACAAACGACTTTCCCTTGATATTGTGTTAAATCAACAGGGATGATTTTTCCTGGATAAGGAGCGGCGAATGATACGTGGCGCTTGCCATGACCTGTATTTGTAAAGACAGTCATAAACATACTTTCACCTGTAACAAGACGCTTACCAGCGCCCATTAATTTACCGAATAGACCACTAGATGGACCAGAACCATCACCGAAAATGGTTTCCATTTCGATATGATCTTCCATCATCATCATTGCGCCAGCCTCTGCGATAACGCTTTCTTCTGGATCTAATTCAATTTCAACAAACTGCATATCATCGCCATATAATTTATACTCGATTTCATGTGCTTGCATTTTTTCACCTCATCATATGTAGTAATTATATTGTACAGAAATCAAAGGAATTAGAATACTGTAGATTTGTTAATTTTTGAATAAAAATAGAATGAAAATTTAAGGTTATACTAGGATTATAAAAAACGATGGATTGAAAGTGTTCTCATTTGACGTTTTTGACATAGCATGATATAGTGAAAGAACTATTGAGCTACATAATGTGGTACGGAAATAAAGCACGTTGTATTAAAGGCTGTAAGCTTGTTATACATTCATGTCCTTTATATCCACCTTTTCATGTGGATTCATAGTTTCATTTTTATTTAGGAGGTACATGACATGCAAACAGGTAAAGTTAAATGGTTTAACGGCGAAAAAGGTTTTGGCTTCATCGAAGTTGAAGGCGGAGAAGACGTATTCGTACATTTCTCAGCTATCCAAGGCGACGGCTTCAAAACTTTAGAAGAAGGTCAAGAAGTTTCTTTCGAAATCGTTGAAGGAAACCGCGGACCACAAGCAGCTAACGTTACAAAAAACTAATTAGCTAGCGATAAAAAGCATTCCGATTTTCGGAATGCTTTTTTTTATTCTTTGGAACTAGATTCATTTGAAGATAATTCGCCCTTAAAGGTACGCTCTTCAAAGTCATCAAGCATTTGTTCATATTCTTCATGCTCTTCCGTAGCGAAAACTTGCGGATTTTTTCCATACATATCTGTACCGATAAAGTTTTCGAAGTCCTCTACGTAGCCTACATTTTCCTCGCTATTTACGTACATGCCATTATAGTTTTTTGAATCCTGTCTTTCTAAATCGGACGGTGTTTCTGATGTCCCGTAATTTGCGACATCTTGCCATGCATCTTCAGCATCGTATTCTACAGAATGATCTTCGTCGTGCTTGTGAAAAGAAGGAGCCAACACCTCTTCTTCAACTGGTCGCGTGTTCATATTTAATTTATTTGTAGTGTGCTGAATACATGTTGTAGCGGTTGGCATTGCCTCTAATCTTTCAAACGGAATTTCTTCGCCAGATACTTCGCAAATTCCATACGTACCTGCTTCAATTTTTTGCAGGGCATGTTTTGTATCTTCTAGCTGCTTATGCCAAAATTCGATGAGCCCGAAATCTTTCTCACGTTCGTACAATTCTGTAGCCATATCACCTGGATGATTGTCATAGCTAGATAATTCTCCAACAGAATCGCGTTCAGAAGCACGATCTGTATTCTCATGAGTTTGTATTGTTTGTTCAACTTCTTGCTGTTGTTTTTCTAAAATAGATTTAAATTGATTTATTTGTTGTGGAGTTAACATAGTCGTCCACCTTCCTACAATTCAGTTTCTTTACATAGTATGAGCGTCGAGAGGAGGAATTATGAGCTAAAATTGGTATATGAAAAAAGAGCTGCATAAGCAGCTCCTTTTAGAGGAAATATCCAAGCAATAATCCGATTCCCATGAGGAGACCGAAGATTGTATTTGTTTTCGCTGTTGCAATCATCGCAGGTACCATTTCCATTGGAATGCTTTTACCAACAAAGCCTTTCGTCGCTTTAAATGCTTTCGGTGCACTTAAAAATACGATAAGCATCCACGGTGATACGATGTTCACGATAATTAGAGCGATTGTCCAAATATAAGAAACGATGAACATAGAAGCGAGTACACCAACGGCTCTTTCACGTCCAACGAGAATTGCTAACGTTTTACGACCGTTTTCTTTATCGCCATCTAAGTCACGAATGTTATTAGCTAGTAAAATGGCACCAATTAAAATGGAGCTTGGAATAGATAATAAAATGACTTCTGATGTTACAGTTCCAGTTTGAATAAAGAATGAAATCCCAATAATAATAACACCCATAAATAATCCGGCTGTTAACTCTCCAAATGGTGTATAGGCAATTGGAAGTGGGCCGCCTGTATAAAGGTAGGCAACGGCCATACAAACAAGACCGATTGCAGCAAGCCACCAGCTAGAATTCATACAAATATAAACACCTAATAGTATTGCGATCCCAAAAAATCCAAATGCTAAGTTAAGCACCGTTTTCGGCTGAATGCCATCGCGAACGATAGCGCCGCCGATACCAACTGATCCTTCGTGATCGAGTCCTCTTTTATAATCAAAGTATTCATTAAACATGTTTGTTGCTGCTTGAATGAGAAGACAAGCGAGAAGCATCATAAGAAAAAGAGGGAGATGTATTTGATTTATACCTCCGACCTGCATCGCATAGGCTGTTCCGATGAAAACAGGAACGAAAGCTGCTGTTAATGTATGGGGACGTAGTAAACTCCACCAAATGCGCCAGCCTGTTTGCTTACTTGGCTTTGGCGCCGTAGGAGAGGAATTCGTTTCGACGTTCATTTCCATGTTGAATCCTCCTTTGGTCACATATTGTACACAACTAAGTGTAGAAAAAGCATCATTTAGTGTCAACGTTTATTTTCTAGGAAGAGAAGGTGAATTTCTCAGAAATGCTAAACGTTGACAGGCCTTTCGTTTGAGGTGTATCTTAAAATCAAGCGTAATTATGACTATTTTTCGCCCATAGGGGGGAGACAATTGTGATTCAAACGAAACAAATAGGCTTGCAAGAAGTTCTTAGTGCAGCCATTAAGCGTGCAACTGATGAAAAAATATTGGTTAGCTTCGTAAAACAAATAGACTGGATAGATCCGCTTCTGTTTTATGCAGCAGGAAAAAGGATCTCATTCGAAAATAGATGTTATTTTGCAGACCCAGCTCAGCATGTAATATTTGCTGGAATTGGCTCTGTTTTCACTATAGCAACTTCTTCTCACAAACGCTTTCAAACGGCTCGTGACGAGTGGGATAAAGTAAAAGAGAAAGCATTTGTACAAAGAGAAAGATACGAATTTGGAACAGGTCCTCTTTTATTTGGTGGATTTTCATTTGACCAAGAAAAAGAGAAAACCGACTTATGGAAAGAATTTGATGATACGACATTTTCACTACCAGCATTTTTATTAACTGTAAAAAATGAAAAAGCATGGTTAACAATGAATACATTCGTTTCAGCAACTGATTGTGCAGAAACTCTTTATAACGAAATTGTTTCTTTAGAAGAGAAAATTTTTGGGGAGAGTAAATGTGCACTCGAAGGATCGAAATTAACAGTTACTTCTAAAGTAGAAGTAGATCCGAAAGGCTGGATGAAGGCCATTGAGAAAGTGCAAGATGAGATGAAGCAGGGGAACGTGCAGAAGGTTGTATTAGCGAGGGAGCTAAAAGTAGAAATGGATCATCATATTGATTCTGCTCTTGTTTTAGAAGCACTTCGCATTGGGCAACCAGATTGTTACGTATTTTCTTTTGATTATAAAGGAGCATGCTTCTTAGGAGCGACGCCAGAGAGATTAATTCGCAAAGAAGATGAGAAGTTTACGTCGATGTGTCTTGCTGGTTCAACTGGTCATGGTCAATCTATAGAAGAAAGTAAACGAAATAGTAATGCGCTTCTTCATGATGAAAAGAATTTAGCTGAACACGGTTATGTTGTGAACATGATTCGAGGAGTACTAAATGAGCACTGCGAATCCGTTAATATTCCGGAAAGTCCGGGCTTATTAACAACGAAAAACTTAATTCATTTATATACGCCTGTAGAGGCAAAAGGCGATGCGAGTCTTTTAACAATGGTAGAAGAATTACACCCAACACCAGCTCTTGGCGGGACACCTCGTTTGGAAGCGATGAAACTGATTCGTGATGTTGAATTGTTAGACAGAGGGTTATATGGTGCACCGATTGGCTGGATAGATGATGAAGGAAATGGTGAATTTGCGGTTGCACTTCGCTGCGGATTATTAAATGGCGCAAAAGCATCCTTATTTGCCGGGTGCGGGATTGTAATTGATTCAGTACCGCAACTTGAATATGAAGAAACAAGCTTGAAGTTTAGACCGATGCTTGGTGCTTTGGAGGAATTAATGAAATGAACAATCATATAGAAGCATTATCATATTATTTAGGCGCGTTCGTGGATGAACTGACGCGTCTAAATGTATGTGATGTTGTCATTAGTCCAGGCTCACGGTCAACACCGATTGCTCTACTAATGGAACAACATGAAGGAATGAACACATATTTACATGTAGATGAAAGATCAGCGGGATTTTTTGCACTCGGTATCGCAAAAGCAAAAAAACGCCCTGTTGCATTATTATGTACGTCAGGAACGGCAGCAGCGAACTACTATCCAGCTGTATGTGAAGCTTTTCATTCACGAGTGCCGCTTATCGTCTTAACGGCAGATAGACCGCATGAATTAAGAGATGTTGGTGCACCACAAGCGATGAATCAATTCAATTTATACGGTACATTTGTGAAGCAATTTACAGAGATGGCACTTCCAGAAGCGAGTGAAGCGATGTATCATTATGCTCGCATGACGACGCAGCGCACGATAGCAAGCGCACTTCTAGCGCCGCAAGGACCTGTTCATCTTAATTTTCCAGTTCGCGAGCCGCTTATCCCAGATTTCTCATTAGAAAGTTTATGGGATAAAGGACGCGGAGAATATACAGGAGTAGTTCAGCAAGGGAACGTGATGATGCCGAGTGAATATGTAGATTCTCTTGTAGGGCGCCTTTCACATATGGAAAAGGGGCTTATTATTTGTGGAGATGATAGTCATTCAGAAATCGCAGCGTTTGCGGCAGAACTAGCTGAGAAAACGGGATATCCAATATTAGCGGATCCACTTTCTAACATTCGTAGCGGACATCACGATAAAACGATGGTAATCGACTGTTACGATACATTTTTACGAAATGAGCTGTTAAAAGAAACGTGGAAGCCAGAAGTTATGATTCGCTTTGGTGGTATGCCTGTTTCGAAAGCATTAACGCAGTTCATTAAAAAACAGACGAAAGCCGTTCATATCGTTGTTGACGAATCTGGACAATGGAGAGATCCAGCTCTCGTTGCGACAGAAGTTGTACAGGCAAGTGATATTACATTTTGCAGGGCACTAATAGAAAAAATGCCAGTTATGAAAAAGAATGATTGGTTCGGAATGTGGCAACATATAAACGAAAAAACGAAGGAAATGCTTCGTGAAATGGAAACATATGAAACTGCATTTGAAGGGAAAGTTATTACGGATATCGTCCGCGTACTACCAGAAGGGGCAACATTATTTGCGAGTAATAGTATGCCAATTCGTGATACAGATTCATTCTTCTTCACATCGGATAAAAATATTCAAGTGATGGCAAACCGTGGTGTAAACGGGATTGATGGAATCATTTCGACAGCTTTAGGAGCGAGTATTATTTGCGATCCGCTCGTATTAGTTATTGGTGATTTATCATTTTATCACGATTTAAACGGATTATTAGCCGCAAAATTACATGAATTAAATATAACAATTGTCGTTGTAAATAATGACGGTGGTGGTATTTTCTCATTCTTACCACAGTATGAGAAAAAGGAACATTTCGAATCATTATTTGGAACGCCAATTGGACTTGATTACGAGCATGTTGTTAAAATGTACGGCGGTTCATTTAACCGTGTAAATGGTTGGGAGCAATTCCGAGAAGAGGTACAAAAAGGAACGACGACGGAAGGTTTACACGTTGTAGAAATTTGTACGAACCGTGATGAAAACTTAACATTGCACCGTAAATTGTGGGCAAAAACGCAGGACGTAATTACTACATCGTTGCAAGGTGAATCAAAATGAACGTAACGCTGCAAGGTGTATCGTATGAATATGAAGTGGTCGGAAGCGGGGAACCACTTCTACTTCTTCATGGTTTTACGGGAAGCATGGAAACGTGGCGATCCTTCGTTCCTTCTTGGAGTGAGCAGTTTCAAGTCATTTTAGTAGACATTGTGGGGCACGGAAAAACGGAAAGTCCTGAAGATGTGACTCATTATGATATTCGAAATGTAGCATTGCAAATGAAAGAACTACTAGATTACCTTCATATTGAAAAAGCGCACATACTCGGCTATTCAATGGGCGGTAGACTGGCGATTACGATGGCATGTCTATATCCAGAGTATGTACATTCTCTTTTATTAGAAAATTGTACAGCTGGGCTTGAAAGTGAAGAGGCTAGAAAAGAACGCTGTGAAAAAGATGAGCGACTTGCCGATAAAATTGAGCGAGAAGGCATCAATAGTTTTGTAATGATGTGGGAAAATATTCCTCTGTTTGAAACGCAAAAACGTTTAGCACAAAATGTACAAGAAGCAGTGCGAAAAGAAAGAGTTGCTAACAATCCAAAAGGAATTGCAAATAGCTTGCGCGGCATGGGAACAGGGGCTCAGCCTTCATGGTGGAACGAGCTGCAAAACTTAAAAATACCTGTTCTTTTAATGAATGGGGAGCATGATGAAAAGTTCTTTCGCATATTAAAAAACATCGAAAAATACGTCTCTGACGCGAAATTTGTCAAAATTGATGGTGCTGGCCATGCAATTCATGTGGAACAACCGGAAAAGTTTGATACAATAGTAAAGGGATTTCTAAAAACTATGCAGTGATGCTTTTTCATCTAAGAAGGAAGCTACACTTATAGAGGAGATCAGAAATATACAAGGAGGTAGTTGTAATGGCTATTGAATGGGTAAAAGAAGGCAATTACGAAGATATTATTTATTCAACATACAATGGTATCGCAAAGATTTCGATTAACCGTCCTGAAGTACATAACGCATTCCGTCCTAAAACGGTAATGGAGTTAATCAACGCTTTTGCACACGCTCGTGATGATGCAAATGTTGGCGTTATCATTTTAACAGGTGAAGGTGGACGTGCATTCTGTTCTGGCGGCGACCAAAAAGTTCGCGGTCATGGTGGATATGTAGGTGACGACCAAATCCCTCGTTTAAATGTATTAGACCTACAACGTCTAATTCGCGCAATTCCTAAACCAGTTATCGCAATGGTAGCAGGTTATGCAATCGGTGGTGGACACGTACTTCATATCGTATGTGACTTAACAATCGCTGCAGACAACGCTGTATTCGGACAAACAGGTCCTAAAGTAGGAAGCTTTGACGGTGGATACGGAGCTGGTTACTTAGCTCGTATGGTAGGCCACAAGAAAGCTCGCGAAATTTGGTACCTATGCCGTCAATACAGCGCACAGGAAGCGCTTGATATGGGCTTAGTAAACACAGTAGTACCATTAGAAGAGCTTGAAGCAGAAACAGTACAATGGGCACAAGAAATCTTAGCAAACAGCCCAATGGCACTTCGTTTCCTAAAAGCTGCATTCAACGCAGACACAGACGGTCTAGCTGGTATTCAACAATTAGCTGGAGATGCAACGTTATTGTACTACACAACTGACGAAGCAAAAGAAGGTCGTGACGCGTTCAAAGAAAAACGCAGTCCGGACTTCGGTCAATTCCCTCGTTTCCCGTGATCAAACCAAAAGCGGAGCCGACTGTTTAGCCTCGTAGGCTAAGGTTCTTTCGCACAGAAAGTGTTTTTTACTTTCTCGTGCGGAAGGTTCTTAGACGGAAGGGGCTAGGAGGCGCAGCTAGATGAAACCAAAAGCGGAAGCGGCTCGCTTAGAATGTGAGGGGGATGGAGCTTCTGACGAAGAGGCGCTTTTAGCCTCGTAGGAAGAAGTGAAGCCACTGAATATTCTAGCCGCTGTAGCTGGATGAAACCAAAAGCGGAAGCGGCTTGCTTAGAACAAGAGGGCGTTGGAACTCCTGACGTAGAGGCGCTTTTTGCCTCGTAGGAAGGCGTGAAACGACCGACTGTTCTAGCTGCTGTAGCTAGATGAGATCAACCGGAAACAAAACAACTAAGAGACTTGATGTCATATCAAGTCTCTTTCTTTCATGAAAGGAGAATGTATGATGGAGACGATGCCAAATTGGTTAAAGCAACGTGCATTTTTAACACCAGATCGCACTGCAATTGAAATAGAGGAAGAGAAAGTTACTTTTATGCAGCTGCATGAAAAAGTAGTATCTGTTTGTGAACACCTCACGCATGTAGGAGTGAAGCGTGGGCAAAAGGTGGCTGTTCTGATGAAAAATGGTATGGAGATGATTACAGTTATTCACGCCCTATCTTACGTAGGTGCAGTAGCTGTGCTTTTAAATACGCGTCTTTCAAGAGAAGAGCTACTTTGGCAAATGGATGATGCTGAAGTTATATGCTTAGTGACGGATCAAGATTTCGAGGCTAAAGATGTTCTTGTATATTCGTTCGCCGAAGTGATGAATGGATCGAAGGCGGAAGCCTCTATACAAGAAGAATTCTCTTTAGAAGAAGCGATGACAATCATTTATACGTCAGGGACGACAGGAAAACCGAAAGGCGTTATTTTAACGTACGGCAATCACTGGGCAAGCGCAGTCGGTTCTTCGCTTAATTTAGGGCTTCGTGATGATGATTGCTGGTTAGCTTGTATGCCAATGTTCCACGTTGGCGGGCTATCTCTTTTAATGAAAAATGTTATGTACGGAATGCGTATTTTACTCGTTCCGAAATATGATGCTGATTTTATTCATAAAGCACTTCAAACGAGAGGTGTTACGATCATTTCTGTCGTTTCTAAAATGTTAACTGATTTATTAGAGAGACTTGGAGAAGAGACATATCCATCTTCTTTACGATGTATGTTACTTGGCGGAGGACCAGCGCCGAAACCGTTATTAGAAACTTGTGTAGATAAAGGAATTCCTGTGTATCAAACGTACGGTATGACAGAAACGTCGTCGCAAATTTGTACGTTATCCGCAGATTATATGTTAACGAAAGTAGGATCAACTGGGAAACCACTATTTCAGTGCCAACTTCGTATTGAAAAAGATGGCGTAGTAGTACCGCCGTTTGTGGAAGGCGAGATCGTAGTAAAAGGACCGAATGTAACAGGTGGTTATTTTAACCGTGAAGATGCGACGCGCGAAACTATTCAAAACGGGTGGCTTCATACTGGTGACCTCGGTTATTTAGACGAAGAAGGATTTTTATACGTATTAGATCGCCGCAGTGATTTAATTATTTCTGGCGGAGAGAATATATATCCGGCTCAAATTGAAGAAGTGTTACTTTCTCATCCGATGGTAGCGGAAGCTGGTGTTGTCGGCATGAATGACGATAAATGGGGACAAGTACCCGCTGCTTTTGTTGTAAAAAGCGGAGAAGTAACAGAAGAAGAAATTCTTCATTTTTGCGAGGAGAAATTAGCGAAATATAAAGTGCCGAAAAAAGCGTGTTTCTTAGAGGAATTGCCACGAAATGCTTCGAAAAAATTGTTAAGACGAGAGTTAAGACAATTAGTGGAGGGGATGTAGGTGGAAATAAAAAAAGCGACGCTTCATATAACGGAAATGCCACTCGTAATCCCGTTTGCTGCAAGCTACGGAACGTATGAAAAGCGTGAGAGTATCGTCATTGAATTAGAAGATACAGATGGCTATATTGGATTTGGCGAAGTCGTTGCATTCTCTGAACCGTGGTATACGGAAGAAACAGTGAAGACAGCATTGCATGTACTTCAGGATTTTTTATTACCTGATTTATTAAAGGCGGAGATTTCTCATCCGAATGAAGTGCCAGGTTTGTTCCAACATATAAAAAGAAACCGAATGGCAAAGGCCGGAATTGAAGGTGCTGTTTGGGATTTATATGCGAAGCGTCAAAAGCAGTCGTTAGCGACATTGCTTGGCGGAAATAGGTCTGAAATTGAAGTCGGTGTTGTGATTGGTATCAATACAATACCGGTTATGTTAAAACAAATCGAGAAGTATGCAGAAGAAGGATACGAGCGTTTTAAAGTGAAAATAAAGCCAGAGCATGATTACGAGTTATTGAAAGAGATTCGTAAAGAGTTTCCGCACATCCCGTTAATGGCTGATGCAAATTCAGCGTACACGTTAGCGGATACGGAGAAATTGAAACGATTAGATGAATTTCAATTGATGATGATTGAACAACCGTTAGCGGATTATGATTTTCTCGACCATGCACAGCTGCAAAAGAAAATGGAAACGCCGATTTGTTTAGACGAAAGCATCCACAGTATAGAAGACGCACGCGTTGCGATTACGCTTGGCAGCTGCCGCATCGTTAATATTAAACCAGGGCGAGTGGGCGGATTAACGGAGTCGATTCAAATCCATAATTATTGCATGGAGCATAACATCCCAGTTTGGTGCGGTGGTATGGTAGAGATGGGGATTTCACGAGCGCAAAATGTTGCGCTTGCTTCACTGCCGAACTTTACGATTCCAGGTGATATATCTGCCTCTAGTAGGCACTGGGAGAGGGATATTATTTCACCGGAAGTGATGCTTGAGGGCGGAAAAGTGATTGTACCACAAAGCGTTGATACTGAGTATGAAGTAGACCGCGGAAGGTTGGCGGAAATTACGAAACAGCGGATTGTTTTGGAGCGGTAGGTTGAGTCTTTAAAATAATAACGGGCGAATTTCGTCGGTAATTGTCGGTAAGTCGATATTCCTTGTCGAAACGTCGATATAATTTCATTTACTAAGGTTACTCTCGTGAGTAGCCTTTTCGTATTGTACAAATTGGATAGACTAGTTTACAATCGAGCGTATAAAGGGGGAGTAAAATGAAGCGCATTTCAATTTTAATAGCGGATGATGAGGCAGAAATTGCTGATTTAATTGAGATACATTTAGAGAAAGAAGGGTACCACGTCGTGAAGGCAGCTGATGGAGAAGAGGCAATTCATGTTATTGAAACGCAGCCAATCGACTTAGTGGTTTTAGATATTATGATGCCGAAAATGGATGGGTATGAAGTGACGCGCCAAATTCGTGCGAAGCACCATATGCCAATCATTTTCTTAAGTGCGAAAACGTCTGATTTTGATAAGGTGACAGGTTTAGTATTAGGTGCAGATGATTATATGACGAAACCTTTTACACCGATTGAATTAGTTGCGCGTGTAAATGCACAATTACGCCGATTTCTTACGTTAAATCAGCCGAAAGTAGTGGACAATAAATCTGCTTTAGAGGTAGGCGGAGTCGTTATTGATCCTGAGCGAAGAACGGTAAATGTGTATGGAGAACAAGTTGAATTAACACCGAAAGAGTTTGATATTTTATATTTATTAGCGAGTCATCCGAAGAAAGTGTACAATGTGGAAAATATTTTTCAACAAGTATGGGCGGATGATTATTATGAAGGCGGAAATACAGTTATGGTACATATTCGTACGTTGCGGAAAAAACTTGGAGAAGATAAAAGAAAGGACAAGTTAATAAAAACAGTGTGGGGAGTAGGTTATACTTTCAATGGCTAAAAAGATGAGAAGCTTTCGCTCGAAGATGATTATGCTATTTGTATTAAGTATGATATTTGCTGGCGGTGTAACGTATATCATTTATGAAGGGTTACGTATCTATTACAAATTAGTCGTTCGTTTTGAAGATCCATTAGCCCAATTCCGTTCAATGGTAAGACAAATTGGAGATGTTAATTTCTTTTTGATTATTTTCATTCCTCTATCTATTATGTTTTTCTTCTTCCTTACTAGACCGTATTTAAAATATTTTGATGAGATTTCAAACGGAATTCATCATTTGGCGAACGGTGATTTTACAAATGAAGTGCGCGTTTCATCTAATGATGAGTTTGGATATATCGCACGTGAAATAAATGTAGCGAGTGAAAAATTAAAGGAAGCGGTTGAACGAGGAGACTTTGCGGAAAGTAGTAAAGATCAGCTCATTGTTAATTTAGCTCACGATTTAAGAACGCCGTTAACATCTGTTTTAGGTTATTTAGATTTAATTCTTAAAGATGAGAATTTGACGAAAGAACAAATTAAACATTTTTCCACGATTGCATATACGAAATCGCAAAGGCTTGAAAGTTTAATCGATGAGTTATTTGAAATTACACGTATGAATTATGGCATGCTAAAGCTGGATAAAAAACCGATTGATATAAGTGAACTACTTATACAGTTAGATGAGGAATTGTATCCTTTATTAGAGAAACATCATTTAGAAGCTAGGTTGAATATTGGACCTCATTTGCGGATTAACGGTGATGGGAAATTGTTAGCTAGAGTATTTGAAAACTTGTTAACAAATGCCGTTCGATACGGATATGATGGGCAATTTGTTGATTTGAATGGGTATATCGATAATGAAGAAGTTGTCGTACAAATTATTAATTACGGAGATAGCGTTCCAGAAGAAGATTTACCGTATCTTTTTGATATGTTTTATACAGGTGATAAATCGAGAACTGAGAACCGTGGCGGGACAGGCCTTGGGCTGTTTATTGCGAAGAATATTGTTGAGCAGCATAACGGTAAGATTTCTGCTGAAAGTAATGTCGTTAGAACAATGTTTGAAGTGCGATTGCCAAAAGAAGAGAACTTAACAATTTAATAAAAATTTAAACTTTACCCCACTTTTTATTTTAATAGTTTTTTCTATTCTATACGTAAGTTACGTTAAGGAGGAACTAGAAATGAAAAAGTGGGTATTTATTTCTTTTTTTATAGCATGCACAATCTGTGTAGGCGTATATATATCACCATTATTCCAAAAGGAGCTCGATGTTAAAATTGCCGACAAAGATAATACGGTAAGGGCTGCGAATACGGAAAATATAGAGATTACAAAAGAAGAAATTTATAAAGGGGATCTGTTATTAGTGAATAAAGATTACCCAGTTAAAAAAGATAGTATTAGGTCTGACATTATAAATGTAAATCACAATAGTGAATTAGTAAGAGGTTACGTCATATTTGATAGAAATCTGCGCTTATCAAAGGGTGTTGTGAAAAGTTTTTTGAACGTTGTCGATGCAGCTGGAAAAGATGGCGTACAGCATTTCTTAATGAGTAGCGGGTATCGAGATTTTAAAGAGCAAAGTAAGTTATATAAAGAAATGGGATCTGACTATGCACTCCCAGCAGGATATAGTGAACATAATTTAGGATTATCACTGGACGTTGGGTCTACGCAAAAGAAAATGGAGAAAGCGCCTGAAGGAAAATGGATTGCGAATAATGTATGGAAGCACGGGTTTGTTTTACGTTATCCGAAAAATAAAAGTCATATTACAGGCATTCAATATGAGCCGTGGCATATACGTTATGTCGGATTACCGCATAGTGCCATTATGCAAAAGGAGAAAATTACATTAGAGGAATATTTGGACTTCTTAAAAGAGAAAAAAGAAATCACAACGGATGTGGAAGGTAAGAAATATACGGTTTCTTATTATAAAGTATCCGGGAACAGGAAAGTGAATGTTCCAGCGAATAAGCAGTATGAAATTTCGGGGAATAATATGGATGGGGTTATTGTGACGGTTCAGGAATAGATAATCTTGACTCTCCCATAATAGTGCTCTATTGCGGGAGAATCAAATAGGGGAACAGATACAAATTTTTATCCCGCTTTAATGGGCAGTAAGACCCCCACCTCAAAATTCAGCGAAAGCAAAGAAGTTAGGCGGGGGGCGGGCTGCACATAAAAGTCCGATTGGTGAGGGCTGATTAAAGTTTCACTTTATATGACGAGGATTGTAATGAACACATTTTCAATGACGTTCATTCCGATTAAAAAAGGTCGGAGCCTCATCAACATTCTTCAGCCATATATACTCCTGACTATGTAAGCTATCCTTTACCCAGACATCACCTTTATATACATTTGTTTTCTTGCGAAGCCAAGTAAGATAAGGTCCAATAACTTCAGGGTCTTCATCACGTTCATTCTGTTTTGGGAACGAGATTTGTCGCTGTTCTTCTGTTTTTATATTGATCATATAAAGTGTTGTAAACATCGTCGGAACAGGACCTTCTTTCCATGCCTTATTTTCTGTTGCACGAGCTACAACCACCTTATTTGGTGAAAACCATTCTAAATCAAGGTCTACATAACCGACTGGTGTGTAGACCTTTTGTTGTTTTGCTGTTACCATGTCTGCAACTGTGAATTTTTTATTTTCTACAAAAAACCTTCCTTCCCCTGAAATATAGGCCAGTTGATTAGTTGATGGAGCCCACTTCATCCAATCTTTGAACCATAGCATGTTACCAATCGTTCGAAAGTGTGTCCCTTTTGATGAGATAACACATAATGTATTGCTATCCATTGCCAAAGAGGCAGTAGGACTAGCCAAAAAGCTAATCCACTTTCCATCAGAACTCCACTTGAAATAGTTAGCGTTAATCGCAAATAAATCAGTTTCATTTGTTTGAATCGTATAAAAAGGCTTTATTTTATCTTTAGCAAGATTTGCATCGACTGGTATTTTATAAAGTGGAACCTTGCCCCATCCGGTCGGACGCAAGCAGGATTGTGAGGAGACGATAAATTCCTTTCCGTTCGGGAACCATTCAAAATCACTAACCCCAAGTGATACATTTTCAAAACCTTGTGGGCGACCATTCTTTATTTTTGTAATGTTTAATAAACCTTGATCAGTGTAAGCCAATTGATTTTTATTTGGTGACCACTTAAAGTCAGATGTTACGACTCTTACATAAGGCTGATAGTTTATTTTCTCCTTTGTATCATAAATGAATAAGTTAGATTCTTTACCCGCTTCATCACTATCAATATAGCCAATAAACCTACCGTCATAAGACCATTTTGGAGAATACACATATCGATTTTTTGTGATTTGTATTTCTTGATTTCCTGTCTTTATCCATAGCTGATGATCCCGGATAAATGCAGCCGTGAGTGATGGAGGGGCTGCACTAACCGTTGTTGGTACATACAAAGTGATTAAAATTATAAATAATAAAATTCGAAATCCCAAGAATATCCCTCCTGCTTATAGGTTGTCCGAATATGTAATGGAAACTCACATTTTAATATAAAACTAAACATTATAACGTTATATTTACTTCTCCCTTTTTTTGTGTTACGCTAAACGTGTGAAAGAGATATAAAAAATGAAACTTTAATGTAAGCGTATTCTTATGGCTTCTTATAGAAAAGGGTGGAAGTACAATGACAGAACGATTCGTACTACGTAATGTGAAACGTGTGAACGGGGAAGAGATTGACATTGTAATTGAAAATAATAAAATCGCACAGGTGACGAAAGCTGGTGCTGGCGAGGGTGGAAAGGTTCTTGATTACTCAGGTACTTACGTATCGAGTGGCTGGATTGATTTACACGTTCATGCTTTTCCAGAGTTTGATCCGTATGGCGATGAGGTGGATGAAATTGGCGTTAAGCAAGGGGTAACGACAATTGTTGATGCGGGTAGCTGCGGAGCTGATCGTATTGCAGATTTAGTAAAAAGTAGAGAGCAGGCGAAAACGAATTTATTTGCCTTTTTAAATATTTCTCGCATCGGTTTGAAACGAATTGATGAATTATCCAATATGGAATGGATCGATAAAGAGAAAGTAATAGAAGCAGTAGAAAAGTATAAAGATGTAATCGTTGGGTTAAAGGCGAGAATGAGTAAAAGTGTCGTTTGTGATAGCGGAATTGAACCGCTTCATGTAGCGCGCTCGTTATCTCGTGAAACATCATTGCCGATTATGGTACATATCGGTTCAGCACCTCCTCGCATAGAGGAAGTTGTACCTCTTTTAGAAAAAGATGATGTCATTACACATTACTTAAACGGGAAAGAAAATAATTTATTTGATGAAAAAGGAAAACCGCTACCTGTATTACTAGATGCAGTGAAGCGCGGTGTTCATTTAGATGTTGGTCACGGCAATGCTAGTTTTTCTTTTAAAGTAGCAGAAGCGGCGAAGCGTCACGATATTGCTTTTAATACAATTAGTACAGATATTTATCGAAAGAATCGTATACACGGTCCAGTGTATAGTATGGCTCACGTTCTTTCGAAATTCCTTTACTTAGGTTATCCACTAGAAGAAGTAATTGATGCGGTGACGAAACATGCGGCAGAGTGGCTGAAAAAACCAGAGCTTGGCCGTATTCAAGAAGGCGATATTGCAAACTTAACTTTATTTACGGTGAAAGATGAACCGATTACGTTAATTGATTCAGAAGGGGATCAGCGCGTTGCTGAAAGAAGAATTGATACGAAAGGGGTTGTAATTAATGGGTCATTCATTGAATGCTAAGTACGGATTAAAAAGAGTAATTAATGCGAGCGGTAGAATGAGTATTTTAGGTGTATCCGCTCCTACAGATACAGTGATGGATGCGATGAAACATGGTGGACAAAATTATGTGGAAATTGCTGATTTAGTAGATAAAGCGGGAGACCATATTGCGAGAATTCTAGATTCAGAGGCAGCGGTTGTTGTGAATTCAGCATCGAGCGGAATTGCACTTTCTATCGCTGGTATCGTGACAGAAGGAAATCGCCGTAAAAGTGAAAGACTTCATCAAGAGGTCATCGCGAAAAACGAAGTGATTATGTTAAAAGGGCATAACGTTCAATACGGTGCTCCAGTCGAAACGATGATTTATTTAGGCGGCGGTAAACTTGTAGAAGTTGGCTACGCAAATGAAGGGAAAGCAGAGCATATTGAAGATGCAATTAGTGAGAATACAGCAGCGATTCTTTATGTGAAATCCCATCACGCCGTGCAAAAAAATATGATTTCTGTTGAAGAAGCATGGGAAGTTGCGCAGCGAAATAACATCCCACTTATCGTCGATGCGGCAGCTGAAGAAGATATTCAAAAATATGTGAAGTATGCAGACCTTGCCATTTATAGCGGTTCAAAGGCAATTGAAGGACCTACTTCTGGTATTGTTGGCGGTAAACGAAAATATATTGAGTGGCTGAAAGTGCAATTACATTGCATCGGAAGAAGTATGAAAGTCGGGAAAGAAACAACTTTCGGTTTACTTCAAGCGCTTGATGAGTACGGCGTAAAAGAAGATAAAAGTGAACAAGAAAAAGAGTTATTACAAGTACTTATGCCACTAAAAGAATTAAACGGTGTAAATGTAACAATCGTTCAAGATGAAGCAGGAAGAGCAATCTTTCGAGCACGTATTCACATTAACGAGAACGAGTTAAATAAATCAGCAAAAGACGTCGTAACAGCATTACGCGAAGGGGAAATTGCCATTTACACACGTGATTACGGCGTAAGACAAGGATTCTTTGATATTGATCCACGTCCACTTCAAGGTGATGACGTACATGTAATTGAAGAAAAATTGAGAGAAATTGTAGGGGGAAACTAAAATGACAAACATTCAAAAACGTTTTTATAAAGGCCGTGTAGCATTAAATGTATTAGCGAACAATATCGAAAATGCGAAAGACATTTTTGAAGCAGCAGAAGGTTATGTAGTAGTGGGAGTGTTATCAAAAGACTATCCAACAGTAGAAGAAGCAGTTACAGTGATGAAAGCATACGGAAAAGAAATTGATGACGCTGTATCGATCGGATTAGGCGCAGGAGATAATCGCCAAGCAGCAGTTGTAGCTGAAATTGCGAAGCATTATCCTGGTAGCCATATTAACCAAGTGTTCCCTTCAGTTGGAGCGACACGTGCAAATCTTGGCGGAAAAGATAGCTGGATTAATAGTTTAGTATCACCAACAGGAAAAGTAGGTTACGTAAACATTTCTACTGGTCCAATTAGTGCAGCTGGGGAAGAAAAAGCAATCGTTCCAATTAAAACAGCAATTGCACTTGTACGTGATATGGGCGGAAATTCATTGAAATACTTCCCAATGAAAGGTTTAGCTCATGAAGAAGAATATCGCGCAGTTGCGAAAGCTTGTGCGGAAGAGGGATTTGCATTAGAGCCAACAGGTGGAATTGATAAAGAAAACTTCGAAACAATTGTACGTATTGCGCTTGAAGCAAACGTAGAACAAGTTATCCCGCACGTGTACTCTTCTATTATTGATAAAGAAACTGGTAACACGAAAGTAGAAGATGTGCGTGAGTTATTAGCGGTAGTGAAGAAACTAGTTGATCAATATGCGTAAGAAAATTGCAGCATTTGGCGAAGTAATGATGCGCCTGCAAGTACCAGGATATGAGTTATTGTCGCAAGCTAACGCATTACATTACTCCTTTTCTGGTACAGGTGTGAACGTTGCAGCAGCACTTTCTCATCTCGGGCATGAAGGCTTTCTTATTTCAACTTTACCGGAAAATTCTGTAGGGGATGCTGCGATATCACATATTCAAAAGTTAGGCATTCAGTCACCGTTTATTTCAAGAGGCGGTAAATATGTCGGCATGTACTTTTTAGAAAATGGATTTGGAGCACGTGCAAGCCGCGTTACATATTCAAATCGATTAGAAAGCAGCTTCAATACGGCATGTGAAGACATGTATCAATTTGAAGAAATCGCAAAGGAAATTGATATCGTTCATTTTTGCGGGATTACACTTGCGATGAATGATACGGTGCGCCATCATATGAAATCTTTAGCGAAAGCAGTGAAAGAAAACGGAGGAACTGTCGTCTTTGATTGCAACTATCGTCCATCTCTTTGGGGAGAAGACGGATATGAGCAGGCGAAACTACATTACGAAGAAATGCTGGCTCTTGCTGATATCGTTATGATGAACGAAAAAGATGCAATGTTCGTTCTTGGAATGAAAACAGAGGAGACGGAGCGAGAGGCGCAACTTGTTGATCTTATTCCAAAGGTTGCTGAAACATATCATATCGCTACAATTGCTGGTACACATCGCTCTATTAATAGCGATAATACACATTCGCTTCGCGGGTTTATATGTAAAGATGGTGCGTTCACTTTTGCAAAAACACTTACGTTTTCTGTATATGATAGAATAGGTGCTGGAGATGCTTATACGAGCGGGATTATTCATGGCGAGATAGAAGAGTTTGCACCAGAGAAAGCTGTTTCATTTGCGTCAGCAGCTGGAATGCTTGCACATACAATCGTCGGTGATACGCCAATGTCATCAGAGAAGGATATACTTCGGGCAATGACGGCATCAGTAGGTGATGTAGAAAGGTAGTGGGTGTAACGGTGAACGTAACGAGGAAAAAAGGACCATTATATTTACAAATAAAAAATATTATTCGTGATCGAATATTGCATGGTGTATATGCGATTCATACGAATATTCCTTCTGAACCCCAGTTAGAAGAAGAGTTCAAAGTGAGCAAAATTACAGTGCGTAATGCGATTAAAGAACTTGCTCAAGAAGGATATTTGGAAAAGAAAAGCGGTAAAGGAACGAAAGTGATCCGTAATACTTCTGCGACAAAGTTGTCAAAGGGTAAGAAATTTACAGAAGTGTTAGTGGAAGAGGGATATAAAGTACAGAAGAAATTGCTCAAAGCAGAAATCGTTCATAATGAAGAAGGAACAGTGCCATTTCGATTATTCGGTAAGGAGAGTTTTCGCATTGAACGTTTATATACGTTAAATGATGCACCGTACATTCATTATACGCACTATTTCTCAGCACACATGGCAAGTACAGATTTATCGGACTTTGACTTGCAATCGCTTTACGATTTAGTTGAAGACCGAGGTATACATTTAGAAAACTTCAGAGATGAATTCGCTGTTGGACTTGCGCCTAGTTTCGTTGCAGAAGCGTTAGGTGAAAAAGAGGGGACAGCGTTATTAAAACGTATGCGCTATTCTTACGATGAAGTTGGCGAAGTAATTGAATATAGCGAAGGCTACTACAACACAGAAATGCAGCATTATGTAGTGAATTATGACGTATAAAAGGAGGGTATTCGCCCTCTTTTTTTATAAAGTGTTTCATTAGATTCATCCCGCACCAATTAGGTGTTTATTGCCTGCAAATACGGGATAAAAGTAAGGGGAATGAGAGATGGATATATACTTATTAATCGTCACGTTATTTGCAATCACGATTGTTATTTTAGGGGTATCATGGTGGAAATGGCATGCATTTATTAGTTTAACAGTTGCGAGTTTATTTTTAGCTATCATGTCTGGATTGAATTTGACGAAAATAGTGACTGCCTATGAAACTGGTGTTGGTAGTGTACTAGGGCATCTAGTTGGTATTTTAGCTCTCGGAACAATTTTAGGAAAAATGATGTCCGATTCAGGGGCCGGCATGCAAGTGGCAGACTTCTTTATTCGATTTTTCGGTGTAAAGAAACTACCTTGGGCTATGTTATTTGCAGGATTTGTTATAGGGATTCCGGTATTTTTTGAAGTGGGGATCGTCATTTTATTACCACTTGTTATTTCCATTCGAAAAACGACGAAGCAAAATATATTATTAATTGCATTACCTGTTATTGCTGGATTATCGATTGTGCATGGGCTCGTGCCACCACATCCAGGGGCGATGACAGCAATCGGTATTTATAACGCGAACTTAGGAAAGGTACTTTTATATTCATTAATTATCGCGTTACCAACAGCCATTATCGCAGGACCGATATTTGCAAAGTGGGTACATAAAAGGGTTATACCTGAAAATGAACCAGAGCTAGTTCGAGTTACAACTGTATCAACTGATTTACCAAGTCGTAAAGTTTCATTTTTTATTATTTTATTACCGGTTGTATTAATGATTTTATCAGTGGTTGCACCATATATTTCATTACCGAAAAAGATAACTGAATTTTTTGTATTTATAGGAAGTCCAGTAATTGCTTTACTTATTTCATGTTTCGCAGCATTTTATTTGCTTGGAATAAGACAAGGAATTAATAAAAAGGTTATTAAAAAATTAACGGACGAAAGTTTACTACCGGTCGGTTCCATTATTTTAATAATCGGTGCAGGCGGTGGATTTAAACAAATATTAATTGAAAGCGGCGTTGGAACGGCGATTGCGCAAATGGCAGAACATATATCGTTATCACCAATTGTATTAGCTTTCATGGTAGCTGGACTAATTCGAATCGCAACAGGTTCAGCGACAGTAGCATTAACGACCGCCGCAGGGATTGTTTCACCAGTTATTCAGCACATGTCAGGTGTAAATTTAGAATTGCTCGTTATTGTAACGGGTGCAGGATCATTAATGTTTTCTCACGTAAATGATGCGGGCTTCTGGCTTGTAAAAGAGTATTTAGGATTAACGGTGAAGGAAACGTTTAAAACGTGGACGGTACTTGAGACATTGTTATCATTTATTGCATTTGGTTTTGCACTTTTATTAAATACTTTTATTTAGAAGATACCTTAATTGGTATCTTTTTTTTGATGAAGCCCATTTCCGAAAACAAGCCCGTTTTTAGGTGAGCCAAGCTTCCTATTCGCCCTGAAAACATACTATAAATGGAATCCCCTCATTTAGAGCAAGGTGAACTTGTTATGAATGATACTAAAGGAGGAATAGAGTAATGAGCGAAAAGTGTGAACACAGACATGATGATTGTAACCGCAGAAACCATGGTTGCGGAGGCGGTTTTGCGCTTCTAATCGTATTGTTTATTTTATTAATTATCATCGGTGCTAGCTGCTTCGGCGGAGGCGGAGGCGGTTGCGGTTATGGTGGTTACGGCGGTTATGGCGGCGGCTATGGTGGATATTGCTGCTAATTAAAAACTATTGAAAATAGCCTTGTGCATTATGCACAAGGCTATTTTATTCATATTTTTATATGCTGTGATAATTTATTAATGTACAGAGAACGGATTAAGAAGAAGAAAATAATCTCGATAATCCCGAAAAAGGTGAGTACAATTAATAACTCTTTTAGTAATGAGAAAGAAAACATGCTTTGTAAAAACTTAACCGCAAATAATGTGTGAACACCAGCAACGATATAAGGAACGAAAAATAAAATTCCTAACTGAATCGTTGCAGAGCGAAACATTTCTGATTCAGTTAAGCCTAGTTTTGTAATCGTAATGTATTTTTGTTTTTCATTCGTTAAGTCGTTATACATACGGAAGTATAAAACGCTAGCCGCACCGATAAAGAAGATAAAGCCAAGAAATGCCCAAATAAAGAATTGAGCAACTGCATTTTCTTTATTATGGAGTAACTCATCAGTAGCTGTATAAATATTAAAAGGAATGGGAGATGCATGCTTATCGTCTTTATGTGCCTCATAATATTTTTCGGTGTCATTACTAATACTTTTTAATATATTTTTCGTTGGAACAATTGCATTTTCCCAATTATCCACGAAGTAGTTATAAACTGTAATGGTTTCAATATGAGGAATCATAGTATCGATTGCATAATCTTGCATAATAACTAAATTTGCTAATGCAAATGGTGGTGCTATCCCTTTATTAATAAATCCCTTTATATAAAACTCCTTTTTATTGGATTCAAGCGTAATTGTATTTTGTTTTACAAATGGATTTGATACAAGGTTTAATAGCTCTGGTGAATAGCCAGAAATAATGTAAACTTCTTTTGAATCAAGGGTGATTGTAGGTCTCTTTAACTGTTTAGCAATTTCGTTATAATCACTCATTTTCATAATTGCAATCTCTTCTTTTGAAGCAGTATCTTTTAAAAGCGTAAAATTATATTTTTTATATTGAAAATGAGCATTGGAAAGTTCGGATTCAATAGTATTAACGTGCTTTCGTTCAAGGGAATGATCCCCTTCTAATTTGTATGTGAAGGGAATAGGATATCGCTCTAGTATCGATGCTTTCGTATTATTATTCGCAGCAAATAGTCCGATAATAATCGTAAATGCAAGCGCAGATAGCATAGAAACGATAAAGAGTACATTAATATTACTACGGGTACGAGCAACTAAATCTGAAATCCATAACATGTTTATTTGTTTCAAATAAAACTTTCTACGCTTCTTTAAAATATAGATAAAAAGAAGAAATGTTTGTGAAAAGAAAAAATATGTTCCGATTACTACGAGTGGCAAAATAGATAATATAATAAAGAAGACAGATCCGTTTTGCACATTTTTTTCGGTTACGTAGCCTTGTGGATAACCAGCAATATAATAACATAACCCTAAACAAGTTAAAGCAAATATCGAAATGAGTATAGACGGCCTTTTTTCGGCTGTCACTTTCTTGTTCCCTTTAATAAGATGGACTGTTTTACGCGTACGAATAAACATCGGTGTAAACGTAGAAACGATTAAAAATAAAATGATAAACGTTACGGTTGTCACGATTATCGCTTCTGTCGGCCAATATAAATAGAGACCTTTCGCACTTGTTAATTTCGAAGTGACTAATAAGAAAAAGTTAGAAAATACAAGGCCACCTTGAATGCCGATAAAGATAGACAATATTCCGATGATCATGTTTTCAGTAAATAAAAGTCTTTTTAATTGTCTCTGTGAGATACCGAGAATCGTGAGTATCCCGAATTGCTGCTTCCGTACATTTAAAAATGTTCCAATTGAATATAAGAGAAAGAAGAACGAGAACATAACGATTACAAGCTGTGCTGTACTTGCTAAGTTCATTAGAGGATCACGTTCTTGAAAGCTTTGTACATTTTGTAAGCGCGGGTGATACGCGTATACAGTAAATGAAAAGAAAACCATGATAGAAAAAGCACTACTTACAAAATAAGCGAAATATGCTTTAGAATTACGCGAGACATTTTTAAATGCAAATTGCCAAAATGTCATCCACGTCTTCCTCCTAATAATGCTAAAACATCTAATATTTCTTGATAAAACTTCTCGCGATATAGCCCGCGGTGTAGTTCGTTGTAAAGCTCGCCATCTTTAATGAAAATGACACGGTTACAATAACTTGCTGCAAATGGATCGTGCGTAACCATTAAAATTGTTGCATCTTCTTCTTTATTTAACTTCGTAAATAACTCCATTACATCGATTGCAGCTTTTGAATCTAAGTTTCCTGTTGGTTCATCGGCGAGTAGAAGGGAAGGATGATGAATAACAGCACGTGCTACTGCCGTACGCTGTGCTTGTCCGCCAGAAACTTCAAAAATACGTTTGTCTAAAATATGATCAATGCCAAGCTTTTTTGAAATGTTATCAAGCTTTTCGTCCATTTCTTTTAATGGAACATTATCTAATGTTAAAGGTAGTACGATATTTTCGCCGATCGTTAGTGTATCTAGTAGGTTAAAGTTTTGGAAAACAAATCCTAACTCTTGGCGGCGGAAAATAGCTAACTTTTCTCTACGAAATGTGTGCGGTTTTTTTCCGTTAATCACGACATCACCAGAAGTAGGGGAATCAATTGTAGAGATAACGTTTAAAAATGTAGATTTACCACTACCAGATGGTCCCATGATAGCGACAAATTCACCTTTATCTACATGTAAATTTATATTTTTTAAAGCAGTATGAGGGACTTTTCCTTCATACACTTTTGAGACGTTTTTTATGTGTAAAACTTCTTCCATAGTAATCACCTTTCTATCCGTTAAAACTTAATGTGTTGTGATAATTTTTGCATATAGAAGGAACGAATTAAAAGGAAAAATAAAATTTCAACCGTTCCAAAAATCATAAGTACGACTGTAATCTCAGCGAAGAACGAGAGATGTAATACTTCTTGTAGCATCTTTGTCGCAAACATCGTATGAATCGATGCCATAATGTATGGGACAAAGAAAAGAATTGCAAGTTGAATTGTAGCAGATCGTTTCATCTCAGCTTCTGTTAAACCGATTTTTGTAATCGTTACATACTTTTCTTGCTCATTTGTTAAATCTGTATACATTCTGAAGTAAAGAACACTGCCAGCACCAATAAAGAAAATAACACCTAAGAAAGTACCAATTAAGAAGAAGGAAGCGACATTGAGTTTAGTTGTGTATAGAGAATCACTTGCTTCACTTGCATGGAAAGGTGGGTGCTCTGCTTGAATTTTTATCTCGTCGTTATCAATCTTTTCTACAAATGCCGAACCGATGTTATTAGCTTTTTCCCAATCGTTAACTTTAAAGCTATATACACTCATCTGTTTTGAAGCTGATGATAATGCTTCTACATTTTCATCAGATAATACGAGTAATTGTGATATTAACCTATTTGGGAATGGGTTATAACTTTTATATTCTTTTATGTGTAACTGCAAAGAATTTTGATTTAAAGTAAGAGCATTTCTCGTTTTTTGATCATGAAGTGTTTCAAAAACTTGATTATCTAAATCTTTAATAAGGACATAAGACTCATTATTCTTCACGTGGAGATTTTCCCAGTTTAATGCTTTAGCAAGTATATTATAGTCACTTTGTTTAATTGCATAATAGAGCTGCGGTGTTTCTTCCGCCGAAGATACTTCATATATATCCGTTTTAAATTGTTTATAAGTAAATTGTTCTTCATTGAACTTTTGTTTTAACCAATTCAAATGTTCATCCGCTAACGTATTTTCAGTATGTGATAAATATGTAAAAGGAAAAGGATTTTCCCTTACTGCATCAAACTTTGTAAATTTCCCAAAACCGTATAAGAACGTAATCATAGTGAAAGCGAGTGTTGATAGCATCGCTACAATAAAGAGCATGTTAATATTTGTCCGAATGCGAGCTGCTAAATCAGAAATCCAAAGCATATTAATACGTTTCATATAAAATTTTCTTCTCGTTTTTAATATACGAATGAGTAAAAAACTAATTTGTGAAAAGAAAAAATATGTTCCAGCCGCAACGAGTGAAGGAATGACAAATATACTGGTGACGGCGTACAAAATTCCAATTACGTCGCCAAGCGATATGAAATATAGCGGATTTGCTGCTAGTACGTATCCAGATATTAAACATGTCGCACCAAATAGAGAGATGAGCACGGATGCTTTTCTTTCTTTTTGCTTTGTTCCTTCTTTTAAAAGACGTACAGCCTTTCTCGTCCGAATGAGCATCGGCGTAAAAGATGAAACGAGAATGAAGAGTCCAAGAAAGATGATCATAGTTAAAATAATAGCACTCGTTGGCCAATATAAATATAAACCAGGTACATGTGTAATTTTGGCGGTAACTAGTAGAAAGAACTGTGAAAAGACAAGTCCAAGTTGAATGCCGAAAAATATGGAAAGAACACCAATTAACATGTTTTCTAGAAATACAAGTCTTTTTAATTGTTTTTGAGATATACCAAGTACTGTTAAAATCCCAAATTGTTTTTTTCGTACTTTTAAGAAAGTACCGATTGAATATAGTAAGAAGAAAAAAGAAAAGAATACAATGACAACTTCTGAAATTGTCATTAATATGTTCAGAGCAGCATTCACGCCTGTCATATGCAATTTAGGATGAAATAAATAAACCGCAAACGAGAAAAAAATTGCAATGGAAAACGCACTACTTACAAAATAGGCGAAATAAGCTCTGGCGTTCCGGGTTACGTTTTTGAATGCAAACTGCCAAAATGTCATTCACCTGAACCTCCTAATAGAGTGAAGAAGAAAAGGATATAAGAGATACCCTTTTCCTGTACTAATATATTTATAAAACTTAACCATTCGTATACTCTGATAACTTTTGCATGTAAAAGGAACGAATAAATAAGAAAAAGATGACTTCAACGACTCCAAAAATAATAAGAACAGCTGAAATTTCTTTGAATAGTGATAAATCAATTACGTCTTGGAGCATTTTTGTTGCGAACATTGTATGAATGGACGCCATAACGTACGGAACGAAAAATAAAATGCTAAGTTGAATGGTTGCAGATATTTTCATCTCTACATCTGTTACACCAATTTTTGAAATTGCTACATATTTTTCTTGTTCATTCGTTAAATCAGTATACAGTCTAAAGTAAAGAACGCTACCTGCTCCAATAAAGAAAATGACACCTAAGAATGTCCCGATTAGGAAGTATGCGGCACTTCCTGATGTAATTCTATATAATGAGCCTGCTGATTCATAGGAGCGTATAAGGGGTCCTTCGTATTGGAATTCCTGTCGATCTCTTTGTATTTTTTTCATAAAATCATCAGCAATTTCATACGTCTTTTCCCAGTTTTGTACGTTATAATTGTACGCTGCTACATGCTTTGTTGTATTTGGTAAGTTGTTTACAACAGCGTCAGGTAAAATTAAAGTTTGATATGAAAAGTCAGAGGGAATGGCCCCTACTTGTTCATATCCTTTTACTTGTAATGTCGTATTTGTGCTAGAAAGTGTAATGGATTTTCTATTGTAGCTTGGCTCAAATTGGCTGAATAAGGTGAAATAAGCGCTACCTGTTAAGACATATGCTTCGTTATCGCTCATGAATAGTTGTTTCATTCGCAGGGAAGCTGCAAGTTTGTTATAGTCACTTTGTTTCATTGCATAGATGTCATTGTAAGTCGTTATACCTTCATCTTCTTTCAGTGGTGTTTCATATAAATCAGCTTTTAGTTTTTTATAAGAGAAATCTTCCTTTTGTAACTGCTTTTCAAGCCAAGTTAAATGTTCGTTAACAAAAGGATTTGCGTCATATGAAAAATAAGAAAATGGAAAAGGTGAAGTTCTCGCAACATCTAGCTTTGTAAACTTTCCGAATCCATATAGGAACGTAATCATTGTGAAAGCAATTGTAGAAAGCATCGCTACAATAAAAAGCATATTGATATTCGTTCGAATACGACTTGCTAAATCCGAAATCCAAAGCATGTTAATTCGTTTCATATAAAAATTTCTTCTTTTCTTTAAAATATAAATAAGTAAGAAACTAATTTGAGAAAAGAAAAAATATGTCCCAATTGTAACAAGTGCTGGAATCACAAAAACACTTGAAACCATATAGATAACGCCTACTTGCGTGTTTATTGAGAAGAAATATTTAGGGTTTGCAGCTAAAATATAACCACCTAATAAACAGATAGCACCAAATAGAGAAATGAATATGGATGGTTTTCTTTCCTTTTGTTTCCCACCATTAGTTTTTAAAAGGTTTACCGTCTTTTTCGTACGAATTAGCATGGGTGTAAATGAAGATACAGCGATAAAGAGACCAAGAAATACAATCGTTGTTAAAATGAAAGCATTCGTAGGTGGATATAAATATATCCCTGGTAGATGTGTAATTTTCGCTGTCACTAATAAGAAAAATTGTGAAAATACAAATCCAAACTGCATACCGAAAAAGATAGATAAAATACCAATTAACATATTTTCAGTGAAAACGAGTCGATGTAATTGTTTTTTTGATATACCTAAAATAGTTAAAATACCAAATTGCTTTTTACGAACTTTTAAAAACGATCCAATTGAATAGAGTAGAAAAAAGAACGAGAACAAGACAATAACAACTTCTGAAAAAATCATTAATCCTGAAATTTCAGAGATCATAGTGGGATTTTGTAATTTCGGATGAAACAAATAAACAGCAAACGAAAAGAAAACAGCAATTGAAAAGGAGCTGCTTAAGAAATAAGCAAAATAAGCTCTGGAATTACGCGTTACATTTTTAAAGGCAAACTGCCAAAATGTCATAATATGTACCTCCCGTTAGAAGGTAAATATGTAGTTTTATTGCAAAAAATGTATGAGAGTAAGTTCTCATACATTTTGCTAGCATATGTTCCGATCATGCTTCGGTCACCTTCTCTGTATGTTCTGCTTGATTATTTGCAGCGTTGTGGAAGATGATTTTAATCGTCGTTCCTTTACCAACTTCAGAATCTAGTTTGACAGAGTGACCTAAATAATCACAAATTTTACTTACAATATAAAGTCCCATACCAGTAGATTCTCCGAATGCGCGACCGTTTTTCCCAGTGTAAAACGGTTCAAATACTCTTCGAATATCTTCTTGCGGAATACCAACACCTTCATCGCGAACTTCTAAAATAATATCTTTTCCGTTTCGATAAGCAGATAAGAAAACTTTCTTCCCACGCTCACCAGAGTAACGAACTGCATTTGTCATTAACTGATAAATGATGAACTTTAGCCATTTCGCATCAGAAGCAACTTTTAAATCGGAATGAACTTCTAAAACAGGGAAGACCCCATTTCGAATGAATAGTTCTTTTAATCCGTTAATATTTTTTGTTACCGCATCTTTTAATGAAATCGTCTCAACGTGGAAATCTTCATGGAAGTTATTTAACCTTGCCATATATAAAGCCATATCGAGTCCTTGATTTAATCGTTCTAATTCTTTTTTGAATTTCGGAATCAAATGTTCATCTTCCATTTCGAGTACCATAAGTTGCATAACAGACACAGGTGTCTTCATTTGATGCACCCAGTGGTTAATGAATAATTGATGTTCTTGTTGTTTTACTTCATACGACTGTAGTTCCTTTTGGAATAGACGGTACTGTGTGCGCACGAGTTCATTTACACCGTGAGGCATCGGAGCAGTTGCTCTTTCAATAAACGCATCTTCCATTTTCTCTGGTTGCTCACTTAATCTATGGTACATTCTACGATTGCGGACGTAACGATAAGCGAGGAAACAAATGAATAAATATAAACTTAAAACGACGAAGTAAAATTTATTATTTTGAAATCCATCTACTGCATCATACAGAACGAAAATGATGCCGAAGTTTAATACATATAGTAGAAAAAATGCAAAATGATCACGTAAAAATAGCTTCATGCTTATTCACTCCAAGTTGCGTTAAAACGATACCCAAGTCCACGTACTGTTTCAATAGCATTTTCAATACCAAGCTCATTGAACTTTTTACGAAGACGCGTAATGTTTACGTTTAATGTATTTTCCTCAACGAAGCTTTCGTCATCCCATAGGGCAGCTAATAAATCTTCACGGCTCGCTGTACGAGGGAATTTAGATAATAACATTTCTGCTAAAATTGCCTCTTTCTTCGTTAAAAGAACTTGCTCAGCACCGAAATGGATTTCTGGGCGTTCTGGGAATAGTTTTAAACCTTCTACTTCAACGATACGTTCAGAAATATTTGGCGCATAATCACCGTAAATACGGCGTAATTGACCTTTAATTTTCGCCATTACAACGTCATAGTGGAACGGTTTTGTAATATAATCATCCGCACCGCTTTCAATCGCCATAATTTGTTCCATCTCGCCAGCACGCGCTGAAATGAAAATAATTGGACAAGTAGATTCATGACGAATTTGACGGCACCAGTAGAATCCATCGAATTTCGGTAAGTTTACATCAAGTAAAACAAGATGTGGTTTCACTGCATTAAACGATTCCATAATATCATCGAAATTCTCTGCAACAACAGCTTCATAGCCATATTTTTGAATGTGAGATTGTAGTAATGATGAAATATTTGGATCGTCTTCAACGATTAAAATTTTATACATATGTATACTCCTCCTAAAAAAACAATTGTAGCTATAGTGTATCATGTGTTTCAAGTCTTTTCATTATGTTGAAATGTAGGCTAATAAACAGTATAGGTCAAAAGTGTGAAAAGTAAAAAGGTTATGGGTACAATTTATAATTATTGGTACAGCGAGACTAATGATGGGATATTCCTACGTCGCTTATAAAAAGAACTAAAAATATAAATAAAAGCTGCTTTTCCTTTTAAGGAAAAGCAGCTTTATTTTTTATTTCTTCAAAACCGGTATCCAAATTTCACTTTTAAAGTTTGGAGAGGATGTATCTTTCTGTTCATTCCACAATATTTCTGGTCCTTCCGCTAGTTCATAGTTTGAGGAAGGAAACCATTCGGAATAAATGCGTCCCCATACATTTTGTAATGTTTCAGGAAATGGACCGACAGATTCAAATACGGCCCACGTTGAAGCTGTGACTTCAAGTTGTGCGAATTGCGCTGGACAATCTTTCGTTGAGGCTACTCCAATGTAGTGATCGAGTTCTCCCTTTTCCTCCATTCTTCCTTCAGAAAAGTTAGTAGAAGCACTAATGATTCCATTCGGTTCCATGTTTGAAAGTGACTTTAACATTTGAATGGACTCTGGATTTAAACTTTTCCACATAGAAGCAATTTCTTCATTTACACCGTTAAATACAATTGGTACGCGTTTTTGTATACCAATAATTCGAAATGGTTCTTTTTCTTTAATTCGATAATTCATTTCATTTCCTCCTTGAATCGATAACTGGAAGGTCATTGGTGAATAAGCTTTCAAAGAACGAATTGTACTTCGAGCTTCTGAAGGCGTTATACCGTGCAAGTTTTGAAAGGCACGTGTAAAGGAATCGGGTGAGTTGTATCCATATTTGATAGCGACATCAATGACTTTTGCATTGCTATCTTTTAGTTCAAAAGCAGCAAGAGTAAGACGCCTACAACGAATATATTCTGATAGTGATACGCCAGCTAGGAAAGAAAACATTCTTTTGAAATGGTATTCGGAGCAGAAAGCTATTTTTGCGACTTCTTTAAAATCAATTTCATCTGTTAAGTTGTTTTCAATATATTGCATTGCCGCATTCATGTTTTTAAGTGAATCCATACGATGACCTCCTTGTTAAATAGAATAGCAGGAACAAACGAAGTCCATCCGACATTTCATGCACAACTTTGTAGGGCACATTTTTAACCTTACAAAATTGTAATGTTCCTGTAAGGAGAATGAATGGATGGTATGATATCCCAATGTTATAGTAACAAAGTACTTTTGTTCAGTAGGTTAAATTTTTATATCTTTACTTATGCGTCTTACATAACTGTCATGTTTGTGTAAGAAACATCGATAGTGGCAAGAGTAGAGAGTGTATATAGTTGAAAATAGAGAATAGAAGAAATGAGGGATGTCGAGATGAAAACAGTGTTAGAAGCAAAAAATATTGAAAAAGTGTATGACACGGGTGGTAATAAATTTGCAGCGTTAAAAGGTATTAACTTACAAGTAAAAGAAGGTGAGTTCGTTGGAATTATGGGACCTTCTGGTTCGGGTAAGACGACTTTACTAAACGTTCTTTCTACAATTGATAATGCGACGAACGGTGAAATTTTAATTGATGGAAAAGATATCGTGAAGATGAACGATGATAAGTTAGCGTTATTCCGCCGCGATCATTTAGGGTTCATTTTCCAAGATTATAATTTATTAGATACGTTAACGGTAAAAGAGAACATTGCGTTACCTCTTGCGTTATCAAAGGTGAAAGCAAGTGAGATTGATCGCCGCGTTCTTGAAATCTCAAAGAAATTCGGTATTGATCATATTTTAAGTCAGTTCCCATATCAAGTGTCGGGCGGACAGAAGCAGCGCTGCGCAGCATCGCGTGCGATCGTTACAAGTCCTAGTATGATTTTCGGGGACGAGCCGACTGGAGCGCTTGATTCTAAATCAGCGACAGATTTACTTGAAAGTATGAAGTCGTTAAATGAATATGATAATTCTACAATTTTAATGGTAACGCACGATGCGTTTGCGGCGAGTTACTGTAAACGAGTTATTTTTATTAAAGATGGTGAGTTATATAAAGAATTGCACCGCGGTGAATCAACACGTAAACAGTTCTTCCAAAAAGTCGTTGACGTAATGTCTTCCATTTCCGGAGGTATGGCTGATGACCTTATCTAGCATTGCCCTCCGCAACATACAGCGGAATTTTAAAGACTACTTTGTATATTTTGCATCTATGATCTTTAGTATCGTCATTTATTTTACATTTAAGGCGTTACAGTATAATTCACAAATGGAAAAAGCTGCGGAAGCTTCTAAAAAAATTAGCGGTGCATTTCAAGTTTCAAGTGTCATGCTAATTATTTTCGTAGCGGTGTTCATTATATATTCGAACGGTTTCTTTACACGAAAACGTAAAAAAGAAGTTGGGCTATATTCCTTATTAGGCATTCGTAAAAGACAAATTGGTAAAATGCTCTTTTATGAAAATATGTTAATGGGATTAATGTCTTTAATTATCGGAATTGCGATCGGTAGCGTTCTTTCAAAACTATTCCTTGAACTACTAATAAGTATGATGGGAATAAACTTAAACGTTCATTTTGAAATACCGATGGCCGCAGTTATTGATACAGCACTTATTTTCTTTGTGATTATTTTGTATACATCACTTCAAGGATATCGTTTAATTTATCGCTTTAAGCTAATTGAACTTTTCCGAGCGGAACGCGAAGGAGAAGCAATGCCAAAAGGATCCGTAGTGATGGCGTTAATTTCAGTTTTCTTAATCGGTTCAGGTTATTTCTTAGCGTTAATGTACATGAAAGCAGTTATGTATGCAGACTTTATGGTCGTTGCATTATACATTTTACTAGCGACAGTAGCAGGAACTTATTTATTGTTTATGTTCTTCACAGTATTTGTATTGAAGCGAGCAAGAAATAATAAGTCAGCATTTTATAACGGTATGAATATGGTAACGACATCGCAACTACTATATCGCATTAAAGGAAACTCGAAATCACTAGCAACAATTGCTATTTTAAGTGCAGTGACATTAACAGCGGTTGGTACGTCAGTTACGATGTATTACAACACATTTACGCAATCAAAAGTTGCAGCACCGTATAGTTATTCTTATGAGAAAAAAGATGAAGCACTAGATAAAAAGGTAAAAGAAATACTTGCTGGAGAGAAGAGCAATCATCCAGTGACATATGAGTCAGAAGTTGAAATGATTCCTGTGAAGGGAACATTTAAAGGTGAAAGAGCAGATCAAGTGCTGAACACACACTATAATGTTACGAAGCAGTACCAGCTTATTTCTCAATCAAGCTTTAATACAATTGCGAAACGTTTAGATGTAGAACCTGTAAATTTAAGTGCGAATGAAGCTTTTGTATATGATAGCCTCTATATTGAAAAACTCGATTTTGGTCCTCTTTATACAGGAAATAAAGCTGTATTTCCTGTTGGGAATGAATCGAAAGAGCTAAACATTAAAGGTGTAAATAGTAGAAGTCTTACAAACTTAAATGAACTATTTGTAATCGTTCCAGATCAAACATATGAGCAGGCGAAACAAGTACATGAAACACGCGCTGTAAAAAATATTGATGTAAAAGGTGAGCGAAATAGTAAAGAGTTAACAGCGAAATTAGCAAGTATTATGCCAGCAGGTGAATCGGAAGTTTTAAAACCATTTAACGATTTCTATACAGGATTCCAAATGGGAATTGAAACGACAGGTTTAATGATGTTCATTGGGCTATTCTTAGGATTAGTTTTCCTATTAGCGACAGGCTCAATCATTTACTTTAAGCAACTTACAGAAGCAAGTGCTGACCGTGATCGTTACGTTGTTCTTCATAAAATTGGTGTAACGAAGCAAGAGATGAAGAGAGCTATTGCGAAACAAGTGAGCTTTATCTTTGCTATTCCGTTAATTATCGGTATTTTACACAGTTTGTTCGCACTAAAAGGTTTGTCAAATATATTACCATTCGAAATTATGATTCCGCTCCTAATTAGTATTGGAGTATATGGCGTCATTTATATCGGATATTACTTCCTAACAGTTCGTTCTTATTATAAGATTGTGAGTGCGAAATAATAAATGAGCAGCTATCGCTATATGCGATAGCTGTTTTTTCATTCTTCATAAAATCTTAAGAAATCTCCTCAATTTTTGTTAAGAAACGATAGTTATACTTAGAAATAAGTTAAAAACTATCGAACGAATGGGGAGAGGGTTACATGCAACTCATAACATTCTTACATGAATTTATAAAACATCCGAAACATACTGGTGCAATTGCGCCAAGTTCAAAAATATTAGCAAAGAAAATGGTAGATGTCATTGATTTTAATAGAGCGAAATGTATCGTAGAGCTAGGGCCTGGTACAGGGGTTTTCACGAGAGAAATTATGAAGAGAAAGAAGAAGGAAACGATATTTCTTCTTATTGAAATTAATGAAGTGTTTTGCAAAGAGTTACAGAGAAAGTTTAAAAATGAGCAGAACGTCATTGTTGTACACGGCTCAGCTGAAAATATAAAGAAGTATATGGAAGAGTTCAATATAGAATGCATTGACTACGTTTTATCAGGATTACCGTTTACTTCTTTACCAGAAGAAGTTTCAAAGCGTATTTTAAACAATATAATGGAAGCGATACGAGAGAACGGTGAATTTATTACATTTCAATATTCACTTGTGAAAAAAGGATTTATACAACATTTCTTCCCTGAAATTACGCTCGAAAAAGTGTGGCTCAATTTCCCGCCAGCGTACATCTTTAGCTGTAAAAAAGAGTTAAGAAGAGCTTATGCCTAATGGAATTACATGAATTATTATCTTATATTGAACAGTATGGCTATTGGGCACTATTTTTCTGTTTATGGTTAGGTATTATCGGTATGCCAATTC
Organism: Bacillus pretiosus; assembly: GCF_051294775.1. Taxonomy (NCBI): domain Bacteria; kingdom Bacillati; phylum Bacillota; class Bacilli; order Caryophanales; family Bacillaceae; genus Bacillus; species Bacillus pretiosus. Next base: position 55,178 of record NZ_JBPPHF010000002.1, read on the forward strand.
CAGACGAAATGATCGTAATGAGTGGTGGGTTTGTCTCTTCATTAGGGATATTAAGTGTCATTCCAGCATTTTTATTAACCTATTTAGGCGTTGTATCTGGGCTGTCGTTAGGTTATATAGTAGGAAAAATATTTGGTACAAAAGTACTTGATAAGCTAATGAAAAAGAAAAAGGCAAAGTATCTTTTGAAGTCTCAACAAATGGTAGAGAAGTATGGCCATTATGCGTTAGTCACAAGCTACTTCATACCAGTCGTCAGACATATCGTACCGTATTTAGTTGGAATGAATAACATGTCATTTAAGACGTATGCTTTGTATTCCTATACGACAGGATTTATTTGGACACTCGTTTACTTTGTGCTCGGTTCTTTATTCGGACAACATATTGAAAGTATTGTAGCGATCGCGATAGAATATGGCGTGTACTTTGGCGGGATTGTTTTTGGTGTCGCGAGTGGTGCTTATTTGTACAGGCAAAGAAGAAGTACGGTGATGAGTAAGTAAATAGAATGAAGGCTTACGCTTATTGAGAGTAGTATAAAAGAGAGAGTTATTTTGTAGAATAACTCTCTCTTTTAATGTAATAGCTTCTCATTACTTACATTAGGTGTTGTTTGAAATACAGTTATATAAATTGTTAATATGATTGTATTGATTAGATTAGCTAGTATAGTCATAAAATCACTTGATGGAGTGATAAGAACAAAGATTGAAAGTATGGCAGAAGCAAGTGGAATAAACTTTTGTAGTGTAGTTAACTTTCCATCTTTATGAAGCTTTGCAGATTGAAAGAAGCAAAGTAAGAAAATTAAGGATGTAAATAATAATCCTAAATAGCCCCAGCCATCTTCAATATACCAAGGTAAAAAGCTCATTCTTGATGTGAAAATAAATAAATTGAATACTAACGTGCTAATGATTAGCGTATTTAAAATCGTGATATTTGTCTGTTTTTCCATTTGAATTATACTCCGAAATTTATTTTATCCCGTATTAAAGGGCAGTAAAATCCCCACTGATTAAAGTTTTACTTTATTGAGATGTTTTTGCCATTTCCATAAATCGCTGTTCAATTTCATCGAAATCGAATGAATGGCATATTCTGCGGTCTTCTTTATCTAAAATTCGATAATGTTGAGATAAAATATTTTGTTGTATTTGATAACCGTTTAATTCTTTTATTTGTCGCCACCACACTTTTCCGCCTAACGTCTTCGGGAAGTTCGTATTGTAATGTGTAAAGGCGATTGTTTTTATAATTTCATTCACATCATCTCCAAATGTCATCTGGACTGTATCGCTCTGTTCGAAGAGTGTTACGACACAAACTGCGCCTGCCCATGTTAGCGTGCGTCTTCCTTTTTCGATTTCTACTAATGTTTTCTTCGATAAGCCAATAATTTCTGACATTTTATCTTGTGATAGATTATTTTCAACACGGATGAGTTTTAATTTTGAATTAACGAGTTCAATAAATTCTTGTTTATTCATCATGCAGCTCCTTTTTTAATGTAGTGTAAAATTACACTAAAAGTGTAATTTTGTCAATCAGAGTGTAAAAAGTTATTTTTTGTCTATTTCAATCTTTTTAATTAAAATTTCACTTTTAGTTTAAGAAAATGTTAAGAAATCGAACGAGTTTTTATTAAGAAATAAGCTCTATACTTAGAAAAACCTTAAAGAAAACATAATGAAAGGTGGAATATAGATGAAAAGATTTATTTTTGGATCACTACTTGTTATCGTCGCAGGAGCGGCATATTTATTAAATGGGAGCGCGGGGTTTGATAGAATGAATCCATTTCTTGATATAGAGGATCATTATGCAATAATTGATAACGATGGAAAAGAGTTAGGTGGAAATAAAGGTCGTGAATATAAAGTGAAAGCTTATGATAAAAATGGTAAGAAAAAAGAAGTTACAATTGACGAAGTAGATGAATTACCAAAAGACTCATACTGGCATGTGCTTACGAGAGGTAAGTTCTTACATAATAAAGTACAAGTAACAACAGATAAAATTCCTGATGGAGCGAAGGCGAAATTAGGATTATAAGTATAAAACCGATTCTCAATGAGAGAATCGGTTTTGTTGTTTTATGGTAATGTTTAGTGTAAGGGGGCGAGGGTGATGCTACTCATTGTTAGTCTTATTTTAATCGGGGTTATGTGTAGTATGAGAATAGTATTTTTACATATGATAGAATGAGAAAAGATAGAAGAGCGATATGTATATTGTCCAAAATGTAATGCGAAAATTAGGAGAGGCAATTCTGCTCCCTTTTGTTCGAAATGTAATTTAACATTTTAATTATAGGAAATTTGAAATCATTTTGTATGGTTTCGGATTTTTTATGTTGAAAATAGAAGAAATAAAGAGCGGAAAAAAGTTTGAACAAGGGATTGAGTATACGAATATTATTGATGGATATTCTATTATTATGAAGTCTTTCGTAGAGATGGATCGAGACGTTTTGAGGGTTTTATTACCTGATGAAAGAGGGATTCTTCCTACTATGCTAGAGTGCGATGAATGTAATAAGACCCAATTGGATGATATCGAGGGAAGTTGATAAAAAAGAGCTTGAAACAATTCAAGCTCTTTTTCATTATTATTTATGTCTTAAAATATGCTCAACCTCATGCGCACTTAATTTACTTGCCTTAGCAATTGTTTCAAGTGGTATACCAAGATCATGCATACTTTTAATCATTTGAATTTTTCCTTGTTGAACCCCTTCTTTTCGCCCTTTTTCTATACCTTGTTCTAAGCCCTTTGCTAAGCCTTTTTCCATACCTTTTTCCAAGCCTTTTTCCATACCCTTTTCCATACCCTTTTCCATGCCTCTTTTCATACCTTCTGTCTCTGCATGGGCGAATTTTGCGGCTTCATCCATTAAAACTTTCTCCCTTGCGTCATAGGCTTGTCGGAAAGAGGAATCTTGACTCATACGTTCCCACTTGTTTATTGCTTTTTGTAAAATAGGGTCTTGGTTCATAGCAATATCCTCCAATGTTTTAGTTAAGTGTTCATCCTCATTTGCTGAAAGCAATAAAAGCCAACGAACAAATGGATCTTTCCACGGATTTACTTTTTCTTCATGCCATTGTTTTGTTAACTTTGGAATTTCTACAATGTGAATTTCTATGTCATCACTCAAGAGTTTTTGTTGCTGTGAATTCCATAATGTGCCCGTTGTATGAAATTCTTTGTGGTCTGAGAACATTATAAAGTTCAATAAATTAATGGTGATGGTTTTATGAAGCGAACTGTAAGGCATACCTTTTTGTAATTGAGATGTGTATAATTTTCCCCAATAATATAAACTACGTTTCATCATATCGTGATTATTATTGAGCTGTATTTCTACATTTACTTTTGTTCCTGTGTTTAATGTCGCTGAAATATCTAAAATAGATAACTTATCCTCTTCATATTCCCGATGTAAATGTGGATCTTCTAGTTGTAGAGAAGCGATGGGTGATTCTAAAGACTCCTGTAACGTAGCGTTTAAAAATGCAATTAGAATATCTTCACTACCATTCGTACCAAACAATTGTTTAAATGCAAAATCAATGCGTAAATTAACTAACTGTTGGTTGAACAAAGTTTGTCCTCTCCCTTGTGTCAGGTTGCTTCTTTCTTTATTTCATTGTATCTAAAAAGAACTAGGGCATGCAAATAGACCATTCTGTTATTTTATTAGGAGTATTATTAGAAAGTGAAAGGCAATTATGTCTATGTTATACTCTAGTGAAAATGAATTCTTCCAATCAGTAGCCGCTGCAATAGAGAAGAAAGATCCAGGCATTATTGTGAATAAGCATTCTAATACGCACTGGAAAAATTGGGTGGAGTTTGATTACGAAAACTCATATTAAAAATGAAAGAGTAGACTAAAACCTTTCTAAGAAAAAAGACGAGCTAACATTTTAGCTCATCTTTTTTCATTATACAACCGCAGGATTATAAATCATCGTAAAGTGTCCTTGTAATAATTCAATTTGACAAGGTGTATGAAGCGAGCTTTCTCCATCTGTATCTACTTCTTTTTCTTCTTCTGTTTCAATATGAATGGATTTCGCTTTTACGTGGAAGATGTCATTTTCATTTGAGTCTTCAAATAGTTTCTTTCCGATATAATCTTTAAACGCTTGAATGCCTGTTGATTTGACTACGAAAATATCAAGTGTTCCGTCGTCGCATTTTACGTTCGGGATAAAGGACGGAATCCCGCCAAGATATTCCCCGTTTCCAACCATAACAAGGACAGCTTCGTCTTCATATACTTGTCCGTCGTACGTAATTTTTACTGGGAATGTTTCAGCATTTTTGACAGTTCGAATTGTGCTTAAGTAGTAGCCGATTTTTCCAAGCTTTGCTTTCTCTTCTGCATCAATATTGTTTGATACTTCAGAGACCAGTCCAATGCCCCAGAAGTTTAAGAAGTGTTGTCCATTTGCTTTTGCAACATCAACTGGTTTTACGTGTTCTTGTGTAATGAGTTTTGCTGCTTCTGCGATGTTTTGCGGAACGCCTAGCGTACGAGAGAAGTCGTTGCAAGTGCCGCCTGGAATGATTGCAAGTGTAGGTCTAGTTTCAAGAGGTGCTAAGCCATTTGTGCATTCGAATACAGTACCGTCGCCACCAAAGACGATAATTAAATCTACTTTACTAGCAAACTCTTGGCAATATTTTGTTGCATCGCCTTGCTCTTTCGTATGAAGGATATGTAAGTCAGGAAAAGCTGCCGCAAGAGGTGGTACGATTTTCGTTAAGTTCGTATGTAGATCACCTTGTCCTGCTTTCGGATTTACGATGAGGAGTACTTTTTCAAATTTTGTTTTTGTCATTTTATTCTCTCCCTTTGTCTTTTACGAATCGTGATAGAAAATAAACTTCCATCAATGATTGATAGAAGTTTATTCTATTATATTATTCCGTTACAACTGAAGCGATAAATGGTAAGTTACGATATTTTTCTGCGCAGTCGATACCGTAGCCAACGATAAATTCGTCTGGAATTTGGAAGCCAACATATTCAGCTTTTAAGTCCACTTTACGACGCTCAGGTTTATCAAGTAACGTACAGAATTTCAATGCTTTCGGTTTATGCATAAAGAAGTGATCTTTTAAGAAGTGAAGTGTTAAACCAGAATCGATAATATCTTCTACGACAATTACGTTTTTTCCAGTAATGTTTACATCGATATCTTTTAATAGTTTTACTTTGCCAGTTGTTTCTGTTTGATTTCCGTAGCTAGATGCAGAAATAAAGTCGATTGTTACATCGTTTTTAATGTGACGAATTAAATCGGCAGCGAATACGAAAGATCCTTTTAATACAGCGATTACTACGATTTCTTCTCCTTCAAAGTCACGTTCGATTTGAAGTGCTAGTTCTTTTACTTTTTCTTGTAATTGTTCTTCAGAAATTAAAGTATCTTTTATTTCAAGATTCATTGGAGTCCTCCTACAGTGTAAAACTTGTGAACATTTCGACTGTAAAGGAAAGAAGGGGAAAAGTCAAAGAAGATATAAGTTTTTTACAGAAATCCCCACAAAATAGTCAGATGATATGATATACTGATCATATAAAGAAAACGCTTTCAAAGAGGGTGATTATGATGAGAAAGAAAGAGTATACAAGTGCAACATTTATAAAAGCATTACTTTTAACAATTGTTCTTGGTAGTTTGGCTTACATAATTGATGTACCAGCGATTCGAATTTCACTAATTGGAATGACTTTAGTATTAGGCGCAATTTCCCACGGTATGATGTCACAGCTACAAGAAGCTGGAGTGGATCATATGAAAGATCATATAGATAAGAAATGAGAAACCTTCACGTATAGAGAGTGAAGGTTTTTTGTTTCTTACAAAAATGTAAGGTAGTTGTAAGGCAAATCGATAGTTGCATAGTAGTGTTTTGGATAAACTATAGGTGTAAGGTAAAAGGCAAGCATATTTTAGGTAAATTAAGTTTTAGGCACTCTATATGTGAAAAAGGAGTAGGAGGGCATGGAGAAACGTTGGACGACCTTTTCTTTTTTAGCAACTAGCAACACCGTAATGCTAGCTGGCGAAATGGATTTTTTGCACTTGTTTGATCGAGAAGACGATCATTCTTCTTCTAAATTTACAATGAAATGGAATAAATGGAGCGAAAGTTGTAGGTTTGAAGAAGAGGCCCCTAACGAAGAGCAAAAGATTATTTTGACAAACCCTATTAAAGCGTGGGTTGTTCAACGTCGTAAGTGTAACGTCAAAAATCACTTAAAGAAAACTGAGCCGAGACAATTAGTTATCGCTCCGGCCCGTTCTACTTCTAAATCACGCGAAAGTAACATGTAAATATTGAGACACACACCCGAAAAAACATCGCATATATTGCGATGTTTTTTTATTTTTCTACAATGAAATCTTTAAATGAAATATATTTCATCTGCATCTTATATTTATATCTCTTGTTTATTCTAGTGATACATCCGATGCGAGTTGATGTGAATAAAATATAAGGAGAGAATGAAGATGAAAAAGAGACTATTACCAATTTGTGCAATGGCACTTTTAACAGTAGGATATTCTTCAGTAGCGAGTGCGGATACTGGAACAGTAACAAAGGAAGAACAGGCACAACTGCAGCAAGATAAAGCGAAAAAAGAAGCAGTGATTAAAGAACAGCAAAAAAGTGAAGAAGAGAAAAAGAGAGTAGCGCAAGAGCAGTTGAAAAACGATAAGGCGAAAAAAGAAGCAGTGATTAAGGAACAGCAAAAAAGTGAAGAAGAGAAAAAGAGAATAGCACAAGAACAGTTGAAAAATGATATGGCAAAAAAAGAAGCAGCACAAGTACAACAAAAAAATGGTGCGGTAAAAAAAGAAGTAGCGAAGCCAGCTGTACAAGGTGAAAAATTACCAAACACAGCATCCAATAATGTAGCAATGATGGCACTAAGCGCATGTCTTGTAGGGATAGGGACATTATTTGGTTTGAATCGTCGCAATAAAGTTAAGGCGTAAATAAAATATTGTCCTATAAAGAATGGAATAATTTCATATATTAAAAATGGTAGGTTATTCCTACCATTTTTGGCATGGAGGGATGAACATGAAGTTACTCAATTATATAGGTATCATATTGATGGCCATAGGGCTATTCACGGGATCATATTACGCTATGGAATGGTATAAAGGAAAAAGCTCTGCTCAACAATTAACGAAAGAAGAATTAAAGAGCCTTGAAAATATACAACATAATCAACTTTCTTACGAAACACCTGTAACTTCCCAAGTACCTTCTTCTCAAACAGAACATAAAGAAGGAGAAAAGGTTGCACTGTTAAATATACCGAAAATAAAGAAGAAGTTTTCTATATACTGGGGAGCGGATGATGCAACGTTGAAGAAAGGAGTTGGAATGTTCGTTAGTGATGTAACGACAACACCATCTGGAGGGGGACATACTGTACTGAGTGGACACCGGGATACTGTCTTTACAGATTTAGGAGAGTTAAAAGAAAAAGACACTCTTGTTTTAGAGTATGATAATAAAACTTACACATACGAAATTCAAAAGATATGGATTACCCATGCGGATGATCGTACTGTTATTATAAAAAAAGAAGAACCGATATTAACACTAACGACTTGCTATCCATTTGATTATATAGGGGATGCACCAGATAGATATATTATCGAGGCGAAGTTAACGGCTAGTTATTCAAAATGAAGTGATAGTTTCTGAAAGTGGAAGGGGGATACATAAGTTATGTCAAAAAACATTTTAATTGTGGAAGATGAAGATATTTTGCGTGAAATATTAAAAGATTATTTTTTGAGTGAGCAATATGTGGTGTTTGAAGCAAGAGATGGGAAAGAAGCTTTAGTTGTATTTGAGGAAGAAGAGGTTGATTTAGTTATTTTAGATATTATGTTGCCGGAACTTGATGGATGGTCTGTTTGCCGAAGAATTCGTAAAACATCTGAGGTTCCTATTATTATGCTGACGGCACGTGTAGATGAAGATGATACGTTACTTGGATTTGAACTTGGGGCAGATGACTATGTGACGAAGCCGTATAGCCCACCAATTTTATTAGCAAGAGCGAAAAGGCTGTTAGAAAGTAGAAAAGTAACGAAGCAACTTCTAGAGAATGAAGATGATACATTATCCATCCAGGGTATTCACGTCCACTTCCCATCGCGCACTGTTACGGTAGATAGGAAAGACATTAATTTAACACATACTGAATTTGAAATATTAGCGTATTTCATGAAAAATCAAGGGATTGTTTTAACGCGAGAGCAACTCATTTCAAGAATTTGGGGATATGAATTTGCTGGTGACGATCGAACGGTTAATAGTCATATTCGTAATTTAAGAAATAAATTAGGAGAGAAAGCAAAGTGCATTACAACTGTAGTACGAACAGGTTATAAATTTGAGGGGAATGTATGAGAAAGGGGATTGTACTAAAATTATTTGCCCTCACAACAGCATTATGTATGTTAATTTTAGCGACGATATTTATTGGACAAACGATATTTTTTAAACAATATTATGCGAATCGAAAAGTAGAAGATATTAAAGTGAATTTAAATTCCTTTGAGAAGAATTATTTGAATTATGCAGGAAGTGCAGAAGGAGTTCAGAAGCTGGAGCAAGACTTTTTAAGAGAAAATAATACGTGGATTACAACGTTAGATCAGAATGGGAATTTAAAACATGCGGATGATTTTTATTTTGAAGTAACGATAGATCGTAGGCAACAAAAGAGCTTTGGACAACAAATATTCAAAATTCCTTTATACAATCTCGTCAATATAGAGGAGATTGATAATAAATTATCAGATCCGTTTTTAGGACAAGAAATTTATTTTTCTGGCGTGAAAAAAGGTGATAGTTTTATTCCATTCTCTTTCGCGTTAGGTAAGCAAAATTTAAATGGATCTAATAAACCGTTAGAAAAAGCGTTTCAGGAGAAAATGAAATTAGATGAGGAGAAAAAGAGAGCGGATCAAGAACAACTTGTTAAAGAAAAGAAACCAGCTGTTCAGGAAGAATCTGCTCAGGAATTAGATACTTACATAAGAGGACGTGTTACGAAAGTACAGTTTCCTGATGTAAAAGGTCTTGTAAATCCAATTTATAAAAATAGTCTATTCTTAGATAGCATAAAAGAGTTTCAAAGGGATGTATTACTAAATGAAAGTAATCAAATAGAATATTCAATAAAAACAATGGACTATGAAAAAAATGATATAAAATATAAATTATTAATGAAACCAATAACAGAAAGAGACGGATCAGTCACATATATTTATGCGATGGCTTCTTTACAGCCTGTAGATGAAGCTGTACAAATGGTGCAAGATTACTACATTTACATCATTGCATTTGTAGTCGTTCTTATTTTTCTAGCTTCGTTCTATTATTCAAAACAAATTGCAAAGCCGTTATTAAAAATAAATGATACGACGAAGAAAATAGCACACTTAGATTTCACAGAACAAATACCGATTACTTCAAAAGATGAAATTGGTGATTTATCGAAAAATATTAATGTATTATCTAATAAGCTCCATTCGCATATTGGACAGCTAGAACAAGATATTGAAAAGGAAAGAAAGTTAGAAAATACGCGGAAAGAATTTATTTCTGGTGTTTCGCATGAATTAAAAACACCGCTGAGTATTATGAAAAGCTGTATTTCTATTTTAAAAGATGGAGTAGCTGAGCATAAAAAAGAATACTATTTTCAGGCAATGGAACGAGAAGTAGATAAAATGGATACTTTAATTTTGGATATGCTGGAGTTAGCTAAATTTGAGTCAGGTACATATAAAATGAAAAAGGATGTATTTTATATCGATACAGTAATTGAAGATATATGTGAACACCTTTCTGTGGACATAGAGAAAAAAGAACTTCATGTGCATAAAAATATATGTTCATTTGAAGTAGTCGCAAATCAAAGTCGGATTGAACAAGTAATCGTGAACTTCATTACGAATGCCATACGTTATACACCGAATAAAGAGGATATTATTATTTCTACAATAGATGAGAAAGATCGTATAAAAGTGTGTATTGAAAATAAAGGTACTCACATTGAAGAAGAGCAATTAGATAAAATTTGGGACCGTTTTTATCGCGTGGATGTAGCTCGCCAGCGTTCACAAGGTGGAACTGGGCTTGGTCTAGCTATTTCTAAAAATATTTTAGAACTGCACGATGCTGAATATGGGGCAGAAAATACAGAAGATGGTGTATTATTTTACTTTTATTTACCTAAAAAAGCGTAGATGATGCATGCTACGCTTTTTTTAATTTATTTTCATATTATCTTTACCTAATCTTTATTTTTAAACGATATAATCTGGGTAGAAAATGAGGTTCTGTAAGGAGTCGATGAACCGTGCATAGCAATTGGCTAAGTATAATGGTATTTATTTTCTTTTGTGCATTTATTGTATTTTTAATTGATATTACGATATGAAGAAAAAGAGCGCTCATTAAGCGCTCTTTTTCTTCGAGTTCAGTTGATAAGCACTAATGCTCTTGAATAGGCGTGGTGAAGTAAGAAATAAAAAGATAAGTAAAACGGTACATAGAATATAGGAGCCAATCATTGTGCTACCGTTAAATATTAAAGAATATAGAACTGCTGATTGACCTTTCGGTGCATATTGTCCCCAGAAAATAATACCAGCGATAAAGTGACAGAAATAGCGAGCAAAGCTACCAACAAATGTAGCAACAATAATGTAACCAATAACTTTCTTTCCTTCGTTTTGTTTTTGTGAAGGTTTGTCTTTACGGCTACTTAAATTGGATTGTTCTAAGCTATTTTCATTGGATGTTAAAAGTGCTTTTTGAATTGGTCGATAGAATAAACCAGCAAATCCAATAAATGCGAAAGCAACGAAGTATTCAATGATTACTTGAATTGGTGTGACGATAATGGCATCGCCTACGACAATTTGTAATAATCCCCAAATTAAGCCTCCTAAGAAAGCCATTTTGAAGCCCCAGCGATATGCGATAATAAAAATAGGAATCATAGCGAATGAGATGGAACCGCCTGTTGCTGATATTTTGATTGAAAGTGGTAAAATGTCGATGACCAGAGCGAAGGCTGCAAGAATTGCAGATTCGATCATCGCTTGTAAATTGGTGTTACGCATGTTGTCTCCCCCTAAATCCAAGTTGTACAAAAAAGAATAGATATCATAGGAGGATACGAAATACGTAAATAAAAAAGAGGTATGTATTTCGGACGTTTGCACAATCCCTGCGTTAGCATTAACTAACAGGTTCGAAGGGTCGGAACGAAGTGTTCCCTCTCAGCGGCATGGCTCCCCCAGTGATAACGAGATTCTTTATTTGTTATTGTTTATTGTAAGCGAAATGGATGAGAATGGCAAACGAATACAGTATGACAATGATTGAAATAGAATTGTAGCGAAATGTTAATAAATATGAAGCAAAAGGGTATAGTACAAGAGAAATAGAGTGTGCTATAATTTTTTTGAAAATAATTATCATTCTCTTCTGAGGGGGAAGGTTATGAGCTTAGTAGATATTAAAATCGGTGAGAAAGTGTTAGTAAAAAGCGTTCAGTCTTTAGATCATTTACTGAAGAGAAGATTGGCTGCTTTCGGTCTTTCTGAAGGAAGCGAACTTCGCATGAAGCAGAAAGCGATGTTCAAAGGTCCTTGTACATTGGAGTGTCGTGGACAGTTAATTAGTATTCGTCATTGTGACGCGAAAATGATAAAGGTGGAATTAGCGTGAATAAGGTAGCTTTGCTAGGGAATCCGAATACAGGGAAGACATCATTATTTAATGCACTTACTGGTTCTTATGAATACGTAGGAAACTGGAGCGGTGTAACAGTAGAAAAGAAGGTTGGTAAATTAAAAGATAAGCAAGGAACATTAATTGATTTACCAGGTGTTTATGATTTGAATCCAGTTTCGCGTGATGAAGGTGTCGTTACAAATTTTCTACTAACAGACGAATTTCATCATATGTTAAATATAGTGGATTCTTCGCAATTCGAGAGAAATATGCATTTAACGTTGCAATTACTTGAGTTTGGAAAGCCGGTTTCAATCGGATTAAATATGGTCGATGTGGCAAAGCAACGAGGCATTGTAATTGATGTAAAACGATTATCAGAGCTATTAGGTGTAACAGTCGTTCCTGTCGTTGCAAGAAGTGGAAAAGGCTGTGAAGAACTACTTGCTACTCTTAAAGAAAATGACAAAAACGAGAAAAAGCCATTCATTATTTCATATGGTGTACAGATGGACGAAGGAATTGGAGAGGTAATAGCTCTTTTAGAGACAGCGAATTATAAGCATCCAAGATGGTTAGCCCTTCAATTTTTAAGCAATAACGAAGTAGTAGAAAAAGAAATGAAAGCATTACCAATTTATAAGGAACTTGTAGCCATTCGATCTCGCTTAGAAGGAAAACTTGATTGTACGTTGGAAGAGCACATTTACAAAACTCGTGAAGCGTATATTGAAAAGTTAAAAACAAATGTTATGAAGCATGAGAAAGAAGGGAAAATTCCTTTTTCGGAAAAAATTGATAGATTAATTACACATAAAATTTTAGGACTTCCAATCTTTTTAGCAGTTATGTTTTTTATTTTTCAGGTTACGTTTACGTGGATTGGTACACCTTTATCCGATATGTTAGATGAATTTTTTGGTGGACAGCTTACGGATTGGGTAACGGCTGGGCTCACAAGTGTTGGAGCTTCTGATTTTATTCAAGCACTCGTTACAGAAGGTATTATTGCTGGTGTTGGTGCGGTATTAGTATTCGTTCCACAAATCTTTGCACTATTCTTTTTCATTTCATTATTAGAAGACTCAGGATATATGGCGCGAATTGCAGTTGTTATGGATAGAATTATGGAGTTCTTCGGTTTAAATGGAAAAGCATTCATTCCGATGATTATCGGTTTTGGATGTAATGTTCCAGGTATTATGGCAGCGAGAACGATTGAACAAGAAAAAGAACGTTTACTTACAGTTCTTGTAACACCATTTATGTCTTGTTCGGCACGTTTACCTGTATACGCATTATTTGCGGGAGTATTCTTCCCTCATAGTCAGGCAACTGTTGTGTTTTCTTTATATGTTGCAGGTATTGTTCTTGCATTATTAGTTACAAAAATTATGTCTCTTACCATTTTAAAAGCGGAAAAGTCTATTTTCGTCATTGAACTACCTCCTTACCGCGTGCCACAAGCGAAAACGTTATGGCTAAGCACGTGGGAGAAAGGGAAAGGATTTGTTCGTAAAGCAGGTACATTCATCTTCGGTGGTTCTGTTGTCATTTGGTTATTAAACTATGCAGGTCCATCAGGATTTGGTGTTGATATGGGAGATAGTTACTTAGCGATGATTGGTGGATTTATTGCACCACTATTTGCACCGCTCGGCTTTGGAACGTGGCAAGCTGCAGCATCTCTTTTAACAGGATTTTTAGCGAAAGAAGTTGTCGTTTCTACAATGGCAATTATTTATGCGGTGAAAGAAGATGTGCTTGGAAATGTAATGGGAGCACATTATACTGCGTTATCAGCATATGCATTTATGTTCTTTATTTTATTATATGTTCCGTGTTTAGCGACAGTAGCTGTTATTAAACGTGAAACAGGATCAACGAAGTGGACGATTTTCTCTGTCGTTTATCCACTCGTTGTTGCTTATGTATTAACGTTCATTATATATCAAGTTGGATCCTTACTCGGATTCTAGAAGGAGATGTATTAGAGTGATGGTCAATATTATAATTGGAGCTATCATTTTTGGTTATGCAGCATACACGTTAGTTAATTTTGTAAAGAGAAGTAAAAAGGGAAAATGCGCAGCATGTTCTTTAAATAAATCGTGTCAGTCGCAAACTTGTAGTCCGGATATGGAGCAAATCGCTCACAAATAGCAAAAAAGCTTTGCGAATTTCGCAAAGCTTTTTTGTTTTACTTTTTAATTTTTACAAGTTGTGATGATTCTACACCATTTTTTCCAGGGAATTCTTTACTAGGGTCTTTATCGAATTTTAATACCCCAACAGATTTTTCATCGCCTTTTACATTTACGTAAGTTGCATCATCAACAATCGCGAACATGTCGGCATATGCACGTCCACTTCCGATAATTGTATTGCCTTCGTATTTTAATTTTGCCCCATCAAGTGTAGCATTTTCTACTTTTTCTTTAGCAAATAATACACCTTGCTCTGCTGTTACAGCTGGTAATTTATTAAGTGGTTTCGTGTCGTCTTTTTCATCAACTTTGCTAAGTAACTCTTTCTTCACCAGTTCTTCACCAGTTTTCTTATCCATAACAAGAACTTTTTTACCCTCTAATGTAGTCATTTTCATTTTATAGAAGTCTTTTTCTTTCACTTCTTTTTTGTTTTTATCTGTAATTTGTTGAACTTGTTCTTCTGATCCGTACAGTACAAAACCGTTTGCTTTCTCTCCTAATAAAGAACAACCTGATAATGCTCCGAATGAAATTGCTGCTGCTAATCCGATGCCTACTAATTTTTTCATGATGATTTCTCCTTTTTATATGTTTTATTGTAAATACAGTTTTTGTATTAGTTCTGAAATGATGAGAAGCTTGTTCGTTGCTTCTGGTATTAGTGTATAAGAAATATTGCAACGTAACTATCGAGTTAGCTTACAGTAACATTACAATAATGTAATTTAGTGAAAGTGCATAAAAATAAGTCAATTTTGAAGAGGATTAATGAGAATATATTAGGAATACAATGTTTTATATAGAATGTCATATTATATTGGCTGTATTTTGGAAATAACATGTAAGGACATATTAGTTTTGTTATAATAAACACGTAGGCTGTAAAAATGAATATTCTTTACTGTTAAGGGAGATTTTTCAGTTTTCCAAGTAGTGAATTTGAAATATGAGGTAAGTCATAGGAGGAATTAGAATGTCTGTATTTAAACGATTACGAGATTTAACAATGTCGAATGTATATTCATTAATTGAAAAAGCGGAAGATCCAGTTAAGATGACGGATCAATATTTACGCGATATGCAAGCGGATGTACAAGAAGCTGAGAAAAGTGTAGCAGCTCAAATTGCACTTGAGAAGAAATTCAAAATATTATTTGAAGAGCAAGAAGCACTTGTGAAAAAACGTGAAGAGCAAGCTCATATGGCTGTTCAAGCAAGCAATCTTGATCTTGCACGTCGTGCTCTTGAAGAAAAACAAAACGCAGAGCAAAAGATGAATGAGTATAAAGCAAGCTATGAGCAAAACAAAGCTGCTGCCGATAATCTTCGCCTGAAGCTAGAAGAAATGCGTAAGCAATTAACAGAGCTGAAAAATAAACGTGAAACACTTGTAGCACGTGTAAATGCGGCGAAAGCACAAAAGAATATTAATCAGGCGATGTCTGGATTTGATTCAAATTCAGCAAAAGCTGGTTTAAGTCGTATGGAAGAGAAAGCTCTTCAATTAGAAGCTGAAGCAGAAGCAAGTGGTGAAGTGTATAAAAAAGAAAAGTCATTAGATGATGAATTCGCAAGCTTAAACAAAAATTCTGCTGTTGACGATGAATTAGCTCGTATTATGAAGCAGTATGAGAAATAATATAGAATAGACAAAGAAACCGACATGTCTGAAGAGAATTCATGTCGGTTTTCTATTACTTTTTAGAGGAGGTTTTGCAATGACATGGACAAATGTGTTAGCCATGCTTGTATGGACTGGAGCAAGTGCAGTACTTTTATTTGCAATTATGTGGGTTGATTCAATTTTTACTAAATACAATGATTTAAAAGAAATAAAGAATGGGAATACAGCTGTAACAACGCGTTTCGTTATGAAATTATTCGCGCAAGGGTACATTTTATCTCAATCCATAACGAAAGCAAATGACTTATGGCAAGCGCTACTTGCATCAGCAGTTTCTTTCGTTATTTTATTAGTGGTAGAAATGTTTATCGAATTTGTGTTAAAGAAAATGTCCGGTTTAGATTTAGAAGAAGGTACGAAAGAAGGCAGTGTTGCGCATGCGATGTTGGCCGGATCATTACATATCGTTGGTGCACTTATTTTAGGTGCTTGTTTATAAAGAGAGAAGGAGGGGTAAATCATGAGTTTATTTAAACGAATTAAAAATATAATGAAGAGCCCAGAACCGCCGAAACCGGAGAAGAGTTTGTTAACGTTAGCTCCTGGCGATATGATTGAAGTTTCATTAGTCATGTACGAATTAACTGGGAAAACGAGTATGCATTCTCGTAAAGAAATTGTTTTAACGCTGCAAGACGGGAAAGATATTCGTTATTTAAAAATTGAAGATCGTGAAAATACGTATTATAAATTATATACACCAATCGATGGTCGTTTAGATTCAATTGATGAAGTTCCGACGACAATTGAAATGGATGATACAGAGTACCATATGGAAGAGCAATATAACGGACGTGTTGTTGTGATGGGAAAAACACCATTCTCTGCTTCAGAGGAACAGTATGTATGGGAATTCCAATCAGATAATCGAAAATTATTGCGTATTGAATGGCAAAATGGTCGCACAATGATGTATGAGGGAGAAGCAATTATTCCTGCTGATGTACAAATTATAAGAGCAACGTAAGGGGGCGTAATCATGTCAAACCGATTGTTTACCATGATTAAATCGTTCGTGATCCCTATACTTGCTATCGTTACGTTACTTGTTGTTGCTGGATATGCCTTATCAGGTTGTCAAGGCGGACAGACAAAGTCGATTCAAGACCGTTATCCACTAGAATCTGTCGCAAAAGAAGGTAAACAAGAATCTTACGTGTATAGGGCCGCCAATCGGTCAGTTCCTGAAGTCGCAAAGGAACTCATTAATGAAAGAGAACCGAAGCAAGCATCTAAAGAAGACGAAAATCAAATGTTCCTCGTTTATTCTGATAAGATTTATAACCTGCAAAAGGATAAAGAGAAACCTTCTGATACGTTAATTGAAATAAGTAATAAAGAATTTGTCCGTCAAAATTACCAACCATCCTTCCTGCAGGGATATATTATGGGGAGTATTTTAAACGATATATTCGGTTCACGAAAATCATCATACGGTGATTATCGCGGATATAATGACAGACAAAATCATAAACCGGTTATTCCAGAGAGACCGCCTACGAAAGAAGAAAAGAAAACCCCGCCTCCAATTACGAAGGAAGGGAAAGGATCTATCATTAAGCGAGGCGATAATGTAGATTCGAAACCTTCCGTAGGAGATACAGGAAGTATTACGAAAAAAGGAAGTAGTACGCCTCCGCCTTCTACTGGAAGCAAAGGGAAAATAACGAAAAATCCAGGTGGTTCAAGCGGATCAGATGTGAAGCCGAAATCATCTATTAAAATGCCGCCAAGGAATACATCGCCTCCGAAAACGAGGGTCGGTGGTTCAGGAAAGATTACGAAGAGAAGATAGGTATAGAGGCCGAAAAGGAGAAGTTGCTTTTCGGTCTTTTTATTATGGAAATTAATCCCTTTTAGCTGGTACAATTAAGTTATAAGGAGGAGATTAGTATGACTATATATAAAAGGTTTAGTTTGATTATGTTCCTCGTCTTATTCCTCAGTTTGTTTATTAGCACAACGATGAAATTTCACTTTGTAGTAGGTATTCTATGGATACTATGTACATGTACTCTTTTTCTATATGTTCCGCTGCGTTTTCAACATGAAGTGCCTGCCTTTCAAAAATATGTAGCATGGATTAAGAGAGGAAGAAGATGGGGAGAGTAAAATTATATCAGCGATTATTAGAATATATCGACCGCAACTCCAAATATATCAGCGATTATTGAAATATATCGACTTATCGACAAAGACTGCAACTTCATAATAAGAAGAGGGTGTGCCAAATTGTTGGCACACCCTCTTTATTCATAATGATTAATGAATATCACGTTTCTTAAAGTTACCGCCTTTTACTTCTGCTACGTCATAAACTGTAATAAAGGCGTGTGGATCGATTTCATTAATAAGTTCTTTCATTTTACTTTCTTCTAAACGGTTAATTACACAAGAAATTTCTTTGAATTTCTCTCTTGAATAACCACCGTATACTTCGTTATATGTTGCACTTCGGCCTAAACGATCACGAATTGTTTCTACCATTAATTCAGGTTCTTTCGTAATGATTTTAAATGTTTTCGAACCACTTAAACCAACTTCAACGATATGAATCACTTTCGAAGCGATAAAGTAAGCAATTGCCGAAAGGATAGCTCCTTGAAGACCGAATACTGTTGATACGAAAATAAATACGAACATGTTTAAGAATAAAATAAGGTCACTTGTTCCAAAAGGTAACTTACGAGAAAGTAATACAGCTAGCATATCGATTCCATCTAATGCGCCGCCGTTACGTAATGCTAGTCCCATACCGAAACCGATAATAATACCACCAACAACTGTAACGAGTAGTGTATCGCCTTCAATAATAGTAGGTATTCCGTGCATAACAACGGTACCTATTGCTAATGAAGCAATCCCGATAATAGAA
The DNA here is from genome assembly GCF_051294775.1 of Bacillus pretiosus. Taxonomy (NCBI): domain Bacteria; kingdom Bacillati; phylum Bacillota; class Bacilli; order Caryophanales; family Bacillaceae; genus Bacillus; species Bacillus pretiosus. Next base: position 73,755 of record NZ_JBPPHF010000002.1, read on the forward strand.
TAAATTGCAAAGCTTTTACCTATTTGTTTATATCCTAACCAAACGAAAGGAATGTTAATAACTGCGATTAGAGCTCCTAATGGTAATCCAAATAATCTTGAACTAACGATACTTAAACCAGTCACACCACCGTCTGAAACGTTATTTGGAATTAATACCGCTTCTAATCCGTATGCTGTAATAAATGCCCCAATAATAATCATCAAAGCTTTTGAAGCGATTTTTAGCTTATTGGGCTTGTTTTTGATAATTTTCTCCATGTAATTTCCTCGTTTCAAACTAGTTTCTTATTTGTTACGTAATTCACACCTAAATTTCATTTTAACATTTAATTTGAAAAATTTCTCTTTTAATGGATGTATGCAGGGAATATTATCACCATATTATCTTTAAAATATTTTTGAAATGAGTATAAGAAATCCCATCCTTTCAAAGGATGGGAGACTATTAAGAAATGATAAAACTAAGCACGGATAGGAATAAAGAAAATCCTAAAATAGCTCCGCAAACTTTCATATGACGTTTACGTCCCATCACAACGATTGCGACATACTCACGAATCATTGCATTAGGCCAGTAATAAAATGCAGTTTTTGATCCGATTCCTTGGCTATTAAGCCCCGCTTGTCTTGCATATATACCAGCGCGGAAAAGATGGAAATTATTCGTTGTAAAAATACTTCTATACTTACCTTCAGGTTTTAAAGACTCCATAATTTCTTTAGAGAACGACATATTTTGATATGTGTTTACAGAGCGATTTTCTTGCACTGTATGTTCAAGCGGGATTCCTTTTTCAACAGCGTACTTTTGCATCGCTTCCGCTTCTGGAAGACCTTCATCTGGACCTTGTCCACCAGAGAAAATGATTGTTGGTGGTGTATTCACAGCGGCTTGTTTCCAGTAAAAGTCGATTGCTTTATGAATACGACTTGCAAGTAAAGGTGGTACTTTATCATTAATTAAGCCGCTACCAAGAACGATGATGAAATCTTGATTACGCCTTGGTCTGTTGAATTGATATAGAAAATAAGCGCTTAAGAAGTTAGATAAGTGTATAAAGAAATATAAGGTTATAAGAGAAATTCCACCAAAAATAGGTTGCAAATGCGGTGAGAAGAAACTTGCTGGACTTATGAAAAAGAATAATATACAGAATAAAATACCTAAAGCAGCAATGAGTGTTAAACAGTTAGTGAACCGTCGTCCTTCTCGTTTCATTAAAATTCTCGCATTCAGAAATAGCCCAAACATTAAAGCAACAACACCGAAAGGAATCATAAGAATAAGTGCTAAAATAGGTAAAATTATACTATAGCGTAGTACATCAATACTTGAATTTACAGATATAATCACACAAAAAAGAAGGAAAAAACAGAAAAAAACATTAAATAAAAAGCCGTTTATTATTTTTCGCGGATCCTTTAAGTAAGAGATAAGAAAAATAATAAACAATATAAGAGGAATAATTCCAAAATACATAAATATAGTACACCTCAATTTTTATAATAATTTGACATACCCTTTATATTACATGATTTTATAATTGAAAATGAAAGAAAAAATGATTTAGAATTTTCTCAATAAAATATATAGATACATATGTTACAATGTATGGAAAGCGATATATTAAAAGTAAAATGGTTGAAAAGGCACTCTATGGAGTGTCTTTTCTTTTTTTCATGTAATTATGCATATTATATTTATTTTCAAGTGAAGAGGATTAAAATATAAGTGGTAGGCAGACTATATAAAGCAGAATTTCTTACAAACATTTCCCTCTACTTTTTGTATCTAACAATCGTATAACAATAAATAATTCTGTTTTATAGCGTCTGTTTATGAAAGGTGCCCTCTTTGAAGGCACCTTTTTATTGTTTCATGTAGATACTTTTCACTGTTGATATAGTGGAAAGTATCTATACTAAACATTAGCAATCTTCCGTATAAATATTATCAATTTACTATATATTCCAGTGGTGTTAACCTACATATGAAAGGCTTTCTTTTTCAAAATATTACCCCTAATAAATTTTTGAAGAAGTCAACTGTCTCCAAAATTGCCATTCATGCTTAGCAAAAAAGAATCCTTTTGGATTCTTTTTTGTGTTCGACATAATGTGACAAAATATATTTAAATAATTTGTTATATTGTTAAATGGTTATTATAGGAAAGAAAAGGAGACTTAAGTATGGGATTTAAAAAATTAATTTTAACAGGTGCAATTGTTGCAACTACAGCATTTACTTCAATTGGAACAGCGCAGGCAAGTGCAGATTTTAAAGATGTTCCAAACAATCATTGGTCTTATAAAGCGATTATGGATTTAGCAAATAAAAACGTTGTTGCTGGATACGGAAATGGGATTTTTGGATTTGGTGATGATGTAACACGTGAGCAAGTTGCAGCTCTTATGTTCCGTCATTTAAAACCGACAGTAAAAGAACAGTATAACAATCCGTATAAAGATGTTACGGATCGTTCAACTATGTTTAAAAAAGAGATTCTTGCTTTAACAGAGATGGGTGTATTCGTTGGAGATAACACAGGAAAATTTAGACCGAAAGATTCGTTAACTCGTGAAGAAATGGCACAAATTTTGACAAGGGGATTCCAATTGCAAATAAGAGGCGATCATAATTTCCCGGATGTAGATAGAAATGGATGGGCGAATCCTGCGATTACTGCAATTAAATCAAATTATATTACGGCTGGAACTGGTGATGGTAAATTCGCACCTAAAATGCATGTAAGTCGTGAGCAATACGTTCAGTTCTTATATAATGCAACGTTACCATTTGAAGAAAGACCAGGAGCAAAACAACCACAACCAGAAGTGAAGCCAGAAGTGAAGCCAGAAGTAAAGCCAGAAGTAAAACCTGAAGTGAAACCGGATCCGAAACGTTTTGCTAATTGTAAAGAAGCAAACGATGCTGGATATTATGACATTACAAGAGATAGTCCATATTATGGTAAGCATTTAGATCGTGATGGCGATGGAGTTGCTTGTGAGAAAAAGAAAAAAGGTAAATAAGAAAAAGCACTCAGTTTGAGTGCTTTTTCTTATGGAAACATGCTATTTTTTTAGGCGGTTCTCATAAAATAAAAGTAAGGAAATGAAAGTAGGTGACAAAATGCCGTCAGTTGTGGAAGGCGTTATTATTGAAAACTGTAACGGAACGATTAATTTAGGAGATAAATATAACGTGCAGCCGATTGAAAAAACGAAAGCTTATAATGGATCAGGATCATCGAATACAGGAAAAAAAGTACAAACATTTAGTGGTATTAGTACAGCAGATGTAAGGGATAGCGATGCGAACGATCAAGGAATACAGTTTACTTTATAGATAAATATGTAAAATTGCATAAAATGATGAACTTGCCCTGTGCTACAATCTAGCTGTGAGCTGTTCATGATTCTTCTGTATTATAGTTGTTAGATTGGAAATATAACATCTTATCAAAAATCATACGTACAAAAAAGACACTTCAAACGAAGTGTCTTTTTTTACTTTAGTGATACCCTTTAGCAGAGTCTTTATGAATTTTATTTTTAAAGATACTGTAGCTCCAAAGTTGATATCCAATAACAATTGGTACCATAACCATTGCAACGAAGAACATAATTTTTAAGTTTAATTGACTACCAGCTGCGTTATATAGCGTTGTACTATAAGCATCATTAATACGAGATGGTAACATTCTTGGGAACATACCTGCAAATCCAGTTGTCATAAACATTGCGATTGTTAAGCAAACGAATGTGAATGCGAGACCTATATTATGTTTGTACACCATAATAAGTGCGAGTACACTCAGTAACATTGCAAGTACCGGAAGAATGAATAGTACCGGATATTCTGTGAAGTTTTGGAATAAATTTGTACGATTTGCAGTTGCTACATAGAAAATAGCTAAAATGATAGCAGCTGCCATTGAAAATGGTCTTGCGATTTTATAAGCACGATCAGATACTTCACCAGTTGTTTTAATCATAACCCAAAGGGCGCCAGATACGACGAATATAGCAGTGAAGAACAGACCACCTAAAATACCATAATGATTTAGTAAGCTTAGTAAATTTCCTTCATAGCCATTTTTTCCGATTTGTAGTCCGTAATAAAGGTTAGCGAACGTAACACCGAATAAGAAGGCGATTAGGAAACTACCAATTGTAAATGCCCATTTACAAGTTTTTTGCCAAATTGGTGAATCGTCTTTATGCATAAATTCAAGTCCGGCAGCACGAGCAAACAGTGCGAGTAATACTAAAAATAGTGGTGTATATAGGTAACTAAACATATTTGCATATGTGACTGGGAAGGCAGCAAATGTTGCGCCACCAGCTGTAATTAACCATACTTCATTACCACCCCAGAATGGGCCGATTGCTTCTTGTAATTGATTTCGTTCTTGTCGGTCTTTCGCAACGAAAGGAAAAATCATTCCGTTACCAAGTGCATATCCATCAAGAATGAAGTAAACTGTCCAAATCACGCCCCATAAACCAAACCAGATAATTGCAAGCATGTCATGAGACATGAGCTGCACCTCCCTCAGTAGCAGGTTCTTCTAATGCTGCTGGTCCTTTTTTCGCGAACTTTAGCATTAAGTATACGTCTGCGATTAAAAGTAATGTGTAGAACAAGATTAAACTAATTAATGAGAACCAAATTTGTGGAACAGATATAGGTGATACAGATTCTGCTGTACGCATTAGTTTATAAACTGTCCATGGTTGACGACCTACTTCGGCAACAATCCAACCAGCGTTAATTGCGATATATGGTAGTAAGACAGACCATATTGTAATTTTTAAATAACGTTTTGAGTTTTCTAGTTTTCCTTTTCGGTTTAAGTAGAAACCGTACCAAGTTAATGCCATAAAGAACATACCAAGTGCAACCATTAAGCGGAAGCTATAGTACACGAGGTTAACATTTGGACGTTCATCTTTCGGGATATCTTTTAAACCAACAATTTCGCCATCAAATGAGTTTGTATAGAAGAAACTCCCTAGTTTCGGAATAGTAAGGAATTCAAAGTTCTTTTCGTTTTTTACATCAGGAATTTGAACAATCGAAAAGCCTTGTCCTTTTCCAGTTTCCCAAACTGCTTCCATCGCAGCTCCTTTAGCTGGTTGATATTTAGCTGCTGATACACCAGACTGATGACCCATAAACGGTGTAACAGTTGCAGCGAATAAACCTAACATTAAACCAAATTTAAATGATTTTTTGAAGAATACCACTTCATTTTTACGTAATAAATGATAGGCGCTAATTGCCATAACGAAGAAAGCACCAACGATATAACAACCAATTACAGTATGGAAGAACATGTTCCAAGCATATGGATTTGTCACAAGTGCCCAGAAATCATTTAATTCAGCGCGGCCGTTACGTACGACGTAGCCAACAGGGTTTTGCATAAAACCGTTTGCTGTAATAATCCAAAGGGCGGAAATATTTGTTCCAAGTGCAACCATCCACATACAGAAGGCACGGAATTTTGGTGAAATTTTGTCTTTACCGAATAACCATATTCCCATGAAAGTAGATTCTAAGAAGAAGGCAACGAGTGCTTCGATTGCGAGAGGTGATCCGAAAATATCTCCCATATATTTGGAGTACTCAGACCAGTTTGTTCCAAATTGGAATTCCATCGTAATCCCAGTTATAATCCCCATTACGAAGTTAATTGTAAATAATTTACCCCAGAAATTTGCCATTTTGCGGTATGTTGGATTCAATGTGCGGGCGTATTGAGTTTCCATACATGCTACTAAAATAACAAGTCCGATTGTCAAAGGTACAAATAAAAAGTGATAAAAAATAGTAATTGCAAATTGAAAACGACTCAGTAACAGAACGTCGGACATAATGAATATTCACTCCTTTTTTACATTATCTACAATCAGTTTATAGTGAAAATACGTTTTAAATAGGAGGGACTTGTTACAAAGGTGTGTGTATATTTTGAAAGAATTATGTCGGTTATCTGAAAATATCTTATTTTCACTATAAAGTAATATCCTTTTTGAGTTTTTTAAATTTTGGTACACTATATAAGTAATGTAAATGAGAGAAAAGAGGGTTCTTTACTATGAAGTCATTAGAAGAGATTTTACAATACAATGAAAAATTCGTTGAAGAAAAAAAATACGAAGAGTACGAAACAGGTAAATTTCCAAACAAAAAGATGGTAATTATCTCTTGTATGGATACTCGTCTTGTTGAATTATTACCGAAAGCGATGAATATGCGTAACGGTGATGTGAAAATTATTAAAGTAGCAGGCGCTGTTATTTCACATCCGTTTGGAAGTATTATGCGTAGTATTTTAGTTGCTGTATATGAACTTGGTGCTGATGAAGTTTGTGTAGTTGGTCACCACGATTGTGGTATGGCAAAAATTCAAGCAAGCAGTACAATTGAGAAGATGAAAGAGCGCGGTATAACAGAAGAGAAATTAGATACACTTCGTTATTCTGGAATCGATTTAGAAAGATTCCTACAAGGATTCTCTAGTGTAGAAGAAAGTGTAGAACATAGCGTATCAATACTTCGCAACCATCCATTACTTCCTGAAGAAGTACCTGTTCACGGTCTTGTTATAGATCCTGACACAGGAAAATTAGATTTAGTTGAGAATGGTTACGACAATTAAGAATTTACTTTGTCATCCTTTTTATCTGGGACAGGATCAAATCCTCCCGGGTGGAAAGGGTGACATTTTAATATACGCTTGCATGTAAGCCAAAATCCTTTCAGAGCACCATGTTTTTGAAATGCTTCTAATCCATAATGAGAGCAAGTTGGATAAAAGCGGCACGTTGGTGGTGTCATTGGAGAAATGAATTTTTGATAAAAGCGTATAATCCCAATAAAAATCTGTTTCATAATGGTCTCCTTTTCAGCATAGTCTTAAAGTATTATAGCACGACTGTACATAATACTTTACTAATGTGGATTTCCGTTATATCATATTGGATATAACGGAATTAAATTAAAAGCGGGAGAGATGTTGTATGCCATCAGTAGAAAGCTTTGAATTAGATCATACGATTGTAAAGGCGCCTTATGTAAGACATTGCGGAGTTCACAATGTAGGTAGTGACGGTATTGTAAATAAATTTGATATTCGTTTTTGCCAACCGAATAAACAAGCAATGAAACCAGATGTTATTCATACGTTAGAACATTTATTAGCATTTAATTTACGTAAATATATTGATCGTTATCCGCATTTTGATATTATCGATATTTCACCAATGGGCTGCCAAACAGGATATTATCTTGTAGTAAGCGGAACACCGACAGTTCGAGAAATCATCGATTTATTAGAACTAACATTAAAAGATGCGGTTCAAATTACAGAAATTCCAGCTGCAAATGAAACGCAGTGTGGTCAAGCGAAACTTCACGACTTAGAAGGAGCACAACGCTTAATGAACTTCTGGTTAAGCCAAGATAAAGATGAACTTGAGAAAGTGTTTGGATAAAAAGGAAAACTGCCTGTTAAAGGGCAGTTTTTTTATTTGTAGAAATGTATGTATGAAGAGTATTGACTTTAACGTATACGTCAAAGTTTATAGTGAAGGTAAATAAAATAAGGTGTGAGGAGGAAATAATGGATAAGTATAGCATTGGCGAAATTTCAAAGGAAACGAATGTAACGACGAGAACACTTAGATATTATGAGGAAATAGGATTGTTACAACCGTCTTATGTTGCTGATTCAGGATATCGTTACTATTCAAAAGGTGATGTAATTACATTGCAGCAAATCACAACTTTTAAAAAGCTTGGTTTTAAGCTTTCAGAAATAAAAGAAGTATTAAAAGAAGAAAAGGGGATTTTAGAAGAAGAAAGATGGAAGAATGCGATTCAAAATGAAATTCAAACGATACAAGGGGAAGTAAAAAGATTACAGGATTTAGAAAAGCTACTATATACAACATTTCATTCTATTGAATTAACAGGGGAGCTTAGGACAGAAGATTTAATGTTATTTATAAAATCCGTACAGGGAATTGATCAGAGGAAGAAATTTTGGAAAAGGTATTTTAATGAGGAAGAGCAGCAGATTATTCAGGGTTTACCAACATTTGAAGAAAATGATAAAAGAACGAAAGATTGGTTGCAAGTATTAAGAGAAATTCGCGAGCGTATAAATGAACCAGTAGATTCACCAGAAGTTCAACAATTGGCGGAAAAAGTAGTGGGTTTTTCCATGCATGTATTTCAAGAAGATGAACAATTAATAAATAAGTATTGGGAATTAATTAGACCTGGAGAGGGAGAGATTGCGAAAGTATATGGACTTGATTCGGAAACAATGAAGTATATAGATGAAATAGTAGAGTGTTATTTGAAAAAGGAGGAAGATAAATGACAGTTATGCAAAAAGAGAAGCTATATGGAAAGGAGCACGCGCGATTAGAGCGGCAATACTTTTATAAACATGTGGGTATTTTCATTCTTGCACAGCTTTTATTTATTTTTGTCATAGGGCTTGTACCAGCTCAAGTGCTACCAAGTGGGTCTTATATTCTTCATATGAAAGAATGGTTTTTGAATAAACAAATAGGCTTTTATCAAAATGAAACTATTAATACCATTGTCAGTGTTTGGACATCGGTACTTATGATTCATTTTATATGGGCGATGTCTTACATTCTTTTTCCGAAAAAGAAACGTAGCTCTTCAAAACAAGAAATACGACAAGAGGTAAAAGAAGAAGTGAAAAAGAAAAAGGAGATTAGTACAAATCGGGCTTGGCTGTATTTAGTTTTTGGTGGCTTAATCGAAATATATTGGGCAACAGGATTAAAAACAAATTCAATGAGTATTTTGACACTTATTGCAATTTTAGTTAGTTTTCATCTCTTAGTTGAAGTAACGAAAAGAATCCCAATTGGAACCGCATATGCAGTATTTACTGGAATTGGGACAGTGGGAACGATAGTAGTAGATATTTTATATTTTAAAGAGCCATTTTCGTTTATTAAAATTTTCCTTGTTTGTTTATTAGCACTATTTATTATCGGATTGAAATTTAGTGGCGACAAGGAAGAGGTGAAATAAAATGGCGTGGATGTATTTAATTATAGCTGGGCTTTTTGAAATTGTCGGTGTAATTGGGATAAAGAAAGTAGCAAAAGATAATAATTGGACGAATAATATTATTTTAATTGGTGGCTTTATTATTAGTTTTCAATTTTTAACGATGGCGCTTCAAGAAATTCAGTTATCAATTGCATATGCAGTTTGGACTGGAATTGGGACGCTTGGTGCAGCAGTTGTCGGTATTTTATTCTTTCAAGAGCCGAAAAATGCTTTTCGAATTATTTGTATCGTTGGAATTATGGGAACGATTATTGGATTGAAAATGGTGAGTTAAAGAAGAGCTGAAATGCTCTTCTTTTTTTATGAAAGTATACTAGACACCCCAACATACAAAACAAAGGCAGAACCGAGAAAATAAACAAATGCTTTTGCTTTTTGCCGCTCTTTTATTTCATCGATTCCAAAAAGGATAAACATAATACTCAAAAGGATAAAAACGTATGGTAACAGCATAGAGAGGTTTGCGAAGAAGCTAAATAGGGCGAGAATAAGTGCGATAGTGGCGATTATAATTCGAATGTTTTTTAACATATAATCCTCCTTTAAAAGAACATTATAAATAGACTACTTACCGAAATAGTTCTGATAAGCTAAGAAATAAAGCACCAGAGCCAGCCATGAAAGCGAGTATACCGCTAGATTTTCTATGCTGTTTTATTTCTCCTATCGCTACAGTGAAGGCCATTAATCCTAAGAAAAAGAACATATAAGGCATAATGTCTCTGTTACCGCTAATAAATCCATAGATTGCTATACATAAAGCGATAAGTGCAAAAGTAATCCGAACGCCATTTAACATAAAAACCCTCCTTTTCCCTTATTTGTTCAATGGTAATAAGAAACAGTAAAGTCCCTAATAGAAAGTGTGAAAGTAGTAGAAAGTTATGTTGCCCTGCCAGTAAACGAATGCTGGTTATGATGTGGGGTAAAATAAGTAGTATATGAAGCGTATTATGAATTCTTCTTGCTGTTTTTTGTGTAAGGCTACGCTTATCAACAGAATGTTTATAAGCGTAGCCTTTATTAATCGTCATGACGGAGAGTACTAGTATGACTAGGACGATTATAATACCGATAATTAATATTTTGAACATGGAATCCCTCATTTTCTTTATTTTACATAATTTTGTAATTGATGAAAACAATAGAAATTAAAAGGATGAAAGAAGGGTGTTACATGGAGACGAAAAAAACATATTATATATCAATAGGAAACGGTCAAATTTCACAAGTGAAGACGGCGGATACGTATAATTTTGAGATTTCCGCAAGTGATGAGGAAATTACGGAGTTAAGAGAGTACTTTGATCAAGCATATGTAGAGGATTTAGGTTCATTTGTACGTTCTCACGTTCCATTTGTTGAATATCATCACGATTCGAATAATGACCGATATGATGAACAACTACAAAAAGCATATAAAATGATTTACGATTTAGGTAATCATGAGACGAAAGAATTAGTCGCGCAAATGGGAATAATCAATGGATTGTAATTGGATAATATTATGCAGAAAAGCGAGAATATGCTACAATTTGTGGTAGGAAAAACTTGTAACCATCAATAGGGGAGTAATGGCATGTACAAATTTAAAGATTATTACCACAATACTGTACAATTATCGTTTGAACGTTATCCATTTTCTCCTGAGCCAAAGCATGTTTGGGTTGTATGCCGGTACGGGGATCAATGGTTATTAACGCATCATTTACGTCGCGGTCTTGAATTTCCAGGTGGTAAAGTAGAATTAGGGGAAACACCGGAAGAAGCGGCAGTTCGAGAGGTTCATGAAGAAACCGGCGGCATAGTTTCTGATTTAACTTACTTAGGACAATATAAAGTATCTGGAAAAGACAAAATAATCATTAAAAACATTTATTTTGCAACAATTAGTGCGGTAGAAGAACATACGCATTACGAAGAAACGAAAGGATCTGTTTTATTAACAGATATTCCTGATAACATTAAAACGGATAGAAAATTTAGCTTTATAATGCGTGACGATGTACTGGCGCGCACGATGAAACATATAGAAGAAATCGGCTGTTTTACGAAGTAAAGTGGCCGGTTTCTTTTTTTGTGTGTAAGAATAAATGTAAATATATCTTTACATTATTTTGGGTATATTATACAATTTTGTAAAGATATATTTACATTTTAGGAGGGGGAAGATGGATAAAAGAAAAGAAACGACTGTTACTGTTTCGATGGGGAAATTAAATTTCTATTCATGTTGTATAGCATTTGCTCTGGCGATTGGAGTTAGTTTTTTACATTCACTTCTTTCAGGTGAGTTTCAAATTGAAATTACGTTACCAACCTTGTTTCTTTTTATTATCGCAATGATTGTTCTTGTTTGTATTCATGAAGCGATACATTTAATAGGGTTTCGCTATATCGGTGGTGTTCCGTGGAGTGAACTGAAATGGGGTGTTAATTGGAAATTAGGTGTTGCATATGCTCATTCTAAACAGGCGATTACAGTAAAGCAAATGAAGAAAGTGTTAATGCTGCCGTTTTTACCAACTGGAATTTTGCCAATTGTAATTGGGTTAACTACGAATGTGCAATCCATCTCATTTTTAGGGATTTTACTAACAGCAGGTTGTATCGGTGACATTGCCCTATATCAAAAAGTTTCAAAGTTTCCAGATGGTGCGCAAGTTAAAGATCATCCGAGTAAACCGCAGTTTACAGTATATGAATAATAAAGGAAGGGGAGGCGTTTTTGAAAAACGGCCTCTTTTTTGTTTGTCAGCTTTTGTCGGTAAGTCGATATATTGTAAAAAATCGCCGATGTAATTTATTTACTATTATTTTGTTTTCATTTCTACCTCTAAAAACGAAAGCACCTCCAACAAATCGTTCACCATGCGTGAATGTTCAAAGTCACCCCAAAACGAATCTCTCTTCCACACACCAAGAATCCCTACTTGTTCAGAACCAAGCACGTCGTTTTCTGGATGATCTCCAACGTAAAGACATTCTATGGCCTTAACATCTAGCTTTTTTAAAGCCCGTTCGAAAATCTCAGGATGTGGTTTTTTAATTCCTTCCGCTTCTGAAACGAGAATTGTATTTGTATACGTATGTATGTTTAGTGCGCGAAGATTATTCATTTGAAAGTCAGTAAAGCCATTTGTAATAATACCAATTTTAATATTTTGTTCTGTTAAACGCTGAAGTAATTCATGCATATTTTGGAAAGGAATACAATGATGTTGAAAGTTTGTAATGTAGTCATACAGCAGTTGCTCTGGTGTTAAAGTGGTAATGTTGTATTCGCAAAGGAGAGTAGCATATACTTTATCTTTCCACGTATAGCCATTATTATCGAGCTCAAGAAATCGAGAACAATACTCTGATTTTTCTATGTTCATTAAGTGAGAGGCAAAGCGATTATATTGATCATGAATAAACTGTTCTAGAGATTGGCGCCGATCTAATAGTGTTCCATCTAAGTCGAATAAGACTGCTTGAATCATGAGAAACCTCCTTATAGTTTGTATAATTAAGTATCGCACATTCGTTAGAAATTGCTTATGATATTTTTGTAGAATGGAACGACGGAGGTTTATATGAAGAGACTGTATGGTAAGTTAGTAGCGGTTGTCGTCGCAATTGGTTTAGTAGCAGGGTGTGATATTTCTATGAAGAGTGTGAAGGAAAAAGAAGTTTGTAAAACAGAAGAAGAATGTGTGGAAATAGGAGATAAGAAACTTCAAAAAGTATATGAAAAAATAGATGGATTATCTGAGCTTGAAGCAGTAGAAGATTATGATATAGAAGAGCATGAAAGTGCGGATATGAAAGGAGCAGAACAGAAAAAAGAAGAGGATGAAAATTACTTCTTTTTAGTTTCTTATTATATTGATGGTGATGAAATTGTAGATCCTTATTTTGAAAAAATAGAACGGAAACGTTTAAATAAAGTGTTCGCTGAAGATAAAGAAGCGAAAGAAGAGGTGCTACAACAGCGTCAAGATAGAGGTTATCATGAAGACTTATGGGATATGTACCGCACGCTCATTCCAGCTAAATATCGTGGGAATATAACCGAATTTGATTTAATAACGGACGGTTATGACGGTGTTGTTGCTCACGTTATGCCTAGTATGGAGAATCCGAAAGATTGGACCCTAAGCTTAGATACACTTGATTCGGCGGTAAATATCGATGAAGTGATGAAAACATTAATTCATGAGACGGCTCACGTGTTGACGCTCGGGCATAAGCAAATACCAGTAGATGAAAACTATGTAAAGGATTTTGAAGAAGATAAAGATATTTCAACGTACCGAAATAACTGTGAAACTCTTTTCTTACAAGAGGGATGTGCGAGGGGAAAATCTTATATTAATCAATTTTATAACTCTTTCTGGAAGGACATTGAGCAGGAGTGGATAGAAAGGAAAGTAGAAGAAAGTGAAGAAACTCAAATTGAATTTTTTAAAGAAAAGCATGAGGAGTTTGTCTCACATTATGGAACGACAAACGTAGCGGAAGATATTGCAGATACGTTTACAGCATTTATTTTGCAAGATTCAAAAAAGGTGAAAGAAGGATCGGAGTTAAAGTATAAAAAAATTACGTTCTTCTATCAGTTCCCTGAGCTTGTAAAAATGAGAGCGGAAGTGTTGACGGGATTATATGATGTTTCGAAAACGTTAGAACAACAAAGTGGACACTAATGCGAGTTATATATGTTAGCCAAGAAAACGTAAAGAATTTTAGTTCTTTGCGTTTTTTATGTTGGTAAAATTGAAAATTCTGTCTTTTTATCAAAAAGAAGAAGGAACTGAAGCTTTAAAAGAGAATTAGTATAAAAATGTCACAAATTAGACACAATTATAATGCGCATATTGTAGGGACTATAAGTTTACTCTCAAGGAGGTAATGAAACGTATGAAAACGATTCTTGCGGTTGCTGGTCTCATTTGGGTAATATCTCACGGTTTTCCGATTTTTGAAGGAGAGCAAATTCGTAGTGCATTAAATAAAAAGTATGATGATTATCATGTAATAGATCGAAAAGAAAATGTCGTTACAGTACGTGTGAAAGATTGTTTCCATACAGTTACAGTTGCGGATGGAAACGTTACAAATGAAACAAAGATGTGTGATAAAAGGTAAAGAAAGAAGCTGACTATAGTTTATCGCCCTAAGTCAGCTTCTTTTTCGTTTTCCAATTAAAAGTTTTTCAAATGCCTCAACAAACACATACATAAGTGTTGCGAGGACGCAGGTGAGTAGTACGCTCAGTAAGACGAGCGTGAAATTAAATACTTGGAATCCGTAGCTAATTAAGTAGCCAAGACCTTGTTTAGAGACGAGAAGTTCGCCGAATATAACACCGACCCATGATAAACCAACGTTCACTTTTAACGTTGAAATAATTGCTGGGAAGGATGCAGGGAGAACGACTTGCTTATAACATTGCCATTTATTTGCGCCAAATGTGTCCATCACTTTTATATAGTTAGAATCGACTTCTTGAAATGCGCTGTAAATAACGAGAATGGTAATGATGATGGAAATGATTACTCCCATTGCAATCGACGAAGAAATATTTGGACCAAAAATTACAATGATAATAGGACCAAGTGCCACTTTTGGCATGGCGTTTAGGACGACGAGATAGGGATCAAGTACGCGGGCGAGAAGTGGCATCCACCAAAGGAAAGTAGCGATAATAGCGCCGAGCACTGTTCCAAGAATGAAGCCTACTCCTGTTTCAAGTAATGTCGTCCATATGTGAACCCAAAGCGAACCGTCAATCCATTTACTAAGGAAGAGATCCCAAATGCTTGAAGGGGAGCTAAAGAGTAAAGGATCGAGCCACTCTTTTTTGCTAGCTATTTCCCATAGTGAAAAGAAAAGAATGAGCAGTAAAAGCTGCAGTGAGCGTGCTAACCATGCGCGCTTGCGTTCTTTTTTCTGAAACTGTTCATGTAGTTGCTTTATATTATCCAAGTTGCTCCAGCTCCTTCCATATATCTTGGAAGAGGGATGGGAAGTCGTGGTGATGGCGTGATTCTAACGGTGATAAGGAACGGATGCTTTCAGGGACGATAAATATTTTTGCAATTTTCCCTGGATTCGCTTGTAGTAAATAAATACGATCACTCATCGCAATGGCTTCTTCAATATCATGTGTTACGAGTAGTGACGTTTTCTTAAATTTGCGTAGTAAGTTGAAAACGAGATCTTCTAGTTTCAATTTCGTTTGATAATCGAGCGCTGAGAATGGTTCATCTAGCAATAAAATTTTAGGATCGGTCGCTAACGTTCGAACGAGAGCGGCACGTTGACGCATACCGCCGGACAGTTCACGAGGGTATTGCTCTTCTACATCATGTAGACCGACTTGTTTTAAAAGCTGTAAAGTATGTTCTTTCGTCTGTTCATTGTAAATTTTTCGGGTGTGAAGTCCGAGCATAATATTTTCTTCAATTGTTTTCCAAGGGAACAAGTAATCTTGCTGCAGCATATATCCCATAGATGAAGTTTTCGTTGTAATAGGCTCACCATCTAAAAAGACGATACCTTCAATTGGATCAAGAAGCCCGGCAATAATGGAGAGGAGTGTCGTTTTGCCGCAACCACTTGGACCGAGTATAGAAATAAATTCGCCTTCTTCCACTTGTAAACTCATATCTTCGAGAATCAATTTGGCATTCTCTTTTGCGAAAAAGCAGTGAGAAACGTTACGTATTTGTAAAAAACTCATACACTTCGCCTCTATTTCTTAATAACGCTTTCGGCAATTTTTGTATTGACGAGCGCTTCGTGTGGAACTTCTTTTTGTAATTCGCCAGCTTCTTTCATAATCGTTTGGAGCTGTTTCCATTCTTCAGCATCTAATAGCGGATTTGTCGCATAAGAATGTTGCTTTTTATAACGTTCAATTACTTTTACTGTAATGTCCTTTGAAGTGTCTTTAAATAACGGAGAAACGGTGTCAGCAATCTCTTCTGGACTATGTGTATCAACCCATTGTTGTGCTTTATAGAGCGCACGTGTGAATTTTTCAGCAGCATCTTTATCTTTCTTTAAGAAGCTTTCTTTTGCCATGAACGTTGTATACGGAACAGTTCCAGATTCATTTCCGAACGAAGCGACGATAAACCCTGTTCCTTCTTTTTCGAATATACTTGCAGTCGGTTCAAAGAGCTGTACAAATTCCCCAGTACCAGATGCAAAGGCACTTGCAATGTTAGCAAATTCGATGTTTTGAATTAAGTTTGTATCTTTGTGGGGATCAATGCCATTTTTCTTTAAAACGTATTCTCCAACCATTTGCGGCATGCCGCCTTTACGCTGTCCTAAAAACGTAACACCTTTTACGTCATTCCAATTAAAAGAGTCTAATTTTTTACGCGAAACTAAAAATGTTCCGTCTGTTTGTGTAAGTTGTGCGAAGTTAATGATAGGGTCTTTTGCACCTTGTTGATGAACATAAATAGACGTTTCAGAACCGACGAGAGCAATATCAATTCCGCCAGATAATAGGGCGGTCATCGTTTTATCTCCGCCAGCTGTTGTTTGGAGGTCAATATTTAATCCTTCATCTTTAAAAAATCCTTTTTCAATCCCGACATATAAAGGGGCGTAGAAGAGAGAATGGGTAACTTCGCCGATGCGAATGTTTTGCGTGTGTTCTTTCGTACCTTCCTTTTTACTACTGCAAGCAGCAAATGTGAAAACAGCTAGTAACATAATGCAAAAAACAGCTATAAATTTTTTCACTATATGACACCTCCTAGAAGTCACTCTACAAGCATGATATGTAGGTAAGTGCCCATATGTGAGTGTAGATAGGAGGAATTTTTTTTGTGGTAAAGAAGTACAAATATAAGGGGTGATAAAATGGAGTACGAATACGATGATAGCGTACATTTACATCTTGACTATTTCGGAACAGAATGTGATATGGAATCGATTGCTTATAAGCGGAAGAATGAAGACGTGTGGGATGTGTATTTTAATTTTGGAACATATGGTCTTCAGAAAGATGAGATCGAGACAGGTAGATTTATGGACGAATATGCTGGTCATTACGTTTTTTCTGTACATGCTCGTGATCTTAGCTGGGAATTTGGAAGTGCTCAATTTGAAGAGTGGGTTTTGAGAAATCAAATAGTAGAAAAATCGCTGCAAAAATAGGGAGGAATTTTGTGGTCGATTTTCTCATTTTCTTGTTCATTTTCGTAGTCGGTTTTTTTATTATGCAAGTACTCATTTACAGATTTGCAAAGAAAAACATTCAAAAATATACAAAAAGAAAATGGATTCATATGTGGCTAGAGATGAATATGAAAAAGGGCCCGAGATTAGATCTTTTTGATTTTGTAGTTATCTTACTTGTATGTATTATATGGAAAGTATGGATGTATTCTCTTATATAATACATATGCTCATGTCTGTTAGAATGAAGGAGAACCTGTCAGTGTTGGTAGGTTCTTTTCTTATGGTAATAATTTTGTGAAGCATAGTTCATTTATGCTGTTAGAATATAGAGCGAAGAAGTTTTATTCCGTTCAATCTTGAACGGCCCTAGCTAATTAAAGTTTCACTGTATTTTTAAGGGGAAATTAAGGATACATGTGTATTATTACAAGCACATAGGGAGACTAGCTGCATACAAATATGGTATTTTGTATATGACAATATGTTTGTTGATGCGAGACGAAGGGGTAAAGGAAAGAGGGAATAAATTGCGCTTTAATGTTTTTACACAGCGACGAAGAAGAGATGAATTTCATTTTAGTTTCTCGGCTCAGCAACCGAGAAAGAATCTATTAATTTCTATCATTCTTAGTGGAATGTGGGCGATCTGTTTAGAAACGCTATTCTTTGTTATGTTAAGGTCTTTCGAATTTGAGAGAACGAAAGATTTTTTTAATGGGGAAATACAGCTAAGTATACTCATTATTGTTTTGTGGAGTGTACTACTATATATCATTCATTTGAATAAAGGCATCAGTCATAAGCTTAGGCCGGCTATTCGAGTGTATGTCGTATTATTTTTAATTGCTCATACGATGAATTGGATGTATATCATCGTGCAGGAGGATATGAGCCTTATAGTAGTAAATACATGGGTGTATTTACAATATGGGCAGTATATATTAAGCCTGTTATTTATTTATATGGTATACGTTTTTGCATATAATTTGTTTGGAAGAGTTTTCTTAAGTACAACGATAACTAGCTTAGTCTTACTTATTTTTGTGATGGTGAACCATTTTAAACTCATTTTTAGAGGAGAGCCATTCTATCCATCTGATTTCACACAGGTTGGCCATATGGATTCCGTTATACCGATGGTTATGGATTATTTTAGTTTTTGGAATATGTTTCTGACAATCGTTGGCATTATTTTGATTGTGTTTGTAGTTATGTATATCCGAAAGTATATTCCAGTTATAAAATCACATATTATTATGAGGATTATTTTAATATGCGGCTCTGCGTTTATGTTGTATGGATATAGTAACTACCCTACTACCTTTATGAATAATATATTTATAAAAAGTGGAGTAGACATCCGCGCGTGGAATCAAGCCGCAAATTATAAGGTGAATGGTTTTGTTATAGGATTTTTAAGTAACTTAGATACGACAGTTATCCAAGAACCAGAGGAATATTCAAAAGAAAATATGCAGCAAATTGCAAAGGATATAGAAAAACAATATGGCGATAAAATAAAAGGACAAAAAAAAGCAGAGAAGCCGAATATTATATTTATTATGAGTGAAGCTTTTTGGGATCCGACAAAATTAACGAATCTTTCATTTAGCGAAGATCCAGTGCCGAATTTACATCATTATACAGAGAATTTTCCAGGTGGACAAACGATAGCTCCTACATTTGGAGGGAATACAGCGAATACAGAATTTGAAGCATTAACGAGTTACTCGATGAGTCTTTTAATGCCAGGTTCTATACCATATCAACAAGCTGTTCCAAGCCAAAAAGAGATTCCATCGATTGCAAGTGAGTTGAAAAAACAAGGGTATTATGCAAGTGCAATTCATGCGTTTAATCGATCGTTTTATAAACGTGAAGATGTATATAAAACATTGGGATTCGATAATTTTAATGCAGAAGATACGATGAAAAATAAAGAAGTAGTGGGAGACAATATTGGTGATTTATCTATGAGTCAAGAAATCATAGATGAATTAAAGAAGAGAAAAGAACCTACATTTATTCATGCGGTGACGATGCAAAATCATTTTCCGTATAAGCCAAATATGTTTGGAGAAAATAAAATAGAAATTAGTGGATTAACAGAAGAGGAATCGAAAGCGGAATTAGAAGCATATACAGAAGGTGTAAGACTGTCTGATGAAGCTCTGCAATATTTAATCGAGCAGCTTAACGATTTAGACAGACCTACTTTATTAGTCTTCTTTGGAGATCATTTACCTATGTTAGGAACTAATAAATCTATTTATAAAGAAGCAGGATATATAGAAAATGAAGAGACGGTAAGAGAAAGATTAATTATGTCAGAAACACCATTGTTAATGTATGCAAATTTTGATTTGCCAAATGACAATTTAGGTTTAGTAAGTCCAATTTATTTTTCTAATCTTGTTTTTGATTATGCAGGACTAAATCAATCACCGTTTTATCAATTTTTATCGGAAATGCATAAAGAAATACCGGTTCTTAGAGATGAGTTAAAGGTTAATAAAGATGGGGAAGAGATAACAGATTTAACAAAGAAACAAAAAGAAATGTTAGAGCAATATAAAATGATCCAATATGATTTACTTGCTGGAAAGCAGTATAGTAAAGATATACTTTTTAAATAGAACAAACAAAAAGAACTTGTATAACGATACAAGTTCTTTTTTTTATAGTATTTAACGGGGTAACCAGACAAGCTGGGTTTAGGGAGTATTACCTGTACATTTAGTATAAATGAAAATGTAATCGTTTTATTGATTGATTTATGAGAAATATGTGAATTTTAATCTTTTCAAAAAATGCGTTCCAATTGAAGCGATTTGGTATAGATTTTTATGAATGCAAAAACTTTATAAGTTCTGCATTTAATTCATCCGCTTGATCAATTGGAGAGCCGTGACCGCTATTTGTAAGAGGATGTAACTGAGAATTTTTAATCCGCTTTTGCGTGAGTTCAGCGCTTTTGTAAGGGATAAGTTGATCGTGAACACCGTGGAATATTTTTGTTGGGACGTTAATTTCACTTAAATCTTTCGTTACATCTTCATTTGCGGCTGCTTGCAATATTTTGATGAGAGCGTAGGAAGCAGACTGCATACCGAGATAAGAAAACCATTCTAACGTAGCAGATCCTAAGTTTCTATTAAAAAATGATAAAGATACATCATTTAAAAATTTTGGCATATTGGCATACATTTGATTAATAAGGGTATCTGCTTGTTCTTTTGGGACACCATAGGGCGATTCTTGATTTTTAACGAAAGAGGGGGAAACAGCATCGACTAATACAAGTTTAGAAATACGATGGCCATTATAGCGGGACATGTACCGAATAGAAAGAGCACCACCTACTGAGAAACCGACTAATGTAGCATCTTCTACTTGAAGTGCTTCGAGAACAATGGCGATATCGTCTGCTAAACGATCGTATGTGTAACCAGTCCATGGTTTATCAGATTTCCCGTTTCCGCGTATATCCATAGCGATGCAGCGGAAACCATGCTGTGGTAACACATTGAGTTGATATTGGTACATTTGATGATTTAAAGGCCAGCCATGAACGAAAAACACGGTTTTACTACCGGGTCCAGGATTAACGTCTTGCACAAAAATATGCACATCTTTCTCGACGGTAACAAACATAAATTATCCCCCTAACCTATTCATATGCTCTATCCCAAAAGCGTTGTTTCGTCATGGCTTTAATGAATTCATTTGCAAGTTGCGTAGGATTTTGTTCTATTAGGATGCCAGGCTTTCCTTCAATATTTAAAGATTGAATAACGGTAGATCCATTTTGAAAGGCACCAATTGGCTTAAAGTGATTATATGATTCTACGACAAATGAACTCGCTTTATTAAGAAACTGTTCATCAAGGTTTCCTCCAATAAGAAGTAGCCCGTCATAAAGAAGTGAAGATCCCGTTAAGAAAGTGTCATTCACGTCCCAACGTACATTTTGCGTTCCTTGCACAATACCTAATCGCTCGGAAACAATTACTGGCTGCAACCCAACTTGTTTGAATTGATTTAGTATATATTGCGCGTTTTGTCCGTCATATCCATTTGCAACAATGACACCTACTCGTAATGTATTAGGACTAAATGTCGTATTTGCCATACTGAGTGCTGGCGATGATTTCGTAACGCCCGATTCTTGAATATTTGGGACTTTTGCTCCGATCGCTTCAGCGACTAACGTAGCTAATTCAGTACTAATATGCCCAATCATAGTTACGACTTGTTGGCGGACCGATTTACTTTTTACTTTTCCTAATTCAAAGGAGAAGGCTTGCATAATATGAACCTTTTCGACGTTACTCATACTATTCCAAAATAAACGTGCTTGAGAGAAATGATCTTTGAAACTAGCGGCTGTTTCTCTCGTTTTATGCCCTGATCAGTAGAAGGATATGTAACGAACCCACCCTTTGTACCGGGGACAGTGTAAGGAGTGCTATTTGCTAAGGAATTATTATGGTAAGCAATTTTTCCTTTGTCGATTATATATTTAGATGCACCATCTCTTTGATTGTTGTGAAATGGACATATCGGAAGGTTAATCGGTAATTCTTGATAATTCGTACCGACGCGTGCCAATTGAGTGTCTGTATAAGAAAAGAGCCTACCTTGTAAGAGCGGATCATTTGTAAAATCAATACCACGGACGATACTTCCCGGATGAAGCGCGACTTGTTCCGTTTCAGCGAATACATTCTCGACGTTGCGATTTAATGTCATTTTCCCGATGATTTTAACGGGAAAATCTCCTTCAGGCCAAATTTTCGTCGCATCTAATATATCGAAATCGTATTTAAATTCATCCTCTTCTTCTAAAATTTGAATGCCAAGTTCGTACTCAGGATAGTTTCCAGCATTAATATTTTCCTACTAAATCAAAATTTTCTTCTTCTGTATAAAATTTAACGGCGAACCCTCGTACATCTCGATTTGTTTCATTCGCCCCTTTTGATCCAGCTACTTCAGAGAAGCGAACGAAAAGGGGGTTTTTTTTTGAAGGGTCATGTAAAAAGTGGGCCATTGTTAGCTCTTCTAAAGATTCATATAGCTCGAATATACCATGTGCACCGTATCCGCGTGCGTGAACGACTCTTTCAGGAATTCGTTCACGGTCAAAATGAGCAAGCTTTTCTCGCATTAGGAAATCTTCTAGAAGGGTAGGACCACGATCACCAGCGGTTAAAGTATTTTCATCATTTGAAATGGTAACACCTGTATTTGTCGTCATTTTCTTTCCTTCATTCTCACGCGTGAAGGATTTAAGTTGTTCTGTTTTTTTATTTTTTTGCCGTCCACATAAAACACCTCCCATAATATACGTATTATTGTTTATAGCTTTTATGCTTATATAGCCTGAAGATACTTTGCTTTATTGGGATGATTTTCCTCAAATGTTCGATTTATCTTTGTTTGTCTATGAAAATCATTTATTATAATAAATGGTATTCTTCGAGATATTATTTTGAAGGGGTGTTGAAGTGAAAGGAAGTTTTCTATCATATAAAGAAGAAGAAAGGAATGCAAAAATTTTTTTATGGGTGCTATATGTCATTGTTGTTTCATACCAAATTTTCTATGCAATCGTATTAGAAAATAAATCATTAACGGATAGGGGACATAGCATACTATGGCAAGTTATTTGCGGAACTGCAATACTCGGTGTGAATGTATATTTAATAAAAAAAGAGAAAGCGAACCTTGTTAAATATGCATGTGTATTTGCATACATAGGAATAGAAATCGTTAATATACTTTCGTATATGCTTTATAATAAGGCGGCATTTGATGGAGTAAATATAATAGAAATTATTTTCATCTTCTTTGTACCTATATTTTTAAATAAAAAATATTTTGTGTTTGTACTTTCGACAATTGTAGGGAAATATGTTATTTATTTATTCGTATTAAAGGAAGTAAAAGGATTTATGTTCCTCATTATGTATACACTCGTATTAATAGCGGCATACATCATTTTAAATCGATTTATACAATACCTTTCAGCGGTAAAGGAAAGTATTAAGATTGCTAGTGAATCACAAAAATTAGCAGTAATAGGAAAAATGGCAGCGACAGTGGGACATGAAATTAAAAATCCACTTGCTTCATTAAAAGGGTTTACGCAATTACAACGAGAGAAGCATGAGGAGGACCCTATTTACGAACAGATGATTTTTGAAATAGAAAATATGAATAATATGATAAGCGAGTTAATGGAAGTTGCTACATGTAAACCTTCTGTTTATAAGAAACATAATATAGGTGAAATTGCATTACAAGCAGTAAAAATTGTTCGCGAAAAAATGAATGAATCTAGCGTCCAGTTTATTTCTAATGTGGAAGAAAAGACGATAGAAGTTGAATGTGATGAGCGGAAAATAAGAGGAGTCTTTCTATATGTCATAAAAAATGCTCTGGAGGCAATGGAGCAAGGTGGCACATTAGAGTTACGGTTAGAAAACAAAGGAAAAGATTATGTAATGCTAAGTGTAATTGATAATGGTTACGGTATTAAGAAAGAAAATTTAGCTCGTGTTAAAGAGGCCTTTTATACAACGAAACAAGATAAAATTGGCCTAGGACTTACTGTAGCGAATCGGCTTGTTACTGAGCAGCATCTTGGTGAATTACATATTTCAAGTGAAAGAGATATTGGAACTAGAATAGATATTATGCTCCCGAAGCAACGTGGAAATAATGAAATCCAAGAGGGAGAAAAGCTAGGAGTTACGATATGAATAAAGACGATATATTTAAAAATGAAGAAATGAAGGCACTGAAAATATTTTTAAGTTTATTTTTCATTATATTTTTTGTATACGATCTTGCCTACGAATTTATTGTACCTTTAATAGGAGGAGAGCAAGAAGGAGTAGGACAATTTGAAGATGGTTTAGGTTTATGGCTTTATTTTCTAATGGTGATTTTGTTTTGTATTGGAGTATACTTCATGAAATGGAAGAATCCATTTGCAGTGAAATATATTATTCTAATTGGATATAACCTATTAGATTTTATCCATAATTTTATGATTTACTACGGTAGTGATGCTGAGTTTGATGGTGGGAATATAGTAGAAGGATTTTTTATTTTATTTGCCCCACTCTTTGTGAACAAAAGGTATTTTTGGTTAGTTACTGGTATACTTGTTGGGAAATACGCTCTTATAGGAATCATTATTCACTCGTCACTCGTTTTAATCCCGATGGCATTATATAGCGTATTTACTATCATATGTTGGATTATGTTTTTAAGGTTTCAATCTTACGTTCGTACGCTTGAGATGATGGATAAAGAAATACAACAAACAGAAAAGCTAGCAACTGTTGGGAAAATGGCTACAGTTATTGGTTACAAAATTAGAAGACCTCTAGCTAATTTAGATAAATTTGTTAATAAGCAAGCAAATAAATATCCTGAGGATAAAATATATAGTGATATTATGAAACAAGAAGTAGAGCGAATTCATACAATCGCTACAGAACTTAGTGGATTTGAGAAATCTAAATCACTAGAATCAGAAGTTCATAATATAGAAGAAATTATCGCTTATGTTATTCGAGTTATGGGAAAGCCTGCTTTAAAGCAAGGAGTGCACATACAAGGTATTTATAGTAAAGACATACCATCGATTACATGCGATGAAAAACGATTAAAGCAAGTATTTTTTAATTTAATTAAAAATGCGATTGAAGCAATGTCAGTTGGCGGAACGATTACGATTAAAGTGACTGTAGAAGATGCAATCATTGTTCAAGTTAAGGATGAAGGTTGCGGTATTCCAAAAGACAAAATTCCGAAGCTAAATGAAGCTTTTTACACAACAAAAGAAACGGGAACAGGTTTAGGTTTAGTAGTTACAGAAAAAATTATTAAAGACCACAACGGTAAAATGAGTTTTGAAAGTGAAGTTGGGGTTGGAACGACTGTGAAGATTGTATTGCCAATGTAATGAAAAAATTTTTAAAAGAGAGATTACTTATTTGAGAGTGATCTCCCTTTTTTATTGTGGATGAGAGTAAGACATGTTGATAAAGGTAGGCAAGTTAATTATATTAACATAGTGTATACAATTAAAAATCCAATATATGGATAAAATTACAATGATAGTATATACTAAACTTGTCTGTTATTCGTTTTAATTCATTTGTATTTCTATTTGCTGACCCGAATCTCGGGTCTTTTTTTGTTAAATAAATTATTTTTTAGTAAGGACTATATATCAGTGATTAAAAAAATAGAATATACAGCACTCGCAGTAATTTGAACATGAGTGATACAACCTCCTTTATTACATATATTGTATATTAGTCTTAATTTTCTGTATATAAATTTAAGAGAAAATGGTGGTACAATGTATGAAGGATATGAGAAGAGAGGATGAAGATTAACATATGTACGTTACTGTAACAGAAGCAGCATATAAAAAGATTATGGATACGATTCCAAATGAAGCGAAATATATAAAGTTATTTTACGATAATGAAGGTTGCGGTTGTGTAATGAGCGGAATTATCGATTTAGTAGCTGTAGCAGAAAAAGATGAGCGCGATGTGGATATCGAATCTAGCGCAATGAATTTTATCGCAGATCGCACAAAGCTTGTATTTATGGATGATAAGTTAACAGTTGATTGGCATGAAGTTGGAGGAACTTTTCAGCTGAAGAGCCCAAGCCAATTTTATAATCCAAATATGAAGTTACACGTTCGAGTGTAAGAAAGAAAAGATGGTCCAAAATATTTTTGGACCATCTTTTTATTATATAAGGTACTATTATTTTCGTTTTTTGTTGATAAGTCGATATATTCGAAAAATCGTCGATATAAGTTTATGTACCAAACAAAGCAAACCTCTCCATACAATACAAAGATTTTTTCACATAATGAAATGTACATGTGATTGAATTTTCTGTATAATCTTATTTGCGGAGGGGATATGCATGAGAAGATGGGGGATTGAGTTATTAATTTTAGCAGTCGTTATTATTTGGGGGATTAATTTTACGATTGCTAAATATGGACTTTTAGAATTTACAGCAATTGAGTTTACTGCACTTCGGATGATATCAGCGGCACCGCTTATGTTACTCCTTACATTTTTTATTGAAAAGTCGGTTTATATGGAACGAAAGGATATACCTAGATTAATCATCGTTAGTGTTGTAGGTATTGTACTGTATCAAACGTTATTTATGGAAACTGTCAAATATACGTCCGCTACAAATGCCTCTTTACTCATTTCTATTTCACCTATTTTTACAACTGTATTTGCTATTTTTTTGAAACAAGAAAAGTTTTCTTCTCGAAAGCTCATCGGTTCTATAATTGCCTTTTGTGGTGCTGCATTAGTTTTATTAGCAGGGCATTCGCTTGCTAGTTCTTTTTATGGTAACGGAATTGGACTTATTACATCAATATGCTGGGGGCTTTATCCTGTTTTAGCAGGTCCATTAATTAAAAAATATTCAGCACTACGTGTTACCGCATGGTCAGCATTAGTTGGCGCGATTCCGCTTTTATTGTTAAGTGGACCACATGTATTTATAATGCCATTTCACATTACACATGGAATGACACTATTCGCTTTACTATATTCCATTTTCTTTGTAACAGTATTTGGTTTAGTGATGTGGTATGTTGGTATTCAAAAAATTGGCGCGTCACATACGATGGTATATATGTATATAACGCCACTTGTAGCTGTTTTATTTGCAGCTATATGGGCAAATGAATATGTATCATTTCAACAAATAATCGGTGGAATTATTATTTTCTTCGGTCTATGGTTTGTGAAATCGGAGAAAGTAAAAATTCATTCTACTGCGGGGGAACCTATATCAAAATAGGAAAACAGATCATCTATGATCTGCTTTCCTATTTTTTTATTTTTGGTAAGAAGACGAGAAATAAGATAGCAGTAATAAGTGGAATTAAGTTTAAAAATGGAATACGGAAGAGTGTGATAAGAATAATACCTGGAAGAAGAACACCGAGGACAGCGTAGAAAATACTATGATTTTTCGTGTACCAATACAATGAAAGTCCAATAAGTGCAGGGATAATGAGGTGAATGAGAGCCATTAAAAAATAAATCATTAGACGCCCCCTTTATTTGTGTACTTATTACATCATATCCGTATGTTCATAGATTGATATCACTTTTTTCATAAATGGACGAAAAATGTTTGGAAAAACGTCACAAATTATGAGAATATGATGTTTGAAATTTTGTATAATATTATTTCCTGAAAACATTCAAACAACATAAACATACTGTTTATGTTGTTTTTAATTTGAGTGAAATGAATTTTAAGTAGTATGAACTCGAAAGAAATGAGTTATACAGCTTTTGTTGGATAGATAAAAATTACTGAAGAGGAGAACAGCATGATTAGTATGTCATTAAGATCATTTAAAATTCAATCGTATTATTTACTAGGTTTTCTTTTGCTAGGATGGATGTTAACACCGTTTTCAGCTCATTTTCTAGGTGCTGGAATTGGACTTATCGTAAGTATGTATTGTGTTTGGCTTTTAGGGAGACGAATTGAGAAGCTTGGAGATAGTATCGTAAAGAAAACGAAAGCACCGACGCTCGGTATGTTTAATCGTTTTGCAGCTGCCATTTTGGGCGCTGTTATTATGTACGAAATTGAGCACCACATGGTTATGTGGGCATTTGCAGTAGGGATTCTGGGTGGTTATTTCTTAATCGTTGTGAATTTAGGCTACTATAGTATGAAAGATGAGGAAGAATTAACAAAGGGCTAAAAAGATAAAAAGCCTCTTTTTAGATGGAATAGAGGGTCCGGCGAGGGGTAGTTACAATAGGAAGCATAATTTTGCATAAAATACAGGTTTCTGCTTCCTATAAGCTAACATGAAATCACGTATTAGTATGACTCTTATGTTCTTTAAAAAAGGTGGATATAATACAACAAATTATTCCGATAATTAGAATAATATATTTTATCGTTTCACTTGTATGCTCAAATAAATTAACATTAAGCATCACAAGTCCCCAAAACATTTGGATCGCTCCATAACTGAATAAAATTTTTCCTGTACGAGAAAAATTTTTCAAAGGCCTCATCCTTTCCTGCATATGTAAATTGTACCATAAAAAAATAATAATGAATGATTATAAAATGAATTTTCTGTAAAATTCGGATGTTGGTATGTAATTTTATGAACTAAGTCATAGATGAAGAGATAAGATATAGAAAGAAGCTTACGTTTTTAACGTAAGCTTCTTTTTTATGTAAGTGTGTATAACCGTTAAGCCGCATTGGGTTTTGTCGGTGAGTACGCGGAACTTTACGGTTACACGACACTTATTCATATGAGTAAAAGGGGTATTCCAACAGAAAGTTTGTACTTAAGCGATTGGACCGCCTAAGTTAATAATATCTTCAGAAACGCTGTCGAACTTTTTGAAGTTCTCTTTGAATTCGCTCGCAAGCTCGATTGCTTTCGCTTTGTAAGCAGCTTTATCAGCCCAAGTTTGTTCAGGCATTAACACTTCGTCAGGTACACCTGGTACGTGAAGTGGAACTTCAAGACCGAAGATGTCATGTTTAGCTGTTTCAGTTTTCGCAAGTTCGCCGCTTAATGCAGCTTGAATCATTGCACGAGTGTAACCTAAGTTCATACGTTTACCAATGCCGTATTCGCCACCAGTCCAGCCAGTGTTTACTAAGAATACTTTCGCATCGTGTTTCTCGATTTTTTCACCAAGCATTTCAGCATAGCGAGATGCATCAAGTGGTAAGAATGGTGAACCGAAGCAAGTTGAGAATGTTGCTTGCGGAGATGTAACGCCGCGCTCTGTTCCTGCTAGTTTACTAGTGTAACCACTTAAGAAATGATACATAGCTTGTTCTTTTGATAACTTACTGATTGGAGGCAATACGCCAGATGCATCAGCAGTTAAGAAAATGATTGTATTTGGGTGTCCAGCAACACTTGGCAGTACGATATTGTCAATCGCATGCATAGGGTATGCAGCACGAGTATTTTCTGTTAAAGTAGTATCGTTATAGTCTGCGATACGCGTTTGGTTATTAATGATAACGTTTTCTAAAACAGATCCAAATTTGATTGCATCGAAAATTTGTGGTTCTTTCTCGTGAGAAAGGTTTACACATTTTGCGTAGCAACCGCCTTCAATATTGAATACACCGTTATCAGACCAACCATGCTCATCATCACCGATTAATTTACGGTGTGGATCAGCAGATAATGTTGTTTTACCTGTTCCAGATAAACCGAAGAATAGTGCTACGTCGCCTTCTTCACCTACGTTTGCAGAGCAGTGCATAGAAAGAATATCTTGTTCAGGTAGTAAGAAGTTCATAATAGAGAAGATTGATTTTTTCATTTCTCCAGCGTATTCTGTACCACCAATTAGTACGATACGTTTTTCGAATGAAACCATAATGAATGCTTCAGAGTTTGTACCGTCAACAGCTGGATCAGCTTTGAAATTCGGTGCAGAAACAATTGTGAACTCTGATTCATGAGTTGTTAATTCTTCTTCAGTTGGACGAATGAATAATTGATGTACAAATAAATTGTGCCATGCATATTCGTTAATAACTTGAATTGGTAGGCGGTAATTGCGGTCAGCGCCTGCAAATCCATTGAAGATGAATAACTCTTCTTTTTCTTTTAAGTATTCTAAAACTTTAGTGTATAATTTATTAAAATGTTCTTCAGAAATCGGTTGATTCACTGCTCCCCAAGCAATTTTGTCAGCAACCGATGCTTCTTTCACAATAAATTTATCTTTAGGAGAACGTCCTGTATATTTTCCTGTTGAAGCAGAAACGGCACCAGTAGAAGTTAATTTCCCTTCATTTCGCATTAATACTTTTTCCACTAATTGCGGAACACTTAGTTGAATCTGTGCATTGCTTCCGTTCAATAATTCATGTAAACCAATTTGGACATTCACAGTACTCATATTTATATACCATCCTTTTCATTTAATGAAATATTTCTCGTAATCCCCAACAAGAGTATAACACAATTATATAAATAATGTATACTATTTATTTCTTTTTGTTTGTGTGAATGTATTATTTCCTTATTAATATTTCATTCCAGGCGTATTGAGAAAAACTTTCAGGAAAATGTGAATATTAATTGACAAATGAATATCATTTCTTTAGTATAGGTTGGGACGGATACTCTCTTATCCCGAGCTGGCGGAGGGACAGGCCCGATGAAGCCCAGCAACCTCACTTGTAGTGGTAAATACAGGTGAATAGGTGCTAAAACCTGTGCGAGGCTAACGGTCTCGAACGATAAGAGCAAAGGGCAAAAAGCAGTATGCAAGTAGCAAATTAAACCTTTCCTCTATGCAAAGTAGGAAAGGTTTTTCTGTATGCTTGTGTGGGAGAATAAATGTATGTCGCAGTTTGTGGCAAATTAAGGATGAGTTCCGTACAATATATACAATTACTGTAGGGAGGTTTACCACATGACAAAAAAACGTCATCTGTTCACATCTGAGTCTGTAACTGAAGGACATCCAGATAAAATTTGTGACCAAATTTCTGATTCAATTTTAGATGCGATCTTATCAAAGGACGCAAATGCACGTGTAGCTTGTGAAACAACTGTAACAACTGGTTTAGTATTGGTAGCGGGGGAAATTACGACTTCTACTTACGTAGATATTCCAAAAATCGTTCGTGAAACAATTCAAGGCATTGGTTACACACGCGCAAAATACGGATTCGATGCAGAAACTTGTGCAGTTTTAACATCTATCGATGAGCAATCTGCTGACATCGCTATGGGTGTTGACCAAGCGCTAGAAGCACGCGAAGGTCTAATGACTGACGCTGAGATTGAGGCAATTGGTGCGGGAGACCAAGGTTTAATGTTTGGCTTCGCATGTAATGAAACACAAGAATTAATGCCACTTCCAATCTCGCTTGCTCACAAATTAGCTCGCCGTTTAACTGAAGTACGTAAAGATGACACATTATCATACTTACGTCCGGATGGAAAAACGCAAGTTACAGTTGAGTATGATGAAAATGGTAAACCTGTACGTGTAGATACAATCGTAATTTCTACACAGCATCATCCAGATGTTACATGGGAAGAAATCGATCGCGATTTAAAAGAGCATGTAATTAAAGCTGTAGTTCCAGCAGAATTAATGGATGGAGAAACGAAATTCTTCATTAACCCAACTGGCCGCTTCGTAATTGGTGGACCACAAGGTGATGCTGGTTTAACAGGACGTAAAATCATCGTTGATACTTATGGTGGATACGCTCGCCACGGTGGCGGTGCATTCTCTGGTAAAGATGCAACGAAAGTTGACCGTTCTGCAGCATATGCAGCTCGTTATGTTGCGAAAAACATCGTGGCAGCTGGTCTTGCTGACAAAGCAGAAGTACAACTTGCATACGCAATTGGTGTAGCACAACCAGTATCAATTTCAGTTGATACATTCGGGACTGGTAAAGTATCTGAAGACGTACTAGTAGAACTAGTTCGTAACAACTTCGATCTTCGCCCAGCTGGTATTATTAAAATGCTAGACTTACGTCGCCCAATTTATAAACAAACAGCAGCTTACGGCCACTTCGGACGTACTGATGTAGACCTAACATGGGAACGTACAGACAAAGCTGCAGCTTTAAAAGAGCAAGCTGGTCTATAATATATGAAAAAAAGCTTTGCGCCGTGAGCGCAAAGCTTTTTTTATTTTGTTTTACTTACAATTTGA
This sequence comes from Bacillus pretiosus, assembly GCF_051294775.1. Taxonomy (NCBI): domain Bacteria; kingdom Bacillati; phylum Bacillota; class Bacilli; order Caryophanales; family Bacillaceae; genus Bacillus; species Bacillus pretiosus. The sequence goes on from NZ_JBPPHF010000002.1 coordinate 105,860, forward strand.
ATGCATGAGCTACGATATACTTCGCCGTCTAGCTCAATATACTTTTTCATATTCGTCATGCCTTTTCATACGTTTGTATTTCTTTTTTACATGATTTACAAAGGATTGGTTTCTTCTTGAACATATGTAATCAACCTTTCATTTGACGTGCTTTACCCGCGCAAAAGGCACTGCTTAGTAAAAATAGTGTTGCGAATATAATACTTACTAATGTAGCGTATGGAATTGCGCCTTTTAGCGAAAAGCCGACAGTAATGGAAGCGACGAATAAGAGGATGAATGTTGTTGTTAGTTTTTTATAAAGTTCCATAGTGAGTGAACCCCCAGATTATTTTGTAATTTAAAATGAAATCTACCATGTGGAAAATATAAGAGGATTTAAAGAGTAGCTAATGATGTGTAGTCTAGGAGTATAAGAAAGTATATTTTCCTTTTTGTGGTTGTATATACTTATATTGTATCATGGTGTATTAGCGGCTTCATACATAATTGTGTAAAGATAGGTATGATAAAATGAAGAAAAGACTTTAGGAAAGGGAAGATGAAAAATGAGTGTAACTGAACATAAAAAACAAGCTCCAAAAGAAGTGCGTTGTAAGATCGTGACGATTTCCGATACACGTACGGAAGAGACAGATAAGAGCGGACAACTATTACATGAATTGTTAAAAGAGGCAGGGCATACAGTGACCTCTTATGAAATTGTAAAAGATGATAAAGAAAGTATTCAGCAAGCGGTGTTAGCTGGTTATCATAAGGAAGATGTAGATGTTGTATTAACAAATGGCGGTACTGGTATTACGAAACGCGATGTCACAATTGAAGCAGTATCAGCGTTATTACATAAAGAAATTGTCGGATTTGGTGAGCTGTTCCGTATGATTAGTTATTTAGAAGATATCGGAAGCAGCGCAATGTTAAGTAGAGCGATTGGTGGTACAATTGGACGCAAAGTAGTTTTCTCGATGCCAGGATCGAGCGGAGCAGTTCGCCTTGCAATGAATAAATTAATTTTACCGGAATTAGGTCATATTACATTTGAGCTGTATCGCCAATGAGTAAGTATGCTGGAATTGTATTAGCAGGCGGTATATCGAGTCGATTCGGTGAGCCGAAAGCGTTAGCAATTTGGAAGGGAACTACTTTTGTTGAGCATATTGTGAAAGTGATGGGAACTACTTTGCAAGACATTGTAGTAATTAGCCATACTGATATAAAAGAGCGAGTAGAGCAATTCGTACAAGTACCTGTTATAGAAGATATTCCGCATTATAAAGGAAATGGACCGCTTGCCGGCATTGTATCAGGTATGGAATATATAGAAGCAGATTGGTACGCTATTATGCCTTGCGATGCGCCAAATATTTCGCAAGAATGGTTTATCATTTTGCTAGAGCAAACGAGTAATGAATATGATGCGGTTGTACCTATTATTAATGGAAGAAAACAACCGTTACTTGCAGCGTATCATAACCGTGTGAAAGAAAAGATTTATGCTTTGCTTCAGGAAGAAAAAAGAAGTGTGGGCCAGCTTTTATCACAATGTAATGTAAAGTATGTTGCTGGAGAAGATGTACAAGCGCATGCGGATTGGTTTATAAATGTGAATACGAAAGAAGAATATGTGCAGGCTCAAAAAAACCTTTCAAATGAATGAAAGGTTTTTTGGTATACAGAAATTGGGGAACAATTACTGTATAAAGGTATGTGAGTAAGTTGATTTTAAGGGGAATTCTTAAAATCACTATACAGTTAAAACACTGTATAACCATATATTAATTTTTATGGGTTTTTATTACAAGTCTGTTTAGTTATGTTTATTTTTGATATAATGAATATAGAAATAAAACAATGTTTAACCTTATGTATCATTTATGAAACTAAAATTTATAACTGTGTAATAAACTCCCTTCGTCTAGTTGAAGGGAGTTCTTCTGTTTAAGCGAGTAATTCTGATGCGGTGTTCTGAAGGACGGTTTCGTATTGGTCAAGTAACCCACGGAAAATCTCATCCCAGCTTTTTGTTTTAGCATAAGATGAAGCCGCTATGCTCATTTGCATAAGTTGCTCTTCATTTCGCAATAAAGAATGGATGGATGATAGAAATGAATCCGCATGTTTGGGCGGGCAAAGAACTCCTGTCTGTCCATCCGTAATAATATTTTTAACCCCGCCACTATTTGCACCGATGACAGGTGTACCGCATGCAAGTGATTCGAGTACGACATTTCCGAACGTTTCAGTAGCGGATGGAAATACCATGATGTTAGAACAAGCATATACTTCAGCTAAATCCTTACCTTGTAAATATCCAGTAAAAGTGACATTTGTATTCGGAACAGCTTCACGTAAATTTATTGCTAGAGGACCGTCTCCTGCAATGAGCCAATGAATATCGTTTCGAGTATGCGCTGTTTTCGCGATAAGGTGTTGTAACGTATCAATATCTTTTTCAGGGGCAAGCCGTCCAACATAGGAAAGGACATACTTCGCTGTAATATTATATTTTTTTCGGAATAGGTCTGTATTGTAAGATGGATGAAAGAGTGTGCAATCTACACCACGTCCCCATATGGAGAGGGCCTGAAAGCCTTTGTTTTTTAGTTGGTGTAACGTTTCAAAGGAAGGAACGAAATTTTTTTGCATATGACTATGAAACCATTTTAAATAGTTCCAAAGCATATTAGAGAGAAATTCGATTTTGTAATAGCGTAAATAAGCATCGAAATCAGTATGATAAGAACCGACAACTGGGATGTTTAACTTTTTTGCATAATACAATCCACAAAGTCCCATGTTGAAAGGTGTGGCAATGTGAATAATGTCAGGCTTAAAGGAAAGAAGTTCTCGTTTAATGCGCGGAGTAGGAAAAGAAAAGCGACATTCTGGATATAATATTGTTAACGGAATACTTCTCATCTTGTTCACATTAGCCACGAAATTATCTTCAGCTGTATGCTGAGGAGCGAAAACAGAATAGGCGATCTTTTCTTTCTGAAAATAACGTGTTAATCGTTCTAATGTTTTCGCAACTCCGTTAACTTGTGGCGTAAAAGTATCGGTAAAAATGGCGACTCTCATCATATCACTCCTTTATGTGAAAAGTGGGATGAATTGATAAAAAGAGATGATGCCAGAGCAAGTGCCGAGGCACATACCGACGAATACATCAGACGGATAGTGAAGCCCTAAATAAATGCGAGAAATACCAACGCATAATGCTAACGGTAATAGAAAAGCAAATATGCTTGGATTATAGCAAATAAATGGAATAAGGATAGAGAAAACGGCTGTTGTATGACCAGACGGGAAAGAGTGGTCTTTTAATGGATGGACTGGATATTTCGCATCCTGAATTGTTAAATAAGGGCGTTTTCGCGGATACCATCTTTTTAATATTTGTACAGGAATATGGCTAATTGCTAAAGAAATAGCAGTTGCGATTGCAGCTTGATGCAAAGTCCCTTTTGCAAAAATTAAAAAGAAAAGTGTGAGTGCGATTGAGAAAGTAGCACCACCGATATGAGTAATATTGCTGAAAAAGATATTTAATGTTTTTTGATCAAAGTATCGGTTAATTCCTTTGAAAATGTAACATTCTATTTTATACAGTCCACTGACCTTCATGAAAATTCTCCTCCCTCGTTTACATATATATGGAGATATTAGCTTTTATTTTAATAAGATTTTATTGAGGGAGTAATAATGTTTTGTAAAGAAAAAGTTAGTTTTTATCCCGCTTTAATGGGCAGTAAGACCCCCACCTCAAAATGCAGCGAAAGCAAAGAAGTTAGGTGGGGGATCAACTGCCCATAAAAGTCCGATTGGTTCAACTAATAATCAGTGGGGGATGAAGAAAAACCCCACTGATTAAAGTTTCACTTTATATAAAAAGCTGCCACTTTAATGGCAGCTGGAAAAGTTACTTCTGTAATGATTTATAATACTGGCCTTTTTCAACATATTGTGTGCGAATTCGCTCCATGTCTTTACGGTCTTCTTCTGTTAATTCACGAACGACTTTAGCTGGTCGACCGAATGCTAATGTGTTTGGCGGGATTTTCTTTCCTTGTGAAACGAGGCTTCCAGCACCGATAAAGGCTCCTTCACCAATTTCAGCACCATCTAATATAATAGATCCCATTCCAATTAAAGCATCTTTTTTAATATGACAGCTATGTAAAATAACTTGATGCCCAATGGTTACGTCGTCTTCTAAAATAAGAGGATACTGTGGGCTTTGGTGAAGTGTACATTGGTCTTGTACATTTACCCGGTTTCCAATGATTGTTGGTGAAACATCACCGCGTATGACTGTATTAAACCAAATACTTGATTCTTCACCAATGGAAACGTCGCCTGTAATCGTAACATAATCAGCGACAAAAGCACTACTCGCAATTTTCGGATTTTTTTCTTTGTAAGGATATATCATGTAAAGTCTTCCTTTCCTAGAGACTAGTTTCAGTGTATCAAATTATGAGAAAGAGTGAAATGGAGGAGGTCCGTATGTGGAATTATGAAGCAGAGGAAGCGAAAGCTGTCGTTGTTATCGTGCACGGCGCAATGGAATATCACGGACGTTACGAAGCCGTTGCGGAAATGTGGAATCATATCGGCTACCACGTCGTAATGGGGGACCTTCCGTCACACGGAACGACTTCGAGAAATAGAGGACATATTGATTCATTTGATGAATACATAGAGGAAGTTAAATTATGGGTGAAAGAGGCAAGAAAGTATAGGTTACCTATTTTTATATTTGGTCATAGTATGGGTGGTCTTATTGTCATTCGTATGATGCAAGAAACGAAGAGAGAAGATGTAGACGGCATTATTTTAAGTTCGCCATGTTTAGGCTTAGTAGCTGGACCTTCAGCACCACTTCAAGCTGCCTCAAAAATATTAAATATTATCGCTCCAAAATTGCAATTTGCAACGAATCTTACAGTGGAAATGTCCACTCGTAATCATGAAGTTAGGGACGCGATGGAGAATGATTCATTGTTCTTGCGCAAAGTATCAGTACGTTGGTATAGTGAATTGATTAAGTCTATCGAAATTGCTCATAAAAAAATAGATGATTTTCCAGATGTTCCGCTCTTGCTAATGCAAGCTTGTGAGGATAAACTTGTAGATAAAATACGTGTCCGCACTTGGTTTGATAATGTTAAAATAAGTGATAAGGCTTTTAAAGAATGGCCGAATTGTTATCACGAGTTATTAAATGAGTATGAGCGTGATGAAATTTTGAATTATATTCAGTCATTTACTGAAATACGCATCAATAACATAATAGAAACAAACAAATAAGTAAATTATTTGTACATCGAATAGAGGAGATGAAGGAAGAAGTGAACGTACCGAGTAATCCCATAACGCTCATGGCGAAAGTATACCGTGATGTGTTTCCGGTAGTACACCATGAGCTAGCGGTGTGGAAAGAGCGTGCCTACCATATTCCGAATGATGAGCTTCATAGTCAGGCAATCGCGAGTATTGAGAATAAAACGTTTCATTGCGAAGGCGGTGGTATTTTAGCACTGTTAGCAAATGAGCACCGAGAGGAATGCATTCGTTTTATCGTAGCGTATCAAACAATCAGCGATTATTTAGATAATTTATGTGACCGCAGTACATCACTTGATCCGAATGATTTTGCCGCACTGCATGAATCTATGTTAATGGCATTATCACCTGAAGTAGAAGGTGGCGGTAATTATTATCGCTATCGTGATGACCAAGACGATGGTGGTTATTTAGATGAACTTGTTGAAACATGCCAAGATGTTTTAAAGAAAACGAAGCACTATGACAAAATTGCTCCTGTTCTTCATGAACTTGCTTGTTATTATTGTGATTTGCAAATTCATAAACACGTGAAGTTAGAAGAAAGAGAACCACGCTTACAAAAATGGTTTGAAGCACATAAAGAAAATTTACCTGAAATGAGCTGGTTTGAATTTTCAGCATGTGCCGGTTCTACACTTGGAATCTTCTGTCTTGTAGCATATGCATTTCATGATGAATTACATGATGAAGATATTGCGAAAATTAGACAAGGATACTTCCCATACGTACAAGGACTTCACATTTTACTTGATTATTTCATCGATCAAGAAGAAGACCGCGCCGGCGGGGATTTGAATTTCTGTAGTTATTATGAAAACGAGCAAGCGATATTAGATCGTATGAAACATTTTGTAGAAGAAGCAGAGAAGAGCATTGGTGATTTACCTCATGCGAAGTTTCATCGTCTCATAAGCCGAGGGTTACTTGGTATTTATTTATCAGATCAAAAAGTATCAGCACAAAAGAATATGCACAAAATGGCACGGCGCATTGTAAAATACGGAGGGCTTACTTCACGATTCTTCTATTGGAACGGGAAGATGTACCGAAAGAAAATGGCGCAGTGATGAAGAAAACCACTCATGTAGAGTGGTTTTTGTTATAATATGGTAAAGTCTGGTAGTGGAAATGAAGCGATTGTTTCAAAAGCTATATGAAAATATTGAAGTAACGTTACTCATGCTACTTTCCATTTCATTTGTAACTGGAATGTATATGATGATGAATAGGCCAAGTGGTCCTACTATGATGGATTATGTGCCGCAAGTAATAATTGGCACAATTATTATTGTAGATATCGTGTTCTTAATGAATAGTAGAAAAAAACAAACGAATAGTAAATAAAAAAGCATTTGTACACGAGAGTACAAATGCTTTTTTATTTATGATCGTATTTTTGCAAATACATATATGAGAAGTTCAATTGCGAAAATAACTAAAACAGATAGTCCGAATAAAGGCATGACAGCGCCTAGTATAACCATCATGATAAAGAAAACGATTATGCTGTTCTTATCTCTTTGCTTTGGTGGTGCTGCTAATTTTCCTTTCGGCTTTCTTGCAAACCACATTTTTACTCCGTAATAAATAAGAAGTAATAAAGATAATGTCGTTAGTAAGCATAATATTTTATTTGGCCATCCGAATAAATGACCTTCGTGAAGCGGGATACCGTAAGTGAACCATTGTGCAAATAAGCCATAATCACGATAGTCCGTTTTTGAAATGAGTTTTCCGCTATATTGATCAAAGTAAGCTGTTATTTCTTCATTTGGTGCCACATCCATGCCCGTAATACCAGAACCGCTCGATTTCGAAACGGTGAATACACCTTTCGGATCAGTTGGTAGTGAGATAACGTATGGCTTCTTTATTTCAATTCCTTTTTGTAATTCATCGACAGAAATTGTTTTTGGCTCATTTGAATTCGATTCAGGAGGAGCTTCTTTTCTTGTTGCCCACGGCAATTCTTTTACCTTTGATTCAGGCGGTGCCATATACAACTTTGGATATCCAATCGATTCATTCGACGATGCGATTTTATAAATTTGGTTACCCATAAATCCTGACCATGGCAATCCAGATGCGACTAACAAAACGAGTGGAATTGTAAATATAATACCGATAATAGAATGACGTCGTTTTGCTTTTTCTCGCTTATTAGATGCCGGTGTGTTTTTGAACTGGCGTATACTCATATACAATCCAGTTACAATTAAAAAGATTGTCCAGCATGCCGCAAGCTCTATAGTATAGTTGACGACAGTGCCACCAACTAAAAGAGAACTATGTAATTCCCGCATTATATTGGCAAACGTTTCACTTGCATTTTGATCTCCAATAATTTGATTATTGCTATCTAAATACACATATTTTTGTTGCCCTGTATATTCATTTGCAATAGTAAGCCTCGTATTATAATCCCCATTAAACTCACTAATTTTCGCCACACTATAATGTGGATATTTTTTCTCTGTTAAGGAAATAGAATCAGACATCGAAATAGATTCCGTTTGGGCGCTCTTCCCAAAATATAAATCTTTATAGATGAAATCTTCAACTTCTTCCCGAAATAAATACCCAATTCCGCTCAGTGACAACGTAATAAGAAGCGGTGTAATAAAAAGCCCAGCATAAAAATGCCAACGCCAAAAAATGTAATGAAGCGAACGATTTACTTTCATACTTTCAGTTCCCCTAACCTTCCCTATATGAATAAATTCCTCATTTTAATATAGCGAGATTAAGTGTGGATATTTTGAAAGAATTGTGAAAAATGTTAAAAGTTTTGGGGAGGTTTTCTATGTTTATGAAGATCTCTTTGTATTTGATAGATACATCCTAACAACCGCCTCAGCAAGACATTGAGCGGAATCAACAAAATCCTCACCCGCCACCACATTTAAATCAGTACATGCGATAATTGCGGTATCAACTTCATCTTTCAACTGCACAACGAGCGTATTCCACAATTCGCGAGCTTTTTCAATTTCTCCGCCTTTAATACAAGAAATAGTTTGATTAATCATTGTCTGCCATTTTTCATAATGAATGTATTCTATATTCCGTTTTACAATCCCGTCTTGATAAATACCAGCTTGAATTGTCGCTTCTGTTGCGAGAAGCGCGATTCTTTTTGTACTTTCAGGAATTGCTTGTAACGTCTCATCGACTATATTTAAAATCGGGATAGAAAGAGAACGCTGTAATTCTTCAAAATAAAGATGCGCTGTATTGCAAGGCATAGCGATAAATTCTACGCCAGTACTTTCAAGTTTTTGCGCCCCTTCAATAATCACTTTTTTCATCGCCTCGTGATCAATAGCCCGATCCATATAAAACGGTGTTGGACAAGAATAAATCATCATATGAGGAAAGTCCATGTCATGTTTTGCTCCGTATATTGTTTGGCACCCTGCTACAACTGTATCGACGAATGGTCCAGTTGATTTTGGTCCCATTCCTGCTAGTATTCCGATCATTGGTTTGTCTCCTTTAATATGTAATTAAAAACGTTTTTTGCGAACGATAAAAAGAAATAAAGTAAGTAATAAAAATGAATATACGATAGCCCAAGCTGTGAGCCATAGCGTGTGAGTAAGTATATTAAATTTGTATTGTCCAAGCATTAGAAAGCTTTCGACAGGTGGTAAAAACCATAGTAATTCTTTTTTAAATCGGATAGATGCGATCGTTATAAGCAATATGAATGTAAGGCTAAGCCAAGCGGTGCTTGTTTTTTGAATCATATTTCTAGTAAATAAAGTTGCAATTGAAATTCCTATTATAGAGAAAGATATATGAGCGAGAAATCCGACTAGGAATAAAGAAACTGTCATTTTTTCATTAAACATTTGCAAAATCATTGGATAGATTACGGATATAAAAGATAGCACAGTACAAATGAGAAGAGCGGTAATATATTTACCCACATATAGTGCGGAAATATTATTTGTGTGAGAAATAGTAATTTGTTCTTGTACAGGATCTTCCGTATGAAAAATTGTGATTGTAATCCAGGCAGATAATAAATAAAGGGCGAGAGCTGTTTCTAAGTATGTCGGTACAATAGGAGTCGGCTTATATGTATATACAAAAAGTAAGCTCACAAAGTACATCGCAATAGGAGGGACGTACTTATACGATTTTGTATAGTCGAGAAAATGGTAACGAATAAGGGCAAACATAATAAACCTTCTTTCGATTTAAAAGTTAGGTTGTAGCAGTGTGATAGATGCTTTTTTATGTAATAAAAACTGAAGCATTTCGTTTGTATATTCTTTTTCGATTTGTAATTGAATAAGGTTTTGATTTGAATTGTGTGCAACGTGTATAAATCCTAATTGTTTCCGTAGTTCTATCGCTGAAAATGTTTCGTGAACGATTGCTTCAATATAGACTTGTTCTGCTCCTTTTTGTACAGAGATATTTTCCGTGATTGTATGATTTGCTAACTTCACAATTCTATCGGCGAAGTTTTCTAGTAGTTGTTTTTCGTGACATGTGAAGAGTATAGATATGCCGTGTTTTTTTAATGAGAGTAAAATATGTTCTAGTTCTTGCTGAGAGTTAGGATCTAGCCCAGAAAGTGGTTCATCTAAAATTAATAAATGGACATCTGTAAGTAATGCTTGTAAGATGCCTGTTTTTTGTTTCATACCTTTTGAAAAGTTTCGTACAACAGAATGCCTTGCATGATGTAAATGAAAAGATTCAAGAAGCATCGGAATTTTATCTTTTAAATATTTTGTTGATAAACCGTGGATGTGGCCGAGATGATATAAATAATCTTCTAATGTAAAACGAATCCCTTCAGGAAAATGTTCAGGTACATAGCCGATTTGTATATGTTCTTTTCTTTGAAGTGTCCCTGCCGTAGGTGAAATAAATCCTGCAATTATTTTGAGTAGCGTACTTTTTCCAGTCCCGTTCCCGCCAATAATAGCGAGCGCTTCTCCTTCTGGAATGGATAAATCAATGTTGTCTAGTATAAGTGATTTGCCATACTTCTTTTGAATTCCCCTTAGTTCTACTAGCAAAGTTCTATCCTTCTTTCTTCAAATATTGTATATATCCATTATATAGGAGAATAACAAAAAGACGTGCAATGAGTGCACGTCTTTTTTTGTTATGTTTTGTCGATAAGTTGATATAGTGTGTCGAATCGTCGATATATCGAAAAAATCGTTGATATATTTTATCGCTTCTCAATCGCCACAATAAATGGTGGGTTATTTTGCTGGTTAATGAAGCCGTATCGTAGTACGTGAGCTTGTTTTTGGTCGAGTTCTTCTGCAAATTTGAGAACAGCGTCGCGTTCTACTTGTCCTTCTGGGTGTCCGTGGTAAATGACAAGGACGATGATTCCTTCAGGTGCCATTACTTCTAGTAATTGTTCAATTGCCGAGAGTGTTGAGTTCGGTTTTGTAACGATATGCTTGTCACCACCAGGAAGGTAACCTAAGTTGAAGATAGCGCCTGTTACTTTTCCTTTTGCATCTTCTGGTAGTACGGATAGAAGCGTATCGTGACTATCGTGAACTAAAACAGTGCGTTCAAAAAGCTCTTTTTCTTTTAGACGGATAGTAGAGCTTTCAATTGCTTCTTTTTGAATATCAAATCCAAATACTTTTCCGTTATCTCCAACGATTTCAGCTAGGAAGCATGTGTCATGTCCATTGCCGAGCGTTGCATCTACAGCGTAATCGCCTTCTTTTACTGCCGTTTGCAGTAGTGTGCGAGCAAACGGTAATACACGTTCTAATTTCATTGTTGTTTCTCCTCATTTGCATATTTTCCTTGCCAGCTTCCGCGGCGTACAAATTCTGCATCGATGGAATTTAATACTTCCCATTTATTTAAGCTCCACATTGGACCAATCATTAAGTCAGGCGGACCGTCACCTGTGATACGGTGCACAATTACGTCTTCTGGAATCATTTCAAGTTGGTCAACAACGAGACTTACGTAATCTTCAAGAGAAAGGAATTCTAGTTGTCCTTTTTCATATTGCTTCACCATTGGCGTTCCTTTTAATAAATGAAGTAAATGAATTTTAATTCCTTGTATATCAAGCTTCGCTACTTCACGAGCTGTTTCCATCATCATGTCGTAATCTTCAAGTGGAAGACCGTTAATAATATGAGAGCAAACTCTAATGCCATGCTTACGTAATTTATTTACACCTTCCACGTAAGATGGGTAATCATGAGCGCGATTAATAAGGTTTGCAGTTCGTTCGTGAACAGTTTGTAAACCGAGTTCAACCCAAAGGTATGTGCGTTTATTTAAGTCCGCTAAATATTCAACGACATCGTCCGGTAAGCAATCTGGACGAGTGGCGATAGAAAGACCGACAACGTCTTTTTCTGCTAGAAGCGGTTCGAATTTTTCTTTTAACACTTCAAGTGGTGCATGTGTATTTGTGTACGCTTGGAAATAAGCGATACATTTTCCGTCTTTCCACTTTGAGCGCATTTTTTCTTTCATTTCATGATATTGCGTTATAACATCATCGCGGCGATCACCAGCGAAGTCACCAGATCCGGCAGCACTACAAAATGTACAACCACCGTAAGCAACTGTACCGTCACGGTTCGGGCAATCGAAGCCAGCATCTAATGAAACTTTAAAGATTTTTTCACCAAATTCATTTCGTAAATGGTAATTCCATGTATGATAACGTTTATTGTCGTTTGTATATGGAAAAGGGTTTTGAACCTTCATTACTTTCCCTCCTAAGCCGAGTCAAAATGAAACAAAATCCATTATAACATACTCATAAGGTTCATATGGAAGGGACACACTAAAGGGGAATTGAAGCAAGGAGGGACAATTATGGCAGAGCGTCAATCACTTGAATCGTATATTACACAAGCAGAACAAGCGGTGGAATATGCGAAAGAACAATTAGACCAAGGTATGAGACAAGAGCATTATAATACGATGGAGTATTCAGATGCACAGTTACAATTAGAACAAGCATATAACGATTTACAAACGATGCAGCAACATGCGAATGATGAGCAACGTGAGCAGTTAAATAGAGCACGCATGGCAATTCGCCAACTGCAACATCAAATGATTATTACACCGCACTAATAAGGAGTGAATGTAATGGCGAAACGTTCAGATCAAAATAATCCAGAGCAAAAAACGCAAAATGGACATAACGCTGAGTTTTCAAATGAACTTGATCCAGTTGTTCAAGTGAAACAGCGCAACAGTAAAAAAGGACAACCTCAAAGATCAAAGCAATCAGAGTAAACCAGGTCGCAATATGACCTGGTTTTATTTTGCTATATGACAATAATGTAAGATTTCTGTAAGGTTTGCCGATAGTTGTAAGCTTACTTTTCCAGTAGAGTAAGGGAGGATTAAATTTTGGACAAGGAGTTGCTTTATGGGGAACAACATTACAAACAAACGAATTGATGAGTTAGATTACATTCGTGGCTTCGCATTACTGGGGATTATTTTAGTAAATATTCTTGCACTACTAAATATTAAGGTACCCGATCCTAATACAGTAGATGCCAGTTATCAAAGGTTTCTATACTTATTTGTAGAAGGTCGTTTCTTCTCGATTTTCTCATTCTTATTTGGAGTAGGATTCTACATCTTTATTACAAGAGCAATTGCGAAAGGGAAGAATGGGTACGTTCTATTTCTACGCCGCGTAGTTGCACTATTTATTTTTGGTTTAATTCATCAAATGTTTCAGCCTGGAGAAGCACTAGCGTTATACGCAATTTGCGGATTAGTCGTTTTACCGTTTTATAAAGCGAAAAAAGAAGTGAATGTAGTACTCGGTCTTATTCTTACGATAGCTTTTAGTATTATGGCAGCTAAGGAATTATTACCATTAGGTTTAATTTTATTAGGTCTTGCTGCAGGGCAGTATAAAGTGTTTGAAAACCTTTCAGCAAAAATCAAACAAGTCGCTATTTTTACAGGCATTATGTTTGTTTTAAGTGTTGCAGCGTTATGGTATCAATATGGGCATGTTCCTGCTAATCCATTTGTAAATATGATAATTATGAATGAAGATGGAACAATGGACGCTGCAGGTCAATTCTTAAAAATTGGTGTTACAGTTGGACCAATTATTTCAGCTTTCTATGTAGGAGCATTAATTTTATTACTTCAGTTAAAACCAGTTCAAACATTGTTAGCACCATTGAAATACTACGGTCGTATGGCTTTAACGAATTATATCGGACAAACTGCAATGATTTTAATTGCTGGTAGTGTGTGTAACTTTGCAGGAAACTTAACATACATGCAGACGTTATATGTATGTATCGCAATTTATGTTATTCAAATTGTGTTTAGTGTAATTTGGATGAAAATCTTTAAAATGGGTCCACTAGAATGGATTTGGCGTGTTATTACGTATTGGACGGTAACACCTTTAAAGAAATAAGGAGAGAATTGGGCTGTTCCTTTTGTGGAACAGTCTATTTTTATTGTCATCTTTTTTCGGTAAGTCGATATTCCTTTGAGAATCGCTGATAAAATTGCATTTACCAATGAGGTTGATCCAAAAGAAAACGAACCTTACACGCGCGCCTTTTTTATATTACAAAAGTGTAAGGTAATTGTAATGTTAACAAATAGCAGTTCTCTTCTAAAAGGCGCAAAATAGGTAATGGAAAAACAAGCGTAGGAGGATATATATGACGAAACCAGTTGTAGACGTGAAAAACGTTCAAAAAGTGTACGGTAAAAAAGGTGAGAACCAATCACACGCGTTAAAAGGTGTTTCATTCTCAATTCAAGAGGGTGAGTTTGTTGGAATTATGGGACCATCTGGTTCTGGTAAAACGACATTATTAAATGTAATTTCAACGCTTGATAAAGCAACGGGCGGCGTTGTTGAAATTGCGGGTACGGATATTACGAAAATGAAGCAAGGTGAGCTTTCTGATTTCCGTTCACAAAAATTAGGATTTATCTTCCAAGACTTTAACTTATTAGAGAACTTATCTATTTATGAAAACATCGCACTTCCACTTTCCCTTCAAGGTGTTTCATCACGTAATATTGGACCGAAAGTAGAAAAAGTAGCGGATATGCTAGGGATTACAGAAATTCTTCAAAAGTATCCATCTGAAGTATCTGGTGGACAAAAGCAGCGTTCAGCAGCAGCGCGTGCACTTGTGCATGAGCCAGCAATTATTTTAGGGGACGAGCCAACAGGAGCTCTTGATTCTAAAAATGCAACGAGTTTACTTGATGCGATGACAAACTTAAATAAAGATCAAGGTGTATCGATTATGATGGTTACGCATGATCCGTATAGTGCAAGTTACTGTCAGCGTATTTTATTCATTCAAGATGGTGAGCTATATAAAGAAATTCATCGCGGTGGTACGCGTGAAGAGTTCTACAAAGAAATTTTAGATGTACTTGCAGATTTAGGTACACAAAAAGCGTAAGAAAGGAGGTTCCAGTATGTTATTTAAACTTTCCATGTCGGGGCTGAAGAGTAAGCTGAAAGATTATATCGTCTTACTTGTTGGTCTTGTCATGTCTATCTCAATTTTTTATATGTTCCAAACGTTAGCGCTTAATAAAGCGTTTATTGAATCTAACTCAGTTATTCAATCAATTGGATTCGTATTCCAGGCAGGTTCATTTTTACTAGCCATTATAACGTTCTTCTACATTTTATATGCGAACTCTTTCTTATTATCTCTTCGTCAAAAAGAGTTTGGTATGTACATGATGTTAGGAGCAAAAAAACATAAAGTTACATTGCTTATGTTTATTGAAACGATTGTATTAGGTGCTGCGTCTCTTGCGATTGGTATTACAGTTGGTGTAGGACTTGCAGAAGGTATCGGACAGTTATTAATGAAACAATTAGAATTTGCTGGTGAAGGCTATAAAGCATTTTATCTTCCATCTATGACTGTTACTTGCATTTTCTTCTTTGCACTATTTGTATTATCAGCAATTATGAACAGTATTAAGTTATCACGTATTTCTGTACTGCAACTTGTACATGCAGACGCACAAACAGAGCGTGTTGCAGTAAAGGGAAAAATGACAGGTGTCGTTGCAATCCTTGCTGTTATTTTATTAGGAATTGGCTATGCATCAATGATTTATATGGCAAAACTAAGAGAAATGGGAATCCTTATTGCATTAATTACAACAACAACTGGTACTTACATGCTATTTGGATCACTTCTCCCAGTTATCATTAGAAAGTTAAAGAGTAATAAAAAACGTAGTGAAAAAGGACTTAATGCTTTTACGTTTGCACAATTAAATTTCCGTATTAATAGCTTAACGAAAGTACTTGCAACGGTAGCGATGTTAGTTGCTCTTGGAGCGGGTGCAATTTCAGGTGGTATGGCGTTTAAAAATAACGTTATAAAAATGGTTGATGGTTTAGTAATATATGATTCAGTTATTCATAACCCAACAGTTGAAGAAAAGAATATTTTAGATGGTATTACATTTAAAGAGAAAAATGAATATCGTTACAAAGTAGATAATAAATACGTTTATTATGTAAAAGAAGATTTAGAGAAAAATCCTCCTTTCGTACAAGATACAAAACAGATGGAAAGTATGAAGGATTTAGGAAAAATAAAGAAAGTTTCAGAGGAACTGCCAGTAGGTGCAGTTTCTAGAGAAATGAATGAAAAAGATGCGAGTGCTAAAGAACTTCCAGAAGAATGGAACGAGGCTTTCAGAACAATTCAGCCATTTTATCTATATGAAGATCATGCAATTAAAATTGTAGATCAGAAAATGTACGATACTGTAAATGGTAAAGAAGGAATCGTAGTTACTGGAAAAACAGACGATTTTGTAGCATACACAACAGAATGGAAAAAACTTGACGAGTTGCAGCTAGTTAAATATAAAAATGTAAAAGCTGAAAGATTAGATAGTAAATATCAATCTTACAATGGATTCTACGGCGTTGCGAGTGGAACAGTATTTATGGGATTCTTCCTTGGAATTGCGTTCTTAGCAATGATGGCAAGTTGTTTAATGTTTAAAATTCTTTCTGGTGCATCAAAAGATATTACACGTTATCAAATGCTTCGTAAAATCGGTGTGCGCCGTGAGTTATTAACGAAATCGATTTATAAAGAATTATTCTTAGTATTCTTATTCCCGGCAATTGTGGGTATCGCTCACGTATTAGTTGGTATGAATATTTTCGGATTTATTTTAATGGATCCTTACTTCCGTATTTGGGTACCGATCGTAATTTTCGTAGTTATTTATGCGATTTATTACTTCATTACAGTTCAATTGTATAAAGGAATTGTTCTTCCAAAAGAAGATTAATAGGTAAAAAGCCGAGTGAAAGTGCTCGGCTTTTTGTATTTTCAGAAAAAAACACTTTAATGTTACTAAAATGTATAATATAATGTAAATAAGTAACATAATATGAAAGTATCAGCAACCGGAAAATGAAAGGAGGAATCCGATCTGTAGAAAGAAGCTGAACTTGTACTCCCCCTATTTTTTCTACCCACACCGTATTTGTACAATCATAAATTTCCAAATGAAAAATTGTCGTAAGAGTATATTGTGAAAATAATGGATAATACATGGAAATCTCATAGCATGATAAGGTAAAATGGACAGGATAATGAGAAAATTACCGTTCATAAGATGAGGAGATACATGTATGGAAGTTGTAGAGGCATTAAAAGATATAAGCCAAATTGAGGCTATGAAAAAGTATTTAAAAGAGCATTCGCAGCGAGATTATCTTTTATTTGTTATTGGAATTAACACTGGATTAAAGATCACTGAACTACTTAGTATGAAATTTGAAGAGGTATTGAATGAAGATGGAACTGTTAAAGAGTTCTATTCTCTTCCTGTGAAAGATGAAAAATTCAAACAAGATATTTATTTAAATACAAAAGTAAAAGAAGCCCTTTTAGAGTACGCACAATCTATTGATGCTCAAAGAGAAAACTACGTATTTCAATCTAATAAAACGAAAAATTCAATCTCACGCCAACAAGCATATCGTGTTATCCATAGCGCAGCTGAAGCGGTTGGGATTGTTGGAAAGATTGGAACGAATTCAATGCGAAAAACATTTGGATTTCATGCGTACAAAAGAGGAATAGCGATTGCGCTATTGCAAAAGCATTTTCATCACGCAACTCCATCAGAAACGCTCAAGTATTTAGGAATCTCAAAAGATGAGAAGTTTAAAACAGAGATTGATGTAGATTTGTAAGAGCCGTAACTAAAAACTTTAGGAGGCGGAAAATATGAATATTAGAGAGAGTGAACTACCTGGCATTGGATGTAAATTTGAAGTGATAACAAAAGGTAATGAAAAAATGGTTATTGTGATTCATGATGATGGCCGAAGAGAAATGTATCATTTTGATGCGGATCATGATGAGAGTATTTCAAGCATTTCTCTTCGTGATTCTGAAGCGAGACAAATTGCGGCTATATTAGGCGGAATGGTATATAGGCCGCAAGCGCTAGACACAATTGAGATGGCTTTTGAAGGATTATCAATTGAATGGTTTAAGGTGGAGAATAATGCACCAGTAGTACAACAAACAATTGGTAGCTTACATGTCAGAAAAACATATAACGTAACGATTATTGCTATTTTGAAAAAGAATATGAAGAAATTCTTTAATCCAGGTCCAGATTCTATTATTGAAGCTGGCGATATGCTCGTATTGTCGGGTGAAAGACATGAAGTGAAAAGAATTATTAATGAATTGCTTTCAGCAGGAGGTGATTCCTAATCGATGGATACTTTAATCTTTGAAGTTGGAACTGCGTTAGTATTAGTAGCTTTTGCAGCTATCCTCGCTGCGAAGTTAAAGTTCTCGATTATTCCGTTTCTCATTATACTCGGTATGTTAGTGGGGCCTCATGCTCCAGATTTAGGACTTATCGATTTAAGGTTTATTGAAAGCGGAGAAGTTATTTCCTTCCTCGGCCGTGTTGGCGTCATATTCCTCTTATTCTACTTAGGTTTAGAATTCTCAATAAAAAAATTAATTAAATCAGGAAAGTCGATTGCTTTTGGGGGTAGTATTCATATATCGCTTAATTTCATATTGGGTTTACTTTATGGATATGTTATGGGTTTCCCCTTATTAGAAACATTAATTATTGCTGGAATCATTACAATCTCATCGAGTGCAATTGTTGCAAAAGTAATTGTTGATTTAAGAAGATCTGGTAATAAAGAGACTGAATTAATATTAGGAATCATTATGTTTGATGATATCTTTTTAGCTGTATATTTATCAGTCGTTTCAGGGTTAGTACTCGGTGGTGCAACATCATTTGTAGGTGCTCTTACATCGGTGTTAATCGCGGTAGGGTATATGCTACTATTCTTTGTAATCGCTAGAAAAGCTACGCCGTTTCTAAATAAAGTATTAGATATTTCGTCAAACGAAATTTTTATTATCGTAATATTCGCCATTTTATTCTTTGTAGCAGGATTTTCAGAAACGATTCATGTTGCTGAGGCAATTGGAGCATTATTGTTAGGACTCGTCTTTTCTGAAACAGAGCATAGTGATCGGATTGAGCATCTCGTCGTTCCATTTCGTGACTTCTTTGGAGCCATATTCTTTTTCAGTTTCGGTTTAAGTATAGATCCGTTTTCACTTGGAGGAGCAGTGTGGTTGGCATTAGGAGCAGTTTTCATTACGCTCATCGGTAATTTTACAGCTGGAATGATGGCGGGACGTAAAGCCGGGTTATCGCATAAGGCTTCTACGAATATCGGTTTAACCCTCGTATCACGCGGAGAGTTCTCCATTATTGTAGCCAATATCGGCATTGCGGGTGGTTTAATGGCAACGATTAAACCGTTCTCTGCACTGTACGTTTTAATATTAGCATCCTTAGGACCGCTATTAACGAAGGAGTCTGGGAGAATATACTCTCTACTAGATAAAATATTTAAATGGAGTGCGAAAGAACGTGCGAAGCGAGAAAAAGAAGTTGGATAGTATAAATAAGGGGGAGACTGCATGAACTTTATGTAGTCTTCCTTTTTTATATATTGTTGTTGATGTCGTTTTTTGTCGGTAAGTCGATATATTTTAATAATCGCTGATATATTTTCAAGTGACAATTCATATAATTTCATTTACCGAAAAACCATTATCTGAATTTCATCAACTATTAATCAGTTGCCTTCCTATTTAAAAACGACTACAATTTTACTGTTATAGATGAACGAAAAAAATAGAATAGGAGGGGAGACTATGCCAAGGAAAGTATGGCTATTAGTAGCTGGGATGATTATTAATGTCACGGGTGCTTCTTTTTTATGGCCTTTTAATACAATTTATTTGCATGATCACCTAGGAAAATCTTTATCTGTGGCCGGAATGGTATTAATGATCAACTCGCTTACTGGTGTAATCGGAAACTTGCTCGGCGGCGTTTTATTTGATAAATGGGGCGGTTATAAATCAACTTTAGTAGGGATTATTATTACACTCGTATCGATTTTAGGTCTTGTGTTCTTCCACGGTTGGCCGTTATATGTTGTGTGGCTAGCATTAATCGGCTTTGGTTCTGGAATGGTCTTCCCATCGATGTATGCGATGGTCGGTACGGTTTGGCCAGAGGGCGGAAGACGAGCATTTAATGCGATGTATGTTGGGCAAAACGTTGGTATTGCGATCGGAACAGCGTGCGGTGGTTTAGTTGCATCTTACCGTTTTGATTATATTTTCTTAGCCAATTTTGTTTTGTACTTTGTTTTCTTCTTAATTGCTTTTATTGGATTCCGTGGTATGGAAGACATGAAAGAGCCAGGAGTGAAAAAAGAAGTCGAAACGAAAAAAGGCTGGACACTTACACCTGGATTCAAAGCACTTCTTATCGTATGTGTAGCATATGCTTTATGCTGGGTTACATATGTACAGTGGCAAGGGGCGATTGCGACTCATATGCGGGAATTAGATATTAGCCTCCGCCATTATAGTTTATTATGGACGATAAACGGAGCGATGATTGTTTGTGCGCAGCCACTTGTTAGTATGTTAATTCGCTGGATGAAGCGTTCTTTAAAACAACAAATTATGATTGGAATCATCATTTTTGCGGCGTCATTTATTGTGTTAAGTCAAGCGCAGCAATTTACGATGTTCCTCGTTGCGATGGTAACGTTAACGATTGGTGAGTTATTCGTATGGCCAGCAGTTCCGACCATTGCAAATATACTTGCGCCAAAAGATAAGTTAGGGTTTTATCAAGGGGTTGTAAATAGCGCGGCGACTGTAGGGAAAATGTTCGGACCGGTCGTTGGCGGAGCAATTGTTGATTTATACAATATGGAAGTATTGTTTATAGCAATCATGGTAATGCTTGTAGTAGCGATTATTGCAACGAGCATGTATGATAAACGAGTAAAAGTAGAAGAAACAGTTGAAGAAAAAATTGCAGTTTAGTTTGACGGAACATGTTCACATGTTTTAGAATATATTTAAATAAAACAACCTTTGGAACAAGGGAGATAGCTCGGCTGTCGTAAGACGAATTCATTAGTTATGAAGAGTAACGATTAACCGAGAAGCCCCGCTTTAAGCAAGCTCTTAAGAGATTCTAAGCGAAGGGTAGTTCACTTAACTCATATTTGTAATAACAGTGAGAAGGAGTAGTAGTAATAGAAGCTGGTTTAGAGAGTTGACGGTCGGTGCAAGTCAATCCACGTTTCGTTATGAACTCGCCTTTGAGTTGCAGTTGTGAAACTAGTAGTAGCAATTGCCGTTAATCCACGTTACGGATCTAAGCGAATGTATATTTGTACATTAATTTAGGGTGGTACCGCGGGAATCTATAACCTCTCGTCCCTTTCTAGGGATGAGAGGTTTTTTGTATTTTGGGCGGTGAAAATAAATAGAATTTCAAGGAGGGTATCTCATGAGCTTTAATCATCAAAATATTGAGAAGAAGTGGCAAGGGTACTGGGAAGAGAATAAAACATTCCGTACGCCAGATGAGACAGAAAAACCAAAATTTTATGCACTAGATATGTTCCCATATCCATCAGGTGCAGGCCTACACGTAGGACATCCAGAAGGTTATACAGCGACAGATATTTTATCTCGTATGAAGCGTATGCAAGGATATAACGTTCTTCATCCAATGGGATGGGATGCGTTCGGTCTTCCAGCAGAGCAATATGCACTTGATACTGGAAACAGCCCGGCAGAATTTACAGAGCTTAATATTAATACGTTCCGTAATCAAATTAAAGCATTAGGCTTCTCTTACGATTGGGATCGTGAAGTAAATACAACAGATCCAAACTACTACAAGTGGACACAATGGATCTTCCTAAAACTATTTGAAAAAGGTTTAGCTTACGTTGATGAAGTACCTGTAAACTGGTGCCCAGCACTTGGTACAGTACTTGCAAATGAAGAAATCATTGACGGTAAGAGTGAGCGCGGTGGACATCCAGTTGAGCGTCGTCCGATGAGACAGTGGATGTTAAAAATTACAGCTTACGGAGATCGTCTATTAGAAGATCTAGATGAGCTTGATTGGCCAGAAAGCTTAAAAGATATGCAACGTAACTGGATTGGTCGTTCTGAAGGTGCAGAAGTACACTTCAACATCGATGGTACAGACGAGAAATTCACAGTTTTCACAACGCGTCCTGATACACTATTTGGTGCGAGCTACTGTGTACTTGCCCCAGAGCATGCGCTTGTTGCTGACATTACAACAGCAGAGCAAAAAGAAGCTGTAGAAGCTTACATTAACTCTGTTAAAATGAAGAGTGACCTAGAGCGTACAGAACTTGCGAAAGAGAAAACTGGTGTATTCACTGGTGCTTACGCAGTTAACCCAGTAAATGGTGAGAAATTACCAATCTGGATCGCTGACTATGTTCTTGCAACTTACGGAACAGGTGCTGTAATGGCAGTTCCCGCTCATGATGAGCGTGACTATGAATTCGCATCAACGTTCAATCTTCCAATGAAGGAAGTTGTAAAAGGCGGAGACATTACGAAAGAAGCATACACAGGTGATGGTGCGCACGTAAACTCAGCATTCCTTGATGGTTTAAATAAAGAAGAAGCAATCGTAAAAATGATTGAATGGCTTGAAGTAACGAGCGCAGGAAATCAAAAAGTAACGTACCGTCTACGTGACTGGTTATTCAGCCGTCAACGTTACTGGGGTGAGCCAATTCCAGTAATCCACTGGGAAGATGGCACAATGACAGCTGTGAAAGAAGAAGAATTACCATTAGTTCTTCCTAAAACAGAAAACATCCGTCCTTCAGGTACAGGTGAATCACCACTTGCTAACATTGACGAGTGGGTAAACGTTGTTGATCCTGAAACTGGTAAAAAAGGTCGTCGTGAAACGAACACAATGCCACAATGGGCTGGTAGCTGCTGGTATTACCTACGTTACATCGATCCAAACAATAGCGAAGCACTTGTAGATCCTGAAAAAGTAAAACAATGGCTTCCAGTTGATATTTATATCGGCGGAGCGGAGCACGCTGTACTTCATTTACTATATGCTCGTTTCTGGCACAAAGTATTATACGATATCGGTGTAGTTCCAACGAAAGAGCCGTTCCAACAATTATTCAACCAAGGTATGATTCTAGGTGAAAACAACGAGAAAATGAGTAAATCAAAAGGTAACGTTGTAAACCCTGATGATATTGTAGCAAGCCATGGTGCAGATACACTTCGTCTATACGAAATGTTCATGGGACCATTAGATGCTTCGATTGCTTGGTCTGAAAATGGTCTTGACGGAGCTCGTCGTTTCCTAGACCGCGTATGGCGTCTATTCATTCAAGATAATGGTGAATTAAGTGAGAAAATTACTGATGCACCAAATAAAGAGCTTGAAAAAGCTTACCACCAAACAGTGAAGAAAGTAACAGAAGACTATGCAGAGCTTCGCTTCAACACAGCGATTTCTCAAATGATGGTATTCATCAACGATGCATATAAAGCTGAAACACTTCCGAAAGAATATGTAGAAGGTTTCGTAAAAATGATTGCACCAGTTGCACCTCACATCGGGGAAGAACTATGGAGCAAACTTGGATACAATGAAACAATCACATATGCAAGCTGGCCAACATTTGATGAGGCTAAACTTGTAGAAGATGAAGTTGAAATCGTTGTTCAAGTTATGGGCAAAGTTCGCGCGAAACTAACAATGAGTAAAGACGCATCAAAAGAAGAAATGGAACAACTTGCACTTGAAGCAATTCAAGACCAAATCGAAGGAAAAACAGTTCGTAAAGTAATTGTAGTTCCTGGAAAACTTGTTAACGTTGTTGCAAACTAATGAATGAAAGAAAAGCTCAGAGCATTTATGCTCTGAGTTTTTTTGTGTAGAAAATAATTTCAGGATCTCCTTCATCTAAATTTTCAACTATTCCACTACGTACAAATAAAAGAGCGGAATTCCAATACAGACAAACACCTATTTTTCTATAGGAAATATGATAAAAAAGGTAGGCTAAATTGAGTAGAAGAGGTGAAAGGAATGAAAGGGATGGACAATAATGCACCACATGGCTTCTTCGGAGGCGAATCGGACAGTTATACACAAATGATGTTAATGGGAGGAGCTGGCCAACAAGGGTACGGTGGAATTCCGAGCTGGATGGGTGGAGGAGCAGGAGGATTTCCAACATCGGTAGCGGGCATGCAAACTGGAATGCCTACATTAATGGGAGGGTTTTCGACATCAGGGGCTGGAATGCCTACAGTAACAGGAGGATTTCCGACATCAGTAGCTGGCGTACAGACAGGAATTCCAGTAGGAGTACCAACTACATTTCCTTCTTTCGTTGGAGGAGTGCAGACAGGATTTCCGGTACCGGGAGTAGGTGTTGTAGCAGGTGGAGTAGGTGGTTATCCGCAAGGTGTTCACGGACACCATGTACATCACCATCACCAAGGCCAACACGGTCATCATGGACATCACCACCATCAAGGCCAACACGGTCATCATGGACATCATCACCATCAAGGCCAACACGGTCATCATGGACATCATCACCATCAAGGCCAACACGGTCATCATGGACATCACCACCATCAAGGCCAACACGGTCAGCACGGTCATCATCATCACCAAGGTCAACACGGCCATCAACAACAAGTACATCACCACGGACACCATCATATATATCCACAGGCGGTTCTTTATCAAACGCATCAAGGCCAGCACGGTCATCATGGCCAGCACGGTCATCATGGTCACCAAGGCCAGCACGGTCATCAAGGCCAACACGGTCACCAAGGCCAACACGGTCACCAAGGCCAACATGGTCAACAGCACCAACAGCACCAACAGCACCAACAATACCAACAATATCAACAGCAACAATCTTCTCCTTGGACAGGTGGAATTGGAGCAGGAGGAGCAGGAGCAGCAGCAGGAGCGGCTAGCATTAGTGGAGCAGCAGGGCACGCTGGACACGTGGGCCATTAATGAATTGCAGAAAAAAAGACATAATAAAAAACTGCTAGGAAATCCTAGCAGTTTTTTTCAGCTTCTTGGCGCTGGCGTTCGATTTCAGCACGAAGTTGTGGTTCTGGTGCTTGCCAGCTTTCTGGTTTTAGAATTTTGCCGTCACCTTCACGGAATCGAGGTTTTCCATCAGGGAATAGTTTTGCCATGTTTGCGTTATTTACAATTTCGAATCCTTTATCAGGACGTACGCCCATTTCGGCAAACGTTCCGAATGCAAAGTAAATAAGGTCAATTAGTGCATCATATTGATCTTCAACAGTCGTTGCTTCTAGAAATTCTTCTAGCTCTTCTTGCATAAAGCTAGCACGAATTTTTGCACGTTCTTCTGTTAATTTCGTTGGAGTATTTGTCACAGGGTGTCCGAACTCTTCATGCATTTTTGCAACAAGTTCGTATCCTTTATCTAAACCTTTTTCGTTTGTCATGTTGTTTCATCCTTTCTCGCTTTGTGCCGAATCTCATTGTAACATAAGGTGATTATGAAATGAAAAAGGACTGTTCAAAAGTTTCATCTTTTAGTTAAGATAAGGAAAGATTATATCGACTAAACGACAAAACATACCCCATTAATAAAAGAAAGCCATCCCGGAATACTTTTGGGACGGCCTTGCTCGTTATTTTTCTTCTTTTATTAAAATGGATAAAATAAGATCGATGCCAAACATACCAACGAGCAACATTGGAATAACGACAAGTAAATAACGTGTGAAGGAAACATTTTTTAAGTATGTATGAGCAAATAAAAAGACGCCGAGAAATAAAATACCATTTAAAATAGGCTTTACTAATTTTTTAGACATAAGCTCCCCCGTAAATATCTTCTCTCTCTATCTAAAATAAAAACTCCTCTTTCCGTTGTATCATGCTGGAGAGAGGAGTTCAATCATTTCTCATTCAATTACACCAGAATTTGTAATATTTACGGTGTATTTTATAGTAACTGGAACATCTTTATACATTTGCCTCCACTCTTCTAATTTGAATGGGCGATAATGTTGCTTGTATTTAGCTCCTAGCCCGAGCGGATCGACACCTAAAGATTTGAATTGCTTAATTAACTTGTTACCTTGTATATCCAATTGTTTTTGGATGGCTTTCTCAATCTTTTTTGTGTTCTTAGCATTCTCTAAGTTAATTTGTTTTGATACTTCTTGAATGCGAGCATCAATTTTAACATGAATGGAAAAAGAAGACTTTCCATTTTTTATTTTTATATCGTATGTTGGAACAGAACGAATATTATTAATCATTACGTACCCAGGATTTGCTTTAAATTCATGTGAATCCAACTTATGTTTCTCTAAAAGTCCTTTGAATGCAAACATATCTTTTTCTGCAATTTTACCAACATATTTATCCTTTTTAAAAAGACCAATTCCGGTGATTTTTATTTTATCACCATGTTTCTTTAAAATTGGAATATAGTAGTCTTGCCCTTCTTGATAATAACGGAATGCTCCTATATGCAGATTATCTGTTGGTAAAGGACCGGTTTCCATATTATGTTCTAGCATTTTTTTTATATAAATTGCAACGTTGGATGAAGTCGTGTACTTTCCTTTTAAAAGTTCAGTACCATTACCTTCAAGTAAAGCAACATATAAGGCATTTCCAATGTTTACATCGCGAATTAATGTATCGAAGGAAGCAACCATTCCTTTCTTAGCAATTCGGGTGGTAAATAGAGCAACTCGCATTTGCCCGCTAGCAAATGGTTGAGAAGACTCTAAAGATGTGTCTGCTTTTACTTGTTTTACAGCATTTGCTGTTCCTTCAAAAACTTGAACTTTGTTCCCTTTTTGCTGAATAGGACAAACAAATGTTACCTTTATTTTATTATCTTTTGCTACATCAAAGACAGTTCCTTGGATAAGGTGTACGTCATCGATAATATTTTTTTGTAAACATCCAGTTAGACTGATGAGTGTTATACAAGAGATAAGTATTAATTTATTTTTGATTTTTTCCATTTTCTTTTCACCCACACAATGATAAATAGGATTGGGATGTATACATAAATGAGCCAAAAGCTCCCCTTTGATGCATTACTAATAAAATTATTAATATCGTGTCTGTTTGTTAAAAGTTGTGAAACAATGAGGGTGATAATGATAAAAGCGATTAAAACACCTCTTTGTTTTACACGGAATATTTCGTGAGTTGCTCTCGTTGCCGCCCACAAAGGTAGAATAAAACTTGTAATAATAACGAGGGCATAAGCTGAAATTGCAATATATTCTAGCCTTTCTATGAATGGTAATTGAATGACTTGGGTCATAGAAAGTTGGGCCCATATCGTTTTTAACAATTGTTTTTCACTAAAAAACGAAAAGGCTAAAAGGGTACTAAATAAATATAGAAGGTTTGAAAATAGTGCTCCAAGCTGGGCGTATTTATGAGATTGCATAGGCTTTTTCACAAATGGATACACCATGAGGTAAATCTCAAAACCGGTCATACTGTAGATTGACAGTTGAGCGGATTTTAAAATGTCTGAAAAAGAATGTGTGAATATAGGTAGTAAATTATCCCAATGTGAATATTTCAAAACGAATAAGCTTAGAAATAAATATCCTAATGTACCACCAACAGAGATGACGCAAATACCGGTAATTACACGAAATCCAGAAGAAATAATGTAATAGCTAACTAAGCATAAAAAGAGTGTTAACATCCAAGTGGAAGCGGTAGGAAACATCCACACTTGAATAATTTCAACGTATGTTCGAATGACGGAAATACTGACGATTAAAAAATAAGCAGCAAAGATGATGTTAACGCCGTTCCCTAGCCACTTTCCAAATGTTTGCCGATGTAAGTCGATTAAATTACCGTTTGTTTCTTTTAATAAAAAATACATCATCCATATAAGAATCTGGATACAGATTCCTGTGATTAGAACGCCCATCCAGCCATCGTATCCAGCGGCCTTGGCAGTAATTCGAGCGAAGCCGAGAACGCCAGCTCCAAACTGTGCACCGTGAATTAAGAAGAAGACAAAGACAGGAGATATTTGATATTTTTCTTGAACTTTACTCATCGATGCACCTCGTTCTTTAATCATCAAAGTCTGATCTATGTTTTGTTGAAATTCCTTTTGCTGATTTTTTTACATGTTGTGGCCTCGCTTGTACATCCCTTGTATCAATCATCGTTAAAGGAAAACGAATCCAAGAGTCCTTAACCGACTGTTGTCTCGTCGGATAAAACAAAGCGTACGGCTTACGTAAGGAAGTAAGTCTGAATAGATGCGTAAATAAGAAGATAAATCCAAGAGAAATCCCGAACAATCCGCCTATTTCTGCAAACATAAGAAATGGAAAGCGTAGTAATCGAACTGCATTACCCATTTTATAAATAGGTGTAATAAAGGAAGCAAGTGCTGATAAGGCAACGATAATTAATAAAATATTACTCGTTAAACCAGCTTGTACAGATGCTTGCCCGATTACGATACCACCTACAATTCCGAGTGTTTGACCAACTTTCATCGGTAATCTCGCGCCAGCTTCTCTCAATAAGTCGATTGCAAGTTCTAAAAAGAGTGCTTCAATTAAAGGTGGGAATGGTACTTGTGCCCTTGATAAAATCAAAGTTTCAAGTAAATCACTTGGAATAAGTTCATAATGATAATTTAAAATTGCAACATATAGTGGTGTAGCACAGATTGAAAATAGAACAGCGATAAGGCGTAAAATGCGTGAAAATGTAGCGTATAGCCAAGAAACGTTATAGTCTTCTGGTGAAATGAAAAAATCGAAATAGGATACTGGCGTAAGTAGAACACTTGGAGAACCATCCACAAAAATAGCAATTTTCCCATCAATGAGTGCTTTTGTAACTCTATCAGTACGTTCTGTATTGATATAGAGAGGGAAAATCGACTTTTCACCCATTAGTTCTTGTATATAAGCACTATCATTAATTTGATCATATTCAAGAGCACGTAATGACTCCTCGAGAAAATCTACATTTTCTTTTTCAGCGAGGTTGTCTAAATACATCATGACAACTTTTGTTTTGGAAAACTCGCCGACAATCATTTCTTTTGTTTGTAAATCTAAAACAGGAAGACGTTTTCGAACTAAATTAATATTTGTATCAATATCCTCTACGAAACCTTCTTGAGGACCGATAACAGTCGATTCGTTTAAAGGAGGGCTTGGTGCCCGATACGTATCAATTGCAATGTTTGCAAGCATACACTTTTGGTCTTGCTGATTCAATTGAATAATCGCATGTCCCTTTAACACCATGTCCTCAATTTTTTGTAAATCGTTCGTAATTGTAATACCGCTCATTGGAATATGTTCTTTTAGCTCTTCTAGTGAAGCGTTAGGTCGTTCTAAAAGAGTAGGCATTAAATACTTTTGTAATTTCTCTCCATCAAGCGAAGGGCGATAGTAAGAAATCCAATAAGGCATCGTTTCATCGTCAGATGTGTGATAATTAACAAAATCGCTAGATTTTTTGAGTTTCTCTATTAAATCTTGTAGAGAGTGAATCCGGTCTTTTTCTGGTTTCGTAAAATCATAAATACTATTATTTCCAGAGTTTTGCTGCTGATCTTGATCCGAGTTCCCTTGTTTAGAATGTTGTTGCTGATTCTGATTCGAGTCGTTTTGTTTAGAGTTTTGTTGTTGATTCTGATTCGAGTCGTTTTGTTTAGAGTTTTGTTGTTGATTCTGATTCGAGTTGTCTTGATTAGAATGTTGTTGATTCTGATTCGAGTCGTTTTGTTTAGAATTTCGTTGTTGATTCTGATCCGAGTTGTCTTGTTTAGAATGTTGTTGTTGATTCTGATTCGAGTCGTTTTGTTTAGAGTTTTGTTGTTGATTCTGATTCGAGTTGTCTTGTTTAGAGTTTTGTTGTTGATTCTGATCTGAGTCGTTTTGTTTAGAGTTTTGTTGTTGATTCTGATCTGAGTCGTTTTGTTTAGAATGTTGTTGCTGCTGATCCTGAGAAGGCTCTTTGTGTTCCTCTTTTTTTTGCTCGCTATTGCTATCTTTATTATGTTTCATACTTCTAGTCTGTTCTTTTTTATCATTCTCTTGGTTGTTAGGCTGTTGCTCCGAGTTATCTGTTTCGTTTTTCTCTGTCGTATTTGATTTTTTTTTCTTACGTAGCCAATTCCAAATCATATGTATGCCCTCTTTGATTGTGTAATATAATGCTATTTTGTGGCTAATTTTGTATATTATTCATTTATTTATGAAAAGAAGGAGGAGATTAGTTTGCATAGAAAAAATCCTTTAGTAAGCAGCAGTTCATACTATGGCGGGAAGAGGGCGAGTCTGTGCAATTTGTAAAAAAGGAAAAGTTTGTTTTAAGAGAGTTTACGTTTGAAAATGGTAGGGGAATTCCTGTTCAAATGGGGTATGAGACGTATGGTACTTTAAATAGAGAAAGGTCAAATGCGATTTTGGTATGCCATTATTTTAGTGCAACGAGTCACGCGGCAGGGAAATATACAGCGCATGATGAGGAGTCTGGTTGGTGGGATGGTTTAATTGGACCGGGAAAAGCAGTTGATACAAATAAATATTTTGTTATATGTACTGATAATCTTTGTAATGTGCAGGTTAAGAACCCTTATGTGTTTACAACGGGACCGAAATCGATTCATCCGAAAACTGGAGATGAATATGCGATGGATTTTCCGGTTTTTACATTTCTTGATGTAGCTCGTGTGCAATATGAGTTAATAAAAGATATGGGAATCTCAAGGTTACATGCTGTAATGGGACCGTCAGCTGGTGGGATGATTGCGCAGCAATGGGCTGTTCATTATCCTCATATGGTAGAGCGGATGATTGGTGTTATTACGAACCCGCAAAATCCAATTATTACGTCGGTAAATGTAGCGCAAAATGCAATTGAGGCTATTCAACTAGATCCAAGTTGGAAGGGCGGAAAATATGGAGAAGAGCAGCCAATGAAGGGACTTCATTTAGCAAATAGAATGATGTTTATGAACGCATTTGATGAGCATTTTTATGAAACGACATTCCCTCGTAATAGTGTAGAGAAAGAACCTTATGAAACATTTGCTGCATTAACATCATTTGAGAAAGAAATAAATAAAGTGACATATAGAAGTATAGAGTTAGTAGATGCAAATTCGTGGATATACACTGCGAAAGCAGTTTTATTACATGATATTGCGCATGGATTTTCGTCTTTAGAAGAGGCGCTTTCTAACATAGAAGCAAATGTACTTATGATTCCGTGCAAACAAGATTTGCTTCAGCCGTCACGCTATAATTATAAAATGGTAGACATTTTGCAAAAACAAGGGAAGTATGCGGAAGTGTATGAGATAGAAAGTATAAATGGGCATATGGCAGGAGCATTTGATATTCATTTATTTGAAAAGAAAGTTTATGAATTTTTAAATCGGAAAGTATCTAGTTTGGTGTAGAAAATAAATGGTGTGAAAAAGGTGCGATGTATGTAGTAGGCACCTTTTTTTACATGATTTGTAGACGGAAAATATATGTGGCAATTGCTATACCGAAGAATGCGATACTAAGCAATAGAAATAAGAATGACATTTCTTGTGGTGATTTTATCTTTTTATTATTCTTCATACTAAGTGCAATAATTGCGGCGATTAAGAAAATGATGCCCGTAATGAAAAGAAAAAGTGTCATTTTCATTGGCTCCTTTCATAAAACAAGTATATTGAGGATACAATGCACGAGTTATGTTTGTAAAGAATAAGTTTTGCGA
Organism: Bacillus pretiosus; assembly: GCF_051294775.1. Lineage (NCBI taxonomy): Bacteria > Bacillati > Bacillota > Bacilli > Caryophanales > Bacillaceae > Bacillus > Bacillus pretiosus. The sequence goes on from NZ_JBPPHF010000002.1 coordinate 137,462, forward strand.
GAAAATTGAGAAATAAAATTTCCATTCTTTGCGTTCTTTCTTTCGCATGCTAAAATTGACTAGATATGCTTGTTTAAGGAAGAGACTAAAGGTTTTATTGTATATAAGGAGGAACGACATATGACAGAAGTTAAAACAATTACTACAGAAGAAGTGCAAGAGCGTTTAGAAAATGGAGAAACGTTATTTTTAGTAGACGTAAGGGAAGATGAAGAAGTAGCGGCAGGGAAAATTCCAGAAGCTGTACATATTAAAATGGGTGATATCCCAAATAAAGTAGATTTCTTTGATAAAGAGAATGAATATATCTTTATTTGTCGCTCGGGAATGCGCAGTGAAAATGTATGCCATTATTTAAATGAGCAAGGATTTAAAACAATGAACATGGTTGGCGGTATGCTTCAATATGAAGGTGAAACGAAATAAGTAGCTAAAAAAACTTGAAACGTGTTTGTTTCAAGTTTTTTTCTTTTGCATACAGTGTACAAAAGGGGGATAGGTAAATGGGGATTAACTTGCGGAAAGTAAAAATTATTAATAATACAGGGGCTGTTAATGTCGGTGACTGTTATGATATCTCACCTTTAGCTGTAGCAAAAATATATGCAGGTGCTGGAGGATCGAGTGCGGCTATTTTTTTAAATGGGAAAAGGCAGCCAGAAGCGGTGATTCGAACATCAGTATTTCTTCCGCCATTAGCAACGAGTACACGTACATTAGGTTCATAGAGGAAAGGTAGAGTGTAATTATGCCTGCTCATATAAAAGAGTTTGTTATTGTGAATAACACTGGGAATATATTTACTGGTGATAATTTGAGTGATACGTCATTTACTGCTACGAAATCGTATAGTGGCTCAATGGGGTGCACTTGGATTGACGTTGTTACAGTAATAGGGACGGAGACGAAGCTTTGTTTACAGCCGGGTGATTCGGTGACGACAACATATACAAGAGGCACTCCTGCCGGTACTGTAACAGGAACAAATATGGGGCAAAGTGTAAATGCATCGAGTATAGCACAAGCTGTCCCTAATACAGATAATATGGATTCAATTGCTGGACTCCCTTAAGGATTTAAGGGAGTTTTTATTATTTCAAATAAAAATAGTCTTTGAGTTTGTTTTTGTAAATACATATTAAGAAGAAGAGGTTTGTTTCATGTAAAAAAGATGGTGTGCAGGTGGTGAAAGTGTGAGAGAGCGCGATAAAAAACATTCATTAAACTCTAATTTCAGAATTTCACCAAATCTTATTGGTCCTACCTTTCCACCCGTTCCAACGGGATTTACTGGCATTGGGATTACTGGCCCAACCGGTCCCAAAGGTCCGACTGGCCCTCAAGGACCAAGAGGATTACAAGGTCCGATGGGGGAGATGGGCCCGACAGGACTTCAAGGTGTGCAAGGGATACAAGGACCAGTTGGACCAATAGGTGCAACAGGACCAGAAGGACAGCAGGGGCCGCAAGGATTGAGGGGAGCACAAGGAGCTACAGGAGCGACAGGACCAGAAGGAGTGCAAGGGTTGCAAGGTCCGATTGGTCCAACAGGAGCAACTGGGGCACAAGGTATACAGGGGATACAAGGGTTACAAGGTCCGATTGGAGCGACTGGACCTGAGGGACCTCAAGGAATTCAAGGTGTGCAAGGGGTACCAGGTGCAACAGGTCCACAAGGAATACAAGGGGCACAAGGGATACAAGGACCACAAGGACCGAGTGGAAGTGCGGGGGCAACAGGAGCAACTGGTCAAGGGGTTACAGGCCCAACTGGAATAACAGGTCCAACAGGGATAACGGGTCCATCTGGAGGACCACCAGGTCCGACGGGGGCAACTGGTGCGACAGGTCCAGGAGGTGGACCGAGTGGAAGTACAGGTGCGACGGGAGCAACGGGAAATACAGGGGTAACAGGAAGTACAGGTGTAACTGGAGTAACGGGAAATACAGGACCGACTGGAAGTACAGGAGAAACAGGAGCACAGGGATTGCAAGGAATACAAGGGGTTCAAGGGCCAATTGGACCAACAGGTCCAGAAGGTCCGCAAGGTATTCAAGGTATTCCGGGGCCGACGGGCTTAACTGGTGAACAAGGAATACAAGGAGTTCAGGGAATTCAAGGGATAACGGGAGCAACAGGAGATCAAGGTCCACAAGGTATACAAGGAGTACCGGGTCCAACAGGAGAAACGGGACCACAAGGAGTTCAAGGGATTCAAGGCCCGATGGGTGAGATAGGCCCAACAGGACCAGAAGGCCCAGAAGGACTTCAAGGTCCGCAAGGAATCCAAGGAGTGCCAGGGCCAGTTGGAGCAACGGGTCCAGAGGGGCCACAGGGGATACAAGGCATTCAAGGACCGGTAGGAGCAACGGGCCCACAAGGTCCACAAGGAATACAGGGAATACAAGGTGTGCAAGGGATAACGGGAGCAACTGGAGTACAAGGAGCAACTGGAATTCAAGGGATACAAGGGGAAATAGGAGCAACGGGTCCAGAGGGGCCTCAAGGAGTGCAAGGTGCTCAAGGGGCGATAGGTCCAACAGGTCCAATGGGAGCACAGGGAGTACAAGGTGTTCAAGGAATTCAAGGGCCGACGGGAGCGCAAGGAGTGCAGGGGCCGCAGGGAATTCAAGGAATCCAAGGTCCAACAGGAGGAACAGGGGATACGGGTGCAACCGGAGCAACAGGGGAAGGAACTACGGGACCGACAGGAGTAACCGGTCCAACAGGGGTCACGGGTCCTTCTGGAGGACCGGCAGGACCGACTGGTCCAACGGGGCCATCAGGTCCGATGGGAGTGACAGGTCCATCCGGTGGACCACCTGGCCCAACAGGAGCAACTGGGGTGACAGGAGCAACTGGAGATACTGGGGCTACAGGCTCAACAGGAGTGACAGGAGCGACTGGAGAAACAGGAGCAACTGGGGTGACGGGCTTACAGGGACCTCAAGGAATACAAGGTGTGCAAGGAGATATAGGAGCAACAGGCCCCCAAGGTGTTCAAGGTCCGCAAGGAATTCAAGGAGTAACAGGGGCAACAGGAGATCAAGGTCCGCAAGGTGACATAGGTCCGACTGGGCCACAAGGAGCAACTGGAATCCAAGGGATACAAGGTGACATAGGTCCAACCGGTCCAGAAGGCCCAGAGGGACTTCAGGGTCCGCAAGGAATACAAGGTGACATAGGTCCAACCGGTCCAGAAGGCCCAGAGGGACTTCAGGGTCCGCAAGGAATACAAGGTGTTCAAGGGCCAGTTGGAGTAACGGGTCCAGAGGGTCCTCAGGGGATACAAGGCATTCAAGGACCGGTAGGAGCAACAGGCCCACAAGGTCCACAAGGAATACAGGGAATACAAGGTGTGCAAGGGATAACGGGAGCAACTGGAGCACAAGGAGCAACTGGAATTCAAGGGATACAAGGGGAAATAGGAGCAACAGGTCCAGAGGGGCCCCAAGGAATGCAAGGTGTACAAGGAGAGATAGGTCCAACCGGTCCCATGGGGCCACAAGGAGTGCAAGGAGTACAAGGAATTCAAGGAGCGACGGGCGCACAAGGAGTGCAAGGTCCACAAGGAATTCAAGGAATCCAAGGTCCGACGGGAGCAACAGGAGATAGGGGAGCAACAGGTGCGACAGGGGAAGGCACTACAGGCCCAACAGGAGTAACCGGTCCAACGGGGGTAACAGACCCATCTGGAGGACCAGCAGGACCGACCGGCCCAACGGGTCCATCAGGTCCGGCGGGAGTAACAGGTCCATCAGGAGGACCACCTGGCCCGACAGGAGCAACAGGTGCGACAGGAGTAACAGGAGATACCGGGGCGACAGGCTCAACAGGAGTGACAGGAGCGACAGGAGCAACGGGAGCAACCGGAGTGACGGGTTTACAGGGTCCGCAAGGAATGCAAGGTGTACAAGGAGAGATAGGTCCAACCGGTCCACAGGGTATTCAAGGTCCTCAAGGAATCCAAGGAGTAACGGGGACAACAGGAGCACAAGGTCCCCAAGGAATTCAAGGCCCACAAGGAATTCAAGGTCCTCAAGGTCCTCAAGGAATCCAAGGAGCGACGGGGTCAACAGGAGCACAAGGCCCACAGGGAATCCAAGGTCCGCAAGGTGACATAGGTCCGACCGGCCCACAAGGCCCAACTGGAATCCAAGGAATTCAAGGCCCGCAAGGAATTCAAGGTCCAACGGGAGCTACAGGAGCAACCGGAGCGACAGGTCTCCAAGGAATTCAAGGCCCACAAGGAATTCAAGGTCCCCAAGGAATTCAAGGTCCAACGGGAGCTACAGGAGCAACCGGAGCGACAGGTCCTCAAGGAATTCAAGGTCCTCAAGGAATTCAAGGCCCACAAGGAATTCAAGGCCCACAAGGAATTCAAGGTTCAACGGGAGCAACAGGAGCAACCGGAGCGACAGGTCCTCAAGGAATTCAAGGCCCGCAAGGAATTCAAGGTCCAACGGGGGCAACAGGAGCAAGCGGTTCACAAGGTCCAACTGGAGATACAGGTCCAACCGGAGCTGGAGCCACTGGAGCGACCGGGGCGACCGGAGTTAGTACAACTGCAACGTATGCATTTGCGAATAATACATCAGGAACCGCTATTTCCGTTTTATTAGGTGGTACAAATGTACCATTACCGAACAATCAAAATATTGGACCAGGAATTACCGTTAGCGGAGGAAATACCGTATTTACGGTTGCGAATGCGGGGAATTACTATATAGCTTATACAATAAATTTAACAGCCTCTTTACTTGTAAGTTCTCGTATAACTGTAAATGGCAGTCTGCTTGCAGGAACAATAAATTCACCAGCAATAGCTACAGGTTCATTTAATGCGACAATAATTGCTAATTTACCTGCTGGAGCTGCCATTAGTCTGCAGTTATTTGGATTAGTTGCAATAGCTACATTATCTACGGCAACGCCAGGAGCTACTCTAACTATTATTAGACTAAGTTAATAGGAAGAAAACCTTGGAGCTTTTATGCTTCAAGGTTTTTTATCCTGTTATTTGTAGGTAGTCTAATTGGTTAGGAAAGTTTCACTTTATTCACTTAAGCAAAAACATCGCAGTTCGAAAATATATTATAATAGAATGAAAAGAGAGAAATTTGACAGAAAGGGAGGGTGGCGATGCAGGAGATGGTTACAGATTTTTTTGGACGCCCACTTCAAGATTTGCGCATATCTGTCATTGATCGTTGCAATTTTAGATGTACATATTGTATGCCAGCGGAAGTTTTTGGGCCAGATTATGCTTTTTTGAAAGATGAGTTTTTACTGACGTTTGATGAAATTGAGCGTTTGGCAAAACTATTTGTTAGCATCGGTGTACGAAAAATTAGACTTACTGGTGGCGAGCCACTACTGCGTAAAGATTTAACAAAACTTATTGCTCGTCTCGTGAAAATTGAAGGGTTAGTAGATATAGGGTTAACGACAAATGCAATTCATTTAACGAAACAAGCAAAAGCATTAAAAGAAGCTGGATTACATAGAGTAAATGTTAGTTTGGATGCAATAGATGACGATGTATTTAAGGACATTAATGGTCGGAATATCAATACGAAACCTGTTATAAAGGGAATTATGGCTGCAAAAGAGGCCGGGCTTGATGTAAAGGTAAATATGGTTGTGAAAAAAGGGATGAATGAACATCAAGTACTTCCGATGGCTGCTTATTTTAAAGAGCAAGGAATCACACTTAGGTTTATTGAGTTTATGGATGTTGGTAGTACAAATGGATGGAACTTTGATCAAGTCGTTACAAAGCAAGAATTAATTGAAATGATTCATAGTGTGTATCCACTTGAGCCAGCTGAAGCGCATTATTTCGGTGAAGTTGCGAAGCGATATCGTTACGTTGGAACAAATATCGAAGTCGGTTTTATTACTTCTGTTTCAGAGTCATTTTGTTCCTCTTGTACGAGAGCAAGAATTTCGGCAGATGGAAAGTTTTATACTTGCTTATTTGCGACAGAAGGATTGGATGTAAGGGAACTTCTTAGAGGAAATCTTTCGGATGATGAGTTAGTAAGCGTTATACAAGATGTATGGATGAATAGAAAAGACAGGTATTCGGATGAACGGACAGAAGAAAGTGCAAAGAATCGTCCGAAAATTGAAATGTCTTATATAGGAGGATAAGAAAGGGGGCTATCGTATGCAGGAGCGATATTCAAGACAAATATTATTTTCTGGTGTTGGAGAAGAAGGTCAGAGAAAAATTAGAGAGAAGCATGTGCTTATTATCGGCGCTGGTGCTCTCGGGGCAGCGAATGCAGAAGCAATTGTTAGAGCAGGTGTTGGCAAAATAACAATTGCAGATCGTGATTATGTAGAATGGAGTAATTTACAAAGGCAACAATTATATACAGAAGAAGATGCAAAGCAATATAAACCAAAGGCGGTAGCAGCAGCAGAGCATTTACAAGCGATTAATTCTGAGGTGAAAATAAATCCGGTTGTGACTGATGTAACAGTGCGAGAAATGGAAGAGCTAGTGAATGATGTAGATTTAATATTAGATGCGACAGATAATTTTGAAACGCGTCTTCTTATTAATGATATTTCACAAAAGTATAATATTCCGTGGATATATGGTGGTTGTGTCGGAAGCTACGGAGTAACGTATACAATTTTACCAGGAAAAACACCGTGTTTCCGCTGTTTAATGGAACATCCAGCGAGCGGGGCAACATGTGATACGGCTGGTATTATACAGCCGGCAGTACAATTAGTAGTTGCGCATCAAATAACGGAAGCGCTGAAAATATTAGTAGAAGACTATGGGGCACTTCGCGAAACGATGTTATCGTTTGATCTTTGGAATAATCAACAGATGGCATTTAAAGTGAATAGGCAGAAAAAAGACACATGTTTATCTTGCGGAAGATTACGTACATATCCGAGTTTAACATTTGAAGCACAAACAAAAACAGAAGTGTTATGTGGCCGAAATACAGTACAAATCCGTCCAGGTGTGCGGAATGAATTTAATTTAGAAGAAATTAAAAAGCGCTTACAAAGAAGTGTGGATGTAAAAGCTACTCCGTATTTATTATCATTTCCGGTGGAGGAATTTCGTTTTGTTTTATTTACAGATGGCAGGGCGTTCATTCATGGGACGAATGATATAAATATGGCAAAACGCTTATATGCAAGATATATAGGTTGAACCTAAAGGGAGCCCTTTAGGTTCAACGGAAAGAAGATTAAGACTTTCTCGTATAATCTCCACTTTTTCCACCTGTTTTTTCAAATAAGTAAGTTTCGCCAATAATCATACCTTTATCAACAGCTTTGCACATATCGTACACAGTAAGAGCTGTAGCGGAAGCGGCTGTTAAAGCTTCCATTTCAACACCGGTGCTACCTTCTGTTTTAACTTTTACTTCAATAAGTAATCGATATTGTTCTTCGGATTGTTTCCAATCGAAAGAAACGTCAACACCTTTTAATAATAAAGGATGGCACATTGGGATAATATCAGAAGTGCGTTTCGCAGCCATAATACCTGCGATTTGTGCAACTGCTAATACGTCACCTTTCCCAATTTCATTGTGAGAGATTTTATCGTAAATTTCTTTTGTAACGACAATGCTAGAGCACGCAATTGCTGTTCGGACGGTTGCTTTTTTGTCACTTATATCAACCATCTTCGCGCGTCCTTGGTCATTAAAGTGTGTGAATGAAGACATGGAATTCCTCCTTGAAGTAATTTCTATTTAATATATAAAGTTTAATCGAGATAAAAAAAATTGCAAATATGAGGTGAGAAACGATGATAGAAAAACGAATTCCAATTCAAGTTGCTGAGGCAGTAGAGAGAGTAATGGAATATGCGAAAAATGGTGAAGTAGAAGAGGTTTCTATTACGGAAAGTTACGGGAGAATTCTTGGGGAGGATGTTATCTCTGATCATGACGTTCCTCATTTCGATCGTTCTCCTTACGATGGTTTCGCGATTCGAGCAGAAGATACGAAAGAAGCAAATCAAGAGAATGCGATTGAGTTTGAAGTAATAGGAGAAATCGGGGCAGGATCTGTTTTTACAGAAGAAGTAGGACATTTTCAGGCGGTTCGTATTATGACAGGAGCAGCTATTCCAGAGGATTGTAATGCAGTCGTAATGCTAGAGTTGACGGAAGGTTTTGAGAAGAACGGAAAAACATATATGAAGGTAAAGCGTCCTTTTCATAGTGGTGACAATGTATCATTTAAAGGAGAAGATATAAAGAAAAATCAAGTTCTCGTTCAGAAAGGTGTTGCAATTAATCCAGGTGTTGCCGCCTTATTAGCGACGTTTGGATATAGTACTGTGAAAGTTGTAAAACAGCCTGTTGTTGGTATCGTGACGACAGGAAGTGAATTGTTAGAAGTACACGAGTCGTTACAGCCGGGGAAAATTAGAAATAGTAACTCGTATATGATTGCCGCTCAAATTATGAAAGCCGGAGGGAAAGTGCGTTATTATGGCCAACTTGCTGACGAGTTAGATGCATGCTTTGCAGCTGTTCAATCAGCGATGAATGAGGTTGATATTTTAATTACAACAGGCGGTGTGTCGGTAGGAGATTATGACTACTTGCCAGCTATTTATGAAAGATTACAGGCGAATGTACTCTTTAATAAAATAGCGATGAGACCAGGAAGTGTAACGACAGTAGCTGAAGTTGATGGAAAGTTACTTTTCGGTTTATCAGGAAATCCGTCAGCTTGCTACGTAGGCTTTGAGCTATTTGTGCATCCGGTTATAAAAACATATTTGTATGCGAAAGAACCCCACGTATATAGAGCAGATGCTATTTTACAAAAAGATTTTCCGAAGCCAAATCCGTTTACTCGTTTTGTAAGAGCAAACGTGACAATCGTAGACGGGGCATTACAAGCGATGCCGGTCGGTTTAGATAAATCGAGTGCGGTCTCTTCACTCGCCGATGCGAATGCTTTTATTGTGTTGCCTGGAGGAACGAGAGGATTTGAAGCAGGGATGAAAGTATCTGTATTATTGTTAGAGCACGACGAGGGATGTGATTGGCCATGGGCAAAGCCCCTTCAATCTTACAAATAGTAGGATATCAAAATAGCGGGAAAACAACGCTCGTTGAGAAAATTGTGTATGCATTAGCTGAACGAAACATGAAAGTTGCTACAATTAAGCATCACGGGCACGGAGGTTTTCCAGAAGTAGCGCAAAAAGATAGTGAAAGGCACCAAAAGGCTGGGGCTGTTGTCAGTAGTGTAGAAGGCGCTGGATTACTTTCACTGTCGTCATTAAGAGAGGAATGGTCTTTGCAAGAAATTATTCGCTTATATGAGTTTTTTGAAGTGGATACAATTTTAATAGAGGGCTATAAAAAAGAGAGCTATCCAAAAGTAGTATTACTTCGTTCTGCGGAAGACGTTGAACTTTTACATAAAGTAGAAAATATAGTAGCGGTTATTACGTGGCATGATGAACCTGCAAACTTACGAGAAGAATATAAAGTATTTCATATAACAGAAGAAGAGTTGTATATAGACTGGTTTATACAAACGGTAAGGAGTACGAAATGACAAATACGTATTATGAAGTAATTGATACAGAAATCTCGATTGAAGAGGTAGCAAAGAAGGTTATTCGCCGCGAATGCGGTGCTGTTACAACATTTATTGGAACGGTTAGGGAGTTTACGAAAGGGCGTCGTACATTATACTTAGAATATGTCGCTTATAAAACGATGGCAGAAAAGATGCTAGAGAAAATTGGCTCAGAAGTGAAAGAGAAGTGGCCAGGTACACACGTTGCGATTACACATCGCATCGGTACACTGCAAATTTCTGATATCGCGGTTGTTGTTGCTGTTTCAACACCGCATCGTAAAGCGGCCTATGAGGCGAATGAATACATTATGGAACGCATAAAACAAATTGTTCCGATTTGGAAAAAGGAGTTTTGGGAAGATGGAGACTCATGGATTGGTGATCAATTAGAAAAAACGCCATATCCGGCAGGGGAGCCTGGGAAGGAGCTGTAAGTATGATTCGAGTATTATTATTTGCGCACTTGCAAGAGGAAGCAGGAACAAGTGAATTACAAATAGAGAAAGAAAATATTACGGTTGCAGAGTTAAAAGATGTTGTTGCTAAAGAATATAATGTACCAGTGACAGCATCAACTATGGTTGCGATTAATGAAGAATACGCAAATGAGGATGACACGATCCGAGATGGTGATGTTGTTGCACTAATCCCACCAGTGAGCGGTGGTTAATATTGGATTCATTCAAACGACTTTCCTACATAGGGAAGTCGTTTTTTTATGGAAGTTTTGCGAACACTAACTTATAGAACAAGGAGGGTGTTATGAAAAAAATATGTGTAGTTATTACAACGCTATGTGCAATCTTTTTCTCTTCTCCAAGTGATTCTTTTGCGAAAGAATCGAGGGAGCAGCTGTTAGAGAGTGCATTATCAAATAGGTACTATTCAGTTATTAGACAAGTGACAGAAGATCAGTATGAATGTGCTTCCGTTAAAAATATAAAACGTCTCGGTAAGAACGGTGAGTTCGTTCCTAGATTTGAAATTACGCTACAATTTCTTACGTTCCAAGGTGCACATAATCCGCCGAATGATAAAGTTACACTTATTTTGGAAGATTATTTAGATCACGTAAAAATAAAGAAGGTGGAGCGAGAAAAGAATGTTTCTGGTGCTATTGCAGAAAAAGTTTGTGAACGGGAAAAAGAAAAAATAAAAGCTCACTCTAATGATTCAGAGTGATAACTTATGACATTTAGTAAAGAAAGGTAATGAGCGATGGACATACTTTTAGCGATTTTACCGGCTATATTTTGGGGAAGTATTGTGCTATTTAACGTGAAACTGGGCGGGGGACCGTATAGTCAAACGCTCGGTACAACGTTTGGGGCACTTATTTTCTCGATTGTTGTTTATATTTTTATGAAGCCAGTATTAACTCCTACTGTTATTGGAGTTGGAATTGTGTCAGGTTTATTTTGGGCACTTGGTCAGGCGAATCAATTAAAAAGTATTGATTTAATGGGCGTTTCGAGAACGATGCCCATTTCAACAGGACTGCAATTAGTTGCGACAACTTTATTTGGAGTCATCGTATTTCATGAGTGGTCCACGACTATATCAGTCGTCCTTGGTGTTTTGGCTCTCGTTTGTATTATTATCGGTGTTATTTTAACATCACTTCAAAGTGAAGAAGAAAAGAGTGCAGAGCAGGCGGGGAATTTTAAAAGGGGCATTATCATTTTATTGATTTCAACAGTCGGTTATTTAGTTTACGTAGTAGTGATTAGACTATTTAACGTAGATGGTTGGTCAGCTTTATTGCCACAAGCAGTTGGTATGGTGTTAGGGGGCATTTTGCTTACGTTTAAACATCATCCATTTAATAAATATGCACTAAGAAATATTATCCCAGGATTAATTTGGGCAGCTGGAAATATGTTTTTATTCATTTCGCAGCCGCGTGTTGGAGTGGCAACAAGTTTTTCGCTATCGCAAATGGGAATTATTATTTCAACGCTTGGCGGGATTCTTATATTAGGTGAAAGAAAAACGAAACGCCAATTAACGGGGATTGTTGTCGGTATCGTTTTTATTATCGCAGCCGGAATAATGTTAGGTGTTGCAAAAAGTTAAAGGGGGTATTGAAATGTATAGTGATTTAGCAGGAAAAGTTGTCGTTATTACAGGATCAGCAACTGGTCTTGGAAGAGCGATGGGAGTACGGTTTGCTAAGGAGAAAGCAAAAGTAGTAATTAACTATCGCTCACGAGAGTCAGAAGCGCATGATGTATTAGAAGAAATAAAAAAAGTAGGCGGAGAAGCGATTGCTGTAAAAGGTGATGTGACAGTTGAATCTGATGTTGTGAACCTCATTCAATCTGCTGTGAAAGAGTTTGGTACGCTTGACGTTATGATTAATAATGCAGGGATAGAAAACGCGGTCCCGTCGCATGAAATGCCGTTAGAGGATTGGAATAAAGTAATCAATACAAATTTAACAGGTGCTTTTTTAGGAAGCCGTGAAGCGATTAAATATTTTGTAGAACATGATATTAAAGGTTCTGTTATTAATATGTCGAGTGTTCATGAGAAAATTCCGTGGCCACTATTCGTGCACTATGCGGCGAGTAAGGGTGGTATTAAACTGATGACAGAAACGTTAGCGTTAGAATATGCACCAAAAGGTATTCGAGTAAATAATATTGGGCCAGGTGCAATAAATACGCCAATTAATGCAGAAAAGTTTGCTGATCCTAAAAAACGTGCTGACGTAGAAAGTATGATACCGATGGGCTACATTGGAAAGCCGGAAGAAATTGCAGCAGTCGCAACGTGGCTTGCTTCCTCAGAAGCGAGTTACATAACTGGAATTACGTTATTTGCAGATGGTGGAATGACTTTATACCCGTCGTTTCAAGCAGGTCGCGGGTAATATAAAAGGACAAAGAGGTTTATCTCTTTGTCCTTTTTTCTGCAAAAAAAAATAGCGGTCGGCTATTTTAAATTTAATGATTAATTGTATCTTGAAGAAATTCTGTTGCTTGATGTTCAGAAACATTTTGCACAAGTGCAACTTCGCTAATCATCATTTTGCGTGCATTATCTAGCATTTGTTTTTCGCTCGCATTTAATGCTCTCTCTTTATTACGGCGAAGTAAATCGCGAACAACTTCTGCGCTATCTTGCAGATTGCCGTTTTTCATTTTTTCCATATTCATTGTATATCTCTGTTTCCAGGAAAGTGATGTGTCTGATTCCCCGTTTTGAAATTCAAGAAGTATAACATCTAATGTACCTTTATCTACGATATAACGAATACCTGATTTTTGTAATTGATCCATAGGAAGCATTATTTGCATGTCTTTACTAATGATACGTATCACACAATATTGACGTGTTGTTCCTAATATTTCTTTCTCTTCAATGGCTTCGATGACTCCTGCGCCGTTCATTGGATAAACGATTTTATCGCCAATTTGAAACAAATCATCCACCTCCATATGTGGTAACCACTTTTAATGATAGCACAAGTGAGTGAAAATGTCAAATTTTATATAATACCATAATGTTGATATTATAGTCAATAAGTAAAAACTCTTTTTTTTTATATATTTTTTTGCTCTTATTTATTGATGATTTTTTTGAAAAATAGTACAGACGAAGAAAGAAGGCATATCCACTTATTTTTAAGCATAAAATGTAAAATCGCTAATACAATATACCTAAATCCGTTCTTTGCAAGGGAGGGAGAGAAGGTGGGGCGCACAATAAGAATTGATATTACAAATAAAGTTGTAGCTAAATTTAGACCGGATTATTTGGAATTATATACGAGTAAATTTATGATAGGTAAGTTTTATGTCTATACTGAAGGTAAACAATATGTGTTAGAAGACGGATATATATATGAAGACGGAAAATTTTATCGCATCATAGATACGCACCGTGGCAATAATCAAGCGGCGGAGGGCTGCGATCTAGGATGGTGTTAACATGATTCGTGTGAAAGTGTTTGATGAAAGTCACGAAAAAGACTTAGAAGACGCTGTAAATGTTTTTTTGAAAAAGATTGATGATAGTAATTTTGTAGATATTAAGTACCAAGTCGGTGTTTCCATTAATGATGACGAAAACCAAATTTATTGTTTTTCAGCAATGATCGTTTATAAAACATAAAAAAGAGCTGGGTGAGCCAGCTCTTTTTTATGTTTTATGTTGGGACAACATGTGTCGGTAATACGTTCATAATAGATTGAGTTGTGCCTAATTTCTTTTTCGCTAAAAGAGGCTCCCCTGTTTCATGGTTTTGGGCATCTGTACACATACCAAGGTGATAACGATCACCTAAAAATGGATCGATATAAAAACCGTTTTTGAATACTTTATCATTCGGATGTTTTTCATGGTGAATGTCAGAGCAATTAATGCAATAGAACATAGCTTTCATCCCCTTTTTATTTTTGTTTGAAAAAAGTGAGTTGGTAGTCATTTCGCTCCTAAGGAAATGTTGAGGAGAAGAGAAATAACTACCTACTCAAATGGTGGGCATATTCCTTCTGATTTTTCATATCTCGCGTAGTGTCCCTGAGGGAAGGAGGAGAGACGAAATACGCATGATATACGTAAGGCACTTCTTTCAAGATGAATGATGGAGTTTCATGTTGAGAGAAGTTTTTATTTTTTGTTGCCTTTGTGAGTATATTATGAGGGAATGCTCAGAGGGTGTTTGTCCTGTTGAAAAAATGTTGAGAATTTCTCAACAATAAAAAATAACTAGCGTTGACATGAAACCAAAAGGTGTTATATTATCAAAGTGTAACCAAAAGGTGTTATATTTAATTGCCGAATAAAGGAGAATGAAAATGGAACAACAAAATACATTAACTGATATTAAACAAACGATCGTTTTTAACGCATCTATTCAAAAAGTATGGAATGTAGTATCAACTGCAGAAGGGATTGCGTCATGGTTTATGCCGAATGATTTTGTATTAGAGGTAGGACATGAATTTCATGTGCAATCACCATTTGGCCCATCACCATGTAAAGTGTTAGAAATTGATGAACCAAACCATCTATCTTTCTCATGGGATACAGATGGCTGGGTCGTTTCATTTAATCTGAAAGACCTAGGAGATAATAAAACAGAATTTACGTTAATTCACGGCGGCTGGAAACATCCTGATGAAATTCTTCCGAAAGCGAATGCGAAGAGCTCTATTATTCGCGATAGAATGAGTGGCGGCTGGGTAGCGATTGTAAATGAAAAACTGAAAAAGGTTGTTGAAGGCTAAGTGTCTTCATCAGCAGCGAAATATGATGTATTTCAAGCAATTGCTGATCCAACCCGCCGAGAAGTAATACGGTTATTAAGTGATAAAGAGTTACCGATTTCCAAAATAACGGATCATTTTCCGATGAGTCGTACTGCGGTTGTAAAGCACCTTCATATTCTTTCGGAAGCGAATTTAGTAAGCGGAAGAAAAAGCGGAAGAGAGAAGATATATCGTTTGCATCCAGAACCATTAGAGGAATTACAACAGTGGCTCTCATATTATGAACGTTTTTGGGATAATAAATTATCTATGCTGAAACATATTGTGGAGAATGAAGAGTAAAAAGAGGATGACCAAAATGGTCATCCTCTTTATTATTGCTCACTTGTTTGAGTAGCTGGCTTTAATAAAATCCAAGCGATAATTAGTGTAAATACTGCTAATACGAAAGTACTCATATAAATGACGTGTACACTTGATGCTAATGCCTCTTGCGATTCGGTTACTACGTTTGCTGTAGTTCCTCCGTGTCCGCCACCAGATACAAGATCAAGGTTTTGAATACCGCGTGCATGAATCATCGTATTAAAGATTGTGCCAAAGATTGCAGCACCTAACGTTTGACTAAATGTATTAATAAATGTGTTTAAACCAACGGCTGTTCCGCGTGTATGAGCTGGTACGGCTGCTTGAATTGTTACCATATAAATAGGTGTCACAAGCCCCATTCCTAATCCGAATAATCCGACTGCTACATAAATAAGGAACGATGGTGAATTTGTTGATAATGTAAATAATAAGAACGTAGCGACTGATAAAATGCTAGCTCCAAGTAAAATGATTTGTTTCGTTTTTAATTTGCCTACTAAGTTACCAGAGAAAATAGCGCCAAATGTCCACATAACAGGGATTGGCATTAAAATAAGTCCGGCTTCTGTCGCATTTTTTCCTAATACACCTTGGCTCCAAATTGGAAGGTACATTGTAATACTAATGATCATTGCGCCAGCAATGAGCGTTAATATGTTTATTGTAGATAATGTACGGTTAGAGAAAAGTGCTAGCGGAATTAATGGTTCCGGAGATTTTTTCTCGATGAATAAGAAAATAATGAATGAAACGACGGCAAAGATTAATAGGCCGATAATTGTTATGTCGCCCCAGTTTTGCTTACTGCTACCTGTTAATAATGCATATAGTAGAGCGATCGTACTTAATGAGAAGACTGTTGCACCAAGATAGTCGATATGGTGTTTAGCGGGCTTAATAGATTCTTTGTAGTAAATGGCGATCATTAAGCAAGCGATAATTCCAAATGGGACGTTTAAGAAGAAAATATAACGCCAAGATAGAGAATCAACTAAAAATCCACCGACTAAAGGTCCGATAACACCCGATACACCCCAAACGGCACTCATCCAACCTTGTGCTTTCGCGCGGTCTCTCGCTTCGCTATATAAGTCTCCAATAATCGTCATTGTGATCGGCATAACAGCACCAGCACCTATACCTTGAAGAGCACGGAAGAAGATTAATTGTTCCATTGATGTAACGACTCCGCAAAGCGCAGAACCGATTAAGAAGATTGTAGCTCCGATGAGTAAAACTTTTTTACGGCCGAATAAATCAGCTAACTTTCCGTATATTGGAGTCGAAACAGCTGTTGCAAGCATATAAATTGCATATACCCAACTAACAAGTTCGACGCCTGACAAATCACTCGTTATACGAGGGATCGCTGTACTAACAATCGTTCCTTCTACCGCAGAAAGAAACGTCATTAGCATTAAAGACATCATGACTTTTTTTCTCATATTTTTTCCCCTTACCCTTTTTCAAATATTCAACAATATAAAATATAAAGGTACTAAGGTATATAAAGCAACAAAAAAGCAATGGGAAGTTAGGAGGAGCGTATATTTGTCGTTCTTTGTCGGTAAGTCGATATATTTAAGAAAACGCCGATATATGTTGTAGAAACGCTGATATATTCGAGGAATCGCCGATATAATTGTAGAATCACTGATATAATTTCATATACCTAAAAAAGAAACAGGAAGCCCTGTTTCTTTTTTTAATATTGCATTTTCGCGTTTTCTCCAGCTGTTGTTCCGGCAATTCTACCAGTAACGAGAGCAGATGTAATATTATAGCCGCCAGTATAACCGTGAATATCAAGAACTTCTCCGCAGAAATATACGCCGTTCGTGAATTTAGAAGACATTTCTTTCGGGTTAATTTCTTTAACGGATACACCGCCGCCAGTAACGAATGCTTTTTCAATTGACTGCGTACCATTTACATTCACAGTAAATTCTTTAAAGTCTTTCACAAGTGCACGAATTTTCTCGTGAGAAACTTGTCCAGCTTGTTCGCTGCCATCAATTTCATTCTTTTCTAATAAGAATAGGAAGTAACGTTCAGGAACATAACCTTTTAATACATTTTTAATTCCTTTTTTCGGATCCTCTTTCATTTGTTTCAGCATGCGCTGGAATAGTTGTTCACTATTTTCTTCTGGCAATGCATCGATACTCATTTGAATCGTATTCGTTTTAAACTTTTTCAGTGCTTTCACGACGAATTGGCTACAACGAAGAGCGGCAGGACCAGATAGGCCGAAATGAGTGAAGAGCATGTCCATTTTGTGAGAAATGATAGCTTTTCCTTTCGGGTTTAATACGCTTAAGTTAACATCGCGTAAAGCAAGACCTTGTAAGGAGCGATCACGAATAAATGGTTCGTTTGAAAGGATTGGTACTTCTGTTGGGAATAGCTCTGTAATTGTATGCCCAGCTTTTTCAGCCCAAGCGTATCCGTCTCCAGTAGAGCCAGTTTGAGGAACGGATTTTCCGCCAACAGCGATAACGACATGATTCGTTTCTAACACTTCGCCAGTTTGCAGTACGACTGCTTTCGTTTGACCGTTCTCATATTCAATTGTTTCAACGGGTGTATTCGTACGGATTTTTACACCTAAGTCTTTTAATCGTGTTAAAAGTGCGTCTACTACTGATTGTGCTTTATTTGATACAGGGAACATGCGACCATGATCTTCTTCTTTTAGTTGCACGCCAAGCTTTTCGAAGAATGTAATAATATCTTCATTATTGAAAATAGAAAAAGCGCTGTATAAGAAGCGACCGTTTCCTGGTATATGTTTAACGATCTCATCAAGTGGTAGACGGTTCGTTACGTTACAACGACCACCACCAGAAATCGCAAGTTTACGCCCTAGTTTATTTCCTTTATCAAGAAGTAAGACACTTGCGCCTTCTTCTGCAGCACCGATTGCAGCCATTAGCCCAGAAGGCCCGCCGCCGATGACAATAACATCATAATGCATAATATATCGACCTCATTTTCTACATTTCCTGCCTAAAAGAATAGCATGTTTTCCCTTAAAAGAAAAATAGAGTGAAGTACTGCTTAAGGAGAGAATTGTGGTACAATACAAAAGTTAGAGTTCAGCACTATCCTGCTATTTGTGGGCAATAAGACAAAAACCTTAAGATGTAAGAGAAATAAAAAGGGAATTTGGTAGCTCATAAATGCTCGAATAGTTCAACTAATAATCAGTGGGGAAGAACACCCACACTGATTAAAGTTTCACTTTATGTAGATGTAGGAGGATTTTTGTATGTCCGATTCGAAATTTCTGCGCGGAACGCTTATTGTTACGTTAGGGACATTTTTAGTAAAGTTCTTAGGCATGATTTACGTCTTTCCGTTTCATGCATTAGTAGGTACAGAAGGCGGAACGCTCTATACATATGGATACATTCCATATACGATCTTTTTAAGTATTGCAACGGCAGGGGTGCCGCTTGCTGTTTCCAAATTTGTTTCCAAATATAATGCGCTTGGCGATTATAAAACGAGCCGGAGAATGTTCCGTTCGGGAATGGTTATGATGATAGTAACAGGAGTTCTTTCGTTCCTAGTTCTATACATGACAGCGCCACTGTTTGCAGAAGCAATGCTTGGTAAACAAAGTATACACAGTAATGTAGAAGAAGTTACGACGATTATTCGTCTTGTAAGTTTTGCACTTATTGTTGTACCAGCAGCGAGTTTAATTCGTGGTTATTTCCAAGGTCACCAATCGATGGGACCGACTACTGTTTCGCAAATTATTGAACAAATTATTCGTATCGTCTTTTTATTAGCGGGTAGTTTTATCGTTATTAAAGTACTTGGCGGTACAGTTGCAACAGCAGTTGGGGTAGCGACATTTGCTGCGTTCGTTTCAGCAGTTGGAGCGCTCGGTGTACTCATTTGGTACTGGTTAAAACGTAAAAAACATTTGGATCAATATTTAATTGAACAAACTGTACCAGAATCGACAGTGAGTACGGTTCAATTATTTAAAGAATTATTTGCATATGCGATTCCTTACGTTGTAATTGGGTTAACAATTCCTTTATATCAACAAATTGATACATTGACATTTAACTCAATTATGCAAGCGATTGGCCAAGGTGATATCGCAGAGCGAGCGCTTGGTATTTTCACAATGTGGACGCATAAATTAATTATGATTCCTGTATCGCTTGCAACAGCGTTTAGTTTAACGCTTGTACCAGCGATTACAAAATCATTTACTGAAAAACAATACCGCTATTTAAAGTTACAAATTACACAAACATTCCAGGCAAATATGTTCTTAACATTGCCAGCAGTTGTCGGTATTTCAACACTTGCATATCCAATTTATACTGCGTTCTATGACTCAGATCCACTAGGTGGACAAGTATTAATGTGGTATGCACCGGTTGCGTTGTTATTCGCTTTATTTACAGTAACAGCAGCAATTCTGCAAGGGATCAATCAACAAAAACATGCGATTGTCGCGCTTATTATGGGTGTTATTTTGAAATTCGTATGTAACGTAATCTTTATTCGTTATTTCGGTACAGTTGGAGCGATTTTAGCAACTGCAGTCGGATTCTTAGCTTCAGTATGGTATACGAATCGACAAATCAAAAAACATGTACACTATTCATTTGGTGTTGTATATAAGAGAACTTTCCAAATTGCAGTATTAACACTTGTAATGGTCATTGCTGTAAAGTTATCACAATGGACTCTGTCCTTCATGATCTCACCTGATGGCCGAATGGGTGCTCTTATTACAGTTGTGGTTTGTGCAGGTATTGGTGGTCTTGTGTATGGATTGTTAGCAATTCGCACAGGAGTACTTGAACGAGTATTTGGCGGAGAAGCGTTAGAGAAAATCCAACGTAAACTTGGCAATAGATTCAAAATAAAGTTGAAATCAAAAGGGGCGTAATTACGTCCCCTTTTCTATGATAAACAAAGAAGGTGAAAAACGTGAGATTAGATAAATTATTAGCAAATATGGGATATGGAAGTAGAAAAGAAGTAAAGAAATTATTGAAAGACGGCGTTGTAAAAATTGATGGAACGCCAGTGAAAGATGCGAAGGTTCATGTAAATGTAGAAGAGCAAGAAGTTATGATTCACGGAGAAGTTGTGGAATATAAAGAGTTTGTTTATTTAATGTTGCATAAACCACAAGGCGTTATTTCAGCGACAGAAGATGATAACCATGAAACGGTAATAGATTTATTAGAGTTAGAAGATGCAATCTTTGATCCGTTCCCAGTTGGACGACTTGATATTGATACGGAAGGTTTCTTATTGATAACAAATGACGGGAAGTTATCACATCAATTGTTATCTCCGAAAAAGCATGTGCCGAAAAAATATTATGCACACGTTGCAGGAGTAGTAACAGAAGAGGATGTAAAAGAGTTTGCTAAAGGTGTTATTTTAGATGATGGCTATGAAACAAAACCAGGTGCACTTACAATATTAAAAAGCGATGAGATTTCTGAAATCGAGCTTGTAATTACAGAAGGAAAGTTCCATCAAGTGAAGCGTATGTTTGAAGCGGTAGGGAAAAAAGTAGTCTACCTAAAGAGAACAGAGATGGGACCATTAGTATTAGATGAAGAGCTAGAACTTGGACAATACCGAGAGCTATCAGATGAAGAAGTAGAAATGTTAAAAACATATCAAGTAGATACTGAGAAATAGTGCTGTTTTTGGCGCAGAAAAGACCCCTTTCTAACGAGTTAGAAAGGGGTATGTATTTATTTACATACAATTATTTGTTCATTATGAGGTCATTCTCACTTTCTTTCCTGTTGTTGTCCACTTACCGCGGCAAGGGCTATACACGAGTTCATTAAACTGCAACACATTTAGATCACGTTGTATCGTTCGCGGTGTGATCCCGAACTCATCTACAAGGTCTTTCGTCGTTACCGTTCCGTTTTCATTGATGTACATATAAATTGATTTAATGCGTGTTAGCATACGAGTAGTTGTAGGTTTCAAGAGAAAACCACTCCTCTACTAGTTTTTTTGACCCCATTCAGGAAAGAAGGTCGTTACTACCATTGTACTCTACATGATAAAATTCATGCTTTAATCTACTTAAATTTTACAGAAATTTAACAAATATTCATATAGAAAAATATTGGTAGTTGACATTGTATATATGGTCAGTCAACTAACACATAAAATTCTACGTAAAACGCCAAATTCCTGCAAATTTTTTTAGAAAAATAAAAGAAAAACTAATAAGAAATATCTGAAATATTACAATTGTTAGGTATTTGAGTTTCGTATATGGCATAAGAGATTTCGGTTTGTTATGATGAAAGAAACAATATAGTGAAGGATGGATGCGTGATGTCAGCGATTAATTGGACAGAAGAAGTTGCAAAACGAAAAGATGATTTAATTCGTGATACACAAAAATTTTTACAAATTAAAAGTGTATGGGAAGAAGAATCAGCGAAAGAGGGCGCACCATTCGGTGAAGGTGTAGAAAAAGCTTTATCTTTCATGTTACATAAAGGAGAAACTGAAGGTTTTGCTTCTAAAAATTTAGAAGGGTATGCAGGTCATCTTGAAATGGGACAAGGAGAAGAGTTAGTAGGTATTCTTTGTCACGTTGATGTTGTGCCAGAAGGAGATGGCTGGACGACTCCGGCATATAGTGCAGATATTCGCGATGGAAAGATTTTTGCACGTGGTGCAATTGACGATAAAGGCCCAACGATGGCAGCTTATTATGCGATGAAAATTGTGAAAGAATTAGGTTTGCCTCTTTCAAAACGCGTTCGCATGATTTTAGGAACAGATGAGGAAAGCAATTGGAAATGTGTAGATCACTACTTTAAAAACGAAGAAATGCCAACAATCGGTTTTGCGCCAGACGCAGATTTTCCAATTATTAATGCAGAAAAAGGAATTTCTGATATACAAGTTGTGCAAAGTGGTAGTGAAGAAAAGAAAGGTACATATGAACTTGTTTCATTTGAATCAGGTCGCCGTTTAAATATGGTTCCTGATTTTGCAGAAGCGATTATTACAGGAGAAGATGTAAATGCACTTACAGTAGCATATGAAGAGTATTTACAAACTGCTAAAAAAATAGGTGAAGCAATTGTAGAAGGTAATACGGTGACGTTGCAAATTAAAGGGATTTCAGCTCACGGATCTACTCCAGAGAAGGGTGAGAATGCAGGTTTATTACTGGCAAACTTCTTAACTACAGTTGCTCTTGATGGAAAAGGGTCTTCATTTGCATCGTTTGTAACAGAAACATTTACAGGAGATATTTTAGGAGAGAAAGCTGGTATTTCTTATAAAGACGATATTAGCGGACCGTTAACTGTGAATGTTGGTCGCCTTTCTTATACGAAAGAGAATGGTGGTAATTTAGGATTAAATGTACGTTACCCGGTTACGACTAACTTTGACGAAATGATTGCCAAGTTACAAGAATACGTTGGTAATCATGGATTTAAAGTGGCGGATTATTCAAACTCTCGCCCGCATCATGTTGATAAAGACCACGTGTTAATTCGTACGTTGCAGCGCGTATATGAAGAACAAACAGGAGAAAAAGCAGAACTATTAGCAATCGGCGGTGGTACTTACGCTCGTTCATTGAAAGCTGGCGTTGCGTTTGGTCCGTTGTTCCCTGGAAAAGAAGAACTTGCGCATCAAAAAGACGAATACATTGAAATTGAAGACTTATTAAAAGCAACAGCAATTTACGCGCAAGCAATTCATGAATTAGCGAAGTAATGGATATATAAATAAGAAGAGGCCGTCCCGATACATATTTTGGGACGGTTTTCTGTTACGTATAGGTTGCTTTTCTTATCGTATTTAGTTGTTAAGTCGATATAATTTCATTTATCCCGCATTAACGGGCAGTAAGACCCCCACTTTAAAATTTAGCGAAAGCGAAGAAGTTAGGTGAGGATCAACTGCCCATAAAAGCCCGATTGGTGAGGGCTGATAATCAGTAGGGGATGGACAAAACCCCTACTGATTAAAGTTTCACTTTATTAACGCGACCCTAACTTGGTTAGACTTGTAGGGAAGTTTGATTCTATTTAATTGAATGAGATAAGAAAGAAAAGCAACAATAGAAAGAAGGAGAAGATGTACATGGAGCCGCATTATTTTGTCGCGATTACGTTACCGAATCATATAAAAGAAGTGCTGTCTAACTATAAAGAGGAAATGCAGGAGGAATTACCATTTCGTTCATGGGTACATAAAGAAGACTACCATATTACCCTTTCATTTTTAGGTAGTGCAACAGAGGAACAATTAGAAGGAATAAAGAATGGATTACAAACCCTTACAGAAACGCAAGAACTAGCGTTCACATTACAAGGATTTTCTACGTTCGGTATGGAAGATAGGCCGCGTATTTTTTGGTCGAAGGTAAGCGAGAATTACGATTTGCTTCAATTACAAAAGCAAGTGCACGCTATGTGTGAAGGGAATGGATTTTCTTTAGAAGCGCGCCCGTATCATCCGCATATTACTGTTGCTCGTAAATGGGTAGGAGAAGAGAAGTTTGATTTAGAACATATAAAGGAAGTACCTGAAATATCATTTCAAGCGGATACGATTACTTTATACGAATCTCACGTGAAGGAGACACCGAAGTATAAAGCGATTGCTGGAATAAAATTACAAAAATAGAATGTATGAAAACGTTTTTTATACAGGTGAATATACTATAGAGAATAATGAGTTACTGTATAGGGCTTCAATGATAAGAAAAGTCTTATCATTTGCAGCTCGTTTCATCCCTCTATTTACGGGCAGTAAGACTCCTACCTCAAAATTAGGATCAAGCAAAGAAGTTAGGTGGGAGATCAACTGCCCATAAAGGCCAATTGGTGAAGGCTAATAATCAGTGGGGTAAAGCTTTCCCGCTGATTAAAGTTTCACTTTATTTTAACTTTAAGAATGATGGTGATTTTTTTATGTTGAAAGTAAAACGTCCATTTGATGCCTATTTAGATGAAATGAATAAAATTACAATTTTGCTCCCACATGCGTATGGAACAAGCCGGACATTTCGTTTGCAAGAAGGAAGTAACGTGAAAGATTTACCGATTGCTCATACAATTGCGCTTCCGGATGCAACGAAGTATGAGTGCTTTATAGAAGAGCCGCTAGATGTGGGGAAGTATTATACAGTACGAGATGAACGGAATGAAGAAACAGATTTACAAATAGGTGCTGTCATAAGAACAGCGATTTTCGATGAAAAGTATTACTACGAAGGTACAGATTTAGGAGCCGTGTATCAAAAAGAAGCAACGACATTTAAAGTATGGGCTCCAACTGCGAGGCTTGCGAAAGTAAGGATTTATAAAAGTGATAAAGAATATACCGATCATGAAATGTATAGAGGAGAAAGTGGGGTTTGGATTCATACATTACAAGGCGATTTAGCCGGAGCAAAGTATACATTTCTTGTTTGTATTAATTTAATATGGAATGAAGCGGTGGATCCTTACGCAAAGTCAGTGACTGTAAATGGGACGTACGGCGTTGTTATCGATTTGGAAAAGACAAATGTAACAAAACGAGAGCAATTACCACCATTACAGGCAATGACAGATGCCATATTGTATGAACTGCATATTCGTGATGCTACTATTCATCATGGCAGTGGAGTGAGTAAAAAAGGAACATATAAAGGGCTAATGGAAGAAGGGACAATAGGGCGAAATGGGACGTTAACAGGCTTGTCTCATATAAAAGATTTGGGTGTTACACATGTTGAACTATTACCTTTATATTGTTTCGGCGGTGTAGATGAGGCGAATCCTTCCTCTGCATATAATTGGGGTTACAATCCATTATATTACAATGCGCCAACGGGATATTATGCTACAGACCTCTCTGATCCGTATAACAGGATAGTAGAGTGTAAGCAACTAATTGAAACATTTCATGAGCACGGCATTAGAGTGATTGTAGATGTTGTATATAATCATGTGTATGAAAGAGAGCTATCATCATTTGAAAAGCTTGTCCCAGGATATTATTTTCGTCATGGTGAAGATGGCATGCCTTCTAATGGGACGGGAGTCGGGAATGATATAGCATCTGAACGGAAAATGATGAGGAAATTCATTGTGGAGTCTATTTTATATTGGCTTACTGAATACAATGTTGATGGATTCCGATTCGACTTAATGGGAATTTTAGATGTCGATACAATGAATATAATAGAAAAAGAAGTGCGAAACATAAAGCGAGATGCATTGTTATTAGGAGAAGGGTGGGAGCTACAAACACCACTTCCTCTAGAGGAAAAAGCAACGTTAAATAATGCAAAGAAAATGCCGCATATTGCGCAATTTAATGATCAATTTCGTGATGGGATAAAAGGGAGTACCTTTCATATAAATAAGCGTGGTTTTGCATTTGGTGGGCATGTAGACTGTAATCATTTGCAGTATATAGCATCGGGAAGTCTTTTGAGTATGAAAGAAACAGGTCTGTTTCTAGAGCCTGTGCAAAGCATTAACTATGTAGAATGTCATGACAATATGACGATGTGGGATAAACTAATGCGGAGTAATGAAGAACCAGAAGAGATTTTGAAAAAACGTCACCTTCTAGCGAGCGCAATGGTGATTCTTTCGCAAGGCATTCCTTTCTTACATGCTGGGCAAGAGTTTTATCGTACGAAGCAAGGAAATGAAAATAGTTATAATGCAAATGATGAAATTAATCAATTAGATTGGGATCAAAAAGAGGAAGAGATAGAGACCGTTAACTATATAAAAGGTTTAATTGCGATTCGCAAAGAGCACAGAGCATTCCGATTACAAAACGCAGACCTTATAAAAAAGCACATGACTTTTTTGCAAACATCTCCAGAAGTACTTGCATATCACCTAGAGCATGCAGAATCATTTGGACCGTGGAAAGAGATTATAGTTTTATTTAATAGCGGTTTAGAAGCTAAAACGGTGCAACTTCCGAAAGAAGAAACGTGGCATGTGTTAGTAAACGAAAAGCAAGCGAAAATAGAGCCAATTTCTTCATTTAGAGGAAAGGAACTTAGGCTCGCTCCGATTAGCACGTATATATTGACGATAATGTGACAAATCGCTACTTGACGATGAGAATGTAATAAATGTAGAATTGACAAAGGTGACGATTTTGATAAGTTGTCATTCTATGACAGGTTTTGTAAAATAAAATAGAGAGTTTTTGGCTTATGCCAAGTTTTCTTTTCATTTACAGTAAAATATATGAATCCACAACATATGTAGAAATGTTGCGGTTTTTCTTTTCATAACTATAAAAGATAAGGATTTGTTAACGGGTAATGAATATGGAATGGTTGGAACAATTATTAGGAAAAGAGTGGAGTCTTGTACCGGCTGGTGGAGTAACGGGCGATGCGTATATTGCGCAAAACGGACAACAGAAGTTATTTTTAAAGCGGAATACATCGCCCTTTTTAGCGGTATTGTCAGCAGAAGGAATTGTTCCAAAATTACTTTGGACAAGAAGGGTAACGAACGGTGATGTAATTTCTGCTCAAAAATGGCTTCCGGGACAGAAGCTAGAGCCAGAGGATATGAAACTAGAACGTGTTGCGAAACTTTTGAAGAAAATACACTCTTCTAAAGCGCTTGTACAGATGATTCAAAGACTTGGGAAGCAGCCGCTTCACGCACAAGAGTTATTACAACAACTGCAACTGGTTTTAAGAGGAGATATAAGGGATGATGAAACAATTCAGCAAGGCCTTCAATATTTAATGGATTCATTAAAAGATATTGAATACAATGAATTCGTTGTATGCCATTGTGATGTGAACCATAACAACTGGCTATTGTCGGATGAAGATGAGTTGTATTTAATTGATTGGGATGGAGCTGTAATTGCTGACCCAGCTCTAGACCTCGGTATGTTATTATATT
This sequence comes from Bacillus pretiosus, assembly GCF_051294775.1. Lineage (NCBI taxonomy): Bacteria > Bacillati > Bacillota > Bacilli > Caryophanales > Bacillaceae > Bacillus > Bacillus pretiosus. The sequence continues at coordinate 164,578 of NZ_JBPPHF010000002.1, forward strand.
GGTACATTCCGCGCCACGAATGGAGCGAGTGGCTCAAATATTATGATATTGAAATGGATGAATCGCTGCTTAGGCGTATGAGATGGTATGTAATAGCACAAACGATTTTGTCTATGCAATGGCACACAACAAAAAAACAGCAAGCAGAAGCTGAATATTGGCATCAATATTTACAGCAACTACTTGCTTCAGAGTAATACTTAAGAAAAATTGTCCATTCCAGCAATCCACTGAGTAAGTTGTTCTTGATTATTGGAAATGTGGTTGTCCAAATTAGAGGAAGATTTACCCGATTGACTATAAGAATATACATCGTTTAGCATTGCTTTAGCGTCACTACTTATACTATCGTTTGCGAGTAACGATTGAATGAGACGCTCTAATTGCTCGCATTCAGAAACTGTCCCGCAACAATCACTTTGGTGATTGACTAAAATATCTTTCAGCACTTCTAATTGATGTTGTTGATTAATTGGCATGAACGGATCATCCTTTCGATTGTTTTTCTCTTCAAATGTACGAGAAAAAGCTGTTTCGTCATGGAATGTTTAATGCTGTATGTAGTTTTTATCAAAATGGTACATCTTATACTTGAAAGAAACGGACCGAGTGCTCGTACGTACTTGGTTTTTTGTTTGGGAGATTGATTAAAACAGAGAGAAGGAATTATTCCTTTAAAATAGCTATGTAAAGAGAGGGAGACATCTATGCGTTTAAGACATAAACCATATGCAATGGATCGAATTAATGAGTATTCACATATCGTAATTGGAAACCCAGAGGAGCGCGCTGGTAACTGGAAAGAAGTATTTGGAAATGAGCAACCAATTCATATTGAAGTAGGTACAGGTCGTGGCCGCTTTATGTACGATATGGCAAAAGCAAACCCACATATTAATTATATTGGAATTGAAAAATTCACAAGTGTTGTTGTAGATGCACTTGATAAATTAATTGAAGAAGAAGTACCGAACTTAAAGTTAATTAATAAAGATGCTGAAGATTTAACAGTTTTCTTTGCAAAAGGTGAGATTGACCGCGTTTATTTAAACTTCTCAGACCCATGGCCGAAGAATCGTCATACGAAGCGTCGTCTAACGTATAAAACATTTTTACGCAATTATGAAGAAGTGTTAGTAGAAGGCGGAGAAATTCATTTCAAAACAGATAACCAAGGTTTATTTGAATACTCTCTAATGAGTATGGCTGAGTATGGTATGTTATTAACTTACCTGAGCCTAGATCTTCATAATAGTGATTATGAAGGAAACATTATGACAGAATACGAAGAGAAATTCTCAAGTAAAGGTCATCGTATTTACCGAGTTGAAGCAAAATATCGCACAGAGCCTATGCAGTAATGCATAGGTTTTTTTTGTAACTAAAATAATCGGAATTTTATGTTAATATTGAAAGGAAAGGGGGATGAAAAATGGAACAGTTACAAATTGGAGATATAAAAGTGACGTGGCTAAAAGGCGGGAACACACATTTAGATGGGGGAGCAATGTTTGGTGTTGTACCGAAAGTGCTTTGGTCACGTAAATATAAACATAATGATACAAATCATATTTATTTACGAACAGATCCGTTACTTTTGCAAACGAAAGACGGTAATATGCTCATTGATTCCGGAATAGGAAACGGTAAATTGAATGAGAAGATGAAGCGAAATCAAGGTGTAACAGAAGAGTCATCGGTTTATAAATCATTAGAAAAACTAGATTTAAAACCTGAAGATATTCAGTATGTCTTAATGACACACCTGCATTTTGATCATGCATCTGGTTTAACGAAATGGGAAGGTGATCACCTTGTGCCATCGTTTCCGAATGCGAAAGTTTACGTAAGCGAAACAGAATGGAATGAAATGAGGAACCCAAATATCAGATCACGCAATACATATTGGAAGGAAAATTGGGAGCCGATTGTAGATCGAGTTGTTACATTCCAGCAAGAAATAGAAATTACGGATGAAATAAAAATGGCGCATACAGGTGGTCATAGTGATGGACATGCAGTTATTGCTTTAGAAAGCCAAGGGGAAACGATGCTTCATTTAGCGGACCTATTGCCGACGCACGCCCATCAAAATGTATTATGGGTAATGGCCTATGATGATTATCCGATGACATCAATTGAAAATAAGCAAAAGTGGATGAAATACGGCGCTGAAAACAATGCTTGGTTTACGTTTTATCATGACGCGTATTACCGTGCAGTAAAGTGGAATAAGGAAGGACATATTGTAGAAAAGATAGAGCGGAAAACGAGTGTAGAAGCATAAAAATAGGAGGTTGCTCCAGAATATTTGTTGGAGCAGCCTCCTATTTAGATATGCTATATAAATAATGAAGCATATCTCCATTATAATATTTAGTCGTGAATTCTTTTTCTTTAATCATACCAAGCTTCTTAGCAACTTTTTGTGAAGCGATATTGTCATGTTTAATAATTGAATAGACTTTTGACAGTCCTAACTCATTAAAAGCATATTCTTTAATGCCTTTAGTAATTTCACTTGCGTAACCTTTATACCAAAATTCTTTTTTTAGCAAATAGCCAATTTCTATGACCTGTTCAACATCAGTATCCTGCATGCTTAAACCGGCATTTCCTATAAATTCATCAGTTTCTTTTAGATACATCCCCCATAAGCCAAAGCCAAAATCTTTATATCGTTTTATATTTCTATCTAACCAGGATTGAACATCAGCATCAGAAAAATTGTGCTCATAAGCATACATTACATCTGGATCTTGCAACATCATTTTTAAATCATCAAAATCATCTTGTCGCATTTCCTTTAGGCATAAGTATTCGGTTTCTAATATCATCTAACATCGATACTCCTTTTATTTCTTTCACAATTAAAAAATAAGAGGTTCACCTAATGGGAACCCTCCTTTTTATGCTGCTATAACCTCTAAAACAGTACCTGTTTTAGCATCAACTAAAAATTCAAATCGTTCTTGTATATCATCTAACATTGTTGTAAGACCGCCACGATAAACTTCGTATGCGACATCATATTTTTCAAATGCCTCTGGAACCATATGTACCCAAGAGCCAGTAATTTCACCTTTATGACTTAATGCTTGTTTCACCATTTTCAATGCTTTTTCTGAAGAAATATGGGATTGTTCTTGTACTTTGTTTGCAACAAGATAACCAGCTGCGAACCCAACGCCAAGACCTGCTACTAAACCTTTCCAGCTCATATATTCACCTCAATTCTATAAAATAAAAATAGTGTACCAATAATAATTATAAAGCAAATACAGTTAAAAAAGAAGAAACTAGAAACATTTCGAAAATTTCGTTACAATAAAAGAGGTATTCTACTAAGGTTTGAAAGAAGGGGACTTCGTGAATAAAGAGACATTACAATTATTTCGTACGTTAACAGAATTACAAGGTGCATCAGGTTTTGAGCATGATGTACGCCGTTTTATGAAGCAAGAATTAAGCAAATATGCGGATGAAATTGTACAAGACGGTTTAGGTAGCGTATTTGGCCTGAAAAAAGGGGACGAAACTGGCCCACGTGTTCTTGTAGCAGGTCATATGGATGAAGTAGGTTTCATGGTTACGCAAATTATGAAAAACGGAATGCTTCGTTTTCAAACGTTAGGCGGCTGGTGGAGCCAAGTGCTATTAGCACAACGTGTACAAGTTATGACGAAGAATGGTCCTGTTGTTGGGGTTGTTGGTTCTATTCCTCCTCATTTATTAAGTGATGCGCAACGTGCAAAACCGATGGATATAAAAAATATGTTAATTGATATAGGTGCAGATAGCTATGAAGATGCGATTGAAATTGGTGTAAAACCAGGACAACAAATCGTGCCAATCTGCCCGTTTACGCCGATGGCAAACGAAAAGAAAATTATGGCGAAAGCTTGGGACAACCGTTACGGATGTGGCCTTGCAATCGAATTATTAAAAGAATTAAAAGATGAAACATTACCAAACACATTATACTCTGGTGCGACTGTACAAGAAGAAGTTGGTCTTCGCGGTGCACAAACTGCTGCAAATATGATTCAACCAGACATTTTCTATGCGCTTGATGCAAGTCCAGCAAACGATGCATCTGGTGATAAAACGCAGTTCGGTCAATTAGGAAAAGGTGCTCTTCTTCGTATTTACGACCGTACAATGGTAACACATAGAGGAATGCGCGAATTCATTTTAGATACAGCAGAAACACACAACATTCCGTACCAATACTTTATTTCACAAGGTGGTACAGATGCGGGCCGTGTACATACAAGTAACTCAGGTATCCCATCAGCAGTAATTGGTGTTTGCGCACGTTACATTCATACACATGCTTCTATTTTACATGTTGATGATTATGCGGCAGCAAAAGAACTCATTACGAAGCTTGTAAGAGCAACGGATAAAACGACGTTAGAGACAATTAAGAATAACGCGTAGAGGAGAAGGGCGAAAAACCCTTCTTTTTTTAGGTTGAATAGATGCCCCAGCGGTGTGTGGTGGCGGTTAGTGCTTAATAGGTGCTCGAATGGTGTATTAAGACCGTGGGTAGGAAGAAAGAAGAAGCCTGTTTTTTGTTTAGGACCAATAATATTGCGGAAAGCCATCTTCTTTTATAGGTAGAAGGGATTCCACTGTGGTGTGTGATAGTGGTTGGTACTTAATTTGTGCCGAAGCGGATATTGGATGGAACAAAATGATGAATTTTTATAGAGGTGAACGAAATGAAAGTAGTAGTTGGATCGAAGAATAAAACGAAAGTTGGTGCTGTGGAGAAGGTTTGGAAAGATGCTACAATTACATCTCTTTCTGTTCCTTCAGGGGTAGCAAATCAGCCGTTTACAGATGAAGAGACGATGCAAGGAGCGGTTAATAGAGCGAAGCGAGCGCTAAAAGAAGGAGAAGCTCAAATTGGTATTGGATTAGAAGGTGGCGTAATGAAAACGGAGCACGGTTTATTTATGTGTAACTGGGGCGCGCTAGCAACAAATACCGGTAAAACATTCGTTGCAGGCGGTGCACGTATTAAGTTACCAGATGATTTTTTAGCACCTCTTGAAGATGGCAAGGAGTTAAGTGAAGTGATGGAAGAGTTTGTACAAAGAAAAGATATTCGTAGTCACGAAGGTGCTATCGGTATTTTTACAGATGATTATGTCGACCGCACGGAATTATTTGTACACGTTGTTAAGTTACTTGTTGGGCAATATAAGTATGACGAAAAGCAAGCATAAACCTTGCACCATGCGCGATGTATGGTAGTATAAAAGAAAGATTATAACATGAAAAAGTGCACTCGTTAGAGGAGGAAATATAGATGAAATCATTAGAAAGCATGGAGCAATTCCAACAATTGAAAAATGAAGAGAATGTAGTCTTTATGTTCTCAGCAGAATGGTGCCCAGACTGCCGTTTTGTAGACCCGTTTATGCCAGAAGTAGAAGAGAAATATAGTGATTTCTCATTTTACTATGTAGATCGTGATGAGTTTATTGATCTATGCGTAAAATTAGACGTATTTGGCATTCCGAGCTTTGTAGCGTACAATAAGGGTGAAGAAACAGGTCGCTATGTAAACAAAGATCGTAAAACACAAGAGCAAATCGAAGAGTTCATTGAAGGTTTAAAATAAGGCAATTTGCCAATTGAATTGTAAAACAACCTCTACCTTCGCGGGGGAGGTTATTTTTTTGGAAGGGAGGAAAAAGAGATGAAGATGACAAGTAAAAAGATGAAAGACGAGTTAATGAAGAAATTATCTCGCCCAGAATGGGACTTTCAGTATGATAGCGAGAAAGAAGTTCTACGTATAGAACAGAAAGACTCGAAAAAAGGTATTAACGTATCGCTTCCAGGAGTTGTGGCAAAATGGGAAGTGAATAAAGAAAAAGCAATTGAAGAGGTTGCTTATTACGTACAAGAAGCGTTAATTGCGATGCATAAAGAAGAAAATAGCGCAGCGAAAATTTTACCTGTTATTCGCTCTACTTCTTTCCCGAAACAAGCAGAAGAAGGAAATCCGTTTATTATGACGGATCATACGGCGGAAACACGTATTTACTACGCGTTAGATTCGAATAAAACGTATCGACTCATTGATGAGCGTCTATTACAAAAATTAGAACTTACAGAGCAACAAGTGCGTGAGATGGCATTATTCAACGCTCGCTCATTAGGTTATGAATTTAAACAAGAAACAGTAGCAGGGAATACATTCTACTTTTTAAACACAAATGATGGGTATGATGCGACGCGTATTTTAAACGAATCGTTACTACAATCGATGCGTGAAAAGATTTCTGGTGACATGGTTGTTGCTGTTCCTCACCAAGATGTATTAATTATTGCTGATATCGTCAACGAAATCGGTTATGATATTATTGCACAAATGACAATGAAATTTTTTGCCGAAGGGCATGTTCCGATTACATCACTTTCATTCGTATATGAAGATGGAGACTTCGAGCCAATCTTTATTTTAGCGAAGAATCGGAAGAAGACAGATGGAAAAGAGAAAGGATGAACGAAGTGAACGTTTTTTACAACCTTGAAGGAATTGGTGACACTCTAATTGTTGCCTTACAAGATATTACTTTAGAGAACCGTACTTTTGATCGCAAAGGAGATGTTGCACGCGTATACGATCGTGAAAGCAATGTAACAGCAGGATTCAACATCTTTAATGCGTCTTCTTACTTAGAAGTAAAAGAAACAGGTAACCTAACATTAACGAAAGAATTTGTAGAAAAAATCAACGGGATTTTAGCGAAGAACGGCTTTGAAGAAACAGTAGAAGCAGATCTTTCTCCAAAATTTGTTGTAGGCTATGTAGCTGAAAAAGAGAAGCATCCAAATGCTGATAAGCTAAACATTTGTAAAGTAGAAATCGGTACAGAAACATTACAAATCGTATGTGGCGCACCGAACGTTGATGCAGGACAAAAAGTTGTCGTTGCAAAAATCGGCGCTGTAATGCCAAGCGGTATGTTAATTAAACCAGCTGAACTTCGCGGTGTTCCTTCTTCTGGAATGATTTGTTCAGCACGTGAATTAGAGCTTCCAAATGCTCCACAAGAAAAAGGTATTCTTGTATTAGAAGATAGCTTTGAAGTTGGACAAGAGTTCAAATTTTAATTGATGTAAGAAAAGAGAGGTTGTCCTTTTGGACAGCCTCTCTTTTCTGTTGAATCATTGATATATTGCGAGTTGTGACAGATATATTCAAAAAATCGTTCATATGATAAGGATGTCACCTTTTTTCTCAAAAACTATATTGTATTTTATAAACAAACTAGTTAAAATTTAGAAAAATAGAAGGGGATAGACGTATGAAACAACAACTAAAAATCGCAGAACTTCTGAAACGAATTGAAACTTCAAAACAGCAAGATATCGAACTAGGTTCCTATGAAATATATGTGTTTAGCGAAAATGAATTAGAAAAAGGACAAATCGGTTATCGATATGATAAACATAAAAATTCATTAATAAGTGAAGAACATGGAAAATGGAAAGAAGAATGGATTGTTATCGGATATGAAACAGATATGGGGGATCCGATTTTCGTAAATGTGGCTGATGGTGCGTATTTAGTTTATACGGCAGAGCGTGGTACAGAAACATGGCAACCCGTTCATATTGGAAATATGGATGAGATTATAAAACAATTATAAAAAACTTTGAGACCGGTGCAAAGTGATGGGAGAAACACATGAAGTATATAAAAATAATGAGCATGATTGTATTCATTGGAATATATATGGGAGGTTGTTCGCAAGAAGAGCCGAAAAAAGAAGTAACATCTTCTATGCAGGAAAAAAAACAAGATAACAGGGAAGACGCACCGGTAGAAAAGCAGCAAGAAGAACAAGAAAAGAAAGAAGAACCGCAAGCAGTTCAAACGAATGAGCAAGTGGAGCAGAAGCAGGAGGAAGTGCCGGCCGAGGAAAAGAAAGAGGAAGCTACGCCAGCGCAGCCAACAGAGCAACCGCTGCAAAATAATGAACAAAAAGTAGAGAGTAATGAAAAACAAGGAAAGTTTCTTGTTGTTATTGATCCGGGGCATCAACAAAAAGCAAATTTAAATTTGGAGCCGATCGGGCCAGGAGCAACGACGCAAAAATATAAAGTGACAGATGGTACAACTGGTGTTGTGACGAAAAAAAGAGAGGCTGTTCTTGTATTAGAAATGGCTTCCGTATTAAAAGAAAAGTTAGAAGCAAAGGGAATACAAGTATTAATGACGAGAACGTCACAAGATGTGGATATAAGTAATAAAGAACGCGCGACATTTGCGAATGATCATAAGGCGAATTTATTTTTACGTCTTCATGCAGATGGCTCTGAAAATCCGAATCAAAGTGGATTTGCTGTATTAACGCCGGCAGAAGGAAGTCCGTACACGAAAGAGATTTATGCTGAAAGTCTTCAAATCTCTCAAACGATTGTAAATAAAATGAGAGAGAATCATCAAGTGAAAGTAAATGGAATTAAATTCAGGGATGACCTTTCTGGATTTAATTGGGCAAAGGTTCCTGGCGTACTATTAGAACTTGGATTTATGTCAAATTCTGAAGAAGATAAAAAATTATCTGACCCACAGTATGTAAATTCTTTATTGCAAAGTGTAACGGATAGTGTAGATGAGTATCGGAAGAGTAAAGCTTAAACGCAGTCTTACATGGAAGGCTGCGTTTTTCCATATGAAAACACTCGTAAATTAGAATGTTATGGATAAATATGACATGCTTAATTTTACCTGCACTTTTTGCCGAATGCTGATACAATAAAGGATGTTACTATTTAGTAGAAAGAGTGGTAAGCATGTTAGATTGGATGAAAAAGCTGTTTAACAAAGAGGAAGAACAAACAGCGATAAATAAAGAAGTACCAAAGCAAATCGAAAGTCAGCCGAAGATCCCTCGTGTAAACCACTACACTGAAGCAAGAGAAGCACAAATGGCAAGTCGGAATGCAGGTAAATGCCGTTTTCCATTAGTACCGGATAATGGGTTCGATGAAGAGGATGTTATAGCAACAGGGCATTTTGAAAAACAACCTGTTCAAGTTGTAACATATGAAAATCAGCCTACTCAAAGAGGGGTCAAAGTGGAAAGAAGTAGACGACAGTATGTGGAAAAGGTAGTTTCTACATATGAAGAGCCGGCAGTACAATATGAACCGGAGAGAGAGCCTGTCGTAAAGAAAGCATCTGCACCTTCGCAAGAAAGTAACCGTAGACCATTTCGTCCAACAGAAATGATCTCGCCAATTTACGGATATAATCGTCCTTCTGTAGAGAAAAAGGAAGAAAAGCAGAAGGAAAAAAAGGAAAGAGAAGATCTTGAAATATCTGTAGAGGGCAAATCAGTCGTTGATGCATGGTTAGAGAAAAAAGGATATACATTATCTGATTTCTCAGAAGGACAAGCAACGAATTCTTCCAGTCATGAAGGTGTTGATCAGCGAGATCAACAAAGTAAAAAGGAAGAAAAGTCAGTTGTCGATCAATGGCTAGAGAAAAACGGTTATGAAACTGAACGCCAAGAGCCTATAGTAGAAGAAAAAGAAGTGGTTCAAGAAATTAGTGCACAGCAGGCAGTTCCAGCGGGTGAAGTACCTCATCAAACAATTGCTGAGCGTATGGAAGATGCTAAGCAAGAAAGTGATGTAGTGGTCAAAAACATTCTACAAACAGAATTAGTAGATTCTAAAGTAGAGCACGAGGATACAATATTATCAGAAGAAACTAAACGTAATACAGAAATAGAACAACCTACTATTGAAGTAGAAAAGCAAGCTCCAGAAGAATCAGTGATTGTCAAAGCAGAAGAAAAACTTGAAGAAACAATCATCGTGGAAATACCAGAAGAAGTGGAAGTAATTGCAGAAACAGAAGAGTCAGAAGAAGTGGAAGTAATTGCAGAAACAGAAGAGTCAGAAGAAGTGGAAGTAATTACAGAAACAGAAGAGTCAGAAGAAGTGGAAGTAATTACAGAAACAGAAGAGTCAGAAGAAGTGGAAGTAATTGCAGAAACAGAAGAAGCAGAAGAGCTAGAAGAAGTGGAAGTAATTGCGGAAGCAGAAGAGTTAGAAAAAGTGGAAGTAATTGCAGAAACAGAAGAGTCAGAAGAAGTGGAAGTAATTGCGGAAGCAGAAGAGTTAGAAAAAGTGGAAGTAATTGCAGAAACAGAAGAGCCAGAAGAAGTGGAAGTAATTGCAGAAACAGAAGAGCTAGAAGAAGTGGAAGTAATTGCAGAAGCAGAAGAGCTAGAAGAAGTGGAAGTAATTGCAGAAGCAGAAGAGCTAGAAGAAGTGGAAGTAATTGCAGAAGCAGAAGAGCTAGAAGAAGTGGAAGTAATTGCGGAAGCAGAAGAGTTAGAAGAAGTGGAAGTAATCGCGGAAGCAGAAGAGTTAGAAAAAGTGGAAGTAATTGCGGAAACAGAAGAGTCAGAAAAAGTGGAAGTAATTGTAGAAGCAGAAGAGTTAGAAAAAGTGGAAGTAATTGCGGAAACGGAAGCGCCAGAAGAAGCAGAACCTGTAGCACTTGAGGAAACACAGCAAGAAATGGTTTTAAATGAAGTAATTGAACAAACGAATGAATTCATACATGTTGCAGAGGCTGAAGAACAAGCGAAGAAAGATGTTCAAAGCTTTGCGGATGTTTTAATTGCGGAAGAACAACGAGTTGTAGAAGAAGCACCGATTGCAGAAGGACAACAAGTTGTAGAAGAAGCGCCGATTGCAGAAGAACAGCGAGTTGTAGAAGAAGCACGGATTGCGGAAGAGCAACGAGTTGTAGAGGAAGCACCGATTGCAGAAGGACAACAAGTTGTAGAAGAAGCACGGATTGCGGAAGAGCAACGAGTTGTAGAAGAAGCGCCGATTGCGGAAGAACAACGAGTTGTAGAGGAAACACCGGTCTCAGAAGAGCAACCAATTGTACAAAAAGAAGAACCAAAACGTCAGAAAAAGCGCCATGTCCCATTTAATGTTGTTATGTTGAAACAAGACAGAACGCGATTAATGGAAAGACATGCGGCTAGAGTAAATGCAATGCAACCTTCTATGAGTGAACGAGTAGAGAATAAGCCTGTCCAACAAGTGGAAGAAAAGCCAATGCAGCAAGTAGTAGTGGAACCACAAATGGAAGAAAGACCAATGCAACAAGTGGCAGTAGAACCACAAGTGGAAGAGAAACCAATACAGCAAGTAGTGGTAGAATCACGAGTGGAAGAGAAACCAATGCAGCAAGAGGTAGTAGAACCACAAGTGGAAGAAAAACCAATGCAGCAAGTAGTGGTGGAATCACAAGTGGAAGAACGTCCAATGCAGCAAGTAGTAGTGGAACCACAAGTGGCAGTAGAACCACAAGTGGAAGAGAAACCAATGCAGCAAGTAGTGGTAGAATCACGAGTGGAAGAACACCCAGTGCAACAAGTAGTAGTAGAACCACAAGCGGAAGAGAAACCAATGCAGCAAGTAGTGGTGGAATCACAAGTGGAAGAACGTCCAGTGCAACAAGTGGTGGTAGAGCAAGTACAAAAGCCAACTTCAAGTACGGAAGTACAAGAGAAAGCATATGTTGTAAATCAAAGAGAGAACGATATGCGAAATGTATTGCAAACACCACCGACATATGCAATTCCGCCATTAACATTGTTGTCAATTCCGCAGCAGGCAGCGTTAGATAATACGGAATGGTTGGATGAACAGAAAGAATTATTAGATACAACATTTAATAATTTCCACGTTGGTGCACATGTTATTAACGTATCGCAAGGTCCAGCGGTAACTCGTTTTGAAGTACAGCCAGACCCAGGTGTGAAAGTAAATAAAATTACAAACTTAAGTGATGATATTAAACTGAGTTTAGCAGCGAAAGATATTCGTATTGAAGCACCGATTCCAGGGAAGAGTGCGATTGGAATCGAAGTTCCAAATAAAGAAAGTAAGCCAGTATTCCTTCGTGAAATTTTAAGAAGTCCTGTGTTTACAAAGAGCGAATCACCGCTTACAGTTGCGCTAGGACTTGATATTTCAGGCGATCCAATTGTAACGGATATTCGAAAAATGCCACATGGACTTATTGCGGGTGCAACGGGTTCTGGTAAAAGTGTGTGCATTAACGCAATTTTAACGAGCATTTTATATAAAGCGAAACCGCATGAAGTGAAGCTAATGTTAATCGATCCGAAGATGGTTGAGCTTGCACCATACAATTCTGTTCCGCATCTTGTAGCACCTGTTATTACGGATGTAAAAGCAGCGACAGCTGCATTAAAGTGGGCGGTTGAAGAAATGGAGCGTCGTTATGAATTGTTTGCGCACGCTGGTGCTCGTGATTTAACTCGTTATAATACGATTGTAAGTGGGCGAGAAATTCCAGGAGAGACATTACCTTATATCGTTATTGTCATTGACGAGTTAGCCGATTTAATGATGGTAGCACCTGGTGATGTTGAGGAAGCGATTTGTCGTATTGCGCAAAAAGCACGTGCTTGTGGTATTCATTTATTAGTAGCAACGCAGCGTCCGTCTGTAGATGTTATTACAGGTTTAATTAAGTCAAACATTCCAACGCGTATTGCATTTACTGTATCATCTCAAGTTGATTCGCGTACGATTATTGATATTGGGGGCGCGGAGAAATTACTTGGCCGTGGTGATATGCTATTTTTAGGGAACGGTACGTCTAAACCAGTTCGTGTACAAGGTGTATATGTATCGGATGATGAGATTGAGAAAACAGTTGATCATGTGAGAAAGCAAATGAAGCCGAATTACTTATTTAAGCAAGAGGATTTATTAGCGAAAACAGAACAAGCTGAATCGGAAGACGAATTGTTCTTTGATGCATGTCAATTTGTTGTAGAACAAGGGGGAGCGTCCACATCTTCTGTACAGCGAAAATTCCGCATCGGTTATAATCGCGCGGCACGTCTCATTGAAGAGATGGAATCGCAAGGGATTATTTCTGAAGGAAGAGGAACGAAACCGAGAGATGTCCTTATTTCTGAGGATGAATTCGCTGCTATGCAGGAAACAAATGTATAGTAAACGGTTTTGCTGTATACTAATAGAAAATGTTGGATAGTAAAGTAGGGAGTAAAGCGACATGAAAGAAATTGAATTAAAATTAAAAGGTGAAATAAATAGACTAACAAATAGAACATTTAAATTTGACGAACGTGTTGGAGAAGGTTGGTTCTCTGCCGTTTACTTTTTAAAGACTAGAGAAATCATTGAAGAATTTCGCCCGAAAAGTGTTGTGACGATGCAATTTTTCCAAAAGGAAAATGCAGTTCTTTGCGGAACAGATGAAGTGATTGCGTTGCTACAAACATTCGCCAAAAATCCTGAGGAACTTGAAATTAACTCTTTAAAAGATGGCGATAATATTAGTCCGTTTGAAACAGTGTTAACAATTCATGGTCCTTATGAAAATTTCGGATTTTTAGAAGGTGTCATTGATGGGATTTTAGCCCGTCGTACATCAGTTGCGACAAACGTATATAACGTTGTCCAAGCTGCGCGTAGCGTAGATAAAGAAAAACCAGTTATTTTCATGGGAGATCGTGACGATCATTATACGCAACAAGCTGGTGACGGTTATGCAGCATACATCGGAGGTATGAGCGCACAAGCGACGCATGCGATGAATGAATGGTGGGGTAGAAGTGGTATGGGGACAATGCCTCACGCATTAATTCAAATGTTTAATGGTGATGTTGTGGAAGCGGCAAAAGCATATCATAAGAAATTCCCAGAAGATGAATTAGTTGTATTAATTGATTACAATAATGATGTCATTACAGATGCACTTCGCGTAGCGCGTGAATTTGGATCAACATTAAAAGGTGTACGTGTAGATACGTCGCGCACGATGATTGATCAATACTTCATTCGCCACCCAGAAGTACTTGGAACATTCGATCCACGTGGTGTAAACCCATCGCTTGTATTCGCACTTCGTAAAGCACTTGATGAAGAAGGATTCCAGCATGTAGACATCGTTGTAACTGGTGGATTTGATGAGAAGCGTATTCGTGAATTTGAAGCTCAAAACGTACCTGTTGATATATACGGAGTAGGAAGTAGCTTATTAAAAATGAATATTGGCTTTACTGGTGATAACGTAGAATTAAATGGAAAACCAGAAGCGAAAGCTGGTCGTAAATATCGTCCAAACCCACGTCTAGAGCGTGTTCAATTAGAAAAAAGAGAAGATATGTAAAAGAGAGAAAAACTGATAGGTGATTGACCCTATCAGTTTTTCTGTTATCATAGTATAGCGGCTTCTTTTTTGCTATAATGGATTTGTTATGGACATAAAAAAGAAGTACGTACGAGTTTATCCTGATAAGTGAAGGGAAAGAATAACTTCACTACATCAAAAATGTATGATGATTACCAAAATAAGAAAAGATTCATATACTGTCTTATAGATAGGCCGTTGTATTAGTTCGAAATGTTGGAGGTTCTTTAAGATGACAGTTTACCATTTTGTAGGAATTAAAGGAACAGGAATGAGTTCATTAGCTCAAATTCTTCATGACATGAAGCATACTGTTCAAGGGTCTGATTATGAAAAGCGTTTCTTTACACAAATAGCGTTGGAAAAGCGTAATATCTCGATCCTTCCTTTTGATAAAAATAATGTAAAAGAAGGACAAGTGATTATTGCAGGAAATGCATTTCCTGATACGCATGAAGAAATTGTAGCAGCAAAAGAATTAAACATCCCAGTACATCGTTACCATCACTTCTTAGGTGATCTTATGAACCAATACACAAGTGTTGCTGTAACTGGTGCGCATGGAAAAACATCAACAACTGGTTTGTTAGCCCATGTAATGCAAGGTGCACACCCTACATCTTACCTCATTGGAGATGGAACAGGGCATGGGGTAGAAAATAGTAAGTATTTTGTATTTGAAGCTTGTGAGTATCGTCGTCATTTCTTGTCTTACAATCCAGACTATGCAATTATGACAAACATTGATTTTGATCATCCAGATTATTTCTCAGATATCAATGATGTATTCAATGCATTCCAAGAGATGGCATTGCAAGTGAAAAAAGGTATTATTGCATGTGGGGATGATGAAGAACTTCAAAAAATTCAAGCGAAAGTACCTGTTATTTTCTATGGATTTGGAGAAGATAATGATTTCCAAGCACGTAACATTCAAAAGAGAACAGATGGTACTATTTTCGATGTATTCGTTCGTAATACGTACTATGACACGTTCAAAATTACAGGATACGGCAACCACAGCGTATTAAATGCATTAGCAGTAATCGCGCTTTGCCATTATGAAAACGTTGATGTAGAAGCAGTTAAGCATCAGTTAACAACTTTTGAAGGCGTAAAACGTCGCTTTAATGAAAAGCCAATGGGAGAGCAAGTTATTATCGATGACTACGCACACCATCCGACAGAAATTAATGCAACGATTGAAGCAGCTCGTCAAAAACATCCAGAGCGTGAAGTTGTCGCTGTATTCCAGCCGCATACATTCTCACGTACAGAAAAGTTCTTAGATGAGTTCGCTGAAAGCTTAAGCAAAGCTGACCAAGTATACTTATGTGATATTTTCGGATCAGCGCGCGAAAACAAAGGTGAATTAACAATTGAAGATCTGCAAAAGCGTATTGACGGTGCAGAACTAATTACAGATACAACAACGGATGTATTAAAGAAACATAAAAACGGCGTTCTAATTTTCATGGGCGCAGGAGACATCCAAAAATTCGAAGCAGCTTACGTAAAAGAAGTTCAAGTTGCAGAGAAGTAATAGAAAAGACGCATAGCTGTGGCTGTGCGTCTTTTTTTGTTGTGTTCGATATATTTTAAAAAGCGTTAATCTGTTGATATTGTTTATTCTTTTTGTATAGTTGTTTTAATAAAAAGATATATAGTGAACTAAAAAGTACATATCCGATTAAATAATAGAATGAAAACATATCGAATTGTTTGGTTATCATAATTCGAATCGCGAAGAATGCAAACGGAAGTGCAATTAAAACGCTAGTACTAAAGGAAATCATTGTTTTTAAAAATTTTAATTGCTTTGTATTCCAATGGTTTTCTCTACAGGTGAACCAAATATTGCTTACGATAAAGGCTAATAAAAATGGTAAATTAGCTGAAATATTTATAAAGCCAAATGCGATAGGTACTGATAAAGCAACGAGTGGAGCAACAGATAGCCCTGTAAAGTATTTAATAAATGTATTTGTAGATTGCTGTGCATCTTGAATAACGTCTGTATATTCTCCGGCAATTTCCTTTGCTAATTCTTTTGGAGGAAGAAATTCTTCAATCACTTGTGAAGGGATGATTTCTAATGGTATCCCTTCACTTTCTTTACTTAATGCATTTTCATATAAATCCGATTTGATCTCTAGCACATGTTGTTCTCTTGCTGACGTAGGTAGGTTCATTAAACCTTTATGAAGATCGTGTAAGAAAGAAGTAATGAGTTCATTTGAAAAGAATTGTTCTTTATTCATTTTTTATCCTCTCCTTTAGCTAGTAACATTAGAGCATGATACACTGCATCATAATCATGTAAGCGACTATTTAAAATTTCTCTCCCTTCGTCTGTAATTCGATAGTATTTTCTTTTTGGGCCATCACCGGACTCTTCCCAATAGGAAATAGCCCAATTGTTTTTCGTGATTCGATTTAATATGGGGTAAATCGAACCGTTTGGGATATGAAACACAGGGATATCTTGTAATGCACTTGTAATTTCGTATCCGTACATAGGTTGTTTACTTATTAAAGACAAAATAGCGAGATCAAAAACACCTTTACGTAATTGTATTATAAAATTATCATTTTTTTTCATACCTTAACTATATATGACTCATATCTAGATATCAATCATATATAGTGGTTGTTCATATATAAAATTCAAAAGAAAGTGTGAATATTTAACAATTTACATCTGTAAGTGTTAGAATAATAAGAAAACTGAAAGGGAGCTAAAAAACATGTTCACACTTCGAGTAGACGATGAAATCGAATTACAGTTATTAGAGAAGCATCATAAAGAGGAACTATATCAATTAATAGACCAAAACCGTAATCATTTACGAAGATGGCTTCCTTGGGTAGATGGGATGAAATCAGCTGGTGCGTATGATGAGATTTGTCCGATGTGGTTAAAGAAGTTTGCAGAGGGAGACGGTTTTGAAAGTGGCATACGTTATAAAGGAAAGTTCGTTGGGATGGTAGGCATTCATCCGGTAAGTTGGGGGAAGAAAGCGGCCAGTCTCGGATATTACCTGGCAGAAGATGCTGGTGGGAAAGGTATTATGACGCGTAGCGTGAAAGCTGTACTTCACTATGCATTTGAGGATTTAAAATTAAATAAAGTGGAAATTAGATGCGGTGTTGAAAATGTGAAAAGCCGCGCTATCCCAGAGCGTTTAGGTTTTAAGTTAGATGGTATTTTAAGAGATGATGAATGGCTATATGATCATTTTCACGATATCGCTGTATATAGTTTACTAGCTTCAGAGTGGAAGGAGATTCGATGAACGAGAAGATACGTATTATTCCGTATGAAAGTACGTTTCAAGATGAAGTAGTAGATCTTATCGTGCATATTCAGCAAAAAGAGTACAATGTCCCCATTACGAAAGAAGAGCAGCCAGACCTGCTTGAAATAGAAACATTTTATCAAAGGAATCATGGAAACTTTTGGGTAGCAACTTATGATGATAAAGTAGTTGGAACAGTAGCTTTATTAGATATTGAGAATCAGCAAGTAGCGCTAAGAAAAATGTTCGTAAAAAAAGAATTTCGCGGAAAAGAATGGGGCGCATCACATAAGTTGCTCCAAACAGCAATTTCGTGGGCTGAGAATAAAAAGCTGAAAGATATTTACTTAGGAACGACAGTGAAATTTTTAGCAGCACATCGCTTTTATGAAAAGAAGGGTTTTCAAAGTGTGGATATAGAAGATTTGCCAAAAAGTTTTCCAGTGTTACAGGTGGATAAGAAATTCTATAGATATATTGTTTAAGAAGGTCATGTAGAAATGGCCTTTTTTATGAACTAAAATGGAAAAAGTGGTATAATTTGGGGTAGGGGGTGCGTGTATGAACATTCCGATTCAAAGAAGTAAATCGGTAGTAATTTTCGTTTGTCTCACGTTAGTTTTTATGTTCGTATATCCACTTGTCATGATTATCTCAAATAAAGAGCAGTGGATGTCAGCGTTAATTGGAATGGGTTTATGTTTCCTTGTAAATGTACCACTCGTTTGGGAAGTATTTATTAAAAAGCATCAAGTAGAAAATGGTGTATTAAAGTACGGTATTTTAAATGACGATATCGTATTGAAAGAGATACGAATTATTCGTCAAGTTGGGAAATCCCTTGAAATTACGACGAATGCATACAAAGTACATATGGTTGCAATGCCGCAACATATGAATGAATTTTTGGCGCTTATCGAGAAAGAGAACCCAAATGTGAAAATAGAAATGGTAGGTAAGAAATGAAATATGTAAAACCTTTATTCTGTTTAGAAATTTTATTTGTGCTTGTTGGTTGCACTAGAGTATATATGAAATGGGATCTGCCTCTATATGTACCGATATTAATAGGTACTATCGCAGTGGCGCTGTTATATTATTTTCATTTTCAGCAAACAGAAAACGAAAAAAGTAGCTCTATGTAATTAGGAGGATTAGAAATGAAAAAAGTCTTTATGTTATTTTTACTTCTGCTAACCGCATCCGTTCTTTTAATAGGGTGTGGTGCGAAGAAGGAAAAGGCTGATATGAACTTTGATAAGGCACAAAAGGTTGAGATTGAATCACTTACGGATTCAAGTGAGAAAAAAGTAATTACTGATAAGAAAGAAATTGAAAAGCTGTTTGAAGTCATGAAAATGGATAAGTGGGAAATGCAGTCGGCTCCTTTAGATACTCCGCAAGGGAAAACATTTAAAATATACCAAGAGGATACAAAAAAATTATCGGAGTCGAGTAATGATAAAAAAGAGTTACATGAAATTGGTACGATGACAGTATATAAAGATGTCCCTTATGTCGAAGTGGAAATGAAAAATAAGAAAATGAGTTTTAAAGTGCCAGAAGATGTGGCGAAAGATTTATTAAATTATTAATAAAAAAACGCTCGGAGAACATTCCGAGCGTTTTTATTATTATTTTAAGTTCTCTGGGTTTAAAGCTTCTAGTTCAGATACAACGAAGCGTCCGTCTTTACGGATTAGTACGTCGTCGAAGTAAATTTCGCCGCCGCCGTATTCAGGGCGCTGGATGCATACTAAATCCCAGTGAATGTTCGAGTTGTTGCCGTTCCATGCATCTTCGTAAGCTTGTCCAGGTGTAAAGTGGAAGCTGCCATCGATTTTTTCATCGAATAGGATGTCTCCCATTGGATGTAAGATGTATGGGTTTACGCCAATTGCGAACTCACCAACGAAGCGTGCGCCTTCATCTGTATCGAAGATTTTGTTAATGCGCTCTGTATCGTTTGCAGTTGCTTCAACGATTTGACCGTTCTCAAACTTAAGTTGTACATTTTCAAATGTATAGCCGTTGTAAGGAGATGGTGTGTTGTAAGAAACTGTACCGTTAACAGAATCGCGAACTGGTGCAGAATATACTTCACCGTCCGGAATGTTTAAATGACCTGAGCATTTAATAGCTGGAATGTCTTTAATAGAGAATGTTAAGTCAGTTCCAGGACCAGTTAGACGAACTTTATCTGTTTTATTCATTAATGTAACAAGGCTATCCATCGCCTTATCCATTTTACCGTAGTCTAAGTTGCAAACTTCGAAGTAGAAGTCTTCGAAAGCTTCTGTGCTCATTTTAGCAAGTTGTGCCATAGAAGCATTTGGGTAGCGAAGAACAACCCAGCGCGTTTTCGGAACGCGGATGTCTCTATGAACTTTCTTACCAACTGTTTGACCGTGAATTTGCATTCTTTCACTTGGTACGTCAGCTTGTTCGTTAATGTTATCGCCAGAGCGAAGCCCGATATAAGCGTCCATATCTTTCATTACGCTTGCTTCATATGCAGCGATTTGTTCGAAGTGTTCTTCAGTAGCACCCATTAATAAAGAGCGATCTACTTGATGATCTTTTAAAGAAACGAATGGGAAACCACCAGCTGCATATGCTTCTTTTACAAGTGCAGTTACAAGTTCTTTTTGTAAACCAAAGTTTTCAATTAATACTTTTTCGCCTTTTTGTAAGCGGATAGAGTAGTTAATTAAATTGTATGCTAACTTTTCAATGCGTGGATCTTTCATATGTAAAGCCTCCCTACTAATTATGTATCCTTTCCTATTGTAACCTACTTAGTGGAATTTGTTGAATCATTTATGTTAAAGTTAACGAATAAGTATGAAAATTCTAATGAAAAGATAGGGATTAGAACGAAAAGGAAAATGATTGTATAATAGGGGAAAGTATGAAAAAGATAAAGGAAGTGATGAAATGCAAGTTCTTTTATATGTAAGTGCAGCTATTATCGCGGTTGCTTTCGCTGTATTAGTAGTGTATGTATGCAGAACGTTGTTATCGGTTCAGAAGACGTTAGAAAACGTTGCAAGCACGTTAGAAGGTTTAGAAAAGCAAATGCAGGGGATTAGCGTAGAGACGGAGCAATTATTACATAAAACAAATGCGTTAGCTGATGACATTCAACAGAAGTCACAATCGTTAAATAAAGTAGTATCAGGTGTAGATGGAATTGGAACGACAATCCATTCTTTAAATACGAAACTTCGTAATGTATCAGAGTCTGTTACGGACGAAATTGAAAATAATGCCGATAAAGTAGCGCAAGTTGTACAGTGGAGTAGCGCAGCAATTGAAGTATACAATCATTATCGTGCGTCAAGACAAGAGAAAAAGGTTGAAAAAGAAGAGCGTAAATTAGAAAGACTTGAGAAAAAAGCTGAAAAGAAAGAAAAGCGCTCTAGACTCCGTATGAGAGGTGAATCGTGATGAATATGACAAAAATTGAAGCAATTGAAGAACTTGAAGTATTAGTAGAAAAAAACGAACCTTATGTTCTTTTTAAACATAGTACGACATGCCCAATTAGTCATGGTGCCTATACAGAATTTCAAGCGTATTGCAGTGAAGAAAGAGCGGTACCAGCGTATTACTTATACGTACAAGATGCGAGAGATGTTTCGAATCGTGTTGCAGAACAGTACAGCATTAAACATGAATCTCCGCAAGTGTTATACATAAAAGATGGGATGGTAGTATGGAATACGTCTCATTGGAACATTAAAAAAGACGCTTTAGAAGAGAATATTAAGTAAAAAGAAGCAAGCTAAAGGTGCTTGCTTCTTTTTTTTGTTTTTGTTGAAATATATTTAATGGTACACTGTTATTAGTTCAAATTAAATAATTAGATTGTTGAAAGTAGGTTTTAAGTAATGAAGAAAATGGCATTATCCTTCGCGGTCGTAAGTTTATTACTAGGAGCTTGTAGTAATGATACGATTAGTAAGAAGGATGAAGTTATACAGAAGGATACGAAAGAAAAAAGCATGATTCCGAGAACTGCTGTTTCGAAAGATTATTATAGAACTGTAATTCCTTTAAAAGAACAAAAGGTTATCAATACAGCTAATATAACAACAAATTCTAAATTAGATTTAGCAGAGTATGAAAATGGTTTAATGAATATTGCAAAAGAGCAATTTGATACAGAAAATCATGTACTACAATTAAATCAGTATATTCCGGAGAAGTTAGTTGATGAACTAGTCGCAAAAGTAAAAGCACCCGTTTTGACAAATATTATAGAACAAGACTATTTCGGGAAGCAGAATTCAAATGAATTAAGTTTATCTGGCGTTGTGATCGGTTTAGCCATGTCTTCAAGTGTATCGAATGAAGAAGCTATGTCTAAGGGTACTGAAGTTGCCAAGCAACTTATTGAAGCGATTAATAAAAATGACAAGTATAATAAGTCTCCAATTACGTTTGCTATCTTTAAGCAAGAAAGTACAAGTTCTTTAAAAAATGGAACGTATATTGCTAGTGCTACCGTTCAAAAGAATGATACGAACCTTGGAAATTGGAGTACGATCGATGAACAAGCGTATTCATATCCTTCTGATGAATTTAAACAAGCACATGGAGAAGATAATACAAAAATAACTGACTTTGCTAAGGCAATAAAAGATTTTTCTCCGGCAGATTTTATCCCAGTAAATGCTAAAGTTTCTTACAAGAAAAATCAGATGGATACATTAAATATGAATATCGTTATTAAATATAACGGTAAAACAGAATTAATGGCTCTTACTCAAATGGCTGCTCAAAGTATGTTAGAAAAATTACCTAAAGATGCGAAAGTACAATTGCAGATAAAGTCCGAGAGTAAAATTGAGGCAATTATTATAAAAGAGAAAAACAGCGAAAAACCGTTTGTTTCCTTCTTATAAAAAAAAGACAGTGTTTAAACTGTCTTTTTTTATTGTAAGTGAAAAGGTACGATGGGAAGGAGCGCCGCGTAATACGCTTCCTATATCCGCTGTGCCGATTTTAAAGAAAGCAACACATTTACCTGTCGTTGTCGATGTAACGCATTCTACAGGGCGCCGCACACCTCCAAATCCAGCGCATCAAATGACTACCATTGTCGTTTTCTGTCGGTAAGTCGATATATTTAAAAAATTGCTGATATAATTGGAGTTGTGGTCGATATGTTTGGAAAATCGCCGATATAAATTTCATTTACTATCTACTATCGTATTGCTTAAAATAAGGTTTCTACGTATTGGATATCTATTTTTTTACAAAAAATGCCCTTTTTTTCATAAAAAATACGAAAATACGAGAAAAGAAGCGAATTTTTTTGAAACTTTTGCGGGAAAATATTGTATGAGCCTGCGTTTTTATCGTATCATTAGTAAAAGGAAGAACTCGGGACGATTGGTGGCATCTGCAAATAGAGTTGATGTCTTTTTTTCATTCAAGTAACCGATACATAAAAATAGATAACAAAAATAGAAGGAGTGTGCGATGAGATGAACGTAACAATTTATGATGTAGCGCGTGAAGCAAACGTTTCAATGGCTACCGTATCTCGTGTAGTGAACGGTAATCCAAATGTAAAGCCTACAACAAGAAAGAAAGTATTAGAAGCAATTGATCGTTTAGGGTACCGCCCAAATGCGGTAGCACGTGGACTAGCAAGTAAGAAGACAACTACAGTAGGTGTTATTATTCCTGATATCTCAAATACGTTTTATGCAGAACTTGCTCGTGGAATTGAAGATATCGCAACAATGTACAAATATAACATCATTTTAAGTAACTCTGACCAAAACAAAGAGAAAGAGTTCCATTTATTAAATACGATGCTTGGAAAACAAGTGGACGGAATTGTTTTCATGGGTGAAGATATTACAGACATTCACATTGAAGAATTCAAAAAGTCTCCAGTACCAATCGTATTAGCAGCGTCATTTGATGAGCAAAATGAAACGCCATCAGTAAATATTGATTATACGCAAGCAGCTTACGACGCAATGAAGCACTTTATTGAGCAAGGGCATACGCGTATCGGTTTCGTCTCTGGTCCTTTCATTAATAAAGCGGGAAGCGCGAAGAAGTTACAAGGTTATAAAAAAGCTTTAGAAGAAGCAGGTATTTCATATGATGAAAATCTTATAATCGATGGAGATTACACATATGATTCAGGTATCGAAGCATTCGAAAAGCTTTGGAGCAGTGATGAAAAGCCAACAGCAATCTTCGTATCTTCTGACGAAATGGCACTAGGTGTAATCCATGCAGCACAAGACGCTGGATTAAACGTACCAACTGATGTAGAAGTACTTGGTTTCGATAATACACGCCTTGCATTAATGGTTCGTCCGCAACTTTCAACAGTTGTACAACCAATGTATGATATCGGTGCAGTAGCAATGCGTCTATTAACAAAGTATATGAACAAAGAAAAAGTGGAAGATCACACTGTTATCTTACCTCACCGTATCCAATTTAGAGATTCAACGAAATAAGTATAAAAAAGCTCACAGCAATTGCTGTGAGCTTTTATTCGTATTCAGGGTAGTATGTTTTAACTATTGTATCTACCGTTTCATTTTTTTTAACGTGTAAAAATCTTGCGTACAACTCTGTTCCTGTTTCAAATGAAGTATCATTTAATTCAAATACATGTAGCACTTTTCGAAACTTCCATGTGACTTGTTCACCGTACACATTATCGTACGATTCTTCAGAGTGTATAGCTATTTTTTTGCCTAATTCGTGAGCTTCCTCTAGGTCGTTTGCTTTAACGAGGATAATACTTTCTTCAAAAAGTTTATCGTGATTTTCTTCATAATGCTCATCCACTTTCGTAGGATGAGGCTCACCAGAATGAACAGATTCAAATAATAATTTTACAGCGTACATATTATGCTGCATGTTTCACCTTATAAATAATACTTGCGACAAGCGAAGCAGGTATTGTAAATACGTTGCTTTGATAATGATAGTGTATTTGGGATTCTTCATAAGACATGTTGTCATAGAGTTCGTTTTGTGACACGTTCATTTTTTTCTGTTTTTTCTTTAATATCTTAATATAGTTATACTGTATTGGGACGAGAATGATGAAATAGGCTAATACGATTAGTGAAATCCAAATCATTATGAACACTCCCTTGTAAAGAATATTTATATATGGTAATTATATCGATTTATATAAAAAATATCCATTTTTTTGGTGGTCAATTTTCTTTCCAAAATGCAAAAAGTTCTTCAGGACTTCGTAAATTATGTTCCAGGCATGTTTGTGTGCAGTGCGTTTAAAACTTTGTATTAATTGTTCTAACCTAGAAGGATTATATTGTTTTACATTGCCAGCAATAATAATTTCATCTTTGTCTAAGTTAAGTGATAATTTTAGTAAAGTTATATTTGTTTCTAATTGTACAACTTAGACATAAAAAAACTTTTTGTCTAAGTCGATTGTAATATAATCGAATCGCTCTACCTGTTTAAAATATCCTACAATATCATCTTCCAATTGAAATCCTCCCGAGTATATGGCCTATTGGTGACTTCGCTATAAAATGGTATTGTTCCTTGTTATATGTCACATAAGTGCAAATTTAACTATTATAGGGCAATGTCATGTATAATAGAAAGAAAAGGCTTGTGAGGGGGGAGAAGAGATGATCGTTCTTTGGATAATTACGCTTTGTATGACTGCTATTTTTGCATATATGACGTTAAAACAAAATGGCTTAAAGCGATTTGTTCCAGGAAGTATTCTTGCAGGAATTGCCCTTATCACGTATGTAATTTCTATTTTTATTGAAAGTGTATCAGTGGACATGAGCACAAGTTTAATGTTCATGGGTATTACACTATTTGCAGGTAGTATTATGGTACTTATGGTTGCAGGTATTATTTTATTTATTCATATGAATTCGGAAACGTTATAGAATATAGAAAAGGCATGTCCCGAGGGGCATGCCTTTTTATCCGTTCAATTATGCTCTATCTTTAGAAGAATTTTGTTGTTTTAATAAGTCGCGAATTTCGCTAAGAAGAACTTCTTCTTTTGTTGGTTCTGGAATTTCTTCTGTCTTTTCTTCTTCTTCTCTTTTAGATGTTAGTTTGTTGAACACTTTAACGAACATAAAGATAGAAGCTGCAATAATTAAGAAATCAAAAATAGTTTGGATGAAGTTACCATACATAACAGCAGATTTACCATATCCAAAATGTAAATCTGTAAAGTTAACGCCACCTAATACCATACCAAGTAATGGTGTGATAATATCTTTTACTAAAGAACTAACGATTTTACCAAATGCAGCACCGATTACAACCCCGACAGCTAAATCGATTACATTCCCTTTGAATGCGAATTTTTTAAACTCGTTCCACATGTGTTAATCCCATCCTTTCCACGATTCAATATGAAATTTATAATTCCTATCAACATATTCTATAGAAATTTGTGAGAGAAATAAAGGGGAAATGGGAATGAAAGTAAATTCTGAAAAATGTATCCGTTTTAATTTTTGTTTACATTCTCCAGTAGAGATTGCAGCAGTTGCTGCGTTTTTAATCCTTCTAATCCATCTACAACAGGCTTTGTATCTCCTTGTACACATTCAATAAAATGATGAACAGCATCTTCAAAACCACGTTGTTTTAACGTCGTATCCCATGATGGTGAACCAATCTGAGAAACTGCATTTTCCTGCTCAACTTCAAATGTGTTCATATTTTTTACGCGAATGATTTTACCTGTCGTTACAAGTTCAATTTGTTCTAAATTTGTACCGGCGTGGCGATGCATTGCGGTAGAAAGTAACAGTCCACTTGGCGTTGTATATGTGTGATGTCCGTAAAGAAGTTCATTCTTTTCATTTATTTGCATCATATTATGAACGACGTTAAGATCATCATTAGCTAACCAGCGAGCAGTATCTACAATATGTAAGTAATCATCTAACATAGTAAAGTCGTACGTATATGGCCCCACCTTATTTGTGCGGTGTTTTTCAATTCGAACCCATGAAATATTATGAGCTTGCTCTTTTGCAGCAAGATACATAGGAACGAATCGGCGATTAAATCCGACCATTAACTTTCTGTTATGCTTTTCGCTCAACTCGACTAGTTGCTCAGCTTGCTCCACTGTAGCTGCTAGCGGCTTATCAACATAAACGTCAATTCCTTTTTTCAGAAGTTCAGAAACGATTTCATAATGTGTAGCAGTTGAACTATGGACGAAGATTGCATCACATTCTGAAGCTAACGTTTCAATAGAATGAAAGTCTTGAATGCGGTATTGTTGGCAAACTTGTTTCCTTTTCTCCGCGTTAGGTGTAAACGCTCCTACAAAATTCCAATCTGTTTCTTTTGTAAGTGTTGGAAGATAGGCCTTTTGCGCAATACTTCCAAGTCCAATCATCCCAATTTTAGGTTTATTCATGTTTATTCCCACCCTATTAATATTGATGTAACAGGCTAAATGTAGCATAGGGTGAGGGAGGAAGGCAAAAATTAGCTTTTTACTTACGTCCTTCTAACAAAATCTTCTCTATCTCTTCAAAGTTATGAGCGCGAGCATGCTCTAACGGGGTAACACCATCGTTGTCTGGAATATTTACATCAGCACCGTGTAGCGCTGTCTCCATGCTTGTCATCTCCTTTTTAACTTCTTGTTCTTGTGAAGCAACCTTGTAAAAAAATTACGCAACATATCATGCTTAATGTTTTTTTGAACATGGAATTTCAACCTCCTCATTTCAACTGTAAAAGAAGAACATTAAATTTTTATAAACTGACGCTAAAATTACTATAAAATCGCTTGAGTATTTGAACATATATTTTTATGCTTATGAATAACATGGTTTGTTAAAGTGAGGATGTAACATATGTCTATTAAAACAAGATTTTTACTCTCTTATATCGCTGTTATTCTCGTTTCCATCACGCTCATATTAGTCGCGGGATTTTTAATTGTTTTTTCTATAACAGGAGACTTGGAATCAGTGAAAAATTTCTATAAAAGTTCCTATATTCAAAAGCCGCTTACGCCAGAAGAAGAGAATACGTATATTGAATTGAAATTAGCGGCAAAGAAAAATCAATCACAACTATTAGATGAATCGTTCGTTTCATCACTTGAAAAAGAAGGGGTGAAAATAGTTGTAAGAAAGGGAGAAACCATTTCTTATGCTACAAAAATATTTGAAGGTGTATCTTTAAAAGAAGCCATTCCGAAATTTGAATCAGCAAATATTAATAGTCGTGGTACAACAGAACTAGGCGATACATTTTATCGATATGTAAAATTTGATTTTTATTTTCCCGGAGATGAAGAAGGGAGTATATTTGTACTAAAAAGGCAAAGTTCATTTGTAGATCTTACACAAAAATTATTTCCAATTTTATTCGTAGCACTTTTACTGTTAGCGATATTACTCATTGGATTAGTAAGTTATTTCGTCTCAAGAAGTGTGATAAAACCAATTTTTGTGTTGAAAGATGCGACTGGGAGAATTAAAGAAGGGAATTTAGATTTTCAAATTCCAGTTACATCCCATGATGAAATCGGGCAATTAAATCAAGGGTTTGAGGAAATGAGAAAGAAATTAAAAGAGTCGATAGAGATGCAAACGCAGTATGAAGAAAATCGAAAAGAGCTCATTTCCAATATATCTCATGATTTAAAAACACCGATCACATCTATTATCGGATATGTAGAAGGCATAAAAGATGGAGTCGCAAATACGCCAGAGAAAATGGATAAGTATTTAACGACCATTCATACGAAGGCAAAACATATGGATACACTTATTGATGAGCTCTTTTTGTTTTCGAAGCTTGATTTGAATCGAGTTCCCTTTCAGTTTGAAACGATAGAGTTAAACGTGTTTATGCAGGAATTATTAGAAGAGATGCAGATGGATTTAAGTGAGGAAGGTATAGAAGTTTACTTACAATTACATTCATCACCACTATATGTAACGGCTGATTGCGAAAAGATAAATAGAGTGATATCAAATTTAATTCATAATAGTGTGAAATACATGGATAAAGAAGAGAAGAAAATTACTGTAACAGTATTGAGTGATAACAATAAAGTTATTGTGAAAGTGATGGACAATGGGGCAGGTATAGAAGCTGATACGCTGCCGTATATATTTGAGCGGTTTTATCGTGCAGAGCAATCGCGAAATTCTAGCACAGGTGGAAGTGGGCTTGGCTTAGCGATAGCGAAGCAAATTGTTGAAGAACATGGCGGAGAAATTTGGGCGGAAAGTAATCTTGGGGAAGGTACAAGTATTTTCTTCTCATTGAAAAAAGTACAGGAATGTGGTGAGTAGAATGAAGAGGATTTTACTAGTAGAAGATGAAATAAGTATTGCAGAATTACAGCGAGATTATTTAGAAATTAGTGATTTTCAAGTCGATGTAGAACATTCAGGAGAAGTAGGTCTACAAATGGCTCTTCAGGAAGATTATGATTTAATTATTTTAGATATTATGCTTCCGAAAATGAATGGTTTTGAAATTTGTAAACAAATACGTGCTATAAAAGACATTCCGATTTTACTTGTTTCAGCAAAGAAGGAAGATATAGATAAAATTCGCGGACTCGGTTTAGGAGCGGATGATTATATAACGAAACCTTTTAGCCCGAGTGAATTAGTCGCAAGGGTAAAAGCTCATATTTCTCGTTATGAAAGATTATCAGGAAATGTGAGTAAGCAACGTGATACGTTATACATTCACGGAATTTCTATTGATCAGCGAGCGAGAAAAGTTTTTATAAACAATGAAGAAATTGCGTTTACAACGAAAGAATTTGATTTATTAACATTCTTTGTAACGCATCCAAACCAAGTATTAAATAAAGAACAGTTATTTGAACGTATTTGGGGACTAGACTCAGCTGGCGATTTAGCCACTGTCGTTGTTCACATTAGAAAGCTACGTGAAAAGATTGAAAGAGATCCTGCTCACCCGCAATATATTGAAACAGTATGGGGAGCTGGTTATCGTTTTAACGTGTAATGTACCTGCCAAGTAATTGGTAGGTTTTTTTATGTTATTCGAACGAAAAGGGAATAATAGGTAATTTGTGTTAAAATATAAAGAGAGATAAAACATAGGAGAGCATGAGAGGGCGTGCTACATTTTGGGAGATACATTAAAAGATAATAAATTAAACAAGGCTTTAAAGATTGGAACGAATATCGTACTTATCTTATTAATTATCGGTGCAATACAAATGTTTTATGATGAAGATTCTACGAATGATCATTTCGGTGGGCTATTTATGATGGTCTTTTTTGGAATTAAAATAATTTCTAGTTTTATGATAAGTTTAAAAGAAGGAGATAAAAAGGCAGTATTACTTGATGTAGGTTTAATGATTTTTTTGTTCTTCTTGTTGTTTCTAGTGTGAAATATTTCTTTTGAAAAGCTCATAGTCTTATAGAGACTGTGAGCTTTCCTTAATAATAGCGGTACTAGTGTAACGATTTATAAAATGTTTGAGTAGTAGAAGTAAACTGAGCAGATTCTTCTAAAAAAGGATAATGGTTACTCTCCTCAAATATCACAAAGATAGAATTACGTATGCCATCATGCATCTCAATAGAATACTGAATTGGGCACTGTACATCATGTCTTCCGCATATAATAAGTGTCTTTGTTTGGATGGAAGGTAAATGCTCTCTTAAATCAAATGAAGGATATTTATTGGCGAAAGCATTCATCCGGCTAGCGGACATTGTTTTTTGGATTGGTTTACTAAAATAAGAGTTGTAGTTTTCGGGTTTATACAATGATAATTTTGTTCTCTTAGTAGATAGTTCTTTTCTTTCTGCATTTGTAAGGTGAGGGGTTTTTAAGTTTTCGATGAGCTTTTGCATATAATGAAACTGTGGATGTGTCGGGTAATAAATACAAAATGGTGTTTCGGTATAGTTACTTGCTGCAGCTCCGGCCAAGGCTAATGATTGTAAGGAATTTGGATATGTAATTGCATATAAAAGTCCAAGCATACCACCTGTTGAATGACCGGCGAAATGCCATATTGGAAGGTGCAATGCTTCTCGTATTGCTTCTAAGTCGTGAACTGTTTCAATCATACTTAATTCTTTTTCTGAATTGGCTTTTGCTGAGTTACCAGCGTTTCGTAAATTAATGAGGAATACACGATGCGTAGCAGTGAAAACATTCGCAAAGTAATCACCAGTTTCATTAAATTGTGAATAGTGATGTGTAATGCAAAGCGGTTCGCCATTTCCTTTTGTAAAGATTTCAAATGTGCCACGTTTCGTGTTGATTATTTGTTGTGTCCACATAATATCACGACCTTTTCTCATAAAAGTTGGACCACTTAATTATGAAATAAAATATATCAGCGATTATCAAAATATATCGACTTACCGACAGAAACCGACAATAATAGCAAGCTATAAATAAAAGGAGGCTATTCAAAAACGAGCCTCCTTTTCGTTTAGTACAAAGATTTTGTCATATTATTCCGAATTATTTCAAGGGATTTCGTTACAGTTAATGCGTTCTTTTCTTCAATTTCAGGTTTACGGGGGATCGGTTTATACATGTTGTCTGGATCTTCCCACGTGAGGGGAAGTTCTGTTTCAGCTTGTCCTTTCCAAGCGTCAATCCATTCTGGAGGGAGATAACCTGAGATGTTTTGGATGTTGTTCATTTCGAGCCAAATGAGTGCCCAAGCTCTTGGGACAACGCGCCAGTGGTCATAGCCACCGCCGCCGACAGCGATCCAGCGACCTTCGCAATATTCATTAGCGATTTCGCGAGCGAGCTTCGGTATTTCACGGTAAATATTCATCGTTGCGCAAAGATGTGTAAGTGGGTCGTAATAATGTGCGTCAGCGCCGTTTTGCGTTAAAATAATATCCGGTTTAAAGTATGCGGCAACTTCTTTTACGACAGTGCGATATGAATTTAAAAACGATTCGTCTTCTGTAAAGGCATCGAGTGGAACGTTAAAAGAATAACTATAGCCATTACCTTGTCCGCGTTCATTTACAGCACCAGTTCCAGGGAATAAATAACGCCCAGTTTCATGTAGTGAAATGGTGCATACGTTAGGATCGTCGTAAAAAGACCACTGTACACCATCACCGTGATGAGCATCTGTATCAATATATAAAACACGTAAACCGTATTTTTTCTGTATATATTTCATTGCGATGGAACTATCGTTATAAATACAAAAGCCAGATGCCTTACCACGGAAGCCGTGATGTAAGCCGCCGCCTAAATTAAGCGCGTGTTTTACTTTTCCGGAAAGAACAGCATCGACAGCAGTTAACGTACCGCCAACGAGTAATGCGCTTGCTTCGTGCATATTTGGAAACATCGGTGTATCTTCTGTTCCGAGTCCATATGTCATCGCAATTGATTTTTCTAACTTACCTTCTCCAGCACGTTTTACCGCATTTATGTACTCCTCTGTATGAACGTAGGCGATCTCTTCATCTGTAGCCATCCGTGGTGAGATGATTTGGGAGGGAGAGATAAAACCGCCCTTTTGTAATAAATCATACGTAAGTGTGACGCGTAGTTGGTTAAAAGGATGATCAGGGCTAAACGAATAGCCCCGAAAGTCATCCGAATAAATAAACGCGCTACTCATGCTTGCATCCCCATAATGTTCGGCCATAATACGCGGTAGCCTTCTGCTTCAAGTGCATCAATCACTTTTAGCGGATTCATCGTTTGAATGCGGAAAACGAGTACTTTATCATTCTCATCTTTTGCTGGATAGACGAGAACGCTCACGATATTGATTTGCAAATCACTAAAAATAGCAACGACTTTTCCAAGAATACCAGGTTCGTTTTTTACTTGAATTTCAATTTGTGAACTTGGTTGATGTGCTCCTGTTAATTTCACTAACGTGTGCAGTACAGTAGATTCAGAAATGATTCCAACTAGCTTGCCAGCCTTTGTAACAGGGAGACAGCCAATTTTATTTTCAAAAAATAAAGTAGCAATTTCTTCAACGAAATCGAGAGGATGGCAAGTCATTACAGGATGTTTCATAATAAGTTCAAGTGGTTGCTTCAGCATATCGAGTGAAACTTGTTCATCTAAAATAGACGGACTTGCATCTCTTACATCCCGATCAGAAATAATGCCTACGACATGATTATTTTGATCGACAATTGGAATGTGCCGAATGCCTTTCGTGCGTATCGTTCGGATTGCTGTTTCGATTGTATCGTTTGGATGTAGTGTCACCACATCTTGATTCATAATTTCTTCTACAATCATTCCAGTTGCCCCCTTTATTAATACATAAAACGATTGTGAAAACGTAGACGATCAAATGCTTGAATAGAATCCGTATCAACGCGTTTTCCGATGCGGACCATTAAACAGTTAGCAGGATGTGAACAAATTTCAGGATCATCTGTAGCCATCCATTGTAAGCCACCAGCATTCATCATCTTTTCCATTACTTTTCGGTACTCCCAAACATTTAAGCCTGTTTGTTTTAAATCCCAGTGCCAATAATATTCAGTCGTCAATATAATGTAATCTTCCATATGATCGTCCATCATTGAAACTTCTAATAAGTTCTTTCCGACAGCGCAACCGCGGAAGGCGGGGACAACTTCAATTGCCCCGAGTTCAATTAAGTTTTCAATCTTTCCTTCTGAC
Organism: Bacillus pretiosus; assembly: GCF_051294775.1. Lineage (NCBI taxonomy): Bacteria > Bacillati > Bacillota > Bacilli > Caryophanales > Bacillaceae > Bacillus > Bacillus pretiosus. The sequence continues at coordinate 197,812 of NZ_JBPPHF010000002.1, forward strand.
CATCGTTCGAGCGGATCAGGATATAAGTATGTAACATATCCAACAATCGTTTGGTCATGTCTTGCAATAATGAGACGAGCTTCTGGTAATTTAGAAATTTCGACAATTGCTTTATATTGCTGCTCGGCAGGACGAAACGCAACTAAATCGGGATGAAATTCATACATTTCTAAGTTATGTGTAGAGACAGGACCTTCAATAATTAAAGTGCCTTTCGCTGTTTTTAAGTTTCTAGCATTATATATTTTTTTATGAATCAATGTATTACTCACCACCTTGAGGGTTTGTGAATCTATTAATATCGTACTTTATAATATATGCGATGTGAATCGAAATTTGTCATTAAAAATTTGTCTAAAAATCAACAAATATACTGAAAATTTTAAATAATATCATTATAATAGATAATAGAATACATAGGAGGGGGATGTAAAGTATGAAAGTAGAAACGCTTCCTGTCATTAAAGGAGAAAATAATTTGCCGAATTATGATGAGGCATACGCGAATTTTAACTGGGAAGAGGTTAATAAAAACTTTACTTGGAATGAAACAGGCCGAGTAAATATGGCGTATGAGGCAATTGATAAGCATGCGAAATCCGATCGTAAAAATAAAGTAGCCCTTTATTATCAAGATGGATCGCGAAAAGAGAAATATACATTTAAGGAAATGAAGGATTTTTCTAATAAAGCAGGAAACGTCCTGAAAAATTATGGCGATGTAGAAAAAGGCGATCGCGTTTTTATTTTTATGCCGCGTTCTCCAGAATTATATTTTGCACTTTTAGGTGCAGTGAAATTAGGAGCAATCGTTGGTCCGCTATTTGAAGCATTTATGGAAGGCGCAGTTCGCGATCGTTTAGAAGATAGCGAAGCGAAGGTGTTAATTACAACTCCTGAATTGTTAGAGCGCGTACCATTAAATGATTTACCTGCTTTAAAAACAGTCTTCCTTGTTGGAGATAATGTAGAAGAAGGCGGTAAAACGGTAGCGTTCAATCCTTTATTTGAACAAGCTTCAAAAGAATTACATATCGAATGGTTAGGCCGTGAAGACGGTTTGATTCTACATTACACATCTGGTTCTACTGGTAAACCAAAAGGTGTTCTTCATGCGCAGAACGCAATGGTTCAGCACTATCAAACGGCGAAATGGGTATTAGATTTAAAAGAAGATGATGTATATTGGTGTACAGCTGACCCAGGCTGGGTAACTGGAACGGCTTACGGTATTTTCGCACCGTGGTTAGTTGGAGCATCCAATGTTATTTTAGGTGGACGCTTTAGCCCAGAAGCGTGGTATGAAGCACTGCAAGATTACGGTGTAACAGTTTGGTACAGTGCACCAACAGCATTCCGTATGTTAATGGGAGCTGGACAAGACGCAATTAAAAAATATGATTTATCACAAGTTCGTCACGTATTAAGCGTTGGTGAACCGTTAAATCCAGAAGTAATTCGCTGGGGTATGAACGCATTTGGACTTCGTATTCATGATACGTGGTGGATGACAGAAACAGGTGGACAAGTTATTTGTAACTACCCTTGTATGGAAATCCGTCCAGGTTCAATGGGTAAACCAATTCCAGGTGTGAAAGCAGCGATTGTTGATAATGAAGGAAATGAAGTTCCTCCATACACAATGGGTAACTTAGCAATTGGTAAAGGTTGGCCAGCGATGATGCGTGGAATCTGGAATAACCAGCAAAAGTATGAATCTTACTTTATGCCGGGAGATTGGTACGTATCAGGTGACTCTGCTTATATGGATGAAGATGGATACTTCTGGTTCCAAGGGCGTATTGATGATGTAATTATGACGTCAGGTGAGCGAGTTGGTCCGTTTGAAGTAGAAAGCAAATTAATCGAGCATGCTGCTGTTGCAGAGGCTGGTGTAATTGGTATTCCTGATCCAGTGCGCGGGGAAATCATTAAAGCATTTATCGCGCTTCGAGCAGGATATGAACCATCTGATGAATTAAAAGAAGAGATTCGTCAATTTGTAAAGAAAGGCCTAGCAGCTCATGCAGCGCCAAGACAAATTGAATTTAGAGATAAATTACCGAAAACGAGAAGTGGTAAAATTATGCGCCGCGTATTAAAAGCGTGGGAATTAAACTTACCAACAGGTGACTTATCAACGATGGAAGATTAAGAGAGGAAGGTCTGAACGAAATAACGTTCAGACCTTTTTTTATGTTATTATAAACTTATATATATAAGTTAAAGGGGTAATAAAATGAAAACAGAAAAAGAAAAGATGATACTAGGAGAAATGTACATACCAGCTGATCCAGTTTTAGTTCAAGAGAGGGAGCAAGCTCGTATATTAACGAGAAAATTAAATGAAATGCCAGAAGTACAATTAAAAGAGCGTAGCGAAATCGTAAAAGAACTATTCGGAACGACTGGAGATAACATTCATCTTGAATCTTCTTTTAGATGTGATTATGGCTATAACATTCACGTTGGCGAAAATTTTTACGCGAACTTTGACTGTACCATTTTAGACGTATGCCCGGTGACAATCGGAGTGAACTGTATGTTAGCTCCAGGAGTTCACATTTATACAGCAACACACCCGCTTGATCCAGTAGAGCGCATAAGCGGATCAGAATACGGAAAACCAGTTACAATTGGTGATAACGTATGGATTGGCGGAAGAGCGATTATTAATCCTGGTGTAACAATTGGCGATAATGCGGTGATTGCATCTGGCGCCGTTGTAACGAAAGATGTGCCGGACAATGTAGTAGTTGGCGGAAATCCTGCGAAGATTATTAAAAAAATAAAATAATATTTGAACGAAGTGCCTTCCTCGTCTGTATACATTTATGAAAGAATAGATGAGGGAGGCTTTTTTATGTCTAATAAATTACTTCTTGCTTTTGCTTTAATTGGAATTATAGTCGTATTTTCTTGTGGGTTGCTATTACCAATGCCAATCGGATTTAAAGTATCAATGATTACCGCTGGGGTCATGATGATTATTATGTTTTCCATCATTATTCCGTTTGATAGAAAACATATAGTACGGAAAAATGGATATAAAATTGATTTTACAAAAACAAAAGTGTATTTTCGCTGGAATGTATTTGATACGATTTCGGCTTGTCTTGCAGTGTATGCATGCATATGTGTGCAAGCATTAAATATTTTAGTTTCAACCGGTCATACAATACAAAACCCGTATGTTCAATTTTTTACAAATCAATCACAAGTATGGATTATTGTTGCAAGTGCATATTTAATTTCCCGTATTTCATTAACGTTAAAAGGAATAAAGGAGATCAAAAATCATGGCGCAGATTGGGATTGAGGAGGAGCTCATGCTTGCGTATCAAAGTGGAGATAAGCAGGCTGGGGAAAGACTATATGTTTTAATCAAACCAGCGCTATACACATTTTTGTATCGATTTAACCGAGATGAACAGTTAAGTATCGATCTTGTGCAAGATACGTTTTTGACGTTAGAGCGTAAGAAACATATGTATGAACTTGAAAAAGGCAAAATAAAAACGTATTTATTTCAAATTGGTTATCGTCTCATGATTAATAAATTAAATAGAAGAAAAAAGTGGCGTACGCTTTTGCCCTTTTTAGTGCCGATTCAGGAAAAGGAATTTTCTCACGAAGATCGGCTCACAGTAAGAGAAGCGATTTTGAAAGTTCCTGAAGAACAGCGAGCTGTCCTTATTCTTTCTTATTATCATGATATGCAGCAAAAAGAGATTGCGGAGATATTAAACATTCCGATTGGAACAGTGAAATCGAGACTCCATAACGGGATAAAGAAATTGAAACAATTGCTGGAGGTGGATGAAATTGAGCGAAAATCCCTTTAAGAGTGAATGTAAATTAAAGCAGCATTTAGATAGTGATCATGTAGAAATACCAGATTTTCCAAAAACGGTAAGTCGCTTCGATCGATTAATCGGATTTCTTGGTTCTCCAGCGAAAGATCCTGTGGAGGCGACCATTGGGAATGATTTATCGGTTGTATTTCATGTGTCGTTATTAGCTGGGGTTCCAATTCTTTCCCTTGTTACGATACTCTTTGTGACGTTGTAAAGGATTGGCGAGGAGAGAAACCCGACCTCTATTTGACACGCCTATATAAATGATGGTATAAAGAAAAGTATATGAATAATTGAGCGTGGAAAGGGAGAAGTAGTGATCATTTCCCTGTTTTAGAGAGCTGATGGCCGGTGAAAATCAGCACATAGATGATCGCGAATTACGCCCCTAGAGCATCTTTTTTCGATTGAGTTGTATTCAAAAGGGAAAAGACGGTGCTAAGCCGTTATGTAAATAAGGTGGTAGGCTTTTTTTTGCCTGCAACTAGGGTGGTAACGCGATAATCAAAATCGTCCCTTATTTGAAGGGGCGATTTTTTTATGTTTTCAACCTTCACGCCAGTAATGAACTTAAAGGAGAGTATGTAGGATATGGGTATTTTACAAGATCTTGAATTTCGCGGTCTAATTAATCAGCAAACAGACGCTGAGGGACTTGAGCAATTATTAGAAAAAGAAAGCGTTAAATTATACTGTGGTTTCGATCCGACAGCGGATAGCTTACACATCGGTCATATGTTACCAGTATTAATGTTACGTCGCTTCCAATTAGCTGGTCACCAACCAATCGCACTTGTTGGCGGTGGTACTGGTATGATCGGTGACCCAAGTGGTAAAAAAGCAGAACGTACATTAAATACGAAAGATACAGTTGCTTACTACACAGAAAGCATTAAAAACCAACTTTCAAACTTCTTAGAGTTTGAAAACGTGGACAACCCAGCAACAATGGCTAACAACTATGACTGGCTTGGTAACTTAGATGTAATTTCATTCTTACGCGATATCGGTAAAAACTTCGGTTTAAACTATATGTTAGCAAAAGATACAGTAGCATCTCGTTTAGATACTGGTATTTCATTCACTGAGTTTAGTTATATGATTTTACAATCATACGACTTCTTAAACTTATACCAAAACCATAATTGCCGCTTGCAAATCGGTGGTAGTGACCAATGGGGTAACATTACAGCTGGTCTTGAATTAATCCGTAAATCAGAAGAAGATGCGAAAGCGTTCGGTTTAACAATTCCACTTGTTACAAAATCTGACGGTACGAAGTTTGGTAAAACAGAAGGCGGCGCAATTTGGTTAGACCCAGAGAAAACAACTCCTTACGAGTTCTACCAATTCTGGATTAACACAGATGACCGTGACGTTGTTAAATACTTAAAATACTTCACATTCTTATCTCATGAAGAAATTCTTGAGCTTGAGAAGCAAGTAGCTGAAGCACCAGAAAAACGTGCAGCACAAAAAGCATTAGGTGCTGAAATGACAAAACTTGTTCACGGCGAAGAAGCATTAGAGCAAGCGATTAAAATTTCAGCTGCATTATTCAGCGGTTCTGTAGCAGAACTGACTGCAAGCGAAATCGAACAAGGATTCAAAGACGTACCATCTGTAGAACGTACTGCAGAAGATACAGTATTAATCGATTTACTTGTAGAAAGCAAAATCTCTCCATCAAAACGTCAAGCACGTGAAGATGTAACGAACGGCGCAATCTACGTAAACGGTGAGCGTACACAAGCATTAGACTACGTTGTAACAGAAAACGACCGCATCGAAGGTAAATTCACAATCATTCGCCGCGGTAAAAAGAAATATTTCTTAATTCGTTACTAATCAGAAACGAATATAAAACAAATAGTACCCCGGATTGTAGGCTGAAAAGTTTATGATTCGGGGTTTTTATGTATGAATTTAGATTACCTTACGAGTTCTTGTAAATAGAATATGAAGAATTAATATGAGCATATAAAGTAAGCTACTGAGCATAACAATAAATGCTGTTGGATAAAATTTTGCTGCATATATAAAGAAATCGATTTGATAAATATCTTCGTAACTTGAAACGGTGCCTTTAAAGTAATTTGTAAACTTAGCGCTATATTTCCATTCATCAGGATCATCTATTAAATTACTCCCCTGATACCAATTAATAAACGCGGAAGTAATAAAGAACATGCATGCACTACCCAATTGAACCATTTGGTTTATTGTCAAAATGAACCAACCTCCTATTTTATGGTTATTATAGCGTGCATTCATATTTCTGTAACCTTTTTGTTGTAATCTCCTTTTCGAGTTCATACGGAAATCACATGTAAGCGGTATGATAAATGTATAACAACTAGAAAGGAGTGGTAAAACAAAATGTCACTAGAAGCGCTCATTATTTTTTCTTTGCTAAACGCGGGTCAGCTTGCAGAGAATTCGAAGGTGGATGTACATAAAGAGCAGAAAGATGCTTATGTATATGTTCAGAAAGAGGAAAATAAATAATTTTATTTTATATATAAACGAAAAAAGCCAATCCAGAGGATTGGCTTTTTGTCATTAACGAGAGTAGAACTCTACGATTAATGCTTCGTTGATTTCAGCTGCTAACTCAGAACGCTCAGCGTGACGAGTGTAAGTAGCTTCTAATTTATCAGCATCGAAAGTTAAGTATTCTGGTACGAAGTTGTTAACTTCGATCGCTTCTTTAACAACAACAAGGCTGTTAGATTTTTCGCGAACGCTGATTGTTTGACCAGGTTTTACACGGTAAGATGGGATATCTACGCGAGATCCATCAACTGTGATGTGGCCGTGGTTTACTAATTGGCGAGCTGCACGACGAGTGCGAGCTAAGCCCATACGGTAAACTAGGTTGTCAAGACGAGCTTCAAGAAGGATCATGAAGTTTTCGCCGTGCTTACCAGGCATTTTACCTGCTTGGTCAAATGTGCGACGGAATTGACGCTCAGTCATGCCGTACATGTGACGAAGTTTTTGTTTCTCTTGTAATTGTAAACCGTATTCTGAAAGTTTCTTACGTTGGTTAGGACCGTGAGGACCTGGTGCGTAAGGGCGTTTTTCTAATTCTTTTCCTGTGCCGCTTAGAGAGATTCCAAGACGACGAGACAGTTTCCAAGCTGGACCTGTATAACGAGCCATAGTTGACTCCTCCTTTAAAAATGTTTTTATTTACGTAAAATAAAAACAGACGTAATCGATATTTACGGGCATTTTGTTTTCATGTACCTTCGCTCCAGCAGCAGGGAGTTACGAGATACACCTCCGTAGAGGAACAAAATACAAACGATAAACTCACATTACAAGGCTGCCTTTTTATTTTACACAAACGCTATTATATCTTTTACCCAGAGTTTCGTCAAGCAAGTACGTTTTTGTTTTATGCATATAAATTTTGGAAATGAACAAGAAGGAATTTAAAACGATATAAAAGAAGTGATAGAAACACAAATGAAACGCTTACATAAAATGTAGTAAAAAATGTTCATTAATTTTTTGTTGATGAATATGCGGGAATAAAAACATAAAAGGGGATGTTTTTATGAAAAAGAAGCATATGGAGACAGCGTTAATTCATCACGGGTATACATCTGAGGAACATAAAGGAAGTTTAACACCACCGTTATTTCAAACGTCTACATTTACATTTGAGACTGCGCAGCAAGGAGAGGCGAGTTTTGCGGGAGTGGATCCGTCTTATATTTACTCAAGACTTGGAAATCCAACTGTAAGATTATTTGAAGAACGTATGGCGGTGTTAGAAGGAGGAGAAGAAGCACTTGCTTTCGGATCAGGAATGGCAGCTATTTCAGCAACGTTAATTGGCTTTTTAAAAGCTGGAGATCATATTATTTGTTCAAATGGATTATACGGGTGCACGTACGGTTTTTTAGAAGTGTTAGAAGAGAAATTCATGATTACGCATTCGTTTTGTGATATGGAGACAGAGGATGATGTCGAAAATAAAATCCGTCCAAATACAAAGGTTATTTTCGTTGAAACACCGATTAATCCAACGATGAAATTAATCGATTTAAAACAAGTTATTCGGGTTGCGAAGCGAAATGGCTTACTTGTCGTTGTTGATAATACGTTTTGTTCACCGTATTTACAAAGACCGCTTGAGCTTGGTTGTGATGTGGTTGTTCATAGTGCGACAAAATATATTGGTGGTCATGGCGATGTTGTCGCGGGTGTAACGATTTGTAAAACGAAAGCATTAGCTGAAAAAATTCGCCCAATGCGAAAAGATATCGGCGGCATTATGGCGCCGTTTGATGCGTGGTTATTGTTACGTGGATTAAAGACGTTAGCGGTAAGGATGGACCGTCATTGTGATAATGCAGAAAAAATTGTATCGTTCCTGAAAAATCATGATGCGGTAGAAGGTGTTTGGTATCCAGAAGGAGAGTTAGCATCTCGCCAAATGAAACGGGGCGGTGGTGTGATTTCTTTTTCAATTAAAGGCGGAAAAGAAGAGACGCAAGCGTTTATCAATGACCTTCACTTTATTACAATTGCCGTAAGTTTAGGGGATACAGAAACGTTAATTCAGCACCCAGCAACGATGACACACGCTGCGATTCCAGCTGAGCTAAGACAAGAAATGGGTATTTACGATAATTTAATACGTTTATCTGTCGGTTTAGAATCATGGGAAGATATCGTTTCTGATTTAGAACATGCACTAAAGAAAAAATCTACTATTAGTAATCAATAAAAAAGAGTGAGCTATCGGTTTCGTACGTGATGTACGCAATCGATAACTCACTCTTTTCTTTTTTAAATATGTTTTAGGAGTGTTTCCACAAACTTTTCTAAATAGCGCTGATCTACTTCATCAAAACGATTTTTTTCAGGGCTATCAATATCAAGTACACCGATGATAGTTCCTTCTTTCACGATCGGTACAACGATTTCTGAATTCGAAGCACTGTCGCAAGCGATATGTCCTGGAAATTGGTGAACGTCTGCTACAAGCTGCGTTGTTTTTGTTTCAGCTGCAACGCCGCAAACGCCTCGTCCAAATGGAATGCGCACGCAAGCAGGCATTCCTTGGAAAGGTCCAAGAACAAGCTGATTTCCGTCTGTTACATAAAAGCCAACCCAATTCACACGATCTAAAAATTGATTTAATAATGCGGACGCATTTGATAAGTTTGCGACTACGTTCGGTTCGCCAGTTAATAATGCATCCAGTTGTTTAATTACTGTCTCGTATTGCTCTTCACGAGAACCTGCATAACTTTCTTTTGTAAACATGGAAACAACTCCCTTTTTATCGAGATGTGTAAAATATTAGCAAAATACGATGTATTTCACATGACTTTGTCGATAGAAAATTAAAGGAATTTGTCTTAAAAGTCAAGAAATTTAAACTATAGCTGTTCAGTGAGAGGAAGTGAGCGCATGAAACAGACGAAACAAAAAGTAATTGATGCGGCAATATCGTTGTTTAACACGAAAGGTTATGATGGAACGTCGGTGCGAGAAATTGCAAAGCGAGCGGATGTGAATGTAGCGAATATTTCATATTATTTTGCTGGAAAGCAAGGTTTATTAGAACAGCTTATTACTGACTTTTTAGAAGGATATATTCATGTGATTGAAATGTCGTTCGAACAGAGAGAATATTTGTCGGCTAAAGATGTGATGATGCAAATGGTGCGCGAGATTTTACGATATCAATTTGAAAATAGGGAACTGACACGTTTCTTCTACCGAGAGCTTTCACTTGATACGACATTAATTCGCGAAGTGATGACCATTTACTTTTCTAAAGAAAGATATTATATAGAGCAAATGATTAGACAGGGACAAATGAAGCAAGAGTTTAAAAAGGTATCTTTTACAATGTTTATGACGCAATTAAAAGGCATGATGAATATGCCGTTTTTATATCCACAATATATATCAGAAGTGCTGCATTCTTTTCCGTCTGAGACATTTTTCATAGAAATGTACACGAAAGAAATTGAACAATGGATGGAGCAAACATTATGTATAACGAATATGTACTATGAATTGCCAAGAGCTGTTCATATGTGAAAAATCCCCACCTAACGGACTGAGGTGGGGATTTTTGTGCTTTCTTTCCTTTGCCATGCATTGTTGCATAATAGCGCAATAATTGTTAATGAGGCTCCGGCAATTTCAATTTTGTCGACTGTATAACCTCGAAAGATGGAACCGATAAGTGCAAGTACAGGAACTAAATTCATAAATAATATGCCGTTAATAGATGAAATATAGCGATTTCCTGTGTTCCAGCAAAATACAGCGATAACACCTGCAACAATCGACATATACAAGAGTTCAAAACGAACGCTCATAATGGTACGAAGTGACGGCATAGTAACGATGTTTGTGTACGTGAAGAAAGTGACAATAACGATGAGTGAAATGGAGCCGAATAAACAAGTTAACGTCGTATATCGAAGTGGTGACCAAGATTGAAAACGAGCACCACCGTTCGTGTAAATGACCCAGCAAGTAACGCCGCATAGCATAAGTATATTTGTTGAGAGGTGACTGGCAGCTCCAAATAATAAGTGAATATTTCCTTTTGAAATGACGAGCATAACACCGAGCAATGCAACGAACATACAAAGGAATGTGTAGTTTTGTGGGCGTTTGTTTTTTGTTATCGACTGCAATAATAAAGCGATGAGTGGCATAAGAGACTGAATCATCGCAGCATGAATGGCCCCAGAAGGCCCAGCAAGTTGTTGGCCGTAAAAAATGAGAAAACCATATCCAGCGAAACCGACTGTTCCGTAAAAGAATAACGAAAGTGTTCTTTTCTCTAAGCGGAGTGAAGTTTTTCCTTCAGTAATGAATAGCAAAATAAGAAAAATAATAGCTGCTGATCCGTATCGGATAGTTGTGAAGAAGAACGGATCAATAAACTGCAGGGCATTTGCCATGACAGGAAACATAAATCCCCAAGCCGTTACGGCAAGTAAGCATAGGAGGGATCCGAGTAGCATTTGTTTTTTGTCCAAGAGTATCTTTCCCCTTTACATTTCGTTATAGTAAGTTGATGAAATAAGTATAAAGAGTAATTGTTTATAGAAGGAAATATCGATTTTTTATGACAGTTATAACTTTATGTTAGAGGTGTGTACGATGGATTTGGAGGCAGTACGATCGTTTATTGAAGTGAAGAATACGCGAAGTTTATCAAAGGCGAGTAAGCTTTTACATATTTCTCAACCGGCGCTTAGTAAACAAATTCAAAGGTTAGAAGCGGGCTTAGAGGTTACTTTACTGAAGCGTTCCGCACAAGGAGTGGAGTTAACAGAAGCTGGAGAGTTATTTATAACAAGAATGTTACCGATTTTGGAACACATATATGAAGTGAAAGCCGAAATGAAGAATTTTCAAGAGAAGCGGAAAATTTCTATAGGCATATTGCCAAGTTTAGCAGCTCATTACATATCAAAATGTAAAGATGTATTAGGTGACGGATTCGAAGTAGAATGGAAAATTGAGCATACGAAAGTACTAATGGGACTCTTTAAAGAACGGAAGATTGAAGCGATGTTCGTCGATTCAGTAGTAGAAGGCGCTACGTGTATAAAAGAAATGCGAGTAGAAAAAATTGTTTGTGTAGTTTCAAATGATCATCTTTATAAAGAGAAAACAGTGATCCGAATGGAAGATTTGCAAAATGAAAAGTTAATCGTATACCCAGAAATCTGTGATGTAAGGAAAATGATTACGAATATGTTTCAGGGGATAGGTGCGAAACCAATCATTGCATTTGAAACTTCTTATGCAGAACCGATGCTTGCGATGGTCGGAGCTGGACTTGGTATTACGTTACTTCCAGAAATGTCAGTAAAGCAAGCGGTAAAGCAAGGGAATGTGCATGCGATTTCTATTGAACCACCACTTGCACGCAAAATTTATTTCGTATCCCATATGGAAGAGAACCCGTTATTGCAATCATTTGATGATAGAAGCTAATCCAAACAGAAGATTGAGAAAGATTACAATTGCATTGAAAGAAACATGAAATTTTAAAAAAAACTAGGTCAAAAACAAGCCATTACATGGTATGATTAGTACATTGTTAGTTGTTAAATATAGGGGGATTCCCTTTTTATACATAATGCCTTCCATTTCATAAACGGAACGGACAAAAAAAGAGATATAACTAGGAGGCTTTTTTGCATGGATTCTATCCTGACGATCGTTATCATTGTAGTAAGCTCTATTCTAGTGCTGCTCATGATAGAGCTTGTGATAAGAAATCGTTCATATAAAGATATTGAAGCACTGGAGCAGTGGAAACAAGAGATAAAAGATAAACCTGTGGCAGATGAACTAAAACGGGTGAAAGATTTAAACATGACGGGTCAAACAGAAGAACTGTTTGGTAAATGGCGTGAAGAATGGGATGAGATTGTATCAACAACCCTTCCGAAAGCAGACAAAGATTTAGCGCAAGCGCGAAAATTCGCCTCGCAATTCTCCTTCCGAAAAGCAAAGCATGCGATGAATGAATCCATAAGTGGTTTAGATGACGCTGATAATCGTATTACAGATATTTTAAATGAATTACAGCAATTGTTAGAAAGCCATGAAAAAAATAGCTCGGAAATTGAAGAGTTACGTGATACATATCGTAGTATGAAGAAGAGTGTTCTTGCTCATAGACATATGTATGGAGCAGCAGAGCAGAAAATCGAAGAGATGCTAGATGCTGAATCTAATAAGTTTAAAAGCTTTGAAGAGGCAACAGATAATGGTGACTATTTAAAAGCGAGAGAAATTGTTATTAGTTTAGAAGAAGGTTTGGCAAGCTTAGAAATCATTATTCATCAAATTCCGGATTTATTGGTAGAGTGTCAAGCGACGTTACCAGTTCAGCTGGAAGATTTATTACAAGGACATAATGATATGGTAAGACAAGGTTATGTATTAGAGTATTTGGAAGTCCCTAAAGAAGTTCGTGATATGACGACACAACTACACACATGTTTAATGGATATACAGGAGCTTCATATAACAGAAGCCGCTGAAAAAGTAGAAAACTTAAAAACGCGTTTAGATGGCTTCTATGATCAACTGGAACAAGAAGTACATGCGAGACATTATGTGGAGCAAAAAACACTTTCTGTTTATGAAGACTTAGAAGAAATTCGTACTGAAACGATTGAAACAAAAGCAGAAACACAACTTGTGAAACAAAGTTATCAGCTACAAGATAAGGACATTGAGTCTCAAAAAGTAATTGAAAAGCAAATGCATATTTTAACGAAACGTTTTGAAATGCTGCGATTACGCGTTGCGGAACAAGATATAGCCTTCTCTATTATTCGTGAGGAACTAGAAGAGGTTTATGAGCAATGTGAAACGTTAAAAGTACTTCATGCAGAATATAAAGAAATGCTGCAAACGATGCGTAAAGAAGAATTTGAAGCACGTGAGAAGTTACAAGAAATGCGAAATATCATTTTTGAAACGAAACGTTTTATGCAAAAGTCGAATTTGCCAGGTCTTCCAGAAAGCATTATGGAAGATTTACAAAGAGGACAAATGGCAATGCAAGCTGTATATGAACAGTTAGAAGTGAAACCGTTAAATATGAATGCTGTAAATAGCAGTTTAGAAGAAGCGTACACAACTGTTAATGGTGTAGCTGAAATGACAGAAGAGTTAATTGGACAAGCGTATTTAGTTGAAAAATTAATTCAATACGGTAATCGTTACCGCAGTCATGATGAGAACCTTGCAGAGAGCTTAAATTATGCGGAGAAATTATTCCGTGAATATCAATACGATGCAGCTTTAGAACAAGCGGCTTCTGTACTAGAGCAACTTGAACCTGGCGTTGTTCAAAAAATAGCTGAATATGTAGACAATGAACAAACCCTTTCATAAGGGTTTGTTTTTTTGTGTAATTTTGGGGACGATGTTGCTATAATGAATAGCGGAATACAGTAAGGTTATTCGTTTTAAAATATAGTGAAACTGTAGTCAGTAGGGTCATCCTCGCTAATTATCGGCCTTCACAATCGGGATAAAATGGAACCTTTGAGTAGTCTTAGCGTAATTACACGTATTTGTGATATGATTATATGATGTGATAGCGCTGAAAGGGGAAGAACGATGATCTATTTTGATAATAGTGCGACGACGAAGCCATATCCAGAAGCCCTTCAATCGTACGTAACGGTTGCTGGAAAATATTTTGGAAACCCTTCTTCTATTCATTCGCTTGGAGGAGAGGCAGAGCGTCTATTAACACAATCAAGAACGATTGCAGCGCAGCTTCTTCACGTTAAACCTTCTGAGATTATTTTCACATCAGGTGGAACGGAAGGGAATAACCTTGCGATTAAAGGAATAGCGATGAGGAATCGTTCGCGCGGTAAACATATTATTACAACAAATATTGAACACGCGTCTGTGTTTGAAGCATATAAACAATTAGAAGATCTCGGTTTTGATGTAACATATTTACCGGTTAATGAGCATGGTGTTGTATCGGTAGAGGATGTAAAACGAGCACTTCGTGAAGATACGATTCTTGTGTCAATTATTCACGTGAACAACGAGACTGGAGCAATTCAGCCTGTTGCTGAAATTGGAACGTTATTATCGAACTATCCGAAAATAAGATTCCATGTGGACCATGTACAAGGGATAGGAAAAGTACCGCTTGATTTATATGCTTCTCATATTGATCTTTGCTCAATATCTGGACATAAATTCCACAGTGTAAAAGGAACGGGTCTTCTTTATGTACGTGATGGCGTAAGATTAGATCCAATTTTATCAGGTGGTCAACAAGAGCTTAAGTATCGCTCTGGTACAGAAAACTTACCTGGCATTGTAGCGATGGTGAAAGCACTTCGCATGACAATGGAACAAGTGAAAGAAAAGATAGCTCATTTGCAAAATTTACAAACAGAGCTTGTCCGTTTCTTGAAAGAGATGGAAGATGTAACGATTAATACGTCGCTTGCATATGCAGCACCGCACATTTTAAATGTGTCATTTGTTGGTTTAAAACCAGAAGTGGTCGTTCATGCTTTAGAAGAGCACGGTGTATATGTATCGACGAAGTCTGCTTGTTCTTCAAAAGCAAATGAAGTGAGCAGAGTGTTAGTGTCAATGGGAGTACCCCATGCCGCTGCTGCAAGTGCTATTCGTATTAGTTTGGCACCAGAAAACACGATGGAAGAAGTAAAACAATTTGAAGGTATTGTGAAAGAGACGATGCCAAAATTATATGAAGTGATGAGGTAAAGGAATATG
This sequence comes from Bacillus pretiosus, assembly GCF_051294775.1. NCBI lineage: Bacteria > Bacillati > Bacillota > Bacilli > Caryophanales > Bacillaceae > Bacillus > Bacillus pretiosus. The sequence continues at coordinate 212,964 of NZ_JBPPHF010000002.1, forward strand.
ATGACATATGAATATATTTTAGTTCGTTATGGAGAGATGACGACTAAAGGTAAGAACCGCTCTAAATTTGTAAGCACATTGAAAGATAACGTAAAGTTCAAGCTGAAAAAGTTCCCAAATATTAAAATCGATGCAACGCATGACCGTATGTACATTCAATTAAATGGCGAAGACCATGAAGCAATTTCTGAAAGATTGAAAGATGTATTCGGTATTCATAAGTTTAACTTAGCGATGAAAGTACCATCAGAATTAGAAGATATTAAAAAGGGTGCATTAGCAGCTTTCTTACAAGTAAAAGATGATGTGAAAACATTTAAAATTACAGTGCACCGTTCTGATAAGCGCTTCCCAATGAAGACGATGGAGTTACTTCCAGAAATCGGTGGACACATTTTAGAAAATACAGAGGATATCACAGTAGATGTTCATAATCCAGATGTGAATGTACGTATAGAAATTCGCAGTGGTTACAGCTATATTATGTGTGGTGAGCATATGGGAGCTGGTGGTTTACCAGTTGGTGTTGGCGGAAAAGTAATGGTACTTCTTTCTGGTGGTATCGATAGCCCAGTAGCAACGTACTTAACGATGAAACGCGGCGTGTCTGTGGAAGCAGTTCATTTCCATAGCCCACCTTTCACAAGCGAGCGTGCAAAACAAAAAGTAATCGATTTAGCACAAGAGTTAACGAAGTACTGTAAACGTGTAACGCTTCACCTTGTTCCATTTACAGAAGTGCAAAAAACGATTAATAAAGAAATTCCATCTAGCTATTCAATGACAGTTATGCGCCGTATGATGATGCGTATTACAGAGCGTATCGCAGAGGAGCGTAATGCACTTGCAATTACGACTGGTGAAAGTCTTGGACAAGTAGCAAGCCAAACGTTAGATAGTATGCATACAATCAACGAGGTAACAAACTATCCGGTTATTCGTCCACTTATTACGATGGATAAATTAGAAATTATTAAAATCGCTGAAGAAATCGGCACATATGATATTTCAATTCGTCCGTACGAAGATTGCTGTACAGTATTCACACCAGCAAGCCCATCGACGAAGCCGAAGCGTGAAAAAGCGAATCGTTTTGAAGCGAAATACGATTTCACACCATTAATCGATGAAGCTGTAGCGAACAAAGAAACAATGGTATTACAAACGGTAGAAGTAGTGGCGGAAGAAGACAAATTCGAAGAACTTTTCTAAAACCATAAATTACCATATCTAAAACGTGTATGAAGTCATGTTATTTATCACACTCTATACTCACAAGGAGGTGATATAACATGTCACGTAGCACAAATAAATTAGCGGTTCCTGGTGCTGAATCAGCATTAGACCAAATGAAATACGAAATCGCTCAAGAGTTTGGTGTTCAACTTGGAGCAGATGCAACAGCTCGCGCTAACGGTTCTGTTGGTGGTGAAATCACTAAACGTCTAGTTTCACTAGCTGAGCAACAATTAGGTGGTTACCAAAAATAATCCCATATAAGATGGCTTAGAAAGAGCGGGTTTTCCCGCTCTTTCTTTTTGTTGTTTGCATCGGTATACATTCATTTCGACATAGACATAAAAAATTTGTCAAAAGAAGAGGGTTCAAAATTAACTGAAAATTCTTTATTATATAAGGGAGGCATAGAAATGGAGGAGGATATTGTATGAAGAGAGAGGAATTGTTGGCGCCACCGTCTTATAATTTAGTTTCTGAAATAGAGAAATATACAGGTGATAAAGATAAGCTTGCTTTAATTTGGCAAGATGATAAAGGGAATAGACGAGAAGTTACATACGCTGAGCTTATGAAAGGTGCGAATAAAATTGGAAACGCTTTTATAAAGAGTGGTCTGCAAAAAGGGGACAAGCTCCTCATTATGATGCCGCGCTTAATTGAAGCGTACATGACGTATATCGCTGCGATTAAAGCAGGATTTGTCGTAATTCCGAGTTCGGAAATGTTGCGCAAAAAGGATATAGAATATCGCATTGGGCACGGGGAAGTAAAAGCAATCGTAAGTTATGAGCCGTACATTGGGCAGTTTGATGATATAGAAGCGATGGAATCTCTTCAAAAATTCGTTCTGAGCGAGCAGTCAGTAGATGGATGGATTAATTTAAAAACAGCGTTAGAAACAGAAAGTGACATGTTAGAAATGGCGAAGACTGATAAAGAAGATATGGTCTTTTTATCTTACACGTCAGGAACGACAGGAAACCCAAAAGGTGTTGTTCATACGCATGCGTGGGCATACGCTCATTTGCGCACGAGCGCTCCAAATTGGCTCGGAATTGAAGAGGATGATGTTGTATGGGCGACGGCTAGTCCAGGTTGGCAAAAGTGGATTTGGAGCCCGTTTTTAGCAACTCTCGGATCGGGAGCGACAGGATTTGTATACAACGGTAAATTTGAACCAAAAACGTATTTAAACTTATTAGGTGATAATAAGGTGAATGTGCTTTGTTGTACGCCGACTGAGTATAGATTAATGGCAAAAGTAGAAGACTTAAGTGAGTACAATTTAGAAGCGTTACATAGCGCTGTATCCGCAGGTGAGCCATTAAATAGAGAAGTCATTGAAACGTTCCAAAAGCACTTTAATATTACAGTAAGAGACGGCTACGGGCAAACGGAAAATACATTGCTTGTTGGTGTAATGAAAGGGATGGATATTAGACCGGGATCAATGGGAAAACCAACGCCAGGCAACCACGTTGATATTGTAGATGAAGAAGGTATTCCAGTACAGGTAGGAGAAGTTGGTGATATCGCAGTTCACATTGAAACGCCAGCCCTCTTTAAACAATATTATAAAGACGATGAGCGCACAGCGATGCAATTCCGCGGTGATTATTATATTACCGGTGATAAAGCGAAGAAAGATGAAGACGGCTATTTCTGGTTTGAAGGGCGCGGTGATGATATTATTATTAGCTCTGGTTATACAATTGGGCCGTTTGAAGTAGAAGATGCGCTCGTAAAACACCCTTACGTAAGAGAGTGTGCGGTTGTCGCAAGCCCTGATGAAATTCGCGGAAGTGTCGTGAAGGCATTTATCGTATTAAGAGAGAATATAGACAAGAATGAAGAAACATTAATTCCAGTACTCCAACAACACGTCAAAGAACTCACTGCACCATATAAATACCCTCGCAAAATTGAATTTGTAGATGAACTACCAAAAACGATTTCCGGAAAAATTCGCCGTATTGAGCTTAGAAAACAAGAGATGGAGATTCCGTCAAAATAATTTTAAAAACAGTGAAGGAAATAGTTGAATGAAATGCCAAACAATGATAATATAAAAACGAACACAAGTTCGATTTTTATAAACTTAAAAAAGAGGTGTCCATATGATTTTAGGTATTAATCCGTACTTAGTTTTAGATGGTAGTGGGCAAGAGGCTGTACAGTTTTATAAAGAGGCGTTAGACGCAAAAGTAGAAATCATGCAAACTTTTGGTGACATGCCTGAAAATCCAGAATACCCGATTCCAGCTGAAGCAAAAGAGCGCGTTTTACATGCTACTTTAAAAGTTGGTAATACGGACCTTATGATTTCTGATACATTCCCAGGTCAAGGGCATGCAATCGGATCTCAAGTAACAATTGCAATTCAAATTAGTAATGCAGAAAAAGCGAAAGAAGTATTCGAAAAGTTACAAGAGGGTGGAGAAGTTATTATGCCACTTCAAGAAACGTTCTGGAGCCCAGCATACGGACAACTTAAAGATAAATTTAGCATTGAATGGCAAATCACAACGAACCCTACTGAACAAAAGTAATTTTTAGAAAAGCACCATTTTTAATCGAAATGGTGCTTTTTTTATACGCTCTAATTTCGTAGACTAAAGGGAAAAGGGGGATGAGCATATGGGAGAAATTTGGTATGGCGGCACCACTTACACGATGCGAGAAGAGAATGAAAAAGTAGAAGCTATTTATGTTGAAAAGGGCATGATTGTTGATGCTGGGAGTAAGGAAGAGCTAGAAAGTCGATATTCAGACGTGAAGTTGTATGACTTAAAAGGCAAAACGATGATCCCAGGTCTCGTTGATAGTCATATGCATCTTATTGGGCACGGGGAGAGGTTACTCCGTCTAGACTTATCAAATTGTACATCTTATAGCGAAGTGTTGACTCTTGTTCAGAAGCGAGTAGAAGAAGCGCCAAAAGGTTCTTGGGTTATTGGAGAAGGCTGGAATGAAAATAATTTTACAGATACAAAACAAGTTCATGTACGTGATTTAGATGAAATCTCTAAAGAACACCCCATTTTATTAAAGCGCGTTTGTCGCCACGTTACATGGGTGAATTCATACATATTGCAAGAAGCGAACATAACAGAGACGACGCAAGACCCGAAAGGAGGAAAAGTCGGCCGGGACGCATTGAATAATTTAACAGGGCTTTTATATGAACAAGGACAAGAACTAATAAAACATGTTCAGCCTGAAATTGATGAAGCCTACTTACAAAGAGCTCTGCAAACAGCGATTAAAGATTGCTGGCAATACGGACTCGTCGGTGGGCATACGGAAGATTTAAATTATTACGGTGGTTTTAGAAAAACGCATAATGCGTTTTCTCATGTTATAAAAGAAATGCCCTTTAAAGCGCATTTGCTCGTTCACCATGAAGTGGCACATGAGCGAAAAGAATATGAAAATGAGCATTATATTGAATTTGGAGCGATGAAAATTTTTTCTGATGGCTCTTTTGGCGGAAGAACAGCTTTATTAAGTGAACCGTATGAAGATGCGCAGGAAACAAATGGAGTTGCAATCTTCTCACGTGAAGAGCTTGCGGAGTTAGTGAAAAAAGCACGGGATTTACATATGCCAGTTGCGATTCATACAATAGGTGATTTATCGCTTGAATATGTCATTGATGCACTTGAATTATATCCACCAGCAGAAGGTTTTCGCGATCGTATTATTCATTGTCAGTTAGCTCGTGAAGAATTGATTGAGAGAATGCAACACTTGCCGGCTATTATCGATATTCAGCCCGTCTTTGTGTCATCGGACTTCCCATCAGTCATTGAAAAACTAGGCGAGCATCGTCTTCGATATGCATATGCTTGGAAGACGTTACTAGAAGCGGGATTACACTGCAACGGTGGGTCTGACGCGCCAATTGAACAAGTGAATCCGTTTTTAGGCATATATAGTGCTGTTACACGTAGAAGTTTTATTGACGGCGTATGCTATATGCCAGAGGAAAGATTAACGGTATATGAAGCTATCTCTTTATTTACAACAGGAAGTGCCTATGCAATCGGAAAAGAAGCGAAGCGAGGGAAAATCGCAAAGGGATATGAAGCGGACTTTACGATAGTAGATCGAAATATATTTGAGGTAGAGGCAGAAGAAATAAAAGAAGTACAAGCAGAAATGACGGTAATTGATGGGAAGATTGTGTATAGGAAAGACGTGTGAAAATATATCGACTTACCGATAAAAAATGACAAGAATAGTGGTCGGTAGCGAGAGAAATAAATAACCGCCGAATTATGGGATCCCATAATTCGGCGGTTATTTTAATGCTATAAAAATGTTCTCTGTACTTTTTCCCAGAAGGAATTGTTTTTTAATTTAACTGTTTTAATTTGTTTATCGCTTAAGCGTACAACAGCTTTTTCCACTTGTTTAATGCTAAGCGCTTCATTATCCATACCGATAACTGGATAATCGTTACCGTCTGGTCGTAGTTTTAAAGTTAGTGTACGCTCGTGATTTAAAATGAATGGTGAACCGAGCGTACGGTATGTGTTGTTATTTAAAGATGCTAATTCGCTTACTTGGAAGCATGGGATAAGCGGATCAACAACCGCACCATGTAATGATTTATTGTAAGCTGTACTTCCTGTTGGGGTAGAAACAACTAAACCGTCCCCTCTAAATGTTTCGAAATATAGATCATCAACGTGAACATCTACAACGAATGTTTTAATAATGCTAGAGCGTAATGAGAACTCATTTAAACAATGGAAAGATGTACCGTGATCTACATCTACCTGAATTGTTGGATATTTTCGCACTTCAATTTCATTTTTTGTAATTTCTTGAAGGGCTGTATCGACGTGATCAATATGGAAATCGCAGTAGAAAGAAGTTTCATCTTTCGTAGAAATCCCTGCGTATAAACAATCTTCTCTAAAACCAGTTTGACGAACGGCTTGTAAGAAAGTTGCATCATCTCCAACACTGACGATAGCGTTTGCATTTTTTGAATGATCTAATATGGTAAAACCATTCTCTTCTAAAATACGATAGATTGGTTTCATTTTTTCAACGAGCGTTGCTTTGTCATCACCATAAAAGAAAAATAAATTGCGACGATCTGCCATTATGTATCCCTCCACTGCAGTTAAATTTTCTGTTCTTCGTGCTACATATCATCCAAATATGTTCCCCGACGATATGTTCAAATAATATATTTCGATATAAAATGTCAAAATCCCTTTTTATTTTTAGAAAAATTTTTATATTCAATTTTAAAGGTTCCTGTTTAATGATGAATAAACTTGTCGATAATGGGTACGGAGTGAAAGGATGATACGTATGAAGTGGCTCGTGATTGGAATAATAATTCTTCTCCTTTTTATTTTGCTTATACTATTGTCGAAAATAAAGCTTAAAGTGACATTTTTATATTCAGAAACGGAAAAGCAATGTTTGTTTCAAGTGAAAATATGGATGATTCGATATACGTTTGACGTATTGGAAAGAATTGAAAAACAGCAGAAAAAGACAGGAGAGAAAATCGAAAAAGCTGAAGAAGACGGCGGAATTGATAATAAAATTATGGCACAACTTGATAGTATAGGGGAACTGATAAAAAAGCTGCAAGAAGTTCATACTATCGTTAAAGATTTTCTCAAACGAGTAAAAATCAATGGTTGGAAATGGCACACCCAAATTGGAGCAGGTGATGCAGCTAGTACTGGAATTGTCACTGGATATGCATGGGGGACAAAAGGAATGGCTGCTGGAGTTGTAGGACAATATATGCATATTGTTGACGTACCAGAATTTGAAATCACCCCTGTTTTTCAAGGGAAAGGATTTGCATCAAGATGTGAGTTAACAGCATCTTTTCGTATATTTCGTGCTATAAAAACGGGTATCAAATTACTCACGTTTATGAGAAGACAAAGATCTGGTACGAATGAAAAATCAGTTCAAGCATAGGGGGGATATAAAGTGGACCATCCAATTCAAGGTTTAATGACAACCGCAATGCAGCATTTAAAACAAATGACTGATGTAAATACAATTGTTGGTGATCCGATTAAAGCGGCAGATGGAAGTGTAATTCTTACCGTTTCAAAAGTTAGTTTCGGATTCGCTGCTGGTGGAAGTGAATTTGGTAAAGTAGAACATTCAGGCCGTCATCCATTTGGCGGGGGAAGTGGTGGAGGAGTTTCTATTAATCCTGTTGCTTTTCTTGTAATAAATGGAGAAGGTGTAAAAGTGTTGCATTTAGATAAGCAAACACACGTCATCGATAAAATAATTGAATTAGCACCACAAGCTGTTGATAAAGTGAAAGAAATGATGGATAAACGAAAAGAAGACGATCCTGAATTTCAAATTTAACAAATAAAGAAGCTAATCAATGGATTAGCTTCTTTAATTTTTTTGTAAATAAAGCGATTTTATTTGCATTATCGATAGGGACAAACTATCATTTACATTGTACATATTTTGTTTAAATAAGGGAGGATTTTCAAGTGGCAAACGTAACTTTTAAAGGTAACCCAATGACTTTAGTTGGAACAGAAGTTAAAGTTGGCGATCAAGCGCCAGAATTCCAAGTATTAGCAAATGACTTATCTCCAGTAAGTTTAGAGACATACAAAGGCGAAGTAAAATTAATTAGTGTTGTACCTTCAATCGATACAGGTGTGTGTGATGCACAAACACGTCGTTTTAACCAAGATGCAGCAGGTATTGAAAACGCGAAAGTGTTAACAATTAGCGCTGACTTACCATTCGCTCAAAAACGCTGGTGTGCAGCAAACGGTTTAGAAAATGTTGTTACACTTTCTGACCACCGCGATCTTTCATTCGGTGAAGCTTACGGCTTAGTAATGAAAGAGCTTCGTTTACTTGCTCGTGCAGTATTCGTAGTAGATAGCAATGACAAAGTAGTTTACGCAGAATACGTAAGCGAAGGTACAAGCCATCCAAACTATGAAGCAGCATTAGAAGCAGCTAAAGCGGCAAAATAATGTGAAGAAATGACCTCTTATAAAGAGGTCGTTTTTTCTCATGTATTGCTGCGTAATGGTACCAATATATGAGAAAAAACGTTATATCATATATAACTTAAAGGGGAGCTCTTTGCAGGAGGTCGCTTTTTCTTTTTGGAAAAAAACACTTTGTGGTATGATATAAGTTATGTGTAAAAGAGAGAAGGAGGAATGTACGTGAGTCAGACAGTAGAAACATTATTTTCTATTTTTGATTCTTCTGCGGTAGTTTTACGTAAAGAATTAGATGTAACATATTTAGAGGCGCTTGTAGAAACAGGTGATAACTTGTTTGAAGGAGCAATTTTACAAGAGGAATTATCCGAATCAGCAATTGAAAGGCTGAATCGTGAATATAGTACGTTTAATGAAGAAACATATAAAGGTGAAGAAATTCGTAAAGCATTTCAGTTAGCCATTTTAAAAGGAATGAAAGAAGGCGTACAAGCGAATCATGAAATGACGCCTGATGCAGTTGGAATGTTCATGAGCTACTTATTCCATAAATTTATGCAAGGGCAAAACGAAATTACTGTTTTAGATCCTGCAATTGGAACAGGTAACTTAATGACTACAGTATTTAATAGCGCCAAAGAAGGACTAGCAATGAGTGGATTTGGTGTAGAAGTGGATGAAGTGTTAATTAAACTTGCTTTAGTAAATGCGAATTTACAAAAGCATGCAATCGAATTCTTCCATCAAGATGGACTAGCGCCACTTTATATCGATCCGGTTGATGCAGTCGTTTCAGACTTACCGATTGGTTACTATCCAAATGAAATCGGTGCAAGTGAATATAAGTTAAAAGCAGATGAAGGAATGTCGTATGCCCATCACCTATTTATTGAACAAAGTGTGAAACATACGAAAGAAGGCGGGTACTTATTCTTCCTAGTACCAAACTTCATTTTTGAAAGTGATCAAGCACCAAAATTACATGCATTTATTAAAGAAACATGTTTTATTCAAGGGCTATTACAGCTACCTGTTTCCATGTTTAAAAACGAGAAAAATGCAAAAAGTATATTTGTTCTCCAAAAGAAAGGTCCTAGTGTAACAATGCCAAAACAGGCGTTATTAGTGGAGTTACCTAAATTCTCCAACATGAAGGCGATGGAGAACATTATGGATCAATTAAATACTTGGTTTGCAACCCACAAATAAGGCAAGGTATATGTAACAGGATTAGTAATTCATGTAGTACAGTTTTATAGGATATGTCATATTTTTAAATATATACTAGATTAAACTGAATTTTTTTGAAATCTGTAATATATATTTTTTCTTGGTGTTACAATTTTTTCACTTGAAATATATGTCGGACGATGTTTAAATTAAAATCGTGAGTATAAAATTCACTAATGATGAAACGTTTTCATATTTAGTGAATTTGATCAGATAAAATCGAGCGGTTTGTGGACATATCCACACAACTACCAAGAGAAAAAGGGGCGAAAGACTAGATGTCAAAAATCATCGCGATTAACGCAGGAAGCTCTTCCTTAAAATTCCAATTATTTGAAATGCCAAGTGAAACAGTATTAACAAAAGGTTTAGTAGAACGTATCGGTTTAGAAGATAGTATCTTCACTATTACTGTAGATGGCGAAAAACAAAAAGAAATTACAAATATTCCAGATCATGCAGTAGCAGTAAATATGCTTCTTAAAAAATTAACTGAAAACGGAATCGTTAAGTCTCTAGATGAGATTGGCGGTATCGGTCACCGTGTTGTTCACGGCGGCGAAAAATTTGCTGACTCTGTTTTAATTACTGATGAAGTATTAGCTGATATCGAAGAGTTAAGCGATTTAGCACCACTTCATAACCCAGCAAACCTTGTTGGTATTAAAGCATTCCAAGAAGTATTACCAAACGTACCAGCAGTAGCAGTATTCGATACAGCATTCCACCAAACAATGCCGGAATCTGCATTCTTATACAGCCTACCATATGAGTACTATGAAAAATTCGGTATCCGTAAATACGGTTTCCACGGAACTTCTCATAAATACGTAACTGAGCGTGCGGCTGAATTATTAGGTCGTCCACTTGAAAGCTTAAGCTTACTTTCTTGTCACTTAGGTAATGGTGCAAGTATCGCAGCAGTAGAAGGCGGTAAATCTATCGATACTTCTATGGGCTTCACTCCACTTGCTGGTGTAACAATGGGTACACGTTCTGGTAACATTGACCCTGCTTTAATTCCATACATCATGGAAAAAACAGGCCAAACAGTAGAAGAAGTAGTTAGCGTATTAAACAAGAAGAGTGGTATGTTAGGTCTTACTGGTTACTCTAGTGACCTACGTGACATCATTGCGAAAGAAGAAGAAGGCGACCACCGTGCGAAAGTAGCACTTGATGTATTCGTAAGCCGTATCCACAAATACATCGGTTCTTACACAGCTCGTATGAAAGGCGTTGACGCTATCATCTTTACAGCTGGTGTAGGTGAAAACAGTGCGATTATTCGTGAGCGTGTATTAGAAGGCCTTGAGTACATGGGCGTATACTTCGACGTAAAACGTAATAACGTATTTGGTGAAGAAGCATTCATCAGCTTCCCACACTCTCCAGTAAAAATTATCGTAATTCCAACTGACGAAGAAGTTATGATCGCTCGTGACGTACTACGTCTTGGAGATATTGGTTAATATACTATATGAAAAAAAGACGAGATCCTATAGGGTTTCGTCTTTTTTCTATTGGATATATTTCAAGATTCCATCTGGATATAGTGCTTTCTCTTTTTGAATAAGAATATAGCTGAATGATTTCATGACCAATTTCTCCATCTAGATGAAAGATATTTTCTAAGCAGCCTAAATAATTGGTGATTTCCACTTCTGTGTGAAGCTCTTCTTGAAATTCGCGAATAACGGTATGTGCTGATTTTTCACCAAGTTCAATTGAACCGCCAAGAGGTCGGTAATATGTTTCATCGCCTGTATGATATTCTTGTACGAGAAGTCTACCGTGATGTATAGCAATGCCAAAAGCTTTTGCACGTGGATACATATATAATCACTCCTTATTTCTTTTGTATAAGGATGATTATAATGTGTTTTGTAATAAAAAGTATCGTGTATTTAGGACTGCGGTCTAATCGTGAGTCCATCAAATAGGTCACTCCAAAATGCTTCATTGTACTGGTATACATCCATAGTAGGGCATTTTATAACGCAAATATTTTGTAATCCCCAATCTTCTTGGGCAACATTTGGTACATCTGCAGGAAGTAGTAATAGGACAGAGAATTTATGTTTAACTATTTGAGATAAAATGTGTTCCAAAGAATGCGCTTCTTCGTATGTTCCTCCAGTTCGAATAAACAATATGGATTCTGCCGTTTCAATTGTAGTTAGAAAACGATGAATTCGATGCTCATAGTTTAACTTAACTTCTGTATAAGAAGGCCAAGAAGTTGGTGTGTTTACATCTGTTTTAAAGTCGTGGCAGGAGTCGATTTCATATAGGTTGTCACGGAGTCTTAATTTCGCACCATCATCCCAAAATGAGATGAAAGATAAGTTTTCGAACTGTAGAAAACGGTCAAATCGATTTTGTAATAATACATTCACTTTTTCTAATGAAGGGCTTAGCATAAAATCGATAACACCAAAAAAGGGTGATAATTCGAATTGGTATAACGCCCAAGCAGGCCAGCAGTTTTGTCCTAAGCTGAATACTGCATTATATTCTTTTTTTATATTGGATAGATTCATGTGATTTATCTCATCCTTTTTGCTAATATTTTATGTCACTAAAAAATGGAATGTGAATAAAGATAGACAAGCATATTTGCAAAGAATAAGCAGAAATATGTTACAATAGAAAAAAATCGAACGAGGTGGTTGTTACGATGCGATCGAAGCGAGAACAAGCCATTTTAGACAATATAAAAGAATGGGAATCGCAATTAGTTGAGCAAGAAGCGACTGATTTTCAAAAAATTTTTGATAAATGGGTACATACGACAATTGCGAAATTACCTGAGAAAAAACGAAAAGATTTCTTTACGAAAGCAGATGGATGGCTCTTTCATTTGCATGCATTGATTCAAAGTTCACAATCACAGTTAGACGCGCGTAATCGTATTTTAGGAACGTCGAGATTATTTGATGAATCAATTGAGCAACTAGAAGATTTGAAAGCATTATCTATTGATCAGTTAACATACATAGCAGAGCAGCAAACAGCGCGACATCGCCTATATTCATTCGTACAAGGCGGAGCAACGGGTGCTGGAGGTTTATTATTATTAACGGCTGATTTTCCGGTTATGATTGCATTAAATGTGAAGGCTGTCCAACTTATTGCAACATCATTTGGACATGATGTGAACAAGCCTTATGAAATGATGCTTGCGTTAAAGGTGTTTCATGCGTCATTACTACCAGGAAGGCTTCAGCAATACGCATGGTACAATTTACTGCAAGAGCTAGAGCAAGAAGATTCGTTCTTCTATGAAGGAGACGAAGCGGTATTACAACCAGCTTCTACTGAGGTTGTGTTAAAACAAATTTTGAAAACATTTTCGATTTATGCTCTTCGTCGTAAATTATTCCAAGGTATTCCGGTAATTGGAATGGCAATCGGGTCTACAGTGAACTATCGTTTAACAAGAAATGTTACTGAATTTGCAAATAGATTTTATCAAGTGCGCCACATAGTCGAGAAGGAAAAAAGAGCGTAAAAAAAGCGAGAGGCCGAAGCCTTTCGCTTTTTTTAATTTGTTGCATGCTTTTTGGACATTGGAATAGATACTGGTTGCTTTTCTGCTTTTTTCTCTGCTTTTGGATAATAAATTAAATCCAATGTTTTTGCCTGTACAGCAATTGAAAGAATAGTAAAAGCAATTTCTGTCCAATTTAAATAATATAATGAAAGCGCAAGAACAATCGCGTCAAAGACGAAGAAAATTTGCCCAATTGTAAAACGAGTTCGTTTACTTAATACAATTGTTAAAATGTCGTCTCCGCCGGTTGCACCGCCAAATCGCAATATAAAACCGAGTCCAATACCAGCTAACGCACCGCCAACTACTGCAGCTATAAATAAATTATTTGATAAATCGACCGTAAATGGAGAATAATTTTCCATAAGAGAATAAAATACTCCGAATGAAATCGAACCTAGGAATGAATAACCAACCATTTTTTTACCTAAAAATGAAGCACATAATAAAATAATTGGGATATCCATAATTACAGTTGAAATAGATGGTGAAATATCATAAAAATTTTGGATAAATAGTGCAATTCCTACAAATCCACCTTCTGTTAAGTGGTTTTGGAAGTGAATGTGATATAGCGCTGCTGCTAAAATAAATGAACCGATTAAAACCATAAAAATTTCTTTAATAATTTGTCGACTTTGGATGTTCCTCATCGTTATTCCTTCTTTCCGTAGTTAGTAGTCCTTTTTGTGTTGTAAACTAACTACGAGCTCACATGTAGCTTCAGTTAGTTTACGAAAAAAACTAACTACGCTATATGTCGCTGAAGAAATAACGAATAATCCTCTCGTCCATCAATTCTCCCTACCTTCGTTTTAGTTTAAGTCTTAAAACGACTAAACAAAACGTGGAGTAGGATTCTTCATTTAGCAATCCTGCTCTTCTTTGTTTTGTTTAGCTAGTAACAATTAAGTCCTAAACAAAACGCTACGTGTAAGAAGAGTCTTTTTTTTGCCAAATTATCCTTCGGGCAATCATAATTTCCCCACTCTCGTATTTTTTTCGCTAGACTAAAGTATCTGAGCTGAAAAATACGCTACGTGTATGATTCGTCAATACGATGCCACATGCTCCTTCGAGCGATCATGATATCAAAATCCCTTCCTTCAAGATTTATATTATTATATCATACTTTCAAAAAATGTATGCGGATGGAAACCGACAATAAGCGGAGGAAATCTACAAAAATTGTTATGTTTAAATATTTTTGTAGAAAAGCCTAAGTTATTTTGCAGAATTGGACAGTGTTTTAATGTTTGTCCAATAAGTAAGAAAGAGAAGGCGTTTATTCAGTTGTATCTTTCTGGTCACCTTTATCTTTAAAAAACGCATCCCAGCTAATCACACTTAAAAAAGTTAAAGCGATAATAATGAAAGCTCGCATAAAATTGAGACCTCCTTTTGTACATAGTATATGAATAATTCGCTTCAGAATGTGTCATTTTTTTACAAGTCTTAATTGTTATGAGATTATATCAATATAGATAGATGAAAGGGAGAGAGAAGATATGCTAAAAGACATGTTCAAAAGAAAAGAATTAGTATGCGTTTCATGTCAGAAAAAGATTCAATATGAAGAAGAGCTCGTTGCTTTTGTAAAGTTGCCAAAGGAAAGAAGTATATTAGTTGGACCGTTCGATGTGTGTTTAGCGAAAACAGCACAAAAAATATATTGTAAATCGTGTTACGACAAAAAAGCATGACCCAAAGTAATTGAGGGACATGCTTTTTTCATTGGTGTGCTTTTCCCTCAGATACATTTTGAGTGAGTCGATACCAAAGCCAAAGGTCATTAATGATGGAAGCGAGATCGGCAATTTCTGAATTAAGTTTGCAAGAAATTTCGAAGTTTTCTTCGTTATTTAAATGATGCTGTTTTGCATTAATAGAGTGCTCGAGTTCTTTTATACGATCAGGAATCTTTCCTCGAACTTGTTCCCACTTTAATAAAATAGCATGCTGTATTTTTTCGGGGATATCTTCCCAATCTTCTTGTAAATACGGAATTTCAATTCCTAGATGATCATCGTATAAGAAATATTTTTCCATAAGTTCACCCCCGTTTTCCTGCTTCTATTGTACATGAAAACAGAAAGAAGCTCGACGGAATTGTTTGAAAAAAATTGAAAATGACTCTTGATACATTTTGTGAAAGGTGTTAAAGTGTGTATTATTATAAAAGAAAATGAATATTTATTCTTTAGGGGGATGCAAAATGGAGAAGAAAAAAGTGGTATTAGCATATTCTGGAGGTCTTGATACTTCCGTTGCAATTAAATGGTTACAAGAGAAGAATTATGATATTATCGCGCTTTGTTTAGACTTAGGGGAAGGTAAAGACTTAGCATTCGTAAAAGAAAAGGCACTTTCAGTAGGTGCAATTAAATCATATATGATTGATGTTCAAGAGGAATTTGCAAATGAATATGCATTGATGGCGATGCAAGCGCACACGTTATACGAAGGGAAATACCCTCTCGTTTCTGCATTATCTCGTCCACTTATCGCTAAGAAATTAGTAGAAATTGCAGAACAAGAAGGGGCGACTGCAGTTGCACACGGATGTACAGGGAAAGGGAATGATCAAGTTCGTTTTGAAGTTTCTATTCAAGCGTTAAATCCTTACTTAGAAGTGATTGCGCCTGTACGTGAATGGAAATGGTCACGTGAAGAAGAAATTGCATATGCAAAAGAAAACGATGTACCCATTCCGATTAATTTAGACAGCCCGTTTTCAATCGATCAAAACTTATGGGGACGCAGTAACGAATGTGGTATTTTAGAAGATCCATGGGCAGCGCCGCCAGAAGATGCGTATGAGATGACATTGGCATTAGAAGATACACCGAATAAACCAGAGTTTGTAGAAATCGGCTTTGAAGCAGGTGTACCGACTACTTTAAATGGCACTGCATATTCACTTTCAGAATTAATTAAAACGTTAAATGCGCTTGCTGGAAAACATGGCGTTGGACGTATCGATCACGTAGAAAATCGCCTCGTTGGTATTAAATCGCGTGAAGTATACGAATGTCCAGCGGCAATGACGTTAATCACAGCACATAAAGAGCTGGAAGATTTAACGCACGTAAAAGAAGTAGCACATTTTAAACCGGTGATTGAGCAGAAAATAACAGAACTTATTTATAACGGTTTATGGTTCTCTCCTTTAAAACAAGCGCTTCATGCTTTCTTACAAGAAACGCAAAAAAATGTAACAGGTACAGTGCGTGTGAAATTATTTAAAGGCCATGCGATTGTAGAAGGACGTAAATCTGAGTACTCTTTATATGACGAAAAATTAGCAACATATACTGCTCAGGACGAATTTAATCATGATGCAGCAGTTGGATTCATTTCATTATTCGGTTTACCGACGAAAGTATACAGCCAAGTGAATCAAAAGAAGGTGGAAGCGTGAGCAAACTTTGGGGCGGACGTTTTACAGAAGAAGCGGAAGCGTGGGTTGAAGAGTTTGGAGCATCCATCTCCTTCGATCAACAATTAGTAAATCAAGATATAAAGGGAAGTATTGCGCACGTAACGATGCTAGCAAAGCAAGGTATCGTTACGAAAGAAGAAGCAGAGAAAATAAAGATAGGGCTTCAGTATTTATTAAAAGAAGCAAAAGAGAATAAGCTTCAATTCTCAGTAGAAGCAGAAGATATTCATTTAAACATTGAAAAAATGTTAATTGAACAAATCGGTGAAGTAGGAGGGAAACTTCATACAGGACGAAGCCGTAATGATCAAGTAGCGACTGATATGCATTTATATTTGAAAGAAAAAGTAGAACATATTATAAAAGCTACAAAACAATTGCAAACTGTTCTTGTTCATCAAGCAGAAAATAATATTGAAACCATTATGCCTGGTTATACGCATTTGCAGCGTGCGCAGCCAATTTCATTTGCTCATCATATTCTCGCTTACTTTTGGATGTTAGAGCGTGATGTGAATCGTTATGAAGATTCATTAAAGCGCATTAACATTTCACCATTAGGAGCAGGAGCGTTAGCTGGGACAACATTCCTGATTGACCGAGAATATAGTGCGGAGCTTCTTGGATTTAATGGACTCTATGAAAATAGTTTAGATGCAGTAAGCGATCGTGATTTCATACTGGAGTTCCTAAGTAACTCATCTATGCTCATGATGCACTTATCACGCTTCTGCGAAGAACTTATTTTATGGAGTAGCCAAGAGTTTCAATTTATTGAAATGAGCGATCAATACGCAACGGGAAGCAGCATTATGCCACAAAAGAAAAATCCGGATATGGCGGAACTTATTCGTGGTAAAACAGGCAGAGTATATGGTAATTTATTTAGTTTACTTACAGTCATGAAAGGATTACCGCTCGCTTACAATAAAGACTTGCAAGAAGATAAAGAAGGAATGTTTGATACAGTAAAAACAGTAGAAGGCTGCCTTCATATTATGGCAGGCATGCTAGAGACGATGACTGTAAACAAAGAAAAAATGGGGCAAGCTGTGACGCAAGATTTCTCTAACGCAACAGAAATTGCTGACTACTTGGCCAGCAAAGGACTCCCATTCCGTCAAGCTCATGAAATTGTTGGGAAGCTAGTGCTACACTGCACACAAAAAGGAATTTATTTAGTAGATGTACCACTTGCAACATATAAAGAAATGAGCTCATTATTTGAAGAAGATTTGTATGAAGTTCTTTCACCATATGCAGCTGTAAAGCGTCGTAACAGTGCTGGCGGGACAGGATTTGAGCAAATTGAGAAAGCTTTGGAGAAGGCGAAGGGATTAGTTGGAGAGTTTGTTGGAAGTTGATTGATTTATAGGGCAGAAGGTACGCGAATCTTAGTAGAGAGAAGCGTACCTTTTTTGTGATTTTTATTGCTTAAAGTTAATCATACTTATGTCGATCTTCCGTAATTCGAATATACTCAATATCCATCAAATCTCTAAGTAATGCACCATTACTTAGTTCCACACCATGTTTTTCTTTAAAATGTGTACGGATTGTATCTAACATTTCGAGCTCTTTCCCGTTCACATCTAAAATAATACGTTCAGAATCATTCATATAGCATCCTCCTTTTTTAACATATATATTTTGTCCGTCTATTTCTAAAAAATGTATCTTAACCTAAAGTTAGGAAATAAGAAAGGAATGGAAAATGAGACGTATTTATTTTATAGGGATAATTTTGTACACGCTAATTGTATTACATGTTGCATTCCCAAATATCTTTTCATTTGAGGATGTAGAAACAGTACACGTTGGGATATTTATCTTTATTCTATTTGTAGTAGATTGCTGTATTTCGATATGGCTTTCGAAAAGAAAACATGTACAAGATAAAAAAGAAATGGAACGGAAAAAGAGAAAACGTTCATTTTGGATGACGACGTATTGTTTTTCTTTAGTGATTGCTGCTGTTTTTTTTAGTGAGCATATTCCGTTAGAAAGATTAAATATTGGATTTGGAGCGTTCGTATTTGCATACTATTTTTTCGTGCACTTTCTTCCTTATATGAAAGAAAAGCGAGGAGAAGAGGAAAATCCGCTTGTAGAAGAAGCGAGAGAGCAAGAGCATAAGAGAATAGAAGAAGATATACAGAAGCTCGGGGAACAAAAATGGTATTTGAAATCTAAAATTATATATATTCTTTGCTTTATCACGCCGCCAATCGGTTATTTGTATGTATTCTGCCTTCGTAAAAAAATGACAGAAGATGCACGACAATCGTATTTAATGGTTGCGACTATCATGATGGCATTATGGTCTTTGAAGTTCTTACCGCCATATGTGTTGGCAGTAGCTGTTGTAGTGGTTGTTTGTTTTGTATTTATAGTGAAGTATGTGAAATGAAGAAAAACAAGAGCCTGTGTTATTAAGCTAATAGATAGATTAAAGCAAGAAATGTTATACTATAATTTGCTTATTCAGTAATAATAGGAGGGATAATAATGGTTCAATCAATAGTTCATATCGCATTAGTAGTAAAAGACTACGATGAGGCAATAGAGTTCTATACAAAGAAACTAAATTTCACACTAGTCCAAGATATATATCAGCCAGAGCAAAACAAAAGATGGGTAGTGGTATCTCCTCCTGGTTCAGTCGGCACCACAATATTACTGGCTAGAGCATCTAAACCTGAGCAAGATTCCTTTATCGGTAATCAATCAGGCGGCAGAGTTTTTCTTTTCTTAAATACTGACGATTTTTGGAGAGATTATAATGAAATGATTTCAAGAGGAATAGAATTTGTGAGAGAGCCGAAAGAGCAAGAATATGGAATAGTTGCAGTATTCAAGGATTTGTACGGGAATTTATGGGATTTGTTACAACTAAAAGATGACCATCCAATTACTCAAAGAATTAAGTAGAATACAGTTTAAACTTGATTAGAAAATCAATTAAAAAATGAGGATTTTAAAATCCATGTAAGAGTGGAGAAAAACAGAGAAGATTTATTTTTATGAGTAAAATGAAACATCTTTATTCTTCTTACACATTCGTGAAAAAAAGGAGTGGATTACCCACTCCTTTTTTATCATTGTTGAGCAACATGTATTTATTGTTCATTCAAGCCTAAAGCTTCATTTCCCTTATCCACCAGTAAAACATGTGGACTTGGTGATTTATTTATGAATTAAAGATCACCTTGCTCCTCATCACCACGAACAACAAGGACATCGCATTTCGCATAGCGAATAATATGTTCAGAGACGCTACCAATTAGGAAACGCTCAACAGCATTTAAACCAGTTGCACCACACATAATTAAATCTACTTTATGGTTTGGAGCGATTTCTTTTGAAATTTTAGATTTAGGATTACCAAATTCTAATACAGTTTCAATTTTTTCAAGGCCAGCTTCAAGCGCAGTTTTTTTGTAGTCTTCTAATAAGTCTTCTGCAAATAGATTTGCACGTTCAGCAATTGCGCGGCTATAAGCTTCTACTGCTGAGTATGCTTTTACATCAACGATATGAGCAATTGTTAATGTTGCATTGTTGCGTTTTGCGACTTGAATTGCTTTTTTAAAAGCTCTTTCTGCTTCTTTAGAACCATCCACCGCGATTAAAATATTTGTATATGTATTATTCATAGTAAATTCCTCCCAATCATTTTTATTACCGTTTACAACTTTATTATAAAGCAAATTTTGGTAATGTGCTTGCCAGAAACGTTACAGAATTTTGAAAACTTTGCTTTAATTCATTTTAGTTGTAATTGAGGCGAGAACTTGTTACATATGAAGTATAGCAATTTAAAAGGAGGCATGTTTGTGAGACACGCGCTCATTACAGCCGGTACGAAAGGTTTAGGAAAGCAAGTAACAGAAAAGTTATTGGCTAAAGGGTATTCAGTAACAGTAACATATCATAGCGATATAACTGCTATGGAAACGATGAAAGAAACATATAAAAATATGGAAGAGCGTCTACAATTCGTGCAAGCGGATGTCACGAAAAAGGAAGATTTACATAAAATAGTAGAAGAAGCGATAAGCCGTTTTGGTAAAATTGACTTTTTAATTAATAATGCTGGTCCATATGTATTTGAACGAAAAAAGTTAGTCGATTATGAAGAAGACGAATGGAATGAAATGATTCAGGGTAATTTAACAGCGGTATTTCATTTATTAAAACTTGTCGTTCCGGTTATGAGAAAACAGAACTTTGGCCGTATTATTAATTACGGATTCCAAGGGGCAGATAGCGCACCGGGATGGATTTATCGTTCAGCTTTTGCAGCAGCGAAAGTAGGACTTGTTTCATTAACGAAAACAATTGCTTACGAAGAAGCAGAATATGGTATTACTGCAAATATGGTATGTCCTGGTGATATTATTGGTGAAATGAAAGAAGCGACAATTCAAGAAGCACGTCAATTGAAAGAACATAAAACACCAATTGGTAGATCTGGAACAGGTGAAGATATCGCAAGAACGATTTCGTTTTTATGTGAAGACGATTCCGATATGATTACCGGTACAATTATTGAAGTAACTGGTGCAGTAGATGTTATTCATAGACATCGATAGAGCGAAATAAGGTGAAGTTTTGAATAATTGGACAGTTTATCCTTTACGCTGAGAGGTGCGGATAATACTGTCCTTTAATGTAAGATTAAATCTATCGGAAAACTTGTATTATTTTTTGTCAAATATTGAGATATTATGTTAAAATATAAGAGCGTAGAAAGCGCTTTAAAAAATGATTCAGGGGTCATTTCATAACTCAAGGGGGAACTAATAATGCGTATCGGTATTCCAACAGAAATTAAAAACAATGAAAACCGTGTGGCAATGACGCCAGCGGGAGCGGTACATTTAGTACAAAATGGTCATGAAGTTTTTGTTCAAAAAGGATCAGGTATAGGATCAGGCTTTACAGATGAAGAATACGTACAAGCTGGTGCGAAACTTGTTGAAACTGCTGAAGAAGCATGGAATCAAGATATGGTTATGAAGGTAAAAGAGCCAGTTGCAAGTGAATACGGCTATTTCCGCGAAGGTTTAATTTTATTCACATACTTACACTTAGCTCCAGAACCAGAATTAACGAAAGCATTAATTGATAACAAAGTTGTATCAATTGCATACGAAACAGTGCAATTAGACAATCGTTCTTTACCATTACTTGCACCTATGAGTGAAGTAGCTGGTCGTATGTCTGCACAAATCGGTGCACAATTCCTTGAGAAAAACAAAGGCGGTAAAGGTATTTTACTTGCAGGCGTTCCAGGGGTAAAACGCGGCAAAGTAACAATTATCGGCGGTGGTCAAGCTGGTACAAACGCAGCTAAGATTGCAGTAGGTTTAGGTGCAGATGTAACAATCATTGACTTAAGTGCAGAGCGTCTTCGTCAACTAGATGACATTTTCGGTAACCAAGTAAAAACGTTAATGTCTAATCCATACAACATTGCAGAAGCTGTAAAAGAATCTGACCTTGTTATTGGAGCGGTATTAATTCCAGGTGCAAAAGCGCCAAAACTTGTAACAGAAGAAATGATTCAATCAATGGAACCAGGTTCTGTCGTTGTAGATATCGCGATTGACCAAGGTGGTATTTTCGAAACAACTGACCGTATTACAACTCACGACAACCCAACTTACGAAAAACATGGCGTTGTTCATTATGCAGTTGCTAATATGCCAGGAGCAGTTCCACGTACATCAACTCTTGCATTAACAAACGTAACGGTACCATATGCAGTACAAATTGCGAACAAAGGCTACAAAGATGCTTGCTTAGGCAACACTGCATTATTAAAAGGTATTAACACATTAGACGGATATGTAACATTCGAAGCAGTTGCAGAAGCACACGGTTTACAATATGCTGATGCGAAAGAGCTTCTTGAAAAAGCTCCTGCTTTATCATAATAGAAATACATGTAAGCCCCTCCTTTTGTAAGGAGGGGCTTTTTGCTTGGATTAATTGTCTAGTTTCTTTACAAGTTTCAATCCGAACATCATTGTAAAGAAAAGAATGCCGAATAAGTAATACAAGGCATACTCAACTCGTATCATCGAATTTTTGTCAGTGATATATAAAATAAATAGTATCGCAGAACCGATTAAATGAGAGAGACCAAAAATTTGCGCCATAAGTTTTAAACTCATCTTCTCGATTCTTTCATCCATCTCAGGTAATGGATATTTTTCGGGATCGCTCTTTTTTTTCTTAAAGAATATTTGTTTCCCTACGAATAGTATCGAGTCTAAGAGTATAAATACGCCAGCGAATAGAAGGACAGAAGTAATTTTTTCTTCATCATTACTAGTGAAATAAAGAAAAGTTGAACCTAACAATAAAAAGGTAAGATGCGAAATGAACTTTTGATTAAAAGGGTTTTTCATTCTTTTTCCTCCCCAGTTTTATCTAATTGAAATAAATCTTCTACTTTACAGTTGAAAAACTCACATAATTTCAATGCTAATTCTAAACTCGGGTTGTATTTATTCTTCTCGATAGCGATGAGGGATTGTCTAGTGGATTTGAACAGAGGAAGCTAATTGTTCTTGGGTGATGTCTCTAACGACGCGGAATTGTTTCACCTTATTTTTAATCAAATATACAAAGTCTCCTTTTTGTAAATTTGTTACATTTACTATATCCATTTTTAGGTAATAAGTAGATAAAACTTTACAAAAAGTAAACAAAACTTTACGTGAAATATAGCTTGTTATAATGTTATTTTTTGTGATAATTTGGAATTAAATGAAAAAAGAAGTCGAAAGAGGAGATTTAATGGGGAGTAAAAAGCGGAAGAAAAGGCAAGTTAAAAGACAAAAGTATATGAAGAAAAAACAGGAACAGAACATACCTCTATCACAAAAAATAGTCATTATGATAGAGAAAACATTTCGGTATATTTGTATGGCTCTGTATGTAATTTTGTGTCTTTATTCAGCTAGGGTGTTTTACAGTTTTGGGATAACACCCAATATTATTGAGAATGTTTTTGGGTATCTCCTTGTCGCAATAGAGCTAGTCTTATTCTTTATATTATTTAATAAAGTGTGGCCTAGTTATGAAAGTAAGAACGATAAGCAAAGAAAAATGAGAAAAAAATCTTCAGATGCTTCAAGCTCATCAAGTGGATTCGGTGACTACAGTAGCAACGATTGTAGCAGCTCAAGTGATAGTGGAGGAGATTGCGGAGGTGGTGGAGACTAAGTTGTTTTTTCAGAAGAACGACTAATGAAAGGGTGGGACGAAAGATGGAAACTGTGAACTTAATAGAATTAACAAAGGACATTCAAAATCAACATAAAAACTTCGTGGTTTCAAATGTAAATAGTCATTGCTTACGAATCGCTGTATTTACTGGTGAATATGATTGGCACTATCATTCTAATTCGGATGAATTATTCATTGTATTAGAAGGAGAATTACTTATCGATTTTGAAGATGGAGAAACAGCAGTTTTAAAGCCGAATGATTCTATCTTAATTCCAGCATGCACGATTCATAGAACGAGAGCATTAAAGAGAACAGTAAATCTTTGTTTTGAAAATATAGAAGCTGATACGATTAAAGTGGAGCAGTTATGAAAAAATTATCTGTAGCTGAGTATAGAAAAATCTTTCCGATTTTAGAAAGTCATACAAAAACGACGACGTTTGCTTATGCGGTATGTGATCAAATGATAGATGGTGAAGTTTTTACAAACGAGAAGTTAACAGCAGGATTAATTCGTACAGCTAACGGTATCTATTATGTATTTGGTGATACGGATGATCACAATTATAACGAATATTTATTTGCGTATTTAAAAATGGCTATTGAAAAAACAGAGAAGAGATTTACATTGTTCACTTCGAGTGACGAGTGGGAAATGAAGTTAGAAGAGCGTTTTAGTAATACACTTCGGAACATCCTGCGAATGAAATTTCAACGAGAAATTTTTGAAGAGAGAAAACGAGATGCAAACAAAAATACATATGAAGTGAAGCGTATTGATAAAAGTGATATAGAACGAAGCAATGAATTTACAGAGGAGTATTATAAAGAATATTGGGGATCAAAAGAGCTATTTTTGAACGGTGGTTTCGGATTTTGTATAGAACAAGATGGGATGATTGTAGCTGAATGTGTTTCGATATTTAATGGGAATGGATTTGCTGAAATTGATATTGTGACGCATAAAGCATATCAAGGGAAAGGATTAGCACAAGCTGTTGCAACACGGTTCATTGAACATTGCATGCAAAATGATATTACACCGTGATGGGATTGTTATGTAGACAATATTCCTTCGCAAAAACTAGCTAGTAAATTAAGTTTTAATCATCCAATAGAATATAGATTGTTTGTACGCAAGAAAACGGGGGAATAAAAATGAATGTAGAGTTAACGAGATTCAAAGTGAAACAAGGTAAAAGTCAGCGTGTAGATGCATGGATGCAGCTTCTTAATGACAATATGAAAGAAGTGCTTTTGACACTAAACGACGAAAAGATGTACGTTGAGACAATTTTCCGGGAAATAAGAGATGGAGAAGAATGCTTATATTGGTATTCTGTGCAAGGAGAAGGCGGGGCTCTTGTCGAAAATTCTCATCATGAAATTGATAAAAAGCACTTAGAATTTTGGCATGAATGTATTGATGAAGAAGCACCATCTGTTGATATGAAAACAGAAGTTGTTATGATTCAAGATGTTGTGAAGGAAGCGATGAAATAATAGAATAGTATTTTTGAGAGAAGCACATCAAGGTAGGTGTGCTTTTTATTTTGAAAAAAATTATAGAAAAGCTGTATACATTTTACGCTCTCAAACGTTGAGTATATAGAAGGGAGAGCAGAATGAGTCATGATACGTTTGAATCGTTATTAATAGAGAAGTCAAAAGCTGTGTTTGGATACTTAATTAAGATTGGAGCAGATAGAAAAGAAGCGGAAGATATTGTGCAAGATACGCTGTATAAAGCTTTATTGCTTATGGAGGAAATACCGTTAGAGCATTTAACACCGTGGCTCTTTAGGGTTGCAATCAATCAACACCGAGATTTATATCGGAAAGAAAAAAGGCTAAATCCCATTGCGATTGAATCTGTTGTTCTTATTGGCCAAAAGTCATTAGATGAAGTGCTTTTAACAAGTGAACTACAAGGCGAGGTACAAGAAATATTGGAGACGATGATGGAGGATTATCGTCATATTTTACTGTTGAAATATGAATATGAACTATCTTATAAGGAAATTGCCATTTTATTAAGTATGAAAGAAGATACAGTAAAAACAAGTTTGTACCGTGCAAGAAATCAATTTAAAAAATTGTATAGGAGGAGAAACGATGAGTCGGAAAGACTTTGATTTGAATATGGATGATAAGCAGATGAAAGTTTTGATGAAGAGAGCGAAGCGGAAGCAACTTTGGAGAAATTGGCTTATTTCTATTTGTGCGTCCATTATTGTTATAGTAAGTTTGTTTTTGGGAGCAGCGTATTTTTCTCAGCAAACGTTTAGAAAAATGGAAAGAGAAATGAATGCACTACATAGGGTTCAAGGTCCTAATATTCGTTTCAGTGGAAGTATGTATTTAAGTCTCGGTGTTACAGGGAGTACGGTAATATATAACTCGTATAAAAATATAGCTGGCCAACCAGTAAAATGGGTAAATGATATATATGAATCTGGAATATGGGATTATAGTATGAAGCACTACAATGGTGAGCTTGTTAGTTTAGATGAGGAAAAAAGGGGTGAAGAGGCTGTTGCGATACCAGACTATAATGTACAAACAATGCAAAGAGAAATGAGGTTTTATTTACCTTTCGTTACTTATAAAAATTATGTGGATGACCTGAAAAATATTGGGGATTTGCAAAATAAAGTTGCAGAAGTAGCCTTATCTTTTGATAAATCGTATACAGTTGAACAAATTACTGAGATGCTTCCCAAAAGTGTACAGCCAGTTTGGTTTTGGGTAGATACATATAATGAAAAGAAAAGTGATTCTTATGTAGGGCTAAAAGATCCTAAAAATGGCGCAATATTAAATGCAGAAATGGCTAAAAATGTTTTTGGATTTGAAGGGAGTTATGCAAAAGTAAAAGAAGATGTGAAAAATGATGTAACAATAAACTCAAAAGAGTTTCTATACCAAATGAAGTATTTAGCAAAAAATAGTGAAGGTATACCAAGTGATTATTTTGAACAATATTATAAAGAAATAAAAAATACGAAACCAAAAGACCTACCAATATACGGTGTAGTTGTAACAGGAAAAACAGAGGATTTACAAAGTTTACAAGGAGCACCGTATATTAAGGCTGCTGTTAGAGGTGTAACAGTTGAGAAATATTGATTACAAGAGATTAATGTGAATAATCAGAAAATTTATGTTATAATATGGGAAAAGGAGGTTAATATGAGGCAAATACATGGAGCAATTTATATTTACATAACAATGTTTTTCGTGGCGATATCTTATGGATTAGGGCACGTGTATTCGCATCCTATACTAACTTTTTTAAGCGGAGCATGTATGGCGTTTGCGATTCTTGTCCACCTTTTCTCAGTTTGGATCGTGAAATTTCAATTAAATATTAGTGAAATAGAAGAAGGCACTTTTTGAGTGGCCTTCTTTTTTAATAATATTTTGGAAGCTCTCGTAGCAATTTTTCAATTTCGCATTCGGTTTCTTCACATATAGAAAGTGTACGTAGTCTGAAAAATAAGCTGCGAAGGAAAGATTTTATATTTCCGTATAGAAACTCGTATGATTCAATATGTAGTGTTTGTTTTTGGACTGGTAATTGAGCTACTAAGTCATGAAGGGCTAATATGAGTACGTCTTCCTTTAGACTATTTTGTAGCATTGAGACAATCGGATAAACGAGTCGCTCGTCTTCTTCATATTTGTAGTAAATAGAATGGACACAAACTTTGTTTAATAAAGTTTGTAATATTTCTTCGTAATGTAAAGTTTCCAGTTTAGGACTACGAACAAGCGCTTCAAATGTATCAGAAGCATGAGCGATACTATGTGCCCAGCCGTGGTCTTGAACATATCCACGGAAATCATGTTCATTGTTCATATATAGAATCAATTGATCTTTTACAGTTAAAATATCATTCTGTGATAAGAAATTATATTTTGTATCAGCATCAATAATGAGCGCAAGTAATAATGTCGTAAATGCGCGGGTAAATACAGCATCTTCGTCATCCGAATGAATTTTATACAATAAATATTTTTCACTCATGCTTTCTAATAATAGTTTCTCTAATTGTGTGTGTGAAATGTAGTCCTTTTTGATGAGATGATAAAAAGTAGAGTAGATGAGCTTGTCTCTTAAATAGCTATCGGTAACACCGATATGCTCAAGCATATTGGAACTTAAAGAATCAATGTTAAGTGTTTTATTCAGTATGTAATTATTATTACGAATTTCTTCTAACTGTTGTTGTAACATATAAACCTCCTGTTTTAGAAAATTCTGTATTTTTATAATATAATAAGAGGAAGAAATAGACAATAAATAAGTGCTTTTGAATGGATGGGCATTATGAAGAGAGCATTATTCTTTTTTATTAGTATTTTCTTTTTAGGAAGTTGTTCGATTTCGTATGTTACTTTTTCTAGTGAGAGCAAAAGTTGGACGGGGCAATATAAAGGATATATTAAGGATGACAGTGAAGATGGAATGTTTACGTTTCAGTATAAGGGCGGAGATGGAAATACAGAATTTAAAAATTTAGAGATTGCTATTAATGAAACCTTTAGTGCAATGACGCAAACTTCAGAAGTTCATAAAGGAGCAAGGATTGAAATGAAGTCTTCTTGTGTAAGTTGTGCGCCTCTATCTAAAGATGAACCGATAGAGGTTGTGATTAAATGGGATGATAAGTATGAGGAGAAGATGGTGTTAAATTTGAAATAGCCTAGAGTAAGGAGTTAAAAATGAATAGGCGTATGAAAAACTTTATGTTTTTAAGTGTATTTCTAATCATATTATCAGCGTGTGATATAAAACAAGTAGAGCAAGTAGCGGTAAAAAAAGTACCTGAAGAGGGGTATGTCATAGTAAGAAATGACACGGTATTTTTTGTTGATGATAAAACGTTTAATACAAAAGTAGAATTGCAACATTATATGGAACAACAAATAAATAAAGAGCATCCATCACATATAGTTTTGAGCTTTAAAGATAAAGGCGCATATAAACAGTTAAAAACAGGGGATAAAATAAAAGTATGGTTTTCTCAAATGCTTGAAAGCTATCCAGCAAAAATGATTGTAGAGAAATTTGAAATAGTAGAGAAATAAAAAAGGCAGCAATCACGCTGCCTTTTTTATTATTTCACAAATTGTAATTCTTTCGGGAATTTCGTTAAAATTTCTGATCCGTCTTTTGTGATGTAAATATCATCTTCAATACGAACGCCACCTACGTTTGGTACGTAAATACCTGGCTCGATTGTGAAGACCATACCTTCTTTTAATGGAGACTCGTTACCAGCTTTTACATCTGGATATTCGTGTACGCTAATTCCAAGTCCGTGACCAAGGCGGTGTGGGAAGAAGTCCCCGTAACCTGCATCTGCGATAACAGAACGAGCAGCGTTGTCGATTGCGCCAAGTGTAACACCTGGTTTACATGCTTCAACTGCTTGTAGTTGTCCAGCAAGTACAGTGTTATAAATGCGAGTTTGTTCTTCAGAAATTTCACCGAATGCCACTGTACGTGTAATGTCAGAGCAATAACCTTCAATGATTACGCCTAAATCAAATAGTACGAAATCGCCGCGTTTCATTTTATTTGCACCTGGAATACCGTGTGGAAGAGCAGAGTTTGCACCTGCTAATACCATCGTATCAAATGACATTTTATGTATGCCTTTTGTTTTTAATTCGTGTTCAATAATTGCTAATACTTCTAGCTCACTACGATCTTCTTTAATTGCATTTACACCAACTTCAACAGCGTAGTCCGCCATTTTAGCTGCTTCGCGTAAAATAGAAAGTTCTTTTTCATCTTTAATTAAACGAAGTTCACGAACTTTTTCCTCAGCTGATTTGAAAGCTGCATTTGGGAATAACTTTGTTAATTCTTCGTAGCGTTCTACGTTTAAATGTTCTTTTTCAATTGCAACTGCATTTGCATTGATGCCGCGGTCTTTAATTGCTTTTGCAATCATATCCCATGGTCTGTCAGTATCAGTAAATCCGATAATTTCATGTGCCCAGCCAGCGTTACGCGCTTGACCTTCTTCCATTTTAGGGCAAATTAAAATAGGTTCTTTTTCTTGGAATACAAACATACCAAGAAGTCTTTCGTGTGGTTCGCAGTGGAAGTTTGTCATGTAGAAAACGTTCGGTGTAGAAGTTAAGAACGCAGCTTCTACGTTTTTTTCTTTTAGCCATTGCATTAAATTTTCTAATCTAGCATTCATCGATTGGCACCCCCGAGATATTTAATTACAAATATAACTTTACATCGGAAGAAAGCGTTATGACAAGTAAATAGATGTTAGAAAAGACAGGGAATTGAAAAATCATGTAGAATAAAAAATGAGAATGTGAATAGGGGAGGAATGTAGTAATGAAAGTATCTTATCACGGGCATTCAGTTGTAAAGATTGAAACGAATGGAAAAGTGATTTTAATTGATCCATTTTTAACTGGAAATCCGACAACGGATTTAAAGGCTGAAGATGTCAAAGTAGATGCAATTCTTTTATCGCATGGACATGGTGATCATGTTGGAGATACAGTAGAGCTTGCGAAGAAAAATCATGCAGTTGTTGTGGCACCATTTGAACTAGCGACATTTTTAAGTTGGCAAGGTGTAAATACACATCCGATGCATATTGGTGGTTCGCATGAATTTGACTTCGGAAAAGTGAAGTTTACACAAGCATTCCACGGTTCTAGTTATATTGATGAAGAAAATAAGACGATTACATATACAGGTATGCCAGCAGGTATTTTATTTACAGCAGAAGAGAAAACTGTATACCATGCAGGAGATACCGCTCTATTCTCTGATATGAAATTAATTGGGGAACTGAATAACATTGATATAGCATTTTTACCAATTGGCGATAATTTCACAATGGGGCCAGAAGATGCTGTTTTAGCAGCAAAATGGGTTCAGGCGAAAACTGTTGTGCCGATGCATTACAATACGTTCCCAGTAATTGAACAAGACCCATATCAATTTGTAGAAAAGCTACAAAATTGTACAGGAAAAGTATTAGAAGCTGGAGAAAGTATTACACTATAGAAAAGAAACCCTTCATTTGAAAAGACAAGTGAAGGGTTTTTTACGTGTGTAGGACAGCTTTTAAAGGTTGTACTTGTTTTGATGATTTTTTTCTTTTTGGAAGTGGCTGTTCAGGTGTTTCATTCAATTCCATTGCAACTTTTTTTCCGTCTACGAAAGCTAAAAATACAGCACCTACAACTTCTAATAATTTTTTCATCATATATCCGCTCCTTTGTTTCATTTCTTGTCTTCATTGTATATTGAAGCGGCTGGACAAACTATCGAACGAGATGACAATACCATTACATTGTTGTAATAGAAGAAGTAGTGTCATGTAAGGCGTATTTTGTTGTAAAAAAAATAGTACAGATATATAAAGAGAGAGTGTAACAGTTTTGAAAATATAGTATACTGAAAATACAACACATGAAGAATTTAGGGAAAAGAAAGTATGGTGAAACCATTTGGCTACCAAGCATAACCAAATTTTAGAACATATTAATGGCCTGCCAGTAGGGCATAAAATTTCTGTAAGGCAAATTGCGAAAGATTTGAGTGTAAGTGAAGGGACAGCTTACCGTGCAATTAAAGATGCAGAAAATAAAGGATATGTTAGTACGATTGAACGTGTCGGAACAATTCGAATTGAACAAAAGAAGAAAGAGAATATTGAAAAGCTGACATATGCAGAAGTCGTTAACATTGTCGATGGTCAAGTACTTGGGGGCAGAGAGGGCCTACATAAAACGTTAAATAAATTCGTAATCGGGGCAATGAAATTAGAAGCGATGATGCGCTATACAGAAGCTGGAAACTTACTTATTATCGGTAACCGTACGAACGCACATCAATTAGCGTTAGAAGCCGGAGCTGCGGTATTAATTACGGGCGGATTTGATACGGAAGATCATGTGAAGAAATTAGCAGACGAATTAAAACTGCCGATTATTTCAAGTAGTTACGATACATTTACAGTTGCGACGTTAATTAACCGTGCAATTTACGATCAGCTTATTAAGAAAGAAATTGTCCTCGTTGAAGATATTTTAACGCCAATTGAAGAGACGTTATATTTAAAGCCGAATGATACAGTGCAGCAATGGCATGCGTACAATGAAGAAACGATGCATGGACGTTATCCAATTGTTGATGAAAATAAAAAGGTGTTAGGTATCGTAACTTCAAAAGATATGATTGGTGTCGTGAAAGAAACACCAATTGATAAAGTGATGACAAAGCATCCAATTACGGTAAACGGTAAAATGTCTGTCGCAGCTGCAGCACGTATGATGGTGTGGGAAGGTATTGAGTTACTTCCAGTTGTTGATGAAGGAAATAAACTGCAAGGAATTATTAGTCGTCAAGATGTACTTCAGGCACTGCAAATGATTCAGCGTCAACCACAAGTCGGCGAAACAATCGATGATATTGTAACGAATCAATTTATGACGCCGAAAGAAGCGAAAAATGAACATTTATATCAATTTTCAGTGACGCCGCAAATGACGAATTCAATCGGAACGTTATCTTACGGTGTATTCACAACAATTGTGACGGAAGCAACGAATCGCGTTATTCGTGCGCAAAAGAAGAGTGATTTAATTGTTGAGAACTTAACAATTTATTTCGTAAAACCAGTTCAAATTGACAATGTTGTATCGGTTCATCCGAAAGTATTAGAAATTGGACGTAAATTTGGTAAGGTTGATGTAGAAGTGCATCATGAAGGTAATGTTGTCGGGAAAGCATTACTTATGGTGCAGTTGATCGATAAATAAAAAGATGGAGCAGACCGCTTTGGTTTGTTCCATTTTTTTATTTAAAAGGATAGAAACAAAAAATAAATAGCGTATCATTTCATATGTATAATAAAAATACTGAAAAATTCGAAGATGCGGAAATGGCATAGCGATAAGGAGGAAGTGAATGGGCGGAATCATTTTCTTTTTAGTGGTCGTATGTTTCATCATTATTCATGTTTTAACGCATAGAAGAATGAATGCTATTAAAAAGAGGTTGTATTTTGTAAGTTTGACTCTTGCTAGTATAGGTGCCTTGATTCCTATATCAGGAGAAAATGAGCCGGATTTTCTTTACTTTGGTGTACCAGCTGAAACGTTTGTTTATTATGGTGTGTGGGAATGTTGGTTTAATCCATTAGGTTTTTTCTTTAACTTTATTTTGTTTTATTGGATTTTGAAGCTATTGTTTAAGTTACGTAAGAGTTCGGATAGAGAAGTGAAAAAATAGAAGGATATGTATGAGTACGGATAGAAAATTGGTTGTTAGTTGATAAGAAAGCTTACGCTACTAATCATTAAGAGATAATAATAGTGTAATTGGATAGGGAAACTACGCTTCACTATATGAACTAGGGGGAGAAGAATGGATTTTTACATTAAAGAGCAGTTATGTAAGCAATATAATTTTAATAGTTTTACGAAAGTTTCATTGTTACATGGGGGAGAAAATCAAACATATATATTAGAATCGGACAAAAATAAATTTGTAGTGAGGCAGTATAGAGAGGGACGTTATACAGCCGAGCAAATAGAAGCTGAAATACATTGGTTAATAGCGATACAAAAACAAATGTTAGTACCAGAAGTAGTTGTCAATAAAAGTGGTGATTTAATCACACCTATTATGAAAGATGAAGGGAATATCCAGTATTTTGTTGTCTTTAGGTTTATAAACGGAAGTGAAATTTTAGAACCAAGGGATAGGGACTATGAAAAACTCGGATCATTAATGCGAAAGTTTCATGAAAAAACAAATGAAGTGCTCAAAAGAGTGCCGCAAACTTGGAGAGGTTATGAAAGGCCTATATATAGTGAGCAAAAGATAATCCACGAGCCTTTACAACGATTACTAAATGCTTCATTTCTATCGCATGCGGATAAGCATAAATGCATAAGAATTGCAGAAAGAATACAAGAACTCGCAAATTCAACTCAACTAGGAGAAAAACAATTTGTTCACGGTGATATGCATTTTGGTAATGTTCTTGTAGACAAAGAGGATTGGTATTTACTTGATTTTGATGAATGTGGATTTGGGTATAAAGAGTTTGATATTGGTGTTCCGAGATTACATTTAATTGCTTCGGGACAGTTAGAAGTTGTATGGGGGAATTTCATGATGGGATATGGGGAAAATATTTCGGAAACAGCTATTCGACTTGGGACTGCTTCGAGAATTTTTTATATGGCGGGAAAGATTCCGTTAAGGCTTGATATCGAGCCTATTAGAAAAGATCCCGGTGCTTTTATTCGGCGATATGTTCAGTATGCTGAAGAGGAATTATGTGGTGAGACAATTGTATAAATAAAAAACAGAATATTAATTTAATTAGAGTTTATACTATGTTACAATTGAATTGTAAGGAAATGGATTTTAGGAAGGTGGTATGCAATATGTCATCAGAAGTGCTCTTCTTTGGTGGAATCGCACTATTTTACTTTCTTGTGATGATACCGTTTCAATATTTATACTTACAAGGTTTACATGAAAAAAAGAAACGAACAGGATTATCTCAGCGAGAACTATATGAAAAAATGTCTTTTGAAGAAGAACAATTACATTTTCACGTACAAGGCAACCCCTTTAATATACCTTCTGCTTTTGTTGCATATATGATTTTAAAAGTTAAGGGACGTAAAAAAGCATCACAATGTTGATGCTTTTTTTGCGCTGATTCAGACAGATTTAGCTTCTTCAACTGCTAATGGTAAGAAATGTTTGTATTGGCGAAATCCATTAAATACACTTGCACTACCAAATAGAACAAATAAAACACCAACGATAATTCGAGCGGTTGAAAGTTCTAAAAAGAATTGGTTTATCCCAAAGAATAAGACGAATGAACCAAGTGCCATTGCGGATTTTCCTGAGAGCCAACCTTTCTCCATTGGGCGGTTTGTACGAAAGTATTTTGTTTTGTAGAAGAGGTACAACATAAATGAGACGATAATACAGAAGACTAATACTGGCATAATGCACGCTCCCATCGCTTTGTGAAAAATAATAGTAGAGAAAAACAAATATCTAAACTTTCTAACTTTTATTATAAAGCAATTGTTCGCATGTATGAAATACTTTCCGTTATAATGGAGGATAAAGTGAAACTTTAATTAGTGTGAGGATGTTTCTACGCTAATGATTTGCCCGCACCAATCGGGCTTTTACTGCACGTTAAAGTGAAGAAGTTGAGTAAAAAGGAGATTATACATATGCATGAGCAAATTTTAAGAGCAATTAAAGAGTTTGATACAATTATTATTCATCGTCATGTGCGTCCAGATCCAGATGCGTTAGGTTCACAGGGAGGTCTTGGTACAATTCTACAAGAATCGTTTCCAGAGAAAAATATTTATACGGTTGGGTACAATGAACCTTCACTAGAATATTTACGAGTAATGGATGATATTGAAGATAGTGTATATGAAAATGCACTTGTTATCGTATGTGATACTGCGAACCAAGAACGTGTTGACGATCAACGCTATGCAAAAGGGAAGATGTTAATTAAAATTGATCATCATCCGAATGAAGATCCGTACGGAGATATTACGTGGGTAGATACGACAGCAAGTTCTACAAGTGAAATGATTTATGAGTTTTACAGTTATGGAAAAGATAAAGGATTACAGATAACGAAAGAAGCAGCTCGTCTTATTTTAGCGGGGATTGTTGGGGATACAGGTCGTTTCTTATTCCCGAATACAACAGCGAAAACACTTCGTTATGTAAGTGAGCTTGTTGATATGGATGTGAAGTTCACAGATTTATATAATGAAATGTATAAGACGAAAGAAAAGATTGCTCGTTTAAACGGCTATATTTTACAAAACTTTACGATGGTAGAAGAAGGAGCAGCTTACATTAAATTAACGAAAGAAGTGTTAGAAAAGTTTGATGTACTTCCTTCTGAGGCATCCGGTGTTGTTGGAGCACTTGGTAATATTGATGGATTAAAGTCTTGGGTTCTATTTTTAGAGGAAGACGATGTGATTCGTGTTCGTCTTCGCTCAAAAGGACCAGTGATAAATAAATTAGCAATGCAATATAATGGCGGAGGGCATCCGATGGCTTCTGGTGCAAAAGCATCTTCTTGGGAAGAAGCGGATCGTCTTTTTGCTGATTTACGTGAGTTGTGTAGATAAGAGATTATATATGAGAACGAAAAGAAGGAGCGGCGCTAAAGCCCTCCTTCTTTATTTTTCTTTCTCTATCGTAATGCTAATTTCAAGCACTGTATCAAAAGATATCGTATCGACTTTGAAACGGTATAGCCGATCGTAATGTTTGTACGTTTTGTTTTCGATTACCTTTTTGAGTAGGTCTTTATTTTTTGCTATACTTTGAATGTTTTTCGTTAAAAGATGTTGGAGGTCATTATGGATAGACGTAGTCATATTTTCGAGTGTAAGGTTGTCTAAATCGTATTTTTCTCGATTTATAAGTTTTATTTTAATCTCTTGAATAGTTAAGAGCCGTTTATTTTCTGTATTCAATTTTTCTTGATCTTCGAGAAGGACGTGGAGCTTTGCTTCTTGTTTTTCTATAATTTCTCGTTGCTCTGCTATTTTACTAGCTTGTTCTTCTTGAAAAACACCGTATATGTACAAAAAAACAAACCAGCTCAACACGCCTCCAACAGCAGCACCAGCTAAAACTAAATACCATTTTTTTGCTGTATTGGCACTTGGTACTCTCATACATGTTCCTGCGTTAGCCATTTAATAATAGTAAGACCTGTTTGCATACCACCCGTTGCGAAAAAAATAAGGAGAATTTGTTTTACAATATCTTTCATATCTCCGCCAAAGAAACTTCTTTCAAAGCTATAAAAAGTATCAAATGTTCCGCCAATTGCTGCAACGAGTGCCCAAATTCTTAAATTTTGGGCGAATTGATTAATGTAAGTTAGAGTTGGTTTTCCGATAAGAAATGCACCAAATCCACCAATTAATGAACCACCAAGTATAACCCCAAAGGCAATAAAATAACTAATAATAAGCAGAGAGAAAAAAGTATGTTCTCTTACATCCATCGTCATTCCCCTTTCTTCTTCATATATATGGACAAAGTATAAGAAGTATGTTTTGATTTCCGCTTTCCTCATCACCTATAATAAAAGTAGTCAGATTGGTAAAGAGAGGGTACAACAGTGAAGTTTGTGCATTTACAATGTCAAACCGTTTTTAGTTTATTAAAAAGTGCTTGTAAAATTGATGAGCTTGTAGTCAGGGCGAAAGAACTTGGTTTCTCGTCACTCGCTATTACAGACGAAAATGTTATGTATGGCGTTATTCCGTTTTATAAAGCATGTAAGAAACATGGTATACAGCCTATTATCGGCTTAACAGCTTCTATTTTTAGTGAAGAAGAGGAAAAATCTTATCCGCTTGTTTTACTTGCTGAAAATGAAATGGGCTATCAAAATTTATTAAAGATTTCTAGTAGCATTATGACGAAGTCAAAAGAAGGTATTCCGAAAAAGTGGCTTGCCCATTATGCGAAAGGATTAATTGCTATTTCACCAGGTAAAGATGGGGAAATTGAACAATTATTATTAGAAGACAAAGAGAGTCAAGCTGAAGAAGTAGCTCGCATGTATCAAAGTATGTTCGACAATTTTTATATGAGTTTGCAGCATCATGCGATTCAAGATGAACTGCTCCTGCAAGAGAAATTACCTGCATTTATGAGTAGGATAAATGTTCCAGTCGTTGCAACAAACGATGTACGCTACATCAATCAAAGTGACGCACTTGTTCATGAGTGCTTATTATCTGTTGAAAGTGGAACGAAAATGACTGATCCAGATAGACCAAGGTTGAAAACTGATCAATATTATTTAAAATCATCAGATGAAATGGGAGCACTATTTTCTCACGTAGAAGAAGCGATTTATAACACAGTAGAAATTGCAGAACGTTGCAAAGTAGAAATACCGTTTCATATAAATCAATTACCGAAATTTCCTGTTCCAGCTAACGAGACGAATGATATGTATTTACGCCGCGTTTGTGAAGAAGGCTTGCAGAAACGATATGGTACGCCGAAAGAAGTACATATAAAGCGTTTGAATCATGAATTAAACGTTATTTCTAGTATGGGGTTTAGTGATTATTTCCTCATCGTGTGGGATTTTATGAAGTATGCGCATGAAAATCATATTTTAACAGGACCAGGACGTGGATCGGCAGCCGGCTCACTCGTTTCTTACGTATTAGAAATTACAGATATTGATCCGATTGAATACGATCTATTATTTGAAAGATTTTTAAATCCTGAACGTGTGACACTTCCAGATATTGATATCGATTTTCCAGATATAAGACGTGATGAGATGATTCGATATGTGAAAGATAAATATGGTCAGCTGCGTGTTGCACAAATTGTAACGTTCGGGACGCTTGCAGCGAAAGCGGCGATTAGAGATATTGCGCGTGTAATGGGGCTTCCGCCGCGAGACATTGACATATTCTCAAAACTTATCCCATCAAAGCTTGGTATAACGTTAAAAGATGCATATGAGGAATCGCAATCACTCCGTGAGTTTATACAAGGGAATCTGTTACATGAGCGTGTGTTTGAAATTGCAAAACGTGTAGAAGGCTTACCACGTCATACGTCTATTCATGCAGCTGGCGTTATTATGAGCCAAGAGCCGTTAACCGGAAGTGTTGCAATACAAGAAGGGCATAACGATGTGTATGTTACGCAATACCCAGCTGATGCATTAGAAGAACTTGGTTTGTTAAAGATGGATTTTTTAGGATTACGTAATTTAACGTTACTTGAAAATATTATAAAGTTTATCGTGAAAAAGACGGGGACACAAATTGATTTAAGAAATTTACCACTTCAAGATGAAAAGACGTTCCAATTGTTAGGTAGAGGGGATACAACAGGTGTATTCCAGCTTGAATCAGGTGGTATGCGAAATGTACTTCGCGGGTTAAAACCGAATGAATTTGAAGATATTGTCGCTGTTAACTCGTTATATAGACCAGGACCAATGGAACAAATTCCAACCTTTATTGAATCAAAGCACGGAAAAAGAAAAATTGAATATTTACATCCGGATTTAAAGCCGATTTTAGAAAGAACATACGGTGTAATTGTATACCAAGAACAAATTATGCAAATTGCGTCGAAGTTGGCGGGATTCTCGCTCGGAGAAGCAGATTTATTACGCCGTGCAGTGAGTAAAAAAAATCGTGATATTTTAGATCAGGAGCGTAAGCATTTTGTACAAGGCTGTTTACAAAATGGTTATGACGAGACATCCGCAGAGAAAATTTACGATTTAATTGTAAGATTTGCGAATTACGGTTTTAACCGAAGTCACGCTGTAGCCTACAGT
The DNA here is from genome assembly GCF_051294775.1 of Bacillus pretiosus. Lineage (NCBI taxonomy): Bacteria > Bacillati > Bacillota > Bacilli > Caryophanales > Bacillaceae > Bacillus > Bacillus pretiosus. The sequence goes on from NZ_JBPPHF010000002.1 coordinate 252,069, forward strand.
ATGATTGGATATCAGCTTGCTTACTTAAAAGCGAATTATACGCTGGAATTTATGACAGCATTATTATCAAGTGCAATTGGAAATGAAGATAAGATTGTGCAGTATATACGAGAAACGAAGCGGAAAGGTTTTCACGTTTTGCCGCCGTCTCTTCAGAGAAGTGGTTACAATTTCCAAATAGAAGGTAATGCGATACGTTACAGTTTACTTTCAATTCGAAACATCGGAATGGCTACAGTGACAGCATTACTCGAAGAACGAGAGAAAAAAGTATTTGAAGATTTATTTGAATTTTGTCTTCGCATGCCATCAAAGTTTGTAACAGAGCGAAATTTAGAGGCGTTCGTCTGGTCTGGGTGTTTTGACGATTTTGGTGTTTCGAGAACAAATTTATGGAAAAGCCTTAAAGGAGCGTTAGAGTACGCAAATCTTGCACGTGATTTAGGAGATGCTGTTCCAAAATCAAAATACGTGCAAGGAGAAGAGCTCTCTTTTATTGAACAGTTAAATAAAGAGAAGGAAGCACTAGGTTTTTATTTATCAAGCTATCCGACAGCGCAGTATGTGAAGTTAGCGAAAGAATTAGAAATTCCATCTCTTGCTCAGGCAATGCGACATAAGAAAAAAGTACAAAGGGCTATCGTGTATATAACAAGCGTGAGAGTGATTCGTACGAAAAAGTTGCAAAAGATGGCGTTTATTACATTTTGTGATCAAAACGATGAAATGGAAGCAGTTCTTTTCCCTGAAACATATATACATTTCTCAGATAAGTTACAAGAAGGAGCAATTGTTTTAGTTGACGGCATGATTGAGCTTAGAAATCATAAGTTGCAATGGATTGTAAATGGACTATATCCGTTAGAAGAAATGGATGTGTATGAAGAAAAGAAAGATGCATCTGTTTACGTGAAATTGTCGTCTCAGTATGAGAAAAAGCTTTTAAATCAGGTTACTAAAATATTGTTTGACTATTCAGGTTTTGCGAAAGTACTAATTTATTATGAAAAGGAACATAAAATGGTACAATTGTCTCGAAGTTTATCGATTCATCCAAGTGAAGAATGTTTAGGAGCACTTCGTGAAATTGTCGGGGAAGAAAATGTAGTTGTGAAAATATAATGGACAATTTCCCTACACTTCGATTATTATAGTAGTAGTGTTCGTGGTCAGACCACTTGGAGAAATTGATATCAGCTAGAATAATTTGAGGAGAGTGGATAGTTTGTCAACACTTCGTGAAGAAGCACTTCACATGCATAAAGTGCATCAAGGAAAATTAGAAACTGTATCAAAAGTAAAAGTAGAAAATGCAAAAGATTTAAGTCTTGCATATTCTCCAGGGGTTGCAGAACCTTGTAAGGAAATTTATGACGATAAAAGTAAGGTATATGAATATACGATGAAGGGAAATATGGTAGCAGTTGTGACAGATGGAACGGCTGTACTTGGTCTTGGTAACATTGGACCTGAAGCATCTCTTCCAGTAATGGAAGGTAAAGCTGTATTATTCAAGAGCTTTGCTGGTGTAGATGCATTCCCAATTGCCTTAAATACAAACGATGTAGATAAAATTGTTGAAACTGTAAAATTAATGGAGCCAACTTTTGGCGGCGTTAACTTAGAGGATATCGCAGCACCAAACTGCTTCATTATTGAAGAACGTTTGAAAAAAGAAACAAATATTCCTATCTTCCATGATGATCAACACGGAACAGCTATCGTAACAGTAGCAGGTCTTGTGAACGCGCTAAAATTAGTTGGAAAGAAAATGTCTGACATTAAAGTTGTCGCAAATGGCGCAGGTGCAGCAGGTATTGCAATTATTAAACTTTTATATCGCTATGGTGTACGCGACATTATTATGTGTGACCGTAAAGGCGCAATCTATGATGGTCGTCCTACAGGTATGAATTCGGTGAAGGATGAAGTTGCAAAATATACAAATAAGAATCGTATTGAAGGTTCTTTAGCTGACGTTGTACAAGGTGCGGACGTATTCATTGGTGTATCTGCAGAAGGTGCATTAACAGAAGAGATGGTTCGTACAATGAATGACGATGCAATTATTTTTGCAATGGCGAATCCAGTTCCAGAAATTATGCCAGAATTGGCAAAAGCAGCGGGCGCAGCTGTTGTTGGAACGGGTCGTTCTGACTTCGCGAACCAAGTAAATAATGTACTAGCGTTCCCTGGTATTTTCCGTGGTGCACTTGACGTACATGCGACACAAATTAACGAAGAAATGAAGATGGCGGCTGTACAGGCTATTGCTGAGCTTGTAGCAGAAGATGAGTTGAATGCAGACTATATCATTCCGGCACCGTTTGACGCGCGTGTAGCGCCTCAAGTGGCAGCTTACGTTGCGAAAGCTGCAATGGAGACAGGAGTAGCTCGCCGTCAAGTAGATCCAAATGAGATTGCTGAGAAAACAAAACAATTAGCGCTGATTGGTAAAGAATAAGCGAGGAATTTCCATTGACATCATCAAATACAAAAGTATATCTCGAAATTGTAAAAAAAATCCGTTCCATTATGGAAGAAGATGGATTGGTGGCGGGGGATCGTTTGCCGTCTGAGCGTGAGTTAAGTTCACGTTTAAACGTAGGGCGTTCCTCTGTAAGAGAAGCATTGCGTGCTTTAGAACTGGTAGGATTGATTGAAACGAGACGTGGTGAAGGGACGTTTATTCGAAACTTTTACGATAACGGTCTTGTACAATTGATTGCGCCGTTCTTGCTGCAAGATGAGAAAACAATTCGTGATTTATTACAAACAAAACGATTGCTTGAGAAAGATATGATTCGAATTGTATGTAATTTGCCGAAAGAAACGTTTTCTAAAGTGCTAAGAAAATTAAATCAAGTGCTTGAAGAAAATGAAAACTCGATTCCAATGCTTCATCAAACGTTCTTTAAAACACTCATTGAACAAGTCGATAATTATTTACTCTATCGCATTTGGATGATCGTAAATGATTACGTATCAACTCTTTCTTGTGAAGTTTCAGGAGATTCTATCGATATGTATAGAAAGCTTTATGCTACTTTGGAAGAAAAACAAGAAAATGATGCACTAAAAATTTACGATGAATTAGTAGAGAATATACAGTTTCACTCGTAATGTATAAAATTTGTCGAAATGACCATGACACGTTATGACAAACATTCTATCGCGTAGCGGTTAAAGTTAAACGTAAAGAGTGAGGTTATTAGACAGATTGAGAAGATAAGGCTAACATCAAACTTTGGTGTTAGCCCAATTTTCTTCTTGCGCTAACCTTAGCTCTCAACGAAGGGGGTCAAATTGTGCTAAGAGATTTATTCGTGAAAAAGAAAAAGTACGCTGCAATACCTTCAGAACAAGTACGAAAAGATGTACCGGATGGTGTTATGACAAAATGTCCGAAATGTAAAAAAATCATGTATACGAAAGAGCTTCTAAAAAATTTAAAAGTATGTGTGAATTGTGGATATCATCATCCTATGAATGCATGGGAACGTCTTGATAGTATATTGGACGAAGGGTCATTCCGTGAGTATGACAAAGAAATGGTTTCATTAAATCCACTCGAGTTTCCAGGATACGAAGAGAAACTAGAGAGCGATCGTAAGAAGACTAAATTGAACGAAGCGGTTGTAACTGGTGAAGGAACAATTGATGACATGCTTGTTGTTGTTGCAGTAATGGATTCTCGTTTTCGAATGGGCAGCATGGGCTCTGTTGTAGGAGAGAAAATTGCCCGTGCAGTTGAAAAAGCATACGACTTACAAGTTCCATTTATTATCTTTACTGCGTCGGGTGGTGCCCGTATGCAAGAAGGGATATTAAGTTTAATGCAAATGGCAAAAACAAGCGTAGCTTTGAAAAAGCATAGTAATGCAGGAGGGTTATTTATTTCTGTTATGACTCACCCAACGACGGGCGGGGTTTCAGCGAGTTTCGCTTCACTTGGTGATTACAATCTTGCAGAGCCAGGTGCACTTATCGGATTTGCTGGTAGACGTGTAATTGAACAAACAGTGCGTGAAAAACTACCGGAAGATTTCCAAACGGCAGAATTTTTATTAGAGCACGGTCAATTAGATGCGGTTGTGCATCGTGATGATATGAGAGAATCACTCCGTAAGATTTTAGAAGTTCATCAAGGAGGGGAAATGGCTGTATGGCAGAGCTAGAATTTGAGAAACCAGTTGTTGAGCTAAGAAATAAGATTCGTGAACTGAAAGACTATACGAAAAACAGCCAGATGGACTTCAGTGAGGAGATTCGTATTTTGGAAGAAAAGCTAGAAAAATTAGAGGAAGATATATACGGCAATATGAAAGTATGGGACCGTGTTCAAATTGCTCGTCATGCAGAACGGCCGACAACGCTCGATTATATTGAGCACTTATTTACTAATTTTTTTGAATGTCATGGAGATCGCCTATTTGGCGACGATGCAGCGATTGTCGGCGGCATTGCGAAATATAAGGGGATGCCTGTAACTGTAATTGGGCACCAACGCGGAAAAGATACGAAAGAAAATATTCGTCGTAATTTTGGGATGCCTCATCCAGAAGGATATCGAAAAGCACTGCGTCTAATGAAACAAGCGGAAAAGTTTAATCGTCCTATTATTTGTTTCATCGATACGAAGGGAGCTTATCCTGGTAAAGCAGCTGAAGAACGTGGACAAAGTGAGGCGATTGCCCGTAATTTATTTGAAATGGCGGGTTTAACGGTACCTGTTATTTGTATTGTTATCGGTGAAGGTGGTAGTGGTGGTGCGTTAGGTCTTGGAGTAGGAGATTACATTCATATGCTGGAAAATTCCACGTATTCTGTTATTACACCAGAGGGTGCGGCGGCAATTCTTTGGAAAGACGCTGGTAAAGCAAAAGAAGCTGCAGAAGCGATGAAAATTACAGCGTTAGATTTGAAAGAATTAGGTGTAATTGACGAAATTATTCCAGAGGCAAAAGGTGGAGCGCATCGTAACATTTTAAAACAATCAGAAAATATAGATTTAATGCTTAAGAAAACTTTTGAACAATTAAGCGGAATTTCGAAAGATGAATTAATCGAAAAACGTTATGAAAAATATATGAAAATTGGGCAAGTTTCGTTTTCAAACGCTTCCATTGGGATAAAATAATAAAAGCGTGCGTTCCTCTTCGCGAATGCACGTTTTTATTATGAAAAGACACATCTTCTCCATTGTGTTTTTATATTTTTTCGTGTTATTTTATTATAAGGCAAATAATCTTTATGAGGTGAGTACAAATGAAACGTATTGGTGTATTAACAAGTGGTGGAGATTCACCTGGTATGAATGCTGCCATTCGTGCAGTTGTTCGTAAAGCGATTTTCCATGATATTGAAGTATATGGTATTTACCATGGATACGCGGGTTTAATTTCTGGTCATATTGAAAAATTAGAACTTGGTTCTGTTGGCGATATTATCCACCGTGGTGGTACGAAATTATATACAGCAAGATGTCCTGAGTTTAAAGATCCAGAAGTACGACTAAAAGGTATCGAGCAATTAAAGAAACACGGTATCGAAGGACTTGTTGTTATTGGTGGAGATGGCTCTTACCAAGGTGCTAAAAAATTAACTGAACAAGGATTCCCATGTGTTGGTGTACCAGGTACAATCGACAATGATATTCCTGGAACAGACTTCACAATTGGTTTTGATACAGCTTTAAATACTGTTATTGATGCAATTGATAAAATTCGTGACACAGCTACATCTCATGAACGTACATATGTTATCGAAGTAATGGGACGTCATGCTGGAGATATCGCATTATGGGCTGGTTTAGCTGATGGTGCCGAAACAATCTTAATTCCAGAAGAAGAGTATGACATGGAAGATGTTATTGCTCGTCTGAAGCGTGGTAGTGAACGTGGTAAAAAACACAGTATTATCATTGTGGCTGAAGGTGTTGGAAGTGCAATTGACATCGGTAAGCACATTGAAGAAGCAACAAACTTTGATACTCGTGTAACTGTATTAGGTCACGTACAACGTGGTGGATCACCAAGTGCACAAGACCGTGTATTAGCAAGTCGTCTTGGCGCAAGAGCAGTTGAATTATTAATTGCTGGTAGAGGTGGACGCTGTGTAGGTATTCAAGATAATAAACTTGTTGATCATGATATTATCGAAGCGTTAGCTCAAAAGCATACAATCGATAAAGATATGTATCAATTATCTAAAGAATTATCCATCTAATCGGCTTAATGTCGGATATTTGGGAACGGTTTCATAATTTTCGGAGGTGCAATATGCGTAAAACTAAAATTGTATGTACTATAGGTCCTGCTAGTGAAAGTATTGAGAAATTAGAACAATTAATCGAAGCGGGTATGAACGTTGCTCGTTTAAACTTCTCTCATGGTAGCCATGAAGAGCACGGCGCTCGTATTAAAAACATTCGTGAAGCTTCAAAGAAAACTGGTAAAACAGTTGGTATCTTACTTGATACAAAAGGTCCAGAAATCCGTACTCACGACTTCGTAGACGGACAAGCTGAGCTTGTAACAGGTGCAGAAGTAGTTCTTTCTACTGAGCAAGTATTAGGTACTGCAGAGAAGTTCTCTGTATCTTATGCTGGTCTTTATGACGATGTAGACCCAGGTTCTCGTATTCTAATCGATGACGGTCTTATCGAACTAGAAGTAATCGAAAAAGCTGACGGAAACATCCGTACAAAAGTTTTAAACAGCGGAACTGTAAAAAATAAAAAAGGTGTTAACGTACCAAACGTAAGCATTAAGCTTCCTGGTATCACTGAAAAAGACGTAAAAGATATCGTCTTCGGTATCGAGCAAAAAGTTGATTTCATCGCAGCTTCATTCGTACGTAAAGCATCTGACGTATTAGAAATCCGTGAATTATTAGAAGAGCATAACGCTCAATACATCCAAATCGTACCAAAAATCGAAAACCAAGAGGGTATCGATAACATCGATTCAATCTTAGAAGTTTCTGATGGTTTAATGGTAGCTCGTGGTGATATGGGTGTAGAAATTCCACCAGAAGAAGTACCATTAGTACAAAAACGTCTAATCAAAAAATGTAACGTGTTAGGTAAACCGGTTATTACTGCGACACAAATGTTAGATTCTATGCAACGTAACCCACGTCCAACTCGTGCGGAAGCAAGTGACGTAGCTAACGCAATCTTCGATGGTACAGATGCAATCATGCTTTCAGGTGAAACAGCTGCTGGTCAATACCCAGTAGAAGCAGTAACAATGATGGCTAACATTGCAGTACGTGTTGAAAAATCATTACAATATGAAGATATGTTCAAAAAACGTATTAAAGAGTTCACTCCAACAATTACAGATGCAATTAGCCAATCTGTTGCGCATACAGCACTTGCTCTTGATGTAGCTGCAATCGTAGCTCCAACAGAAAGTGGACATACTGCGAAAATGATCTCTAAATACCGTCCGAAATCTCCAATCGTAGCTGTAACATCTGACGAGCAAGTAGGACGTCGTCTTGCACTTGTTTGGGGTGTACAAGCATTTATGGCTGGAAAACGTGCAGCGTCTACTGACGAAATGTTAGATACTGCAATTCAAACAGGTATGGATGCAGGTCTAATTGGACTTGGAGACACTGTAGTAATCACTGCTGGTGTTCCAGTTGCTGAAACTGGTACAACAAACTTAATGAAAATCCATGTTGTTGGTGAAGAAGTTGCGAAAGGACAAGGAATCGGTCGTAAAGCTGCAAAAGGTAAAGTAGTTGTAGCGAAAACAGCTGCTGAAGCTGTAGCGAACGTAAACAAAGGTGATATCCTTGTTACAACAAGCACTGATAAAGATATGATTCCTGCAATCGAAAAAGCTGCTGCTCTAGTTGTAGAAGAAGGCGGTCTAACAAGCCATGCGGCTGTTGTAGGTGTATCAATCGGTATTCCTGTTATCGTTGGTGTAAACGGCGTAACAGCAACTTTAAAAAATGGCCAAGAAGTAACAGTTGATGCAGCACGCGGAATTGTTTATAATGGACATGCGGAAGTGCTATAAGTAATACGAAGAGAAGGATCGGAGTCCTTCTCTTTTTTTTACACAAAAACGAGGTGGAATCAGCTTGAAACGCCTGGAATTACGTTTGAAATCCGTTTGTTACGAGGTTCAATAGGGAAAGGTGTTTAGTTTCTGTGTAGCGTATACGGGCGCTCTGGGTTCGTTTAAAGTGATGAGTGAGAGGAGTGTAGAACTATGAAGTGGTTACTATTCTTGTTTATTTTAATACCGGCGATTGAGATTACAGTCTTAATTGGATCGAGTCATGTAATAGGTTTATGGTCTACGTTCGCTATGATTGTATTTACGGGTGTTGTAGGTGTCTATTTGGCGAAAAGGCAAGGATTTAAAGTGCTTAGAGAGATTCAATCTAAGTTGAATAGAGGAGAAATGCCAGGAGGAGCGGTACTGGATGGTATTTTTATCTTTGTAGGAGGTATTCTTTTGGTACTTCCTGGATACGTAACGGATATAATAGGTTTGATCTTCGTTATCCCTATGACGAGGGCTTTGTTGAAGCCATTTGTTATGAAGTGGATGGAATGGAAGTTTAGAAAGAGTTCTACTATTATTGTGCAGAAATAGTGCTTAGATTATAGCGATCTAAGCACTATTTTTTTGCCCCCAAAAGGATGAGAGATGGATGAAGTTCTGTTGATTAAAGTTTTGCTGTATCATGCCTTAAAATGTGGTGAATGCGAAGGAGTTAAGTGGAAATCAGACTGCTCATACAAGTCCGGTTGGTGAAAGTTAATAATCGGTGGTGGACAAAATCCTTACTGATCATAGTTTTGCCTTATTATATTTGCTATGTATTTTTCGATTGGATATGGAGGTGGTTCTTAATGAATGTGTTGTAGGGAAATTCATATGAACTCAAGTTGGTTTTTGTATATAAAAAGAATCAATTGGTATGGAAAAGTTAGATACGAACAGGAAAAATGTTAGTTTAAGTCTTATTTTATACCATTTTGCATATTTATTCATTTACATAAAAAGTAATAAATGTAAGTAATAATTATAAAAATAATAGAATAAATATGTAAAAATACCTCGGAATATGCGTTTTCTATGCAAAAAAACAAGAGTATTATCCTTTTTGTGGGAAATTCTCTTGTTGTATGTAATGAGTGTGAAAAACAAGTATAAGGAATAATCAGTGGGAAATTCCCACTGATTACATATAAGTTCTTTGTTGTATATGAATTAGAAACTATTATTTTGAAGGTGAGCCTTTAATATATTTCCACAAATCATGGAATACACGAGCTTTGTGCAATGTATTAAGTAGTACTAAGATGACTGGACCGATGATTAATCCTAAAAAGCCAAAAAGCTTAAAGCCGACAAATAGAGCGATCAGTGTTGCTAGTGGATCGAGGCCGATATTAGATGAAAGTACTTTAGGCTCCATAATTTGTCTTTGGACAATCACGACGATGTATAAGACGAGAAGACCGATGGCGAAAGCAGTATCGCCAGTGAAAAATACGTATATAACCCAAGGAACGAAGACGGCACCTGTTCCTAAATACGGGAGTAAATCTACAACCCCTGTAATAATCGCGATAGTAATGGCGTATGGTACGCGTAATATTAAAAGTCCGATTAGTACAATAACAGTTGTCATAGATACGAGTGTAAGTTGTGCTTTAACAAAACCAAATAAAGCTTTTCTTAAGTCGACAAAAATAGTTTTTCCATAGCCATGAACACGATTGGGCAAAAATTTTCTTACTTTCTGAGCAAGACGATGCCAATCGTAACTAATGAAGAAAGTGGCTAATAAAACGAATACAAGGACAGTTAAAGTGGTTGGTAATGCACTAATGAAATTTGTTAACCCGCTTATAATAGCAGTTAAAAGTTCTTTCATTTGCGTCGTTGCTTCGGTTCCTAAGTTTTGAATGTTTTGTGTAATCGTATAGCGCTGTGGTTCCCCAAGATGATTAAATTTAGAAATTAAATCATCATAGAGAGGCATAATATGATTAAGTGCAAATTGCTCTGCGAATTTAACGATATCCGGGAACTTTACTGTAACAAGTTGTAGTAAGTATGTTGTGGCCGATATGGCTTCTGTTACAAGGTATGTAACGAGTCCGACGATAGCTCCAAATACGAGAATTAAGCTAACGAGTACTGCGAGTGCGCGAGGAAATTGTAGTTTTTGATTAAGGAAATTGACGACAGGATTAATCAAATAAGCAAATGCGAAAGCGATAATAAAAGGATAGATAAGTCCTGACATATATAGTAATGCATAGAACCCGGCTACCGTTGCTACAATGACAAATATGAGTCGCAATATCATATATAGTAAGTTTCGGTTCAAAGATGTATACCTCCCATTCCAATTTGGATTATCCTAATTCGTTCAACTTATAACGAGTGTGCCCCGCTGATTAAAGTTTCACTTTATGTTATAGTGGAATGATGGATTTTTCCTGCTTTTTCAGTACATGAGTGACTGTAAAAGCTTGGTGTTGATGCTTCTACTATATGGTAAAAACTTCATTTTCTCTTCTTTTTATTTTACCTGTTTCTTATTAGAAAAGAAAGGAGAGACAATCGTTTTCAAAAATGTATATAGGCTTAAATTTTTGATGATGAAAGTCTCAGTTTAGCATTTTAAAATACATAAAAAATGAAGTGGTTATTGTTGAATATACATCGATATAGCATGTATAACGATAGGTTTAAAGGTATTTTTGTTTGGAAATGAGTTCATTATTTTCAGAAAGGAAGTGTAAACATGATTAGTCAGTCAACGTTATTTTTATTCATACTACTTATTATAGGACTTGTTGCTAAAAACCAATCGCTTACTGTAGCTATTGGTGTGTTATTTTTATTGAAATTTACGTTTCTAGGAGATAAAGTCTTTCCTTATCTACAAACGAAAGGGATTAACCTCGGTGTAACGGTTATTACAATAGCAGTACTCGTACCGATTGCAACGGGGGAAATAGGTTTTAAACAACTTGGAGAAGCGGCGAAATCGTATTATGCATGGATTGCTTTAGCCTCAGGGGTAGCGGTTGCTTTGTTAGCGAAAGGCGGCGTACAATTATTGACGACGGATCCTCATATTACAACTGCGCTCGTTTTCGGGACAATTATAGCGGTTGCTTTATTTAATGGAGTTGCTGTAGGTCCATTAATTGGGGCTGGAATTGCCTATGCAGTTATGAGTATTATACAGATGTTTAAATAAGGAATTTTATAGTAATATAAAATTTTTGAATTCTTTCTGTTCACAAAAGTCAGATAATTGTTTATAATAGGATTAGAAACTTTGAAAAGTTACATAACAGCAGAGACTTTACACCAGATAAAATAAAAACAACATAAAACAATTTTATAATGATATTGTTTTATGTTGTTTTTATCATAAAACTCTTCGGGATTAATTTTCCTCACTAACTTGTTGTTTTGAGCGTGAGGATTCGGGGAGACATTCACGCTCATGCTTTCCATGTAAACAATGGACAATAAGAGGGGAACATCGCAACAAATTTGCATGATCGTGCATTTTGCTTGCCTAAAGAGTGAACGGGCGTTCATAATTCAAAAGGGAAGCAAATAGATATAAGGAGCAAGGTTGGGAGAATTTTCAGGAAAAGGAGAGAATGTCATGACTGTTATTCGAGGTTTAGAAGGGGTAGTAGCAACAACATCATCTGTGAGCTCTATTATTGATGATACATTAACTTATGTTGGGTATAATATTGATGATTTAGCTGAGAATGCTACATTTGAAGAAGTAGTGTACTTATTATGGCATCGCAAGCTTCCTAATGAACAAGAACTAGCGAAATTTAAAGAGATTGTATCGGAATACTATAAAGTTCCAGGTGAGATTTTAACATATTTGAAACAAGTAGATTTAAAAATCGCACATCCGATGTCTGTTTTACGAACTGCAATTTCCATGCTATCATTATACGATGAGAGCGCTGAAATTATGGATGAAAACTCCAATTATTTGAAAGCGGTTAAATTGCAGGCTCAAGTGGGAACTTTAGTTGCTGCTTATGCAAGAATTCGTAAAGGTTTAGATATTGTTGAGCCTAGAAACGATTTATCATTAGCTGCAAACTTCTTGTACATGTTAAATGATCGCGAGCCAAATGAAGTTGAAATTGAAGCTTTTGACAAGGCGCTTGTACTTCACGCAGATCATGAGTTAAACGCTTCTACATTTACTGCACGCGTTTGTGTAGCTACACTTTCAGATGTATATTCTGGTATTACAGCAGCAATCGGTGCGTTAAAAGGTCCTCTTCACGGCGGGGCAAACGAAAATGTAATGAAGATGCTAACTGAAATTGGCGAAGAAGAAAATGTAGAATCATATATTCATAATGCTCTTCAAAATAAAGTGAAAATCATGGGCTTTGGCCACCGTGTATATGAGCAGGGTGATCCGCGTGCAAAACATTTACGCGAAATGTCTAAGAGATTATGCGTGCTTTTAGGAGAAGACAAATGGTATAATATGTCTATCAAAATTGAAGACATTGTAACAAAAGAAAAAGGTCTTCCACCAAATGTTGATTTCTATTCAGCTTCTGTATACCATTGTTTAGGAATTGACCATGACTTATTTACACCTATTTTTGCAATTAGCCGTATGTCAGGCTGGTTAGCTCATATTCTAGAACAATATGAAAACAACCGTTTAATCCGTCCGCGTGCTGATTATAATGGACCAACACATCAAGTGTACGTTCCAATTGCACAACGATAAGCGAAAAACACTATTTTGATAGTGAAAATACGCTTTCAAAAGTCTGATTTTTTCGGAAAGACGTAATGATTAGAATATTTTAATTTAAATAACGGTTTGAACTGAGGGGTTATTCCCTCAGTTTCATACATATGAAATTTCAAACATGGGGGTTATCACATTGACGACAGGTGAAAAAATTACTGTAACTAATGGTGTTATGAATGTACCAAACAATCCGATTATTCCATTTATCGAAGGAGATGGAATTGGTCCTGATATTTGGGCAGCTGCATCTCGTGTACTAGAAGCAGCAGTTGAAAAAGCTTATGATGGTGAGAAGAAAATCGTTTGGAAAGAAGTGCTTGCAGGGGAAAAAGCATTCAACCAAACAGGCGAGTGGTTACCAGAAGAAACTTTAAATTTAATCCGTGAATATTTAATCGCGATTAAAGGTCCACTTACAACTCCAGTTGGCGGTGGTATTCGTTCTCTAAACGTAGCACTTCGTCAAGAATTAGATTTATATGTATGTCTACGTCCAGTTCGTTATTTTGATGGTGTTCCTTCACCTGTAAAACGTCCGGAAGATACTGATATGGTTATTTTCCGTGAGAATACAGAAGACATTTATGCTGGAATTGAATATGCACAAGGATCTCCGGAAGCAGAAAAAGTCCTTGCTTTCTTAAAAGAAGCAATGGGTGTTAATAAAATCCGCTTCCCAGAAACATCTGGTATTGGTATTAAACCAATCTCAGAAGAAGGGACAAAGCGTCTTGTTCGTGCTGCAATTCAATATGCAATTAACGAAAAACGTTCTTCTGTTACATTAGTTCATAAAGGAAACATTATGAAATTTACAGAAGGTGCTTTCAAAAACTGGGGTTACGAAGTAGCGGAACAAGAATTCGGCGATAAAGTATTTACTTGGGCTGAATATGATCGTATCGTTGAGAAAGATGGTAAAGATGCAGCGAATAAAGCGATGGCAGACGCTGAAGTGGCTGGGAAAATCATCGTAAAAGATTCTATTGCAGACATCTTCTTACAACAGATTTTAACTCGTCCACGTGAGTTCGATGTTGTTGCAACAATGAACTTAAACGGAGACTACATCTCTGATGCACTTGCTGCACAAGTAGGTGGAATTGGTATTGCACCTGGTGCAAACATTAACTATGTGACTGGACATGCTATCTTTGAAGCTACACATGGTACAGCTCCAAAATATGCAGGTTTAGACAAAGTAAACCCATCTTCAGTTCTTCTTTCTGGTGTATTATTATTAGAGCACTTAGGATGGAACGAAGCTGCGAAATTAGTAACTGATTCAGTTGAGAAAACAATTGCTTCAAAAGTAGTAACTTATGATTTCGCACGCTTAATGGAAGGTGCAACAGAAGTGAAATGTTCTGAGTTCGCTAATGAACTTATTAAAAACATGGATGTAGCGATAATCAAAAACGCATAATTAAAGCGGGGGGGTAAATTATGACAATCAAACGCAAGAAAGTTTCAGTCATCGGTGCAGGATTTACAGGAGCAACAACAGCATTCTTATTAGCACAAAAAGAACTTGCAGATGTTGTATTAGTGGACATTCCACAACTGGAAAATCCAACAAAAGGGAAAGCGTTAGATATGTTAGAAGCGAGCCCAGTACAAGGTTTTGATGCTAACATTATTGGAACATCTGATTACGCAGATACTGCTGATTCTGACGTTGTCGTTATTACAGCAGGTATTGCACGTAAGCCTGGTATGAGCCGTGATGACTTAGTAGCAACAAACTCTAAAATTATGAAAAGTATTACGCGCGACATTGCAAAACATTCACCAAATGCGATTATTGTTGTGTTAACAAATCCAGTTGATGCAATGACATATTCTGTATTTAAAGAAGCAGGATTCCCGAAAGAGCGTGTTATCGGTCAATCGGGCGTATTAGATACAGCTCGTTTCCGTACATTTATTGCACAAGAATTAAATCTTTCTGTGAAAGATATTACAGGATTTGTTCTTGGTGGACACGGTGACGATATGGTACCTCTTGTACGTTATTCTTATGCAGGTGGCATTCCGTTAGAAACGTTAATTCCGAAAGAGCGTTTAGAAGCAATCGTAGAACGTACCCGTAAAGGTGGCGGCGAGATTGTAGGCTTATTAGGAAACGGTAGTGCATATTACGCACCAGCTGCTTCTTTAGTTGAAATGACAGAAGCAATCTTAAAAGATCAACGCCGTGTATTACCAGCTATTGCGTACCTTGAAGGTGAATATGGTTATAGCGACCTTTACTTAGGCGTACCAGTAATTCTAGGTGGTAACGGAATTGAAAAAATTATTGAGTTAGAACTTCTTACAGATGAAAGAGAAGCGTTAGATCGCTCTGTAGAATCTGTACGTAATATAATGAAGGTTCTTGTTTAATAATTAAATATTAAGTAGAAAAAGATTCGGGGCCCCGAATCTTTTTCTACTATTTATTCAAATGTTTTTTTGAAATAATGTGAAAACGCTATCATTTGGTGTATCCTATAATGAAACTATAGATTTATACTATACATTGCCCTCATCATAGTAAATTTCGGATAAGGTATCGCTATTAGTAGGATAATAAGGTGAAAAAATCGGAGGGGGTTGTAACATGTTAAAGAAAAAAGTTCAAATTGGTCGTAGAATGGATGAAATTACAGTAGGAGAGAAATTATCTATCACTGAAAAAATTGAGGATAAAGATTTGTTATTGTACTTAGGGTTAACGAATGATGCCAATCCATTATATATTCAGCATGATTACGCATCCCAAACTCCGTATGAAAAGCCGATTGTACCAAGCATTATGCTAACGGGAATGATTACAACGGCAGTTACGAAATATTTACCAGGTCCAGGCAGTCATATTACTAGGAAGGACCTTACGTTCGTGAAGCATGTTCATCATTATGAAACGTTACAAATCCATTTTGAAGTTGTAGCTGTTTCTGAGGAGGAACATACAATTGATATGCTTGTATCTGCTCATGATGAAAAAGGAGAAACGGTTGTAAAGGGTTCTTTAACAGTAACGCCGCCTTTTAAATCAGTTTCTATTATGGAAAAAGCATTAGATAATTTTTAAAACATGAAAATATGAATAGCGCTAGCATACCTTTCTATAAGGGGGCTAGCGCTATTTTTAGTTGAAGAATCCTTGTGTGAATCCTTCGGCAAAATCGGAACAACCTGTTTTAATAGTATCCCAGCTTGGGGCGTTGAAAGTAAGAATACATGTTACTACTAAAGATAGAATAGGTAGAACTAATCGCATAATAGACCTCCGTGTTTTTAATATTTATATATTTAAATTAATAATATAAAGATTAATAATGTAAGTCAATAAAAGGGGTGATTTTTAAGGTGAAGTGGAAAAAAGAAGATGTTATCTTTGAAACGATAAGAGAAGCTGAAGTGTGGGCAGACGGGGTCGCGAATGAAATGTATGGAAGACTATTTGATAGATATGAAACACCGGACTATAAAATAGCGTATGCTCTTTCGTTTTCCCTAGCGCAGGAGAGGGGATTTGTGGTTCATACGGAAAAATACTTTGAAAAAGGTAGGTTTATCTACCGGGTTTGGATAGCGGAGAGGGAGAGAGAATGAAGTTTTAATTGCTTTTATTTTCGAAGCATTAGTAGAAACGAGCCCATGAATAGACAATTATATTGAGAGGGACCTTGTTTTCTAGTATGATGAGAATAACGGGGAAAATACTAGGATGAAGAAGGTTTCAAGTCTATAACTTGGAGGAAAAGAATGAACAATCGTATTTTAGTAGTTGATGATGAGGAATTTATCTTAACTTTAATTGAATTTAATCTACAACAAGCTGGGTTTGAAGTGATAACAGCGATGGATGGAGAAATGGCGCTTCAAAAAGCGACAACAGAACGCCCAGATTTAATTATATTAGATTTAATGCTTCCAAAAATGGATGGTATGGAAGTGTGTAAAGAATTACGATTGCAGCGCGTTATGACGCCGATTTTAATGTTAACAGCAAAAGATGATGAATTTGATAAGGTGCTAGGTCTTGAACTTGGGGCAGATGATTATATGACGAAGCCATTTAGCCCAAGGGAAGTTGTTGCGCGTGTGAAGGCAATTTTGCGCCGCACGAAATTACAACAAGAAGAACAAGTGAAAGAAGCGTCAGATGAAGAGAGCATCACACTTGCTGAACTTAAAATTTTGCCGGAATTTTATGAGGCTTATTTCCAAGGAAGAAAGCTTGAATTAACACCAAAAGAATTTGAACTACTTGTTTATCTTGCGAAAAATAAAAGTCGCGTGTTGACACGTGATCAATTATTAAGTGCTGTATGGAACTATGATTTTGCTGGTGATACACGAATTGTTGACGTTCATATTAGCCATTTGCGCGATAAAATTGAACAAAATACGAAAAAACCGACGTACATTAAAACGATACGTGGTTTAGGATATAAATTAGAGGAGCCAAAAGGGGATGAATAAATTTCGTTCCAGGCTTCTTTTTACATTTGTTTCTCTTATTGTTTTTATTTTAGTTGGACTAGGTTTATTACTGGAAACCGTGTTTGAAAACTACTATATAGATCATGCAAAAGAGAGAATGGTAAAAGAGACAGAGTATGTTGCGGTATTAGCAGAAGAACAGGGTTTTGATAATGTTTTAAAAAATCCATATGTATTTGAAAAGTTAGAAGAAAAAATACAGGCTTCTATTGCATTTGTAGATGAAAAAAAGAAAGTTCAATATAGCGGCGGAGAACAGTCTGCATTTAGCCAAGGGATAATTAAAGAACTTTCTTCTGAAACAACAAAACAAAGAAACAAAGTCATTACGAAAGAAACAGATCAGAATAATGAATTTTACCATGCGGTATTCGTTCAAGATGTAGCAGGAAAACAAGGGTACATTTTGGTGAAAAGTACAATTGAGCCTTTGAAATCTGTTCATCAAAAAACGTGGGGATTATTAATTATCGGATTTGTTATCGCTTGTCTCGTAGTCGTATTTTTAGGTATGAAAATTACAGGGCAATATATTAGGCCGATTGAATCCGTTACGAAAGTTGCTATCGAATTAGCGAAGGGAAATTATAAAGCACGCGCTTATGAAAGTCATTCGGATGAAACGGGAATGCTGAGTAAAGCGATTAATATTTTAGCCCGTAATTTACAAGAGATGACACTTGAGCAAGAAATGCAACAAGATCGTCTGCATACGTTAATTGAAAATATGGGAAGCGGAATGATTTTAATAGACAGCCGCGGTTATATAAACCTTGTAAACCGTTCTTATAAGGAGACTTTCCACGTAACAGATGAAGAATATTTAGATCGTTTATATTATGAGTCGTTTCATCATACAGAAATTATAGAGCTCGTGGAAGAAATCTTTATGACAGAAGTGAAAGTGCGTAAACAAATGTTATTGCCGCTTGGAATTGAGCGAAAGCATTTCGAAGTATATGGAGCGCCGATTATCGGGACGAACCATGAATGGAAAGGGATTGTCCTTGTATTCCATGACATTACTGAGCTAAAGAAATTAGAACAAATGAGAAAAGACTTTTTAGCGAATGTGTCTCATGAACTAAAGACACCGATTACTTCTATTAAAGGTTTTTCAGAAACGCTCTTGGACGGTGCTATGGATAATAAAAAATTCTGCGAACATTTCTTGCACATTATTTTAAAAGAAAGTGAACGCATGCAAGGGTTAATTGAAGATTTATTAGATTTATCAAAGATTGAGCAACAAGGATTTAAATTGAGTATGGGGACCGTTGATATGAAGGGACTTCTTGAAGACATTCATATGGTGCTTGATAACAAAGCAGGAGAAAAAGAAATTTCTTTACAAGTAAATGCGCTAAAAGGAGTCTCGGTCATTGGAGATCCAAGTCGTTTGAAGCAAATCTTTATTAATTTAATGAATAACGCAATCGTATATACGCCGGCTGGAGGCGTTGTTTCTGTAGAATTAGTAGAAGATAAATATAATGCTTATATAAAAGTATCGGATACGGGAATTGGTATTAGTAAAGATGAAATTCCGCGTATTTTTGAACGCTTTTACCGAGTGGATAAAGCGAGAAGTAGAAATACTGGTGGTACAGGCCTCGGATTATCGATTGTAAAGCATTTAGTTGAGGCACATCACGGTACGATTACAGTGGATAGTGAAGTTGGGGAAGGGACAACATTTACAGTTGTTTTACCAAAATCAGCAACTGAAAAATAGGATGAAGGATGTTTACAATATATTAACAATGGCTTAATTAAATATTAATAAAGGTCTGTTAATATAATACATGAAAACCCCTTCATCCAAGGAGTAATTTTGGACGAGAATAGTTATGCTATTCTCGTCACTTCCCTTTTATGTTAGTAAACGTTTGTATATATGATAGAAAATAGCCGTTATTTTTCTTCTCTCTATTAGTCATGTTAATATAGAGAGAGGAAAGGAACGGTTTTTTTCTGTGAAAAAAATCATTTCAAATTTGTATGGGGAGGTTTCTGGTTTGGAAAAAAAGGTCGTATTAGTAGATGGTAACAATATCGCGTATCGTGCTTTCTTTGCACTACCGCTTTTAAATAACGACAAAGGTATACATACGAACGCAATTTACGGTTTTACAATGATGTTAATGAGAATATTAGAGGAAGAAAAACCAACGCATATGTTAGTAGCGTTTGATGCGGGTAAAACGACATTCCGTCATAAAACGTATAGTGAGTATAAAGGAGGACGTCAAAAGACTCCACCTGAATTATCAGAGCAATTCCCGTTTATTCGTGAGATGCTTGATGCATTCAACGTACCACGTTATGAATTAGAAAATTATGAAGCGGATGACATTATGGGGACGTTAGCGAAAGAAGCGAGTGAACAAGGGTTTCATGTAAAAGTTATTTCAGGAGATAAAGACTTACTGCAACTTGTTTCAGATAATACACTCGTATGTATTCCTCGTAAAGGGATTACAGAAGTGGATGAATATACGAAAGAAGCTTTATTTGAGAAATACAGCTTATCACCAAAGCAAATTATCGATATGAAAGGTTTAATGGGAGACCAGTCAGATAATATTCCAGGTGTACCAGGAGTTGGTGAAAAAACTGCGATTAAATTGTTAACACAGTTTGAAACGGTCGAGGCAGTGTATGAAAATATAGATCAAGTAAGCGGGAAGAAATTAAAAGAAAAGCTAGAAGCAAATAAAGACCAAGCTCTTATGAGTAAAGATCTTGCAACTATTATTACAGATGCGCCGATTACAGTGCATGTGGATGATATGGAGTATAAAGGGTATGAAGCAAGTGATGTGATTCCAATGTTCGAGAATTTAGGATTTACATCACTTTTAAATAAATTAGGTGTTACGCCAGAAGAAACGACTCCAGCTGAATTAGATGATATTACATTTGATATTGTGGAAGAAGTTACAGAAGAAATGCTAGTACAAGATAGTGCGCTTATTGTTGAAGTACAAGAAGATAACTATCATAAAGCGGACATTCAAGGTTTTGGTATTCAAAATGAAAATGGCTGTTACTTTATTCAAACAGAAATTGCTCTTAAGTCAGACGCTTTTAAAGAGTGGCTTGCAGATGGAGAAATGAGAAAGTATACATTTGATGCGAAGCGCGCAATCGTTGCACTTAAATGGAACGGGATAGATATGCAAGGGATTGACTTTGATCTACTAATCGCTGCTTATTTACTTGACCCGGCTGATACGGATAAAGATTTCCGTACTGTAGCAAAAATGAAAGAAACACATGCTGTGAAATCTGATGAAGAAGTTTACGGAAAAGGTGCGAAGCGTGCTGTTCCAGAGCTAGAAGTAGTAGCGGAGCATGTAGCTCGTAAAGTGCACGTATTATATGATGTAAAGCAAACATTCGTTGAAGAGTTACAAAAGAATGAGCAATATGAACTGTTTACAGAGTTAGAATTACCACTTGCGCGTGTATTAGCTGATATGGAAGTAAAAGGTGTAAAAGTTGATACGGAGCGTCTTCGTAATATGGGAGAAGAACTTGCAGGTAGATTAAAGGAAATGGAACAGGAAATTTATAAGCTTGCGGGAACAGAATTTAATATTAATTCACCGAAGCAGCTTGGTGTTATTCTGTTTGAGAACTTAAACTTACCAGTTATTAAAAAGACGAAAACAGGTTATTCTACGTCAGCAGATGTACTAGAAAAGCTTATGGATCGCCATGAAATCATTCCAAACATTTTACATTATCGGCAATTAGGGAAACTAAATTCAACTTATATTGAAGGTTTATTAAAAGTTGTACATGAAGATTCATCTAAAATCCATACTCGTTTCAATCAAGTATTAACGCAAACAGGTCGATTAAGTTCAACGGATCCGAACTTGCAAAATATCCCGATTCGATTAGAAGAAGGAAGAAAGATTCGTCAGGCATTTGTTCCATCAGAAGAAGGATGGATTATGTATGCGGCAGATTATTCACAAATTGAACTTCGCGTATTAGCTCATATTGCAAATGATAAAGGGCTAGTTGAAGCGTTCCAACATGACATGGATATTCATACGAAAACAGCGATGGATGTATTTGGCGTTGAAAAAGATGAAGTAACTTCGAATATGAGACGACAAGCGAAAGCTGTCAATTTCGGAATTGTATATGGTATTAGTGATTATGGTCTTTCACAAAACTTAGGAATTACAAGAAAAGCAGCAGCGGAATTTATTGAAAAGTATTTAGAAAGTTTCCCTGGTGTACAAGAATACATGAGTGACATCGTAAAAGATGCGAAACAAAAAGGGTATGTGGCTACATTATTAAATCGCCGCCGTTATATTCCGGAAATTACGAGTCGTAATTTCAATTTACGTAGCTTTGCTGAGCGTACGGCTATGAATACACCAATTCAAGGGACTGCAGCAGATATTATTAAAAAAGCGATGATTATTATGGCAGACCGTCTAGAAGAAGAAGGATTACAGGCGCGTCTACTTCTGCAAGTACACGATGAATTGATATTTGAAGCACCAAAAGAAGAAATTGAAAAATTAGAGAAGCTTGTACCTGAAGTAATGGAGCATGCGATTGAACTTGCGGTTCCGCTGAAAGTTGATTATTCTTACGGTCCAACTTGGTACGACGCAAAATAAGGAAGTGATGAAATGCCTGAATTACCAGAGGTTGAAAATGTTAGGCGGACGCTTGAAAATCTTGTAACAGGAAAAACGATTGAAGATGTCATTATTACTTATCCAAAAATAGTAAAACGTCCAGATGATGCAGAAATCTTTAAAGAAATGCTAAGAGGCGAGAAGATTGAAAATATAAAGCGAAGAGGAAAGTTTTTGCTTTTATATGTAACGAATTATGTTATTGTTTCACATTTACGTATGGAAGGAAAGTTTTTACTGCATCAAGAGGATGAGCCAATTGATAAGCATACACACGTCCGTTTCTTATTTACAGATGGAACTGAATTACATTATAAAGATGTGAGAAAGTTTGGTACGATGCATCTCTTTAAGAAAGGTGAAGAATTGAGTCAAATGCCTCTTGCTGACTTAGGTCCGGAGCCGTTTGATGCTGAATTGACACCGCAGTATTTACAAGAAAGATTGCAAAAGACCAATCGTAAAATAAAAGTCGTATTATTAGACCAGCGTCTTTTAGTAGGGCTTGGAAATATATATGTAGATGAGGTTTTATTCCGTTCTCAAATTCATCCGGAACGAGAAGCTTCGTCTTTAACAGCAGAAGAAATTGAACGAATTTACGAGGCGACTGTTACAACGTTAGGTGAAGCAGTGAAGCGAGGCGGAAGTACAATTCGAACGTATATGAATTCGCAAGGGCAAATTGGCTCATTCCAAGAACTTCTAAATGTATACGGAAAAAAAGGAGAACCATGTGTGACTTGCGGTACGATATTAGAAAAAACAGTTGTTGGCGGAAGAGGAACGCATTACTGCCCGATTTGTCAGCCGAGAATATAGAAAAGAGATAACATCGGATAGGCATTTGTCATATACATACAGCAGGGCTATGTATAAGGGAGGAGCTTACCGATGTACCTTTATTTATCTCTTATTTTATTAGCTTTTACATTAAGCTTAGATAGCTGTAGTGTAGGGCTAACATATGGTTTAAGAAGCGTAAGAATTCCACTAAGATCAATTATCATTATCGGAATGTGTTCAGCGGCTGTTATGCTTGTTTCAATGGGAATTGGACATATGATCGCGAAAATATTTTCACCTGTTATCGCAACGCGTATCGGTGGGCTTGTTCTTATTGGAATAGGAATTTGGGTATTATACCAATTTTTTCGAAGTGAGAAAAAAGAAGAACCAAAGCAAGAGGAGAAGGTTTGGAAATTAGAAATTGCTTCGCTCGGGCTAGTGATTCAAATTTTACGGAAACCGACTGTTGCAGATTTTGATAAATCAGGCACCATTTCTGCAGGAGAAGCGTTACTTCTTGGTATCGCTCTTTCTATAGATTCGTTCGGTGCTGGAATTGGTGCATCTTTATTAGGGTATGCGCCCGCTATGATGGCAATATTAGTTGCGGTTATGAGTTCTTTGTTTTTATTTATTGGAATGAAACTTGGAACGGTTTTATCAAATATGAAATGGTTACAAAAATTTACATTCCTGCCTGGGGTATTACTCATTATTATTGGAATTTGGAAAATGTAAGTATGGGCGTGGAACATTAGTTTCGCGCCTTTTATATTGTGAGGAGGATTATGATGACAGTAGTAATTGGATTAACAGGAGGCATTGCAAGTGGAAAAAGTACAGTGTCTCAAATGTTTCGTGAACTGAGTATACCAGTTATTGATGCAGATATTATTGCGCGAGAAGTTGTAGAACGAGGAAAACCAGCATATAACAAAATTGTAGAAGTGTTTGGAACGGAAGTATTACAAGAAGATGGAGAATTGGATCGCCCGAAATTAGGAAGTGTCGTTTTCTATAATGAAGAAAAACGATTGCAGTTAAATAAAATCGTTCATCCTGCAGTTCGTGAGGAAATGAATACACAAAAGGAAAAGTACATAAAGGAAGGTATGCAAGCGGTTGTGTTAGATATACCTCTCTTATTTGAAAGCAAATTAACAAGTCTCGTTGACCGCGTATTAGTTGTAGCGGTTAAGCCACATACGCAATTAGAACGTTTAATGAAACGAAATAATTTTTCAGAAGAAGAAGCAACAGTTCGTATTCAATCTCAAATGCCGTTAGAAGAAAAAGTGAAAAATGCAGATGAAGTGATAAATAATGATGGCACAATTATGGGAACGAAAACACAATTACAGGTGATTTTAAAGAATTGGAACATTATTGACTAAAAAATTGTGAAATTAATGAAAATGTTTAGTGACATATCCCCTTTTTGTGTTATACTATTATTGGGATTGGAGATAAATAGTATAACGCATTCAAGGGGGATAACATATTATGACTCGTGTGGCAATTAATGGATTTGGACGTATTGGGAGAATGGTATTTCGTCAGGCAATAAAAGAAAGCGCATTCGAAATTGTAGCAATCAATGCAAGCTATCCATCTGAAACGTTAGCACATTTAATTAAATATGATACAGTTCACGGCAAGTTTGACGGAACAGTAGAAGCATTTGAAGATCACTTGTTAGTTGATGGGAAAATGATTCGCCTTTTAAACAACCGCGATCCAAAGGAATTGCCTTGGACAGATTTAGGTGTTGAAGTTGTAATTGAAGCAACTGGTAAATTTAATTCAAAAGAAAAAGCAATTCTTCATGTTGAAGCTGGAGCGAAAAAAGTTATTTTAACAGCGCCTGGTAAAAATGAAGATGTAACAATTGTAGTTGGTGTGAACGAAGACCAATTAGATATTGCAAAACATACTGTTATTTCAAATGCATCTTGCACAACAAACTGTTTAGCGCCTGTTGTTAAGGTGTTAGATGAGCAGTTTGGAATTGAAAACGGTTTAATGACAACTGTTCACGCTTATACAAATGACCAAAAAAATATTGATAACCCACATAAAGATTTAAGAAGAGCGCGTGCTTGCGGACAATCAATCATTCCGACAACGACAGGTGCCGCGAAAGCGCTTGCAAAAGTTCTTCCGCACTTAAACGGAAAACTTCATGGTATGGCACTTCGTGTACCAACGCCAAACGTGTCTCTTGTTGACTTAGTAGTAGATGTAAAACGTGATGTGACAGTTGAAGCTATTAATGAAGCATTCAAAACTGTTGCAAACGGTGCGTTAAAAGGCATTGTAGAATTCAGCGAAGAGCCTTTAGTATCTATTGACTTTAATACAAATACACACTCAGCTATTATTGATGGTTTATCTACAATGGTAATGGGTGATCGTAAAGTGAAAGTACTTGCTTGGTATGATAACGAGTGGGGCTACTCTCGTCGTGTTGTAGATCTTGTAACGTTAGTTGTTGACGAATTAGCGAAACAAAAAAATGTGCAACATATTTAAGTGAATAAGGGAGAGGGCAAGTGAATATTTGCCCTCTTTTTTTATTTTTTTCTGAAAAGGAAAAAAATTATAGGAGTATATTTTTGAAAGTGGACATACCACGAAACGTTGTGATTACTGTATTTGTGAATCATTTATTTTTTTTAGGGAAAAGTAAAGAGGAAAATATGACAGAAAATCGAAAAAACTGTTGTTGCAAAATGAAAATAAACAAAGTATACTAACACTCGTAAACTTAAGAGCTGAGGTACGTAGTCACTACTTAAAGGGTTAGGACCTCTCTGGACTAACTTTCCCCCGTGGTAGTGGAGCAAGCCAAATTGCAAATTAGTTTTCAATTCGAACAGTTAGAATAAATTTACAAGGGGGAACTGTAGAATGGATACTATGGATACGATGGGTCGTCACGTAATCGCTGAACTTTGGGATTGCGATTTCGACAAGCTTAATGACATGCCGTATATTGAACAATTATTTGTGGATGCAGCACTGAGAGCTGGTGCTGAAGTGCGTGAGGTTGCTTTCCATAAATTTGCACCACAAGGTGTAAGTGGAGTAGTAATTATCTCGGAATCACATTTAACAATTCATAGCTTTCCGGAGCACGGTTACGCAAGTATTGATGTTTATACTTGTGGGGATCGTATTGATCCAAATGTTGCTGCAGAATATATTGCAGAAGGTTTAAACGCGAAAACGCGTGAGAGCATCGAGCTTCCTCGAGGCACTGGTAGCTTCGAAATTAAGCAGAGAGAAACAAAAGCTCTTTAAAAAAGAACATAATTGATTTAAAATGTAAAGAGGTGTATAATGCACCTCTTTTTTAGTTTATAAAAAAGGAAAAATATAACGTACTCGTTAGTGAGATAAATTGAGCTCTTACGAATAAGTTAGTACCCCATCTACCATCTTATTTTTGAAAACGAGATGATAAAATAATGTGCTTAAACTTAAAGTGGTAAGAGAGTTAGAATGAGTTATATAATATTGTATATATATTGTCAGATGAAGTAAGTAGAGAAAAAATAAAGAGTATAGTGTAAAGGAGTGAATATATTGCGTTGTCCATCCTGTTCGCATAATGGTACAAGAGTGTTAGATTCGCGTCCGGTAGACGAGGGGCGCTCTATTCGAAGAAGGAGAGAGTGTGAAAGTTGTTTAAGTCGCTTTACGACATTTGAAAGAGTAGAAGAGTCACCTCTTATCGTTGTAAAAAAAGAAGGCACACGAGAAGAATTTAATAAAGAAAAGATTTTGCGCGGCTTAATTAAAGCGTGTGAAAAAAGACCAGTATCTTTAAGACAATTAGAAGAAGTAACTCAAAGTGTGGAACGTGAACTTCGTAATTTAGGTATATCAGAAGTGAAAAGTGATATGATTGGTGAAATTGTTATGGAAGAACTGCGTGATATTGATGATGTTGCTTACGTACGTTTTGCTTCTGTATATCGCCAATTTAAAGATTTAAATGTATTTATTGAAGAATTAAAAGATATACTGCAAAAAGAAAGAGAGTAGAAGTTGTATTTTATTCTCTTTACATACCGTAGTAATGAGATAAGAGAGCTAGAAGCGAAAGCTAATAGCTCTTTTTCGCTAAGCAATTATATAATGAAGATAGAACGAATGAAGTAGAGGATAGATTGGATGAGAGAAAGGAAAAGCAAGAATGGAAAAACAGTCATGGATGGAGCTATTGCCAATTGATCGTTATAAAGTAAGTGCGAAAGGGTTATTGCATAATTACGACCGAAAAGTGTTAACGATGTTGTATCAGCCGTTAATAGGTAGTAGAGCTTTTAGTTTGTACATGACGCTATGGGGAGAGTTAGAGCAAGATCGTGTGTTTGGAAAAGAGAATACACATCATTCCCTTATGGTGACCATGCAGATGCAGCTTCCCGAAATATATGAGGAACGAGTAAAGTTAGAAGCAATTGGGCTTTTGAAGGTATATATTAAGAAAGAAAAAGATATTCGAATGTTTATATATGAATTGCAACCACCTTTATCTCCGAAGCAGTTTTTTGATGATATTGTGTTAAGCATCTTTTTATACAATCGATTGAGTCGGACAAAATATAATCAAGTAAAGCAATATTTCTTAGAAGAAGAATTTGATTTTGCTTCTTATGAAAATGTTACGCGTTCTTTCAATGATGTGTTTGGTTCGTTTAATCCAGGACAGCTTGAGCATGCGCAAGAAGATCTTCGTATTCCAAAAACGACAGCTATGCCAAGTAACGAGAAGGGAGACGCTCCAAAAGTTTGGAATGATTTCTTTGATTTCTCCTTATTTGTAGATGGCTTGTCCGCTCTTGTCCCTAAAAAGGCGATTACAGATCAAGTGCGAGAATGTGTCATTACACTTGCTTACGTGTATGATGTAGATGTGTTATCGATGCAAAATATCGTTCTTGGTACGGTGACAGAGATGCAGACAATTGATACCGAAAGGCTTAGAAAAGGAGCACGTGATTGGTATCAGTTCGAAAACGGTCAAGCGTTACCTGTATTAAGTGAAAGAGTACAACCTCACGCTGCACGTATGATGGAAGGAAAAGAGCCTTCTACACAAGAAGAGATGTTAATAAAACAGTTAGAGGAAATCTCACCAAAACAACTATTAAAAGAAATCTCTGGTGGTGCAGAGGCGACAAAGGCTGACTTGCAGATCGTTGAAGATGTAATGATCAATCAAAAATTAACGCCAGGTGTTGTGAATGTACTTATTTATTACGTTATGCTACGCTCAGATATGAAGCTTGCGAAAACGTATGTGGAGAAAATTGCTGGGCATTGGGCACGTAAAAAGGTCGGTACAGTAGCTGAAGCAATGGCGTTAGCGAAAGAAGAAAACCGTCAATATCAAGAATGGGCTGAGACGAAGAAAAAAGGCCGTACGTCGAAGAAAACGATAAGAAAAGAAATGGTACCAGATTGGCTGAAAGAAGAGCCGAAAGAACAAGAGAAAGAAACAGTGAAGAAAGATGTAAGTAAGAAAAAAGATGCAAGTACGTTAGATGATGAACGAAAACGACTAGAAGAAGTGTTAAAAAAATATAAGCGTGATTAATAGAAGAGAATGAACGCTCTTTGAGGTGAGAAAATGGAGCATATTCAAAATTCATTTGCAAAGTTAATGGAAAATAAAAATTTTAAAAATAGATATGAAGTATTAAAGGCGGAAGTAATGGCGCATCCGCGTGTGAAAGAATTTATAGACGAACATCAAGGTGAAGTAACAACTTCTATGATTGAGCGCAGCCTTGTGAAGTTATACGAATATATTGGACAAAGTGTAGGTTGTGCGGATTGTCCGGATCTAGGTTCGTGTAAAAACATGCTGCAAGGATATGAGCCAAAGCTCGTTATCCAAGGGAAGATGATTGATATTCAATACGATCGTTGCGTTAGAAAAGTAGCATATGACGAGAGAAAGAAATATGAAAAACTCGTTCAAAGTGTATATATGCCAACTGACATTTTACAGGCAACGATGGAAAACTTAGATCCTTCAGATTTAGATGCGCGTATTGATGCAATTGGTGCAGCTAATGAATTTTTAAGTACATATGAACCTGGTAAAAAAGTACAAGGTTTATATTTGTACGGTAAATTTGGTGTAGGGAAAACGTATTTGTTAGGAGCAATGGCGAATGAACTTGCTCAAAAGAAAATAAGTTCGATGCTCGTATACTTCCCTGAATTTTTACGTGAAATTAAAAGTTCGATTCAAGATAATTCGATTGGGGAAAAGATTGATGCGGTGAAACGCGTACAAGTTTTAATGCTAGATGATATCGGAGCAGAAGCGATGTCAAGTTTTGTGCGTGACGATGTGCTTGGTGCCATTTTGCAATTCCGTATGTTAGAAAACTTACCGACGTTCTTTACGTCTAACTTTGATTTTAAGGAATTGGAACATCATTTAACGTATACACAGCGTGGTGAAGCAGAACAAATGAAAGCAGCGCGTATTATGGAACGAATTAAATATTTAGCGAAGCCAATTCCGATTGGCGGGAAAAACCGACGTCATAAGTAAAGAGTAAGCTGAAAAGCTTGCTCTTTTTTCGTTTTGAACACTTTTCAGAATAGGTGAATTGCAAAACGAAAAACTTCTTATAGAAAATTCATTGTAGCTTGTATCATTTTTTTCTCCCTCCCTTAATATATATAAAATTAGCAAGCCATATTGAGTGGATTTTCTAACGATAGGAAATGTAATTCTACTAAGAGTGAACTTCACGCGGGACGGACTCTTATAGGATTTGTAACGTATAGATACAATCCTTTAGAGCAGGGATAAAAGGGGGGACAAAAGTGATTGAAATTTGCTTCGAAGAAAAAAATGATGCTATGCATGTATATAGACAACTATTGAAAAGAGCGGAACTGTTATATAAGGAAACGAGTGTGTATTTACAGGAACAAAAAGTGGTGATTCACATACCAGTATGTGAATCGAATTATATTGAAAAGATTTTATTGCCGGTAATGGTATATTTCATTGTGAATGTAAAGCAAAATAAGTGGATTTATACAATCTTAAAAGAGAAGTTTTTTTATGAAGAAGAGGAAGAGTGTCATCAAATATTGCATATGGCACAAGAGATTTTAAAGGGAAGAAGAAAAGGGATTGCTCGTGAATTAACACGTCACACATTTGAATCATATATTAAATCTTCTTTAAATAACTGGCTTTGTGATCCGCTTTCGTTCTCGTTTTCATCATATGTTCGTTTTCGCCTTCGTACATATAGGGAAATGGTAGCTAAGCTTGCTGAATTGTCGATTGATGAGTATAAGTTGGAACAAGAATATCAAATGTTTATTGAGACGCTAAGGCAACAAGTGCGCAGCCGAAAATCACGTTTGTCCTGTGTGCATCTTATTTTTGATGAAAGTTTTATTTTCTATGATGATAAAGGTAGACGTTTAAAACAGGAGAAATTGGTCCAATATATAGACGAGGAATTATTAAAGCAAAAGGATGTATATATTGATACGAAAGTAATTGCACCACTTCTTTCTATTTCGCCGAAAAAAATTTATTTATATACGAAAGAACAAGACCATAATATGATTATTACTTTGCGAAATGTATTTCAAGAACGGGTCCAATTACATGGATTACATGAGTTTGAGCGCAATGTGAAAAATTTAAAAAATAAAGGTAACGCCCTTGATTTTCTAAGTTTTTGAGCATATAATTACCTACATAAATGAAATATATTGAAATGTCATGATGAGGACATGAGTAGTTTTCTACGATTTTCAGAGAGGGAAGCCTTAGGGTGTGAGCTTCCTAGTACGGGATTATTACTTACCACCTCTAAACTTTAGCAGTGAACGTTTTTTTCTAGTAATTGCTAACGGACAACACCGTTATGTTGAACTTGAGCAATTAACAATAATGTTAATTGGAACAAGGGTGGAACCACGAATTCAACACTCGTCCCTTTTTACGGGATGAGTGTTTTTTATTTTGAAAAAAAGAGGAGTGACCAGTGATGGCAGATGTAGTTAAAATTACTTTCCCTGATGGAGCTGTGAAGGAGTTTCCAAAAGGCGTAACAACTGAAGAAATCGCAGCTTCTATTAGCCCAGGCTTAAAGAAAAAAGCTGTGGCTGGAAAATTAAACGATGAGATGATTGATCTTGTTACACCAATCGAAGAAGATGGTGCAGTTTCTATTATTACATTAGATTCTGAAGATGGCTTATACATTTTACGCCATTCAACAGCCCACCTATTAGCACAAGCGTTAAAACGTTTATATAAAGATGCTAAGCTTGAGCTCGGCATTGGTCCAGTGATTGAAAATGGCTTCTACTACGATATTGATATGGAAGAAGCAATTACAGTTGAAGACTTCAAGAAAATCGAAAAAGAAATGCAAAAAATTGTGAACGAGAACTTAGAAATCGTTCGTCATGAAGTGCCACGTGCAGAAGCACTTCGTCGCTTTGAAGAAATCGGCGATGAGTTAAAATTAGATTTAATTAACGATCTTCCAGAAGATGCAGTTATTTCAATCTACGAGCAAGGCGAATTCTTCGACCTTTGCCGTGGTGTTCACCTTCCATCTACAGGGAAAATTAAAGTATTTAAATTATTAAGCGTTGCAGGTGCTTACTGGCGCGGCGATAGCAATAATAAAATGCTACAACGTATTTACGGTACTGCATTCGTTAAGAAAGCAGAATTAGATGAGCACTTACGTATGCTTGAAGAAGCGAAAGAGCGCGATCACCGTAAATTAGGTAAAGAATTAAAACTATTTACTAATAGCCAAAAAGTAGGACAAGGTTTACCACTTTGGTTACCAAAAGGTGCAACTATCCGCCGCATTATCGAGCGTTACATCGTTGATAAAGAAGCAAGCTTAGGCTATGATCACGTATACACTCCAGTACTAGGAAGCAGAGAGCTTTATGAAACTTCTGGTCACTGGAATCACTACCGTGATGGTATGTTCCCATCAATGGAAATGGATAATGAAGAGTTAGTTCTTCGTCCAATGAACTGCCCTCACCACATGATGGTTTATAAAAATGATATTCACAGCTACCGTGAATTACCAATCCGTATTGCGGAACTTGGAACAATGCACCGCTATGAAATGTCTGGAGCATTATCTGGATTACAACGTGTACGCGGAATGACTTTAAACGATGCGCACATTTTCGTTCGCCCAGATCAAATTAAAGAAGAGTTAAAACGTGTTGTAAACTTAACTCTAGAAGTGTACAAAGATTTTGGTTTAGAGAACTATTCATTCCGTCTATCTTATCGTGACCCAGCTGATACTAAAAAGTACTATGCTGATGATGAGATGTGGGAAAAAGCACAAGGTATGTTAAAAGAAGCTATGGATGAAATGGGTCTTGATTACTATGAAGCTGAAGGTGAAGCGGCATTCTACGGTCCAAAACTTGACGTTCAAGTTCGTACTGCTCTTGGAAAAGACGAAACACTTTCAACTGTACAATTAGACTTCTTACTTCCAGAACGCTTTGAATTATCTTACGTTGGTGAAGACGGTAAACAACATCGTCCAGTTGTAATTCACCGTGGTGTTGTATCAACTATGGAACGTTTCGTAGCCTTCTTAATTGAAGAATACAAAGGTGCATTCCCAACTTGGTTAGCTCCAGTTCAAGCGCAAGTAATTCCAGTTTCTCCGCAAGTACATTTAGATTATGCGAAGAAAGTACAAGATGAATTACGTCGTGCTGGTATCCGTGTTGAATTAGATACTCGTGAAGAGAAAATTGGTTACAAAATCCGTGAAGCACAAATGCAAAAAATTCCGTACATGCTTGTAGTAGGTGACAATGAAGTAACTGAAAACGGCGTAAACGTACGTAAATATGGTGAACAAAAATCAGAAACAATTGCATTAGATGCTTTTGTTGATATGATTAAAGTAGAAGGAAAACGATAAGACAAAGCCGCGGTATACCGCGGCTTTCGTATGTATTATAAAAAAGAAAAACTAGAAAAAATAACCAAACTATACTTATCATAAAAAAGTATTGCAAGTATGTTAGTTGTTTGTTACAATATTTCTTGTTGTTAGTAAAACACATAGCGTCTTCTTGACAGACGTCATGTCCTATGATAAACTCATCAAGGATAATAGAATATTGTTTTGTGGAACAAGTAGAAGCACCCGCTTCTCACCTGATGGACGCATTCGCAGTTTACAGGTAAATGTATTTCTTACTTAAGAATTTACAAGTGTGGGTGTCGTATGCCCGCACTTTTTTTGTCGGGTTCTATGACTACAAAAGATGTTCTGAAAAAACCTTGGAGGTGGCTTACTATTAGCAAGGATATGATGATTAACGAGCAAATTCGTGCACGTGAAGTACGTTTAGTTGGTGCAAATGGCGATCAACTTGGAATCAAGTCTCGTAATGACGCTTTAGACTTAGCTGCAAATCTTAATCTTGATTTAGTATTAGTTGCTCCAAATGCGAAACCGCCAGTATGCCGCATTATGGACTACGGTAAATTCCGCTTTGAGCAACAGAAGAAAGAAAAAGAACAGCGCAAAAATCAAAAAGTAATTAGCATGAAAGAAGTTCGTTTAAGTCCAACAATTGATGAACACGACTTTAACACAAAACTTCGTAATGCTATCAAGTTTTTAGAGAAAGGCGACAAGGTTAAAGCGTCAATTCGCTTTAAAGGACGTGCCATTACTCATAAAGAAATCGGTCAACGTGTTTTAGATCGCTTCTCAGAAGCTTGTGCTGAAGTTAGTACAATTGAATCTAAGCCTAAAATGGAAGGACGTAGTATGTTCTTAGTTTTAGCACCGAAAAACGATAAGTAATAGATAGAGGAGGAAATACCTATGCCTAAACAAAAAACTCATCGCGGCTCTGCAAAGCGTTTCAAAAAGACTGGATCAGGTAAACTGAAACGTTCTCATGCTTATACAAGCCATTTATTCGCTAACAAATCTACAAAAGCTAAACGTAAACTACGTAAAGCTGGTGTAGTAAGCGCTGGTGACTTCAAACGCATTCGTCAAATGCTTGACAACTTAAAATAAGTTCGGCTGATATATAGAACAATTAGGAGGTAATATTATGCCAAGAGTAAAAGGTGGTACAGTTACTCGTCAACGTCGTAAAAAAGTTATAAAATTAGCAAAAGGTTACTACGGTTCTAAGAGTACATTATTCAAGGTTGCTAACCAACAGGTTATGAAATCTTTAATGTATGCATTCCGTGACCGTCGTCAAAAGAAACGTGACTTCCGTAAATTATGGATTACACGTATCAACGCAGCAGCTCGTATGAATGGTCTTTCTTACAGCCGTTTAATGCACGGTCTTAAAAATGCTGGCATCGAAGTTAACCGCAAGATGCTTGCTGACTTAGCTGTTCATGACGAAAAAGCTTTCGCTGAATTAGCAACAGTTGCAAAAAACAACATTAACTAATTAATTAGTTGAAACCTTAGAAGATTTTTCTTCTAAGGTTTTTTATTTGTATGCAAAGAGAAGTATGTCGTTATCGATATGACAAAATCAATATAAAAGCTATAGCGATATAGAAGAATATATATATGAAGCCAGGAGAATTCTCCTGGCTTTTTTCAATTATCCCCCTTTGGAAAGAAGAGTATCTTTCCTACCTGAAACGACACTGCTATAATGGAAAGATGATATGGAACTTTCATCAGATAAAATAAATTTTTTATCAGTGGACAATCCCCGGATAATGATTAACTATCACCAATCGGAGTGAACAATCTAATAGTGATGATTGAAACGTATTTGTAAATTAAGGACAAGCTATTTTGTAAAGAGATAAATGGCTGACTTATTAATAAGAAACGAAAAATAATAATGAACTTTGAGATGAAACAACATTGTTGCGTAAAATGCGATGTTGGAGGAGGACAATAGAATGGACTTACTACAACTATTTAAATTACAAAAAGAATTAGATGACCGTATTGTGAAAGAGCATGATTTACAACAGAAAAAGTTGTTAAAAGAAAAAATGTTAGCTCTTCTTGTAGAAATTGGAGAACTTGCAAATGAAACACGTTGTTTTAAATATTGGAGCAACAAACCAGCATCAGAACGTGAAGTAATATTAGAAGAATACGTAGATGGCTTGCATTTTATTTTATCAATCGGAATTGATTTAGGTATTGATAAAAACTTCCTATTCTATAAATGTGCACAAACGAATAAAACACAAGTAGAAATTTTCTTAGACACATATGCGAAAGTAATTCGTTTTACAGATCAACCATCTATTACGAACTATATTGAATTATTTACAAGCTACCTTCGACTTGGACAAGCGCTAGAGTTTGAGCAAGAAGAAATTGAAAAGGCATATTTAGATAAAAATGAAGTAAATCATCAGCGTCAAACACAAGGATACTGATTTAATTTTTGAATATTTCAATTTCCTTTTGTATAATGAAGTGACTGAAGAAAAAGGAGGGTGTTGGCAATGACAAAATTAGACGCGACATTGACAATGCTAAAAGAATTAACAGATGCACGTGGTATTGCGGGTAACGAGCGTGAACCACGCGAAGTAATGAAGAAATATATTGAGCCGTTTGCGGACGAACTTTCTACTGATAATTTAGGAAGTTTAGTTGCGAAAAAAATAGGGGAAGAAAACGGCCCGAAAATTATGGTTGCAGGTCATTTAGATGAAGTTGGCTTTATGATTACGCAAATTGATGACAAAGGTTTCCTTCGTTTCCAAACAGTTGGTGGCTGGTGGTCACAAGTTATGCTTGCGCAGCGCGTGACAATTGTAACGCGTAAAGGAGATGTAACAGGTGTAATTGGTTCAAAACCACCACACATCTTACCTCCAGAAGCGCGTAAAAAGCCAGTTGAAATTAAAGACATGTTCATCGATATTGGTGCTTCTAGCCAAGAAGAGGCAATGGAGTGGGGCGTACGACCTGGCGATCAAGTTGTACCTTACTTTGAATTCCAAGTGATGAAAAATGAAAAAATGTTACTTGCAAAAGCATGGGATAACCGAATTGGTTGTGCAATTGCAATTGACGTATTAAAACAATTAAAAGATGAAAAGCATCCAAACGTTGTATACGGCGTAGGGACTGTACAAGAAGAAGTTGGTCTTCGTGGTGCGAAAACATCTGCGAACTATATTAAACCAGATATAGCATTCGCAGTAGATGTTGGTATCGCTGGTGACACACCAGGTGTAACGGCAAAAGAAGCGCAAAGTAAAATGGGTGATGGACCACAGATCATTTTATATGATGCTTCTGTTATTGGACATACAGGTTTACGTGACTTTGTAGTTGATGTTGCTGACGAATTACAAATCCCGTATCAATATGATTCAGTAGCGGGCGGTGGAACGGATGCAGGCGCAATTCACATTTCTGCAAATGGTATTCCGTCT
This sequence comes from Bacillus pretiosus, assembly GCF_051294775.1. NCBI lineage: Bacteria > Bacillati > Bacillota > Bacilli > Caryophanales > Bacillaceae > Bacillus > Bacillus pretiosus. The sequence goes on from NZ_JBPPHF010000002.1 coordinate 288,315, forward strand.
ATGGCAATTACGATTGCAACGCGCTACATTCATTCTCATGCGGCAATGTTACACCGTGATGACTATGAAAATGCAGTGAAGTTAATTGTAGAAGTTATTAAACGTCTTGATAAAGAGGCTGTACATAACATTACATTTAATTAATAGAAAAAGCGAAGGAGATTTTCCTTCGCTTTTTTATGTTTTAAAAAGGTCGTTCTAATCCTGCAGCAGTATGAGCACCTAAAATGATTAAACGAGTTAATTGCATAGCCATAAAATGCGGGGTATAAATCATCCCTCTTTTTAACCATGACATAATCATCCCGATATGAGCTCCTGTCACATAACTAATTAAAATATCACGAGGAACCATAAGATCTTTATCATCTGGCTGTGAAATAGACAGGCTTAATGTTAAATGTGTTTGTATTGTTTTCATCATTTTATAAGAGTAGTTTCCAGCGGCTTTATCACCAAGCATAACGTTATAGAAGTTCACATTTTCTGCAATATGTTCGAACAAAGCCAAAAATGTCGGATGTGGTGAATCAAATGTAAGTTGAAAATCTTCTTTATTTCTATTTTTCGGCTTAATAACTTCTGTTAACTTCTCTAACATTTCTTCAATGCTTTTGTCTAATAGGTCATATTTATCATGGTAATGGCTATAAAACGTAGCGCGATTTACAGGAGCACGTTCTGCAATATGTTGAACAGTTACATCATCAAATCCTTTTTCGCCTACTAAAGCGACAAAAGCATCCTGTATGAGTTGTCTCGTCCGCTTTACACGTGGATCATTTGTATTTTTAATAGACATTTTTACTTCCCCTCGTTTAATTTTCTATACTTAAACAACATATAGGTATTATATTGTTGTTTAAGCGACATTTCATACTTAAATTGTCGGTTGTAGATTCAAAATAATTATTTATAATTATAAACGATAGTCCTTCAGAAATCAGCACCGCTCGCAGGTAGATAAATTTCAATTTACACCGCAGATGGTGTGATTTTTTTGTTTAAAAGTTAATATAATTAACAATTAAACAATCTAAACAATAAGGACGTAAATAGTTTAGAAAAAAATTATATGCGATATAAGGAGAGGAATGCAATGAATCAGTTTCGAAGAATGGTGATTATCAACATTATCACATTAATTGTACTAGTTGGCGGTGGTATTGGCGGTTATTACTATTACAATCAAGCGGAAAATTATTTAAAAACAGAAAATGCAAAAATTGATGGAAAGGTAATTCCGATTGCATCACCAGTAGCAGGTAAATTAACTGACTGGAAAGCTGAAGTAGGAAAGAATTACAATGAAAATGATAAATTAGGTGCTGTTACTGTAGCGGCAGCAAATGGAGAACAAACAGTAGATGTAACAATTCCACAAAATGCAACAATTGTGCAATCAAATGCAACAACAAATGCTTTCGTTGGAGCAGGTAGCCCAATTGCTTATGCATTTGATATGAACAATTTATGGGTAACAGCAAACATTGAAGAAACAGATGTTGACGATGTACAAAAAGGTCAAGATGTAGATGTGTATGTAGATGCATACCCAGATACAACTTTATCAGGAAAAGTAGAGCAAGTTGGATTAACAACAGCGAATACATTCTCTATGTTACCATCAAGCAACGCAACAGCGAACTATACGAAAGTAACACAAGTAGTACCAGTTAAAATTTCTTTAGATCATAGTAAATCAGTAAATATTGTTCCTGGAATGAATGTGTCAGTTCGTATTCATAAGTAAGGGGGAGATGAGATGTCCTCAATTGCAATTGCAGGATATGCACTATTTTGTATAATCGTCTTCTTCCTTGTAAATCGTCTTTTACGAAAGAAAAAAACGAACGTGGGAGAAGAACAAGTCCCAGCCGTAAATAAAATAGAAGTAAGTAAGGTAGAAACAGAAGAGAAAGAAATTGAACGAAAGCAAGAAGCAGAAATTTCTAATGTAGTTGAGTTAGAAACAGGAAAGCAAGAAGAAGTAAAACAAGAAAAAGAAGCGCCGAAAAAACAAATGTCTACGCCTGTAGAAAATGTGAACGTAAAAGCAGTTGTAGCTGTATTAATTCTCGGCATGTTCGTTTCTATTTTAAACCAAACAATTATTAACGTTGCATTGCCTCCGTTAATGAACGAATTTAACGTATCAACTTCAACAGCACAATGGTTAATTACAGGTTTCATGCTTGTAAATGGTATTTTAGTACCGATTAGTGCCTTTTTAGTTTCACGATTTACGTATCGTAAATTATTCGTAGCGGCAATGTTATTCTTCACGGTAGGATCTATCATTTGTGCTATTTCAGGAAATTTTACAATGATGATGACGGGCCGCGTTATTCAGGCGGTGGGTGCGGGTATTTTAATGCCGGTTGGTATGAATATTTTCATGACATTATTCCCGCCTCATAAGCGCGGAGCAGCGATGGGATTACTAGGTGTAGCGATGATTTTAGCACCAGCTATCGGACCAACTGTAACGGGCTGGGTGATTGAAAACTATAGCTGGAACTTAATGTTCTATGCGATGTTTATTATCGGTTTAATTATTACATTCCTATCTTTAAAATTCTTTACACTAGCTCAGCCGGTATCTAAAACGAAGTTAGATGTATTCGGTGTTGTTAGTTCAAGTATTGGACTAGGTAGCTTATTATACGGATTTAGTGAAGCAGGAAATAATAGTTGGACTAGTGCAGAGGTTGTTATTTCACTTATCATTGGTGTAGTAGGTATTGCGGTATTTATTTGGAGAGAGCTAACAACGGACAATAAAATGCTTGATTTACAAGTGTTTAAATACCCAGTATTTACTTTTACTTTAGTAATTAATGCAATTGTTACGATGGCATTATTCGGAGGTATGTTATTACTTCCGGTATATCTGCAAAACATTCGCGGTTTCACACCGATAGAATCAGGTTTATTACTACTTCCAGGATCATTAATTATGGGGATCATGGGACCTATTGCAGGTAAACTATTTGATAAGTATGGTATTCGTCCGTTAGCAATTGTCGGTTTAGCCATTACAACGTTTGCGACATATGAATTCACAACGTTATCGATGGATACACCGTATAGCGTTATTATGACGGATTATATTATACGTTCGATTGGTATGTCATTCATTATGATGCCAATTATGACAGCAGGTATGAACGCACTGCCGATGAAATTAATTTCTCACGGTACAGCAACGCAAAATACGTCAAGACAAGTAGCTGGTTCAATTGGAACAGCGATTTTAATCACACTTATGACGCAGCAAACGACTGCTCACGTAGCAGATTACGGCAACATGTTAACAACGTCAAACCCAATTTTAGTTGATAAAGTACACGGCATGGGGCAAAGTTTAGCAGCGATTGCTGGATCAGCGCAAGCAGGAGATGCGATGAGCACGCAACTATTATTTGGACAAATTTCGAAGTTATCTGCAATTAACGGTATTAACGATGCCTTCTTAATTGCGACGATACTCGCAGGGATTGCTTGGGTATTATCGTTCTTCTTACCATCAGGCAATAAACCAAATAGAAAAGCAGGGAATTAATTTCCCTGCTTTTTTGTCTGTTTAAAGAGTTAAATATAAAAAATGATAACCAGTTACGGAGCACAGCCCTGTTATAAATAAAACCATTCCCATAGCACGAATACTGGATATTTGTCTTCCGCTTATAATAGCTAATAGTCCAGCCAAAGAGAAGAAACACCAATATAAAGTTCCCGAAATTGGAACAATCCCCTCTAAATCTATTCCATAACCTATACAAATGATAGGAACAAAGATAAGCGATATACTAATCAAACCAGCCATAATAGTAAGTGATTTACGACATTTAATACCAGCAATAATTAAAAAAATGCCAACGATGAAGTCGCATAACATCAAAGTAAGAGCGAAAATCATCCAAGTTAATATTCCGAACACTTTTGTATTACCTCCGATTTATGGGTTTCTAAAAAATATTATATATAGTATGAATCACCTACAGTCATGAGTAACCAGAAGGTAACCCCTAATATACCAGCGATGAAAATAATGAATCCCATATTACGTATACTTTTAATTTTGGTTTGGACTCCACTTATCCCTGCTAATAATCCAGTTAAAGAAAACAGTATCCAATATAAAGTTGTTGAAATAGGGAGGATTGTATTGCTATCCACTCCCATGCCCCAAAAAACAAAAGGTAGTGTGACAAAGGAGAAGCTAAGTAGCCCCATTAAACCAACAAATAATTTACGATGTTTCATGCTAGTAACAATTAAAAAAATACCACCGAACAATCCGCATAAAACAAGAAGTGGCATATAAACAACCCAAAGTAAGCTCAACATATGTAGTCTCCTTCTATAGTAATCAGTTATATTTTACTACATGAGGTTTATTTTGGATATTATTAATAAATATGTATAAATTGATAGAAATGAGAAGTAATGATACGAATTAATAAAAAAGGTATCGCGATGATACCTCTTTCTAACTCAAGAATGCCAACATATTATTCATAATATGAAATAACATAGCTGGAATAATGGATTTTGTTTTTTTACATAAAATAGCCATTAATAATCCCATGAAGAAAGTAATTACCATTACGCCAAGTGAGTATGTATGAGCGATACCGAAGAAGAAACTTGTTACGATAGCTGCAATCCAAAATGGAAAGCGTTCTGAGAAGAAGCGGAGTATAAAACCACGGAAAATCAGCTCTTCAAAAATTGGTGTAAGTATTGCGAAGCCGAGAAGTAATAATATTTGATACTGCTTGAAAACGTCTAAGTTAAGTGCGGAAGATTGCTGCTTTGTTGCGTCTTGGAACATATAATTTAACAAGATGTAATTGAGTAAAATATTTGTAGCGAAGAAAAGAAGTAAGTATACGTATGTACGCCATTCTTTAAGTGCTTTAAAGTTAAAAGATTTTAGTAGTAATTTTTTTGCGGGTTCGAATTTAAAAATGAAGAATAACAACACGGCTAGTTGTAATACGATACTTGCAGTATTTGCAATAGATTCATACAGGGCAATTTGTTTTTTATCTGTAAGACCGGCTGTATAAATTGTTAAGGGCATTGCGAGGAACACAGTAATAAGTCCGGTTCCGAAAAAAGCGAATAAAACGGAGCTAATAAATTGTCCCCATGACATAGAGTATTTCTGTTCATTAGAAAGTTGTGTAGCGGGTTGCATTTGTAAAATCACCTCTTTATATTTGTATATTTAATTATAGAGTATTTTGTTTTTATATGTAATATTTAAATATTACATATAAAGGTGTATTTTCCATAAAATAATAAAAGAGGTATCACCCTATAGTGATGCCTCTTTCTCATTGATAACTATGTTCTGCCTTGTTATTCGATTTTGATTGCTCTATTTGCAATTCACGTTCTACCAATCGGTCTAACTGTTGAATAGCTTTTAATGCTTTTTCATAAGAAATCGTTCTATAATGGTGCGCTCCGCCCGGTTCTTCATCTGCTTCGTCTGCCCATTTAATAATGTTTTGAAGAGATGTTCTTTCAATTTCTTGCTGTACTAAGAAAGAATCTGTATGAAGAAGAATCGCGATAGAAATTTCTTTTGCTAGTTTCGGATGTTCTCCTAATCTAATAAGCAATTTATGAGCTCTTTCTGCTCCTTTAATCGCATGTATATCATTCTTTTTATACAAGTCATAATCCCATTCTCCCTCGCTGTACCATGTGTGATGTCCGATATCATGAAGGAAACCAGCTTTTGTTGCAGCATCGACTGAGGCATGATGCTTTTTCGCTAAGTGAAACGCATGGTAAGCGACAGCAATCGCGTGGACCATTCCAGAACGGTTTACATATTTTTGTGTAATGTGATGTTTAAAAACTTGTTCAAGCGTAATACGTTGCATAAAACATTCACTCCTTTTATCTAATGGTGTCTATAAAGAAAATCGATCGGTTTAAATGTATTTTGAATATTGTACTCCATCTGTGTAGCGTTAGTAAAGTAGAAATGTTTAGGAGAAGAAAAATTTTATAGACATAAAAGGTCACCTTAGTTTTTTTCTAAGGTGACCTTTTATTGTTTATTTTTTTAATCCTTGCTCTAGTGTTCCTAACATTTCGTGTTTTTCATTTTCATCAGCATTTTTCCAAATGACTTCGAATAAAACGCCAAGACCTGGAAGCATTTTTTCTTCACCGCTTTGAATTGCATCGACAATCGTTTCTTGTAATTGATCTTGTGAATTTCCAGATACATTCGCTAATACAGCACCGCGTAAATTAAAACTCATTATTTTCACCTCTTCTTCAGAATTGAAACTGACGTTAGTTTTTGTTCTTTTTTATGTAAATATGTATGAAAAATAGGCTATAATGATAAGACAAGAAGAGAGGGAAATACATATTATGAAAAACATTGATTCAGTGCAAAATCCGCGTGTGAAGCAGTGGAAAAAGCTGCAGACGAAAAAAGAGCGCGATAAAAAAGGTTTATTTTTTGTAGAAGGATTCCACTTAGTGGAAGAAGCTTTAAAAGCAGGAGTTGTAACAGAACTTATCGTTTCTGATCAGACAGATCTTCCGAAAGATTGGACAGTTAATGATGTGGAAATGTATATCGTACCTGAAGCAATCGTAAAAGTACTCCGTGAAACAGAAACGACGCAAGGGGTATTTGCTGTTTGTGAGAAACACGAGAGTGAAGTAGCTCTTGCAGATGGAAAGTTTCTTTTATTAGATGGTCTTCAAGACCCGGGCAACTTAGGGACAATTATTCGTACAGCTGATGCAGCTGGTATTCATGCTGTTGTGCTTGGAGAAGGATGCGTTGATGCATATAATAGTAAAGTGCTTCGCTCTACACAAGGTTCTATTTTCCATTTACCAGTTGTAAAAGGGAACTTAGAAGAGTGGGTAGACAAGTTAAGAGAAAATAACGTTCCTGTATATGGAACAGCTCTTGAAAATGGAGTTCCGTATGGTGAAGTAACACCAGCTGGTGGTTTTGCATTAATTGTAGGAAATGAAGGAAGCGGCGTAAGCCAAGAAATTCTTGCAAAAACGGATCAAAACTTGTATATTCCGATTTACGGCGGGGCAGAATCATTAAATGTTGCGGTTGCAGCAGGGATTTTAACGTATTATTTACAAAGCCCAGTTGCGAACAAATAAAAAACTTCTTATAATAAGTTGAAGTATATTATATTAAAAGTTAAATAACGAAAAACGTTGATAGAGAAGAGTAACTTACAAAATCGCCATATAGGGAGAGAATGCCTTAGACTGAAAGCATTCTTATGGTAGACGGAAGTGAATTCACCTCTGGAGTTGACGCCAGGACCATATATATGTAAAGGCGTTCCGGTCAGAATTGATCGTTATAACTAATGAGTGGGCAGACCTGGTCTGTCAATTTAGGGTGGTACCGCGAATTTACCTCGTCCCTTTTTGGGAGCGAGGTTTTTTTATTTTTAAAATTAGGAGGGTTCCAAATGGAAGCACGTTTAAAAGAGCTAAAGCAAAAAGCGTTAGAGCTTATTGAAGAAGCGAAAGAGCTAAAAGGCTTAAACGACGTACGCGTAGCGTATTTAGGAAAAAAAGGTCCAATTACAGAAGTATTACGCGGCATGGGAAAATTATCAGCAGAAGAGCGTCCACGTATGGGAGCATTAGTAAATGAAGTACGTGAAGCGATTCAAACGCGTTTAGAAGACAAAATTGGAAACTTAGAAAAAGCAGTAATTGAAGCGAAATTAGCTACGGAAACAATTGATGTTACACTACCAGGCCGTCCTGTTGAAACAGGTTGTCACCATCCGTTAACAGCTGTTGTTGAGCAAATTGAAGATGTATTCATCGGTATGGGGTATGAAGTAGCTGAAGGAACAGAAGTAGAAAAAGACTACTACAACTTCGAAGCATTAAACTTACCGAAAGATCACCCAGCGCGTGATATGCAAGATACATTCTACATTACAGAAGAAACGTTACTACGTACACATACATCTTCTGTGCAAGCACGTACGATGGAAAATAATAAAGAAAAAGGCCCAATTAAAATTATTTGTCCTGGTAAAGTGTATCGCCGCGATGACGATGATGCGACGCATTCACACCAATTCATGCAAATTGAAGGTCTTGTAATTGATAAAAACATTCGCATGAGTGACTTAAAAGGTACACTGCAAGTATTCGTGAAAAAGATGTTCGGTGAAGATCGTGAAATCCGTCTTCGTCCAAGTTTCTTCCCATTCACAGAGCCATCTGTAGAGATGGATATTTCTTGTATGATGTGTCACGGCAAAGGTTGCGGCACTTGTAAAGGAACTGGCTGGATCGAAATTTTAGGAGCAGGTATGGTTCATCCGAACGTACTTGAAATGGCTGGTTATGATTCAAAAGAATATCAAGGTTTCGCATTCGGTATGGGCGCAGAGCGTATCGCAATGTTGAAATACGGCGTAGATGACATTCGTCATTTCTATACAAATGATGTACGTTTCTTACAACAATTCAAACGAGCGTAAGGGAAGGAGAGGATAAGTATGTTCGTATCATATCGTTGGTTACAAGAGTATGTAGATATTAAAGATGTAACAGCACAAGAACTAGCAGACAAAATCACGAAAAGTGGTATTGAAGTAGAAGGTGTTGAATTATTAAATAAAGGTGTAAAAGGTGTTGTAGTTGGTCACGTATTAGAATGTGAAAAACACCCAGAAGCTGATAAATTAAGCAAATGTTTAATCGATATCGGTGAAGAAGAGCCAGTTCAAATTATTTGTGGAGCTGCTAACATTGCAAAAGGTTTAAAAGTACCAGTTGCAAAAGTTGGTGCTGTACTTCCTGGCAACTTCAAAATTAAAAAGGCAAAACTACGTGGTGAAGCTTCTCACGGTATGGTTTGTGCGCTTCAAGAGCTTGGCATTGATGGAAAGTTAGTTTCAAAAGAATATGCAGACGGTATCTTCATCTTCCCGAGTGACGCTGAAGTTGGTGCAGACGCACTTGAAATTTTAAACTTACATGATGAAGTACTTGAGCTTGGTTTAACACCAAACCGTGCAGATTGCTTAAACATGTTAGGTGTTGCATATGAAGTCGCTGCTATTTATGGCCGTGAAGTAAAACTTCCAGCTATCAGCTTACAAGAAACAGCAGAAAAAACTTCTGATTACATTTCTGTAAGTGTAGAAGCGAAAGAAGAAAACCCATTATATATTGCAAAAATGGTGAAGAACGTAAAGATTGGTCCATCACCAATGTGGATGCAAACGCGCCTTATGGCAGCTGGCATTCGTCCAATTAGCAATGTAGTGGATATTACAAACTACATTTTAATGGAATACGGTCAACCGTTACATGCATTCGATTACGATAAATTAGGTTCAAAAGAAATCGTTGTTCGTCTTGCAAAAGAAGGCGAAAAAATTGAAACGTTAGATGATCAAGAGCATACGTTACAAAGCCACCACCTTGTAATTACAAACGGAACAAAAGCTTTAGCTGTTGCTGGTGTAATGGGCGGAGCGGATTCTGAAGTTACAAATGAGACAGTAAACGTTTTAATTGAATCTGCATACTTTGCAGGTCAAACAGTGCGCCGTACATCAAAAGACTTAGGTCTTCGCAGTGAATCAAGCGCACGTTTTGAAAAAGGAATCGATCCAACACGTACATTTGAAGCAATTCAACACGCAGCTGCTTTAATGGCGAAATACGCTGGCGGAGAAGCACTTGAAGGTGTAGTAGAAGCTGACAACTTACAAGTACAAGAGCGTACAGTATCTGTTACTGCTGAAAAAGTAAACCGTGTATTAGGTACAAATATTTCTGCAAGTGAAATGGGTACAATGTTCACAAACTTGAAATTCCCATTCACAGAAGTAGAAGGAACATTCCATGTGAATGTACCAGCACGTCGTCCTGATATTACAATTTCAGAAGACTTAGTAGAAGAAGTGGGTCGTCTATACGGTTATGACCACATTCCAGTTACATTACCTTCTGGAACAATGACTCGTGGTAAATTAACATCAGCACAAACGAAACGTCGTAAAGTACGTCGCTTCCTAGAGGGTGCTGGTTTATATGAAGCGATCACATATTCATTAACAAGCGCTGATAAAGCGAAGCAATATATGGTCGAGCCAAATGAAAAAGCTCCTGTAAATCTTGCACTTCCAATGAGTGAAGAGCGTAGCCAACTTCGTTTAAGCTTAGTACCGCAATTACTAGAAGCTGTTTCATATAATGTGGCACGTAAAAACGATAGTGTTGCTTTATACGAAGTAGGTTCTGTCTTCTTACCAACAGAAGCAGGAGAACTTCCGAAAGAAGAACAACATCTTGCCGGTGTTATGACAGGACTTGCTCTTCACCATGCATGGCAAGGTGAGAAGAAAGTAGTAGACTTCTTCGTTGTGAAAGGTGTACTAGAAGGATTATTCGACGTACTTGGCGTTGCAAACCAAATCACTTATGCACCAGCAAAACGTGAAGGGATGCACCCAGGTCGTACAGCTGACATCGTATTAGATGGCGAAGTAATTGGTTTCATCGGTCAATTGCACCCAGAAGCAGAAAAACAATTAGATGTGAAAAATACATTCGTATTCGAATTATCTCTTGTAAAAGTATTTGGTGCAGACGCAGAAGAAACTTACTACGCAGCAATTCCACGTTTCCCATCTATGACACGTGATATGGCTGTTGTCGTAACGAAAGAAACAAAAGCTGGTGAAATGAAGCAAGTTATTGCTGAAGCTGGCGGAGAACTTCTGAAAGACGTAACGCTATTTGACTTATACGAAGGTGAAAAAATGGAAGAAGGCAAGAAATCACTTGCATTCTCTATGACATACTTCGATGCAGAACGTACGTTAACAGACGAAGAAGTAACAGAAGCACATAACCGTGTATTAACAACGGTAGAAGAGAAGTTTGGTGCGGAGTTACGTAAGTAATGAGAAATTGCCGGATTAAGCCCGGCAATTTTTTTATGGCACGATTGTCGGAAAATCGATATATTACAAAAATCGCTGATATATTTTTTGGTATCTTGCATCTTTCTCTCGAATGTAGTACATTAATTTTAGTTTAACAAAATGAAAGACGATGATAAGGAAAAGTAGTATATACTATAATCCAAAGCGAGTCAGGGACGGTGAGAGCCTGATGAGGCGGTATATGTGAAGAACACCTTGGAGTTGCTAACCGAAATTGAATCTTGTATTCAAGAGTAGACTTAGACGGGAATCCGGCCTGTTACAAACCGGGAAGTATGTATTACATACGAGTTAAAGTTGGTCTTTATGACAAATTGGGTGGTACCGCGAAGTTTAACCTTTCGTCCCTTTATGGATGAAAGGTTTTTTTGTATTTAAATATATGTGCAAAGGAGAATTTCACTATGGAAAACACATTAGTAAAAAGTCTGTATAGAGATACAGATAAATACGCAGGTCAAACAGTACAAGTATCAGGGTGGATTCGTAACTTACGTGATTCAAAAGCATTTGGTTTCATCGAATTAAACGACGGTAGCTTCTTCAAAAGCGTTCAAATCGTTTTCGATACAGAGTTAGAAAACTTCAAAGAAATTGCAAAACTTCCACTTAGCTCTTCAATTAAAGTAGAAGGTACAGTAATTGCAACGCCTGGAGCGAAGCAACCATTTGAAATTAAAGCAGAAAAAATTGATATCGAGGGCTTATCAGATTCTGATTACCCACTTCAAAAGAAACGTCACACGTTTGAATACTTACGTACAATCGCTCACTTACGTCCAAGAACAAATGCATTCTCTGCAACGTTCCGTGTACGTTCTGTCGCAGCATTTGCGATTCACCAGTTCTTCCAAGAGCGTGGATTCGTACATGTTCATACACCAATCATCACTGGTAGTGATACAGAAGGTGCAGGCGAAATGTTCCGCGTAACAACGCAAGATTTAAACAACGTACCAAAAGGTGAAGACGGACAAGTTGATGAATCAAAAGACTTCTTCGGCAAAGAAACAAACTTAACAGTAAGTGGACAGCTGAACGCTGAAGCTTATGCATTAGCATTCCGTGACGTATACACATTCGGACCTACATTCCGTGCAGAAAACTCTAACACAACTCGTCATGCAGCTGAGTTCTGGATGGTTGAGCCGGAGATTGCATTCGCTGAATTAGGCGACGTAATGGATCTTACAGAAGATATGCTGAAATATGCAATGAAATACGTACTAGAGCATGCACCAGAAGAAATGGAATTCTTCAACAGCTTCGTTGATAAAACAGTTCTTGAGCGCATGAACAACGTAATCAACTCTGACTTCGGTCGTATCACATATACAGAAGCAATTAAAGTGCTTCAAGAGTCAGGTGCTGACTTCAAATATCCAGTAGAATGGGGTATTGACTTACAAACAGAGCACGAAAGATACTTATCAGAAGAAATTTTCAAACGCCCTGTATTCGTAACTGACTATCCAAAAGACATTAAAGCGTTCTACATGCGTATGAATGAAGATGGAAAAACAGTAGCTGCTACTGACCTTCTAGTTCCTGGCATCGGCGAATTAATCGGCGGAAGCCAACGTGAAGAAAGAATGGACGTTTTAGTAGACAGAATTAAAGAATTAGGTATGAACGAAGAGGACTACTGGTGGTACTTAGAACTTAGAAAATACGGCGGTACAAAACACGCTGGATTCGGTCTAGGTTTCGAGCGCTTCCTAATGTACATCACTGGCATGGCTAACATCCGTGACGTAATTCCATTCCCAAGAACTCCAGGTTCTTCTGAATTCTAAAATATGAAAAAAGCGAGAGGAAATCCTCTCGCTTTTTATTTTGCATAGTTTATTACCTCGTAGCAAAAAGTAACACGAAGGGGTGAATATAAATGAGTAAAAAAGTGAAAAAAGATCATTCAAGATCAAGCCTTGGTTCTCCAGAAATAGAAGGACAAGGAACGACGGCACATGAAACAGGTTCTCATAAAGTATCTTCATCAAATAAGAAGCAGAAAAGAAGTTAACATAAAAAAGGAGAGTCTTGGCGGCTCTCCTTTTTTTATATGTATTACACCTTATTATCATTAATTTCTTTTGTAATTTTATCTACATCTTTGTCTAATCGATCTAAATAGAAAAACCACAGTAAACTCATAAGCACGTAATAGATAGCCATCACACCAAGATTATCAGATATATTTTCGAATGTAGATTTAGTAGTGAAAAAAGCTCCCCAAATGGTAGAAATAGTGAGGTAAGAAAGTGGGCCCACGAGGTGTACGAAAACATATAATACCTTTTTAACTTTTACAGCGTTCATATGAAATACCTCCTTATGTAAACAATCCTTTTTTTCTAATCATAGATTCAAGTTCCTCACAGAAGTGCTGTAGTTTTGCTGGATTATGTATTAACAAGCGGGCATCGTGTTTCCCGATAAAGTGAAACTTTAATCAGTGGGGGTTTTCTTCATCCCCCACTGATTATTAGTTGAACCAATCGGACTTTTATGGACAGTTGATCCCCCACCTAACTTCTTTGCTTTCGCTGAATTTTGAGGTGGGGGTCTTACTGCCCATTAAAGCGGGATAAATCTTCGAATCCGAAAGTTTAATAAGAAAGAACGGCCATAACGCTCTATTAAACCGTTGAACTCTCGTTGTTCACTTAGTAGCTGAATGTTTTCTCTAATTTCAAACTGTCTTTCGTGTGGATCGCCTAGTAAAATATTTAGAATCATTTGTAGAAGTAGCAATGGGAATCTCCTCCTATATTAGAATAATCTGTATATTTTAAATGTAACAAAATTATAAGGATAATAGTAGGGGAAACAAAAAAACAGGAGTTTGTAGCCTCCTGTTTTTGTCGATACTATTTTAATAAGCGAAACGCCTTCTCCTTATTAGCGAAATGCATTTTCACAAACTCAGGTAATCGTTCTTTACCAAGCTTTTGAATTAATTTAGCAGCTGCAATATCAACTTGTTTACCAGCACCTTTTGGAAGTGGCATACCGGCTTTTTTGCTTAGTTCGTCAAACTGTTTTACGAATGAGTAACGAGCTAAAATGGAGGCAGCGGCTACTGCTAAGTGTACGCTTTCGCCTTTCGTCGCGAAGTAAACATTTTCACGCTGTACCTGTTTTTGTTTTGCTAAATATTTGTAGTATGTATCAGGTTGTGTGAATTGATCGATTAAGACGCCTTCAGGTTTTGTAGGTGCAATTTTAGCTAATAAGTTTGTAATAGCTTTATTATGCAGTAAAGCTTTTAACTTACCTTGGTTGTTTCCTTTATCAAATAGCTCGTTATATTTTTCATTATGAAGGACAAGAGAGCTGTAAGGAACAACGTGTAGAAGTTGTTTTGCAATGGCAGTAATTTGATCGTCATTTAAGTTTTTAGAGTCTTTTACACCAAGTTCTTTTAACAGTGGGATTTGCTCCGCATCCACATATACAGCAACTACTGTCATCGGTCCGAAGAAATCACCAGTACCAACTTCATCTGACCCTACGATAGACATTGTACCGATGGAAACAGGGGGTGCATAACGGTGTGAATCTACAGATTTTTTTACAGCTGTTTTCGGTGTTTGAGAGACAGTTTGCCAACGAGAAGCTTCTGCTTCAGCACGGCCACCTTGGAACATTACTTTTCCAGATTTATAAGCTGTAATCGTGCAAGATGGCACCTTTGCCATGAAGATCCCGCCTTGTGGGGTTTTTGGACTAAGCGCTTGTTTGTATTGTTGTTTCATGTCTTCAATTACTGTAGAACTTGTTTGTATTACGATAGAATTTGACAAGATGGTCGCTCCTTTTTTTATATTGTTATTTTTATCATATCGGATTGTTCTTTCTGTTTCCATAATATGATGGTTCATGGTATGATAAACTTTAGGATTCTGTACGTGATTGGAGGCCGGTGAGTTGTCACAACAAAAGGGAAAGAAAAGTCGAATTAATGTAGAAATCTATGGTCAACAATATTCAGTTGTTGGCGATGAAAGTACAAGTCATATCCGCATGGTAGCAGCGATTGTGGATGATAAAATGCGCGAACTCAATGCCAAGAATCCTTCGCTTGACACGAGTAGACTAGCGGTATTGACGGCAGTAAACGTCATACACGATTACATAAAATTAAAAGAAGAACATGAGAAATTGAAAGAAAGTATGACAAAAAAAGGAATGGAATAACATGATTGATATTATTATCATTTTACTGCTTGTTATGGGATTTTTCCTCGGCTTACGCAGAGGGTTTATTCTGCAACTTGTAAAGTTAACAAGCTTTATTATCGCATACCTTGTTGCATACTGGTACTGTAAAGATTTAGCGCCAGCACTTGCGAAATTTATTCCGTATCCATTTGATAAAAACGTATCTGTTCCAGAATGGATTGATGCAAATAATATTGAAACAGTATTTTATCAAGCGCTTGCGTTTATCATATTGTTTATTATTACAAAAATTGCACTTTCATTACTTGGTAATTTGTTAAATATGTTTGCAGAAATACCGGTTTTAAAGCAAGTCAATGCGTTTGCGGGGGCAATCCTCGGATTTTTAGAAGTATATATTATTTTGTTTGTTTTAATTATCGTTGGAAACATTCTTCCGATTGAACAAATACAAACACCATTACAAAAATCATCAATTAGCAAAATAATTGTAGACGATACACCGATTCTTTCTGAAAAGGTGAAGGAACTATGGCAGACAGGTAGCAGAGTATAACTTCTCTTTTTTCGGAAAGAGGAGTTTTTTTCTATGAAAGAAAGGCGGGGTAATGATGAAAGTAAATAAAAAACAAGTTATTAAATTACTAGAGACAATTGGGCTTTTTATGGAACTAAAGGGCGCGAATCCATTTAAAATATCTGCATTTCGTAAGGCGGCGGCAGCATTAGAAAGTGATGATCGTAGTCTTTCTGAGATTGAAGATTTCACGAAGATTCCGGGCATTGGAAAAGGAACAGCAGCAGTTATTCAAGAATATATAGAATCGGGAACATCTGAAGTATTACAAGAGCTTGAAAAAGAAGTGCCAAGTAGCTTATTACCGTTATTAAAATTACCAGGCCTTGGTGGTAAAAAGGTAGCTAAGTTATATAAAGAACTTGGTGTTGTTGATATGGAATCGCTAAAAGCGGTTTGTGAGGAAAATAAAGTACAAGCTTTAGCAGGTTTCGGTAAGAAGACAGAAGAGAAAATATTAGAAGCAATCGATCAAGTAGGCTCTCGTCCAGAGCGTTTACCAATCGCAATGGTATTACCTATTGCCGGGGAAATAGAGGAGAAATTGTCGAATATTGCTGAAGTAATTCGTTTCTCTCGTGCTGGTAGTTTGCGCCGTGTTCGTGAAACAGTGAAAGATTTAGACTTTATTATTGCAACGACAGAACCAGCTGCAGTACGTGAGCATTTACTGCAATTTGATAATATGATTGAAGTAATCGCAAGTGGAGATACAAAAGTTTCTGTTCGTCTTCAATATGAATATGATATTTCAATCGATTTCCGTTTAGTAAAACCAGAAGAATTTATTACAACCCTTCACCATTTCACAGGATCAAAAGATCATAACGTAAAAATGCGCCAAATCGCGAAAGATAGAGGCGAGAAAATTAGTGAGTACGGTGTAGAAAACTTAGAAACAGGTGAAGTGAGAACATTTGAAACAGAAGAGGAGTTCTTCGCTCATTTCGGTCTTCCATTTATCCCACCAGAAGTGCGTGAAGATGGAAAAGAAATTGAATTAATTAAAGAGTATCCAAACTTAATTCAGTTCTCTGACATACAAGGTGATTTACATATGCATACAACATGGAGTGATGGTGCTTTTTCCATTGAAGAGATGGTACAAGCGTGCCGTGCTCGTGGATATAAGTTTATGGCGATTACTGATCACTCACAATACTTGAAAGTAGCGAACGGTTTAACGAAAGAGCGCCTTCGTGAACAAGCGAAAGAAATTGAACGTATGAACGAAAAGTATCCAGACATTACAATTTTACGCGGAATTGAAATGGATATTTTACCGGATGCAACACTTGATTTTGACGATGAAGTATTAGCAGAATTAGATTATGTCATTGGAGCGATTCACTCTAGCTTCTCACAAGACCGTGAAACGATTATGAAACGTCTTCGTGCTGCGCTGGAGAATAAGCATGTCACAATGATTGCTCATCCGACAGGACGTCTTCTTGGACGCCGCGAGGGCTATGATGTGGATACAGATTTATTAATCGAGCTCGCAAAAGAAACAAATACAGTTTTAGAATTAAATGCGAATCCGAACCGTCTAGATTTAAGCGCGAAATTATTAAAACAAGCACAAGATGCTGGTGTAAAAGTAGCGATTAATACGGATGCTCATACGCTTGAAATGTTAGAAGATATGGAAACAGGTGTAGCAGCAGCACGTAAAGGTTGGATTCAAAAAGATAACGTGATTAACACGTGGGATATCGAACGTTTATTAGACTATATTAAACGTAATAAGTAACACAAGGGGGACCTGCAACATGTTAGAAAGAACGTTGCGTGTATTAGAATATAATAAAGTAAAAGAACAATTACTTGAACATACAGCCTCTTCACTTGGCCGTGACAAAGTGAAGCATTTAGTGCCAAGCACTGATTTTGAAGAAATTGTAGAAATGCAAGATACAACAGATGAAGCAGCGAAAGTCATTCGTTTAAAAGGTAGTGCACCATTAGGTGGTATTACGGATATTCGCTCAAATGTGAAGCGTGCAAAGATTGGAAGTATGTTAAGCCCGAATGAACTACTTGATATTGCCAATACGATGTATGGTAGTCGCAATATGAAACGTTTCATTGAAGATATGGTTGATAATGGTGTCGAGCTTCCAATTTTAGAAACTCATGTCGCTCAAATTGTATCTTTATATGATTTAGAAAAGAAAATTACAAATTGTATCGGTGATGGCGGTGAAGTAGTCGATAGCGCAAGTGATAAACTGCGTGGTATTCGTACTCAAATTCGTACTGCGGAAAGTCGTATTCGTGAAAAGTTAGAAAATATGACGCGTTCTTCCAACGCGCAAAAGATGCTGTCTGACGCGATTGTAACGATTCGTAACGAACGTTACGTAATCCCAGTAAAACAAGAATACCGCGGTGTATATGGCGGTATTGTCCACGATCAATCAGCTTCTGGGCAAACGTTATTTATTGAACCACAAGTCATTGTAGAGTTAAATAACGCGCTTCAAGAAGCACGAGTGAAAGAAAAACAAGAAATCGAACGCATCTTATTGATGTTAACAGAAGAAGTGGCAGTAGAAGCGGATATCGTTTTATCTAACGTAGAAGTAGTTGCGAATCTTGACTTTATTTTTGCGAAAGCTTTTTATGGGAAGCGTATAAAAGCAACGAAACCAATCGTAAATAACGAACGTTATATGGATTTAAGACAAGCACGTCATCCGCTTATTGATCCAGAAATTATCGTGCCAAATAACATTATGTTAGGGAAAGATTTCACGACAATTGTTATTACAGGACCAAATACAGGTGGTAAAACAGTTACGCTGAAAACAGTTGGTATTTGTGTGCTAATGGCGCAATCTGGCCTTCACATTCCAGTAATGGATGAATCAGAGATTTGTGTATTTAAAAATATCTTTGCCGATATCGGTGATGAGCAATCGATTGAACAAAGTTTAAGTACGTTCTCCTCACATATGGTGAACATTGTTGATATTTTAGAAAAAGCTGATTTTGAAAGCTTAGTTTTATTCGATGAATTAGGTGCTGGAACAGATCCGCAAGAAGGGGCTGCATTAGCAATTTCAATTTTAGATGAAGTATGTAATCGTGGTGCTCGCGTTGTTGCTACGACGCATTACCCAGAATTAAAAGCATACGGATATAACCGTGAGAAAGTTATTAATGCGAGCGTTGAGTTCGACGTGAACACATTAAGCCCAACGTATAAATTATTAATCGGTGTACCAGGACGTAGTAATGCCTTTGAAATTTCGAAGCGCCTTGGACTATCTGATCGCGTGATTGATCAAGCTCGTAACCACATTAGTACAGATACAAACAAAATTGAAAATATGATTGCGAAGTTAGAAGAAAGTCAAAAGAATGCAGAGCGTGACTGGAACGAAGCAGAAGCACTTCGCAAGCAATCTGAAAAACTGCATCGCGAATTACAGCGTCAAATTATTGAATTTAATGATGAGCGCGATGAAAAATTATTAAAAGCGCAAAAAGAAGGGGAAGAAAAAGTCGAAGCTGCAAAGAAAGAGGCAGAAGGCATTATTCAAGAACTTCGTCAATTGCGTAAAGCACAGCTTATAAACGTGAAAGACCATGAGCTTATTGAAGCGAAGAGCCGTCTAGAAGGTGCGGCGCCAGAGCTTGTGAAGAAACAAAAAGTAAACGTGAAAAACACAGCGCCAAAACAACAATTACGCGCAGGTGATGAAGTAAAAGTGTTAACGTTTGGTCAAAAAGGTCAATTGCTTGAAAAAGTAAGTGATACAGAGTGGAGCGTACAAATTGGTATTCTGAAGATGAAAGTGAAAGAATCCAATATGGAATACATTAATACACCGAAGCAAACTGAGAAAAAAGCAGTCGCAAGTGTGAAGGGTAGAGATTATCACGTTTCGTTAGAGCTCGATCTTCGCGGTGAACGTTATGAAGATGCAATGATGCGCGTTGAAAAATATTTAGACGATGCACAGCTTGCAAGCTATCCGCGCGTATCAATTATTCACGGTAAAGGAACAGGAGCGCTTCGCCAAGGTGTACAAGATTACTTGAAGAAACACCGCGGTGTGAAAAACTACCGCTACGGTGACATGGGCGAGGGAGGCCTAGGCGTAACAGTTGTCGAATTAAAATAGCAAACAACGAAACAAAGGGGAACCATTATATGTTTATGGACAAACTTGCAAAAGTATTGTTAGCTTGTTGCGGAATATTTTTGGTAATTGGGGTTATTTATTTAGTTGTTTTTGCGAAGTAAAAGAGCGTCAATCGTGGCAGAGTGATATTGCCATAGATTGCCGCTTTTAATATATAGGAAAAGGAATAAGCTATGAAAATCAACCAATACATAAGCGAAGCAAAATCCTGTTCAAGACGCGAAACAGACCGTCTCATTAAAGCCGGACGCGTGGCTATTAACGGCGAAATATGTACGCACGGTGCACTCGTGAGCGATGGTGATGTGGTAACGATTGATGGACAGGTTATTGCAAAAGAAGAGAAGGAAAAGGTGTATATTGCCTTTCATAAACCAATCGGAATTACTTGTACAGCAGCCGATCATATTGAAGATAATATTATTGATTATATCAATTACCCAGAGCGTATCTTTCCTGTTGGGCGATTAGATAAAGCGTCGGAAGGACTAATCTTATTAACGAATGACGGTGCGATTGCAAATCAAATTTTACACGGTGATCATGAGCACGAGAAAGAATACATCGTTACGGTTGATAAGCCGTTTACAGATTGGTTTATTGATGAGATGTCCAGCGGTGTAAAGATTAAAGATGGAATGACGAAGCCTTGTAAAGTGACGAGAGTGGATCAATCTACATTTCGCATCGTTTTAACGCAAGGAATGAACAGACAAATTCGTAGAATGAGCCGTGCTTTCGGGTTTACTGTAACAAAGCTAAAGCGGGTTCGTATTATGAATATAGAGCTAGATGATTTAGAAGTGGGAAAATGGCGTAACATTACAGCTGAGGAATTAGAAATATTAATAGGGCAAATATAGGGAGGGGAAATTTTCTCCCTATATTTTTTTGTCAGAAAAAATAAAACTATTGATTTTTTAAAAAATAGCCCATATAATAAAAAACAACAAGTTTCGACAAGATATTTTATAAAAGTAATGATGAGGACATGAGTTGTTTTTGACGATTCTCAGAGAGGGAAGCCTAGGCTGTGAGCTTCCTAATACGGAAAGACAAACTTACCACCTCTAAACTTCAAGAGTGAACTGCATGATGCATTGTAATTCTTGGCGGATAAAACCGTTATCAATTTACACGAGCTATAAAATGAGCTTATTTTGTTATAAATTCATTTTATTAGAATAAGGGTGGAACCACGATTTCAACACTCGTCCCTTTGTTAGGGACGGGTGTTTTTTGCGTTCTTTTACGGGGAAGTATGCTTGAAAGAGGATATGTGACGGTCTTTAATTCAGAATATTTTGTCAATGTAAAAATATTTAGGAGGTTAGTAGAAATGAAATCATCTTTAAAGTTTTCTGAGATGTTTGCAATAAGTTTAATGTTGTTTGCACTATTTTTCGGTGCAGGTAATATGATTTTCCCGCCAGCTTTAGGGCAAGGTGCTGGAACAGACGTATGGATCGCGTTATTTGGCTTTATCGTAACAGGTGTTGGATTACCTTTATTAGGGGTAATTGTTATAGCTCTAAAGGGAGATATTAATGAGCTAGCGGGACGTGTACACCCTGTATTCGCACTTGTTTTTATCACTGCAATTTATTTATGTTTAGGTGTATTCGTAAGTGTTCCGCGTACAGGAACAGTTGCTTATGAAATGAGTGTTGCACCATTTTTACCAAGTGATATAGCTGGTCAATCATATCCACTTGTTATCTTTACATTCATTTTCTTTGCAGTAACTTTCTATTTAGCTTTAAACCCATCGAAATTAGTGGGCCGCATCGGTAAAGTATTAACTCCAATTTTGTTAGCTGTTATAGCAATTATCGTAGGTAAAGCAATTATTACACCAATTGGAGAATTTGGTGCACCGACAGAAGCGTATAATGCTCCGCTCTTTAAAGGTTTTATTGATGGATATTTAACTTTAGATGGACTTGCAGCACTTGTTTTTGGAAATGTTGTTATTAATGCTTTAAAAGCAAAAGGCGTTACAAATAAGAACAGCATTGCAAAAGTAACAATCTTTGCAGGATTTATTGCAGCGCTCGGTTTACTACTTGTTTATTTAGCACTTGCTTATCTGGGAGCTTCTAGTGTGTCTCTTGGAATGGGAGCAAACGGAGGAATTATTTTAACAAACGTTGTAAATCATTTATTTGGTAGTTACGGAACTTTATTATTAGGGATCGCAATTACAGCGGCATGTTTAACAACTTCTGTAGGTATTGTTGCAGCTTGTGGGGAATATTTTTCTTCCTTATTACCAAAGCTTTCTTATCAAAAGGTTGTTTTCATCTTCTGTGTATTAGCATTTATGGTAGCAAACCTTGGGTTAACTCAGTTAAACGCATTAGCATTACCGATTTTAATTGCAATTTACCCAATTGGTATCGTACTGATTGTATTATCACTTGTTGAAAACTATATTCGTCTTCCATTAGCTATGTATGTAGGCGGTATTGTAGGAGCATTTGCAATTAGCTTCTTTGATGGATTGCATAATGCAAATCTTCAAGTAGCGGCCCTTGCTCCTATCTTAGATAAAATTCCACTATATAGTGTAGGGATTGGTTGGCTAGTTCCGGGTATCATTGGAATTGCAATTGGATATGTAGTTTCTTTATTTCAAAAGCAAGAAGTTGCTGTAGAAAAATAGTGAAAAGAGGCTTTCTATGAAAGAAAGTCTCTTTTTTTGTAGGAAAAATTGCATATAGGGAAATTTAGATATTAAAAATTTTATACGTAATATAGTTGACAAAAAAATTAGCATTAGGCTAAGATTGACTTAGTTGTGGAAATATTAGAAGGAAAGTGAGGAGTGAAAGGTATAAGGTTTTCTATAACGATATCATTTTGTAGATAGAGGTGATAGAGTAGGAGAATGGTTAGTTTTATTTTTTTTGACCTTCATTGAGAATGATAATCATCAAAAGAAATAGGGACTTATGTTAAAATGTAAATCGCTCTTTATAAGGAATAGGGAGGGATATTATTTTTAACACTTAGTGAGAATGATAATCAATAATATCTATATTACATAAATAAATTACAATTAAATAATGATAGAGGATTATTATTTTTTTCTTATATATTGAGAATAATTATCATTTTCAAAAAGTATGGATGAAAGATAAACAAGGAGGAAGTAAGCCAAATGAGAAAGATTTCTGTATTACCCGCTTTTATTATGACATTCGTATGTATGCTAGCTTTTTTCGTAGTGCCATTTGGACAAGCTTCGGCAAATGTAGCTGACGGTACTTACGATATTAACTATGTCATACAAAAAGCAGAAAATGATTCAGCTTCAATGGCAAATGATTATTTTGAAAAACCAGCTAAGTTAATTGTGAAAAATGGTGAGATGAGAGTACAAATTCCTATGAATCATAGTGCTTGGATTACAGAATTTAAAGCACCAGAGAACGGAAACTTTGTTGATGCAAAAGTTGTTAGTAAAGATGAATCTGCAGATAAAAGAACTGTAGAGTTTAAAATAGACGATTTATCTAAACCAGCAGCTGTAAAAATTCATGTTGTTGTACCTAACGTAAATTATGACCATAACTACACAATTCGCTTTGCATTTGATGCAAATGTAAAAGCGGTAGGTGGAGAAAATAAAGCAACTACTGTAACAAAGAATAATGATCAAACAAAAACAGATACACAAGTAAAAGAAGAAGTGAAGAAAGAAGAGAGTAAAGAAGCAAATAAAGAGGCAAGCAAAGGAACAAATGAAAGTGGAAAAGCTGAAAAAACAGATAACCCAAAAACAGGCGATGAAGCACGCATCGGATTATTTGCAGTGTTAATTCTTATTTCAGGTGTTTTCTTAATTCGTAAAGTACGTCAAAACTAAATAAAGGAGCGTTATTCCATTGAATAGATATCTTAAAATTGTTGTTGCGATGTGTTTAATGATATTTACATTCGTATCAACATTACAACCTCTTGCAGTTCAAGCAGCAAGCCAACTAGCTGACGGTGAATATTCAATCGGTTTCAAAGTTCTTAAGGATACATCAGATGAAGAATCTATGATGAATCAATACTCTGTAAGTCCAGGAACTTTAAAAGTGAAGGATGGGAAGAAGAAGGTATCCTTTACGTTAGAACATAGTTCATGGATTACGAAGTTTGAAACAGAAAAAAGTGGCCAGTTTGTTGCGACAAATGTAAGTAGTGAAGATAAAGAAAAAGATACACGAGTAGTAGAATTTGAAGTGGACGATGTAGAGAAAGTATTAAATGCGAAAGTAAAAGTAGACATAGACTTTTTAAATTATCATCATGACTATGATGTGCGTATTGCATTTGATCAAAATAGTATTACACCGATTCATGTAGAAAAACCAAATGAAAAAGAGGATCCAGCAAATAAGCCAGATCCAAATGAAAAACCGGATCCAAGTCAGAAGCCCGACCAAAAGCCTGACCCAGATCAACAACCCAATTCTAACACAATTAACGATGGGAATTATAGTATTCCATTTAAAGTGTTAAAAGATAAGACAGATGAAGAATCTAAGATGAATAATTACATGGTAAATCCAGGAGTATTAAAAGTAGAAAACGGTAAGAAAAAGGCAATTGTAACACTAACAAGTAGCTCATTAATTAAAAATTTCCAAACGGAAAAAGATGGCGCATTTGCTGATGCAAAAGTAGTAAGTGAAGATAAAGAAAAAGATACAAGAGTAGTAGAGTTTGAAGTGGACGATTTATCAAAAAAATTAAATACAAAAGTATTTATCGAAATGGCATCAAGAAACTATAAGCAAACACATGATGTACAACTTTTATTTGAACAAGATAAACTTGAGCCAATTAAGAACGAAGAAAAGCAACCAGACGGTGATAAAAAGCCAGAGGTAGAGAAACCAGAAGTAGAGAAGCCGAATGTTGAAACAATTAAAGCCGGTGAATACAGCATCAATTTCAAAGCTTTAAAAGATCAATCAGAAGAAATTTCAATGATGAACACGTATACGAAGAGTCCGGGCGTGTTAAAGGTGAAAGATGGTAAAAAATATGTATCATTCACATTAACGAATAGTGCATGGATTACAAAGTTTGAATTTGAGAAAAATGGTTCGTTCGTTGATGCGAGTGTATTAAGTGAAGATAAAAAAGCTGATACACGCGTAGTGGAAGTAGAAGTAGACGATGTATCTAAAAAGTTAAATGCAAAAGTAAAAGTAGATATCGATTCAATGAATTATCACCATTTTTATGACATTCAATTTGCATTTGATAAAGGTAGCATTAAACCGTTAGATAACCAAGGTGGAAACGATAACCAAGGTGGAAAC